>NZ_JBEYWZ010000007.1:0-391649 GCF_040644915.1 Streptomyces sp. NPDC046925 | reverse complement strand
GTTCGCCTTCACCAGGACGTACTGCAGTTTTTCAGCCTTCAGAGCATCGCGGAACTCTTTCGCAAGCTTGGCATCGCGCCCGCCGCGCTTCGTCAACCCGGCACCGGGTTCCCGCCCCTCCTGCGTCTGTCTGGTGTCTGTCTGCGGCTGTCTGAGCCAGTCGGCGTCAGCGCTGGTTGCCCGCGCCCGCCGTGGTGCCCGCGTCCTGCGTACCGGCGTCGCCCGCGCCGGACGTGTTCTGGCCCTCGGCGGTGGCGTTGCCCGACGGCTTGTTCGAGGGGCTACCGGCGCCACCCTCGGTCGCGCCCTCGGTCGCACCCTGCGTGGTGCCCTCGGAGGGCTCACCGCTCGTCGAGCCGGACGGCTTCGTCGACGGCTTCCCGTCCGGAGCCTCGGGAACCTCGCTCGGGCCCCACTTCTTGAAGTAGCTCTCGGCCGGCACGACGAAGGTCTTCATCTTCACGTCACCGGTCTTGCTGAAGACGAAGTTGACCGCCTGCGCGTTGCCGTCCTTGACGGCCTCGCGGCTGCTGGGCAGGACGGCGGACGCGTTGTCCTTGCCGCCGATGACGACGGAACCGCCCGCGGGGATGGTCAGCGGACCACCCTTCTTGGAGGTCTTGTCGTCCTTGCCCGGCGTGATCTTCGCCTTCTTGCCCGTGCCGTCGACCGAGATCTCGTCCAGGGTCTGGTCGGTGCGGCCGGTGTTGAACACCGTGGCGGCGATCACCGCGGGGCCCGTCGACTTCAGGTCGGGCTGGGTGATCACCATGGCGTTCTGGATCTTGATGTCGCCGACGGACGTCGCTGCGTTGTCCGGCTTGATCTCGTGCGTCTGGGCGTTGTTACCGGCGCCGCACGCGGCGAGCGACGCGAGCGAGAACGCGATGGCGGTGGCGGCGATTGCGCCACGTCGAAGGCTGCGGCTCACGGCGGCGGCAACTCCTTGAACGAGGGCGGTACGGGAGGGGCGGACGGCCGTAAAGCCGTCCTAAGTGTGTGTCAGCGGCCTTAGGTTACCGAGCCGCCCCCGCGCCACCGCACCCGACCCGCCCCTACGGCACGCGAGCCACTCCCGGACCACCTGAGCCCCGCCTGTGTCTTGGCTGAGTCCCGCCACACCCGTCACTGCCGTCACGTGCATGTCATTGGCCTCTCGTTCACCATTCACATAAGCGCCGTCAAGCGTCATCGGGGCCCGCCTTGCGGATTTCCGGTAAGGAATGCATGGCGGTCCGGGGAAGTCCGGGAAATTGATCACCGGGGGCTCTTGATCAATTCCGGATTCACGCCGAAGACGGAGTCGTACGTCTCTCCGGTCGCCGAACGGAGTAGCGGAAGTTCACCGTCTTGAACCCGGCAAACCGGGACGTTCAGCCTCTTGGAGCGCTCTCGGAGGGCGTGTGACGGGCGTGTTTCTGCTCCCCCGGAGAGCCGCTCCCACCTGCGAATACCTCGCTCCGGAAGCCTTCCGCAGCACGTTCCTGTTGTAGTTGTCAAGCCCCGAGATATGCCCTGACCTGCGAAAACGCCATTCAGAAGAGGCGATTCTCGTGTTAGGATGGATAGCCACGGAAGGGGTACCTGTCACATGACGTTCAAGGTTGGCGACACCGTGGTCTATCCCCATCACGGGGCCGCGCTGATCGAGGCCATTGAGACTCGCCAGATCAAAGGCGTGGACAAGACCTACTTGGTGCTGAAGGTCGCTCAGGGCGACTTGACGGTACGTGTGCCTGCGGACAATGCGGAGTTCGTCGGCGTACGTGATGTGGTCGGTCAGGACGGGCTCGACCGGGTCTTCGAGGTACTGCGCGCGCCGTACGCCGAAGAGCCCACGAACTGGTCCCGTCGCTACAAGGCAAATCTCGAGAAGCTCGCTTCGGGCGATGTCATCAAGGTCGCGGAAGTCGTGCGTGACCTGTGGCGTCGTGAGCGTGAGCGCGGACTGTCCGCGGGCGAGAAGCGCATGCTCGCCAAGGCTCGCCAGATCCTGGTGAGCGAGCTCGCCCTCGCGGAGAACACGAACGAGGACAAGGCCGAGGCTCTGCTCGACGAGGTCCTCGCGTCCTGATCGCGTCCTGACATACGCGTACGCATACGTCTTGGCGCCATGAATGCCGCGGTGCCCGCTGACCCTCAATGGTGTCGCCGGGCGCTGCGGCATGTTCGTACCCGGACACGGTTGAACCCCGGACGCAGTTCTCGCCGGATGCAGTTCTTCTCGAAGACCCAGCCTTCTCGAAGACCCAGTTCTTGAATTCTTACGTAGTGCTCTCGCGTCGTGCTCGAGTCCTGCTCGATGGTGCTCAGCATGCGTGCCGGGCGCGTTCAATCGACTCGACCAGATGTCACGGAAGGGTCCGGTCAAGGCTCGCGCCCGGCGGCTCGCTGTGGCCATACCCACCTCGCCCGAGCACACAAACCTGAACGGAAGCGATGTCTGAGGAATCCCGCACCGCAGTCGTGATCCCCGCCGCAGGACGCGGCGTACGGCTCGGCCCGGGCGCCCCCAAGGCGCTCCGCGCGCTGAACGGCACGCCCATGCTCATTCACGCCGTACGGGCCATGGCCGCATCCCGCGCCGTCTCGCTCGTCGTCGTCGTGGCCCCGCCGGAGGGCGCCGCCGAGGTCAAGACGCTCCTGGCCGACCACGCGCTGCCCGAGCGCACCGACTTCCTGGTGGTTCCCGGCGGCGAAACCCGCCAGGAGTCCGTGAAGCTCGGCCTCGACGCCCTGCCGGAGGGCATCGGCGTCGTCCTCGTGCACGACGCGGCCCGCCCGCTCGTGCCCGTCGACACCGTCGACGGAGTCATCGAGGCCGTCCGCGAGGGCGCACCCGCCGTCGTCCCCGCGCTGCCCCTGACCGACACCGTCAAGCAGGTCGAGCCGGGTGACCCCAAGGAGCCGGGCCGTCCCGAGCCCGTGGTGGCCACCCCCGAGCGGGCCCGCCTGCGCGCCGTGCAGACCCCGCAGGGCTTCGACCGCGACACCCTCGTGCGCGCCCACGCGACGGTCACCGACAACGTCACGGACGACGCCAGCATGGTCGAGCAGCTCGGGCTCCAGGTCGTCGTCGTGCCCGGCCACGAAGAGGCCTTCAAGGTGACGCGGCCCCTCGACCTCGTCCTCGCCGAGGCCGTACTCGCCCGCAGGAGGGCCAACGATGGCTTCTGAGCAGCAGCAGCCGCAGCAGCAGCCGCGCGTCACGCTCCCGCAGGTCGGCATCGGCACCGACGTGCACGCCTTCGAGGAAGGGCGGGAGCTGTGGTGCGCCGGGCTCCTCTGGGAGGGCGAGAGCGCGGGCCTGGCCGGCCACTCCGACGGGGACGTCGCCGCGCACGCCGCCTGCGACGCCCTGTTCTCCGCCGCCGGGGTCGGCGACCTCGGCGCGCACTTCGGCACCAGCAGGCCCGAGTGGTCCGGCGCCTCCGGAGTGACGCTGCTCGCCGAGGCGGCCAGGATCGTGCGCGCCGAGGGCTTCGAGATCGGCAACATCGCCGTCCAGGTCATCGGCGTACGGCCCAAGATCGGCAAGCGGCGGGACGAGGCGCAGAAGACGCTGAGCGCCGCCGCGGGCGCCCCGGTCGCCGTCTCCGGCACGACGACGGACGGCCTCGGCCTCACCGGCCGCGCCGAGGGCCTCGCCGCGATCGCCACGGCCCTGGTCGTAAGGACCGGCTGACCGGCTTCCCCGGTACGGGTGAAATGCCGCTGCGGCGGGGTGCGTTGGAGCAGTATCGGTAACGCACCCCGACAGCAGTATCGGTAACCAACCCCGACAGCAGTCCCACGTCACCCGTAGGTGTACGGAGTCGACGTACGAGAGAGAGGCACCCTTCATGTCCGCCGCACTGTCCGACGAGCTCAAGGCCCTGCTCGACACCCCCGTGTTCATCTCCGTCGCCACGATCCAGCCCGACGGCAGCCCCCAGGTCTCACCGGTCTGGGTGAAGCGCGACGGCGACGACCTGCTCTTCTCCACCACGATCGGTCGCCAGAAGGAGAAGAACCTGCGCCGCGACCCGCGCGTGACGGTGCTGGTCCAGCCGTTCGACGCCCCGTACACGTACGCCGAGATCCGCGGCGAGGCGTCGATCACGACCGAGGGCGGCCAGGAGCTCATCGACGAGCTGGCACTGAAGTACACCGGCAAGAAGTACGCGGAGTTCAACCCGGCCTCCGCGAACGACGACACCCGCGTCGTCGTCCGCGTCACCCCGCGCAAGGTCGTCGGCCGCCTCTGAGGCCCTCCCGCACCCGCGCATGTCACAGTTCCGTGCCCTGTTGACCCCGGAGGTCGCAGGGCACTGTCCTGCGACCACTACCCTGGTGTGGTGACGATTCGCCTGTACGACACCAGCGCCCGGCAGATCCGAGACTTCAGCCCCCTCGTCGAAGGCTGTGTCTCGATCTACCTGTGCGGCGCGACGGTGCAGGCGGCCCCGCACATCGGGCACATCCGGTCGGGCCTCAACTTCGACATCATGCGCCGCTGGTTCGACTACCGCGGCTACGACGTCACCTTCATCCGCAACGTCACGGACATCGACGACAAGATCATCCGGAAGTCGGCCGAACAGGGCCGCCCGTGGTGGTCGATCGGGTACGAGAACGAGCGGGCCTTCAACGACGGCTATGACGCCCTCGGCTGCCTGCCGCCCACGTACGAGCCGCGTGCCACCGGCCACATCACCGAGATGATCGAGATGATGCGCGGCCTGATCGAGCGCGGCCACGCGTACGAGGCGGACGGCAACGTCTACTTCGACGTGAAGTCCTTCCCCGGCTATCTGGAGCTGTCCAACCAGGAACTGGACAACCTCCTCCAGCCCGAGGGCGAGGGCGAGACCGGCAAGCGCGACCCGCGTGACTTCGCCATGTGGAAGACGGCGAAGGAGGGCGAGCCCAGCTGGGAGACCCCCTGGGGCCGCGGCCGGCCCGGCTGGCACCTGGAGTGCTCGGCGATGGCCCACAAGTACCTCGGCCGTGAGTTCGACGTCCACGGCGGCGGCATCGACCTGATCTTCCCGCACCACGAGAACGAGATCGCGCAGGCCAAGGCCTTCGGCGACGCGTTCGCGCGGTACTGGGTGCACAACGGCTGGGTCACCATGAGCGGCGAGAAGATGTCGAAGTCGCTCGGCAACTCCGTCCTCGTCTCCGAGATGGTCAAGAAGTGGCGCCCGATCGTCCTGCGCTACTACCTGGGCACCCCGCACTACCGCTCGATGATCGAGTACAGCGAGGAGGCCCTGCGCGAGGCCGAGTCCGCGTTCGCGCGGATCGAGGGCTTCGTGCAGCGCGTGGTGGAGAAGGCCGGGGGCGTCGTGGAGCCCGCCGCCGACGTTCCGCCCGCCTTTGCCGACGCGATGGACGACGACCTGGGCGTCCCGCAGGCGCTCGCCATCGTCCACACGACGGTCCGGCAGGGCAATTCCGCCCTCGCCGCCGACGACAAGGAAGCCGCGGTCGAGCGGCTCGCCGAGGTGCGGGCCATGCTGGGCGTCCTCGGCCTCGACCCCCTCGACCCGCACTGGGCCGGCGAGGGCGACCGCGGCGAGGACCTGCACGGCGTCGTCGACACCCTCGTACGTCTCGTGCTCCAGCAGCGGGAGGCGGCGCGCGGCCGCAAGGACTGGGCCACCGCCGACGCCATCCGCGACCAGCTCAACCAGTCCGGCCTCGTCATCGAGGACGGCCCGAACGGACCGCGGTGGACTCTCGGCCCGCGCTGAGCGTCTGACCTCGCAATGTGCCGCCCGGCGACCCGGGCGGCACACTTCATATACGTACGCAGTTCACGCAGTGCGCCCTCACGCCGTACGAAGGCAGGCGCACGCATCACAGAGACAGGTAGGTCATGGCCGCTAACAACCGCCGCATGTCCGGCAAGAAGGGCGCGCAGGTCGGCAGCGGCGGGAACCGGCGCCGCGGCCTTGAGGGCAAGGGCCCGACGCCGCCCGCCGAGATGCGCAAGGGACACAAGAAGAACCGCATCGCCAACGCCGCGGCCAAGAAGGCGGCCGGCGGCCCCGGCGGCGGCCGCCGCCCCAGCGCCGTGAAGGGCCGCGGCAAGGGCACGTCCGAGATGGTCGTCGGGCGCAACTCCGTCGTCGAGGCGCTGCGCGAGGGCGTGCCCGCGTCGACGCTCTACGTCCAGCAGTTCATCGACAACGACGAGCGCGTGCGCGAGGCGCTCCAGATCGCCGGTGAGCGCGGCGGCATCCACCTCATGGAGGCCCCGCGCCCCGAGCTGGACCGCATGACCAACGGGCTCAACCACCAGGGCCTCGTGCTCCAGGTCCCGCCCTACGAGTACGCCCACCCCGACGAGCTCGCCGCCGCCGCGTACGACCAGGGGCAGGACCCGCTGATCGTCGCCCTCGACGGCGTGACCGACCCGCGGAACCTGGGTGCCGTGGTGCGCTCGGTCTCCGCCTTCGGCGGGCACGGCGTCGTCGTCCCCGAGCGGCGCGCCGCCGGAATGACCGCGGGTGCCTGGAAGACGGCCGCCGGTGCCGCGGCCCGTACGCCGGTGGCGCGGGCCACGAACCTCACCCGCGTCCTCGAGTCGTACAAGAAGGACGGGCTCGCCATCGTCGGTCTCGCGGCGGACGGCGAGCACGAGGTCGGCGACCTCGAGGCGCTGTCCGGTCCCGTGGTCATCGTCGTCGGCAGCGAGGGCAAGGGCCTCTCGCGTCTGGTCGGCGAGACCTGCGACTACCGCGTGCGGATCCCCATGCCGGGCGGCACGGAGTCCCTGAACGCCGGTGTGGCGGCGGGCGTCGTGCTCTACGAGGCGTCCCGGCACCGGAGCTAGCCGTCATCCCGGACGTCGGCCGGCCCGGACAGCACGGGCCGGCGGGCGTGCGGCGAAGATCTTGACGCGGTCCGGACATTTCCACGCGGTCAAGGCAGTGTCCTAAACACACATCACTCGGTTAGATGAGTGTGGACACCAGAACACCCCGCAATCCCACGGGGGGAAGCTCGTCAGGGTTCGACGAAGCTCCCGCGCTGAGCATGGTGAAGGTGCCGAGCGACCCGGCGCAGGTCATCGTGAACCACGCGAGCTTCCGCGTGCAGCTCCCCACCGCGCAGCGGACCCAATCCCCGCGTATCGCACGGCACTTGAGCAATGCCGGCGACACCATGCACATCCCCGCGTCCGGCTCCGCCGTCCGACGCCGCTCGCCCGTCGTCTGGAGCGGCAAGTCCGAGCCGGGCGACCCCGGAGCCACCGGCCTGCTCCAGGCCGTGCGCGGCACCGGCGTGCGCCATTCGGCCGAAGTCGGCGGCACCTCGTACGACGACGGAGGCGCCACCCAGGTCATCCCCCGCATCGACGACGACGATCTCGAAAGCACGCAGGCCACGCCTGCCGTCATCGGTCCCCGGAACCCCGAATCCGGCACCCGGCTCATTCCGCGCATGCCGGCGTCCGAGAGCGACCTCGACGAACGACTTCCCTATGACGAAGACGAGTTCGACGACGGCGACGACGACGCGCGGCAGGTAGTCAAACGCCACGGGGCCGACCCCGTCCGGCACGCCTACTACCCCGGTCGCCGCATGAACCTCGGCGTCGTGCTGCTTCCGCTGCGCGTCTTCCTCGGGTTCATCTCCATCTACGCAGGCATGGGCAAGCTCTGCGACCCCGTGTACTTCGACGGCGGCGACCGCGGCTCCATGGTCAAGTGGCTCAACTCGCTGCACCCCTGGACCCTCGCCGAGCCGCTGCGCGAGTTCGCCCTCTCCCACCCCGTGGGCGCGGGCCTCTGCATCGCCTTCCTCCAGATCATCGTCGGCGTGCTCACGGTGCTCGGGCTCTGGCAGCGGGTCGCGGCCAGCGTCGGCGTGCTCCTGTCCGCCGCGCTCCTGGTCACCGTCAGCTGGAAGACCGTCCCCGCCTACGACGCGCCGGACATCATCTATCTGGCCGCATGGTCGCCGCTGATCATCGCGGGCGCGCCCGTCTACTCCGTCGACGGACGCCTCGCCGGCGAGGCCTGGCGCAGGCTCGGTCCGCGCGTGGACATCTGGGAGCTGCGGCGCCGGGTACTGCGGCGCGGCGGGCTCGTCGGGGCGTTCGTCATCGGCTGCACGCTGCTGATCGGTTCGATGCTCGGCGGCGCCGTGCGCGACGCCGACCGCGTGACCGTGCCGGGACCCGGCGAGGCCCCGCGCAACGAACTGCCCGGATCACCGCTTCCCCAAGAGCCCGGCAAGCAGCGGCAGCAGCGCCAGGGTCAGTCGCAGAGCCCCACGACCGCCGGGTCCGGGGCGCCGACGCAGGGCAGCTCCGCAAGCCCCACGCGGGGCGCCGCCGGAGAGGCGACCACGCCGGGCGCGGCCCCCGAGACGACCAACGCGGGCACCGGCCAGGGACAGCCGAGCCAGACGCAGGGCGCCGCGGGACAGGCCCCGCCACAGCAGTCGTCGCCCCAGCAGCCTCCGGCGTCGGCCACCGCGGGACCCACGTCCAGCGGCGGCGGCAGCGGTGGCGGTGCGCCCGAGAGCGGCGCGAACGGCAGCGGCGGCCAGGGCCGCGGCAACGAACGGCTCGTGGGCGGACTGCTCGGCGGCGGCTGAGCAGGCTTCCCGGCCCGTACGGGAGAGGGGCCCCGCACAGTGTCTGTGCGGGGCCCCTCTCCCGTACGTACGCGTATGTGATGCTCAGCCGGACGTCTGGGCGGCGATCAGCCGGACGTCTGGGCCGCGAGCTCCTTCGCCGCCTCCGTGAGGTCCTTGGCGGTGTCGATCGCCCGCCAGTAGGCGCCCTGCGGCAGCGGGAAGCCCGCCAGGCTCTTCTCGCGGGCCAGGCGCGGGAACGTGGTGCGCTCGTGGTCGCCGCGGTCGGGCAGGAGCGCGGTGAAGGCCGAGGAGAAGACGTACACGCCCGCGTTGATGAGGTACGGGGACGGCGGGGACTCGATGAAGTCCGTGATGTGACCGAACGCGTCCGTCTCGACGGCACCCCACGGGATGCGGGGGCGGGCCAGGGCGAGGGTCGCGGTGGCGTCGCGCTCGGCGTGGAATTCCGCCATGTCGCGCAGCGAGAAGCGGGTCCAGATGTCGCCGTTCGTCGCGTACCAGGGGCGGTCCGCGTGCGGGAGGTGGCGGGCGGCGTACTTCAGGCCGCCGCCACGGCCCAGGGGTTCGTTCTCGACGACCGTGGTGACGTTCAGGGGGAGGTCGGCCGAGTCCAGCCACTCCTGGAGCACCTCGGCGAGATGGCCGCAGGAGACGACCGCGTCCGTCACGCCCTCGGCCGCCAGCCAGGAAAGCTGATGGCCGATGATCGGGGTCCCCGTGCCAGGGATCTCGACCATCGGCTTGGGCCGGTCATCGGTGTACGGACGGAGGCGCGAGCCCTGGCCTCCGGCGAGGACAACGGCCTGTGTGGGCTTGTGGGCGTCGGGGTCACCGGTCATGCCGGAAACCCTACGTGCCGCCCCCGTCAGCCGTTCTGGTGGGCGGCGACGCCCGTCGCGAAGGACGTGTCGCAGACCGGGCGTGAGTAGGACTGGGCACGGCTCGGGCCGTACTTCTGGGCGGCCGCGCGGCCGAGGGCACGGGCGATGGACACGCAGTGCTTGGCGAGCGACGGGTGGCGGTTCACCTCCTGCTGGAGGTGGGTCAGAGCGACGCCGGGGTTCCTCTCCTGGAGTTCCAGGAGGAGGCGGTCGCGCAGGACGTCGTGCGCGGCACGGGACTTGGCCGGTGCGGAGAGATCGTCGGCGGATGCGGTGAGCATCGAATCCGAGGAGTTCCCCGACCAGTTGACGCTGGTGACCGCTAGGGTTCCGGAAAGCACCAGCATCACGGGCAGGACGAGGGCGAGCGTGCGGCCGATGCGTCGGGCGGGGCCTCGGTGGGCTCGGCGCTGCTTCTGGGTGTAGTTGGCGGAGTGCGTCACGCTGGTGAGCGTAGCGGTCGGTGATGATTTGGCGACATTACGTCACTCGGTCGAGCTACGGAGATTGATGTTTTTCCGGAGCGGTGTTGACGGGCCTCACCCGAAATGACCGGTCTGCCGGGGTATTTGTCGACAACGCGGCGCACGCGGAAGGGCCCCGCACTCCGGTGCGGGGCCCTTCTGTGTGCAGTCTGTCGCTGCGTACCGCCTGCTCAGTCGGTGAGGCGCTCGCCCGTCGACGTCGAGAACACGTGGATCTCACCCGGACGCGGTACGACGTGCAGCTGCGTGCCCTTCTCCGGGACGCGGCGGCCGTTCACGCGGACCACGAGGTCCTTGTGCTCGCCGCCGACCTCGGCGGAGCCGTAGACGTAACCGTCGGCGCCGAGCTCCTCGACGACGTTCACGGAGACGGCGAGGCCCGCCGGGGCGTCCTCGGTCTCCTTGGAGAGGGACTTCGCCGTCGCGCCGTCCTGCTCGACGATGTCGAAGTGCTCCGGACGGACACCGACGGTGACCGTGCGGTCGCCCTTGTCGGCGGCGGCGGAGAGGGCCTCGCGGTTGACCGGCACGACGGAGTTGCCGAACTTCACGCCGCCGTCGGTGATCGGGACCTCGACGAGGTTCATGGCGGGGGAGCCGATGAAGCCGGCGACGAAGAGGTTGGCCGGGCGGTCGTACATGTTGCGCGGCGAGTCGACCTGCTGGAGCAGACCGTCCTTCAGCACGGCCACGCGGTCACCCATGGTCATGGCCTCGACCTGGTCGTGGGTGACGTACACGGTGGTGATGCCGAGGCGGCGCTGGAGGGACGCGATCTGCGTACGCGTGGAGACACGCAGCTTGGCGTCGAGGTTCGACAGCGGCTCGTCCATGAGGAAGACCTGGGGCTCACGCACGATGGCGCGACCCATGGCGACACGCTGGCGCTGACCGCCGGAGAGGGCCTTCGGCTTGCGGCTGAGGTACTCCGTGAGGTCGAGGATCTTCGCGGCGTCCTCGACCTTCTGGCGGATCTCGGCCTTGTTGACGCCGGCGATCTTCAGGGCGAAGCCCATGTTGTCGGCGACGGTCATGTGCGGGTAGAGCGCGTAGTTCTGGAACACCATGGCGATGTCCCGGTCCTTGGGCGGCAGGTGCGTGACGTCGCGGTCACCGATGTGGATGGCGCCGGCGTTCACGTCCTCCAGGCCCGCGAGCATGCGCAGGGAGGTGGACTTTCCGCAGCCGGAGGGACCGACGAGGACGAGGAATTCGCCGTCCGCGACGTCGAGCTCGAGCTGGTCGACGGCGGGCTTGTCGCCACCCGGGTAGATGCGGGTCGCCTTGTCGAACGAAACAGTGGCCATGGTGAGGGCCCCCTTCACCGGCAGGAACGTGCCGGACGATCCGTTGTAAAGAGAGGAGTGGTGTAGTCCACCTGGGTGAACTGCTCGTGACCGTACCCCGAGGGCCACACGTCTGTCAGTAGCCGGAGAGCCGCGAGCTTCGAGGAAATTTTCGACTTGGCGGAGCGGCTGATCTTCGGTCTGTGTCCTGAGCTAGCCAGAGCACCGCACTTTTGGCCCACAGCTTCCTGCTTCGCCGCCCACAGCCGACGGACCACGGGCTGCCCCGCCATCGCGCACGGTCTTACACGAGCTCCACAGGCATTGCGGCCGACGGCCCGTCGGTCCGTACCGCGCCAGTCGCGTCTATGCGGCCGGCAGACACTTCTCCATCTCGGATGCCCTGATCACCGCTGGCGCCTTACGGCCCGGTGGCAGCGCGGCAGCCATCAGCCGGTACAGCCGCATTCCTTCGTCGCGGAGGTTGGCCGCCGCGTTCACGTCCCGGTCGTGAACCGCACCGCACTCGGCGCACGTCCATCTCCGGGCCGAGAGATCCAGCTTCGGCCCCTTCACCTGACAGTTCGAACAGCGGCGGGTGGACGGGAAGAAGCGGTCGACCACGACGAGCGTCCGGCCGTACCACGCGCACTTGTAACGCAGCTGCCGCAACAGCTCGCCCCACCCGGCATCGACGATCGCGCGGTTCAGCTTGGCCTTGCGCCGCTTTCCCTTGCCGCGCGCGGGACGCAGAAGGGTCACGATGGACAGGTCCTCCACCACGAGCACTTGGTTCTCGCGCACGAGGCGGGTGGTGAACTGATCCAGCATGTCTCTGCGTACGTCGCCTATGCGTGCGTACAGCCGGGCGATCTGCCGCCTGGCCTTCTCCCTGTTCTTCGAACCTCTCACCTTGCGGTGCAGTTCACGCTGCAACCGGGCCAGCTTCTCGGCGTACCGCTTCAACAGCCGTGGGTGATCCAACTTCGTTCCGTCGTCGAGTGTCACCAGCGACGCGAGCCCGAGATCCAGGCCGACGGCCTTCGGCTCCCGTGAGCCGGGAAGGAATGCGGCGGTCAGGGGTGCGATCTCCTCCTCCACGAGTACGGAGAGGAAGTACCGCCCCGCCCGGTCCCGCGTCATCGACAGCCGGACCGGGAGCGTTCGGGCAGGCAGGGGGCGGGACCACCGCACATCCACAGGCGACGACTGCTTGGCCAGCGTGACCGAACCGGTGCCCGGCCGCGCGGGATCCTCCGACCAGCGAAACCCCGTCCGGACGTACGTGGCCGAATCCAGCGACCAGCGCTTTCTCTTCCGCTTCGGGTACTTCGACACGCCCCTGAAGAACCGCGTGTACGCCTGATCCAGATGCCGCAACGACTGCTGCAGGACCGTCGACGACACCTCCTGGAGCCAGGACGTCTCCTCGGCCCGCCGCCAGCCCGTCAGCGCCCGGCACGTCTCCGCGAAGCCGACGTTCACCCTGTGCCGCTCCCAGGCCCCTGAACGCAGGGCCAGCCCTTCGTTGTAGACCCAGCGGCAGGCACCGAACGTCTTCTCCAGCTGTGCGGCCTGGTCCTCGGAGGGATAGCAGCGATATCGGTAGACGCGCTGCTGGGTGCCGGGTTTCTTTGCCGCGCTCCTCATGTGCCCCTCCTCGCAACCAGCGGTCCGATAGTCGGAACAGCGCGTCAGTCCGTTCAACGAACGGGTGCGCGGGTGGTTACGTAGGCGCGGAGGAGCGAGGCGGAGGCCAACTCTGTGGCTTCGGGAAATACGCGCTGTGTAGAGTGAGACCGCCTCGGGCGCGGTCTTGCGCTGTGCGCGATGCCCCCTTAGCTCAGTTGGCCAGAGCGGTTCACTTGTAATGATCAGGTCGTCGGTTCGATTCCGACAGGGGGCTCAAGAAAGCCCAGGTCAGAGCACATCTGGCCTGGGCTTCTCCATGTCCTGAAGTCCTTGACCCTTGTGTCTGCGTTCAGGTGTCTCGTAGGCGCGCTCTGTGCGGTCGATCGGCCGGTACTGGAAGATCAGTCCGCCAGTGACTTGTTCATCTCCGTCGTGAGCGCATCCAACGCGAGACCTACCTGACTTTCCGCCAGCGTGATGTCCAGCACCCACGGCTCCTCCAGGAGAGCTGCTGCCCGGTGCTTGGTCAGTGCGCGAAGCCACGCTTGCCGTGACTGATTAACCGCCTAGTTGCACCTTCCGCTCTGTTTCCCTGTCCAGCTCGGCCTGCCGTGCAGCGTGAGCCCTGTCCAACTTGGCCTCAGCGGCAGTGTGCTCGAGCGCTGAACTTTGAGTGCGCACAGCTCACCTGGCCACTGGAAGGCTGCTGACAGTCAACTCACTGCTTGTCCTTGGCTTTTGTGGGCGAAGGCCCGGGACGCCGTAGCGGTGTCCCGGGCCTTCGTTGTTTTTGTGGGTGCGGTGTTTTCGGGGGTTAGGAGGTGATGGCTCCCGTTGCCTTGCTTGTTGCCGTGCCGTTGTTGTGGCCCGTGCGGTGGGCTGTCACCTTGATCGTGATCTTTTTGCCTCGCTGGGTCGTCTTCAAGGTCAGCGAGGACTTGGTCGCGGCGGTGATCTTTGTTCCGTTTGCGTACCACTGGTAGGTGTACGAGACGGGGGCCGGTGACCAGGTGCCTGTCGTGGCTTTGAGGGTTTTGCCTACCTTGGCGGTGCCGGTGATCTTCGGCTTCGCCGAGGCCTTGGGTGCGGCGCCCTTGGTGACCGTGACTGCCGAAGATGTCGCCTTGGTGTCCTCGTGGCCCGTCTTGTGGGCGGTGACCGTGACGGACAGCTTCTTGCTCAGCTGCGCTGCCGGGATCTTGTACGTCGCGGCCGTGGCATCGGTGATCGCCTCGCCGTTCGCCTTCCACTGGTAGGTGTACGAGGACGGGGTGCCCGTCCAGTTTCCGGGGTCGGCCGTGACCTTGGAGCCGACAGCGGGTGTTCCCGTCACCTTGGGAGCCGTGGTGTTGCGCGGCGAAGGCTCGGTGACGGTGAAGGTGCCCTGTCCGAACGACCAACCGCCCGCGAGCACGGAGATGTCCCAGGCGCCCGCGGGGACGTCCGTCAGGTCGAGCGTCGCCTTCAGCGTGCGGTTGTCCGCGGTGATCGACTCGGTCTTCGCGGTGAGGGTCTTGCCCGACTGCGTGAGGCGGACCGTCGCCTCGGGGTCGATGGCGGTGCCCGTCACGGTGAGTGTGGGCTTGGTGCCGCCGGGGGCCGTGGTCGGGGTGATGCCGGTGACGGTCACCTTCTCGTCGCCACAGCGGACGAAAGAGCATTTGAGCGTGGCGCGGTAGGACGTGGTGCCGGCCTTCTCCGGGAGGCCGAGTACCAGGACGGAAGGCCTCGTCGGGTTCGACTGCGATTCGTTCACCCCGCAGACGTAGCCGTCCGGGATGCTCAGGGCGCAGCCGTTGGTCCACGCGTTGTTGTAGAGCGCGGGGACCGCCGTGGTCCCGGCTCCGGTCGTGTCGGTGATCTCGGCGTCGAAGTGGTCGCCGTCAACAGTGGGCAGGACCGCGCACACCGCGGTACGGGACTCGTCGAGGGTGCCGGTGATCGGGCCGTACCCGTAGGCGATCGAGGGGACCTTGGTGCATTCGGCGGCCGGGCCTTCGGCCGTGGCGATGCGCAGGGCGTCGAGGCGGTACTGAGGTGCTGCGGCCAGGTTGGTCGGTACCTGGACGAGGACCTGGTGGGTGGTGCTTCCGGTGGCCGCGCAGGCGCGGTTGCGCTGGTTGCACTCGGTCTTGCCGTCGTCACCGAGGACGGTGATGTTGGCGGTGCCCAGAGCGTCCCGTACGTCGACGTGCAGGACGTCCGTGGCGGCCGCGGTGGTGACCTGGTGGCAGCGCAGGGAGCCGGGAGCGCCGTATGTGCCCTTCACGGAGGGGCCGCCGACCTTCGCGGCCGTCGTCTTCGTGCAGCCCGCCGAAGCTGCCGTCGACGTCACGTCGCGCCGCGTCAGGGTGTAGTCGGCTGCCTGGTCGCGGCCGGTGACCAGGACCGTGTGGGCCTTGCCCGGCGTGAGGGTGCAGAGCGTCCAGCCGTTGGTGGTGGCGTAGCGGTCGCAGACGCGCTTGCCGGTGGAGTCCAGCACGGAGAACTTGGCCGGTACGTCACCGGAGGTGGCGGTGAGTTGCAGGGCCTCGGCCGAGGTGTGGGCGTCCGCCGGGATGGTCAGGCAGCGCGAGAAGACGCCGTTGCCGGTGGAGAAGGCGGCCTTGGCGCCGTCGGCGGCGAAGCTGCCCGCGGGCAGGACGGGGCAGTCGTTCGCCGCGTCCGTGCGGTGGACGGCGACCGTGTACGGGCCCGTGCGGGGGCTGCCGTCGGCGTGCACGAGGGCGCGGTACGGCGCGGTGCCCGTGAGTGCGCAGTCACCAGCGGCGAGATTCTCCGCGTCGCACTGCTCGGTGCCCTCGCTGTCGAGGACCTCCACGTCGGCGTCGACCCCGGAGGAGCTGAGCGGGGTGAGCGCCGCGATCCGGGAGTCCTTGGGCGCGGGGAGGTTCAGGCAGTCGTACTGTCCTGCCGTGCTCAACTCGCCCTTGTGGGAGCCCGTCTCGCTCTGCACGCAGCCGCTGCCGGATGCCCGGTCCAGGACGATCAGGCCGCGCGCGGTGTCGTGGAAGGGGGACGAGCCGTCGAGGTAGGCGGTGTAGGCGCCCGCGGCGGGCAGCCGGCAGGCGGATTCGGTGTTGCGGCAGAGGGTCTTTCCGGAGCTGTCGTGCACCCGGACCGAACCGGTCTCGCCGTCCTTGTCGACGGAGTCGAAGCGGTACTTGCCCGCCTTCTCCGCGGTGACCGTGAAGCAAGGCGTCTTGGTCAAGTCCTGTGCGGCCAGCGGGCCGTAGGGGCGGACCGGGGCGGACGGGCAGCCCTGCGGGTCGTTCAGGCGGCGGGCGGTGACCGCGTATCCGGCGGGGAAGCCGTCCTCCGAGCTCTTGACGCGGGACAGGGCGCGGTAGGGGCCCTTGCCGGGCAGGACGCAGCTGTCCTCGTTGTCCTCGGGGAAGTGCGGGCAGATCCGGGCGCCGCCGGCGTCGGTGATCCAGGCGATGGACTCGCCGTAGACCTTGGTGCCGCGGGTGAGCCGGATGCGGTCGCCGGGTTCGGCGTCGAAGGGCTGGCAGTCGATCTCGGCGGGGCTGACCGACGTACGGGTGGGCGTCGGCTGGTCCCAGTTGGTGCCGGTCTCCGGGGCGCAGCCGCGGTTGCTCCCGAGCGGTACGACGGTGACCGCGGTGTCGGCGTCCTCCCAGCCGTCGTTGGTGACCTTCAGCGTGTAGGTGCTCTTCGCGGCGAGGTCGCACCAGCCGTCGTCGCGGTACTCGGAGTCGTAGCAGTCGACTTGGGTGTCGCCGCTGTAGACCTCGGTGTTCGCTTCGTTGCCGGAGTCGTCGAACGAGACCAGGTGGAGGCCGGCCTCGGCGGTGGTGAAGGTGTAGCAGGTCGTCGCGTCGGGGGCGACGGTGGCCTTGCCGAGCGCGGCTCCGGGATCGCCGAACGGTGCGAGGGCGAGCGGTGCGCACTCCGGTTCGGCGGCGTGGGCGGCCGTCGCGGGCAGTGCGGAAGGCACGAGCAGGGCAAGGAGTGCGGCCAGGGCGAGGAAGAGCGCGGCGTGCGCCGCGGGTCTCGCAGAAGGACGTGGTTCAGGCATTGAGCCCCCCCAGGCTTTGTGGATGATCGGGTGATCGTGGCACAAGGGTGTGACAGTGGGTGCTGGAGGGGCTACTGATTTCAGGTGATGCCGGTCGAGGGGCGGGGGTGCGGGCGGTGCCGTCGCCCGGTGCTGGCTGGTGGTGGTGGTCAGTGGCGGCCCGCGATTTTGTCTGACCATTGGGCTAGGCGGGATGATCTTGTGGTGTTGGTGGTTAGTTCTCGGTGGTCGGCTGTGTTGTAGGTGGCGTACATGCCGTGGACGCCTAGCCAGCGGAAGGGTTCTGGTTCCCATTTGCGGACCTTGTGGTTGACCCAGGGGAGGGTCGTGAGGTCTGTGGGGCCTGCTTGGCCTGAGTCCTGTTGGACCAGGTCGCGCAGGGTGCGGGCCGCGAGGTTGGCGGTGGCCACGCCCGAGCCGACGTAGCCGCCCGCCCAGCCCAGGCCCGTCGCGCGGTCCAGGGTGACAGTGGCGCACCAGTCGCGCGGGACGCCCAGGACGCCGGACCAGGCGTGGGCGATCTCGACTCCGGCCAGTTGCGGGAAGAAGCGGGTGAGGATGGAGCGCAGGGCTTCGATCGTGGCGGGTTGGGTGCGGCCGTCGTTGTCCGTCTTGGAGGCGTAGCGGTACGGGACGCCCCGGCCGCCGATGGCGATGCGGTCGTCCGCGGTGCGTTGGGCGTACATGTACGCGTGCGCCATGTCGCCGAGTGTTTCGCGGCCTTCCCAGCCTATTGATTCCCATTGGGCGGCAGAGAGGGGTTCTGTTGCGATCATGGATGAGTTCATGGGGAGCCACGTGCGGCGTTGGCCCTTGAGGGATGCCGTGAAGCCCTCCGTGCAGCGCAGGATGTAGGGGGCGCGCACCGTTCCGTACGGGGTGATCGCGTGCTTCGGCTTGATCTCGGTGACGGGCGTCGACTCGTGGATCGTGACGCCCAGGGCCTCGACCGCCGTCGCCAGGCCCTTCACCAGTTTCACCGGGTGCAGGCGTGCGCCGTGCGGGGTCCAGGTGGAGCCGACGGCGCCCGCGACGCGGATGCGGTCGGCCGTCTCGCGTGCGCCGTGCAGGGTGCGGTCCTTCTCGCCGTACGCGAGTTCCGTGGCGTGGAATTCCTTCAGGCGCGCCAACTGGGCGGGTGTGTAGGCGACTTCCAGTACGCCGCCGTGGTGGATGTCGGCGTCGATCCCTTCCGCCTTCGCCGTCTCGATCACCTCGGTGACCGTGTCGTTCATCGCCTCCTGGAGGCGGGTCGCCGCTTCCTTGCCGTGCAGGCGGGCGTAGCGGTCGCGGCCCGCGATGCCGTTGTAGAGCCAGCCGCCGTTGCGGCCGGAGGCTCCGTACCCGCAGAACTTCTGTTCCAGGACGGTGATGCGGAGGAAGGGGGCGGCCTTCTTCAGGTAGTACGCGGTCCACAGGCCCGTGTAGCCGCCGCCGACTATGCAGACGTCGGCACTCTCGTCGCCCGGCAGGGGTTCACGGGGGGCCGGGGTGCCGTTGTCCGCATACCAGTACGAGATGCCGCCGTTGATCGTGCTGCTCATGCGCCGGACGTTACTGCGCTGGTGGGGGCTTTGGGGAGGGTCGTGGCGTGCGGGTTCGCGGTGGGGGGTCCGATACGTTGATCCGGTGCGTGGCGAAGTGCCATGTGCCTCGATCATGGAGGACTGTTCAGATGGCCGTACGCAAGGCCGGGCGCATCGTCACCGCGGTGGCCGCCACCGCACTTCTCGCCGGGGGCGCAGCCGCCTGCGGGCCCGAGGACCTCACGGGCGGGAGCAGCGGCGACGACAAGGCGTCGGCCTCGACGGGCGGGTCCGGGGCCGCGGCCGACAGCGGGCCCGAGGCGAAGGCGCCGCCCGCCGGTACCGACGCGCTCGCGAAGACGCCCGCCACGGTCAAGGGCGGTGTGATCACGGTCGGCGACCCGAAGGCCGGGCACACGGTCAAGCTGTACGAGGACGCGCGCTGCCCGATCTGCAAGAAGTTCGAGGACACCGGCGCGCAGGCGCTGGTGAAGCCGGTGGCCGAGGGCAAGGTGAAGGTCCAGTACACGCTCGCCTCGTTCCTCGACAAGAACCTCGGCGGCAGCGGTTCGGTGAACGCGGCGAACGCGCTGCGGGCCTCGGTGGAGGCGGGCAAGTTCCCGCAGTACCACGCGGCGGTCTTCGCCAATCAGGCCGAGGTCGAGACCGACGACGCCTACACGCCCGCCTTCCTGCTGAAGATCGCCGACAAGGTGGACGGGCTGCGGGGCGCCGAGTTCGACAAGGCGGTGCAGAAGGGCACGTACAAGAAATGGGTCGGCGAGGCCATGCAGGCCTTCACCGACGACGGCATGCAGGGCACGCCGACCGTCGTGATCGACGGCAAGAAGGCGGACAGCCGGTCGCTGTTCGACCAGGGCACGTTCGCCGAGGAGCTCAAGGCTTCCGGGATCTCCTGACCGTCCATCTGCGTGGTGCCGGGCGTACGGCGCTCCGGGTCAGCGGATAGCAGGCCAGGCCGATCAGGACCGACGTGAAGTGGCCCAGGTCGGTGAAGGTCCTGCCGGTGATCAGCGGGGTGCCGTACACGGCGAGGACGAGCAGGAGGTACGCGTATCTCCAGGGGCTCGGCACCCAGTAGGCGAGGACCGCGACGACCCCCGCGAGCGCGTAACTCACGCCCACGTCCAGGGTCTTGGCCGAGGACGTGGGCGCGGCGCCGTGGTGGATGGCGAGCGCGAGGACGCCTTCGCTGATGAGGGTGGCCGCGACGTGCGCGCCCGCGGCCACCGCGAGCCAGCGTGCGGTGCCGAGCCAGCGCTCGGCGGTGGCGTGGAAGACCGTGTAGAGGACGGCGTACGACAGCCAGGTGCCGCCGTCGGTCCAGAACGCGCTGGAGACCAGGACGCGGACGGGGTTCTGCGACAGCTCATGGATGTTCGTGGAGCGCTGGCGCAGGAAGTCGTTCTCGAACTCCGGTGACATGTGGTGCACGGCGACCGTCGTGACGAAGAGGATCGCGAGCCAGATGTACGTGCCGGGGGCGCTGCGGACGTAGGCGCGGACGGCCCGCCTCGCAGTCCTAACGTTCCTGGCGGTCCTAGTGGTCCTAGTGGTCCCAGCAGTCCTCGCGGGCCCTTTGGCCCGGATAATCCCCATGCGGCGATTCACCCACGCCGGTAGCGTCACGGACGTGATCGACATTCGCATTCCGGACGGGCTGATCGAGTCGCAGTACGAGTACGCGGGGGAGCCGGGTCGCGCGTTCATCGCGGCGCTGCCCGCGCGGGTCGCCGAGTTCGTCGAGCGGTGGGACCTGACGGTCGACGGCCCCTCGATGCACGGCATGGCCGCGCTCGTACTGCCCGTGGTGCGGCGGGACGGCACACCCGCCGCGGTCAAGTTCCAGCTCCTCGACGAGGAGACCGAGGGGGAGCCCGTCGGTCTTCGGGTGTGGGACGGCGACGGGGCCGTGCGGCTCCTCGACCACGACGAGGGCACGGGCACGATGCTGCTCGAACGCCTGGACTCCGGCCGGATGTTGTCGACCATGCGGGACACGCACAAGGGGGTGCTCGTCATCGCCGAGTTGCTCGCGCGGCTCACCGCGGTGCCGGCGCCCGCGGGGATGCGGCGGCTCGGGGACATCGCGGCGGAGATGGTCGACGATCTGCCGCAGGCGCTGAAGTCGATCCCCGATCCGGGGCAGCGGGCACTCGTGGAGCGGTGCGGGGGCGCGGTGCGCGAGGTCATGGGGGAGCCCGGCGACCGGCTTCTGCACTGGGACCTGCACTTCGAGAACGTCCTTGCCGGTGAGCGCGAGCCGTGGCTGGCCATCGACCCGAAGCCGCTGGCCGGTGACCCGGGCTTCGACCTCTGGCCCGCGATCAACAACCGTTTCGACGCGGGCGACGTGCTGTGGCGGTTGGACGCGATGAGCGAGGTCCTCGGGCTCGACCGGGAGCGGGCGAAGGCCTGGACGCTGGGGCGGGTGCTGCAGAACGCCCTGTGGGAGATCGAGGACGGGCGGCCGCTGGACGAGGAGGATCTGGAGGTCGCGCGGTTGTTGTCGGGGCGGTGACGGCCTGCCCTGATGCGCGGCGCCGGTTCGACGTACTCTGCCGCCATGATTCGTACCGCCACGCCCGCCGACGTCCCCCTCATCCACGCCATGGTCCGCGACCTCGCGGAGTACGAGAAGGCTCTCGACGAGGCCAGGGCCTCCGAGGAGCAGCTGCGTGAAGCGCTCTTCGGGGAGCGGCCCGCCGCGTTCGGGCACATCGCGCAGGACGACGACTCGGGTGAGGTCGTCGGGTTCGCGCTGTGGTTCCTGAACTTCTCCACGTGGCGCGGGGTGCACGGGATCTACCTGGAGGATCTGTACGTGCGTCCCGAGGCGCGCGGCGGCGGGCACGGCAAGGCGCTGCTGCGTGAGCTCGCGCGGATCTGCGTGGAGCGGGGGTACGAGCGCCTCGAATGGTCCGTGCTCGACTGGAACGAGCCGTCGATCAACTTCTACAAGTCGCTCGGCGCGCTGCCGCAGGACGAGTGGACCGTGTACCGGCTGACGGACGGGGCGTTGGCGGGGCTTGGGGCCGTCGCCGAGTAGGAGGCCGCTGTTTCGGGGAGCCCGCTGTTTCGGGGAGCCCGCTGGTCAGGGGATCAGGACCACCTTGCCTGTGGTGCGGCGGTTCTCCAGGTCGGCGTGGGCCGTTGCCGCCTTCGACAGGGGGTAGCGCTGGACGGCCGGGGTGAAGTGGCCCTTCGCCGCCTCGGCGAGTGCGGCGAGTTCCAGGGTGCGGATCGGGTTGTCGCCGCCCGCCTTCTGCATCATCGCCGGGCCGAGTACGCCGGTCTGGGTGATGCCGCGGGCCGCGAGCTGCTCGTCGGTGAAGGTCAGGGGTTCGCCGTCGTGGGGGCCCTTGCCCGACCAGCCGAAGACGAGGTGTTGGCCGCCGGGGGCGAGGAGGTCCACGGCGGCGAGGCCGGGTGCTCCGCCCACTCCGTCGAAGACGACGGTGGCGCCGGGAGCGCCGATCTTCGTCAGGTACGCGCGTACGTCGTCCGGCCAGTCCGGGTTCCTGTGGTCGCGGTAGTCGACGGCGAGGTCCGCGCCGTTCGCGCTGACCCGGTCCGCCTTCTCCGGGCCGCCCGCCAGGCCGATCACCGTGGCGCCCGCGTGCTTGGCGTACTGGACCAGGAGCGTGCCGATGCCGCCGGCCGCCGCCGGGATGACGGCCACGGATTCAGGGGTCAGCTCGGCGAACTGGAGGATTCCCATCGTCGTACGGCCCGTGCCGATCAGGGCCACGGCCTGTGCGTCGTCCAGGGCCTCGGGGATCTCGTGCAGGCGGGCGGCTTCCGTGACGACCAGCTCGGCGTAGCCGCCGGGGGCGAAGCCGATGTGGGCGACCACGCGCTTGCCGAGCCAGTGGGCGTCGACTCCCTCGCCGAGTGATTCGACCGTGCCTGCCACCTCGCGGCCGGGGATGGTGGGCAGCTCGGGGAGTTCGGGGAGCGGGCCCTTGATTCCGGCGCGGATCGCGGTGTCCAGGAGGTGCACGCCCGCCGCGGTCACCGCGATGCGGACCTGGCCGGGGGCCGGTGCGGGGTCCGGGGTCTCCTCGTACGTGAGGTGGTCGGCGGGGCCGAAGGTGTGCAGGCGGATGGCGTGCATGGGTACTCCCTGGACTTTTGGGTGCTCGGTGCGGGGTGGTGGGCGCTTGGTGCTCGGTGCTCGGTGCTCGGTGCTGGGGATTGCGTGCTCGGTGTTCGGCGCCCCGTGTTCTTTCGTGGTCTGACCGCCACCCTCGTACCTCAAGCGGACTTGAGGTCAAGCCTCCTTGTGGTCATGGCGAGCGTCACCGCCTCAAGGGCGCTGTTGAAGGAGACCTCGGAGAGCAGACCGGGCGCCGCGACCTGGTCACCGGCGAGGTACACGCCGTTGCCGCGGTCGATCGCCGGGCGGTCGCGCCACGTGGTGCCGGGCAGGTCCACCGCGCCGGTACGGCCGTTGGACACGGAGTCGCGGCGCCAGACCAAGCGGTCGCGCCAGCCGGGGAAGCCGAGGTCGAGCAGGTGGTCGGCGCGGGCCACGCCGTCCGCCTTGGACTCGTCGGGGGAGAGCGGGATCTGCCCCTGGACGAGTTCCTGGCCGGCGGGGGCGAGGGTGCGGTCCTGGGTGGTGAACCGCTCGATCCAGCCGGTCCTGTCCAGGTCGGAGATCGCGAAGGGGTCGCCCCTGCGGGATTCGAGGACGAGGTCGACCAGGGTGGTGCGGGCGCTGTCCCAGTGCAGGGTGTCGTCCTGGAGGAGCCGGCGGGCCGCGGGGAGCGCGGTGGCCACGACGACCGGGCCCTTGGCGGTGAGCGGGGCGAGGGTGTCGATGCGGGACAGCGTTTCCACGCGTACGCCCAGGTTCCAGGCGAGCGCCGCCATGCGGTCGATGACCGAGCCCCAGCCGCCGCTCGGGTAGTGCGCTTCCGGGGGCAGCTTCGTGGCGCGGCGCAGGCGCTCGTGGACGAACCTGGCGGAGAGCGAGCCGGGGTCGTGGTGGAACGTCGCCACGGCGATGTAGTGCGCGGCGGCGCGTGCGCCTTCCTCGCCGACCTCGCCGGTGGCCCAGGTCATGAAGTCCACGTCCACCGGGGCCTGTTCGGGCTTGCGGCGCAGGAGCTTCACCATCGCCACGGGCGGGGTACGGCGGAGCCTGCCCCGGTGGTGGAGGCGCAGGCGGGTGCCTTCGATGGGCGGGAGGGGGGCGAGGGGGCCGATGAGGTCGCGCTGCTTGAGCCAGGTCCAGTGGGGGCCGCCGTTGTAGAGGGCGTGCGGGCCTTCGTTCGTGCGGTACGCGCCTTCGGCGGTGCGGGCTCGGCCGCCGAGGGTGTGGTGGGCCTCGTGGAGGGTTACTCGGGCGCCGGATTCCGCGGCGGTGATGGCGGCGGTCAGGCCGGCGAGGCCGCCGCCGATGATTGTGAGGGGGAGGGGGGTAGGGGGGTGGGCTTTGTGGTTGGTGCGGTTGGTGGGCATGGGGGCGGCTCCTGTCGTGGGCGGGTGGAGCCCTGTCGTGGGGCTCACTCCGTACGACGGATGGGGGCGCCCTGGATGTGACATCGGGGTGTGGCTGCGTTGGCGGTGTTGTCAGTGGGTGGGTGCACGATGGGCGGATGGGACAGAGTGCGGCAGCGGTGAAGAAGGCGCGGCGGCCCGAGGTGCGGTTGCCCGTGCTGCGGGAGTTCGACGGGGGCGAGTTGGCGCCCGACGGGGATTACGACGGGGTCGAGTTCCGGGATCTGGATCTCGGGGGGCAGGACGGCGGGGGAGCGCTGTTCCTGGACTGCGCGGTGACGGGTTGCGGGGTGAGCGAGACGCGGCTGAGCCGGGCGCGGTTCGTGGACTCGGTGCTTACGGAGCCGCGGGGGGTCGGTACGGAGCTTGTGGAGGCTTCGCTGCGGGACGTGGAGGTGGTGGACGCGCGCCTCGGGGGTGTTCAGCTGCACGGGAGTGTGTTGGAGCGCGTCGTCGTGCGGGGCGGGAAGCTGGACTATCTGAACCTGCGTAAGGCGCGGCTGAAGGACGTCGTCTTCGAGGGCTGCGTGCTGGTGGAGCCGGACTTCGGGCAGGCGTCGCTCGAGCGGGTCGAGTTCGTGGGCTGCGTGCTGAAGGGAGCCGACTTCAGCGGGGTCCGCATGAAGGATGTCGACCTGCGGGATGCGGCGGAGGTGGACATTCTGCGGGGGATCGACTGCCTGGCGGGGGCGGTGATCAGTGCGGCGCAGCTGATGGATCTGGCGCCGGCGTTTGCTGCGCAGGTGGGCGTACGGGTGGACTAGCGTCCGGCTTGGGCGGGGGTGCGGTGCGGGGCTGTTCGGCGTTGCGGTTCGGGGGCGCTCCGTCTGTGGGTGCGGGTGCGCGCCGGTATGTCCGTCCTCGCCATCCGCCTGTGGGCGTCTGATTGCTTCGGGTCCGGAGTGTTGCTTGCCGTGCTCCGGGCGGAAATACCGGCACACCCCCTCGCGTCTCGATGCCGGGTGCGGGCCGTCGTGCGTGCGGCGGCGGTGCGTGTGTGGGTGCGGGTGCGCGCCGGTATGTCCGTCCTCGCCATCCGCTTGTGGGCGCCTGTTTTCTTCGGCTGGGGAGTGTTGCGAGCCGTGCTCCGGGCGGAAATACCGGCACACCCCCTCGCGTCTCGTTGCCGACTGCGGGTGCGTGGGGGGTCGGTCCTCGTGCGTTCTTTCGGTCGGTTATGCGGGGCAATCGGGCGGGTGGGTGGGAAGGCTTGTTCGGTGCGGGGGTGGATGCGGGGTGATCGGGGAGTGGGTGGAGGCGACTACGCCCGGGGAAAGCGGGACTGCAGCGTCCAGATCGTGGGGTTGTCCGCCAGGGATTCGTGGAGGTCGATCAGGTCTGCCACGACGTCCTGGAGGAAGTCCCGTGCCTCGCGGCGGAGTTCCGTATGGGAGAAGGTCAGTGGGGGGTCCTCCGCCCGCATCCAGTCCGCCTCGATGTCCACCCACCCGAAGCGGCGCGTGAACAGCATGCGGTCCGTCGACTCCGTGAAGTCGAGCTCCGCGTGCTGGGGGCGGGAGGCGCGGCTGCCCAGCGGGTCCTGGTCCAGCTGCTCGACGATGTCGCACAGCGCCCAGGCGAAGTCCAGTACGGGAACCCATCCCCAGGCTGTGGACAGCTCCCGGTCCGCCTTGGTGTCCGCGAGATACACGTCCCCGCAGAACAGGTCGTGCCGCAGCGCGTGGACGTCCGCGCTGCGGTAGTCGAACTGCGGGGGGTCGGGGAAGCGGCGGGAGAGGGCGTAGCCGATGTCGAGCACCTGGAGATGGTGTCACGGGCGGGGCGCCTTCACGGCAGCAGGCGTTGCTCCTTCGCCACGGCCACCGCGCCCGCCCTCGTGTCCACGCCCAGCTTGTCGTAGATGCGGCCGAGGTGGGTTTTGACCGTGGCCTCGCTGATGAAGAGGGCCCGGGCGATGTCGCGGTTGCCCAGGCCCTGGGAGAGCTGGGCGAGGATGTCGAGCTCGCGGTCGGTGAGGGTGGGCAGCGGCTTGCGCATACGGGCCATCACGCGGGACGCGACCGGCGGGGAGAGCGTGGTGCGGCCCTGCGCTGCGGCGTGGATCGCGGCGAAGAGTTCTTCCGGGCGTTCGGCCTTCAGGAGGTATCCCGTGGCGCCCGCCTCGATGGCCCGGGTGATGTCCGCGTCCGTGTCGTAGGTGGTGAGGACCAGGACGTGGGGTGAGGGGGAGGGGGTGCTGGGCGTCGTGATGTGGCGGGTTGCCTCTACTCCGTCCATTCCCTCGCCCAGTTGCAGGTCCATCAGGACCACGTCCGGGGCCAGCTTCGCGGCGAGCGCGATCGCCTCCTCGCCGGTGCCCGCCTCGCCGACCACCTCGATGTCCGGCGCGCTGCCGAGCAGGGCCAGCAGTCCGGCCCGTACGACGATGTGGTCGTCGCAGACCAGGAGGCGGACCGGGGGCGTGGGGGGCACGGAGGTCGTCATGGGGTCTCCTGCGGGGTCGGCGGGGGCAGCGGGGTCAGCGGGATCGACACGGAGAGCACCGTGCCCTCGCCCGGTGCCGACTCGATCGTCAGCGTGCCGCCGAGCTGCCGTGCCCTCGCGCGGATCGCGGGCAGCCCGTGGCCCCGCCGGTCGGGGGCGGGCGACGTCTCGGCGGGGGTGAAGCCGCGGCCGTTGTCCGCGACGTCGAGCACCACCTGGTCGTCCAGATGCGTGAGCGTCAGTGCCGCCGCGCTCGCTTCGGCGTGTTCCGTCACGTTGGCCAGGGCGCCCTGCGCGATGCGTACGAGCGCGGACTGTGTCCGGTCGGGGAGCGGGGCGGGCGTGCCCTCGGAGTGGAAGCGGACGGTCAGGCCCGCGTCCTGCGCGGTCCGCGCGGCCAGCGTCCGCAGCGCTTCGTCCAGGCCGCCGCCGTCGGCGAGGTCGGCCGGTGCGAGGTCGTGCACGAAGCGGCGGGCCTCGGCGAGGCCGTGCTCGGTGATCGACTCGGCGGTACGGACATGGGTGCGGGCCCTGGCCGGGTCCGTGTCCCAGACGCGGTCGGCGGCCTGGAGCAGCATCTGCTGGCTGGACAGGCCCTGCGCGAGGGTGTCGTGGATCTCCATGGACAGGCGCTGGCGCTCGGCGAGGGTGCCTTCGCGGCGCTCGGTGGCGGCCAGTTCGCGGCGGGTGCGGATGAGGTCGTCGATCAGTTCGCGCTGGCGCGCGGCCTGGCGCTGCAAGTAGGCGAAGACGGCCGTCGCGATCGCCGACACGGCGGGCGGTCCGAGGATCAGGTCGGGGTCGTAGCGGCCCGCGAGCCGCAGCTGCGACGCCACGACGCAGCCGGTCAGTACGGCCACCAGGACGAGGGCCGGGATCGGCGGCAGCGTCCGCAGCCCGGTGAAGAAGAGCGGCACCGCGCACCATCCGAAGCTCGGCGCGAGGATGACGAGGACCAGCCAGACCCCGACGACCAGGGCGAGCCAGGTGAGGCGGCCGGGGGTGGGGCGGATGCCGGGTGCGGGGCCTGACGCGTACGAAGGGGAACGCTCGCCCCGCAGGGCCGACGCGAGGGGCGGGAGGGCGTAGAGGACGGCGAGGATCACGGAGAGCGTGATGATCCACGGGACGCGCGCGCCGCCGGGGTGGCGCAGCAGGAAGCGGGCCAGCGAGGTCGCCAGGAGCAGATAGAACGCCGCGTGCATGACGGCCGCGAGCCAGCGTGCGTCGGGGTCCGCGGCAGCCCTCCGCGTGGAGGCGGACGCCCTGCCCACAGACGCGGACACCCTGCCCACAGAGGCGGAAGCCCTGCACGGGGAGGCGGGAGCCCTGCCCGCGGAGTCGGGAGCCCTGCCCGCGGAGTCGGGAGCCCTGCCCGCGGAGGCGGACCGCTTCGGGGTGGCGTGCGTGCGGGCGGTCGAGACCTGCCGCGAACCAGCGGCGGGTCCGGGCCTCCCGGGGGCGCCCTCGTCCTGTCCCACGGCACTGCTCCTTCCGCCCCGCCCGCTCCTGAACTGCGCAAACAACCTCATTGTGACCCGGCGGGACCACCAGAGGGTCAACCGATCGGTTGACCCTCGTGTCCACCGAGCCGCAGGCAGGCAGCAGCCGGTACGCCGAGGGCCCGGGCCGGATACGCCCGGAGGATTGATGGCAGAGGAAAAAACTTCCCCCGCCTTCACCCCGAGGAGCCCCCGATGCAGAAGATCTCCCGCCGCGCCCGTGTCCTGACCATCGCCGCCACCGCCGCCGTCCTCGGCGCCGGTACCTTCGGTGCCGTCTCCGCGAGCGCCGAGGCCCCGGCCGCCGCCCCCAAGGCCGCCGTCACCGCCGACGCGAGCAACAAGAACCTCACGCAGTCGACGCACCTGAGCGTCGCCGCCGCGACCAAGGCCGCGCAGGCCACCCTCGACGCCGCGAAGAAGGAGAACCAGCGCGTCTCCGTCGCCGTCGTCGACCGCAACGGCAACACCATCGTCGAACTGCGCGGCGACGGCGCCGGCCCGCAGTCCCCCGAGTCGGCCGTGAAGAAGGCGTACACCGCCGTCTCCTGGAACGCCCCCACCTCCGAGCTGACCAAGCGCCTTGAGCAGGCCCCGAACCTGAAGGACATCCCCGGCACGCTGTTCCTCGCGGGCGGCGCCCCGGTGACCGCCAAGGACGCGCCCATCGCGGGCATCGGTGTCGCGGGCGCCCCGAGCGGCGACCTGGACGAGAAGTTCGCGAAGGCGGGCGTCGCGGCGCTCGGCCGATAAGGCACTGAGGCCGCCGACACCGCCGCGCCGCCAAAGCGCCCGGATCTCATCATGCTGAGGCTGTTCCCGGTCCGTACGACGACGAGAGGAACGTTCATGACAACGAGGAGAACGTTCATGACAAGGACCGCCGACGACCAGCGGCTGCTCGACGCCGCACGGGCCGGGAACGCCGCCGGGGTGAGAGCCGCCATCGAGGCGGGCGGCCGGGTCGAGGCCCGCGACTCCGAGCTGCGCACGCCGCTGCTGCTCGCCGCACTCGGCGATCACGTCGAGGCGGCCGGGGTCCTGGTGGCCGCGGGCGCGGACGTCGACGCGCAGGATCACCGCGCCGACAGCCCCTGGCTGGCCACCGGTGTGACGGGCAGCGTCGCCATGCTGCACGTCCTGCTCCCCGCGGGGCCCGATCTGAAGCTGCGCAACCGCTTCGGCGGAATCTCCGTGATCCCCGCGGCGGAGCGCGGGCACGTCGCGTACGTACGGGAAGTCCTGCGCGTCACCGACATCGACGTCGACCATGTCAACGACCTCGGCTGGACAGCCCTGTTGGAGGCCGTGATCCTCGGCGAGGGCGGCCGTGCGCACCAGGAGATCGTGGCGCTGCTGCTCGCCGCGGGCGCGACGCCCGGTCTCGCCGACCGGGACGGCGTCACGCCTCTCGCGCACGCCGAACGCCTCGGCTTCGCGGAGATCGCCGCACTGCTGCGAGGCGCCTCGTGAAGCCCGTACGGGTGGCACGCTCGCCCCGCGTGTCCCGCACGGCGCTCTCGGCCGGCGCCGTTCTCCTGGCCGCCGCGGCTCTCGCGGGCTGCGGCGGGAGCGGCTCCGCCTCCGCGGAAAGCCCCGCCGCCGAAAGCCCCGAGCCGTCCCGCGCCACCGCCACGGCCACCCTCCCCGCCGAGCAGCGCACCCCCGAAGGCACCCTCCTGGTCGCCGACTTCGGCTCCGACACCGTCACCTTCGTCGACCCCGAACGCGGCCCCGTCGAGTCCGTGAAGGTCGGCACGGCCCCCTACGGCCTGACGGTGGGCGATGACGGCCGCGCCTGGGTCGCCACCGCCGAAGCCGTCGCCGTCGTCGACACCCGCACCCGGGAACGCGTCGACACCATCCCGTACGAGACCGACAGCGGGCCCGCGACGACCGGCGAGTACCGCGGCGGCGGCATGGGCATCGCCCTCTCCCCGGACGGCGAGCACGCCTACGTGGGCGTGAACGTACCGGACGGCAAGGGCACGCTTGAGGTCATCGACACCAAGAAGCGCGAGGTCACCGACACCGTGCCGGTGGGCAGGCGCCCCTTCGACGTCGACGTGTCGAAGGACGGCAGTGAGGTGTACGCGACCAACCACGACTCCTTCGACGTGACGGTCGTACGCGCCGACTCGCTGAAGCCGCGTCGCATCGAAGTCGCCCCCTACGGCACCGAAGGCGGCCTCGGCTCCTGGCTCAAGCCGCACTACGCCGCCGTACGGCCCTCGGACGGCAAGCTCCTGCTCCCCTTCGAGGGCGAGAAGCTCGTCGTGCTCGATCCGCGCACCGGGAAGTCCGACATCGAGCCGATGACGGCCAACACCCATCAGCACGGCGCGCGGATCACCGACGACGGGACGCTGTTCGCGGTCGGTACGGGACCCATCGACCCCTCGGAGGACGAGGGTCCCTCGCTGACCATGCGCACGAAGGACGGCAAGGAGAAGGTCTTCCCGCTGGAGGGCCCGCACGAGGACGTGGCCGTCTCCGACGACGGCGGCACCGCCTATGTCACCGGCGGCTTCACCCGCGACGGTTTCTGGAACGGGATCACCGTCGTCGACCTGGAGAGCGGGGACACGCGGCGCCTTCCGGCGGGCGAGCGGCCGTTGGGCGTCGCGGTCCTCTAGGGGGCACGGCGGGCGGGAGCGAGGCGCGCTCCGAACATATGCCGCATAATCACAGCCGTGCACCTACGATCCACGGCGCTGCGCGGCACCTCCGCCGCCGCCCTCACCGCCCTCGTCATCACCGCCTGCAGCGGCTCCGGAGTGCACGGCACGCCCGGAGCCGACGGTGTGCGCGACCCGTACTTCCCGAAGCTGGGCAACGGCGGTTATGACGTCGCGCACTACGACCTGACCCTGGGCTACGACCCCGACGCCCGCCGGCTCACCGCCACCGCCGAGGTCACGGCGCGCGCCACCCAGGACCTCAGCGCCTTCAACCTCGACCTCAAGGGCCTGGACGTGAAGGCCGTGACCGTCGAGGGCAAGGACGCCAAGTTCCACCGCGACGGGCAGGAGCTGACGATCCGGCCCCCGGACGACCTCGACAAGGGAGAAACGTTCCGCACGGTCGTGCGCTACTCCGGCAGCCCGGAGACCATCACCGACGCGGACGACTCCGAGGAGGGCTGGCTGCGCACGGAGGAGGGCGCCCTCGCGCTCGGCGAGCCGACGGGCTCGATGGCGTGGTTCCCGGCCAACAACCACCCCTCCGACAAGGCCTCGTACGACATACGGATCACCGTCCCCAAGGGTCTGAAGGCCATCTCCAACGGGGAGTTGACCCGCGAGTCGACCAAGAACGGCCGCACCACCTTCGCCTGGCACAGCGCGGAGCCGATGGCGAGCTATCTGGCGACGGTCGCGATCGGGCCGTACGAGGTGAAGAGGTCGACGACGAAGTCCGGCATCCCGGTGCTCACGGCGGTGGAGCCCTCCGAGGCCAAGGCGAGCGCGAAGGCCCTCAAGCGCATCCCCGAGATCATCGACTGGCAGGAGCTGAACTTCGGCCCCTACCCCTTCTCGTCGACCGGCGCGATCGTCGCCCGCGAAGGGGACGCGGGCTACGCCCTGGAGACCCAGACCCGCCCCACCTACCCCGGCGCCCCCGACACCGGTCTCGTCGTCCACGAGCTCGCCCACCAGTGGTTCGGCAACTCCGTGACGCCCAAGTCCTGGCGGGACATGTGGCTCAACGAGGGCTTCGCGACGTACGCGGAGTGGCTCTGGGAGGAGGACAACGACGGCGACAGCGTGCAGGAGACCTTCGACGAGATCTACGCGGACGACTATTACGAGGACAAAGAGGACAACGACGCCATCTGGGCCTTCCCGCCCGCGAAGCCGCCGTCCGCCGCGAAGATCTCGGACAGCCCCGTCTACGAGCGGGGCGGCATGGTCGTCCACAAGATCCGCCAGGCGGTCGGCGACGACACGTTCTACGACATCGTGCGGGGCTGGACGAAGACGTATCGCCACCGCAACGCGGACACCGAGGACTTCACGCGGTACGTGGAGAAGCACGCGGGCAGTGAGGCCGCGCGCAAGAAGGTGCACGCGATCTGGGGCCCGTGGCTGTACGGGGACGGGAAGCCGGAGCGTCCGTAAGGCCGCCCGATCCCGGCCCGGTCCCGGGTGTCTTACAGCAGCGGCTTGCGCAGTACGGCGCACGGGCGGTTCGCCGCGAGATCGCGCCGGTGGTCGATGACCTCGTACCCGAGCGACGTCCAGAAGGCGAGCCCGGCGTCGTTCCCCGCGAGGACGGCCAGCCGTACCCCGGTGCGTCCGTCCTCCCGGAAGCGCTCCTCGATCAGCCCCGCCAACTGCCGCCCGAAGCCCCGGCGCTGCTCCCCGGCGTTCACCATGAGCAGCCCGATCCACGGGTCCGGGTCGGCGGGGTCGGGATGCCGGTCCAGCGTGATGCCGATCCCCACGGCCCGCCCCTCGGACCGCGCGACGAGCACGTCGGCGCCCGGCACGGCGAGCTCGTCCGCGAGGGTGGCGGCGACCTGTTCGGGGCGGACGTCGTACGGGTCGGGGAAGTCCCCCGAGAGGGCGTGGAAGACGTGGTTCGACGCGTACAGGGCGGTGAGCTCGGTGAGCAGCTCGCCCGGCAGCGCGCCGTCCTCCGCGGGGGTGAGCGGTTCGAGGATCATGCGGCGCAGATTAGTTGACCCGGCGATCACGGTCGCAGGGATTTGAAGGCGCGGGTCTGGTCCACGATGGCCCGCTCCGTGGGGAGGCGTTCGATCGACGACGCCCCGAAGAAGCCGACGATGCCCGTGGTGCGGTCCAGGACGTGGGCCGCGTCCTCCGGTTCGGCGATGGGGCCGCCGTGGCACAGGACCAGGATGTCGGGGTTCACTCGCTTGGCCGCGTCGTGCATCTCCTGGACCGCCGTGGCCGCCTGGTCGAGGGTCATGGCCGTGCCCGCGCCGATCGCGCCCTTCGTCGTCAGGCCGACGTGGGGGACCAGGACGTCCGCTCCGGCCCGCGCCATGTCGGCGGCCTGGTCGGGGTCGAAGACGTAGGGGGTCGTCAGGAGGTCGCGGGCGCGGGCCTCGCGGACCATGTCCACCTCAAGGCCGTACCCCATGCCGGTCTCTTCGAGGTTGGTGCGGAACGTGCCGTCGTACAGGCCGACCGTCGGGAAGTTCTGCACGCCGGTGAAGCCCATGCGCTTGAGCTCGTCCAGGAAGCGGCCCATGTCCCGGAAGGGGTCCGTGCCGCACACCCCGGCGAGGACCGGGGTGTCCCTGACCACCGGGAGCACCTCCCTGGCCATGTCCACCACGATCGCGTTCGCGTCCCCGTACGGGAGCAGTCCTGCCAGGGAGCCGCGGCCCGCCATGCGGTAGCGGCCGGAGTTGTAGATGATCAGGAGGTCCACGCCGCCCTCCTCCGCGCACTTGGCGGACAGGCCCGTGCCCGCTCCCGCCCCGATGACGGGATTGCCCTTCGCCACCTGGGCGTTGAGGCGGGCCAGTGCTTCCTTGCGGGTGATCTGCGTCGTCATGGGTGCTCCTTGAGCGAGTCCGGGGTGGGTTCGGCGCCAGAGTCCGAGGGCGTCAGGGCTTCGGCGCGCGTGCGCCGATCAGCTCGTGCAGGCGGTCCGCCATCGCCACCGCGAACTCCGCGTCGTTGATGTGCGCGTCCACCTCGTGCAGCCGTACGCCGCTGCCCCGCACCGTCGTCCGCAGGGCGCTCAGCCCGGCCTCGTCCGCCGCCCGGTCCTGGAACGGGCCGCCCTCGGCGTCCACCGCCGAGACCCCGCGCAGCGGCCAGAAGAACTCGGCGGGGCCGCGCGCGGCGGCGAGGCGGTGGCCGAGGGTGGCGCCGAGGGCGGCCATCTCGTCGGCGGTCGTGCGCATCAGCGTGACCGTGGGGTTGTGGACGAGGAGGGTGCGGTCCCTGAAACGGGGCGGGACGGTCGCTTCCGGGCCGAAGTTGACCATGTCGAGGGCGCCGGGCGCGACCACCTGCGGGATGCCCGCGCGGCCTGCGGCGGTGAGGCGTTCGGGGCCCGCCGACAGGACGCCGCCGACCAGTTCGTCGGCGAGTTCGGTGGTCGTCAGGTCCAGTACGCCGTCCAGGAGGCCGTCGGACGCCAGCTTCTCCACGGCACGGCCGCCCGAGCCCGTCGCGTGGAAGACGAGGACTTCGTAGCCCAGTGCGTCGAGGCGGGCGCGGGCCGCGTCGATCGCGGGCGTCGTCACGCCGAACATTGTCGCGGCGACCACCTTGCGGCCCCGGCCCGCCAGTTCGTCGTGGTTGCGCTCATGGCGCCTGGCCATGCCCGCGGCTGCCGCCGCCGCGTTGCCGAGGACCTGCCGGGAGACCGCGTTGATGCCGGAGATGTCCACCACGCTGTACATCAGGGTGATGTCGCTGCTCCCGACGTACGGCGATACGTCGCCGCCCGCCATCGTGCTGACCAGGATCTTCGGCACTCCGATCGGCAGCGCGCGCATCGCCTGCGCGGCGATCGACGAGCCGCCGCTGCCCCCGGCGGCGAGCACCGCGTGCAGCTTGCCCTGCCGGTGCAGGTCGAGCACCACCTCGGTCACGCCGTCCGCCATCGCCGCCACGGCCGCGCCCCGCTCGCCCGCCGCGCGCAGCTTCGCCAGGTCGTGCCCGGCCGCGCGGGCCACGGCCTCGGCGGACACGTCGGCGGCGGGGGCCCCGGCGGGCGGCGGCAGTATGCCGGTGTCGATGAGCAGGGTGTCGCTGCCGTACTCCCTGAGCCGCTCGCGCAGCCAGGCGTACTCCGCGCCCTTGGTGTCGAGCGTCCCGACCAGCACAACGGTCGCCATGGCCCTCACACTCCCTCAAGTGGTGGGTGGTGCTGCCGATCCTGATGCCGTCGCCGCGCGGAAGCAACGACCCGGAATGCCGCTCGGTGCGTCACGACGGCGGGCGACGCACGAGGGCCCCCGGCGGAAACTCCGCCGGGGGCCCTCGTGAACCGGCCTACGAACTGGCCGGTGAACCTCAGACGTTGACGCCGAAGTCCTGCGCGATGCCGACGAGGCCCGAGGCGTACCCCTGGCCGACCGCGCGGAACTTCCACTCCGCGCCGCTGCGGTACAGCTCGCCGAAGACCATGGCGGTCTCGGTGGCGGCGTCCTCGCTCAGGTCATAGCGGGCGATCTCCGCGCCGCCGGCCTGGTTCACGATGCGGATGAACGCGTTGCGGACCTGGCCGAAGTTCTGCGAGCGGTTCTCGGCGTCGTAGATCGAGACCGGGAAGACGATCTTGTCGACGTCGGCCGGGAGACCGGCCAGGTTGACGTTGATCTGCTCGTCGTCGCCCTCGCCCTGGCCCGTGACGTTGTCACCGGTGTGCACGATGGTCTGGTCCGGCGTCGCCTTGTTGTTGAAGAAGACGAAGTGGCCGTCCGAGTAGACCTTGCCCTGCGGGTTCACCGCGATGGCCGAGGCGTCCAGGTCGAAGTCGGTGCCGGTGGTGGTGCGGACGTCCCAGCCGAGGCCCACGGTGACGGCGGTCAGGCCCGGAGCCTCCTTGGTGAGCGAGACGTTGCCACCCTTGGACAGGCTTACTGCCATTGTTGGGAGTCCCTTCCCTCGTTGCGTACGAACGGGCTTCGTACTGTGGACGAAGCTACCGTCACCCCTAAGAACGTCGACCGGGGTCCCAGAGGTTCCAGGTCCTTTTACTTTCTTTACTCATCTCTAGCGCCCCTCGCGCCACAAGGGTCGCGAGTCCGCGGAGCAAGCGGGGCGCGCCCGTATCGCAAGCGGGGCGCGCCGTAAATCAGGGTGACGTGGACCGGACAGACGCGGGACGATAGGACCCATGTCCGGTCCCTATGTCATCCGCGGCTCCGTCTGTCTGCCCGAGGCCGAGCTCATGTGGCGCTTCTCCAGGTCGTCCGGGCCGGGCGGTCAGCACGTCAACACCAGCGACTCGCAGGTGGAGCTGAGGTTCGACCTGGCCAACACGGAAGCGCTGCCCCCGGTGTGGAAGGAGCGCGCCCTGGAGCGGCTCGCGAACCGCCTCGTGGGCGGCGTCGTCAGCGTGCGCGCCTCCGAGCACCGTTCCCAGTGGCGCAACCGCGAAATGGCGGCGACCCGCCTCGCCTCGCTGCTCGCCGAGGCCACCGCGCCGCCGCCGCGCCCGCGCCGCGCCACGAAGATCCCGCGGGGGATCAACGAGAGGCGCCTGCGCGAGAAGAAGCAGCGCAGCCAGACCAAGCGCGGCCGGTCGGGGGAGGGCTGGGGCTGAGCCCTCGGTCACCCGGGGCTGATTGAGCCTCCGGTCACGCGGGGCGGGCGGGCCCCCGGTCACGCGGGGCGATCGGCCCGGCGGCCGTCCGCGGCGGCTCCCGCCGCAAACGGTGCGTCAGCAAAGTCCGCCGGTCGGGAAAGTTGACGGGAAACTCGGCGCAAAAAAGGTCCACTCACCGGTAATTTCACGGGCAGGCGTCAGCCCAGCTGCCGGTACTTCCCCTTGAAGTACGTCAACGGGCCTCCGTCGGCGCTCGGCAGATCAGCCGAAAGTACTCGCCCGATGACGAGGGTGTGATCACCCGCCGTAACCGTCTGTTCGGTCCGGCACTCCAGTGTCGCGAGCGCGCCGCCGATCAGGGGCGCCCCGGACTCGTCGCCCCGTACGTACGAAATGTCCTCGAAAAGCAGCCGGTCGCTGATCCGGCCCTTCATCGCGAACCGGCCGGCGATGTGGCGCTGGCTCTCGGCCAGCACGGAGACGCCCCACAGCGGCTGCTCGGCGAGCAGATCGTCCATCCGGGAGCCCTCACGCAGGCTGACCAGCACCAGCGGCGGATCGAGCGACACGGAGAGGAAGGCCGTCGCGGTCATGCCCACGTCCTCGCCGACCGGCGCGTGCGGATCGTCCGCGTCCAGCGAGGGCTCGCAGGCCGTCACCAGGACCACACCCGCGGCGAGCCGGGACATGGCGGCGCGGAACTGTTCGTTGCTCACCCCCACAGGATGCCCGTCGGGGGGCGCGGAACGCGGGGCGGGTGAGGCGGGGAGAGTCGCGGGAGCGCCCTCCTGGGATGTCTTCAGTACGGGAACCACACACCCGACGCTAGCCGGGCCCGCCCCGGCGCCACATCGGGCCGAGGGCCGAGGCCGGGCCTAGGTCCGAGGGCCGAGAAGACGCCGGCCGCCCTCGCGGGGGCGCTCGGCGGCAAGTGGACTGGACCAACGAAGGCTTTACGCCTGTGACTTGAGTCACAGGACCCATATTTTGTTGACCCTGTGTACCGGGCAAGCTGCTCGCTGTGATTCAGTGACGGTGGCAATCAGACACTGAGAGAACTCAGGTACTGAGAGAACACTAAGGGCGCTGCGAATCCTGGAGTTGCTGTCGAGGTCTCGGGGAGAGCGAGCAATGGAGACCGAGTCGGAGCCGTACGTCCGTCTTGCGACCCTGCGGCAGCTGCATCAGGTGGTGGCGGATCTCAACACGGCCCGGAGCCTGGCGGACACGCTGCAGACCGTCGCCGACGGCGTGGTCAACGGCCTTGGCTATGAACTGGCGTGCGTGAACCTCGTGCGCCCCGACGGCGATCTCGTCGTCGCCGCCTTCGCGGGCAACACCGCCGCCGAGGCCCTCATCACCGGCCGCGTCGGCTCGCGTGAGGCCTGGGAGAAGCGGCTCGCCATGGGCGAGGCCTGGGGCGCCCTGAGATTCATCTCGTACACCGAGGGCTGGGTCCTGGACGAGGACGACGTCCCGCAGTGGTACACCGACGGCCCCGAGCCCCGCTTCGAGGACGAGTGGCACCCCGCCGACCGCCTCTTCGCCCCCATGTACGCGACGGGCGCCTCCGGCGGCGAACTGCTCGGCGTGATCTCCGTGGACCGGCCCCGCAACGGCCGCAGGCCCGGCGCCTGGGGCCGCGAGGCCCTCCAGATGTACGCCTTCCAGGCCGCCATCGCGATCAGCAACGCCCGCCTGCGCGCCAACATGCAGCGCGCCCTGGTCCGCCTGGAGCGCGAGCAGCAGGCGCTGCGGGCCAGCGAGGAATCCTTCCGCCAGGCCTTCGAGTACGCCCCCTCCGGCATGGCCATCGCCGAGATGGGCGGCGACCAGCACGGCCGCATCCTGCGCACGAACGACGCGCTGTGCCGCCTGCTGGGCCGCCCCGCGTCCGCGATGCGCCGCTATTCGTTCTCCGACCTGGTCCACCCCGAGGACATCGGCACGCTCCTGCGGACCTCCGCCGAGGGCGGCCGGGCCGAGCTGCGCCTCGCGCGCCGCGACGGCACGTACGTCTGGGTGTCCCTGCGCAACTCCGTCGTCGCGGACGCCGCCGACGGGCCGCGCTTCCTGCTCACCCACGTCGAGGACGTCGAGGAGCGCAAGCGCCGCGAGCTCCAGCTCGCGCACCGCGCCTCGCACGACGCCCTCACCGGACTGCCGAACTCCGCCGAGCTGCGCTCCCGCCTCAGCGCCCGTCTCTGCCGCAGGCCGCACGCGGGCCAGCCCAGCGCGGTCGACTCGCTCGACGCGGCCTACGACGGCGTGTACGACGCCGCGGGGCAGCACAGCTTCGACTACGGCTCCAACACCGCGCACAGCCTCCAGCAGAGCGGGGACGGCTTCGACCACCACGTGCACACGGTCGCGCCGCCGGAAGGGCCCGGGGACGCCGACGACGGCACCAAGGGCCTCGCGGTGCTCTTCTGCGACCTCGACGGCTTCAAGTCGATCAACGACCGCTTCGGGCACCACACGGGTGACGCGGTTCTCATCGAGGTCGCCAGGCGGCTGACCAGCGGCGTTCGCGACGGAGACACGGTGGCGCGGCTCGGCGGCGACGAGTTCGTCGTCCTCGCCGACGGCCTGGGCCGCGCCGACGCCCAGGACCTCGCGGTGCGGCTGCGCAACGCGATCATCCCGCCGATCAGGGTGGACGGCCGCGCGGTCCGGGTCGGCGCCAGTTTCGGCATCGGCTGGGCCCACTGCGGGATGTCGGCAGACGAGGTGTTGCACTCCGCTGACCAGCGGATGTACGTGGAGAAACGGTCCCGTGCCAAGCAGCACAGGAGGGCCGGATGAGGTCAACGACACCCCGTGGGCTCACTCGGAACGGGTAGGCTCCCCCGGTCAGCAATGTGAGGGAGTGACCTGGGAATGACGCCCGGCAATAACGGCGAACACACGCCGAACCCGCCAGAGGGCGACGACGATCCGTTCGGCTATCTGTACGAAGACGGACAGGCGGCCGGCGCCACCCCGCCCAGCGGCGGGGGCGGATACGGGTACCCGGGTCCCCGGTCCTCGTACAACCAGGTGCGTGCGGTCGGCGACCGCAGGCCGGGTGCCTACGGAACGCAGGCCGCGCCCGCGTACGGCCAGCAGGTGCCGCCGCAGCAGCAGGCCTACGGCCAGCCGAACGCGCACTACGCCGCTCCGGAGACGCAGCCCGGCGGCGCCCCCGCGTCGCCGCAGTACACCCCGGCGTCCCGCGGCTCCGGCGGCCGTGGCGGCGGCCCCAACACCAAGGGCCTCCTCATCGCCGCGATAGCGGTCGTCGCGGTGGTGGCCATCGGGATCGGCGCCGCGATGATCTTCGGCGGCGACGACGACAAGGGCGACGACGCGGCGGCCGGCGGCGGCGCGACGCAGGGCGAGACGGTCAAGCCCAGCGAGAAGCCGACGAAGAAGCCCGAGGACCCGGCGGCCGACCTCCCGAAGACGGACGCGAAGGCCCTGAAGCTGGAGGGCGGCACGACCACGGCCTCCGACATAGAGGGCGCGGAGTCCGAGGGCGGTGTCTATGTCGCGGGGTTCGACAAGGTCGGCGCCCAGGTGACGTGGACCGTCAACGGCATCCCCAAGGCCGGTGCGTACAGCCTCCGCGTGAACTACGGCGTCCCCGGCAAGGACTCGAACGCCACCATCCTCGTGAACGGCAAGAAGCAGACCCGCCCGCTGAACATGAAGAACTTCGCCGGTGCGGACGAGGGCAACTGGGAGAAGGGCTGGACCAATACCTGGGCGGTCGTCCAGCTCACCAAGGGCACCAACTCCGTCACGCTCACCTGCGCGCAGAGCGACCTGTGCGGGACGACCGGGGCGAACATCGACCAGATGTGGCTCGTGGAGGGCAGCAACGGCTGACCCTCCACGCCCCGACAGGGGTTCCTGCGGGGTTACTTCAGCAACCCCAGGAACCCCGCCACCGTCCCGGTCATCGCCTCGCGAGCCGGGGCGAGGTATTTCCGGGGGTCGACGCCCGTCTCGTGGGCGCCCAGGTACTCGCGGACCGCCCCCGTGAACGCCGTGTTCAGGGCCGTGCCGACGTTGATCTTCACCATGCCGGCCGCCACCGCAGCGCGGATCTCCGCGTCGGGCACACCGCTCGAACCGTGCAGCACCAGCGGCACGGGGACGGCCTTCGCCAGGGCGGTGATCAGCTCGTGGTCGAGGGACGCCGTGCGGGAGGTCATCGCGTGGGATGAGCCGACCGCCACCGCGAGCGCGTCGACGCCCGTGCCGGCCACGTACGCCGCGGCCTCCGCCGGGTCGGTCCGCACCCCCGGCGCGTGCGCGTCCAGCGGGGCCTCGCCCTCCTTGCCGCCGACCTTCCCGAGCTCCGCCTCGATCCAGATGCCGCGCTCATGACCCCAGCGCACCGCCTCCGCGGTCGCCTTGACGTTCTCCTCGTACGACATCTTCGACGCGTCGAACATCACCGAGCTGAAGCCCTCGGGGTGCGCGGCGCGCAGCAACTCCACGTCCATGACGTGGTCCAGGTGCAGGGAGAGCGGGGCCGACGACGCCTTCGCCACCGCCGCCGTCGCCGCGGCGATCGCGGACAGCCTTCCGCCGTGGAACTTCACGGCGTTCTCCGAGATCTGGAGGATCGCCGGGGTGCCCGCCTGCTCGGCGCCCGCCGCGATCGCCTCCGCGTGCTCCAGCGTGATCACGTTGAACGCGGCGACCCCGCGCCCCGCCGCGCGTGCGTCGGATACCAGGTCACCGGTGGATACGAGTGGCACGAATGTCCCCAATTCCCGGGCCGGAGCGGCCCGTTGTGCGTCGCTCGCGCGGGGCGGCGCGTCATTGCGCCGCGGCACGTCATTACGCCGCGGTGGCCTCGCCGGTCACCGCGACCCGCGCGAGCAGGTCTTCGTAGGTCGAGGGCACGAACTCGCCCGCCACGGGGGCCTCGACGGTCGCCGCGGAGAGGGCCACGGCCCGGGCGAGGCGGTCCGGCCACGGAAGCTCTTCCACCAGGGCGGAGAGCAGGCCCGCGACCGCCGAGTCACCGGCGCCCGTGGGGTTGCCGTGCACGCGGGCGGGCGGCGTCGCCTGCCAGGTGCCTTCCGGCGTGACGGCGCGCAGGCCCTTGGCGCCGAGCGAGGCCACCACCGCGTGCGCGCCCCTGCGGCGGGCGTCGCGGGTCGCCTGGGCGGGCTCGTGGGAGCCGGTCAGCTCGGCCAGTTCGTCGGCGTTCGGCTTGATGATGTCGGGGCGGGCGCCCAGGCCGCGGCGCAGCGCCTCTCCGCTGGTGTCCAGGAGGACGGGGACCTTGGCGGCCCGCGCGGCCCGTACGAGGACCGCGTACGCGCCGACCGGCACGCCCGGCGGCAGGCTCCCGCAGAGCGCGACCGCGGCGGCACCCCGGCGCAGCAGCTCCTCGTACGACTCCTGGAACGCGGACCACTCCGCGGGGGAGATCGCCGGGCCCGGTTCGTTCAGCTGCGTCGTGTCGCCGGTCGCCGCGTCGACGACGGCGAGCGTGCGGCGCGTCGCGCCCTCGACGGGCACGAGGGCGTCCGTGACGCGGGGTTCGCGCGAGAGGCGGTCGTGCAGGGAGCGGCCCGTGTCGCCGCCGGCGAAGCCGGTCACCGTCACGTCGTGGTCTAGTGCCGCGAGGACGCGGGCGACGTTCAGGCCCTTGCCGCCGGGGCGTTCGATGACCTCGGTGACGCGGTGCGAGGCGTGCGGGGTGAGGGCGGGGACGCGGTAGGTGATGTCCAGGGCGGCGTTCAGCGTGACCGTCAGAATCACTTGCCGCCCACCCCCGGGATCACTGGAGAACGCGCTTCCTGCTGTCCTCTTTCGCGGCTGATCATGCCAAAAAGAAGGCGGTTGGCCCAGGGGTGCGGGCCAACCGCCTTCTCTTCGACGCCTTTTCAGCGAGTAGTGAAATCACCCTAGTTGGACCTAATTGGGCGTAACTACCCACTCGCCCTTGCGCATGACGCCCTTGAGGGCGAACTCCGCGTCGAGGACCACCAGGTCGGCGTCCTTGCCGGGTTCGAGGGAGCCGACCTTGTCGTACATTCCGAGGAGCCTGGCGGGGTTGGCCGAGATGGCCCGCACGACGTCGTCGACCGAGAGCCCGTCGACGGTCACCGAGCGCTTGAAGGCGCGGTCCAGGGTGAGCGTGGAGCCCGCGATCGAGCCGCCCTCGACGAGGCGCGCGACGCTGTCCTTCACCTCGACCTCCAGCGGGCCGAGCATGTACCGGCCGTCGCCGAAGCCCGCCGCGTCCATCGCGTCCGTGATGAGCGCGGTGCGGGCCGCGCCCGCGTGGTGGAAGGCGAGTTCGAACGAGGCGGGGTGCAGATGCGTGCCGTCGTTGATCAGCTCGACCGTGATCCGCTCGTCCTCCAGGAGCGCGGCGATCGGGCCCGGCTCGCGGTGCCCGAGGCCCGGCATCGCGTTGTAGAGGTGCGTGGCGACGGTGGCGCCCGCGTCGATGGCCTCCACCGTCTGCTCGTACGACGCGTCTGTGTGGCCGATGGCCGCGATCACGCCGTGCTCGGCCAGGAGGCGTACGGAGTCGATGCCGCCCGGCAGTTCGGTGGCGAGCGTGAACATCTTCGCCTGGCCGCGGGCCGCGTCCATCAGCTTGCGTACGTCGGCGGGGTCCGGGTCGCGCAGCAGCGCCTCGCTGTGCGCGCCCTTGCGGCACGGCGAGATGAACGGGCCCTCGAAGTGGATGCCCGCGAGGTCGCCCTGCTCGGCCAGTTCGCTCAGGACGCCCGCGCGCTGGGCGAGGAAGTCCATCTCGCCGGTGACGGTCGAGGCGACGACGGTCGTGGTGCCGTGCAGGCGGTGCGTGTGAATGCCCTTGAGCACGTCGTCGACGGTGCCGCAGGTGAAGGAGGCTCCGCCGCCGCCGTGGTTGTGGATGTCGACGAAGCCGGGGACCACCCAGTGGTCGGCGGGGAGATCGACGACTTCGGTCTCGGCCGGCCCGGGAGCGCTCCCCGCGACGCGCGTGCCGTCGACGATCACCCGGCCGCCGGGGACGGTCCCGGTGGGCAGGACCACCTGAGCACCGGCGAGGATTTTGCTAGTGGCCATCAGGCGGTTACCTCCGTGGATGGGGTGGGGTCGGGGTCGGTTCCTCCGAGGAGGTCCCAGGCGAGCAGGCCCGCGCCCAGGCACCCTGCGGTGTCCCCGAGGGCGGCCGGGACGATCAGGGGCTGGGTCTGGAACGTGACGATGCGTGCCGTCATGGCTGCCCGCAGGGGCGTGAACAACGTTTCCCCGGCCTCGGCGAGTCCGCCACCGATGATCAGGGTGTGCGGGTCCAGGAGAGTGAGGGCGGTGATGAGGCCGTCCGCGAGCGCGTCGACGGCGTTCTGCCAGACCTCCTGCGCGCGGGGGTCGCCGGACTCCACGGCCTTCGCGCAGTCCGCGGCGTCCGCGTCCGGGTCGCCGCTTGCCGCGGCCCAGGCCTCGCTCACCGCGGATGCCGAGGCGAGACGCTCCAGGCAGCCGCGCTGGCCGCAGCCGCAGGGCGGGCCGCCGGGGCGCACGATGATGTGGCCGATCTCGCCCGCCGAGCCGTGGGCGCCGGGTTCGATGCCGCCGCCGATGCCGATGGCCCCGGCGATGCCTGTTCCCAGGGGTACGAAGAGGAACCGGTCGGCGCCCTTGCCGGCGCCGATGCGGCCCTCGGCGAGGCCGCCGGTGCGCACGTCGTGGCCCAGGGCCACGGGGATGCCTTCCAGCCTGCGGCTGAGCAGTTCGCGCATGGGGACGTCGCGCCAGCCGAGGTTCGCGGCGTAGACCGCCGTGCCGTGCTCGGTGTCGACGATTCCGGGGACCGCGACACCGGCCGCGGCGGCGGGCTCCCCGAATTCCTTGATCCCGTGGGCGCGGAGGTCGGCGGCGAAGTCGAGGATGGACTCGACCACGGCGTCGGGTCCGCGCTCCCGGCCGGTGGCCCGCCGCGCCTCGTACAGGAGCGCGCCGTCCGCCCCGACCAGGGCGGCCTTCATTCCGGTGCCGCCCACATCGAGGGCGATGACATGTCTCACGGGGGACAGTCTCGCGCGTCACTTGCGAGAGGTCTAGTCCACTTTGGGGTTTGCCCCGCCCAAAAGTTCCTTTCGGGGGTCGGTCATCCGGCGGTGGGGGCCCTGGCAGGAGCACGCCGTTGCGCAAGCGATACTGAGGTGGTGTAGACCTCGTGTGCGTACACGGGAGAAAATCGCAGTTCACGTAGATCATCGAGGGTGGGAACAGCTGTGCAGCGGCGCGCGACAGGACTGACCGCGGCGATAGCCGCACTGGGCATGGCGGCGACGCTCGCCGGCTGCGGCGGTCCCGCCGACTCCGGCGACGTCACCCTCAAGCTGGTGGCCGCCGACTACGGCGACTCCAAGGACAACAGCTCCCAGAAGTACTGGGACGAGCTCGCCGAGAAGTTTGAGGCCAAGAACCCCGGCATCAAGGTCGACGTCGACGTCTATTCGTGGACCGACGTGGACCGCAAGGTCAAGGAAATGGTCAAGGCGGGCGACGCCCCCGACATGGCCCAGATCGGCGCGTACGCCGACTACGCCGCGCAGGACAAGCTGTACCGCACCGAAGACCTGGTCTCCATCGCCACCCAGGCCGACTTCATGGCCCCCCTCGCCGAGGCGGGCGAGGTCAAGCGCGTCCAGTACGGCATGCCGTTCGCCTCCTCCACGCGCCTGCTCTTCTACAACCAGAAGATCTTCAAGGACGCGAACCTCACCCCGCCGCAGAGCTGGACCGACCTGGCCGCCGACGCCAAGGTCCTCAAGGAACGCGGCGTGAAGATCCCCTACGCCCTGCCGCTCGGCTCGGAAGAGGCGCAGGCCGAGACGATGCAGTGGCTGCTCAGCGGTGGCGGCGGCTACACCGACAACGTCGGCACGTACGACATCGACTCCGCGCAGAACGTGAAGACCTTCACCTGGCTGAAGGACGACCTGGTCGGCAAGGGCCTCACGGGCGCCACGCCCCCCGCCGAGCTCGACCGCGCCGAGGCCTTCGCCGCCTTCACCCGCGGCGACGTGGGCATGCTCAACGGCCACCCCACGCTGATGCAGATGGCCGCGAAGAAGGGCGTGAAGTACGGCATGGTGCCGATGCCCGGCGTGAACGGCCACGCGCAGGCCACGATGGGCGTCGCCGACTGGATGATGGCCTTCAAGCAGCGCGGCAACCGCGAGGAGATCGGCAAGTTCCTCGACTTCGCCTACAGCACGAAGAACGTCCTGGACTTCTCCCGCGAGTACGACCTGCTGCCCGTGACGACCTCCGCCGCACAGGAGATGACGGGCAACAAGAACGACAAGGCGCTCGCCGAGTTCCTCGACGAACTGCCCACCTCGCAGCTGTACCCCGTGGGCAAGACGTCCTGGGCGCGGGTCTCCGTCGAGGTCAAGAAGTACATCGGCAAGGCCGTCGGCCCGGACGGCAATCCGCAGTCGATCCTCAGCCAGATCCAGACCAAGGCGGCGACCGAGGAGAACTCGGAATAGCGTGTCGGGCATGAGCCATGGCACGGACGACGCTTTCCCGGACACCGGCCTCTCCGAGCGTGATCGCGCGATCCTCGCCCTGGAGCGGCGGGACTGGGCGGCCGGTCCCGGAGCCAAGGAGCGCGCCGTCCGTGAGCAGCTCGGTCTGGTGCCGGTCCGCTACTACCAGCTCCTGAACGCCCTGCTCGACGATCCCCGCGCCCTCGCGCACGATCCGGTGACCGTCAACCGGCTCCGGCGGGTCAGGGAGTCCCGGCGCGGGGAGCGTTGAGCGTAGGGTCGGGCCCATGGGTGACCCTGAGTACTCTCCCGAGCTGCCCGAGCCCGTGACCTCCGCCGGGCGCGAGGGTCTTGCCGCGCTTCTCGCGCGGCCCGGGCAGGCCGTGATCGCGCTCGACTTCGACGGCACGCTCGCGCCGATCGTGCCCGATCCCGAGCAGGCCCGCGCCCATCCCGGCGCCGTTCCCGCCCTCGCCGCGCTCGCGCCGAAGGTGCGCTCCGTCGCGGTGGTCACCGGGCGGCCCGCGGGTGTCGCGGTGCGGTACGGCGGCCTTGCGGGGGTTCCCGGCCTCGAACACCTCGTCGTGCTCGGGCATTACGGTGCCGAGCGCTGGGACGCGGTTTCCTCTGCGGTTCATGCGGCTGATCCGCACCCCGGGGTGGCTGCCGTGCGGGCCGAGTTGCCCGGGTTTCTGGACGGGATCGGGGCGTGGCGCGGTACGTGGATAGAGGAGAAGGGGCGGGCGGTCGCCGTCCATACCCGCCGGGCGCGGGATCCGCAGGCCGCGTTCGAGGCGCTTCGTGAGCCTCTCGGTGAGTTGGCTTCCCGGCACGGGCTGATCGTCGAACCGGGGCGGCTTGTCCTTGAGTTGCGGCCGCCCGGTATGGACAAGGGGGTTGCCCTCGCGGAGTACGTCCGTGAAGTGGGGGCGGAGACCGTCGTGTACGCCGGGGACGACCTGGGCGACCTCCCCGCTTTCGCGGCGGTGGAGAAGCTGCGTTCTGATCAGGTGCGGGGGCTGTTGGTGTGCAGTGGCAGCTCTGAGGTCGCAGAGCTCGCCGAGAGGGCGGACCTGGTGGTGGACGGCCCCGAGGGGGTCGTGACCCTACTCACCTCGCTTGCAGCCCGGCTTCCCTGACCAGAAAGGCTTAGTCCCCAACCCCGCCCCTTCCCAAAAACTCGCTCGGCGCGAGGGCCTTGTGCGTACCGTCATCACCGGCTTCGCCGAGTTCGTCCTCAAACGCCGGACGGGCTGAATGGGCCGGGGGTCTGGGGGCGGAGCCCCCTGCGCGGCGCAGCCGCCAATGGATACAGCCGGGAAGGGGCGGGGTTGGGGATGAAAAAAGTCAGTTCCCCAGCGCCCTCAGCTGGTCCAGGAACCACTGGGACGGGGGGAGGGAAGTTGCCGCCGCAGCGAGCCGCTTCGTGCGTTCCGCGCGTTCCGCGAGAGGCATAGTCAGCGCCGAATGCAACGCCTCCGCAGTGGCCGTCACGTCGTACGGATTCACCACCACCGCATCCTCGCCCAGCTCCTCGTACGCCCCCGCCTCCCGGGACAGGACCAGCGCGCACCCCTCGTCGGAGACGACAGGAACCTCCTTGGCGACCAGGTTCATCCCGTCCCGGATGGGGTTCACCAGGGCCACGTCGGCGAGACGGTACGCCGCGAGCGAGCGGGCGAAGTCGTCCTTGACGTGCAGGACGACCGGCGTCCAACCCTCCACCCCGTACTCGGAGTTGATCTCGTCCGCGAGCCTCTGCACGGAGGCCGTGTAGTCGCGGTACACCGCGAGATCCTGCCGCGACGGATACGCGAACGCGACATGCACGACCCGCTCCCGCCACTCGGGCCGCGTGGCGAGCAGCTCGCGGTACGCCTGCAACCCCCGCACGATGTTCTTGGAGAGCTCGGTCCTGTCGACGCGGACCACTACCTTCCGGTCGCCCCCGATCTGCTCCCGCAGCGCGACGAGCCGCTCCTCCACGTCATCCCGCCGCGACCGCTCCCGCAGGAAATCCGCGTCGGCCCCGAGCCCGTGCACCCCGATCCGCGTCCCCGACGTACCGCCCAGGATCGCGACGCAGCAGTCGCTGAACGCGTCCGCCCACCGCCCCGTCAGGAACGCGGCCCGGTCGGCGCCCAGGATGCCGCGCAGCAGCTGTTCGGAGACGTCGTCCGGCAGCATCCGGAAGTAGTCGACCGGCGCCCACGGGGTGTGCGAGAAGTGGCCGATGCGCAGGTCGGGGCGGAGTTCGCGCAGCATCCCCGGCACCAGGGCCAGGTGGTAGTCCTGGACGAGGACCGCAGCGCCCCCGGCCGCGCTCTCGGCGAGCGCCTCCGCGAAGGCCCGGTTGTAGGTCTCGTACGACGCCCACTGCGCACGGAACTCCGGGCCGAAGGCCGGTTCGAGCGGCGTCTGGTACAGCATGTGGTGGACGAACCAGAGGACCGAGTTCGCGATTCCGTTGTACGCGTCGGCGTGCACCCGCTCATCGATGTCGAGCATCCGTACGCCGGGCTCGCCGACCCCGCGCCGCACGGCCTCGCGGTCGCCGTCGCCCAGGGCCGCGCACACCCACAGGGCGGCCTCGGAGTCGCCGATCGCGCTGAGCCCGGAGACGAGTCCGCCGCCGCCCCGCTTGGCCGTCAGCTCCCCGTTCTCCTCCAGGGCGTACGAGACGGGGCCGCGGTTGGACGCGACGAGGACCTGCGCTGCGGCGTGCTCGGAGACCATGTGCGCAACCTAGCCCTTCCGGGAAGGGCTCAAACGTACGGCTAGTTCCGTCTGCTCCGTGCCGCCGCCACCGCGAGCGCGCCCAGGACGCACAGGGAGATCGCGAGGCCCGCGTACAGCATCGTGTCCGAGTCGCTGCCGGCCTTGGCCAGCTCTCCCCGCACGGTCTGCTGCTCGTCCGCTCGCAGTGTCGCGCCGTGACGCACCTCCGCGGATGCCGCGGTCCCGGCTGTCGTGGTCGCCGCTGTCGCGAGCGCGGGCACGGCCGCTCCGCCGAGCAGTAGTCCCGCCATGAGGCCGACCGTGGCCACGGTCATGCCACCGATACGTCGCGCGCTTCCCCTTGCATGTCTTTGCCGCATAAGTGGGGAATGTAGACAAAATGCCCGGCGAAGAGCGGTTACGCCACGCGGCGGGCCGTGTACTCCGCGACCCCGGACATCGGCGGACGCTCCTCCGTGTCGACCGAATGGGTCCGCGGTTCGAACCCCTGCTCGCCCCGTTCGAACTGTATGAGCTCGGGGCGTACGAGATGGCCGCGCGCCAGGCGCAGCTGTGCCGTCCGGTAGATCGCCGCGGCCATCCGGCCGAGCGCCTGCCCGTCCTGGTGGCGGTGCTTGCGCACCCCGACGTCGACCTGCGCGAGCGCGTCCAGGCCCACGGTGTGCAGCGCGTCGACGAGCAGCCCGAGCTCCACGCCGTATCCGACGGGGAACGGCAGCCGCTCCAGGAGGGATCTGCGCGCCGCGTACTCCCCGCCCAGCGGCTGCACGAATCCGGCGAGTTGGGGCCAGTGCATGTTGAGCAGCGGGCGCGCCATCAGCTCGGTGACCCGGCCGCCCTGGTCGTCGGTCCCGGCCAGCGGGCGGTCGTACATCGCCTTCACGAAGTCCACGTCGGGCTCGGTCAGGAGCGGGCCCACGATCCCCGTCACGAAGTCCGCCGAGAACTCCCGCAGGTCCGCGTCGACGAACGCGACGATGTCGCCGCCGGTCACCAGGAGCGAGCGCCACAGGACCTCGCCCTTGCCGGGCACGGCCGGGATGCGCGGCAGGATCTCGTCCCGGTGCACGACCCGCGCGCCCGCCGCCCCGGCGACCTCGGCCGTACGGTCGCGGGAGCCGGAATCCACGACCACGAGTTCGTCGACGAGGGGGGTCTTCTCGATCAGCTCGCGGCGGATCTCGGCGACGATCTCGCCGACCGTCTCCTCCTCGTCGAGCGCGGGCAGGACGACACTCACCGAGGCTCCCGACGCCCGTTTGGCGGCGACGAGCGCGCTGAGCGGGCGGTCTGCGACGGACCAGGAACGCCTGGTCAGCCAGCGCTCGGCCTCTTCCAGCACGGGTGGCTCCTCCTGTGTGTGACCTACATGTGATCCATCTCGCGGTTCGGACGACTATCTCAAGGGTCCAGGCCGTCGGTTACAGTCTTGAACAACGCCGATGACCATCGCATGCCGGGGTCATCGCGCGACAAATGCCCCGGGCCCCTGAAGCCCGGCGCCATACCGCTCATCCAGAGGGGCAGAGGGATACGGCCCGTTGAAGCCCCGGCAACCATCCCGCCGACCGCGCACGCGAGGTCTCGGTGGGGAAGGTGCCAATTCCGTCTCGCGGCGAGATGCGTCGCGAGGAAGATGAGGAGAAAGGGCCTCGCCTCCATGGCTGCGCAGACTGTCGCAACGAACGACACCACCACCTCCACCACGACGTCCACGGGTTCTGTGGACCTCGGCCCCGCGTCCGGCCTCTCCTGCCGCGAGTGCGGTGAGCTCTACGCCCTCGGCCCGATCTTCGCCTGCCAGGCCTGTTTCGGCCCGCTCGAAGTCGCGTACGACCTGCCGACCGGTGACCCCGAGGCGCTCCGCAAGCAGATCGAGTCCGGCCCGGACAACATCTGGCGCTACGCCCCTCTCCTGCCCGTCCCGGCGGACGTCGCCGAGAAGCCCAACCTCAACCCTGGTTGGACCAAGCTCGTCAAGGCCGACAACCTCGCCCGCGAGCTCGGCGTCGAGCAGGGCAAGCTGTTCGTCAAGGACGACTCGGGCAACCCGACGCACTCCTTCAAGGACCGCGTCGTGGCGCAGGCCATCGAGGCGGCCCGCGCCTTCGGCTTCACCACGCTCTCCTGCTCCTCCACCGGCAACCTCGCGGGCGCCGTCGGCGCCGCCGCGGCCCGCGCCGGCTTCCGCTCCTGCGTGTTCATCCCGCACGACCTGGAGCAGGGCAAGGTCGTCATGGCCGCGGTGTACGGCGGCGAGCTCGTCGGCATCGAGGGCAACTACGACGACGTGAACCGCTTCTGCTCCGAGCTCATCGGCGACCCGCTGGGCGAGGGCTGGGGCTTCGTGAACGTGAACCTGCGGCCGTACTACGGAGAGGGCTCCAAGACCCTCGCGTACGAGATCTGCGAGCAGCTGGGGTGGGTCCTTCCCGACCAGCTGGTCATCCCGATCGCGTCGGGCTCTCAGCTCACGAAGATCGACAAGGGTCTCAAGGAGCTCATCAAGCTGGGGCTCGTCGAGGACAAGCCCTACAAGATCTTCGGCGCCCAGGCCGAGGGCTGCTCGCCGGTGTCCACCGCCTTCAAGGCCGGGCACGACGTCGTGCGCCCGCAGAAGCCGGACACCATCGCCAAGTCCCTCGCCATCGGCAACCCCGCCGACGGGCCGTACGTCCTGGACATCGCGCGCCGTACGGGCGGTGCGGTGGAGGACGTGAACGACGAGCAGGTCGTCGACGCGATCGAGCTGCTCGCTCGGAGTGAGGGGATCTTCGCGGAGACCGCCGGGGGTGTGACGGTGGGCGTCACCAAGAAGCTGATCGACGCCGGTCTCATCGACCCCACGCTCACCACGGTGGTCCTGAACACCGGTGACGGGCTCAAGACGCTTGACGCTGTCGCCGAGACCTCTCAGGCGACCGCGACGATCAAGCCCAACCTTGACGCGTTTCGCGCCGCGGGTCTTGCCGGTTAACCGCCGTAGGGCCTGAGCCTTGTTTCCGGCTGCGGACCGTCGTGGCTGGTCGCGCAGTTCCCCGCGCCCCTGACGGGGCGCCCCACGCCCCCGAACTACCGAGGTGATCCCCATGAGCGTGAACGTTCGTATCCCCACCATTCTCCGCACCTACACCGGCGGTCAGTCCGAGGTCGCCGCCGAGGGGGCGAACCTCTCCGAGGTCATCGCCGACCTGGAGAAGAACCACGCCGGTATCGCCGCTCGCGTCCTGGACGACCAGGGCAAGCTGCGGCGCTTCGTGAACGTCTACGTGAACGACGACGACGTCCGCTTCGAGCAGGGTCTGGAGACCGCCACGCCGGACGGCGCGGGTATCTCGATCATTCCCGCCGTCGCCGGTGGTTGATTCTTTAAAGAAATACCCTGCGTAATCGGCTTTGCCCCCTCCGCGAGAGAAGTGGAGGGGGCAATTCCATGTGGTTGAGCGCGGTACAGTTGGGAAGCAAGCTTCCCCGTTTGTGCCGAGCGCATATACGAAGTCGCCCCGAGGCCGACCAGAAGTAGCCAATGTGCACTGCCCATTTGCCCCTCTCGCGGCATTTGTCCGGCCCGACTTGCCCTGAACTCCGGTAAATCCTCCGCATATTTCCGATCAGGCGTGCCCAGAATTCTCGTCTGATTGACCTGTTGCAGAGGGCAGTTGGACAGATACATTCAGCCGCGGTCGACGCGTTCCGGCGCACGCCTCCACAACCCATTGGGGGGGTGAGGTCTGACCCGGGTCCGCGAAGTGCGGGTCCGTGCAAGGGCCAGTAATAGGGGAGTTAGGCATGGCTCAGGGCACCGTCAAGTGGTTCAACGCGGAGAAGGGGTACGGCTTCATCGCGGTCGACGGTGGTGCGGATGTATTCGTCCACTACAGCGCGATCCAGATGGACGGCTACCGCACCCTTGAAGAAGGTCAGCGAGTTGAGTTCGAGATCTCGCAGGGCCAGAAGGGTCCGCAGGCGGACATGGTCAAGCTCGCCGTCTGATCTCGGCGCGATCGGCCAGCGACTTAGCGAGTGACGAGGGGCCCGTATCCCGACAGGGGTACGGGCCCCTCGTGCGTCCGGCCGTGCGCCCCGCACCGCGCCCTGGACGCGCCCCCCTCGTACGTCCGGGATCCACCAGAGGCGCTTGCACTCGTAGGGGTCGAGTGCTAATCATTGGGCTTAGCACTCTCCGAGTGAGAGTGACAGAACTTGGATCGGGTCGGTGAGGCCCGCACGCCGGGTGGGGCAAGGAACCACAAGGCTTGCAGGCCGTCCGTCGCGGGCACCGATGCGATCCGGAGCATGCCACCCCTGTCCGGGAGGACCACTTCACATGGCCAAGATCATCGCGTTCGACGAGGAGGCACGGCGCGGCCTCGAGCGCGGCATGAACCAGCTCGCCGACGCCGTCAAGGTGACCCTGGGCCCCAAGGGTCGCAACGTCGTCCTCGAGAAGAAGTGGGGTGCCCCCACGATCACCAACGATGGTGTTTCCATCGCCAAGGAGATCGAGCTCGAGGACCCGTACGAGAAGATCGGCGCCGAGCTGGTCAAGGAGGTCGCGAAGAAGACGGACGACGTCGCCGGTGACGGCACGACGACCGCGACCGTCCTGGCGCAGGCGCTGGTCCGCGAGGGCCTGCGCAACGTAGCCGCCGGTGCCAACCCGATGGCCCTCAAGCGTGGCATCGAGAAGGCCGTCGAGGCCGTCTCGGGCGCCCTGCTCGAGCAGGCCAAGGACGTGGAGACCAAGGAGCAGATCGCTTCGACCGCCTCCATCTCCGCCGCCGACACCCAGATCGGCGAGCTCATCGCCGAGGCCATGGACAAGGTCGGCAAGGAAGGCGTCATCACCGTCGAGGAGTCGCAGACCTTCGGTCTTGAGCTTGAGCTCACCGAGGGCATGCGCTTCGACAAGGGCTACATCTCGGCGTACTTCGCCACCGACATGGAGCGTATGGAGGCGTCGCTCGACGACCCGTACATCCTGATCGTCAACTCGAAGATCTCGAACGTGAAGGACCTCCTTCCGCTCCTCGAGAAGGTCATGCAGTCCGGCAAGCCGCTGCTGATCATCGCCGAGGACGTCGAGGGCGAGGCCCTGTCGACCCTGGTCGTCAACAAGATCCGTGGCACCTTCAAGTCCGTCGCCGTCAAGGCGCCCGGCTTCGGTGACCGCCGCAAGGCCATGCTCGGCGACATCGCCATCCTCACCGGTGGCACCGTCATCTCCGAGGAGGTCGGCCTCAAGCTGGAGAACGCCGGTCTCGACCTGCTCGGCCGCGCCCGCAAGGTCGTCATCACCAAGGACGAGACCACGATCGTCGACGGCTCCGGTGAGAGCGACCAGGTCCAGGGTCGCGTCAACCAGATCCGCGCCGAGATCGAGAACTCGGACAGCGACTACGACCGCGAGAAGCTGCAGGAGCGCCTGGCGAAGCTTGCCGGCGGTGTTGCGGTCATCAAGGCCGGTGCCGCGACCGAGGTCGAGCTCAAGGAGCGCAAGCACCGCATCGAGGACGCCGTTCGCAACGCGAAGGCGGCCGTCGAAGAGGGCATCGTCGCCGGTGGTGGCGTGGCGCTGCTGCAGGCCGCCGCCGTCTTCGAGAAGCTGGAGCTCGAGGGTGACGAGGCGACCGGCGCCAACGCCGTGAAGCTCGCCCTGGAGGCCCCGCTCAAGCAGATCGCCGTCAACGGCGGCCTTGAGGGCGGCGTCGTCGTCGAGAAGGTCCGCAACCTCACCGTCGGCCACGGCCTGAACGCCGCGACCGGTGAGTACGTCGACATGATCGCCGAGGGCATCCTCGACCCCGCGAAGGTCACGCGCTCTGCCCTGCAGAACGCCGCGTCCATCGCCGCGCTGTTCCTCACCACCGAGGCCGTCATCGCCGACAAGCCGGAGAAGGCGGGCGCTGCCCCGGCCGGCGGCGGCATGCCGGGCGGTGACATGGACTTCTGATCCTCCCGGATCAGCGGTTCATCGCTTCACGCGAACCGAGGGCGGCACTCCTTCTCACGAAGGGGTGCCGCCCTCGGGCGTTGCCAGGGCATAGGCGATGCCCTCGTTGATGTCGGCCTCCAGACCCTTGCGGAAGGCGGCGTCGTACGCCAGGTCGCCGATGGCGTCGCGGACCCGGCGCTCGCAGGCCCGGCGGGCGGCCACGAGGTCCAGATTTCCCAGCTGCGCGCCACCGACCGAGCGCCACAGGACATCGGCGATTCCGAGCAGCCGCGCGGTCTGCTCGGGATCGTCCATGGCCGAGGTCAGAATGTCGATGCTCAGGGCGGCACCGAGGATGTCGTGGAGCCGCCATTTGATCGCCAGGCCGTCGCGGGCGTGCCGCACCGCCGACGCCGGGTCGCCGTTGCCGAGAGCGGCTCCGGCCAGCAGGTAGAAGGCGAAACTGCGCATCCACTGCTCGCCGTGCCGCTCGCACTCCTCGCGCAGGGTGCCGGCGGCCGCGGCGGCTCGGTCGAAGTCGCCCAGACGGAGATGGGCGAAGGTCACGGTGGCGAGCAGGAGGAGTTTGACGGCGGGTGAACCGCCGCCGCAGCCGGGGGAACCGGCCGCTCGTGCGACAAGGCCGAGTGCTTGCGCCGACCGGCCGCTCAGCGTCAGCCAGGTCCCTTCGAGGTAGCGGGCGGCGTCGACCGCCGCCGGATCGCCGAGCCGGTCCGCCAGCGGGTTGCAGAGGTTCACCTGCCGACCGGTGGTTTCGAGGTCGCCCTGCGTGAAGGCCACCACGCCCAGGGTCCACAGAGCCCAGAAGCGTTCCGGCTCGGGGCCGGGACCGGGGGACTTGGCGAGGGCACGGTTCACGTAGTGGCGGCCTTCGCGCTGGAAGCCGCAGCAGAACCAGAAGAACCAGAGGCTGCCCGCCATCTCAAGGCTGTCGCGCGGGTCCGGGTCGGCCAGGCAGCACTCAAGGGCGGCGCGCAGGTTGGCGTGCTCGGCCGTGCAGCGTTCGTACCAGGCCACCTGGTCGGGACCGGCCCACTCCCGGCCGCCGGTGCGGGCCAGCCAGCGGTAGTAGTCCCGGTGCCGCTCCAGAAGGCGTTGTTCCTCGCCGAGGTTGCGCAGCCACTCCTCGCCGTACTCGCGGACCGTGTCCAGCATCGAGTAGCGCGGGCCGCGCCGGGTTCGCGTCGACCGCAGGAGCGACTTGTCCACCAGCGCGGAAAGGAGCCCCCCGATCTGCCCGCTGCCGAGCGGGCCGCCGGCGCAGACCAGTTCGGCCGCCTCCTGCTCGAAGCCGTCGGCGAAGACGGAGAGCCGGGCCCAGAGCAGGCGCTCCTGCGCGGTGCACAGTTCGTGGCTCCAGCCGATGGCCGTGCGCAGGGTCTGGTGCCGGGGGTCGCTCTCGCCGGTCCACCGGCCGGGAGAAGGGGAGTCGAGGGCTTCGTAACGGTCGTGCAGGCGCTGTCGGAGTGTGTCGAGGTCCATCTCGGGCAGGCGGGCGGCGGCCAGTTCGATGGCGAGGGGGATGCCTTCCAGATGGGCGCAGATCTCCGCGACCGCCGAGCCGTACTCGCCGGGGACGCCCGCGCGTTCCGTGAACAGCAGCGCCGCGTCGGACGGCCCCGGGCCGAGGGCGGCGACCGGCAGCGGCGGCACGACGATCGCCTGCTCGCCCGCGGCGGCCAGCGGGCGGCGGCTGGTGGCGAGGACGTGTACGCCGGGGGCCGCGGCGAGGAGGGTGCGCACGAAGTCCGCGCAGTCGGCGGCCAGGTGCTCGCAGCAGTCCAGGATCAGCAGCAGCTTCTTGTCGGCAAGCCAGTCGGCCACCACCTCGATCGCGGGCCGGGTGCTCTGGTCGGCCAGTCGCAGGGCTTCGTACAGGGCGAGTGGCATCAGGGCCGGTTCGTGCAGCTGGGCGAGTTCGACCAGCCACACCCCGTCGGGGAAGCGGTCCCGCAGTCCGGCTCCCGCGCGCCGGGCCAGGCGGGTCTTGCCCACGCCGCCCACGCCGGTCAGCGTCACCAGGCGGGCGTCGCTCACGGCTGCCGCCACGGCCCGCAGCTCGGCCTCGCGTCCGACGAAACTGGTCGTCTCGGTCGGCAGATTGCCCGTCTGCGGACCCTGCCCGGATTCACTCATGGTGGCCTCCCCGTCCGGCCGCCCGGGCTCCTTCGTCCCGACGGCCGCCGATACCCGATCGTGAGTCTGCTCTCCGTCACGGTCATGAGCCCGCGGATGTCGCGAGATGCCCATTTCCACGGCCAAGACGCTCGCTTCACCGCATTTCGGCGTCAGGCCCGGTCATCTGCCGCCCACTCCGATCAAGCGCCCCTGGGAGGGTGCGCGCGTAAGTCATAGTGACCGTTTAGTCGTCACGGAGCGTGAATACCGGGGCGGGGGCCGGGCCATGCCCGTCGGCATCTGGGGCCGGGAGGCAGACATGAGGAGATGGCGCAGCCGCAACAGCCTGTTGGCGCTCGCCCTGGGGGGCAGTCTCCTCCTCGCCGCCCTCGCCACGTCCGTCAGCGGCCGGCCGGCTGGGGTCGCCGTGCTGCTGATCGGTCCGGTCCTGACCAGCATCTGGTCGAGCGTGCGGCGTACGGCGGTGGTGACCGGCTGGACGCTGCTGCTCGCGACGTGCGACGGTCTCGTGCGGCGCTTTGTCGTCTCGCCCGCCTTCGGCCTGGAGTTCGCGGTCCTCGTGGCGGGCGGGTGGCTTGCCGTCCGCAACGCCGCCCGGCACGCCGAGCGCGAGGAGGCCCTAACCCGGGTCACGGAGGTGGCGTGCGCCTCGCAGGGCGCGCTGCTCCGGCCGCTCGCGGTCGAGGTCGGCGGCATCGAGGTGTGCACCCGGCATCACAGTCCGGTGCGGGAGGCCTCGGTGTGCGGGGACCTGTACGACGTCGTCCGCACCCCGTACGGGACGCGGCTGCTCGTCGGTGACGTGCGGGGCCACGGCCTGGAGGCGCTGCGGATCACCGCGGCGGCGCTGCGGGCCTTCCGCGACCTCGCCTATGTCACCCCCGGCCTCGCCGACCTGGCCACGGCCGTGGATGCCCGGCTCGCCCCCGACCTGGGGTCCGAGGACTTCGTCACCGCCGTGTTCGCCGAGTTCACGCCGGGCGAGGTCCGCCTGGTCAACTGCGGCCATCCGCCGCCGCTCCGGGTCGGCAAGTGCGTCAGGCTCCTCGAACCCCCGCAGCCCGCGCCGCCGTTGGGACTGCGTACGGCACCGCAGGCGCACCGCGTCTACCTCCAGCCGGGCGAGCGCCTGCTCTTCTACACGGACGGCCTGAGCGAGGCCAGGAACGGCGAGGGCGTCGAGTTCCCCCTGCTCCCGCGTGCGGCCGAGGCGCTTGCCGAGCCGTCGAACTCCGACGCGCTCGACGCCCTGTACGCCCTCGCGATCGCGCACACCGGCCGCCCGCTCACGGACGACATCGTCCTCGTCCTGTGCCGGGCGACCGGTGTCACGGGGGCTCCGCTGCCCGCCTGCCCCAGGGAGGGGATCAGCCCGGCAGCCGGTCCATGATCCAGGTGCAGAGTTCCTCGGTGACCAGGGTGTGGCCCTCGTTCTGACCGGCGCAGCGGTACTCGTCGAGTTCGCTGTCCCCGGACTTCTCGGGGAAGGGTTGGTACAGCTTCTCGTGGGTGTCGATGTCGCGCAGGGCGACCGCGCTGACGGCGGGCACGAAGCAGTGCTCGCGGATCTCGGCCTCCGCGCCGAGGCCGATGATGGCGGGGATCTTGTCCAGCTCGTCGGCGAGGATGCCGAAGCCCTCCAGGGTGCCGCCCGGTGCGCCGTCGATCACCGGCAGGTACGAGGTGCGGATCTGCGGCCTGCGCAGGGTCACCACCCTTAGCTGCGCGACGAGTTGGTCCTCGCCCGCGGGCTGCGTGTAGAGGTGGGTGCCGGTGATGGCCAGGCCCCTGCCGCGGAACGCCTGCTCGCCGGGGGCGATGCCGTTACCCGCGCCCGTACGCACGCCGTTGGCGACGCCGATCTTCTTCGGCCTGCGCGGCCAGCCGCCGACCCGCTCCAGCTCGGCGAGGAACTCGACGCGCTCCTTGTCGGTCTCCGGGGTGTCGCCCCACTCGGAGATGTGCTGCCACAGGAGCTGGCGGGCCGCCGGGCTGTTCATCTGGTTCGAGAAGGCCGCGTTGAGGCGCCGGATGTAGTGCGCGAACGACTGGAGCGCGATCGGGATCCAGGCGCCGCGGTGCGGGCTGTCGAAGGAGAAGTACAGCTCGGTCTCGTGCTCGACGTCGTCGTGCTCCATCCTGGCCAGCGCGTACCGGGTGACCAGACCGCCCATGCTGAAGCCGCCGACGGTCAGCGGGTGGTTGCCGGTGCGCCGCGCGATGGCCTCCTGGATCGCCGACTTGGCGGCCTTGGCGTTGTCCAGGATCGAGGCGCTGCGCTCGTCGAAGCCGAGCAGCACGACGTCGTACCCGCGCCTGCGCAGTTCGCCGATGAACGGGTACGGACCGCGCTCCAGGATCTCCCACGAGAAGTCGAGGTCACTGGGCCCGGTGTTGAAGCCGTCCGCGATGATCACCGGCTTGGCGAGTCCCCGCCCGGCGTCCGCGAGGTACACCCACGCCTTGCCGTCGGGTAACGCCCACTCCTGGTCGGGGGCGGGAGCGGCCTCGGTGACCTCCCGGGGTCCGGGCGCCAGAGTGACGCGGGCGGCGATCCCGAAGGCCTCGGCGATCTGCTCCTCGTCGGGCTGGTCGGTGTCGTTGAACTCGGGCATGAAGGATCCCCTCCGGTGGTGCGGCTTCGATGACGGCGGGTGGGCAGGTGCCATCCTCGGTACGCGCGGTGGCCGTCGAAAGACGGTCACCGTGATTCACCGCAGGAGCGTGGGCCTTTCGGACAGGGGGACGTTGGCCGCTTTCGCCTGTGCGGTACGGGGGCGGGAACCGCCGGGCCTGGGGAAGGGGGCAGGCGCCGGTTACGGGTGTGCCGGGGCGGTGTTCGACTCGGTCAGCTTCCGCTCGCCGGAGCCGCGGAAGGATGTCGCGAAGGCGACGTGATCACGCGGGCGGTGCGGACGGTGGAGGAGTGAGGAGGGCGCGGGCGGCATGGAGGATGCCGACCGCGCGGGGGAAGTCCTTGAGCTGGACGAGCAGCGAGTCCAGCGCGGGGAGCAGGCACAGCGGCGGGACGCCGCGGGCCGCCAGGATGTCCGCGGTCCACGTGATGAACCTGGTGAACAGGCCCTCGTCGTCGACGTAGACGGCCGTGGCGAGGTAGCCGACGATGAAGTCGATGTCCTCGACGGTGCGTTCCATTTGGTACTCGCTGTAGCCGCGCATCTCGGGGAAGCCCTCTTCGACGTCGGCGAGCGTCTGCTTGACCAGCTGCTTCTTGGAGCGGCGGATCATCGTGTACTCCTGGTCGCCCAGGTGCGGCAGGTCCAGATCGGGCAGCCGGGCCGCGTGCTCGCCGGGCTGCGGCAGGCTCATGTCGAGCAGGGTGGCCGCGCCGCGCGCGTCCTTGGCCCACTCGGCCCGCATCGACCGCGCATAGCGGCCCTCCGGACCGAACGCGGCCCCTCCGGCGAGTACGGGAACGCCGACGCTCTGGCATGAGGTGATCGCGTTGTGGGCGCCGGGCAGCAGCGTCGGGATGGACGAGGAGAGCAGTACCGCCTGCGCACGGGTGCGCTGCGCGTGCGCGACCAGATACTCGGTGGGGACCTGCGCCCCGAGATAGTCGACACGCCAGCCGCGCAGCCGCAGCACCGCGCTGAGCAGGAGTGCGGGCAGCGCATGCCACTCGCCGTCGACGCACGAGACCAGGACCCTTCCGGTGAACGGTCCGAAGAGGGCGGGAGCGGTGGCGTCGGCGACGGCCGCCACGCACCGCTCGCTGATCGCCGTGGCCGCGTGTTCCTGCGCCACCGTGATCTCGTTGGCCGCCCAGGCCGAACCCACCCGCTCCTGTGCCGGTGCGATCAGTTCGAGCAGGACGCGCTCGCCCGCGGCGCGGACCTCCTCGGCGGCTGAAATGTCCATGTCGTGCGGCTGCTTGAGCTCTGCCACGCCGAGCGCACGGCGCACGACGGCGATGGCGCGGATCTCGTCGCACTCGTCGAGCGCTTGCCACAGTTGTGCACGCGACTCGGTGAGGGAGTCGCTCTGTCGGTCACCGTTCACGGGGTTTCACCTTTTCCGGAGTTGCACTTTCTCGATCGTCGAACGTTTGCCGCGGGGCGCGCCGATCGCCAGTACGGCCATGTCGTCGTGCCTGCCTTCGCCGACCCACTGGGCCACGACCATCTGCACGCGCTCGGTGATCACCTCGGCGGGCCTCCCGGCGCACCCGGCGAGGACGGCGCGCAGCCTGTCCTCGCCGAACATCACGTCACCCAGCGGCCCGCCGTACGCTTCGGTGATCCCGTCGGAATACAGCAGGCAGACCTCGCCCGGCCGCAGAGTGACCTCCGCGGTCCTGAACTCCAGGTCGGCGAAGGCGCCGATCAGCGTGCCCATGGTCGGGACCTCTTCGACGCGGCCGTCGGCGCGCACGACGAGCGGGGCGGGGTGGCCCGCGCTGGACACGCGCAGCCGCACCCGCGAGCCCTGGCGCACCGCGGTAACCAGGACCAATGTCACGAAGGGTGTCTGCTGCGAGGAGAGCAGAGCCTTGTTGAGGAGGGTGAGCAGGCGGGCGTGGTCGGCGGCGAACGGCACCAGCGCCCTGAGCATGTGCCGGACCCCGCCCGCCGTGACGGCCGCCTCAAGTCCCTTGCCGCACACGTCACCGAGGACCGCGACGGTCTCTTCCTCCGGCGCCTCGCCGGGATACAGGTCGTAGAAGTCGCCGCCGATGCGTTCACCCCCCACCGAGGCCCGGTAGCGCCCGGCGAAGCTGATGCCGTGCACCCGGTCGATGGCGGGCGGCAGCAAGTCCCGCATCATCACCTCGGTGACCTCCGCCTGACGGGCGTAACCGCGCGCTATCGACAGGGCGGCGCCGGCGCGTGCGGCGAAGAGCTGTGCGAAGGACTCCTCGTCGGCGGTGAACGCCGCCTCCTGACGGCGGCGCAGCAGAATGAGGCATCCTGCGGGCACACCGTGCCCCGGCAGCGGCACCACGACCACCGAACCGATGTCGGAAGCGTCGGCCACGAAGCCGCCGGGCATCGCCCAGGACGGCATCTGGTGGGGATCGATCCAGCAGGAAGCCACCGCGGGCAGCCCCAGCAACGCCTCCGCCAGGCCCGGCAATTGCTCGGGATCCAGGGCGATGCGCTCCTGCACCACCGGCCCGCGGGCGGCACAGCGCGTCACGGGGTATCCGTGCCCGTCGCCCGTCCCCACGACGACCGCCGCGTCCGCCAGATGCCGCGCCGCCCGCTGCGCCGTCACCGCCATGCAGCGCTCCAGGTTCAGCGAGGCGAGCAGCTCGGACGACAGCTCCTGGAGCAGGCCCGATCTCGCCCGCTCCCGCACCAACTCCTGCGCGGCGCCCGCCGGAACGCTGTCGCCGACCAGCCACCAGGACACCGCGCCGTCCGCGCCCGGCCCGGCGAGCGCCTTCACGGGGCGCCCGCCGATCCGGCCGCTTGCCCACGCCGGGGGCTCATCACCCCCACCGCCGACCGGCCGCAGATGGGCCTCGGTCAGCCATGCGGGCGCGATGTCGCCCAACGCGACACCGACGTCGATCCGCGGCAGCAGAAGACCGGCCTGTTCGTTGTGTGACAGCACGATGCCGTCCGCGTCCACCGTGACCACCGGGTAGGGGTCACGGCGCTGCGCGGCAGCTCTTACACCACGAGACCTCTTCTGCTCCGGCACGGAGACCATCACCGTGGAACCCACTGGCGCGGGCCCCCACCACCCCCCACCCACTCGAAGCCAGGGGGCTTTACGTTACCGACGGCATATGACTAGTGACTGTAGTTCCGCGTACTTTGCTGTATTTCGGAAATCCCCCTCCCGACTACTGAATAATCCGCCCAGCACGCAGCCCGGCGACGAACGCGGACCAGGCGGTGGCCTGAAACACCAGGTTGGGGCCGTCGGGGTCCTTGGAATCGCGCACGGGAACGATCTCCGACTGCCCGTACGCAAGGGCTACTTCGAGGCAGTTGCCACCCTCGCCGCCGCTGTATGTGGACTTGCGCCAGGCGGTCGTACTCAGGTCGCGTTCAAGGGTGTTGTTCTCCATGTTCGTAATCCTGCGCCACTGCTTCGAGGAGGGCCAGCGATCGCGCGGGCGAAAGGGCCGTGGCCTGGAGGAGGTTGAACGACAGTGTGTGGCGGGCGACGGTGGCGGGGTCGTCCAGCAGCTTGCCCATGTTCGGTCCCTCGACGAAGGACAGCGGGGGTGCGTCCTCGAACTCCATGAGCTTCAGGGGTCCGGTCATGGACGCGTGTAATCCGGCCTCGAACGGCAGAACCTGCATGATGATCCGGTTCTTGTCCGCGAGCTCCGCCACGTGACGCAGGGCCTCCGCCATGGTCGCCCTGCTTCCCGCCTGCCGCCTGAGGACGGCTTCGTCCAGTACCACCCACAACAGCGGGGTTGTTGGGTCGTCCAGGAGGCGCGCGCGTTCGAGCCGGGCCGCAACGAGATCGTGGATCTTCTTGTCCGGCGCCGTCGGGTGGTAGGCCCGGAAAACCCTCTCCGCGTACGCCTGCGTCTGCAACAGTCCCGGAATCGGGAGCGTCGCGTACTCCCTGATCGCGGTAGCGATCGCTTCGGCCTCTGCTGCCTCCGCGAACTGTTCGGGGAACTTGGACTTCGCGACGGCCGCACAGTTGCGCTCGAAGAAGCCGTCCGTGCCCAGGAGTTCGTCTATCTGCCGGGCGTACTCCAAGTGCATCCGCCGCGTACCCGATTCGAGCTGGCCGATGAACGAGCCGCTGACGAACAGGGGCGCGCCCAGCTCCTCCTGGCTCATTCCCGCCCGTTCGCGGGCGTGGCGCAGCTCCGCGCCGAGGAGGGCGCGGGGTGACGATGAGGGGTCGAGGTCTTTCGGTCCTGGCATGGCAACTCCCGGTCGTACGCGAGGGGTTGTTGGGTCGCCGTCACTGTTCAGGCTAGCCGGGAGTGGACACGCTGGGTGAGGAAACAGCAACACTGTGTGTGAAAGGCGGAGGTCATGGCGCTGACGGCGGAGGAGCGGGTGCGAGCGGTGGAGGATGCCGTACGGCAGTTGAAGGCGGCCCTGGAGCGGGCCGGGATCACGCTGCCGTCGCTGCGGATGGACCCGCTGACGGCGTCGGCGGACGGCGCGCTGCCGCTGGTGGAGCTGGGGCGCTGCAACCTCGACACGGCGCTGCGGCTCGCCACGGTGCTTGAGGGAGCGCGGTGAACGGCGACCCGACGGTCCCGGAAGCGGGGACGTACGCGGTGGACTTCCGGGACGGCAGCGTGGGGCAGGTCATGGGGTGCGAGGGCGGGCTCGTACAGCTCAGGCCCCTGCGCGGGGGCCGGGAGTGGGACTGCCCGCCCGAGTCGGTCGGGCAGGCGGCGCCGGACGAGGTGCTGCGGGAGAAGGTGCGGCAGCTGAACCGGGAGCGGCGGCTGCCGTGAGGGTCAGCGCACCGGGAAGCCGTAGGTGTAGCCCTGCTCCTTGAGGCGGGGCAGGAGCGTGCGGAGGGCTTCGACGGTCTGGGTGCGGTCGCCGCCCGCGTCATGGAAGAGGAGGGTCGGCCCGTTGGGCAGTTCCCGCTCGACGGTGGCGATGATGGCGTCCGTGCCCGGCAGCTCGAAGTCCTTGGTGTCGACGTTCCAGCCGAGGGGCCGCATGCCGCGGTCGGCGGCGAGCTTGCGGCTGTACGGGGTGAAGGCGCCGCCGGGCGCGCGGTAGTACATGGGGCGCACGCCGCCGGACGCCTTGGTGATCATGCGCTCGGCGTCGAGGATCTGCTTGGCCTGGTAGGCGTTGGATTCCTTGTCCATGCCGGTGTTGTGCGAGATGGAGTGGTCGCAGAGGCGGTGCCCGTCGGCGACGACCTTCTTCACGACGTCGGGGTGGGCCTGCGCCTGTGTGCCGACCATGCAGAACGTGGCCTTCACGTCGTACTGCTTGAGCAGGTCGAGCATTTGGGGGGTCCACTTGGGGTCGGGGCCGTCGTCGATGGTGATGTTGATGCCGCGCTTCCCCTTCTCGGAGGCGTGCGCGATGGTCTTCGAGACCGGCTTGACGGCGCTGGGCTTCTTCGCCGCCGGGGAGTCGTCCTGGGTGCCGGCCTGTGCGCTCCACACCCCGGCGCCGGTGGCGAGCAGCGTCACCCCGAGTGCGGCCCCGATCAGCTTGCCGTACCAGCCCCGCCCGCCACTGTGCCGTGCCATCGTCCGCCCCTTTGCGTCCAGTCCCTGACCGCTCCCCGATCACGCGCGGCCAACTGGCATGACGAGGATCGGCGGCCGGGGGATGCACCGGGGTTGAGTCCGTTACGGATCAAGGACAATTCCGGGGGCGTTCACGGACAACCACCGGTTCACGGCTTCGGTAGCTCGTTCGTGGGACGCTGGTCAAAGCGGTCACCGACCGCAGGCTCGTCGATCTACGCTCACGCGCCGTAGGCCAAGAGAAGGGACCCGCGATGACCGCAGCACTGGTCGAGCACGACACGGCTCCTGACCGCCGTTCGTGGGACCTCCTGCTTCAGGCATGGCGTGAGCTGGATGTGCCGGAAGGCTGGCACGCCGAGATCGATGAAGGGCAGATTGTCTTGGTACCGCCGCCGCACAGGCACCACAACGGAATCGCAGCCATGCTGCACAGGCTGCTCTACGGGGTGATCTCCGAGAAGCTGGAGGTCTACCAGACCCTCGGCATCCACATCGCCCCCTTGGACAAGCTGTACGTGCCCGACCTGGTGCTGGCCCCCAGAGAGGTCGTCGACGCCGCCGACCCCGACACCAACGACCCTCTGGACGCGTCGGAGACCCTGCTCGTCGTCGAGATCACCTCGCAGAGCAACGCCAAGGACGACCGCACCAAGAAGCTGTGGGCCTACGCGCACGCCCCGGTCCCGGTCTACCTGCTCGTGGACCGCTTCGACGAGCACGGCCCGACAGCCACGTTGTTCACAGGCCCGCAGAACGGGGCGTACAAGCACGCCGAGCGGGTGCCGTTCGGGGAGAGCCTCAAGCTGCCGGAGCCGTTCGCGGCGACCGTCGATACGGCCGGCTTCCCCGGCTAGACCGCCGCCGGTGACTTGGCCGGGTCCGCGGACGTCGCCGCGGCGGGGGAACCCGCGACCACCTGGTCGTGGGGGGTCTTCTCCGTGTTCAGTTCCACCAGCATCTGCTTGCTGAAGCCGAAGAAGTACGTCGCGAAGAAGCCCACCACGTAGCCGACGAGCAGGCCGCCGCCGTAGATCGCGATCGTGAGGCCCAGGCCCTTGTTGCCGTCCAGGAGGGGGAACAGGGCCCAGCCCGAGGGGCCGATCGCCGTGGAGCCGACCTTCTCGCCGATCATCGAGAAGAACCCGATGAACGCGCCGCCCGCGGCGCCGCCCACGCACGCCGTGATGAAGGGGCGGCCCAGGGGGAGCGAGACGCCGTAGATGAGGGGTTCGCCCACGCCCAGGAAGCCCGCGGGGAGCGCGGACTTGATCGTCGTACGGATCGAGGTGTTGTGCTTGAGGCGCTTGTAGACCGCGATCGCGCAGCCCACCTGGCCCGCACCCGCCATCGCCAGGATGGGCAGCAGGACCGTGAAGCCCTGCTGCTCGATCAGCGTGGTGTGGATGGGGATCAGGGCCTGGTGCAGGCCCAGCATGACGAGGGGCAGGAACAGACCGCCCAGGACCAGGCCCGCGAAGGCGCCCGTGTTGTCCAGGAGCCAGTTCGCCGCCGTGCCGATGCCCGTCGAGACCTCGCCCGCCAGGAACATCAGGCCGAAGATCGTGACCAGGCCGGAGAGCAGGACCGTGATGGTGGGGGTGACCAGGACGTCAAGCGCCTCCGGGACCCACCTCCTGCACCACTTCTCGATGTACGTGGCGAGGACCGCCGCGCCGAGCGCGCCCAGGACACCGCCCTGGCCCGGCGACAGCTTCTGGCCGAACGCCTCGATGTTCGCGACACCCGCGTACACGATGATCGCGGCGACCGCGCCGCCCAGAATCGGCGTACCGCCGAACTCCTTCGCCGTGTTGAAGCCCACGAACACCGCGATGAGCGCCATGAATCCGGAGGCGATCGCCGCGAGCGCCGGGGTGATGCCCGGCAGCCACTCCAGGTTGATCAACAGGCCGTTGATGCCCGCGATGATGCCGCAGCCGATCAGGGCCGGGATCAGCGGCACGAAGATGTTCGCGATGCGGCGCAGGAAGAGCTTGAACGGCGTCGCGTTCTTCTCCTTGCGGGCCGCCCTGAGCGCCGCACCCTGCGCCGCCAACTCGTCGGCGGTGCGGGTGGGTTCCGGCGCGGGCGCCGCCCCGGCTTCCGCCACCAGGGCCTCGAACTCCGGGGTGACACGGGCGACCGTGCCCGGGCCGAGCACGATCTGGTACGTGTCGTCCTCGACCACGCCCATCACGGCGGGCAGTGCCTTCAGTGCCTCGTCGTCGACCAGCGAACGGTCGGCGAGGCCCAGGCGCAGGCGCGTCATGCAGTGGGCGATGGAGGTGACGTTCCGGGCGCCGCCGACGAGGGGGAGGATCGCGGCGGCTGTGGCGCGGTTCTTGTCAGTTGCCATGGTGCGGGTGCCTTGCTGTGTGCAGGGTGGCGCTGTTCTTCGCAGCGGCTGGGGAAGGTGAGTCAGGTCGTGCGGGGGGTCGTGCGGGCGGTGTCCAGGGCGGCCCTGAGGTGGCCGTCCGAGGACGAGAGGAGGTCGGCCGCGGTGGGGCCGTCCACCCCGCCGAGGATGGTGAGGATGGCGTTCTTCACCTCCCCGTCGGTGGCGGCGAGCGCGGCCTCGATCTCCTCGTCGGAGGCGCCGGTGGCCAGGGAGACGATGCGGCGCGAGCGGGCGCGCAGCTTCTCGTTCGACGCGCGTACGTCCACCATCAGGTTTCCGTAGGTCTTGCCGAGCCGGATCATCGTGATCGTCGACAGCATGTTCAGGACGAGCTTCTGGGCCGTGCCCGCCTTCAGCCGGGTGGAGCCGGTGAGCAGCTCGGGGCCCACGACGACCTCGATGCCGTGGTCGGCGGCTGCCGCGAGACCGCTGTCCGCGTTGCAGGAGAGGCCGATGGTGAGCGCGCCGTACCGCTCCTTCGCGTGCTCGACCGCGCCGATCGCGTACGGGGTGCGCCCCGAGGCGGAGATGCCGACGACGACGTCGTCCGCGGTGAGGCCGAGCGCGTCCAGGTCCCCGGCCGCGAGGTCCTTGCGGTCCTCCGCGCCCTCGACCGCCGTGACCATGGCGCTCGGGCCGCCCGCGATGAGGCCGACGACCTCCGCCGGGTCGGTGTTGAAGGTGGGCGGGCACTCCGAGGCGTCGAGCACTCCGAGGCGCCCCGCCGTACCCGCGCCCGCGTAGATGAGCCGGCCGCCGCGGGCCATGCGCTCGGCGGTGCCGTCGATGGCGGCGGCGATCGCCGGGAGCTGCTCGGCGACGGCCGCGGGCACGGTGGCGTCCTCGCCGTTCATGATCTTCGCGATCTCCGGCGTGGGCAGCCGGTCGATCTCGGAGAGCTCGGGCCGGAACGCCTCCGTGGTGAGGGTGTCCAGCTGGGCACGGAGTTCGCCGTACGTCTCTCCGCTGCCGGGATTGGGGGAGGGGGAGGGGATGGCGCCGTCGGTCGTGGAGGTCATGAGGTGCGGCTCTTTCGTGTGCGGCGGGGGTGGCGGGTGATCGCGGGGCGCCCTCGGGAGGTGGGCGGTTCCGGCGGTCGGGAGGTGGGCGGTTCCGGCGGTCGGAAGGTCGGCGGGGGCAGCGGCTGCCGTCGCGCGGGCCGGGTCGGCGGGCGGGCGTTGTGAGCGGAGCGCCGGCCGCGGGGCGGGGGCCGGAGTCCCTCTACGTCCGCGTGGCGGAGGTCAGCGGGTGCCGCCGCGTGGGCTGTGGCGGTGCGCGAGTGCTTCGTACGAGGCGGCCAGTGCGGGGGCCGCGCTGTCGTACGTCCGCTGGGCGACGCCCACGAACAGGCAGTCCACGACGAGCAGCTGGCTGGTCCGCGAGGACATCGCGGCGGGCCTGAGCTCGCTCTCGCGGGCGGTGGAGGTGGTCAGGATGTGATCCGCGTACTGCGAGACGGGGCTGCCGGGGCGGCCGGTGATCGCGATGGTCGTCGCCCCGCGCTCGAAGGCCACCCGCAGCGGCTCTATGACGTCACCGGTCGACCCGGAGTGCGTGATCGCGATCGCCACGTCCTTGGAGCGCAGCGTCACGGCGTTCGTGACGGCCAGGTGCGGGTCGGAGTGCGCATGGGCGATGTGACCGATGCGCAGCAGCTTCTGCGCGAGGTCCTGGGCGACCAGGCCCGAGGCCGCGACGCCGTAGATCTCGGTGCGGGGCGCGGCGGCGAGGGCGGCGACGGCCGCCCCGAGCTGCACGGTGTCCAGTCCGGCGGCGGTGTCGGCGAGGGTCTGCTGCTCGTCGTAGGCCAGCTTCGCCACGACGTCCGCTATCGGGTCGTCCACGGCGATGTCGGCGGTGACGGCGGGCGCGCGGCCCGACTGCTGCTGGGCGGCGAGTCCGGCGAGGGCGAGGCGCAGGTCGCGGTAGCCGGGATAGCCGAGGAGGCGGGCGGTGCGGACCACCGTGGCCTCGCTGGTGCCGGTGAGCTCGGCGAGGCCGGTGACCGTGAGGGCCGCGCAGCCTGCCGGGTCGCCCGCGACGGCTTCGGCGACCAGCTGCATGGAGCGGGTCATGGACGGCGCGAGGGTGCGCACCTTGGCCGCGAGGGCGGCCGGGGCGGGGGGCGCGGCACCCGCGAAAATTTCCTTCACGTCATTGGTCACGTCTGAAAGATATTTTCGGACCGGTGGTCGGTCAAGACCCCCTTGGTCCCGATCTCGGTCACATCCGTCGAGTGGATCTTCGGCGGGTTGCGCGTGGGGTGGACAATGGCTGCATGGACGCGATCGACCCCCTGGAGCAGGCGCTGCACGCCGCTCGCGCACTTGTCCTCGCCGACCTCGCGGCGCGTGAGGTCGCCGAGGCGGAGGTCGTCTCGCTGGTCGAGGAGTCGGTGGCGCACCGCCGCTGGTGGGTCGAGCAGTGGCCCGAGGGCGTCGAGTACGTCGCGGGCCTGGTCGCCCAGGACGTCCAGGACGGAATCCTCGAACGCTACGGCCGCTGGCCGATCTGCCCGGTCTGCGGCTCGGGCGACCCGCACGCCCTTGAGGTGGAGCCGGAGTTGGGCCCCGACCCGCACTGGGTGTGCGCCAAGGCGGGCGTGGTGGTCGCCCCGGTGGGCGGCCTGACGGGCGATCCGGCGTGACCGTCTACATCGACCCGCCGACCTGGCCGGGGCACGGCCGCATGTGGTCGCACCTGGTCAGCGACTCCTCGTACGAGGAACTGCACGCGTTCGCGGCGGGCATCGGCGCCCCGCGCCGCGCCTTCGAGCGCGACCACTACGACCTGCCCTCGCACCGCTACGAGGACGCGGTGCGCGCGGGCGCGGTCGAGATCGGCTCCAAGGAGCTGGTGCGCAGGCTTACGGACGCGGGGTTGAGGCGGCCGAAGGGGCGTCCGGCGCCGGCGTAGCGGAGTCCAACAGGGGCTCTGTTTGACCGGAGGCGTTCCTTGGGGCGGGCGTTTCTGTGTGTCCGGAGGTGTTCCTTGGGGCGGGCGTCTCTGTGTGACCGGAGGCGTTCCTTGGGCCGGGTGTCTCTGTGTGTCCGGAGGTCGTCACCACGCGGCTCGGGGTGCGCCGGTGCAGGCGCAGGGAGACGGTCACCGCGGCGATCGCCACCGCCGTCATCGCGGCGCCCGCCCACGCGGTCGCCTCGTAGCCCAGCTTGAGGTCGATGACCGTGCCGCCGAGCCACGGGCCGCCCGTGTTGCCCATGTTGAACGCGGCCGTCGTGGTCGCGCCCGCGAGGGTGGGGGCGGCGCCCGCGACGTTGAACATACGGGCGTTGAGCGCCGGGGCGGTGTAGAAGGCGGAGACGCCGAGGAGGAAGGACAGGGCGATCGCCACGGGTGCCGTACCGGCGAAGAGGGCGAGGGCCACGAGGAACAGCGTCGAGGCCGCGGCGCCGCTCAGCATGACGCCGAAGAGGTGCGCGTCGGCGAAGCGGCCGCCGATCGCCGTGCCGACGAGGGCGCCCGCGCCGAAGAGGCCGAGGACGGTGGGGACCCAGCCCTTGTCGAGGCCCGCGACGTCCGTCAGGAGCGGCGAGAGGTACGAGAACGCGCAGAAGACGCCGCCTGCCGCGAGCGCGGTGATCGTGATGGAGAGCCAGACCTGCCGGTCGCGGTAGATGGCGAGCTCTTGCTTCAGACGCGGCTTCTCCGCGGGGAGCGGGATGCGGGGGATGAGGGTGAGCACGCCGACGAGGGCGATCGCGGAGGCGACTCCCACCGCCCAGAAGGCGGAACGCCAGCCGAAGTTGTCGCCGAGGAAGGCGCCCGCGGGTACGCCGAGGACGTTCGCGATGGACAGGCCGCCGATCATCACCGCCATGGCGCGGGCCCGCTGGTTGACCGGCACCATCGCGATGGCGACGGCCGCGCCCACCGCCCAGAACCCCGCGCAGGCGAACGCGCTGATGACGCGGGACGCGAAGAGGACCTCGTACGTGGGCGCGAGCGCGCCGGCGACCTGACCCAGGCCGAAGACCGTGATGAGCGTGATCAGGGTCGTACGGCGGGGGAGACGCAGGGTCGCCACCGCGAGGAGGGGGGCGCCGATGACCATGCCGATGGCGAAGGCGGAGATGAGGAGGCCCGCGCGGGGGATGCTGACGTTCATGTCGTCCGCGATGGGGGGCAGGAGCCCCGAGAGCATGAACTCGCTCGTGCCGAGGGCGAAGACGGCGAGGCCGAGGATGTATACGGCTACGGGCATTCGGCTGGCGCCGGGCTTGGGGGCGGGGTTGGTGACGGGCTTGGTGCTGGGGTTGGCGCCGGGGTTGGTGGCGGGGTTTTGAGCAGGGGACGGCATGACGTGTTGAACGCGGGGGGTGTGCGGGGCATTCCTTGGCGGGGGCCTGTGCGTCGGTGGGGGCTCCGGGTGCAGGCTCTCCCACCCACCCGCCCGTTTGCCCGGCGTCGAGTGCCGGACCCCCCTGCCTGTGCCGGGCTGGCGGCGGTCTGCGGCTGTGCGCCGGTGGGGGCGCGGGTCCAGGCTCTCCCACCCGCCCGCCCGTTTGCCCGGTGTTGTGTGACGCGGGGTGAACGGGTGGGTGGGTGGGGAAATTCGCCGCGAAGCGGCGGCTAGGTGTGGCGGGCGAGGCCCGTAAGTTCTCAGCGGCCTCTAGGCGTAGTGGGCGTGGGTTCGGGGGTGTTCAGGGGCGGCTGGGTGTGGTGGGTGTGGGCCCAGGGGGGCGGCGGCTGGGGGTGGCGGACGCAGGGCCGTCGGTATCAGCGGCGGCTAGGCCTCGCGGGCGTAGGGGCGTGGGGGTTAGGGCTTGCGGAGGTAGGCGTGGAGGTTTTCGCGGTCCGGGGTGCGGGTGTAGCCCGCTCGGGTGGCTACCGCCTGGGACGGGGTGTTCTCCGGCTCGATCAAGGCCAGGAGCGCCGAGACCCCGGGCCGGGGCAGGGCCCAGGCGGAGAGTGAGGCGAGCGCCTCCGAGGCGTAACCCCGGCCGCGCGCGGCAGGCGCCAGATCGTAGCCGACCTCGGCCACCCCCTCCTCGTCCGGCGGCCCGTGAAACCCCATCCCGCCCAAGGCGACCTCGTCCTCCGCCCGGACCAGGGCGAACATGCCCCACTCGGGACGGTGCACCCCGGAGGCGTACGCCTTCGTCACCATCTCCGCGGCCCTCCGCGTCCCCTCGTAGGGCCCGCCCTCGATCCACGTAAGACCGCCCGTACCGCCCGCGGCGAGATCCGCCGCCGCCGCAGGGGACACCTCCCGCAGCACGATCCGCCCGGCCGGCACCCAGAGGGCGTTGTGCCAGCGCCAGGACTCCACCTTCGGGCGCCCCGCCAGCGAAACCCGGCCCGTGGCCCAGAGCAGCGTCGCCCACTGGTCCTCGGGCGCCCGCGCGGGCGTGACCTGCGGGAAGATCCGGGCCAGCACCGCCTCGCACAGATCCGCGGGCGGCTGAGCGTCCACGCCGAGCGCCTGCGCGATGTCGTACGTGTGCAGCAAAAGTTCCGCGACGCCCATCGCCGCGAAGCCCACCGCGTCCGCGCTGCCGGAGGGGTAGGGGTGGAACCCGCGTACCCCCGGCGGAGTCGTCCGCACCACCGCCGAGAGCAGCCCGGCCGTGGATTCGATGACGCTGATCGCGTCCCCGGGGCCCGAGCCCTCGTCGAAGGCGATCTCGAAGGGGACCCACGTGTCGGTCGCCCGCCCCGTGAGCTGCCCGGCGTACGCGACGAGGCATCCCGCGACGTGCTCGGCCGTCTTGAGGCAGCTTCCGTCGAGCCCGGCCGCCTTGACGCTCCAGTCCCGCCCCACCGCCGTACGCAGCACCTTCGCCGCGTGCGCCGCGGCCTCCTCTACCTGGTCCCCACCCATGGAAAGCATGCGGCGAGCGTACGGGAGCGTCACACGGTCAGCAGATCAATTTCCGTCGCCAGATTCGCCCGCGCGGGACCCTCCCACCGCGCCGTCCCGTACGGCGTACGGAACAGGCGGGGCAGCGCGAGAAGCTGGCGCAGCACCGCCGCCCGGCCCGTGCGGAAGTCCTCGTCCGGCACAAAGGCGTACTCCTCGCGGACGGCGGAGGCATACGCGGCGTACGCGTCGGGGGCGGCGGCCAGGATCGCCAGGTCCGCGTCGCACAGCACCTCGCCGTTGTGGTCGCCCTCGGCGGGGTCGTGGGTGACGGTGAGACGGACCAGGCGGGCCACCTCGTCGACCTGCTCCTCGCTCAACCCGGCCTCGGCCAGGGCGCGTTCCGCCAGGCGTGCGCTGCGCTCCTCGTTCTCGGAGCGGTCCGGCGCGTACACCGCGTCGTGGAACCATGCCGCGAGCCGTACGAGGTCGGCGTCCTCCGCGTGCTCTTCCAGTACGTCGATGTGGTCGAGGACGGCCGTCAGGTGGGCGGTGGTGTGGTACCGCCGCTGTGGCTCGGCCCAGCGTGCGAGCAGGTTGTCGGCGTAGGGGGTGGGGTCGGGGGTTTTCTGGGATTTCTCGGCTTTCTCGCTCGCGCCGAGCAGGGTGGCGTGCCAGCGGGCGCGGAGGTCCTTGTGGCTGTTGTCGTCGGCGTGGTTCTCGTCGGCCATGGTGTGACCCTAAACCGGGGCAAGCCCACCCGTTGCCAGGTGCGGCGGCGGCAGGGTTGGCTGCCGCCATGACGACGACGAGGACTGACGACGAGACGTACGACCCCGAGCGGCCCGGCCGCCTTCTGTGTACCGAACGCGACGCCCTGATACCGCTGTTGAGGGACGCCGACGACGCCGCGTACGACATCCGGACCTGTTGTCCGGGGTGGACCGTGCGGCATGTGCTCGCGCACTGCGGCTCCGCCCTGATGCGGGTGGTCGAGAGCCGCTTCGAGGAGGGCGTGTTCTCGCCGGAGAGCAACGAGCGGGACATCGCCGAGCGCGCCGATTGGTCCAACTCCCGTGTGGTGGACGAGCTGGAGCGGGGGATGACGGAGGCGGGGGCGCTGATCGCCAAGGCGGCGGGGCGGCTCGACGGGGTCGCCCTTGGGGAGTGGGTGCATGCGGGGGATGTTCGTGAGGCGTGGGGGTTGCCGGGGGCTTATGGGGGGTCCGGGTTGGCCGATGCGTTGGTGTTGCTCGCGGGGAGGAGCAGGGTGGTGAACGCTCCGTTGCTGCATGCGGATCTTGATGGGCGGGATGAGCCGTTGCTGCTCGGCGCGGGGGATGGCGCGGGGCCACCGGCCCGCTTTATCGGGGATGCGGCGACTCTTATTCGGGTGTGCGCGGGGCGGCCGCTCGCGGGGACGCGGTATGAGCTTGTCGGGGCGAAGGAAGGGGACTTCGCGATCTTCAGCTGAGGGGTCCCTGCGAGGGGCGTGGGGGTGCTTTGCGCAGTTCCCCGCGCCCCTTAAACGGCCTGTCCTGCGGGTGCGTGGGGGCTGATCGCGCCGTTCCTCGCGCCCCTGGCGGGGCTTTGTCTGCGGGTGTGTGGGGGCTGATCGCGCCGTTCCCCGCGCCCCTATCGGGGCTTTGTCTGCGGGTGTGTGGGGGCTGATCGCGCCGTTCCCCGCGCCCCTATCGGGGCTTTGTCTGCGGGTGCGTCGTGGCTGATCGCGCCGTTCCTCGCGCCCCTATCGGGGCTTTGTCTGCGGGTGCGTCGTGGCTGGTCGCGCCGTTCCTCGCGCCCCTGGCGGGGCTTTGTCTGCGGGTGCGTCGTGGCTGGTCGCGCAGTTCCTCGCGCCCCTTACGGGGCCCTGTCGCGCCGTTCCCCGCGCCCCTTACAGGGCCCTGTCGCGCCGTTCCTCGCGCCCCTTGCGGGGTGCCCTGGTGAGGGGCGGTGGGTGGTGGTTTTTAGGGGCGCGGGGAACTGCGCGATCAGCCCCCACCCACCCGCAGACTCAGACGGCCCGGAAAAGCTAGTGCCGGAGAAGCTAGTGATCGTGGCCGTCCGGATCCGCATCCGGGGTCACGTCACCTCCGCTCCCCGGCTGGACAGCCCCCGCCCCCGCTCCAGACTGGACCGTGAACGCCGCCGTGCGGACCTTTCCCTCGTGCTTGAAGTCGAGGAACAGGCGGTACGAGCCGGGGCTCGGTGCCGTTGCCATGAAGGAGACCTTGGGGCCCGGTTCGGTCTTGCCGTCGCCCGGTTCGCCGGTGGGGTGGACGTGGAGGTAGGCGAGGTCGCCGGAGCGCAGGGCGACCAGGTGGCCGTACGAGCCGAGGTAGGGCTGGAGGTCGGTGACCGGTCGCCCGTTCTTCTCGACGTTCAGGGTCACGCCGCTGGACTTGCCCGGCTTCAGTGAGCCCTTGAGGGTTACCTCGTAGCCGTCGACCGATGTTTTGGTGTTGGGCGCGGGCAGCTGCTTCGGGGTGTAGTCGCCCGCCACCGCGAGATCCGCGCCCAGCGTCAGACCCTCCTTCTCGCCCACGGGCTTGAAGTCGGCGAAGACGCGGTAGCCGCCCGCCTCGGGGAGCTCGACCGGCGTCGACCAGGTGCCGTCCGCCGCGCGGGTGGGGTGCAGGTGGCGGTAGGTCGTCAGGTCGTGTGACGCGACGATGAGGTGCAGCTCCTTGCCGTGCTCCCTCTCGTACGCCGTGACGTTCTTGCCCGCGCCCTTCTTGCCCGCCCCCTCCTTCACCACCGTGAAGCGCAGCTCCTCGCGCTCGGCGGATTCGATGCGGGACGTCTTCAGGTCGAGCGAGTAGCCGCGCTCGGAGATCTGGAGGCCGCCCGGCACGGTGTCCGCGCCGGCCCCCGCCCCCGCACCGGTTTCCTCCTCGCCGGGGTCCGCGTGTGCGTCGTGCTCGCTCGCGGGCTTCTTCTTCGCGGTCACGGGGTCGACGCCCTGCCCCACCCCGTACGCGGTGCCGAAGGTGGCGGCGACGGCCGCGGCGAACGCGGTGATCTTCAGTCCGGTCTTCATGGTCGGCTCCCAGTGGGTGGTCCGTAGCGGGCTTCCAGGCTTTTGAAGGTACCCCCCCTGGGTATAAAGTCAAGCAGCGGATCGCCTTGCGTTCGATACCCCCTAGGGGTAAACATGGATCTCGAACAGCGGTACCCACCCCGGGTACCCCCGACCGAGGAGCCCGCGGACATGCCCACCACACCCGGCACCACCGGCGGCACCACCGAGGTGGCAGAAGTAGAACTCGCCATCGGTGGGATGACCTGCGCCTCGTGCGCCGCCCGGATCGAGAAGAAGCTCAACCGCATGGACGGCGTAGAGGCGACCGTCAACTACGCCACCGAGAAGGCGAAGGTCAGCTACCGCGGCCAGGACGTCGCCGTCCAGGACCTGATCGCCACCGTCGAAGCCACCGGCTACACCGCACAGGAGCCCGCCCCGGTCCGTACGGAGACGGAGACGGAGGCGGAGGGTCCGGACGGCGACGACGAGCTGCGGCCCCTGCGCGAGCGGCTGATCACCGCCGTCGTGCTCTCCGTACCCGTCGTCGCGATGGCGATGATCCCCGCCCTCCAGTTCGAGTACTGGCAGTGGCTGTCCCTGACCCTGGCGGCGCCCGTGGTGACGTACGCGGCCTGGCCCTTCCACAAGGCCGCCTTTACGAACGCGCGGCACGGCGCCGCGACGATGGACACGCTGATCTCGGTCGGCACGTCCGCCGCCTTCGTCTGGTCGCTGTGGGCGCTGTTCTTCGGTACGGCCGGTACGCCCGGCATGACGCACCCCTTCGAGCTGACCATCTCCCGCTCGGACGGCGCCGGGAACATCTACCTGGAGGCCGCGGCGGGCGTCACCGCCTTCATCCTGGCCGGGCGGTACTTCGAGGCCCGCTCCAAGCGCAAGGCGGGCGCGGCCCTGAAGGCGCTGCTCCAGCTGGGGGCCAAGGAGGTCACCGTCCTGCGTGGCGGCGGGCGCGAAGAGACCATCGCCGTCGACGACTTGAAGGTCGGCGACCGCTTCCTCGTACGGCCCGGCGAGAAGATCGCCACCGACGGCAAGGTCGTCGAGGGCGCATCCGCCGTGGACGCCTCCATGCTCACCGGCGAGTCCGTGCCGGTCGAGGTCGCGAAGGGCGGCTCGGTCACCGGCGCCACGCTGAACGTGGGCGGACGCCTGGTCGTCGAGGCCACCCGGGTCGGCGCGGACACCCAGCTCGCCCGCATGGCCAAGCTCGTCGAGGACGCGCAGAACGGCAAGGCCGCGGCCCAGCGCCTCGCCGACCGGATCTCGGCGGTCTTCGTGCCGGTCGTCATCGCCCTGGCCGTCGCCACCCTCGGATTCTGGCTCGGCAACGGCTCCGGTCTTACGGCGGCCTTCACCGCCGCCGTCGCCGTACTGATCATCGCCTGCCCCTGCGCCCTGGGGCTCGCGACGCCGACCGCCCTCATGGTCGGCACCGGACGCGGCGCCCAGCTCGGCATCCTGATCAAGGGCCCGGAGGTCCTGGAGACGACCCGCAAGGTCGACACGATCGTCCTGGACAAGACCGGCACCGTCACCACCGGCCAGATGACGCTGCTCGCCACCCATGCCGCCGACGGCACGAGCGAGGACGAAGTCCTGCGGATCGCGGGGGCGTTGGAGCACTCCTCGGAGCACCCCATCGCACGGGCCGTCGCCGCCGGTGCCGCCGAGCGCGTCGGTGAGCTGCCCGTCCCCGAGGACTTCGCGAACGTCGCGGGCCTGGGCGTCCAGGGCATCGTCGAAGGCCACGCGGTCCTCGTCGGCCGCGAGGCACTGCTCGCCGAATGGGAGATCCGGCTGCCCGCGGGCCTCGATCGCGCCAAGGAGGAAGCCGAGGCCGCCGGGCGTACGGTCATCGCGGTCGCCTGGGACGGCGAGGCGCGCGCGGTCCTGGAGGTCGCGGACGCGGTGAAGGAGACGAGCCCGGAGGCGATCGAGCGCCTGCGCGCCCTGGGCCTGACGCCCATCCTCCTGACCGGCGACAACAAGGCGGTCGCGGCGGCGGTGGCCGCCGAGGTGGGCATCGCCCCGGACGACGTGATCGCCGAGGTCATGCCGCAGGACAAGGTGGATGTCGTCAAGCGGCTCCAGGCGGAGGGCCGGAGCGTGGCGATGGTCGGCGACGGCGTGAACGACGCGGCCGCGCTCGCGCAGGCCGACCTGGGCCTGGCGATGGGCACGGGCACGGACGCCGCGATCGAGGCGGGCGACCTCACGCTCGTACGAGGGGACCTGCGCGCGGCGGCGGACGCCATCCGCCTCTCGCGCCGCACCCTCGGCACGATCAAGTCGAACCTCTTCTGGGCCTTCGCCTACAACGTGGGCGCGCTGCCGCTGGCCGCCGCGGGCCTCCTGAACCCGATGATCGCGGGCGCCGCGATGGCGTTCTCCTCGGTCTTCGTGGTCGGCAACAGTCTGCGCCTGCGAGGGTTCAAGCCGCTTGCCTGAGCGATCACCCCGGTGCGCATGAGGCGCACCGGGGCGATCTGCGCGTAGGCTGGGTAATTGGACTAGACCTATGTGCGGCGATTTCAGAGACTCTGAGAGCACCCGTCCCGCGGCCCCGGACCCGAAGGAAGACATCCATGAGCAAGCGTGCAGTCCTGGAGGTGATCGCCCTCGACGCCGAGGACGCGGTCGCCGCTCAGGCCGGAGGCGCGGACCGCCTAGAGCTGGTCACCGACATGGCCGCGGACGGCCTGACCCCGTCCCGCGAGACCTTCGCCGGGATCCGCGCCGCCGTGGACATCTCCCTGCGCGTGATGCTGCGCCTCGCGGACGGTTTCGCCGCGGGCGACGTCGACGCTCTCGTGCGCCGCGCGCACGAGCTCAGGAGCGAGGGCGCCGACGAGTTCGTCCTCGGCTTCCTCGACGAGACGGGCGGCCCCGACCTCGCCGCTGTCGAAGCCCTCGCCGGCGCGATCGACGGCTGCCGCTGGACGTTCCACCGGGCCATCGACCGGGCCCCCGACCGCGACGCCCTGCGCAAGCAGCTCGGTGACTTCCCCGGCCTCGACACCTACCTCACCGCCGGCTCGGCGACGGGCGTGGACGAGGGCCTGCCCACACTGCTCGCCGAGGCCGCACGCTCCGGCGAACCCGGCTACCAGCAGCAGATCCTGGTGGGCGGCGGCCTGCGCCTCGACCACCTCCCGCAGCTCAGGGCGGCGGGCGTCGACGCGTTCCACATCGGCGGCGCCTCCCGGCCCGACGGCTGGTCGGCGCCGGTCTGCGCCGAGGCCGTCGCCCGGTGGCGGGCGGCGATCGACGCCTGACCCCTCCGAGCCAGGGGGGCCCGATCGCGTTCCCCGGGGGACGCGATACAACTGGGCCAACAGGGGAGGGGACTTCATGCCGACACCAGCGAACACCAAGCGTCCCGCGGACCGCATACTCAGGGCCGGGGCGCTGCCCGTCGCCGCGACGGTGCTCACCGCCACGGTGGCGCTCTACATCGCGCTCGTCGCGTTCGGGAACATCACCGATTTCGACAGCAACCAGCAGTACGTGCGCCATGTCCTGGCGATGGACACCACCTTCAAGGACGACGACCTGATGTGGCGCGCGGTGGAGTCCACCGCGCTCCAGGACGCCGCGTACGTCGGCATCATCGTCTGGGAGACCCTGGCCGCCCTCGTCCTGCTCACGGCGACCGTCCTGTGGGCCCGCGCCCTGCGCCGCCCCGCGGAGGTGCGCCGGGCACGACGGGCGGGCACGGTCGGCCTGCTGATGATCCTCGTCCTGTTCGGGGCGGGATTCATCGGGATCGGCGGCGAATGGTTCGCCATGTGGCAGTCGGAGGACTGGAACGGCCTGGACGCGGCAACCCGCGTCGTGACGCTCGCGGGCCTCGTGCTCGTCGTCACGCACCTGCCGTCCGCCGAGAATCCGGCGGACGGCCCCCGGGAAAGCCGGTCATGACGGTCCGTTAGCGGCCCTGGCCGCCGAGCTGCTCCGGCAGTGCCGCCGCGTGGACGACGGTGAGGCCCGACACCGCGCGGGTCAGGGCCACGTACAGCCTGCGCAGGCCCGTTCGTTCGTCGGGCTCGCCGTCCACCACGGCGGCGGGCTCGTCGAGGACCACGTAGTCGTACTCAAGTCCCTTGGCCAGAGAGGCGGGGACGAGCGTGAGGCGGGTGTCCGGGGTGGTCTCCTCGCCGGGCGAGAGGTACGTCATCCCGGCCGCCTCAAGGGACTTGGCCAGTGCGGGAATCCGGGCGTCGGCGGCGATGAGGCCGATCGAGCCCTCGTGCCGCAGCGACTCCACGCAGGCTTCGAGAGAAGCGGCGTCCAGGTCCTGCGCCCGCCGCACCACCAGCGAACCCGCCGACTCACGCACGGACTTGACCTCGGCGAGGCCCGGCGCGATGGAGGGCAGCAGCAGGGACGCGTACGCGATGACCTCACGCGGCACACGGAAACCCGCCGTGAGCTCCTCCACCACGGCGTCCCCCTTGCCCAGGTGACCGAGGGCCTGCTCCCAGCTCCGGGTGGCCCACGGTGTGGTGCCCTGCGCGAGATCGCCGAGGACGGTGGCGGAACCGGTCGTGCAGCGGCGCCCCACCGCGCGGTACTGCATGGGCGAGAGGTCCTGCGCCTCGTCGAGCACGACATGGCCGAGCGAGTGGGTCCGCGCGACCAGGTCGCTCGCCTCGTCGATCAACACGGCGTCGGCGGCCGACCACTTGGCCGCCTTGACGCCGCGCACCGGCTTGCTCCAGAGGATCAGCTTCTGCTCGTCCTCGTCGAGAATCCCCTCCGCGTGCACGGCGAGGAAATCGGCGTCCGACAGCAGCCGCAGCACGAGCTTCGCCGGATCGACGGGCGGCCACACCGCCTTGACGGCCGCTTTCACCGCGGAGTTACGGGCCACCGCGTCCTGCACACGGTCGTCCGGGGCCTCGCCCGCCCGCTCCATCTGGACGAGCACGGCGTGCGCGATGCGCTGCGGCAGCGCGTCACGGGCCGCCCCGTAACGGATGTCGCGCGCCAGCAACTCGCCGACGATCTCCTCCAGTTCATACGCGGGCACGCGCCAGCGCCGCGAGCCCCGCACCACCACGACCGGCTCGCTCGGCATGGTCACGTGCGAGCGCAGGGCCTTGCGCAGGACGGCGGCCATGCGGGCGTCGCCCTTGACGACGGCGGCGGCCGCCTCGTCCGTACCCCGCACCTCCACATGCGCCACGAGGTCGTCGACCGTCGCCTGCTTGACCTCAAGCTCGCCGAGCGCGGGCAGGACCTGCTCGATGTAGTGCAGGAAGGACTTGTTGGGCCCGATGACCAGGGTGCCGGTCCGGGCCAGGCGCTCGCGGTGGGCGTACAGGAGATAGGCGACACGGTGCAGGCCGACGGCGGTCTTTCCGGTGCCGGGGCCGCCCTGCACGCAGACCGAGCCGCCCAGGTCGCTGCGTACGATCTCGTCCTGCTCGGGCTGGATCGTGGCAACGATGTCGCGCATGGGGCCGACGCGGGGCCGCTCGATCTCCTGCTGGAGCAGCTTGCTCGTCCGCTCGGCCTCGTCGGCGTCGCTCAGGTGCTCGTCCTCGTACGCCGTGAGGTCGCCGCCGGTGTAACCGAAGCGCCGCCGCAGGGCGATGTCCATCGGGGCCTTCTTGGAGGCCCGGTAGAAGGGCTGCGAGACGGGGGCGCGCCAGTCGATGACCATCGGGTCGCCGTCGGCGTCGTGGACGTGCCGCCGCCCGATGTAGAACTGCTCGCCCTCCGCGCCTTCCGCCCGTTCGGCGCCGGGGGCGTGGAGGTAGTCGAGGCGGCCGAAGAAGAGGGGCGTGTGGGAGAGGTCGGCGAGGGACTTGATCCGCTCGTCGATCTGGCTCTGCAGGACGGCGGCGTTGACCCAGTTCGCGGTGACGTCGCGAATGTCGAGCGCCTCGGCGTCCTCGCGCATGGCTCGGAGGGCCGAGCGGGATGCGGCGAGGTGGGATCGCTCTCGGGAGAGGGGGTCTGGGGCTGGGTCTGGACGGCCGTGCACGGGTTGCCTCCGGCGGGGTGCGGGATGTGGGCGGGCGCGTTGCACGCGGGCAGACCGGGCATTTTATGCCCCGCTTCTGGGGGCGGCCACCGAATATCCCCTCCGGGCGGGTGGGGGCGCCCCGCGTCATGGGTCGTGCCGAACAGGCCTTCCCGCCCACCCGCCCGTTTGCCCTGCGTCATGGGTCGGACCGAACAGGCTTTCCCGCTTGCCTGCCCTATATGGTCGCCGACGTGGAGCGACTTAGGGTGAGCATTCAGTCACGGCGTGTATTCCCCCTCGCTCTGCTCCTCGTCTCGCTGGGCGCGTTCGGCGCGCTCTGTCTCGTCCAGCGCATCCCCATGGCCGACACCCTCGTCTACCGGGCCGAAGGTGCCGCCGTGGTCGACGGGCGGGATCTCTACGGGTTCACGGTGACGGCGTGGAACCTTCCGGCCACCTATCCGCCCTTCGCCGCCATCCTCTTCGTACCGACCACCTGGCTGCCCCTGCCCGTCCTCAAGCTCGCCTTCATCGCGGGGAATCTGGTCCTCCTCGCGGTTCTCGTCCACCTCTCCTGCCGGCTCGCCCGGATCCCCACCCGCCTCGCGCCCCTCCTCGCCGCCACCGCCCTCGCCCTCTGGCTGGAGCCCGTCTTCCAGACGGTCGTCTTCGGGCAGATCAACCTCGCCCTCGCCTGCCTCATCCTCTGGGATCTGACCAGGCCGCCCGGTGCCGTCGGCAAGGGCTTCGCGATCGGGGTCGCCGCCGGGATCAAGCTCACTCCGGCGATCTTCATCGCGTATCTGTTCCTCACCGGGCGCGTACGCGAAGGGGTGACCGCCACGGTCTCCCTCGCCGGGACCGTCGCGCTCGGCGTGCTCGCGCTGCCTGCCGCGAGCGTCGACTTCTGGACCCGCCGGATCTTCGAGACGGGCCGCGTGGGCAAAGCCTGGATCGTCGACAACCAGTCGATTCAGGGCCTGGTCGCGAGGGTGACGCACGATCCGCATCCGGGGCTCGTGTGGGTCGCACCCGCAGCACTCGTCGCCGCCGCCGGTCTGTGGCTCGCGAGCCGTACGGCGGCCGCGAGCGAGCCGCGTGGCGTTCTGCTCACGGCGGCCACCGCTCTCCTGGTGTCGCCCATCAGCTGGTCCCACCACTGGATCTGGTGCGTACCGCTCCTGACCCTGCTCGTCGCGGAGGGCCGCCACCGCCTCACCGTGGCGGTGGCGGCCCTCTTCACGGCCCGCACTCTGTGGCTGGTCCCGCACCAGGGCGACCTGGACCTGCGGCTGCCCCTCTGGCAGCAGCCACTGGCCTCGCCCTACCCGCTGCTTGCCCTGGCCCTTGTACTGGCCCTGCTGCTCAGCTGTCGGCGAGCAGTTCGTCCGCGTCCACGATCCGGTACGCGTATCCCTGCTCAGCAAGGAACCGCTGCCGATGCGCCGCGAAGTCCTGATCGATGGTGTCCCGGGCCACGACCGAGTAGAAGCGGGCCTCATGACCGTCTGCCTTCGGACGCAGCACACGACCGAGCCGCTGTGCCTCCTCCTGCCGGGAACCGAACGTCCCGGACACCTGGATGGCGACCGTAGCCTCGGGCAGGTCGATCGAGAAGTTCGCGACCTTCGAGACGACGAGTACGGAGATCTCGCCCTCGCGGAACGCGTCGAACAGCTTCTCGCGCTGCGCGTTCGTCGTCTCGCCCTTGATGACTGGCGCGTCCAGATGCTCGCCCAGCTCGTCGAGCTGGTCGATGTACTGGCCGATGACCAGGGTCTGCTCGCCTGCGTGCTTCTTGACCAGCGCCTCCGTCACCTTGCGCTTCGTGGCGGTGGTGGCGCAGAAGCGGTACTTCTCCTCCGCCTCGGCCGTCGCGTACGCGAGCCGCTCCGAGTCCGTCAGATTGACCCGCACCTCGACGCAGTCCGCGGGCGCGATGTAGCCCTGCGCCTCGATCTCCTTCCACGGAGCGTCGAACCGCTTGGGGCCGATGAGGGAGAAGACGTCGGACTCCCGGCCGTCCTCCCGCACCAGCGTGGCCGTAAGACCCAGGCGGCGGCGGGCCTGGAGGTCGGCGGTGAACTTGAAGACGGGGGCGGGCAGCAGGTGCACCTCGTCGTAGATGACCAGACCCCAGTCGCGGGAGTCGAAGAGCTCCAGGTGCGGGTAGACGCCCTTACGCTTCGTCGTCAGGACCTGGTACGTGGCGATGGTGACCGGGCGGATCTCCTTGCGGGTCCCGCTGTACTCGCCGATCTCGTCCTCGGTCAGCGAGGTCCGCTTGATCAGCTCGTGCTTCCACTGCCTTGCCGAGACCGTGTTCGTCACCAGGATCAGCGTCGTCGCCTTGGCCTCGGCCATGGCACCGGCTCCGACCAGCGTCTTTCCGGCGCCGCAGGGCAGCACGACCACGCCGCTGCCGCCGTGCCAGAACCCCTCGACCGCCTGCTTCTGGTACGGCCGCAGGCTCCAGCCGTCCTCCGCGAGGTCGATGCGGTGCGCCTCGCCGTCGACGTACCCGGCGAGGTCCTCGGCGGGCCAGCCCAGCTTCAGGAGCGTCTGCTTGACCTGGCCGCGCTCGGACGGGTGGACGACGACGGTGTCCGCGTCCACGCGCTCGCCGACGAGCGGCTGCACCTTCTTGGACCGCAGGATCTCTTCGAGGACCGGCCGGTCGTTGGTGGTCAGGACGAGACCGTGCGTGGGGTGCTTGGAGAGCGTGAGCCGGCCGTAGCGCGCCATCGTCTCGGCGATGTCCACGAGCAGGGCGTGCGGCACGGGGTAGCGGGAGTACTCCACAAGCGCGTCCACGACCTGCTCGGCGTCGTGCCCCGCCGCACGGGCGTTCCACAGGCCCAGCGGTGTCACGCGGTAGGTGTGGATGTGCTCGGGGGCACGCTCCAGTTCCGCGAAGGGTGCGATGACACGGCGGCAGGCCTCCGCCTGCTCGTGGTCGACCTCGAGCAGGAGAGTCTTGTCCGACTGGACGATCAGGGGACCATTCACGCGCGCACCCTTTCGGTAAGCCAAACGTCCAGTGTGCCGTATGGCGCGTGTATACGGCCCTGGCTGCGTCCTGGCTCACGTTCTGGAGGGCGCTGGGCTGGTCCGGCGGCGGTCTCAGTCGTCCGCGGGCGGGTCCGGTGGCGGTCGCTCAGTCGTCCGCGAGTTCCGCGACTCCCGTGACGCGGTGCAGGGGGTACGTCCTGACCTCGTCCGCCGTGTGGTCGTACGCCGTCACGAAGCCGCCCTCCACCCGGATCGGGGCGATCACGCGCTGACTCGCCGAGCCTTCCGCGTTCACGTAGCCGATCCACACCGCCTCGTTGGTCAGGACCGCGGCCTGCATCGTGGCGAGGGTCTCCGCCGCCGTCGTGCGGGGCAGCGTGCCGCCCGCCTCCGGGGCCGCCCTGCGCGGGGCGGTCGATGCCAGGTCGCCGGCGCGGATGGCGCGCACCGCGGCGCCGGTCAGCGTGGCGTCCGCGAGGGGCGGGCCGTCGTGGACCGGCTCGGGCGCGGTGCGGGGCGGGGTGCGGTGGGCGTGCGCCCGCGTGATCAGTACGTCGCCTTCGGCGCTCTCCGCGGCGGGCGCGAAGCCCATCTGGCGCAGGCCTTCGAGGAGCGCCCCGGGGTCGGCCTGGGCGGCGAGCACGGTGGGCGCGAGGCGGCGCAGGCGCAGGCCCTGCGAGCGCTTGTCGGCGAGGATCTCGTTCAGGAGCGCCTCGTCGTCGCAGCGCACGTACGCGGACGCGGCGCCGATCCGCAGGTGGCCGTGTTTACGGGCGACGTCGTCGATGAGGTACGCCAGGGGCTGCGGCACCGGCGTACGGGAGTGCGCGGCGAGGAAGGCGTGCAGGTCGGACGCGGACTTGCCCGCGTCGAGCGCGCGCCGCACGGAGCCGGGCGTGAAGCGGTACACCGTCGCCCCGCCCTTGGACTCCACGTCGGCGAGCACCGACAGCGTCTCGGCGAGCGGCCGCTCCAGCGGGCCGGGGGCCACGGCGGTGAGGTCGGCCTGGAGCAGTACGTGGTCGAGGGGGTCGGGCAGGAGCGGGGCGAGGAGTCTGGCCGCGCGGGCGGCTTGGGCGGTGAGTTCGGCGGGGATTGCGGGTGCGGGGCTGGCCCCGGGGCCCGTGCTGTCTTCCTCGCTCTCGGAACCGAGCAGCGCCCGGCCGTGTGCGGAGAGCGCGCCGCGGCCCGTGATGCCGAGCAACTCCGCTTCGTTCAGGGTCCACTGGGCGATGCGGGCCCGCAGCTCCATGGGGGCGGTGGTGCCGGTGGGTGTGCCGGGGAGTGTGCCTGCCGGGGTGCCGGGGGGTGTGCTGCCGCCTGCCGCGCCGCGCGGCGGGCGCTCCCACCGCAGGCGGGCGATCAGCGACTCCGGGGTCGGGCTCGCGCCGTCCGGCAGCGTGGTGAGGAGCGTGAGTACGCGGTGCCGGATCTCCGGCGCCGATGAGCGGTCCAGGTGCGGGCCGAGCGCCGACAGGGTGCGGTCCTTGCCGTCACGGCCGCCGATCAGGCCCGCCGTGCGGGTCGCCGTCAGCCAGGCCCTGGCGAGGGCCGACCAGCGCTCGGCGGCGGGCAGCTCCTGCCAGTCGTCGTACGCGGGTGTCGCCGCGTACCGCTCGTCCGCCTCGCCGTCCGACGCCACCAGGCCCGCCGCGTAGGCCAGTTCCACCCAGAACGCGGCCACCGGTTCCGGTACGTCCAGGGCCACCGCCGTGCGCTTCAGGTCGCGCACGCTGAGGCCGCCCGCGCGGAGTACGGCGGGGCCGCCCTCGTCCCAGTCCTTCATGAGCTCTTCGACGGTGTCGAGCGCCATGTACGCCTGGCTCGCCGCCGCCGCGTCCACAGCCTGTGGACGGTGTTCGCGTAGCGCCTCCACCGCGGGGGGTGCGGGTTCGAGGTGCCGGTGGGCGCGGCCCGCGCGCAGGTGCAGGGCCGCCTCCCTCGGGAGTACGACCGTGCCGGGGGCGGTCGGGAGCAGGAGGCCCCGGTCCAGGAGCCAGCGCAGGTGGCGTGCCGGGTCGGCGGTCACCTGGCCGTAGGGCGGGCCCCAGACGAGCCGCGAGAGCACTTCGACGGACTCGGCGGGGGCTTCGTCGAGGAGCGCGGACATCCGGGTGCGGTCCGTGAAGAGTCCGGTGAGCGAGCGGACCGCGGAGACCGCGTCGTGGGTGGAGGGGAGCCCGGCGGCCGTCACGATGTCCTGCATACGGTTCGGCGACATGCCCGCGGTGGCCTCGGCGACGGTGGGGCCGAGGCCGGTGGGGGAGGGGTACTGGGGGGCGGGGGCGAGGAGTTCGCGGGCGGTGCGGACCAGGCGGAGGCGGTCGTCTGGGCCCCAGACGATGGCTTGCTCGCGGAGGGTGGCGAGGGCGCGGGCCAGCGCCGTGGTGACGGCACCGCTTCCTTCTGCGTCTGGCTTGTCTCGCTGGTCTCGCTGGTCTCGCTCGTCTTGCTCGTCCCCGGCCACGAGCGAGTGCAGCTCTTCGTACGTGGCCGGTTCGGGGGCTACGGCCAGTGCCTCGGCGACCTGCTGGGCGAACCGGTCCAGCCGCTCCAGGGCGCGGACCACGGAGGCGCGGGTGGCTGCGCGGGTGGCCAGCTGGGTGAGGTCGTTCGGAACCGGCGTGAGCAGATCCGGGCGGGCGCGGAGCAGCGCACCGAGGGACGCGTCATCACGGGACCGCAGTGCCTCGGCGAGGGAGCGGGGGGTGTCCGCTGGGCGCTGGGGCTGCTCGTCGGTGCTCATCAGGCTCACGGTAGCGGGTTGGGGTACGCCAACGCGGCTCCCTGCCCGCACCCCTCCAACCACCTGCGACCACACCCTCCCGCGCGCGTCGCCGGGGGCGGGGGTGTCCGGGGCGGTGCGGGGCGTTCCGGCTGCGGGTGCGTCCGGGGGCGGTGCGGGTCGTGTGTGGGTGCGGGGGCGCGCCGGTATGTCCGTCCTCGCCATCCGCCGGTGGGCGCCCTTTTGCTTCGCCTAGGGAGCGCAGCGAACCGTGCTCCGGGCGGAAATACCGACACACCCCCTCGCGTCTCGTTGCCGACTGCGGGCCGTCACCAACTGGCCTGCTCCTACGCCCGGCCGTGACCCGGCGAGTCGGGCGGGTGGGCGGGAAAGCCCCTACGGGGTGCCCGAGGCGGGGCGCGCCGGTATGTCCGTCCTCGCCATCCGCCGGTGGCCGTCCCTTTGCTGCGGCTGGGGAGCGTTGCGAACCGCGCTCCGGGCGGAAATACCGGCACACCCCCTCGCGCGCGTCGCCGACTGGCGGGTGGGTGGGAGAGGTTTGTTCGGGTGTGGCGGGGTGCGGGGGCTGGCCCCGGGGAGTAGGGGACGCGGTACGGTCGTCTGACCGGGTACACAGGGCGGGGCTTCAACCGGGCCGCTCCGGAGGGGACTTCGTGGGGATCGAGAGCGATCAGCTCGTCTTCGACTATCTGAGCCGCGTCGGAGACCTGGCCCAGCAGCAACAGCTGCCGTCAGGCACCCGCATGCGCCTGGTCTCCCGCCTGCGGAACGAGATCGACCGGACCAGAGCGAAGACCGCGGCCGACAACCCCGCCGCCATACGCCGCATCCTCGACCGCCTCGGCACCCCCGAGGATCTCGTCGAAGCCGCCGGCACAGGCAGCGGCACCGGCGGCAGCAGCAGCGGCACTAGTAGTCCTGCTGTGGCCGAGACCGTCAGCGAGCCCCGCGAACGGCCCAAGCGGCTGCGCCGTGTCGTGCCGCGGCCCCGGCCCGCCGCCGAAGAACCGGAGCTCCCGAAAGAGGACCCCGGCCCTTCCCCGCCGCACCTCGCCGGCACGGACGAACTCGGCGACAGCGGCTCCCAGCCCGACTGGTGGCGGACGGACAGCAGCCCCTTCGGCCTCGGCGACAGCGTGCCCGGCTTCACCGGCGGCGTGGAAATCCCGGAACTCCTCAAGCCCCCGCCCAAGAAACGCCCCGTGGAGGACGTAGAGGAAGAGGAAGAAGAGGACGAGGTCGAGGGTGAAGGGGAGGAACAAGTTGAGCCTCCGCGGCGACGTCGCTTCCGCCTAGCCCGCCCCGCAGCCCTCGCCCCCTCCACCCCCCGCTTCACCAACCCCCTGCTCCTGCTCGCCGCAGCGCTCCTCACCGTCGGCGCCATCCTCGGCAACTGGCTTGCTCTCGGCGGCGGCTGGCTTCTCGCGTACGCCTCGCGAAGGCTGAGCCGTGCCGAGGCGAAGTGGGCCGTCATCGGGCTGCCCGGCCTCTCCGTGGCGGCCGGGATCACCTGGCTCTGGGGCAGGAACGAACGCCGCTGGGGCGACCCCATCGTCGACGGACACATGAGCGACGCGATGGCCGAGACCTGGCCGTGGGTCGTACGCGGCGCGGCCATCGCCTCCGCCCTCTACCTCCTGTGGAGGTCCCAGCGGCGGCCGTAACGGCTACTTCGTGAGCGCCGTCTGCATTTCGTCCAGGATCTTGTTCGCCGCCGTGTAACCGATTCCCTGGATCCACAGCTCGTCGTCGACCGTGTGGACGTCGCCCGACTTCACCGCGCCCATGTTCTTCCACAGGCCGCTGCCGATGGTCTGCGTCTGCTTGGACTTCTTCGGATCTCCGTACGTGGCACGGAAGATGACATCCGCGTCGGCCATGTCGATCTTCTCGGGCGACACGTCGTACGAGAAGCCGTCCTTCGCCTTGGCCGCGACGGCGGGGCGGCCGAGGCCCACGTCCTTGAGGAGCGTGGCGATGTACGTCTTCTCGCCGTAGATGCGGATGTCCGCGCCCTCCACGAAGCGGACGACGTTGACCTCCGTCGACTTGGCCTTTTCCGCGCCGCCGACCGCCGCGGTGACCTTCTCGGTGTGGGCGTCGTAGGCGGAGGTGATCTTCTTCGCCTCGGCCTGCTTGCCCAGCGCTGCCGCGTGGACCCGGAAGTTCGCCTTCCACGGGTAGCCCGTGTTCTCCGTCATCACCGTCGGCGCGATCTCGCTGAGCTGTTCGTACTTCGCCGCATGCCGGATCTTGCTGGTGAGGATGACGTCCGGCTTGAGGGCCGCGATGGACTCCATGTTCGGGTTCAGCATCTCGCCGACGTCCTCGATGCCGCTGACCTTGTCCTTCGGCAGGTAGGCGGGGAAGCCCGACGACGCCTCGACGTGCGTGGCGCCGACCGGCTTCACGCCGAGCGTGATCGCGGAGTCCAGCTCGGCCGTGTCCAGGACGACGACCCGCTCGGGGGCGACGGGGACCTTCACCTCGCCCATGGCGGTCTTCACGACGTGCGTCCTGCCCGAACCCGCCGCGTTCGTACCGGAGTCGGAGTCCGACGAGCCGCAGGCGCCGAGCGCGAGCGCGCCGCCGAGGGCGAGGGCCCCGGCGGCGAGGGTGGTGCGGCGGCGGTGGGGGGAGTCGGCCCTTGCGGGCGAGGAGTTCACGGTGGTCATGGCTTGGGGGCCACCTTTCGGTCGGACGGGGGGTGCGGGCGCGCCTCCGCGGCCCACGGAGCCCCCGGGACGACCAGGGGCGACCCCGTCACCGGGTCCGGTACCACCACACACTCCAGACCGAACACCTCGCGGACGAGTTCCTCGGTGACGACATCGGCCGGCGCGCCCTCGGCGACGATCCTGCCCTGCTTCATGGCGACCAGATGGTCGGCGTAACGGGCCGCCTGATTGAGGTCGTGCAGCACGACGACCACCGTCCTGCCGCGCTCGCCGTCGCGCGTCCCGGCGGCCAGCTGCCGCACCAGATCGAGGACTTCGACCTGGTGCGAGATGTCGAGATACGTCGTCGGCTCGTCCAGGAGCAGGATGTCCGTCTCCTGGGCGATGGCCATCGCGATCCACACCCGCTGGCGCTGACCGCCCGAGAGCTCGTCCACGGACCGTTCGGCGAGCGCGCTGACGTCGGTACGTTCCATCGCCTCCGTCACCGCCCGCTCGTCCTCCTCGGACCACTGCTGCCACCAGTGCTGATGCGGCTGGCGTCCGCGCGCGACGAGGTCGGCGACGGTGATCGCCTCCGGCGCGACCGGCGTCTGCGGGAGCAGCCCGATCTGCTGGGCGATCTTCTTCGTGGGGAGTTTGGTGAGCGCGTCGCCGTCGAGCAGGACCGCGCCGCCCTTCGGCTTGAGCAGGCGGCCGAGCGCGCGCAGAGTCGTCGACTTCCCGCAGGCGTTGGGGCCGACGATGACCGTGACCTTGCCGTCGGGCACCGAGAGGTCGAGCCCGTGCACGACCTCGCGGTCCTCGTAGGCGAGGGTCAGCTCGCGGGCGCTGAGGCGGGCGGCGGTCACGAGGTGCCTCCATTGCTGACGGAACGACTGCGGCGGGTGCCGTGGCTTCTGATGATCAGCCAGATCAGGTACGGGGCTCCGACGGCCGCCGTGAGAACGCCGACCGGCAATTCGGTCGGCGAGAAGAGACGCCGGGCGAGCAGATCGGCGACGACCATGATCAGCGCGCCGAGCAGCGCCGAGCAGAGCAGTGGGATCTGCGCGGTCCGGGTCATCCTGCGGGCGATCTGCGGGGCGAGCAGCGCCACGAAGTCGACGGGCCCCGCGGCGCCGGTCGCCACGGAGGCGAGGACGACGCCGAGCAGCACGAGCCCAAGGCGTACGTGCCCAAGACGCACCCCGAGCGCGGTCGCCGTGTCGTCGTCCATGGTCACCGAGCGCTGGGCGCGGGCGGCCCAGAAGACGAACGGGAGCAGGACGAGCAGGGTCAGGGCGAGCGGTCGGGCCTCCGTCCAGCCGCGGCCGTTGAGCGAGCCCGTCATCCAGATCTGCGCCTGCTGGGCGACGAGATAGTCGCCCTTGGTCATGAAGAGCGTGGTCACGGACCGCAGGGCGATCGCGAAGCCGATCCCGATGAGCACGAAGCGGGTGGCGTGCAGGCCGCCGCGCCAGGCGAAGACGTACACGAGAGCGGCCGCGGCGATACCGCCGAGCACGGAGAGGTAGGGCAGGACGGTCGCGGACGTGACTCCGAGGGTCATCGCGCCCACCGTCAGGGCACTCGCGCCCTGGCTGATGCCGATGATGTCGGGGCTGGCCAGGGCGTTGCGGGCGACGGTCTGGATGAGCCCGCCCGCGACTCCGAAGGCGGCGCCCACGAGGAGGCCCACCACCATCCGGGGTTCGCGCAGGGTCCCCACGACCAGCTCGTCCGGCGACGGCTGCCCGAGGAGGACCTTGATGGCTTCTGCGGGGTGCACGTAGGACTCGCCCAGGCAGAGGTACGTGAGGCTGGACGCCGCCAGGAGCAGGGTCAACAGGACGGCGATTGCAGCTGCCCTGCGGTGCATCAGGAACGTGGCTTTTCGTAGCCGTAGGACGGCATACCCGGCCGGACGCTGCTTTGTCGGCCGGCCCGCATCGGCGGTTGTGGACGTCATGCTGCCACCGCCTTCCGGCGCACCAGCGTCACCAGGAACGGCACCCCGATGAGCGCGGTCATCACCCCGGCCGGCACCTCACTCGGCGGGAAGACGACGCGCCCCACCGTGTCGGAGACGAGCAGCATGACCGGCCCGAGGACCGCGGCCATGGGAAGCACCCAGCGATGCCCGCTGCCCACGATCGCGCGGGCGATGTGGGGGACCGCGAGGCCGATGAACGCGATCGGCCCGGCCGCCGCCACGCCCGCGCCGGTGAGCACGGTCGCCCCGAGCCCGCCGACGATCCGTACGGTCGCGACCTTCTGCCCGAGCCCCCTGGCCACGTCCTCGCCGAGGGCCAGCGCGTCGAGGCCGCGTGCCACGGAGAGGACCAGGACGAGGCCCACGAGCAGGAACGGCCAGATCTGCCCGACGATCTCCGCGTCGCGCCCGGAGAGCGAGCCCACCTGCCAGAAGCGGAACTCGTCCAGGGCGGAGGCCCTGGTGGTCAGGATCGCGGTGGTCACGGACACCAGGAGCGCGTTGATCGCGGCGCCGCCCAGGGCGAGCTTCACGGGGGTCGCCCCGCCCCGTCCGCTCGCGGCGATCGCGTACACCGCGACGGACGCGATGCCCGCGCCGGCGAAGGCGTACCAGACGTACCCGGTCAGGGTGTGCACCCCCGCGAACGCGATCGCCGCGACCACGCCCACCGAAGCGCCCTGGCTCACGCCGAGGATGCCGGGGTCGGCGATGGGGTTGCGGGTGATGCCCTGGAGGACCGTGCCGGCCAGGGCGAGCGCGGCGCCCACCATCAGGCCGATGGCCGTGCGCGGCACCCGCATCTCGCGGACGACCTCGGCGGCGTCGCTGTGCCCGCCGTGCAGCAGGGCGTCGACGACGGCGGACGGCGCGATCGCGCGGGCGCCGACGGAGAGGCTGAGGAGGACCGCGAGCAGCAGGGCCACGACGGCCGCCGTCATCGCGACGGCGCGTCTGGCGGGCACACGCATCGGCTGAGCTCGTTTCGGAGAAATCCGCAAGGCGTACCGCGGAAGGGGGGCGCGGAGGTAAGGCTTGGCTAAGCGGCTCAGTCTACGGGCGCGGCCCGGCCCTCGGCCCCGGGCGTCGGGGCTCGGCACAATGGCCTCATGACCTCACGCGCTCTGACGGTCGGCTTCGACCTCGACATGACCCTGATCGACTCCCGGCCCGGCATCAGGGAGGCTTACCGGGCCCTGTCCGCCGAGACCGGAACGTACATAGACGCCGATCTCGCCGTCACCCGGCTCGGCCCGCCCCTGGAGGAGGAGCTGCGCAACTGGTTCCCGGCGGACCAGATCGAGGCGATGGGCGACCGCTACCGTGAGATCTATCCCACATACGCCATCGCCCCCGCGCTCGCCATGCCCGGCGCCCGCGAGGCGGTCGCGGCGGTGCGCGCGCACGGCGGCCGGGCGATCGTGGTGACCGCCAAGCACGAGCCGAACGCGAAGCTCCACCTGGCGCACCTGGGCATCGAGGCGGACGCCGTCATCGGCTGGCTGTGGGCCGAGGCGAAGGCGGAGGCGCTGCGCGAGCACGACGCGTCGGTGTACGTCGGCGACCACACCGGTGATGTACGCGGCGCGCGTACGGCGGGCGCGCTCTCCGTCGCGGTGGCGACCGGGCCGTGCGACGCAGCGGAACTGCGATCGGCGGGCGCGGACACCGTGCTCGCCGACCTGACCGAGTTCCCGGCCTGGCTCGACGCGTACGCCGCCGCCGACCGCGGCTAAGTGGCCGCGGACTTGGCCTGACGGCGCTGGACGGCGATACCGCGCAGCACTCCCGCCACGGCGACGACGAATCCGACGCCCATCAGCATGCACACCGCGTACGCGATGGGCGGGAAGGGGTCGGTGCCGAGGAACAGCGGGGCCACCGTGACCAGAGTGGCCACGGCTCCGACGAAGAAAACGATTGCTCCGGTCCGGACCAGACCGTCGCCCGGTCCGGCGGAATTCGCTTGGGTTTTGTCACGCACCCCACCAGGGTAGTTCCCGGGGCGAAGGAAGAATCCGGGGACGTCTTGTCACCGGCCCCCGGACCAATAGTCTTGGTGCTGGCGGGTCGGGCGACCCGCTGTAGTGCTATCCAGAGCCGTTTTCCGCGGCATAGACGCGTACGACGACAAGTACGAGGACGAGGACTTCAGGTGCCTACCGGCAAGGTCAAGTGGTTCAACAGCGAGAAAGGCTTCGGCTTTCTCTCCCGCGATGACGGCGGCGACGTCTTCGTGCACTCCTCCGTACTGCCCGCAGGTGTCGACACACTCAAGCCCGGCCAGCGCGTCGAGTTCGGCGTCGTAGCAGGCCAGCGCGGTGACCAGGCCCTGTCGGTGGCGATCCTCGACCCGACGCCCTCGGTCGCGGCGGCCCAGCGGCGCAAGCCCGACGAACTGGCGTCCATCGTCCAGGACTTGACGACCCTCCTCGAGAACATCACACCGATGCTGGAGAAGGGCCGCTACCCCGACAAGGCGTCGGGCGCGAAGATCGCGGGCCTGCTGCGCGCGGTCGCGGACCAGCTGGACGTGTAGATACCAGCCGAATTACCGGCCGACTTTATCGGCCGAAGCCGAGCGCGTCGGGCGCGAGGGGCGGTACGAGCCCCTCCGCCGCCGCTCGCGTCAGCAGCCCGCGGATCGCCGCGTAGCCGTTCTCGCCCAGGTCGGCCGTGAACTCGTTCACGTACAGGCCGATGTGCTGGTCGGCGACCGCCGGGTCCATTTCCTGCGCGTGCTCCTGCACGTAGGGACGTGACGCCTCGGGGTCGTCCCAGGCCATCCGCACCGACGTACGGACTGCGTCCGCGAGCCGGCCCAGCCGCTCCTCGCCCAGGGACCGCTTGGCGATGATCGCGCCGAGCGGGATGGGCAGGCCCGTCGTCCGCTCCCAGTGCTCGCCCATGTCGGCCAGGCAGTGGAGCCCGTAATTCTGATAGGTGAAGCGGGCCTCGTGGATGACGAGGCCCGCGTCGACCTTGCCGTCCCGCACCGCGGGCATGATCTGGTCGAAGGGCAGCACGACGATCTCGCCCACGCCGCCACCGGTCAGCGTGTCCGCGGCCCAGAGCCGGAACAGCAGGTACGCCGTCGACTTCTCGCTCGGCACCGCGACCGTCTTGCCGGTGAGGTCGACGCCTTCCTCGCGGGTCAGGACCAGCGGCCCGCAGCCCCGGCCGAGCGCCCCGCCGCAGGGCAGCAGCGCGTACTCGTCGAGGACGTAGGGAAGGACGGCGTACGACACCTTCAGGACGTCGGATTCGCCGCGCTCGGCCATGCCGTTGGTGATGTCGATGTCGGCGAACGTGACGTCGAGACCGGGCGCGCCCGGCACCCGGCCATGGGCCAGGGCATCGAAGACGAACGTGTCGTTCGGGCAGGGCGAGTAGGCGATCTGCAGGGGGCCCTGGTGCGGGGTCGCGTCCTGTGCGGGCGTTTCAGTCATGCCGTTTCCAACTCTCCAGTACGGGCGCGAATTTCCCGAACGCGCTTCCCAGCGCGCCCAGCGCCTCGCCGATCCGCCAGGCCGCGCGGTCCCGCGGTCCCACGGCGTTGGAGACCGCGCGTATCTCCAGGACGGGCAGTGCGTACGCGGCGGCGGCCTCGGCGACCCCGAAACCCTCCATCGCCTCGGCGAGCGCGCGCGGATGGCGGCGCCGCAGTTCGGCGGCGCGTTCGGCCGAGCCGGTCACGGTGGAGACGGTCAGGACGGTGCCGGTCAGGCCGCCGCAGGCCGCGGCCATGTCCCGTACGAGGGAAAGGGGCGGCCGGTGGGTGACGGCACCGAACCCCAGTTCGGTGACGGGCAGGAAGCCGTCGGGTGTCTCGGCGCCCAGATCGGCCACCGTGATCTCGTCGGCGAACACGACGGAGCCGAGCGGTGCGTCGGGCCGGAAGCCGCCGCCGATCCCGGCGGAGATCACCAGGTCGTACGGGGCGCGCGCGAGGGCCGCCGCCGTGTGCGCCGCGGCGGCCGCGGGGCCCACACCGACGGCCACGGCGTCGGCGTGAGCGGGCAGCGAACCGGCCACCGCGTCCCGTTCGGCGGGGACTGCGGTGGCCACCAGGACCCGCGGGCCGCGGGACGGCAACGGCTGGGACATCAGGGGCGCGGAGATGTCAGGCGTCGGCGTTCTTGAGCTTGAAGTTCCAGACGCCCTTGAACTTCTGGCCGTCCTTGTCCTGCTCCACGACGCTGATGTAGAGCTTGTCCGGCGCGGGCTGGCCCTGCTGCGGCGCGAAGAGGTCGATGCCCTCGAAGGCGTAGTACGTCTTCTTGGAGGGGTTGGTGACCTGCTGGCCATTGACCCACAGGGCCCAGCCGGTCTTCGCCACCTCGGGGTCGACGCCGATGCGCAGCGTCTCGCCCTGGCCCACGGAGATCGACTTCGAGGCCTTCTTCAGGGCGCACTTGGCGGCCTTCGCGCGGCCGATGTCGTCGCCGTCGTCGTAGCAGGTGGCATCGGAGTTCACCGAGTCCTTGCCGACCGTCACGGTGGCGAGCGGCGTCGGCTTGTCGCAGGCCGACAGGACGAGGAGTCCGGCGGACACAGCGCCAATGACGGCCACGGAACGGCGGCCGCGCGCCGAGCTGAGAACGTGTGCGGCTCCGCCGCGGAGCAGGGAGGTCATGGGCGAAGGCTATCGGGCACCCCGTGCCGTCCCGCCACGTGGGGGTCGCGGCGTGCCGCAGCCATACGTCCGACGAGCCGCGTCCGGCGATTTGTCCGGCTCACGCCACCCGGGGACGGCCTCACGCCACCCCGGGGCGGCCTCACGCCACCCGGGGACGGCGCTTTCCGCCGTGCCGGGCGGCCGCGAGCAGGCTGCGCACGGTCGACAGCCAGCCGGCGGCGACGATCGCGGCGGCCACCGAGAACCCCAGTGACCCGTTCAGCGGCAGGGCCATGCCGATTCCGCCGCCCACCACCCACGCCACCTGAAGGATGGTCTCCGAGCGGGCGAAGGCGGACGTGCGCACCTCTTCCGGGACGTCCCGCTGGATCAGCGCGTCGAGGGACAGCTTCGACATGGCCTGCGCGAAGCCCGCCACCGCGCCCAGACAGGCGACGCCCACCGCCCCGAAGAACACCGTCGCGGTGATCGCCACGCCGAGCACGATGCCGACGACGGTCACGATGATGATCTCCGGCGCCCGGGACTTCAGGCCGGCGCCGACCGCGGTGCCCAGCGCGTTGCCCGTACCGGCCGCGACTCCCACTATCCCCAGGGACACCGCGGCGCTCTGGCCGCCGAGCGGTTCCTCGCGCAGCAGGAAGGCGAGGAAGAAGATGAGGAAACCGGACAGACAGCGCAGTGCCGCGTTCGCGGCGAGGGCGTGCGTGACGGCGGGCCCGACCGTACGCAGACCCAGGCGCCGCTTCTTGGACGTGTCCGCCGCGGCTTCGGCGCGGGCGTGCAGGTGCAGATGCTCCTCGTCGGCCGAGAGCAGCGCCTTGTGCTCGCCCTTCGCCGAGTCGACCTTGGGCGGCAGCGAGAGGGAGAGGAACATCCCGACGACGAAGATGACGAAGGCGCCGTAGAGCGGCCATCTCGGCCCGAGGGCCTGCAACCCCGCACCCACGGGCGCCGCGATGCCGGTGGCGAGCAGCCCGCCGAGCGTGACTCTCGAATTGGCCTTGACCAGGGAGAAGCCTCTGGGCAGCAGCCGTGGCACCACCGCGCTGCGTACGACTCCGTACGCCTTGGACGCGACCAGGACGCCGAGCGCGGCGGGATAGAGCTCCAGACTGCCGGTGATCACCGCTTCGGAGAGCAGCAGGGCGAGCAGGGCGCGGGCCAGCATCGCGGCGGCCATCGCATAGCGGCGGCCGTGCGGGAGGCGGTCGAGGAGGGGGCCGATCACGGGGGCCAGGAGCGTGAAGGGCGCCATGGTGATGGCGAGATAGAGGGCGACCCGGCCGCGGGCCTCGTCGGTGGGGACGGAGAAGAAGACCGTCGAGGCGAGAGCGATGGTGATCATGACGTCGCCCGCGCCGTTCACGGCGTGCAGTTCGATCAGCTTGCCGAGCCCCGACTCGCCCGCGCCGTGCGCGTGCGTGGCCTTGCGGATGCCGCGGGCCGTACCCGTGAAGGGCAGGTGCAGGGCGCGGCCGACCCGGCGGACGGCCCGGCTCAGCACCGGGCCGCGTCCGCCTCGATAGGACGACGACCTTGCGGCAGTCACTCCGTCATAGTGCCCCCTATTGGGCCTCACAAGTGCGGATCGGCCGCGGGGTAAACGGGTGGGCGGGTCGTAAACCGCCCCGAAGCGGCGGCATCGCGGGTGGTCGGCGCAGGGGCCGGGCACGCCGGTGTAGGCCCAGGGGCCAGGAGAAGGTAGCGTGCGTAGCGCGCCTGCGGCGGTTGTTCTTGGCCGCGCGCCTCTCGGTCATCCCGCAGAATGGATGACGTAGGTGCGCCCGAGGACGTTCGGGCGCGGACGTCGACGCGGCCCTCCGGTCCGCTCCGTCCGCACCCCCGCGTAAGGGTGGCGCACTCGTGAGACGGCGTAATGGAGAAGCGATACCTGTGAGCGCAGCGACAACGCGAAGCCGTACCCCGCGTACCCCGCGTACTCCCGACCGTCTGTGCGCCGAGGCGGTGGGCCTTGCCAGGGAAGCGGCAGAGGAGGCCGCGGCGCCCGGTGTGGTCGGTGAGCACGTGGAGGTCGTGGTCGAGGGCGACCGCGTCGTCACGCACCTGTTCGAGTGCAAGGAATTCGGCTACCGCGGCTGGCGCTGGGCCGTGACGGTGGCCCGTGCCTCGCGCGGCAAGGTCGTCACGCTCGACGAGACGGTGCTGCTTCCCGGTCCCGACGCGCTGCTCGCCCCCGAGTGGGTGCCGTGGAGCGAGCGGCTGCGCCCCGGAGACATGGGCCCGGGCGATCTGCTCCCCACGGACGCGGAGGACCTGCGCCTGGAGCCCGGCTACTCGGGTGAGGAGGAGCCGCCGCCGAACTCCGTGTTCTCCGAGGAGATGGCGGAGCTCGCCGAGGCGGAGGACGCCGAGATCACCGCGGGGCCGCCCGCCGATCTGCCGTCCGCGCCGGCGCGCGGCTCGATCGCGGCGCTCGCCGACGAGCTCGGCATGCGCCGGGCGCGTGTCCTGTCCCGGTACGGCCTGCATGCGGCGGCCGACCGCTGGGAGGAGTCGCACGGGGCGAAGACGGCGATGGCGCAGGCCGCGCCCGCGTCCTGCGTCAGCTGTGGCTTCCTTGCGCCGATCGGTGGGTCGCTCGGGCAGGCGTTCGGGGTATGCGCCAATGAGTTCGGGCCTGCGGACGGGCATGTCGTGTCCCTCGCGTACGGCTGCGGGGGCCATTCGGAGGCGGCCGTGATGCCGGCTCCGCCGCGGCCTGCCGCGCCGGTCCTCGACGAAACCCGCGTGGACGCGCTCCCTCTCCGCCCGTCCCCCGACTCGGGCTCGGTCCCGCTGGAAGCCCCGTCAGAAGAACTCGGCCACTCCTAGCTCCCGCTGGGGGTGCGGATTGCACGCGGGGCCCCTTGACGGGGCTGGGCCTTTCGCTGCCGGGCGCGGGCCGACTGCCCCGCCCTTCCGCGCTCCGCGCGGGTTTTTCCCGCCCGCCCACCCGTTGCGCCGGGTAATCGGGTGGGTGGGTGGGAGATGTCCGCGCGGAGCGCGGGAAAACCGTCCACCGGCCCGCAGGCGGGAGGTTTTCGGCCGCCCCGGGCGGAGCGCGGAGCCGCGCCGCAGAGGGAGGGCCCGCGTGAGGCCCCAGGCCAGTCAGGCGGGGCGGGACGCGATACCGTTCGGCGCGCGAACCGAGCGAGGGAGACGACACCGTGAGCAAGACCGTGCGGCCGGCGGCCGAGGGCACTGACCCGTTCGGCACGGCACGGCTCCGCCGGGGAGTCCTCGACGCCTGGGCGGCGATCCCGGCCCGCTTCCGTGAGGACGCCAACGCCGAGGAAGACCTCGCCCTCGGCGGCTACCGCGACCGCCTGATCGTCGAGCTCGCCCAGAACGCCGCCGACGCGGCAGCGAGGTCCGGCGCCCCCGGGCGACTCTCCCTCACCCTCCGGGACGGAGTCCTCGCCGCCGCCAACAACGGCACCCCCCTGGACGCCACCGGCGTCGAATCCCTCTCCACCCTCCGCGCCTCCGCCAAGCGGGAGGAGCAGAACAACGGAGCCGTCGGACGGTTCGGCGTCGGCTTCGCCGCCGTACTCGCCGTCTCCGACGAGCCCGCCCTCGTGGGCCGCACCGGCGGCGTCCGCTGGTCCCTGAGCGAGGCACGCGAACTCGCCGCCGACACCGCCCGCTTCAGCCCCGGCCTCGGGGACGAGATCCGCAGGCGCGACGGGCACGTGCCCCTCCTGCGCCTCCCCTTCGCCGCCGAAGGAACCGCCCCGGAGGGATACGACACCGTCGTCATCCTGCCCCTGCGCGACGCCGCCGCCGAAGACCTCGTCGTACGGCTGCTCGAAGGGATCGATGACGCCCTTCTGCTCGCCCTCCCCGGCCTCGAAGAAGTCGTCGTCCAGGTCGGCGAGCACCCCGCCCGCACCCTCCGCCGTACCGCCGTACCCGACCACGGCATCGTCGACATCACCGACAGCCGTGACGGCGACACTCGCTGGCGCACCGTCAGCCACCAGGGACCCCTGGAGCCCGACCTCCTCGCCGACCGCCCCGTGGAAGAGCGGCTGCGGCCCCACTGGTCCGTGACCTGGGCCGTCCCCACCGACCGCGAAGGCGCCCCCACACCGCCCCGCAGCGCCCCCGTCCTGCACGCGCCGACCCCGAGCGACGAGCCCCTCGGCGTGCCCGCGCTGCTCATCGCCTCGTTCCCGCTCGACACCACCCGGCGGCACGCGGCGCCGGGGCCCCTCACCGACTTCCTCGTGCAGCGCGCGGCCGACGCGTACGCCGAACTGCTCGCCGGCTGGCGGCCCGTCGGCGAAGGCATCATCGGCCTCGTCCCCGGCCCGCTGGGCAAGAGCGAACTCGACGGCGCCCTGCGCCAGGCCGTCCTCGACCGGCTGCCCCGCACGGCTTTCCTGCCTCCCGCGGTGGAGGCCGTCCCGCAAGAGGACCCCGACGTACCCGAGTGGGAGGTCCCCGTCGCGCTGCGGCCGCGTGACGCGGAGGTCGTGGAGGGCGCGGGCGCCGACACCGTACGCGTACTCGCCGATGTCCTGCCCAGCCTGCTGCCCGCGGGCCTCGAACGCCGTGCCGAGCTGCGCACCCTCGGTGTCGCCCGCGTCCCGCTGACCGAGGCGATCGACCGCCTCGCCGGTCTTGAGCGTGACGCGGACTGGTGGCACCGGCTCTACGACACCCTCGCCGGTGTGGACCCGGACCGGCTCACCGGGCTCCCCGTCCCTCTTGCCGACGGGCGCACCACCATCGGGCCCCGCCAGGTCCTCCTGCCCGTCATCGGCGACGAGAGCGACCCGGCCGCCCTCGTACGCCTGGGCCTGAAGGTCGCGCACCCCGACGCCGTGCATCCCCTCCTGGAGAAGCTCGGCGCCCTGCCCGCCACGCCCCGCGCCGTCCTGACGACCCCGCAGGTCCGTGCCGCCGTCGCCGCGTCCCTCGACGACGACACGTGGGACGAGGACGCCCTGGACGCCGAGGAACTAGCGGACATCGTGCTCTCGCTCGTCCGTGACGCGAACCTCGCGCCCGGCGACGAGCCCTGGCTCGGCGCGCTCGCCCTCCCCGACGACGAGGACGGCGAACTCGCCCCCGCCGGTGAACTCGTCCTCCCCGGCAGCCCCTTCGCGCAGGTCATGCGCGAGGACGAACTGGCCGCGGTGGACGCCGACCTCGCCGAACGCTGGGGCGAGCAGCCCCTCGCCGCGTGCGGTGTGCTCGCCACGTTCGCCCTGGTCCGCGCCACGGACGTCGTACTCGACCCCGATGAGCTCGACCCGCGCGACGGCGACTTCGCCGAGCCCGACGACGCCGGGCTGCTCGACGCGGTCGACGTGTGGTGCGAGGACGTGCTCGACCGGCTCCCGGAGACGCCCGTACCGCCGGTCGCCACGGAGATCATCGCCGTACGGGATCTGGATCTGGTCGACGAGGACCGCTGGCCGCAGGCCCTGGCCATGCTCTCGCGCCCGCCGCTGCGGGACGCGCTCACGCAGCCGCTGCGGATTCTGCTGCCGGACGGCACGACGGAGAGCGTCCGTTCGTACACGGCGTGGTGGTTGCGCGGGAACCCGGTGCTCGGCGGCCGCCGTCCCGCCGGTCTGCGGGCGTCGGGCGGCGACCCGCTGCTCGAAGGGCTCTACGACGCCGCCGACGCCGCCGGTTTCGACGACGAGCAGGTGCTGCGCGCGCTCGGCGTCCGTACGTCGGTCGCCGCGCTCCTGGAGGAGCCGGGCGGTGCGGCCGAACTGCTCGACCGGCTCGCGGACCCGGAGCGGACCGTTTCGGCGGCCCAGCTGCACGCGCTGTACGGCGCCCTGGCGGATCTGGACCCGGAGCAGGTGACGCTGCCGGACGAGGTGCGGGCCGTGGTGGACGGTGAGGTGGTCGTGGTCGACGTGGCGGACGCGGTGGTCGCCGACGCGCCTGACCTGCTGCCGGTCGCCGGTGGCGTGGCGCTCCTTCCGGTGGCGCCCCGCAAGGCGGGTGATCTGGCCGAGCTGTTCCAGGTGCGCAGGCTGAGCGAGACGGCGGCGGGGGAGCCCTCGGGGGAGGGGGTCGAGCATCCGGTGCCGGATTCGGTGCGGGTGCTGCTGGGTTCCGCTACCCCGGAGACGTACGTCGAGTACGAGGAGCTGTTCGTCGGGGACGTCGAGCTGGACTGGCGCAGGACGCCTGACGGCACCGTGCACGCGGCCACGCTGGAGGGCGTGGGCGCGGGGCTCGCCTGGGCGGCGGGGCAGTGGCCTCGGCGGTTCGAGGTGGCGGCGCTCCTCGAAGACCCCTCGCGCACCGAGGAACTTGAGCGGGACCGCTGGTTCGACTGACGGGTGGAACCCCGTAGTCCAGATCTCGGTCACAAAATCTTCACTTCTTGTGCAACCAGGCGCCCTGGTCGTGTGTCTGATCTTGCGAGTCAACAGACTCCTAGATCACTGGGCTCCGCGTGACATCCCCCACCAGACCGCGGAGCTCCCTTCCCAACTGGGGAACACATGCGCATCCGTGCCACCGTGGCCGCACTGTCCGGCACCCTGGCTCTGTCCGCCCTCGTCGTGCCTGCCGCCCAGGCGGCCGACGGGCCGAACGTCCCGAAGTTCGCGCCCTTCGCAGCCAACGCCCCCGCCGACGAGGTCGACGGCGACACGAAGATCACGAAGGTCACCGTCAACGGCGGCAAGAACATCGTGCTCGGCACCACCGAGAAGAAGAAGATCAGCGTCGCCATCACGGCCACCGACCCCGAGGGCATCTACGACGCCGATGCCGCGCTGTGGCACGGCTCGGACGTCGAGACCGACATCGACGGCCTGATCTTCTCCGATGAAGGCGGGGTCACCTGCAAGGTCGTCAACGCGACCACCTCCACCTGCACGGCCAAGTTCACGGTCGACCCGAAGCTCGACCTGTACAGCAACATCCTGGCCGGCAAGTGGAAGGTGTCGGCGTACGCGATCGGCAACGACGGCGACTACATCGACAAGGACGTGGTGGCCTCCACCAACATCCAGCGCAACTCCCGCCTCACCACCAACGCCTCCCCCGAGCCCATAAAGAAGGGCAAGACCCTCACGGTCACCGGCGCCCTGACCCGCGCCAACTGGGACACCTCGAAGTACGCGGGCTACACCAAGCAGTCGGTGAAGCTCCAGTACAAGAAGAAGGGTGCGTCCTCCTACTCCACCCTGAAGACCATCACGTCCGACTCCAAGGGCAACCTGAAGACGACCGTGAAGGCCTCCGCGGACGGCTACTACCGCTACGTCTTCGCCGGTACGTCCACCACCCCGGCCGTCACGTCCACCAGCGACTTCGTGGACGTGCAGTAGTACCGGGCTAGGCCGGGAAGCGGCGGTCCACCCAGCGGAAGACGACCTCGATCACCAGCGAGGCCGCCGCCGCGATCGCGACCGCCGCCCACGGCATCGTCGTGCCGACCAGCTTCAGCTGGAAGAAGTCCTGGAGCCACGGCACGGTGAGCACCAGCAGGAAGCCGAGACCCATCGCGCCGATCAGGCCGAGCCGCCACCACGTGTAGGGGCGGGCGATGATCGCGAGGACCCACATGGCGATCAGGAACAGCGCCAGCGTGGCCGCGCTGGTCTCGGCTTCCCGTGCTCCCGCGCCCGAGTAGTGGCTCCGGGCGAGCAGATACGTGCAGAACGTCGCCGCGCCCGCGACCACCCCGCCCGGGATCGCGTACCGCATGACCCTTCGTACGAAGTGGGGCTTGGCCCGCTCCTTGTTGGGCGCGAGGGCGAGGAAGAAGGCCGGGACGCCGATCGTCAGGGTCGAGAGCAGCGTCAGGTGGCGGGGCAGGAACAAGTACTCCACCTGAGTGCAGACCACGAGCAGCGCGATGATGACCGAGTAGACGGTCTTCACCAGGAACAGCGTCGCGACCCGCGTGATGTTGCCGATGACCCGGCGGCCCTCCGCGACGACCGAGGGCAGCGTCGCGAAGCTGTTGTTCAGGAGCACGATCTGGGCCACCGCCCGCGTCGCCTCCGAGCCCGAGCCCATCGAGACGCCGATGTCGGCGTCCTTCAGGGCCAGTACGTCGTTCACGCCGTCGCCCGTCATCGCGACCGTGTGCCCGCGTGACTGGAGGGCGCCCACCATGTCCCGCTTCTGCTGCGGGGTGACACGGCCGAAGACGGAGTTGGCGTCCAGGGCTTCCGCCATCTCGTCCTGCTCCGTGGGCAGACGGCGGGCGTCCACGGTGTTCTCCGCACCGGGCAGGCCCAGCTTCCCGGCGACCGCGCCCACCGAGACCGCGTTGTCGCCGGAGATGACCTTGGCGCTGACGTCCTGCTCCTCGAAGTACCGCAGGGTGTCGCCGGCGTCCGGGCGAAGCCGCTGCTCCAGGACGACCAGGGCGGTGGCCTCGGCCCCGTCGGCCACGTCAGGGTCGTCGAGTTCACCGGCGGCGCGGGCGAGGAGCAGTACGCGCAGGCCCTGCTGGTTGAGCTCCTCGATCTCGGCGAGGGACGGGTCCTTGTCGGGCAGCAGGACGTCGGGGGCGCCGAGCAGCCACGTCGAGTTGTCGCCGTCGCCCTCGCTGAAGGAGGCGCCGCTGTACTTGCGGGCCGAGGAGAAGGGCAGCGACTCCGTGCAGCGCCACTCCTCGCTGTCGGGGTACGCGTCGATGATCGCCTGGAGCGACGCGTTGGGCCGCGGGTCGGACTCGCCCAGGGCGCCGAGGACTTTCCGTACGTACGCCTCGTCCGAACCGTTCAGCGGACGCAGTTCGGTCACGTCCATGCCGCCCTCGGTGAGGGTGCCGGTCTTGTCGAGGCAGACCGTGTCGACGCGGGCCAGGCCCTCGATCGCGGGCAGCTCCTGCACCAGGCACTGCTGGCGGCCGAGCCGGATGACTCCTATCGCGAAGGCGACCGAGGTGAGCAGCACGAGCCCCTCGGGGATCATGGGCACGATCCCGCCGACGGTGTAGGCGATGGACTCCTTGAAGTTGTCGTCCTTGACGACGAGCTGGCTGATGATGAGGCCGATCGAGGTCGGGACCATCAGCCACGTCACGTACTTGAGGATCGTGGAGATGCCGTTGCGCAGCTCGGAGTGGACGAGCGTGAAGCGGCTCGCCTCCTCGGCGAGCTGGGCCGCGTACGCCTCGCGGCCCACCCGGGTCGCGGTGAACGCGCCGCCGCCCGCGACCACGAACGAGCCCGACATCATCTTGTCGCCGGGCTTCTTGATGACCGGGTCGGCCTCACCGGTCAGGAGCGATTCGTCGACCTCCAGGCTGTCGGTCTCGACCGCCTCGCCGTCCACGACGATCTTGTCGCCGGGTCCCAGCTCGACCAGGTCGCCCAGGACGATCTCGGAGGTGGAGATCTCGGCGGCTCTGCCGTCGCGCCGCACCGTCGGCTTGGACTCGCCGATGACCGCGAGTCCGTCCAGGGTCTTCTTGGCCCGCAGCTCCTGGATGATGCCGATGCCCGTATTGGCGATGATCACGAAGCCGAAGAGGCTGTCCTGGATCGGCGCGACGAAGAGCATGATCACCCAGAGCACGCCGATGATCGCGTTGAAGCGGGTGAAGACGTTCGCCCGGATGATCTCGGTGGTGGACCGGGAACTGCGGACGGGTACGTCGTTGACCTCGCCGCGTTCGACCCGTTCGGCGACCTCGGCGGCCGTCAGGCCCGTCGCGCGTCCGGTGGGCAGCTCCACCGGGTGGACCGGGTCGAGCTCGGCGCCCGCGTCGATATGCGTCATGGAATCGACGGTACGGGCGGGATGGGGGCTTCACCCCTTGAGCGCCCCAAAGATCCGACCACGGTAGGACAGGGACACTCCCGTGGTTGTACGGGCGACCACCCCCAGGGAGGGGTTACTCCCCGGCTGCCGCCGCCTTGCGCTCCGCGTCCCGCTTGATCGCGGCGTCGCGGCCCCGCACGTACCAGATGCCGATCAGGCCGAGGCCCGCGCCCGCCAGGCAGGTCCATACCCACCAGGTCGCGTCGCGGTCGTCGAACCAGCCGTAGAACGGCAGCTGCACCAGGAAGAGGACGAACCAGAGGATCGTGCCGCCGACGATGGTGGCGACGACGGGGCCCTCCAGGGGCTCGGGCGCCTCGTGCTTGGGGGTCCACTTCTCCATGCGCATAGCTTACGAGCAGCCGGGGCGGGCCCTTGATGGGGCTGGCGGGGCCCGGTGCCACAGGGGTCTACGCGCGGAGATAGCGATTTCCCCTTCATGTATTCATACTGAAACGGCTCGTTAATGGCTGGTTGTTTTCGTAAGAAGAAACAAATCGATCGGCGGCCACCGCTTAACGATCTTCCCTTTCTCTGCGTTTCTCTGAGTCCACGAGGTCCCGCATGTCTTCCTCGGCCACCACCCCGGTCGACGCCAAACCGCCGACGCCCCCGCAGGGAGGCATCGACGGTTTCTTCAAGATCACCGAGCGGGGTTCCACCCTCGTCCGTGAGGTCCGGGGAGGCTTCGCCACCTTCTTCGCGATGGCCTACATCATCGTGCTGAACCCGATCATCCTGGGCGGCGCGAAGGACATGTACGGGCATCAGCTCGACAACGCCCAGCTGGTCACCGCGACCGCCCTGGTCGCCGCCTTCACCACGCTCCTGATGGGCGTCATCGGCAACGTCCCGATCGCGCTCGCCGCGGGCCTCGGCGTGAACACCGTGGTCGCCCTCCAGCTCGCGCCGCGCATGTCCTGGCCCGACGCGATGGGCATGGTCGTCCTCGCGGGACTCGTCGTGATGCTGCTCGTCGCCACCGGCCTGCGGGAACGCGTGATGAGCGCGGTGCCGCTCGGCCTGCGCAAGGGCATCGCGATCGGCATCGGCCTCTTCATCATGCTGATCGGCCTCGTCGACTCCGGCTTCGTCTCGCGCATGCCGGACGCCGCACAGACCACGGTCCCGCTCCAGCTGGGCGGCGACGGCCACCTCAACGGCTGGCCCGTACTGATCTTCGTGCTCGGCACGCTGCTCACGCTCTGCCTGATCGTGCGCAAGGTGCCCGGCGCGATCCTCATCAGCATCGTCGTCATGACGATCGTGGCGATGATCGTCAACGCGGTCGCGGAGATCCCCTCCTGGGGCCTGACGACTCCCGAGTGGCCCGGCAACCCGGTCAGCACGCCGGACTTCGGGCTCGTCGGTCAGATCAGCCTGTTCGGCGGCTTCGAGAAGGTCGGCCTGCTCACCGGCATCCTCTTCGTCTTCACCGTGCTGCTGTCCTGCTTCTTCGACGCCATGGGCACGATCATGGGCATCGGCGACGAGGCCAAGCTCACGGACGCCAACGGCAACATGCCGGGCATGAACAAGGTCCTGTTCGTCGACGGCATCGCGGTCGCCGCGGGCGGCGCGGCCTCCGCATCGGCCACCACCTGCTTCGTGGAGTCCACGGCGGGCGTCGGCGAAGGCGCACGTACGGGCTTCGCCAACATCGTCACCGGCGGCCTCTTCGCCGTGGCGCTGTTCCTCACGCCCATCGCGACGATGGTCCCGTCCCAGGCGGCCACGCCCGCGCTGCTCGCGGTCGGCTTCCTGATCCTGTCCGGTTCGATCGGGCAGATCGACTGGGCCGACTTCACCATCGCGATCCCGGCGTTCCTGACGATGCTGATGATGCCGTTCACGTACTCGATCACGAACGGCATCGGCATCGGCTTCATCACCTTCACCGTGCTGCGCCTCGCGTCGGGCCGCGGCCGCGAGGTGCCCGCGGCGATGTACGTCGTGTCGGCCGTCTTCGCCTTTTACTACCTGATGCCGGCGCTCGGCCTGACCTAGGCCGCCGGTGGTGCGAGTGTGTCTGCGGGGCGGCCATCAGGCCGCCCCGTAGAACTTTTCCGTCTCCTCGACGGCGCTCTGGAAGCGCTCGTCGAAGTCACCGCGGACAAGCGTCCCGACGACGTAGTCCTGGACGCTCATGCCCCTTCTGGCGGCGTGCTGCTTGAGCCGGTCGAGCAGCTCACCGTCTATTCGCAGGCTGAGCACTGTCGATCCCATGCAGAACAGGGTCGCTGCCGCCGCGCGCGCCGTGTCTCACTTTCCGCAGCCGCCTCACTCATATGGGTGACGTAAGGGTTCCGGGTGACGCGCCGCGGGAATCGAGGTGGTCTTTAGCTAGAGTAATGAGTTACTCTAACGAACATGCCGGACCTCTCCCATGGTGACGACGCCGCCGCCGTGAACTCACTGCGCTCCGCCGTGATGCGCCTGTCCCGTCGACTCAAGCACCAGCGGGTCGACGAGTCGCTGAGCCCCACCGAAATGTCGGTGCTCGGCACCCTCGCCCGCTGCGGCCACGCCACCCCGGGTGAGCTGGCCCGCAAGGAGCACGTGCAGCCGCCGTCGATGACCCGCATCGTCGCGCTGCTCGAAGCCAAGGGTCTCGTCCGGCTCGAGCCGCACCCCGAGGACCGCCGCCAGAAGGTGGTGACCCAGACGGAGACGGCCGAGGCCATGCTCGAGGAGAGCCGCCGCAAGCGGAACGCCTGGCTGGCCGGCCTCGCCGAGCATCTCGACGACGACGAATGGGCACGCCTGCGCGCCGCCGCTCCCGTCCTGGAGAAGCTCGCGCACCTGTAAGCACCGCACACGGCGGGCCACCCGCCGTGTGCCGTAAGACCGCACCACGCCAAGGAGGCGAACCGCCTTTGAGTACGGGATCCGGAGCAGACTCCGCCCCCGCACCAACCGCCCTCGACAAAACCCCGGTCGGCAAGTCGTCGATGTTCAGCTCGCTGAAGATCCGCAACTACCGGCTCTTCGCCTCCGGCGCCGTTGTCTCCAACACCGGCACGTGGATGGCCCGCATCACCCAGGACTGGCTGGTCCTGAGCCTCACCGGCTCCTCGGCCGCGGTCGGCATCACCACCGCGATGCAGTTCCTGCCGATGCTCCTGTTCGGCCTGTACGGCGGCGTCATCGCGGACCGCTTCGCCAAGCGCAAGCTGCTCTTCTGCACCCAGGGCGCGATGAGCATCAGCGGTCTGTTCCTGGCCGCGCTCACCCTGAGCGGCAACGTCCAGGTCTGGCACGTCTACCTCGCGGCCTTCTTCACCGGCCTCGTCACGGTCGTCGACAACCCGACCCGGCAGTCCTTCGTGTCCGAGATGGTGGGACCCGACCAGGTCCGCAACGCCGTCTCGCTGAACTCCGCGAACTTCCAGTCCGCCCGGCTCATCGGCCCCGCCGTGGCCAGTGGCCTCACCGCCGCGGTCGGCCCCGGCTGGGCGTTCCTCGCCAACGGCCTGTCCTTCCTCGCGCCGCTCACCGGCCTGATGCTGATGCGGACCCGCGAGCTGCACCCGACCCCGCGCAAGCCGCGCGGCAAGGGACAGCTGAGGGAAGGCCTGAACTACGTCTCCAAGCACCCCGAGCTGATCTGGCCGATCGTCCTCGTCGGCTTCGTCGGCACCTTCGGGTTCAACTTCCCGATCTGGTTGAGCGCCTTCGCGGACGACATCTTCCACGGCGGCGTGGGGATGTACGGGCTGTTCAACACCCTGATGGCGATCGGCTCCCTCGCGGGCGCGCTGCTCGCGGCCCGGCGCGGCACCTCGCGCCTGAGGCTGCTCGCCGGGGCCGCGATGGCCTTCGGCGTACTGCAGATCGTGGCCGCGTTCGCACCCGAGCTGTGGATGTTCGTCGCGCTGATCGTGCCGATCGGCATCCTGGGCCTGACGGTGAACGTCACCGCCAACTCGTCGGTCCAGATGGCCACGGACCCGGAGATGCGCGGCCGCGTCATGTCCCTCTTCATGATGGTCTTCACCGGCGGCACGCCGCTTGGCGGCCCGCTCTTCGGCTGGCTCGCCGACGCGTACGGAGTGCGCGTCAGCATGGCCGCCGGCGGACTCATATGCGCCGTCGCCGCGGTCGGTGTCGGCCTGATGCTGGCCCGCGCCGCGAATCTGCGGCTGAAGGTGGATCTGCGGCGGGGACAGCAGCACGTGCAGTTCGTGCCGCGCGAGCAGCTGGCTACGGCGGCGTGAGTTCTCGGTCGGTCACACCTGCCGAGTGAGCACTTGGCCGGTCACACCCGCCGGGCCAGGATCTGGCCCGGCCAGGTGCCGTTCTGCTCGACGAAGGCCTCGGTCCGCGTGAAGCCGTTGCGCTCGTAGAACGCGACGAGCTTGCCGTCGTCGCCCGCGTAGCAGTCGACCCGGAGCAGGGAGATCCCCTGGCTCCGGGTTTCTTCTGCCGCGTGCGCGAGGAGGGCGGCGCCCGCGCCCGTCCCGTGTCGGGATGCCAGCAGGTGGATGTACCGCTCCGGCTCCTCCACCGGCTCGATGTACGACCCCGGTCCGTCGGTCAGGGTGAGCGTGCCGACCGGCAGCCCGCCGATCTCCGCGATCCAGGCGGAGCCGGTGGTCAGGTACTTCTCGACCAGGGCGATGGTTTTCGGGTTGGTCGACCAGGGTTTGTCGCCCCACTGCCCGGTGCGCCCCTGCGAAACGAGCCAGGCGACGGCTTCGTCGAAGAGGGCGAGCACGGTGGGGATGTCGTCGGGGCCGCCGGGGCGGATGTGTATGTGGCTGTCCATGCGATCTTCTCTCCCCGGGTCCGGGCCCGGATATCCGGGCCGTCCGTTGTTCGACGACGAACCCGGCGGAGCCGGTAATGGGTTGGGGAGAGAACCGGCCGGAGGCCACACTCACCCCATGAGACTCTTCGCGGCGGTGCTGCCGCCCTCCGCAGCGGCGGACGAACTGGCCGGGGCGGCGGACAAGTTGAAGGCCCTGCCGGGCGCCGGAGACCTCCGCTGGACGCTCCGCGAGAGCTGGCACTTCACTCTCGCCTTCATGTCCGAGGTCGAGGACGCCACCGTCCCCGAGCTGTCAGAGCGCCTCTCCCGCGCCGCACACCGCACCGCCCCCTTCCCCCTCTCCCTCCACGCCGGAGGCCACTTCGGAGACCGCGCGCTGTGGGCCGGCGCTCGCGGCGACATCGAGACCCTGCGCCTCCTCGCCCGGAGGGCGGACGCCGCAGCCCGCAAGTGCGGCATCCCCATGGAGGAGCACCGCCACTACCGCCCCCACCTGACACTGGCCCGCGGCCGGGGGGAAACTTCCCTGCGCGCCTACGTCGACGCCCTCGCGGACTTCGAGGGCGCTCAGTGGCCCGTGACCGAGCTGACCCTCGTACGAAGCAATCTTCCCGTGAGCGGAGTGCCGGGGGAGCGGCCCCGCTATGAGGTGGTCGGTCGATGGCCACTGGGCGGAGCCGGTTAACCTCGACTACGTGGACCCGAAAACCAGGAACCGGATCATGGCCGGTGTACTCGTGCTGATGTTCGTCGTCGTGGCGGTCGCGGCCGCGGTCGGCCAGTGAGGCGATGACCGCGGCCACGACCGCGTAGTTCGGCCGGTCCCTACCAGGCGAAGGACTCCGGAGACGGACCCGGCCCGGGGAAGATCTCGTCCAGGGCGTCGAGCAGCTCGTCGGAGAGTTCGAGCTCGACCGCGCGCAGCGCGCTGGTGAGCTGCTCCGAGGTGCGCGGACCGACGATCGGCCCCGTCACGCCGGGCCGCGTGAGCAGCCAGGCGAGCGCGACTTCGCCCGGCGCGAGGCCGTGCTTGTCGAGCAGGTCCTCGTACGCCTGCACCCGCGCCCGCACCTCGGGCTTCGCGAGCTCGTCGGCGGCCCGCCCGCGCGTACGCCGCTTGCCCTCGCCTTCCTTCTTCAGTACGCCGCCGAGCAGCCCGCTGTGCAGCGGCGACCACGGGATGACGCCCAGGCCGTAGTCCTGCGAGGCCGGGATGACCTCCATCTCGGCGCTGCGCTCGGCGAGGTTGTAGAGGCACTGCTCGCTGACGAGGCCGTAGCTGCCGCGCCGCTTGGCGGTCTCGTTGGCCTGGGCGATCTTGTATCCGGGGAAGTTCGACGACCCGGCGTACAGGATCTTGCCCTGCGTGATGAGGGTGTCGATCGCCTGCCAAATCTCGTCGAACGGCGTGCGGCGGTCGATGTGGTGGAACTGGTAGATGTCGATGTAGTCGGTCTGCAGGCGCTTGAGCGATGCCTCCACGGAACGGCGGATGTTGACCGCCGAGAGCAGGTCGTGGTTGGGCCACGCCGGCTTTCCGTCGGTCGCCATGTTCCCGTAGACCTTGGTGGCGAGCACGACCTTGTCGCGCCGCTCGCCGCCTTGCGTGAACCAGGTGCCGAGGATCTCCTCGGTGCGGCCCTTGTTCTCGTCCCATCCGTAGACATTGGCGGTATCGAAGTAGTTGATGCCCGCGTCGAGCGCGGCGTCCATGATCGCGTGACTGTCCGGCTCGTTCGTGAGCGGCCCGAAGTTCATGGTCCCGAGCGTGAGCCGGCTGACCTTGAGCCCTGTGCGTCCCAGCTGCGTGTACTTCATGGTTGACCAGCCAACGACTTGGAGTGCGCTCTATGCAAGGGGGCGGGGCGCGGGGGCGATCAGTCGCGGGGCCGGGGAGCGATCGGCCGCGGGGGAAGTCGTCACGAGCCGCCGAGCCAGCCCGCCGCGTCCAGGCGGAACGCGTCCGGCGGTACGACCGTGCGCAGGTCGTTCTCCAGCGTGCGCAGCCGGTCCGTGCCCAGCTGTTTCGACCACTCCGCGTGCAGCTCGTCGAAGATCGCGGCCGAGCGGCGCAGCGCGTCGATGCCGTGCGGGGTGAGGCGGATCAGCTTGCGGCGGGCGTCGGCCGGGTCGTCGGTGCGTTCCGCGTAGCCGAGGGTGATCAGGCGGTCGATGGTCTTGCCCGCGGCCTGCTTGGAGACGCCGAGCCTGCGGCCCACCTCGCTGGCGCTCGCGCCCCGTACGCCGATGGCCTGCATGGCGAAGCCGTGGGCCGGGCGGACGTCCGGGTGACCTTGGTGGGCCAGCTCGGCGTGCAGCCGGTCGATCAGGGTGCGGAAACCGGCGAAGAGGAGCAGGGGCAGCTCGAAGCCGGGGACGTCCTCCTCGGGCGGCTCGGCTTCCTTGCGGGGCGCCTCGCCGGGCGCCTTGCCGGGCTCCTTGCGGGGCGCCTTGCGGGGATCGACAACCTGGTTTACCTTTTTTTCGTCAACCACGTTGTCCATCGTAGGGGGTACCTCTTGTTTGCCGAGCACACCGTCGAGACCGCGCCCGCGGAGTCCCGCGCGGCGATGGAGCGTACGGCCGCCGCCTTCGGCAGGACGCCGAGCGCCGTGGCCCGGCTCGCGGAGTCGCCCGAACTGCTCAACGGATTCCTTGAGTTGAGCGCGTCCTTCGAGCGGACGACGCTGGAGCCGGTGGCGCGGGAAGTCGTCGTCATGACCGTCGCCGTGCGCAACGACTGCCACATCTGCGTGGCCATGCACACCGGCAAGCTGCGGAAGCTGGGCGCGGACGCCGGACTGATCGAGGCGTTGCGCGAGGGTCGGGCCCTGGTGGGAGACGAACGGCTCGAAGCTATACGGCAGTTCACCCTTGAGGTGCTCACCACCGCCGGAGGAGTCGGGGACGAGGAGCTGAAGGGGTTCCTCGCGGCGGGCTACACGGAGCGGAACGCCCTTGAGGTGGTGATGGGCATCGGCACGTACACGATGTCGACGCTCGCGAACCGGCTGACGCGCGCCGCGTGAGGCGGGCCGCGTGACGCGGGCCCGCGGGTGAGACCGGCGTCCGGAGCACCCCCGTTCGGCCCCGGACGCCGGCCGGCTCTCAGTGCCGGTACATGACCCGCCGCAGCGCCACCTCCACCGGCCCCCGGCGGCCCGCCCGTTCCAGCGCGTACGCTCCCGCGACCGTCACCAGCCATACCCCCACCGCGAACAGCGCCATGGTCGCGCTCGTGAGGTGTCCGCCGAGGCCGAGGCCCCAGTCGGCGAGGATCGGGGCGAAGAGCAGGGAGTGGGCGAGGTAGCAGGAGAGGGAGCGCTTGCCCACGGCGGAGACGGCGGCGATGGCGGTGGCGGCTGTGCCGGTGCTCCTCGCGTTCCGGCGTCCCGTCCACCAGTGGACGAACAGCGCCACAGCCGCCACGTACCCGAGCCCGGCCGCGTTCCCCGTGGCGTCCCGCAGCAGGGTCAGTACGCCGCTCTCGCTCTGCGCGTCGTCCGGGACGGTGATCGCCCCGACGTGGGCGAGAGCCGCGGGCAGCGCGCCCAGCCACCCCACCGCGACGCCGATCACGGCGGTCCACCGGAGCAGGGGCAGATGGCGCCCCGGCTCTTCGAGGACGCCCTTGCGCGCGGCCCAGAAGCCGAGCAGGAAGATGAAGTACGCCCCGCCCACCAGCGAAAGCGGCGCCGCCGCGAAGGTGACGAACAGGCCGCTCATGAAGCGGGTGCCCGCCGCCGCGAACCAGTTCCCCTCGTCCGCTGCGTAAGCGTCCGCCCCTGGCTCCGCGCCCGCGTCGCCCAGCGAGCCCAACTCGCCCGAGAGGAGGGCCGATACGACGGGCTCGGCGGCAAGCAGCAGGAACTGGGCGGTGGCGATCCAGATCCACCACTTCAGCGCGCGGTCACCGCGCCGCAGGAAGAGCCAGCCGAGGGCGAGGCTGAGGAGCCCGTAGAAGCCGACGATGTCCCCGGCCATCAGGAGCGTGGAGTGCAGAAGCCCGATGACGACCAGGCACAGACTCCGCCGCCGCAGAACCCGTACGGCCTCGCGTTCCGAGGTCCCCGCTGCCCGCTGCCGCAGGAACAGCTGCATCATCCCGTACCCGAAGAGGAACGCGAAGAGCGGATAGATACGCATGTCGAGGACGGTGATCATGCCGAACTGCACGACGTGATCGGCCCATCCGCCGTCCACCGGCTGCCACCCGGAGGGCCCGTGCCGAGCCGCCGTCAGATGGAACGCGGTGTTGGAAAGCACGATGAACAGCAGCATGATCCCGCGGGCGAGATCGGGCGCGAGGGCCCGCTCACGGGGCAGTACGCCCGCCCGGCGGGGCGCGTTCGGCGAACCCGCAGGTGAACCCGCCGGTGCGACTTCAGGCGTGACCTCAGGCGTGACTTCACGTGTGACCTCAGGCGTGACCTCATCGGCATCAGTGCTCTCGACCGTCATGCCTGAACGCTAAGAACGCGACCCCACGGCGGACATCCGACTTCCGGCTAGCGGCGCAGGCCGAAGGGATACGCCGGGGGCGGTTGGGGAGTTGTTGGTGGGGTGGGTGAGGATGCTGGGATGACCGCAAAGAAGAAAATCGTTCGCTCTGTGGGCGTGCTCGCCGCTGCCGTCGGGCTCGTCGCACTCAGCAATCCGGCTTATGCCGCGGGGGACGTCTACAAGGGCACCGGGTGGGGGATTCTGAAGCGGCAGGGCATCGAGTCGCTCAGCCCCGACCCGTACGTGATCCACATGGTCAAGCCCAAGGCGTCGGAGACCAAGCTCACCGCCACGCAGACCAAGAAGGCCGAGAAGGACCTGCGGGCGCAGCTGAAGAAGACCGCCGCGCAGCTGACCTCGGTCACGGGGACCAAGTTCACGCTGGCCAGCGGCTATCACAAGGAGCAGAACGCCTGTAACACGGCCGAGCGCCACGTCATCACCGTGGGGCTCGACTACCGCCCCTTCATGCCGGGCAACAAGCCGGGCTTCTCGCAGGCGCACCCCTGCTACGCCACCGCCAACCACAGCGCGTGGGGCGGCTGGATATGGGTCGACAGCGAGTACTGGAAGCCGGGGGACTACAAGCTCTCCCCGACCCTCATCTCGAACATGATGACCCACGAGATAGGGCACTCGATCGGACTCGACCACCCCAACGTGGACGGCCCGGACTCCAACCACACCGCCGACAACTTCGAGTGCGTCTCCAACAGCACCAAGGACCTGCCGGTCATGTGCTCCCCCAACGGCGGTTACGCCAGGGCCAAGGGCGGCACCGACGCCCGCGCCGAGAAGTACGCCGGGCAGTACACGAAGTGGGACATCGCCGGGCTCAAGGCCCTGAAGGCCAACTACACCCGCTAGTCCTTCGGCCGGTGGTTCTTGGCCGGTAGTCCTTCAGCCGGCCGGTGACAGTTCGGTCAGGGCCGGGGGCGCCGTCTCGTACGGCGTCCCCACGCCCCACGCCTGGTGCATCGCGTCCGCGAAAGCCGCCGCCAGCTTGTGCTCGCCGCTCTCGTTGGGATGCGTCCCGTCGTACGTGTCGACGTCTATGTCGTACGACGGCGGCGTCGAGGCGACGAGCAGCGGCGAGACGCCCGAGTCCAGGTCCGCCACCGCCTTCGCGAGCAGCACGTTGAAGCGCGCCACCTCCGCCGCGAACGGGGCGTCCGTGCGGGCCCGGATGTTCGGGATCACCGGGAGCAGGACGAGGCGGATGCGCGGATTCGCCGACCTCGCCTCCGCGATGAAACGGCGTGCGTTGTGCGCCGTCTGTTCCGCGTTCGTGTAGAACCCCAGGTCGATCAGGCCGAGCGAGATGAGCAGGACGTCCGGGCTGTCCTGCCGTACCGCGTCCGCCACCTGCGGCGCCATGTGCAGCCAGCCCTCGCCCCAGCCCGCGAAGTGCTCGCGCGGGAAGTCCGGGTCCTCGCATGCGTAGGCGTACGAGACGGGCTCGCCGGAGACCTTGTCGTGCAGCGCCCTGCGCGGGCCGACCACGGCGAACGCCGCGTCGCCTACCGAGGCCCGCAGGTGCTGCCACATGCGGTGGCGCCAGGTGTGTTCCCCCGCGCTGCCGATCGTCATCGAGTCGCCGACGAACATGAACCTGAGCATCCGCTCATCATCGCGGATCAAGGGCCCGGCCTGCGATGTGAGGCTCAACACCTGCCGAACGTCCGCCCTCCGCCGCCGGGGTGGCAGGCTTGGCCCATGCGTTCACTGCGTTCTTCGATGGGTGCCGCAGGTGCCGGGTGTCTGGTCCTGCTGAGTGCCGCCGCCGGTCCGGCCGCCGCCGACGACAGCCACGACGGTTTCACCGTCAAGGACCCCCGCATCATCGAGTCCAGCGGCCTGGCCGCGTCCCGCGCCCACCCCGGCGTCTACTGGACGCACAACGACCAGGACAAGAACGGCGCGCTGCTCTACGCGGTGGACGGCAAGACCGGCAAGACCGTCGCCACCATCACCATGACCGGTGTCGGAAAGCCCCGCGACGTCGAGGCGGTCTCCGTCGGCGGCGACGGCAACATCTACGTCGGCGACATCGGCGACAACCTCGGCGGCACCTGGTCCCACGTATGGATCTACAAGCTGCCCGAGCCGAAGAAGCTGGGCGACCAGACCGTCCGCGCCACGCAGTACACGGTGAAGTACGAGGGCGGGGCGCGCGACGCCGAGGCGCTGATGGTGCACCCCAAGACCGGCCGCATCTACATCGCGGACAAGAAGGAGGAGGGCGGCGGTCTGTACGAAGGGCCCGCGCAGATGTCCGCCTCCGGCACCAATATCTTCAAGCGGCTCGGCGACACCGGCCTCTGGACCACGGACGGCGCCTTCTCGCCCGACGGGAAGCAACTCGCCCTGCGCGGCTACCTCGGCGGCGTCTCGTACACCTGGCAGGGCGAGGGCAAGATGCCCAAGCGCGAGGGGCGGCTGAGCGTGCCGCTCCAGCGGCAGGGCGAGTCCGTGACGTACACCCTGGACGGGACGACCCTCCTGTACGGCAGCGAGGGCGAGCAGAGCCAGGTCGAGCCCGTCGAGGTCGAGGGGGCGGGCGGCGACAACTCCGGTTCCGGCGCGGGGAGTTCCGGTGATGCGGGGGACGACGGGGGCCCCGGGGTCAACGGTGACCTCAAGGTCGGCGCGCTGACCCTCGCCGTCGTCCTCGTCGCCTTCTTCGGGTTGAAGCGGCTGTTCCGGCGGAAGTAGCGGCTGTTCCGCCGGAAGTAGCGGCTGTCATGCCCTCTCGGCGCGGTCTTCCGCTGCCCCGTGCCGGTCGCGTACCAGGACGTCGAGACCGTCCAGCACGCGCTGGAGGCCGAACTCGAAGTGGTCGAAGTCCGAGCCGAACGCGTCGTCGGAGAGTCCTGCCAGGTGGGGGTAGCGGCCGCTGTTCATGATCCGCTCCAGGGTCGGGTACTGCGCCTCCCAGAACGCTCGGTCCGTCAGGCCGCTCTTCTTCACCGCCTCCATCTCCTGCACCTGGGTGCGGGCGACTCCGGTGACGTATCCCTCGACCATGACGATCACGCCGATCAGCTCGGGGTCGGTCAGGCCCATCGACTTGATGCCGGACAGGGTCCGCTCCAGGCCGCCGACCGAGCCGGGGCCGAGCACCGGGCGGGCCTGGTTGACCTGGAGCAGCCAGGGGTGTTCGCGGTAGAGGACGAGGGTCTCGCGGGCGTACGCCTCGACGGCCGCGCGCCAGTCGCCTGCCGGGGGTTCGGCCGCGCCCGCCGGGGTGAACACGCGGTCCAGCATCAGGTCGAGCAGTTCGCTCTTGCCGGGGACGTAGCGGTACAGGGACATCGTGCCGGTGCCGAGCTCCGTGGACAGGCGGCGCATGGAGACCGCCGTGAGCCCTTCGGCGTCCGCGAGGCGCACCGCCTCGGTGACGATCCGCTCCAGCGTGAGTCCGGGCTTGGGGCCGCGCGTGGGGCGTTCGCCCTCGCCCCAGAGCAGTTCCAGGCTCCGGGTGATGTCGGTGCCGGTGCGCTTGGTGCCGCTGTCGTCGCCGCCGTTCGTGCTCGTCATGGCGCTCAGCCTAATCGCCGTACCAGTAATTGAGTACGGTGTACCCGCAAAACTGGGTACGGTGTACTCTCAATTGGGTACGGCGTACCCAGAGGGCGAGTGCTGGAGGGGCAGTGAGCGAGAACGAATACGCGGTGCGGGCCGAGGGGCTCGACAAGCGCTACGGCGAGAAGAAGGCCCTGGACGCGTTCGATCTGCGCGTGGAGCGCGGCACGGTGCACGGACTGCTCGGCCCGAACGGCGCGGGCAAGACCACCGCCGTACGCATCCTCTCGACGCTGGTGCGGCTCGACGGGGGCCGGGCCGAGGTCGCGGGCGCCGACGTGGTCCGGCAGCCCGACGTCGTCCGCAGCCGCATCGGCCTGACCGGCCAGTACGCGGCGGTCGACGAAGTCCTCACCGGGCGGCAGAACCTGGAGATGTTCGGCCGCCTCTTCCACCTGGGCCGCAGGCGTGCCGCCCTGCGCGCGCAGGAACTCCTGGAACAGTTCGACCTGGTGGACGCCGCCGGCAAGGGCGCCGGCCAGTACAGCGGCGGCATGCGGCGCAGGCTCGACCTCGCCGCATCGATGATCCTCGCGCCCGCCGTCCTCTTCCTGGACGAGCCGACCACCGGGCTCGACCCGCGCAGCCGCCTCGAAGTCTGGGACACCGTACGGAAGCTGGTCGCGGACGGCACGACCGTGCTGCTCACCACGCAGTATCTGGAGGAGGCCGACAAGCTGGCGTCCCGGATCACCGTCATCGACCAGGGCCGCGCCATCGCCGACGACACCCCCGACGGCCTGAAGAACACGGTGGGCGGCAGCTATCTGGAGGTCGTGGTCCGTGAGGCCGCCGACATCCCGGCGGCCGTGCGGGCCGTCGCCCGGGTCGCCGAGGGCGTACCCGAGGCCGTCGACCTGGAGCGGCGCGTCCAGGCCGCCGTGACCGACCGGGTCGGCGCGCTGACGGACGTGGCGCGGACCCTCCAGGACCAGGGCGTCTCGGTGGAGGACATCGGCCTTCGCAGGCCGAGCCTCGACGACGTGTTCCTGCGGCTCACGGGACACCGGACGGCATCCGACGAGGCCACGGAGGCCGGGGGGCCCGGGAGGCCCGGGGACACCGCCAAAACCGCGGCCGCCGGAATCGACGAGAAGACGGAGGTCGCGGCATGAGCGCCGTACTCACCACGGATGCCACGCACGCACTGCCCTCGCGGGGCCGCCTCTACTGGGCGCTCGCCGACACCTGGAACGTCACCCGGCGCTACCTCACCCACTTCCAGCGCCAGCCCGTCAACATCGCCTGGCAGCTGGGCTTCCCGATCATCTCCGTACTGCTGTACGGGTTCGTCTTCGGCGAGGCGATGAAGGTGCCCGGCGGGGGCGACGACGGCGACTACAAGCAGTTCCTGATGCCCGGCATGTTCGTGATGACCATGGCCTTCGGCTTCATGAACACCGCGATGGCCGTCGTCACGGACTCCACCAAGGGCGTCATCGACCGCTTCCGCTCGATGCCGATGGCGCCTTCCGCGGTGGCCGCCGGACGCGGACTGGCCGATCTGATCGTGGCCTGCGCCGAGCTGACGATCCTCGCGCTCACCGCGCTGGCCATCGGCTGGCGCTCCAGCGCGGGGCTTCCGGAGACCCTGGCGGCCTTCGGGCTGCTGCTGCTCCTGCGGTTCAGCCTGATCTGGGTCGGCGTGTTCCTGGGCCTGGTGGTACCGACCCCGGAGGCGGCGGGCGGGCTCTACGCGGTCGCCTTCCCGCTCACCATGATCTCCAGCGTCTTCGTCGCGCCGTCCCTGATGCCCGACTGGCTGGCCCCGGTCGCCGCCTGGAACCCGGTGTCCTCCACGGGCACGGCGGCCCGCGAACTGTTCGGCAACCCCGGCGCGGGCGGGTCGAGCTGGGTCGAGCAGAACGCGGTCCTGATGGCGGTGGTGTGGCCGCTGGCGATCTCGCTCCTCTTCCTCCCACTGGCGGTACGGAAGTTCAAGCAGCTGAGCAGGTAGGCCCCGTAAGGCGCCGCGCGGGGGACTGCTTTGTCGACGTGACAGAGGCGCCCGGCAGTGATCTGCCGGGCGCCTCTGTCCGCGTAAGAACTGCTAGAGCTTCTCGATCACGTAGTCGATGCACTTCGTGAGCGCCTCGACATCCGAAGGATCAATCGCCGGGAACATCGCCACGCGCAGCTGATTGCGGCCCAGCTTGCGGTACGGCTCCGTGTCCACGATGCCGTTCGCGCGCAGCACCTTCGCCACCGCGGCCGCGTCGATCTCGTCCGCGAAGTCGATCGTGCCGATGACCTGCGAGCGCTTGGCCGGGTCCGTGACGAACGGCGTCGCGTACTTCGACTCGTCGGCCCACCCGTACAGCGCCTGGGACGACGCGGCCGTGCGGCCGGTCGTGAACTCCAGGCCGCCCTGGCCGTTCATCCAGTCCAGCTGCTCACCGAGCAGGAAGAGCGTGGCGAGCGCCGGGGTGTTGTACGTCTGGTTCTTGCGGGAGTTGTCGATCGCCGTGGGCAGGCTGAAGAACTCCGGGACGTGCCGGCCGCTCGCGTGGATGCGCTCGGCACGCTCGATGGCCGCCGGGGAGAACGCGGCGATCCAGAGACCGCCGTCCGAGGCGAAGGACTTCTGCGGGGCGAAGTAGTAGACGTCCGTCTCGGCGATGTCGACCGGCAGGCCGCCCGCGCCGGAGGTGGCGTCCACCAGGACGAGGGAACCCTCGTCCGCGCCGGCCACCCGCTTGATCGGCGCCGCGACGCCGGTCGAGGTCTCGTTGTGCGTGAACGCGTACACGTCCACGCCCGCCTCGGCCCGCGGGTCCGGGTGCGTGCCCGGCTCGCTCGTGATCACGGTGGGCTCGGCGAGCCACGGGGCGAGCTTCGAGGCCTTGGCGAACTTGGAGGAGAACTCGCCGAAGTTGAGGTGCTGCGACTTGTTCTCGATCAGGCCGTGCGTCGCGACGTCCCAGAAGGCGGTGGAGCCGCCGTTGCCCAGGATCACCTCGTAGCCCTCGGGGAGGGAGAAGAGGTCGCGCACACCCTCGCGCACCTTGCCGACCAGGTTCTTGACCGGGGCCTGGCGGTGGGAGGTGCCGAGCAGAGAGGTACCGGTGGCGGCGAGCGCGTCCAGCGCCTCCGTGCGCACCTTGGAGGGGCCCGCGCCGAAACGTCCGTCGGCGGGCTTGATGTCAGCGGGAATCTGGATCTCAGCCACGGGGTGAGCCTAACGGCTACCGGCGCGGGGGCCCTGGGGGTGTCCGGCGGCTGAGACCGTGCCGCCCCGCAGTGTGGACGGATGGATGGACCGAACGATTCACCGCCGTGTTGACGATCGGCGAGATCGTCGCCGCCCGGCCCGACGGGGCGTTTGGCTGCGGTCGGTGAGGGCCTTCGCGGATGCATCCTGAGGGCATGGATATGGGCATGAGTGATCTCGGAGGCGTACAGAAGCTCGAAGAGGAACTGCGGGCGGCGGTGCGGGGGGAGGTGGACTTCTCCGTCACCGCGCGGGCCCTGAACACCATGGACGCGTCCAACTACCGCCGGGTGCCGCACGGAGTCCTCGCCCCGCGTGACGCGGACGACGTGGCGGCGGCGCTCGCCGTGTGCCGGGAGCGCGGGGTGCCCGTCGTCGCCCGCGGCGCCGGTACGTCCATCGCCGGGCAGGCGACCGGCACGGGGCTCGTCCTCGACTTCACCCGGCACATGAACCGGATCGTGTCCCTGGACCCCGAATCGCGGACCGCGGTCGTGCAGCCCGGGGTGATCTGCGACGACCTGCGGGGCGCCGCGGCACCGCACGGCCTGACCTTCGGCCCCGACCCGTCCACGCACAACCGCTGCACCCTCGGCGGCATGATCGGCAACAACTCCTGCGGCTCCCACTCGGTCGCCTGGGGGACCACCGCCGACAACGTCTCGTCCCTGTCCGTGGTCAGCGGGGCGGGCGCGGGGCTCGCACTCGGCCAGGGGTGGGCGGGGGCGCCGGAGGGCCTGCGCGCGCTGGTGGAGGGCGACCTGGAGCTCCTGCGCACCGGCTTCCCCGAGCTTCCGCGCCGTATCTCCGGTTACGCCCTCGACGCGCTGCTCCCCGAGCGGGGCGTGGACCTGGCCCGCGCCTTCTGCGGCTCCGAAGGCACCCTCGGCGTGGTCACGGAGGCCGTCGTACGGCTCGTCGACGCGCCACGCGCGCGTGCGCTCGCCGTCCTCGGATACGCCGACGAGAGCGCGGCGGCCGAGGCCGCTGCCGGACTGCTTCCGTACGGGCCGCTGACCGTGGAGGGGATGGCCGCCGACCTCGTACGGGGAGCGCGCGGGCTGCCACGGGGCGGTGCCTGGCTGTTCGTGGAGACGGGCGGCGAGAGCGCGGGCGAGGCGCGTGCGCGTGCCGATGCGATCGTGAAGGGGGCCGCCTCCGGGGGCGTCGTGGACTCGGTGGTGGTGACCGACCCGGCCGGCCAGCGCGCCCTGTGGCGGGTACGCGAGGACGCCAGCGGTACGGCGACCCGGATGCCGGACGGCAGCGAGGCGTGGCCGGGCTGGGAGGACTGCGCGGTGCCGCCGACGCGGCTCGGGGCGTATCTGCGGGACTTCAGGGGGCTGCTCGCCGAGCACGGCCTGCGCGGGACTCCGTACGGGCACTTCGGGGACGGCTGCATTCACGTACGCATCGACTTCGATCTGATGCGCGAGGGGGGCGTGCGGCGCTTCCGGCGCTTCTCGGAGGACCTGGCGGAGGTCGTGGTCGCGCACGGGGGCTCCCTGTCGGGCGAGCACGGGGACGGGCAGGCGCGGGCCGAGCTCCTTCCGAAGATGTACGGGGCCGGTCTCGTGGGGCTCTTCGAGCGGGTGAAGGGGGTGTGGGACCCGGCGGATCTGCTGAATCCGGGGATGCTGGTGCGACCCGCGCCGCTGGACGCGAACCTGCGGTTCGCCCCGCTGCCGCGCAAGCCCGTGGACGTCGCCTTCGGCTACCCCCATGACGGCGGGGACTTCTCGGCGGCGGTGCGGCGGTGTGTGGGGGTCGCCAAGTGCCGTACGGCGTCGCCCGGTTCGGGCGGCGGGGTGATGTGCCCCTCCTTCCGGGCGACGGGCGAGGAGCAGCACTCCACGCGGGGGCGGGCGCGGCTCCTGCACGAGATGCTCGCGGGGGAGGTGGTGACGGAGGGGTGGCGCTCGGAGGAGGTACGGGACGCGCTCGACCTGTGCCTGTCCTGCAAGGGCTGCCGGTCGGACTGTCCGGTGGGCGTGGACATGGCCACGTACAAGGCGGAGTTCCTGCACCACCACTACGAGGGGCGCAGGCGGCCCGCGGCGCACTACGCCATGGGCTGGCTGCCGGTGTGGTTGCGGCTCGCGGACCGGACGCGGATGGCGGGGGTGGCCAATGCGCTGATGCGGGTGGGGGTTCTGGCGTCGCTGGCCAAGCGGGTGGGCGGGATCGCTCCGGAGAGGGAGGTTCCGCGGTTGGCGGGGGAGTCCTTCCGGCGGTGGTTCCGGGGGCGGCGGGGGGGTGGGGTGCTGTCGTCGGGTGGCGGGGCTGTGGGTGGTGGTTCGGTGGGTGGTGGTCCTGGGGGCGGTGGTCTGTCGGGTGGTGGTCCGTCGGGTGGTGGTCCTGGGGGCGGTGGTTCGTCGGGTGGTGGTCCGGCCGTTGTGCTGTGGCCCGACACGTTCACGGATCATCTGTCGCCGTCGGTGGGGCGGGCCGCGGTGCGGGTCCTTGAGGACGCGGGGCTGCGTCCCGTCGTGCCGCCGGGGGAGGTGTGCTGCGGTCTCACGTACGTCTCCACGGGCCAGCTCGACCGCGCCCGCGCGGTGATGCGGCGCACCCTTGAGCGGATGGGGCCGCTCCTCGATTCGGGGGCGCTGCTCGTCGTCCTCGAACCGAGCTGCGCGGCGGCGCTGAAGACCGACCTGGTGGAGCTGGTCGGTTATGACGCGCGGGCGGCTGAACTGGCGGGGCGCGTACGGACGTTCGCCGAGGCTCTGGAGGAACTCGCCCCGGAGTGGGCGCCGCCGCGGATCGAGCGGCCCGTGGTGGGCCAGACGCACTGCCATCAGCACGCGGTCCTCGGCGACGGGGCCGAACGCCGGCTGCGGGAGAAGGCGGGCCTGGAGGGGGAGTTGAGCGGGGGCTGCTGTGGCCTCGCGGGGAACTTCGGCTTCGAGGCGGGGCATTACGAGGTCTCCGTGGCGTGCGCGGAGGAGCAGTTGCTGCCTGCGGTGCGGGGGGCGGTGCCGGAGGGGGAGGGCGGTCCTGTGGTCCTCGCGGACGGCTTCTCCTGCCGGACGCAGCTTTCTCAGGTGGGGGAGGGGGTTCGGGGGAGGCATTTGGCTGAGGTGCTGGCTGAGGGGATCGCGGGGCGGGCAGTTCCCCACGACGACGAGGGGTCACGGCCCTGACGGGCCCCCTCTCTACGGGGTCTGTCCCCGCCGGCCCCGCGGGGGTGCTGTCCGCAGCAGCGGTGCCCCGGCGTCGTGCGGTGCCGCCTCGCGCCCACCCGCCCGCTGGTCGGGTACCGCCCCTGCGGGGGTGCTGTCCGCAGCGGCGGTGTCCCGGCGTCGTGCGGTCCCGCCTCTTCCCCACCCACCCGCCCCCGCCTGGTCTGGTGTTAGGGCTTCGGGCCGGTGGGGGTGATCTCTAAAGCGCGGAGCTGTGGTCTACCGGCGTTGGTGTTGTTGCCGGGGCCGTCCGGTTCTCGCGAGATTGGCGGTTCCGGGCCGGGTGTAAAGGGCGCTCCGCTGCGCTACGCGTCGGCTGCGCCGATGGCCCTCCGGGCCACCCTTGACACCCGGCCCTCCACCGCGCGAGGGAAGACGACCGGACGGCCCGGGGGCGGGACTCTCGACCAGGGGCGGCCCCTCGTCCGGCTTTCCGGTCGGGTGCGGACTCGTTCGTTGGGGGTGGCCCAGGGTGTGAGGGGTGGAGGGGGGAGGGGTGTGCGGTTGCTGTGTGTGGGGGTGGGTGGGACCTACTTTGCAAAGTTGTGTTTGGGGAGTTGGGGGGCGCGTGAGGTGTGGAACGCGCCCTTGTTGCGAGTAGGTGCCGGGTCCCGGCGGGGGGCGGAGGGGGTGGGAATTGACCTCTGGTTTTGGCGCTGGATTGCACTCTGTTGAGGGTCTTTTGGGTTCATAGAGTGAGGGAAACGGCGGCGCGAGAAGTCGCCGGTGAGTCGAAGGAGACACCCGCATGAGCAGCAAGAACTCTGACTTCGCCGCCCTCCTCACCCGCGCGTCGGACGCCGAAACTAGCGCTGATCCGAGCAGCGTGATGACCCTGCTTGCCGACACGGACGGGCCCGGCGGCGGGTTCACCACTTACCGTTCCACCTTTGCCGAAGGCGCCATCGGGGCACCGGCTCACTTCCACACCAAGGCCACGGAGCTGTTCTTCGTGATCAGTGGCTCGCTGCGGGTTCTCGTGGGGGAGGAAGCCGTCGTCCTGAACGGGGGTGACTTCCTCGCCGTGCCCCCGCACACCCCGCACGCCTTCGCCGCCGCCCCGGGTTGCACCGCGGACGTTCTGTTCGTCTTCACGCCCGGCATGGGGCGCTTCGACTACCTGCGGCTCCTCGGTAGCGTGATGCGCGGCGAGACCGACCCGAAGAAGATCGCCGAGTCCTCGGAGCGGTACGACAACCACTACGTCGACAGCCCTGTGTGGCGGGATGCCCTCGCCGCCTCCTGAATGGCCCCCTCGCCCGTCGCGGCTTTGAACGTGAGCCACACCGTTTTGCCGGCGGAGTGCTCTGTCACGCCGAAGTCGTCGGCGAGTTCGCGGACCAGGTGAAGGCCTCGCCCGCCGCAGCCGTCGGGGGTGAGGGGTGATGCAGTGGGGCTGCCTCCGCCGCTGTCCCGGACCGTGATGTGGAGTTCGGTGCCGTTCGTCGTCAGGGCGAGTTCGAAGTCGCGCCCCGGTGGGACTCCGTGCAGCAGGGCGTTCGTGGCCAGTTCGGAGACGCAGAGGCGGATGTCGTCGAGCCGATCGACGATGCCCCAGCCGCTCAGGGCGTCGAGGGCGAATATGCGTGCCGCGCCGACAGACCTCGGGGAACGGGGGAATCGCTGCCGCTGTGTCAGGTCCACGGTGAACCGCCGCCTTGTACGCAGGAGTTGTACGATCGGAGAGGACCGTACTGCTATTCACGAATAGCAGCAAGGTTGGGCCAAGGGGCCGACTCAGGGTGAGTTGGCTACGGTACGAGCGCGGTGCAGCGCAGCGAGAAACCCTTCGGCGGACGGGAGTTCACCATGAGCAGCAGTGGCGACTGGGTCAGTACGTCGATGCCGTATCTGACGCCGAGAGAGCGAGGGCGCTCCGACGCCTGGGGCGCTGAAGCGGCCGCACAGGGACGCAGAGGTACCCAGCGCATCGTTCAGGCCGGTGAGGTTCCGGCGCCGAGGGAGGTCGCGGAGCTGCTCGGGGTGGCCGAAGGGGAGGTGGTGGTCGTGCGGCGGCGGGTCATTGAACTCGACGGGGAGCCGAATGAGATGACGGACACGTACTACCCCGTCGAGATCGCTCGCGGGACGCCGCTTGCCGCCACGGGCAAGATCCGGGGTGGTGCGGTGACCTTGCTCGCCGAGCTCGGGCATACCGGCGTCGTCGTGCGTGAGGACGTCGCCGCCCGGATGCCGAGCGAGGAGGAGCAGGCGGTTTTGCGCACCGGCGTGGCCGAGCCCGTCTTGCGGCTGGCTCGCGTGACCCTGGACGGAGAGGGGCGGCCCATCCAGGCCGACCTGATGACCATGCCCGCCGCTCGCCAGCGCCTGCGCTACGAGATCAGGATCGGATGACCGTGCCCCGTACCGACAGCACCGCGGCCGACCGCCGTGCCCTGCATGAGCGGATCGCCGCCGACGTGCGGGACGAGATCATGAGCGGGGAGCTGGCGCCCGGCGCCAGGATTCCCTCGACGGCGCAGCTCAAGTCGAGGTTCGACGCCTCCAGTGCCACCGTGCAGAAGGCGTTGCAGCTGCTCAAGGACGAAGGTCTTGCCGTGGGTCGCGCGGGCTCGGCCGTGACCGTCCGCGAGCACCGGCAGCGGACGCTGCGCCCCGCCGCGTACATGGCTCCCGCCGAACCCGGTGGTTCTTACCGCTGGCTCACCGAAGTGGCAGAGGGTGGCACGAGCCCTCACAGCACGCTGCTGGAGGTCGCGGAGGTGGTTCCGCCGGCTGAGGTGTCGGGGGTGCTGGGGCTTGCCGAGGGTGGTACGGCCGTCTTGCGCCGACAGCTTCTCTCGATCGGCGACGAGCCCGTGGAGCTGGTTGCCTCCTACTACCCGGTGAGTATCGCCGAGGGCACCGCGATCACCGAGCGCCGCAAGATTCGTGGCGGCACCCCGGCGCTGCTGGCCGATCTCGGATTTCCGCCACGGCTCAGTGTCGACCGTGTCTCGGCGCGGGTGCCCACGCAGGAGCAGTACACGGCTCTCCGGCTCCCCGGCAGTCTTCCGGTTCTCCGCACCTTGCGCGTCGTCTACAGCGATGACGAAACGCCCGTCGAGGCGACGGTGATGGTCAAGTCCGGGCACCTCTACGAGCTGCAGTACGAGTTCACGCCGATGTGAGACGGCGGGCCGCATCCGCCTCGCTCTCCCCCGGGGCGGGATGCGTTGCCTCGGTATGTGGGACTGGTTTGCGTACAGCAGTGAAAGGGCTCCACAATCCTTACGTGGTCTACTACCTTGGACGGGGCAGTTCAGGTGAGTGGACTGGGTCACGTTGGTGGAGTGGAAGGGTTGGTTGTGGACGCGTCGAGTAGGGGGCAGGAGGCTGCCGTCGGTGGGCGGTGGGGTGCCCTCGGGCCTGTCGGGCTTGTGCTCGCCGGTGGGGTCTCCGTCCAGTTCGGCGGGGCCATCGCCGTCAGCGTGATGCCCAAGGCCGGGGCGCTCGGCATTGTCACTCTGCGGCTTGCCTTTGCCGCGCTCGTGCTCATGGTCGTGTGCCGGCCTCGGCTGCGGGGGTACAGCAAGGCCGACTGGGGGACGGTGCTTGCCTTTGGTGTGGCCATGGCCGGGATGAACGGGCTCTTCTATCAGTCCGTTGCCCGGATTCCCATGGGGCCCGCCGTAACCCTTGAGGTGCTTGGGCCGCTTGCTCTGTCTGTGCTGGCTTCGCGGCGGGCCTTGAATTTGGTTTGGGCCGGGCTTGCTCTGTGTGGGGTCTTCCTGTTGGGGGGTGGGGGTGGGTTTGCCGGGCTTGATGTTGTTGGGGTTGCGTTTGCTCTTGGTGCCGGGGTCATGTGGGCCACCTACATCGTCTTCAGTGCCCGTACGGGGCGGCGTTTTCCGCAGGCCGACGGGCTTGCCCTCGCGATGGTCGTCGCCGCCGTGCTGTTTCTGCCGCTCGGGCTCGTCGAGTCCGGGGAGAAGCTTGTCCGGCCCGAGGTGCTGGCGCTCGGTGCCGCCGTTGCCGTGATGTCTTCCGTGCTGCCGTACACGCTTGAACTGCTCGCTCTGCGGCGGCTGCCCGCCTCCACCTTCGCGATCATGATGAGTCTGGAACCGGCCATCGCCGCCGTCGCCGGGTTCCTCGTTCTTGAGCAGGCTCTGTCCGTGAATGAGGCTTTGGCCATCTCCTTGGTCATTGCCGCCAGCATGGGGGCCGTGCGGACGCAGGTCGGGCGTGGTCAGGGGCGTAAGGCCGGGGGCGTCGTGTCGGGGTCCGCCCCGGAAGCCGTGCTCGTCGAGGCCGAGAAGAGCGTTCCGGAGCCGTCCGGAAAGTAATGCAAGCACGCTTGCTTGTTTCTCCGGACGCTGCCATGCTCCGGGGCACACCGTCGTGCCCCGAGGGGAGCGCTCCGTGCCCGAAGCTGTGCCCGTACTCGATGATCTGCGCCGTGAGAGCGAGGAACTCGACCAGTTGGTCGAGGGGTTGGGGGGAGAGGAGTGGGCCTTGCCCACTCCCGCCGAAGGGTGGACCGTCGCCCATCAGATCGCCCATCTCGCCTGGACCGACCGGGCCGCGCTGATCGCCGTCACCGATGGGGACGGGTTCGGCCGCCTTGTTGAGGCCGCTCTCGCGGCTCCTGAGTCCTTTGTCGACGACGGGGCCGAAGAAGGGGCCGGGCTGCCGGGCGGTGAACTGCTCTCCCGGTGGCGTGACGGGCGTGACGAGTTGTTCAAAGCCCTCGCCGCCGCCCCGCGCGGGACCCGTTTTCCCTGGTACGGGCCGCCCATGTCGGCCACCTCCATGGCCACCGCCCGGCTGATGGAGACCTGGGCCCACGGCCAGGACGTCGCCGACGCGGTGGGTGTGGTGCGGGTGCCGACGGACCGGTTGCGGCACGTCGCCCATATCGGGGTCCGCGCCAGGGACTTTTCGTACGGGGTGCGGGGGCTGAGCGCGCCCGCCGATCCCTTTCGGGTCGAGCTGCGGCTGCCCAGTGGCGAGTCGTGGGTCAGCGGGCCCGAGGATGCCGGGCAGCGCGTGACCGGGCCCGCTCTCGATTTCTGTCTTCTCGTCACGCAGCGCGCGCACCGCGACGATCTCGCCGTGCGCGCGGAAGGCGCCGACGCCGAGCAGTGGCTCGCCATCGCCCAGGCCTTCGCGGGGCCACCGGGCGCCGGGCGGGCCCCGCGTACCGAACAGGGCGGTGGGCTGTGACCGCGCCGCTGCGGATCGGGAACGCCTCCGGGTTCTACGGCGACCGCTTCGACGCCCTGCGCGACATGCTCACCGGCGGCCCCCTCGACGTCCTCACAGGCGACTATCTCGCCGAGCTGACCATGCTGATCCTGGGGCGCGACCGGCTCAAGGACCCCGCGCGCGGCTACGCGAAGACCTTCCTGCGGCAGCTGGAGGAGTGCCTGGGGCTCGCGCGGGAGCGGGGCGTGAAGATCGTCGCCAATGCCGGGGGCCTGAATCCCGCCGGACTTGCCGACGCCGTGCGTGAGTTGGCCGGGCGGCTGGGGATCGGAGTGCGGGTCGCGCATGTGGAAGGCGATGACCTGGGGAGTCGTTTTCCCGACGCGCTCACCGCCAACGCCTACCTCGGCGGCGCCGGAATCGCCGCCTGCCTGAAGGGCGGGGCCGACGTCGTCGTCACGGGGCGCGTGACCGACGCCGCGCTCGCCACCGGGCCCGCCGCCGCGCACTTCGGGTGGGGGGACGGCGACCACGACCGGCTCGCCGGTGCCGTCGTCGCCGGGCACATCCTCGAATGTGGGACGCAGGCCACCGGCGGCAACTACGCCTTCTTCGGCGAGCGCCCCGCAACCGACCTCCTGCGGCCCGGCTTTCCGCTCGCCGAGATTCATGAGGACGGGTCCGCCGTCATCACCAAGCACGACGGCACCGGCGGGTTCGTCGACGTCGGTACGGTCACCGCGCAGCTCCTGTACGAGACCTCCGGCGCCCGATACGCCGGGCCCGACGTCACCGCCCGGCTCGACACGGTCACCCTCACGCAGGAAGCACCCGACCGGGTACGCGTCTCCGGCGTGCGGGGTGAAGCTCCGCCGCCGGATCTGAAGGTGGGGCTGAATCGGCTCGGCGGCTTCCGCAACGAAGTCGTCTTCGTGCTGACGGGGCTTGACGTCGAAGCCAAGGCCGCGCTGGTGCGTGCCCAGGTCGAGGATTCCTTCGGGCGTACGAAATCCCGGCCGGAAGAGGTGCGGTGGGAGCTTGTGCGTGCCGATCGGGCCGATGCTCCGACCGAAGAGGGTGCCTCCGCCTTTCTGCGGCTCGTCGTGCGCGACCCGCAGCAGGAGCCCGTCGGCCGCGCCCTGAGCGGCGCCGCGATCGAGCTCGCCCTCGGCAGCTATCCCGGCTTCCACGTGACGGCACCTCCGGGCAAGGGCGCCCCCTACGGAGTCTTCGAAGCCGCGTACGTCGAGCGCGGCACCGTCGACCACGTCGCCGTCCTGCCCGGCGGCGAGCGGCGGCCCGTACAAGCCACCGGCGGCAGCCTCGTACTCGAAGACCTGGACCAGCCGCCCCTGCCCGCCCCCCTGCCGGACGGCCCCACCCGCCGCGCGCCCCTCGGCCTCGTCGCCGGGGCCCGCAGCGGTGACAAGGGCGGCGACGCGAACGTCGGCGTATGGGTGCGCACGGACGACGCCTGGCGGTGGCTCGCCCATGAGCTGACCGTCGAGCGGTTCCGCGAACTCGTCCCCGAGGCGCAGGGGTTGGGCGTCGTGCGGCATGTACTGCCCAATCTGCGGGCGCTGAACTTCGTCGTCGAGGGGATCCTCGGCGCGGGCGTCGCCTCGCAGGCCCGCTTCGATCCGCAGGCCAAGGGCCTCGGCGAGTGGCTGCGCGCCCGTCATCTCGACATCCCGGCCGTGCTTCTCGAAGCGGTTGAACCGAACGAAACGACGGAGGTACTCCCGTGACCGTCCTCGCGTCCGCGCTCGACCCCGCGAGCGCCGAGTACGCCGAACACCGCGAGGCCATGCTCGGCAAGCTCGCCGAGCTCGGCACCGAGCAGGCCAAGGCCCTCGAAGGCGGCGGCGAGAAATACGTCGCCCGGCACCGCAAGCGCGGCAAGCTGCTCGTCCGGGAGCGGATCGAACTGCTCCTCGACCCGGACACGCCGTTCCTCGAGCTGTCGCCGCTCGCCGCCTGGGGGAGCGACTACCCCGTCGGCGGCTCGATGGTCACCGGCATCGGTGTCGTCGAGGGCGTCGAGTGCCTGATCACCGCCAACGACCCCACCGTCAGGGGAGGGGCCAGTAATCCCTGGACGCTGAAGAAAGCCTTCCGGGCGCACGAGATCGGGCACGCCAACCGGCTGCCGTCCATCCACCTCGTGGAGTCAGGAGGCGCCGACCTCCCGTCACAGAAGGAGATCTTCATTCCGGGCGGTGCGCTCTTCAAGCACCTCACCCAGTCGTCGGCCGCCGGAATCCCGACCGTCGCCGTCGTCTTCGGCAACTCCACGGCGGGCGGCGCCTACGTCCCCGGCATGAGCGACCACGTGATCATGGTCAAGGAGCGTGCCAAGGTCTTCCTCGGCGGGCCGCCGCTGGTGAAGATGGCCACCGGCGAGGAGAGCGACGACGAATCGCTCGGCGGCGCCGAGATGCACGCCCGCACCTCCGGCCTCGCGGACTACCTCGCCGACGACGAGCGTGACGCCCTCAGGCAGACGCGGCGGGTGGTCAAGCGGCTCAACTGGCGCAAGGCGTACGCCGATCCGGTCGGCGTCGTCGAGCCTCCCAAGTACGACGAGGACGAACTGCTCGGCATCGTGCCCGGCGACCTCAAGGTGCCCTTCGACCCCCGCGAGGTCATCGCCCGCATCGTCGACGGCTCCGACTTCGACGAGTTCAAGCCGCTGTACGGGGCGAGCCTCACCACCGGGTGGGCGTCGCTGCACGGCTATCCCGTCGGCATCCTCGCCAACGCGCAGGGCGTGCTCTTCAGCGAGGAGTCGCAGAAGGCCGCCCAGTTCATCCAGCTGGCCAACCAGCGGGACATTCCGCTGCTCTTCCTGCACAACACCACCGGATACATGGTCGGCAAGGAGTACGAGCAGGGCGGCATCATCAAACACGGCGCGATGATGATCAACGCCGTGTCGAACTCGCGGGTGCCGCACCTCAGCGTCCTGATGGGCGCCTCGTACGGAGCCGGGCACTACGGCATGTGCGGGCGCGCCTACGACCCGCGCTTCCTCTTCGCCTGGCCCAGCGCCAAGTCCGCCGTCATGGGCCCGCAGCAGCTCGCGGGCGTCCTGTCGATCGTGGCGCGGGCCTCCGCCGCCGCCAAGGGGCAGCCTTACGACGACGACGCCGACGCGGGCCTGCGCGCCATGGTGGAGCAGCAGATCGAGGCGGAGTCCCTGCCGATGTTCCTTTCCGGCCGGCTCTACGACGACGGGGTCATCGACCCCCGCGACACCCGCACGGTCCTCGGCCTGTGCCTGTCCGCGATCCACACCGCCCCCTACGAGGGCGCGCGCGGTGGCTTCGGCGTCTTCCGGATGTGAGAAACGGTTGTGAGGAACTCACCATGATCAACGCCATCCTTGTGGCCAACCGCGGCGAGATCGCCTGCCGCATCTTCCGCACCTGCCGCGACCTGGGCATCACCACCGTCGCGGTGTACTCCGACGCCGACGCGGACGCCCTGCACGTCCGCGAGGCCGACTCCGCCGTACGGCTGCCGGGGGCTGCGCCCGCCGACACGTATCTGCGCGGCGACCTCGTCGTGAAGGCCGCGCAGGCCGCCGGCGCGGACGCCGTCCACCCCGGCTACGGCTTCCTCTCCGAGAACGCCGACTTCGCGCGCGCCGTCATCGACGCCGGGCTGACCTGGATCGGGCCGCCGCCCGACGCGATCGAATCCATGGCCTCCAAGACGCGCGCCAAGGAACTCATGGGCATCGCGCCCCTCGGCCTCGACGACGTCACCGAGGACGATCTGCCGGTCCTGGTGAAGGCGGCGGCCGGCGGCGGCGGGCGCGGCATGCGCGTCGTACGGGAACTGAGCGCCCTGAAGGGAGAGTTGGAGGCCGCCAGCGCGGAGGCGGCCAGTGCCTTCGGGGACGGCGAGGTCTTCGTCGAGCCCTATCTGGAGGGCGGGCGGCACGTCGAGGTGCAGGTCATGGCCGACGCGTACGACACCGTGTGGGCGCTCGGCACGCGGGACTGCACGCTCCAGCGCAGGCACCAGAAGGTCATCGAGGAGTCCCCGGCGCCGGGTCTGGCCGCCGGTCTCGTCGATGAGCTGCACGCGCAGGCCCTGCGTGCGGCGCGCGTGACCGGGTATCGCGGGGCGGGCACCGTGGAGTTCCTGGTCGACGGCGACCGGGCGCACTTCCTGGAGATGAACACGCGGCTCCAGGTCGAACACCCGGTGACCGAGGCCGTGTTCGGGGTCGACCTCGTGGCGCTGCAGATCCAGGTCGCGGAGGGCGGACGGCTCGCGCAGGAGGCGCCGGTCGCGCGCGGACACGCCGTCGAGGCCCGGCTCTACGCCGAGGACCCGGCAGCCCGGTGGGCCCCGCAGACCGGCACCCTGCACCGGCTCTCCGTGCCCGGCGTACGGCTCGACACGGGGTACACGGACGGCGACACGATCGGCGTGCACTACGACCCGATGCTGGCCAAGGCCGTCTCGTACGCCCCCACGCGTGCCGGGGCCCTGCGCGCACTCGCGGGCGCCCTGGAGCGCGCGGTGGTCCACGGACCCGTCACCAACCGGGAGTTGCTCGTACGGTCCCTGCGGCACCCGGAGTTCACCGGGGCCCGCATGGACACGGGCTTCTACGACCGGCACCTCGGTGAACTCACCGCCCCCGTGCCCGACCCGCACGCGCCGCTCGCCGCCGCGCTCGCCGACGCCCACGGGCGCTCGCGGTTCGGCGGCTGGCGCAACCTCGCCTCGCAGCCGCAGGTCAAGCTCTTCCGGAGCGAACCGGACGGGGCCGAGCACGAGGTGCGCTACCGGCACACGCGGGAGGGATTCAGCGCGGAGGGGGTGCGGGTGCTCTCCGTGTCCGGCGAGCTCGTCGTGCTCGAAGTGGACGGCGTACGGCGGCAGTTCGAGGTCCGCCGCTACGGCGACGACCGGGTGTACGTCGGCAACACCGCCCTCACCTCGCTGCCGCTGCTCCCCGAACCCACCACCCGGCAGGAGCCGGGATCCCTGCTCGCGCCGATGCCGGGCACCGTCGTGCGCCTGGCCGAGGGGCTCGCGCAGGGAGCGCGGGTGACCGCCGGGCAGCCCCTCATCTGGCTGGAGGCCATGAAGATGGAGCACCGCATCACCGCTCCCGCCTCCGGCACGCTCACCGCCCTGCACGCCGAACCCGGCCGCCAGGTCGAGGTCGGCGCGCTGCTCGCAGTCGTAGACGTAGATGCCGCAGACGCCGTACAGGAGGAGCAATCCGTATGAGCACCGTCCTCGAAACCCAGGAGCACCAGGCCCTGCGCGCGGCCGTCGCCGCACTCGGCAAGCGCTACGGCCGCGACTACATGACCGGCGTCGTGGCGGGCGAAGGCCACCCCGACGAACTGTGGGCCGATGCCGCCAAGCTCGGCTACCTGGGCGTGAACCTGCCCGAGGAGTACGGCGGCGGGGGCGGCGGCATAGCCGAACTCTCCATCGTGCTCGAAGAACTGGGGGCGGCGGGCTGCCCCCTCCTGATGATGGTCGTGTCGCCCGCGATCTGCGGGACCGTCATCGCCCGCTTCGGCACCGACGAGCAGAAGCAGGCCTGGCTGCCCGGTCTCGCCGACGGCAGCCGCACCATGGCGTTCGGCATCACCGAGCCCGACGCGGGCTCCAACTCCCACCGGATCACGACGACCGCGCGCAAGGACGAGGCGAGCGGCGACTGGCTCCTGACCGGCCGCAAGGTGTTCATCTCCGGCGTCGACATCGCCGACGCGACGCTGATCGTGGGCCGTACGGAAGACGCCCGCACCGGCAACCTCAAGCCCTGCCTCTTCATCGTGCCCCGCGAGACGCCGGGCTTCCAGCGGCGGCAGATCGAGATGGAACTCCAGGCCCCTGAGAAGCAGTTCGAACTCACTCTGGACGATGTGCGGTTGCCCGCCGACGCGCTGGTGGGCGACGAGGACGCCGGGCTGCTCCAGCTCTTCGCCGGGCTCAACCCCGAGCGGATCATGACGGCGGCGTTCTCGCTCGGCATGGCTCGGTACGCCCTTAACCGTGCCGTCGGCTACGCCAAAGAACGCAGCGTGTGGAAGAGCCCGATCGGCGCCCACCAGGCGATCGCGCACCCCCTCGCGCAATCCCACATCGACATCGAACTGGCCCGCCTGATGATGCAGAAGGCCGCCCGGCTCTACGACGAGGGCGACGACATGGGCGCGGGCGAGGCCGCCAACATGGCCAAGCTCGCCGCCGCCGATGCCTGCGTGAAGACCGTCGACCAGTCGGTGCACACGCTCGGCGGCAACGGCCTGACCAAGGAATTCGGTCTCGCCTCGCTGATCGTGGCGTCACGGGTGGCGCGGATCGCCCCCGTGAGCAGGGAGATGATCCTCAACTACGTGTCGCACCAGACGCTTGGCCTGCCCAAGTCGTACTGAACCTGCCGTTCCGTCCGAGGGAGTTCACATGGCACTCGTCTGCTCGTCCGAGAAGCGCGGCATCGTCACGATCACCCTGGACACACCCGCCAACCGCAACGCCCTCTCGGCGGGGCTGCTGCGCGGGTTCACGGAAGCGCTCGACGACTTGGGCAAGGACCCCGGCGTGCGCGCGATCGTGCTCACGCACACCGGCTCGACGTTCTGCTCCGGCGCCGACCTGCGGGAGCCGCCGGACCCGGCCGTCTTCGTGGGGCTGCTGCGGCAGATCGTGGAGCTGCCGAAGCCGGTGGTGGCGCGGGTGGACGGGCATGTGCGGGCGGGCGGGCTCGGTCTGCTCGGCGTGTGCGACATGGCCGTGGCGGGGCCGGGGGCGTCGTTCGCGCTGACGGAGGTACGGATCGGGGTGGCGCCCGCGGTGATCTCCATGCCGCTGCTCGCCCGTCTCGACGCGAGCGCGGCGTCGCGGTACTTCCTGACCGGGGAGCGGTTCGGCGGGGCGGAGGCGGCGCGGGTGGGGCTCGTGACGGCGGCGGGGGACGACGTGGACGCGGAGCTCGCGCCCCTCCTCGAAGGGCTGCGAAAAGCGGCCCCGGGAGCCCTGGCCGAGACGAAGAAGCTGCTCACGGCTAGGGTGCTCGACGCATTCGACCACCACACGGACTCCCTCATCGCTCTGTCCGCGCGGCTCTTCGCATCGCAGGAGGCGCGGGAGGGGATGGGGGCGTTCCTCGAACGACGGGAGTGCCCATGGGTGCTGTGACAGAGGCTGATCGCGCCGCCCGTGCCGATCGCTCGCCCAAGCAGGACCGCAGCCGGGCCACGCGGCAACGGCTCCTGGAGGCCGCGGTGGCGTGCCTGGCCGAGAGCGGCTGGGCGGGGTCCACGGTGTCCGTGGTGGCCGAGCGGGCGGGGGTCTCGCGGGGCGCGACCCAGCACCACTTCCCGACGCGGGAGGACCTCTTCACGGCGGCCGTGGAGTACGTGGCAGAGCAGCGCTCCACGGCCCTGAAGGAGCTTCCGGCCCAGGACCGGGCGTCGGTGGTGGCCGCCCTCGTCGATCTCTATACGGGGCCGCTGTTCCGGGCGGCGCTGCATCTGTGGGTGGCGGCGTCGAACGAGCCCCAGCTGGGCGCCAGGGTCACGGAGCTGGAGGCGCGGGTGGGCCGTGAGACCCACCGCATAGCGGTACAGCTCCTGGGGGCCGACGAGTCCGCCCCCGGCGTCCGGGAGACGATCCAGGGCCTCCTGGACATGGCCCGGGGCCTCGGCCTCGCGAACCTCCTGACGGACGACGGGGCGCGGCGGGACCGGGTGGTGGCGCAGTGGACGGTGCTCGTGGAGGGGACGCTGGGCTGAGCATTCCGCAAAACGCCGGACGGGCCGGGAAGCCGGCCCGTCCGGCGTTTGACGACGGTTACCGCGCGATGTCCTCGTACCCGACGACCTCCCGCGGATCCCGCGTACCGGGCCCCACGTACCGCGCCGAAGGACGGACGAGCCGCCCCGTCCGCTTCTGTTCGAGGATGTGCGCGGACCACCCCGCGGTCCGCGCGCACGTGAACATCGACGTGAACATGTGCGCCGGCACCTCGGCGAAGTCGAGGACGATCGCCGCCCAGAACTCGACGTTCGTCGCGAGGACCCGGTCAGGACGGCGGGCGTGCAACTCGTCGAGCGCGGCCTTCTCCAACGCCTCGGCCACCTCGAAGCGAGGCGCGCCCAGCTCACGCGCCGTACGGCGCAGGACACGCGCACGCGGGTCCTCGGCCCGGTACACCCGGTGACCGAAGCCCATCAGCCGCTCGCCCTTGTCGAGGGCCTTCTTCACGTACGCGACCGCGTCCCCCGTCCGCTCGATCTCCTCGATCATGCCGAGGACACGGGACGGCGCCCCGCCGTGCAGGGGACCGGACATCGCGCCCACGGCACCGGAGAGCGCCGCCGCCACGTCGGAGCCCGTGGAGGCGATGACGCGCGCCGTGAACGTGGACGCGTTCATGCCGTGCTCGGCGGCCGACGTCCAGTACGCGTCGACGGCCTGCACGTGCTTGGGGTCGGGCTCGCCGCGCCAGCGCTTCATGAACCGCTCGACGACCGTGTCCGCCTTGTCGATCTCGCGCTGCGGCACCATCGGCAGGCCCTGGCCGCGCGCGGACTGGGCGACGTACGAGAGCGCCATGACGGCGGCCCGTGCGAGGTCGTCGCGGGCCTCCTGCTCGCTGATGTCCAGGAGCGGCTTCAGGCCCCACACGGGGGCGAGCATCGCGAGCGCGGACTGGACGTCGACACGGATGTCACCGGAGTGCACCGGGATCGGGAACGGCTCGGCGGGCGGCAGGCCCGGATTGAACGCACCGTCGACCAGCAGGCCCCAGACGTTGCCGAAGGAGACATGGCCGACCAGATCCTCGATGTCGACGCCGCGATAGCGAAGCGCGCCGCCTTCCTTATCCGGTTCGGCGATCTCCGTCTCGAACGCGATGACTCCTTCAAGTCCGGGTACGAAGTCGGACATCAGGCGGCTCCTCGTGATGTGTGCGACAGATGGTGGTGACAGACAGCTCGTGACCATGTGTCAGAAGTGGGCATTTCCGGTCCGGTTCCGCGGTCTGCCGGCGCGTTCGCGCTACCGGTCTTCGACTCGCGTTCCGGATCAGTCACCCGGGTGATGCCCCGTGCGGCTGGTGGTCACCCAACCGATTCGGTAGCGGGACGATATCCCTTGGTGCCACCCTTGGCGATGGTATGCGGCACTCAGTGCCACACGTCACCTCCCGGTGGCGCACGGCAGACCGTCGACAGGCGCCTCGTATACGGCAGTATGACCGCGTGACCGATCGAGCCGTTCCCGTACCTGCCCTGGCCGACATCGCCGCCATTCGTGCCCACTACGGCATCGACGGACTCGTCGAGGCCGACCTGCCCGCCACGCCCTTCGAGCTGTTCGCGCTCTGGTTCACGCAGGCGCTCGCCGCGGCCGGCGACGGTCTGCTCCACGAGCCGAACGCCATGGTCGTCTCGACGGCGGACACCGAGGGCCGCCCCAGCTCGCGCACGGTCCTGCTGAAGGGCTACGACGAGGGCGGCTTCGTCTTCTTCACCAACTACGAGTCCCGCAAGGCCCGCGAACTGGCCGCCAACCCCAACATCGCGCTGCTCTTCCCCTGGCACCCGATGGCCCGCCAGGTCATCGTCACCGGCACGGCGGAGCGCGTGACCCGTGAGGAGACGGTGGCGTACTTCCGCACCCGGCCGCACGGCTCCCAGCTCGGCGCCTGGGCCAGCGCCCAGTCCTCGGTCATCGCCACGCGCGACGAACTCGACCGCGCGTACGACGACTTGGCGGCGCGCTACCCGGAGGGCGAGCAGGTGCCCGCGCCCGCGCACTGGGGCGGCTTCCGCGTCGAGCCGCGGTCCGTGGAGTTCTGGCAGGGCAGGGCCAACCGCCTGCACGACCGCCTGCGCTACGAGCGCACGGAGCCGACGGAGCCGACGGAAGGGGCCGAGTGGACGGTGGAGCGCCTCAGCCCGTGAGGGTGCCGGTCGGCCTACCCCGTCAGGACCCCGTCCAGAAACGGCTGGATCGCCTCGCGCCACGCCTCCGGCTGGTCGTAGTGCACGAGGTGGCCCGCGTCGGCCACCTCCGCGTACGCCCCCCGGGGCAGCACGCGGACCATCTCCTGGGACTCGGCGCGGCCCAGCTCGCCGTCCAGGCCCCGGACGACCAGGGCGGGGCACTGGACCTGGGTCAGGCCCTCCCAGTGCGCGTCGTACACCCAGGTCTCGCGGGACTTCAGCATCTGGTCGTGGTCGAAGACGGGCCGCCAGCCGTCCGGGCCCTCGGCCATCACCTCGGCGAAGAACTCGCCGCGTGAGGGGTTCTTCCGCTCCACCCAGGGATCGTCCTCGCCGAACCACTTCCGTACGTCGGCGAGGGTGGCGAAGGGGACGGGCCAGGCCTTGAACCAGTCCTCCCACTCGCGCTGCGAGGCGGCGCCGAGCGCGGAGGCCCGCATGTCGCAGATGATCAGGGCGCGGACGAGGTCGGGGCGCTTCGCGGCGAGCTGCCAGGCGGTGAGCGCGCCCATGGAGTGGCCGATGAGGACGGCGGGGGCGAGGCCGAGCTGGACGAGCGCGGCCTCGGCGTCGTCCACGTAGGCCTCGCGGGTGAAGGGGCCTTCGGCGGGCTTGTCGCTCTGCCCGTGGCCGCGCTGGTCGAGTGCGACCGCGCGATGCCGTTCGGAGAGCCAGCGGGCGGTGCCCGCCCAGTGGGAGGCGCGGCCCATCAGGCCGTGCAATAACAGCACGCCTCCCGGCGACCCGTCCCGCTCCGTGGACTTGGGAGGATCGGCGAACTCCCAGGCTGCGAGGCGTACGCCGTCCGCGCCCGTCACGTCGATGCGCCGCACCATGGTTCCTGGCACCCCCCTTGAATCCTCTCGGGCTGAACGCCTGGTTCTGTCACGCACCCCCGCACGCTATCGAACCCTTTTTCGAAAGCGGCCGGTTCGCCGGTAACACCCCTCGTTCGAGTGACCACGCTCAAGGATTGGCCGCCGCTGCCGAGGGGAGATCTTCATCGGGAAACGGACCGCTCGGGGAAAACGGTCCGTGGGGGTCGACCCCGGGAGCTCGGGGCTCCGGGTCGAAACAGGGGAGGACAGGCCCCGGCGCTCAAGGGCGCCGGGGCCCTCTGTATGCGCAGGACGTGCTGCCCGCGCAGGGCGTGCTGGTCGTACCCGACGTGCTGGACGTGCCGGACGTGCTGGTCCGCGCCGTTTGCGTACGTGTTCCCGCTCCTCAGATGGGCACATCCTCCTGCCCCCTCCCACGGCCGCGGCGGCCGGACCCGGCGCCGCGACAAGAGCCCTCAAGTCATATGCCTCTCGCGACAGCCTGGCACGCAAAACGGCCCGCCGCTGCGATTCCGCACACTGAATCTTGGACCCCGGACAATCCCGGGTCTTTCACAACTGCACGACGCGCAACGCCAGTTGACTCCTACTCCCGGTAACGGGAGCGGGCGGTCTCAGCGCTTGGCGACGAAGACGTGCGAGGCGACCTCGGAGTCCAGCTCCGCGGCCTCACCGCTGCTGCCCACGAGCACCCCGCCCGCGGACTCCGTCACGCTCACCACGGAGCCGGGCTGCACGCCCGCGCGCCGCAGCGTATACATCAGCTGCGCGTCCGTCTGGATGGGCTCGCCGATGCGGCGCACGACCACGGTCGCGCCGTCCGCGCCGGGGTCGAGGTCCACCAGGGAGACCATGCCCTCGTCCAGGAACGGGTCGGCCCCGTCCTTCTCGCCCAGCTCCTCCAGGCCCGGGATCGGGTTGCCGTACGGAGACTCGGTGGGGTGGCGCAGGAGCTCCAGGACGCGGCGCTCCACCGCCTCGCTCATCACGTGCTCCCAGCGACACGCCTCGGCGTGGACCTGCTCCCACTCCAGGCCGATCACGTCGACGAGCAGGCACTCCGCCAGGCGGTGCTTGCGCATCACGCGGGTGGCGAGCCTGCGGCCCTCCTCCGTCAGCTCCAGATGGCGATCGCTCGCGACGGACACCAGGCCGTCACGCTCCATGCGCGCGACCGTCTGGCTGACCGTCGGTCCGCTCTGGTCCAGACGCTCGGCGATCCGGGCGCGCATGGGGACGACACCTTCCTCCTCCAGCTCGAGGATGGTGCGCAAATACATCTCAGTGGTGTCAATAAGCCCCGACATGGGTGCCCCTCAGATCTCGCTCGTGCGGCCGGCCCTGGCATCAAGTCTGACGCATACCGCTGACAACCGGGTCCCGCCGGGGGAAAACCCGGTCCTGACGGCCTCGACGGCGTGCTCGGGCCGTATTGACAGGGCACTGGTCCAGACCGCAACGTGATCCGCGGCACACGGGAAAAGCGTGCAGGAAATACGTGCAGGACATACGTACAGAACACATACGTACCCGGAAAGGTTCCTCGGCGCATGGGCTCGAAGAGCGAGAGCAAGCTGGCCGGTCAGTACATCGACGCCGCGATCGGACTGCTCGGGCGGGTCCGTGACGAGGAGGGCGGGAACGTCGACGCGGCGGGCACGCTGCTCGCCGACGCGGTCGAGACGGGCAACAGGCTCTTCGCCTTCGGTGCCGGGCACTCCTCGCTCGCCGCCCAGGACGTCGTCTACCGCGCGGGCGGCCTCGCCCTGATGAACCTCCTCGCCGTCCCCGGCGTCGTCGGCATCGACGTCATGCCCGCCACGCTGGGCTCCGCCCTGGAGCGCGTCGACGGGCTCGCGGGCGCCGTCCTGGACTCCTCGCCGGCCCGCCCCGGCGACGTACTGGTGATCATCTCGCTCTCCGGGCGCAACTCCCTGCCCGTGGAGATGGCGATGAACGCCCGTGCCCTCGGCCTGAAGGTCATCGGCGTGACGTCGGTGGCGTACGCGACGGAGACGAAGTCGCGGCACGTGTCCGGCACCTTCCTCAAGGACCACTGCGACGTGGTGATCGACTCCAAGATCGCGCTCGGTGACGCGGAGCTCAGCCTGGACGCGGTCGACGCGCCGTTCGGGCCCGCCTCCAGCGTGGTCACCAACGCGATCATGCAGGCGATGATGGCGACCGCCGTCGAGCAGCTCGCCTCGCGGGGCGTCGAGCCGCCGCTGCTGCGGTCGGGGAACGTGGACGGCGGGCACGAGTGGAACGGCAAGGTGTTCGAGGAGTACGGGGACCGGATCTTCTACCGGCGCTGAGGCCCCCGCTGAGGCCCCTGCCGGGCGCTGCGGACGAGGCCTCTACGGGGCCGTGGGGAAGCGCACGCGCACGCTGAGCCCCCCGCCCTCCCCGTTCGCCTCCGCGGTCGCCTGTGCCCCGTGTGCGCGGGCGATCGCGGCGACGATGGACAGACCGAGGCCCGCGCCCTCCCCGCGCGCGTGGGTGCGTTCCCGCAGCCGCCGGAACGGCTCGAAGAGGTGCGGGACGGTCTCCGGCGGGACGACTGGCCCGGTGTTGGTGACCTCGATGCCGCCGGGCCCCGTACGGACCTCGACCCGGCCGCCCTTCACGTTGTAGTCCACGGCGTTCGCCACCAGGTTGTGCACGAGACGGTCGAGCAGGACCCCGTCGCCGTCCACGGTCAGCGGCTCCGCGCGCAGGGACAGGGTGACGTCCCGCTCGGCGGCCCGGCCCGCGAGCCCCTCCGCCACCGCGTCGGCGATGACGTCGAGCGCGACGGGCTCACGCCGCTCCAGCCCCCGCTCCGAGGTGGCGAGCAGCAGCAGCCCCTCGATCAGATGCTCGCTGTCGTCGGCGACGGAGATCAGTTTCGTACGGATGCGGGCCACCTGCCCGGGGTCGGGCTCACCCGCGAGGCCGATCTCGGCGGCGGCCCGCTGGACGGCGAGCGGGGTGCGCAGCTCGTGCGCGGCATTGGCGGCGAACCGCTGCTGGGCGCTGACCAGCTGCTCTATCCGCCCGAGCATCTCGTCGAAGGTGTCGGCCAGCTGTTTCAGCTCACCGGGCGGGGCGTCGAGCGCGATCCGCTCGTGCAGGTTCTCGCCGGAGAGCCTGCGCGCGGTGCCGGTGATCACCGCCACGGGGTGCAGGACGCGGCCCGCCATCCACCAGGCGAGCAGGATGGAGAGCGCCGCGTACACGAAAAGCACGATGACGGACACGGTGAGCAGCCGGCTCAGGGCGGCCTGCTCGGCGATGTCGCTGATCTTCGTGACCGCGAGCCCGCGCGTGATGTCGGGGTCCGTGACGCCGTCGGACGGCATCCGCTCGGCGACCGACGCGGTCGCGGCCGGGGTGGGCATGCGCCAGGGCGGATGCATGCGGCGGGCGGGGACCGCGGTGGTGACGGCGGTGCTGATGGAGGAATACAGCCCCTGCCGCACCAGGAAGTACACAAGCCCCGTGAGCAACGCGCCCGCGAGCACGAGCATGCCGCCGTAGAGGGCGGTGAGCCGGGCGCGCTCGCTGCTCAGGCGCCTCACGACGACCACCCCGCGATCCGGTAGCCCGCGCCCGGGACCGTCTCCACCACCGGGGGGTCGCCCAGTTTGGTGCGGAGTTTGGACAGGGTGACGCGGACCGCGTTCGTGCGGTAGCTGGTGTCCTCCTCCCAGACCTGTTCGATCAGGTCGTCGCCGCTGACCACCGCGCCCTCCGCCCGCAGCAGCGCCTCAAGGACCGCGAACTCCTTGCGGGAGAGCGCGAGATGGCGGCCGTCGCGGCTGGCCTGGCGGCGGGCCGTGTCCAGGACCAGGCCCGCCCGTTCGATCACCGGGGGCAGCGCGGGGCGCGTACGGCGGCCGAGGGCGAGGACGCGGGCCAGGAGTTCGTCGTACGCGAAGGGCTTGGTCAGATAGTCGTCGGCGCCCAGGCCAAGGCCCGCGACACGCTCCCGGACCGTGACCGAGGCCGTCAGCATCAGGACACGGGTCAGCAGCCGCTGCGACACCACCCTGCGGCACACCTCGTCGCCGTGCAGGCCCGGCAGATCCCGGTCGAGGATCACGACGTCGTACTCGCCGAACTGGAGCTTGCGCAGCGCCGTCAGGCCGTCCGCCGCGACGTCCACCGCGAGCGCGTCGCGGCGCAGCCCGTCGGCGATCATCTCGGCCAGGAATTCCTCGTCCTCCACCAGCAGTACGCGCATGCGGCCCTGTGTACCTGAAGTGCACCTTTCGTCGGTGTAAGCGTCTCCGTTGAGAGAAACGAAACCCCTCTTCCCGCGAGCCTGAGCGCGTCGGCGCGCTGCCGTGCCGACGCCACCAGCGAAGGGGAAGCCATGAGCACTCGGACTCGTACGCGTACGCGCTCCACCGTCATCGCCACGGGATTCGCCGCACTCGCCCTGTTCGCCGGAGCCTGCTCCTCCGGCGGCGGCGAAAGCAGCAGCCAGGACAAGGCCGACGGCGGCAAGGGCAAGCAGGCCGACGCCGCCTTCAAGGAGCGCGAGTGCCTGCGCAAGCACGGCCTCAAGGTGTCCGAGCCCAAGGCCGGCGAGGACACGCGCGGCATCACCATCGGCGGCGACCTCAGCAAGGAGAAGATGGAGGCCGCCATGAAGGACTGCGCCGGCAAGAACGGCAGGTCCGGCGGCGGCGCGCCCTCGCAGGCCGACAAGGACAAGATGCTCAAGTACGCCCGCTGCATGCGCGAGAACGGCTTCAACATGCCGGACCCGAAGTTCGACGGCGGCGCGATGGAAGCCCAGAAGATCCCCAAGGGCGCCGAGGCGAAGAAGATGGAGAAGGCCGCCAAGGCGTGCAAGGACATCGTCGCGTGAGGCGCCGCACCGCCGTCGTCGCCACCGTCGTGGCCCTGCTCGCGATCACCGGCGGCGGCGTCGCCGTCACCGCACTCGCCGACAACGGCAAGGACGGCTCGGTGAGCCGGGACGACTCCGGGCTCCCGCCCGCCACCGCCCCCGTCGAACGCGGCGACCTCAGCAGCAGCACCCAGGCCGACGGCACCCTCGGCTACGCCAAGGAACGCAAGATCAACGCGGGCACCACCGGCACCCTCACCTGGTCCGCGCCCACCGGCTCGACGATCGCGCGCGACGGACGCCTGTACGAGGTCAACGGCGTCCCCGTACGCCTCATGTACGGCACCGAGCCCATGTACCGCACGCTGAAGACCGGCGACGAGGGCAACGACGTACGACAACTGGAGGAGAACCTCCAGGCACTCGGGTACGGGGCCGGACTCGCCGTCGACGACGAGTACACGGCGGGTACGGCCGCCGCCGTCAAGCAGTGGCAGAAGGCGCACGACGAGAAGCAGACGGGCCGCGTCGGCCCCGACCGGATCGCCTTCTCGCCCGGCGGCGTCCGCGTGAAGTCCGGTGAGTCGGCGGTCGGCGACCAGGTCGCGCCGGGCAAGCCGGTACTGAGCACGACGGGCTCCGAACGGGTCGTACGGTTCCAGCTCGACGTCGCCGAGGGGAAGCTCGCCAAGACGGGCACCAAGGTCACCGTGGACCTGCCCGACGGCACGAGCGCCAAGGGCGAGATCGCCTCCGTCGGCAAGACCGCCAAGCCGGGCGACGACCCGTCCGACAAGACCCCCAAGATCCCGGTGACGGTCTCCTTCGACGACCCCGGCAAGGTCGACGGCTTCGACCAGTCCCCGGTCACGGTGAACCTCACCGGAGAGACCCGGAAGGACGTCCTGTCCGTACCCGTCAACGCCCTCCTCGCGCTGCCCGGCGGCGGCTACGGCGTCCAGGTCCTCGAGCACGGCCGCGCCCGCCAGGTGAAGGTCGAACTCGGCATGTTCGGCCAGGGGCGGGTCGAGGTGACGGGCGGCGGCCTGAAGGACGGCATGAAGGTCGGGGTGCCGAAGATATGAGCGCCGAAGTGGAGCTGGGGATATGAGCGCCGTCGTGGAGTTGGGCGGGGTCACCAAGGAGTACCCCGGTGGCGTCGCCGCACTGCGTGGGGTGGACCTGCGGGTGGAGGAGGGCGAACTCCTCGCCATCGTCGGCCCGTCCGGGTCCGGAAAGTCGACGCTGCTGCACATCATCGGCACCCTCGACCGCCCCTCGGAGGGCTCGGTGGCGATCGCGGGGCACGATGTCGCGACGCTGGCCGACCGCAGCCTCTCCGCGCTGCGCGCACGGCACATCGGCTTCGTCTTCCAGGCGTTCCATCTGGTGCCGGGGATCAGCGCGCGCGACAACGTGGCGGAGGGGCTGCTGTACTCCGGCCTCTCGCGCGGGGAGCGCAGGGCGCGGGCCGCGGAAGCCCTCGACCGGGTCGGCCTCGCGGACCGCATGAAACACCGGCCGCACGAACTCTCCGGCGGCCAGAAGCAGCGCGTCGCCATCGCCCGCGCGGTGGTCGGAGCGCCGGACCTGCTCCTGGCCGACGAGCCGACCGGGGCGCTCGACTCCGCGTCCGGAGAGGCGGTGATGGAGCTCCTCCACGATCTCAACGCGGAGGGCGCGACGATCGCCGTCATCACGCACGACACGGAGATCGCGGAGCGGCTGCCGCGGCAGGTGCGGATCAGGGACGGGCAGGTGGTGGCGGACGTGCGGGCCGCTTCCCGGGAGGGGGTGCGGGCCGGATGATCCGCGCACGGAAAATCAGGAGTACGCGGCTGAAGGCGGCGCGGCTCGGGCCGCGGGACGTCCTCCACGTCGGCTCGGCGGGCCTGCGCAGCCGCCCGGTCCGCGTCGTCCTGTCGGCGCTCGGCATCGCGATCGGGATCGCCACGATGATCGCGGTGGTCGGCATCTCCTCCTCCAGCAAGGCGCAACTCATGCGCGAGCTGGACGAATTGGGCACGAACATGCTGGTGGCCTCGCCCGGGGAGCCCATGTTCTCCGGGGAGAAGGTGGTGCTTCCGCGTGACGCGGCGGGCCGGGTCTCGCGCGTGAAGGGCGTACGGGACGTGGGTGCGACCGGCGACCTCGAACGCAGCGTGCGGCGCAGCGAGAAGATCCCCGAGGACGAGACCGGCGGCATCTCCGTCAAGGCGGCGACCGAGGGGCTGCTGAAGGTGCTGCGGGGCGGGATGGGGAGCGGCACGTGGTTCAACGCGGCCAACAGCCGCTATCCGTCCATCGTCCTCGGCCATGTCGCCGCCGACCGCCTCGGCATCACCGAGCCCGGCCAGCAGGTCTGGGTGGACGACCGCTACTTCACGGTCGTCGGCATCCTCGACCCGCTGCCGCTCTCGCCCGACGTGGAGCGCTCGGCGCTCGTGGGGTGGGCGGCGGCCAAGAGCGAGCTCGGCTTCGACGGCCGCCCGACGTCGGTGTACGAGCGGTCCACCGACGCCTCGGTGCACGAGGTCCGTGATCTGCTCGCCGCGTCGATCGACCCGGAGAACCCGCGCAACGTCCAGGTGACGGACCCCTCTTCGGCACTCCAGGCGAAGGCGGCGACGGAGGGAGCGTTCTCGACACTGCTCCTTGGCCTCGGCGGGATCGCGCTCCTTGTGGGAGGCGTCGGGGTGGCCAACACCATGATCATCTCAGTTCTGGAGCGCCGTTACGAGATCGGCCTGCGCCGCTCGATGGGCGCGACGAAGGGGCAGATCCGCATTCAGTTCGTGACGGAGTCCCTGATGCTGTCGGGCCTCGGAGGCCTTGCGGGGATCGCCCTGGGCGCGGCGGCGACGGGCGCGTACGCGGTATCGGGCGACCTTCCCTGGGTGATACCCCTCTGGGCGGTGACGGGCGGCTTCGGCGCGACGCTGCTCATCGGCACGGTGGCAGGCCTCTACCCAGCGATCCGAGCGGCCCGCCTCTCCCCAACCCTGGCCCTGCACGCGGCGTAGGCCTCCGACGGCAGAGCAGCCCCATCCCGCCCGGCGGTTACCTGGCGGCGCAATCGCACGGCTCCCACCCACCCATCTCCACACGGGGTAATCGGGTGGGTGGGCGGGAAAGATCCGCCGCGCAGCGGCGGCCTAAAAGGCACCCAGCCCCGCGCAGCGCCCGCGCTCAGCCGGCGTCCAGTACGGACGCCAGGTCAAGCGAGGCCGCAACCCTCGCCGCGACGCTCTCCGCGTACGCCGCGTCCGCCCGCTCGAACTGTGTCCGGCTGGCGCTGCGCAGGAACGTCACGACGCCCAACGTCCGCCCCCGGCTCCGCAGCACCGCGCACAACGCGTGGACCGAGTCCTCCGGCCACTGCCTCGCCGCAGCCCACGCACGGGCCCGCTCGGGCGCCGCGGTACCGGCGCTGGCCCGTACGGAACCCACCCGGTCCACGCACTGCGGGGCCGGGTGGCCCTCCAGATACCGGACGGGCAGACCCGCCTTGGCCACCGGCAGACACGGACCGGGCGCACCCGCGGGCGTCGCGGCGACCCGAATGAGACGCACCGGCTCCCCATCACCCGTCACACCACCCGCGCCCCCCACGCCACCCGCGCCCCCCACACCCGCCACCAAATCGACCAGCGCATGGTCGGCGAACCCCGCGAGAGCGAAGTCCAGTTGGACCGTGGCCGCCTCGGTCGGGTCCTCGCACTCGCCCGCGGCCCGCGCGGCCCGGTGCAACTGCTGCGAACGGAAGCGCAGTTGCGCCGCCTCCTGCTCGGTCTGCTTCGCCTCCGTCACGTCCAGGAAAAGCCAGGCGACCCCCAACGGAACCGGCTCCTCCGCCAGCGGCGACGCCAGCCGCAGAAAGCCGCTGCGCCAGCAACGCCGCTCGGGCTCACCGCTCTCCGAAGCCTGCACGGAGACCCACATCTCGGCCGGCGCGGGCGGCGCACCCTCGGCGAGCACATGACTCAGCGCGCTCTCCAACTCCTCCACACCGTGCCCGAGCAACTCCCCGAGCGGCCGCCCGAGCAGAGCCGTACGCCCCATCCCCAGCGCCCTGGCGGCATGCTCATTGGCCACGGCAGGACGGAGATCGGCGTCAACCAACACCACACCCCACGAGGCGTTCTCGAACAGCGCCTCGCTCAACGCTATGGACCGCTCCAGGTCGATCTGCGCGTGCACTTCGCTGAACGCGCAGTACAACCCGGCGGGCTTCCCGTCCCCGCCCCGCACGGCAGCGGACTGGGTCCGCACGAGCACCCGCCCGCCGTCCTTCGTGAGCAGCGCGAACTCGTGCACCTGACGCCCGTGCGCCTCCATGGCCGCCAGAAGCCGCGCTTCGACCTCCTCGGCATCGGCCGTCCGCACCGCCCACCCCGCGAACCCCTGCCGCCCCACGGCCTCCGCCGCCGACCACCCGAGAATCCGCTCGGCCTCGCGATTCCAGTGCGTCACCACTCCGTCGGCATCGAACGCACACAACGCGGCGTCCATCCCGTCCAGCAATGCCGCAAGCAATTCGGCCCCACCGGGCTCGGGCTCCTCGGGCCCCAGCTCGTCGGTGGTTCCGCTACGCCGGGAAGCACTCACCTGGCACCCCCTGCAGGCCGTGTCCTCATGAGCTGCATGTTCTGCGAGTTCCGCATGTACCGCACGTCAGATCATTGAACTCGAACGTGACGCAGCCCACAGGTACTTCCCAGAAGTTCGACGAAATCGTTGCCCCGCGTGAACGTCCCGGGACGGCCCGGTGTTCCTCGCGAGCCCTGCCCCGCAGAAACGAACGCACGTCCAATCTTTCGCACGTACGGCTGGCCTTGAGCGCATCGGCTCGTCCCGAGGAGAGCGGTCGCTAGCGTCGTCCATGCCACACACGAAGGGAGATCACTCGCTCCCCGGCCCACGGCCGGAGCCCGTCCCCTCGCGCGGACAGGCCGAGTGACCAGCCCGAGTCATCGAGACCACCAGGTCACAAGACCACCAGGTCAAAGGAAGGCGCCCTTCGATGACTACGTTTCCCGCAGGCTCACGGACTCCCCGCCACCGCGCGGGGCACCGACGGGGAACATGGGCGAGGGGAGACCGGCGGGCATGGCGTCAGATCCCGTCGGCGTCACGCCGAATCCACCGCCCCGGCGGTGGTGACGGCAGAGACCGGGAGCGGTGACGCTCCCTCCGGGTACAGCGGAGGTGTCGGCGCGGGGAGAGTCTTCGTACTGGCCAGAGACCGGCAGCCGTTGATGCCGTGCCACCCCGCACGGGCCCGCGAACTGCTCGGCAAGGGGCGCGCTGTCGTTCACCGGCAAGTCCCCTTCACCATCAGGCTCAAGGACCGCACACGTGTCGAATCGGAAGTCGACGGCGTGCAACTGCGCATCGACCCCGGATCCAAGACGACCGGCATCGCCCTCACGGACGAGAAAAGGGAATCCGGCCACCGAGGAGAGCCCGTCCTCGTCCGCCGGGGCCTGATGACGGCCGAACTCCGCCACCGGGGCGGTCAGATCAGCCACTGCATGAAGCAGCGCGCCGGGTACCGGCACAGACGACGCTCCGCGAACCTCCGCCACCGTGCACCGAGAAGCGACAACCGCGCCCGCCCGAAGGGATGGCTCGCCCCCTCGGTGCGTCACCGCGTCGACACCACCGTCTCCCTGGTGAACCGCTTCCGTCGGTACGCGCCGGTCACAGAGGTCCACCTGGAGAGCGTCGCGTTCGGCTCCCACTCCATGAGCGTCGGCAGGCAGCTCAGAGGCGCCGAGTACCGGGACGGCGCACTGGCCGGCACCGACGTTCGTGCCCACTTGCTCTCCGTGCGGGGGAAGGTCTGCGGGTACTGCGGAGTGACCGGCGTCCCTCTGAACATCGACCACATCCACTCCGTCAGCCGGGGCGGTTCCAGCAGACTCTCCAACCTCGTACTCGCCTGCGCCCCGTGCAATCAGGCCAAGGGCAGCACACCCGTCACCCGGTTCCTCGCCGACCGGCCGGGGCGGCTTGCGGAGATCCTTGCGCGGACCAGGACGCCGCTGCGCGACGCAGCCGCCATGAACTCGCCCCGCGTACAACTCATCGAGGCCCTGGGTGCTCTCGGCCCGCCGGTGCATGCCTGGCCGGGCGGCCGCACCCACCGGAACCGCATGGCGACGGCGCTCGAGAAGACCCACACCATCGACGCCCTCGCCGTCGGCGACCTGGACCGCGAGAACGGCGGCAAGATCGTCCGGGTGCCCGTTCGCGTTCTGGTCGTGAAAGCCACCGGGCGAGGCTGCTACGCCCGTACCACCCCCGACCGTTTCGGCTTCCCCCGTCTTCGCAGGGCGCGGATCAAGCAGCACTTCGGATACGTCACGGGGGATCTCGTACGCGCGACGGTGCCCGCCGGTAAATGGGCGGGGACCTGGCGCGGGCGCGTCTCGGTGCGGGCCAGGGGCCAGCACAGCATCGCCACGCCGACGGGGCGGATCAATGTCTCCCACCGGAACCTGCGGCTGCTCCAGCGCGGCGACGGATACGCCTACGACACACGCAGGGAGCCCGTCTCACCGGCTGCCGGAAAAAGCGGTTGAGCCGAGCAGTCCCGGTTCCTATGGTGTGAGTCATCACGGAGAGGAGGTGGTTCGGCAGATGTATGGAAACCGGACGCGTGAGGTGACTGCGGGCTAGTGGCCCGTCGTCGCAACTCGGTTTCGGCGCCGGACCAGCACGTGTGATGTGCGTGCAGCCGGCCCAATCCCAAGCAGTCACCCGACCCGCGAGCCGCCGGTACGTCCGGCCGGCTTCCCGCCGTCTCGTACGGCGGGGACCACGGCTCGCGGGTCGTCTGCGTGTGCAGGGGGGCGGGGGCGCGAAGAGGGCTCAGCCCTTGCTGACCGCCGACAGGATTTCCGGCAGCCGCCGCGCCACCCTCGGTGCCGCGAGCCGCAGGCCGAAGTAGGTGATCACCGCTCCGTAGACCCCGCCGAGCGGCAGGAGCAGCCAGGACCAGGAAGCCGCGCCCGAGACGTGCAGCCAGATGGTGAAGGCAAGGACCGGGGCGCAGAGCAGCGCCGCCGCGACCATCCCGCCGAAGATCGAGATCCAGGCCAGGCCCGCCTGCCCGGGAGCCACGTTCTTGTAGCCCTCCTGCGGGATCGAGTAGGGGAAGCGGGCCGATGACCAGGCGCCCGTCGCCAGCATCGCGCCGAGGAGGGCGAAGGAGAGGCCGAGTGCCTCGGGGAGGCCGGTCCAGTCGCCGAGCACCGCCGCCGTGATGACCGTGACGAGGGTCGCGTACGGGAGGGTGATCACCAGGAGGGCCAGTGCGCGGGCGCGGAGCTCGATGTACGCGTCGTACGTCGAGGAGATCGTCATCGCGACCATCCAGAACGCCGAGGTGTCCTGGCCGAACTGGTTGTACATCAGGACGCCGAGCATCCCGGCCGCGAAGCAGGCGAAGTAGATCGATCCCGTGCCCTGCAAGGCGTTGAAGAGGGGCACGATGAGCCCGATGGCCAGGGACGTGACCCAGGCCGCCTTGGTCTTCGGGTCGCGCCATACGTAGCGCAGGCTGCGCTCCATGACCGTGCCGGTGCGCCCGCCGGGGAGCAGGCGCCCCAGGCCGCGCGCCGAGCGGGCCTTGGCGGGTCCGGATGCCGCCAGCGTCGAGCCGTCGGGGGTGGTCATGAGGTGGGTGAGGCTGCGTTGCCAGAGGGCGAGGAGCGCGGCGAGCGCGGCCGCGCTGACGGCCAGTTGTGCGATCCCGGTCGCGTACGAGCCGTCGCTGACCGAGTCGACGGCGCCGATCGCCGACGCGGGCGGGATCCAGCGCACGACGTCCGCCGCCGGTTCGAGCCGCGAGAGCCCCGATGAACCGAGCCGCTGCGCGCCGAAGTTGACGACCTGTGCGCCGACCGCGATGACCAGGCCGCTGAGAACGGCCAGATCACGCCCCTTGCGGCTGGTCAGGAGCCGGATGTTGGCGGCGGCGACGGTACGGGCGAGGGCCACGCAGATGAGGAGGGTGAGGGCGATGGCGAGGACGGCGGTGACGGCTGCCGCCGCGCCGTGCGCGAGGGAGATGACCGCGCCGAGCGCGAGGCAGAGCGTGAAGAGGGGCCCGATGCCCACCAGGGACGCCACGAGCAGCGCGCGTACCAGCGGCCGGGGTCGCAGCGGCAGCATCACCAGGCGGGTGGGGTCGAGGGTCTCGTCGCCGCTGGGGAAGAACAGCGGCATGACCGCCCAGCCGAGCGCGAGGACGGCGGTGAGCAGGACGGAGACGGTGGCGGCGTGTTCGTTGCCGCGCAGGGCGATCAGGCCGAGGAGCTGGAGTGCCGCGAAAAGGAGCGCGGCGGCGACGGAGGCGATGTAGGCGGCGCGGCGGCCCGACGACTGGTGCAGGCCGTTGCGCAGGAGCGAGAGCTTCAGCCGTACGAAGACGGGAGTGATGGAGGGCGCGGACGTGGCCGTCGGCGCGCTCATCGGGTGCCGCCGCCCAGCCAGTCGAGGTGCGAGCCGTTGTCGCGGGCGCCGGCGCCGACGAGTTCCAGGAACGCTTCCTGGAGGGAGGGGGCGGTGCCCCGTACCTCGGCGAGGGTCCCCCGGGCGCGGATGCGTCCCGCGGCCATCACGGCGACCCAGTCGCAGAGCGATTCGACGAGTTCCATGACGTGCGAGGAGAAGACGACGGTCGCCCCGGACGTGGTGTAGCGCTCCAGGACGCCGCGGATGATCTGCGCGGACACCGGGTCGACGCCTTCGAAGGGCTCGTCAAGGAAGAGGACCTCGGGGTTGTGGAGCAGGGCCGCGGCGAGGCCGATCTTCTTGCGCATGCCGGTGGAGTAGTCGACGACGAGTTTGTGCTGGGCGCCCGCGAGGTCGAGTACGTCCAGGAGCTGGGTCGCCCGTTTGTCGACCTCGTCGCCGGGGAGTCCGCGGAGTCTTCCGGTGTACGCGAGGAGTTCGCGTCCCGAGAGGCGTTCGAAGAGGCGCAGGCCTTCGGGCAGGACGCCGATGCGGGCCTTGACCTGGACGGGGTCGGTCCATACGTCGTGGCCGACGACCTTCACCGTGCCCCGGTCCGGCCTGAGGAGGCCGGTCACCATGGAGAGGGTGGTGGTCTTGCCCGCGCCGTTCGGTCCGACGAGGCCGATGAACTTGCCCGCGGGGAGGGTCAGATCGATCCCTGCTACGGCGATCTGCTGTCCGAAGGCCTTCCACAGCCCCTGCACTTCTACCGCTGCGGGTGGTGCTGCCTCGGTCACGGTGTCCGCCTTTCGTCGCCGTTTCCGCACGATACGTCGGGGAGAAGCACGAACGCCGGACGGGAGCTGGAAAACCAGCCCGTCCGGCGTCCGCGCCCCGGAGATTCCCTAGCGCCGCGCCTCACGCCCGCACGCGTACGCCAGCGGCGAGATGATCTCCTCCGCGTCGGGCAGCCACCGGTTCGCCGCGGTGGGGCGGCACGCCCACTGGACGGCGCCGGACGCGCCGAAGCGGGTGGGCGGCGCCGCGACGTAGGCGCCCTCGCCGAGGGAGATCAGGTCGATCGCGGCCGGCGGCCATCCCAGCTTGCGTACGAGGTCGGGCACCTTGGCGGTGGCTCCGGGCAGGACGAAGAACTGCATGCGGCGGTCGGGTGTGCAGGTCACGGGGCCGAGCGTCAGTTCCATGCGCTCCATGCGGGCGAGTGCGAGGAACCCGGCGGTCTCCGGCACGTCGATCGCGTCGAACGTACGGCCTGTCGGCAGCAGGATCGACGACTTGGGCTGCTTGGTCCACAGGCGCCGTGCGCCGGTCGCGCTGCCCGTGGCCTGCGTGGCCCAGTCCTCGCGCGCCGGGTGCGAACCGGGTGCCGTGCACGCGGTGTCACCGCACGAGCAGATTTCGGCCCCTTCGACGGACTCGAGCCACGTCCCCGGGAACACGTCCCAGTGGCGCTCTTCCGCGTATCGCACGGCCGTGTCCAGCAAGGATTCTCCGCGCTGCTTCGGGATGTGCGCGGCTGACGTGACTCCCATGGTCTCTTCCACGGAGTTCTCAACTCCGCCCGACACCTACGGTTACGGCTGTCGCGTGCGCGGGGGCGGAGCATCGATCCTGCATGTGGGGCGCATGGGTGCACGGGCGGGGGCGCGCATGGGGAATGGGTTCCATGTGCGGGTAGCCAAGACTGGGGCGCTCCGAAGAAGCCCAGTTGCTGACTTATCGTCCGTTTGTGGTGCATCTTCCGTTTGTCCCAAGGGCATTGATCATCTGGGGTGGCTGATTCCGGCCCCTCCCGTCCAGTCCGTCCAGATGAACCACGGTGCACATCAGGGGGTACGCCATGGCCGCAAGGCCGCTCGTCGCGCGGCAGCCCAACGAAAGGCTGCAGGCACTCATCCAGGAAGCGGGTTGCTCGAACGCGGGCCTGGCCCGCCGCGTCAACATGTGCGGCGCGGAGCACGGTCTCGATCTGCGCTACGACAAGACGTCGGTCGCCCGGTGGCTGCGCGGTCAGCAGCCGCGCGGCAGGGCGCCCGGAATCATCGCCGAGGCGCTGGGCCGCAAGCTCGGCAGGACCGTCACGATCGACGAGATCGGCATGGCGAACGGCAAGAATCTCGCCTCCGGCGTCGGTCTGCAGTTCTCGCCCACCGTGCTCGGCGCCATCGAGCAGGTCTGCGAGCTGTGGCGCAGTGACGTGGGGCGGCGGGACTTCCTGTCCGGGTCGTCCGTCGCCGCCTCCGCGCTGGTCGAGCCGAGCCGCGACTGGCTGATTTCGTCCCCGGACGCGCAGGTCGGCCGGATGGCCGGGCCGCGGGTCGGGCTCTCCGACGTGGCGGCGGTGCGGGCCATGACGGAGGCGCTGACGAAGCTGGACCACCAGTACGGCAGCGGGCATGTGCGGCCGGTCGTCGTGCACTACCTCAACAGCGTGGTGTCGGGGCTGCTCGCCGGTTCGTACCGCGAGGCGGTGGGGCGCGAACTGTTCTCGGCCGTGGCGCGGTTGACGGAGCTCGCCGGGTACATGGCGGTGGACACCGGCCAGCCGGGTCTGGCCCAGCGCTACTACATCCAGGCGCTGCGGCTCGCGCAGGCGGCGGGCGACCGGGGTTACGGCGGTTATGTGCTCGCCGCGTCCATGAGCCATCTCGCGGCGCAGCTGGGCAATCCGCGGGAGATCGCGCAGTTGGCGCGGGCCGCGCAGGAGGGCACGCGCGGGCGGGTCACACCGCGCGCGGAGGCCATGTTCTACGCCGCGGAGGCGCGGGGGCACGCGCTGCTGGGGGACGGGCGTTCGACGCAGGTCGTCGCGGGGCATGCGGTCGAGGCGATGGACCGGGCGGCCGGGGAAGCGGACTCGGGCGACGATCCGGTGTGGATCCGGCACTTCGACCATGCGTATCTGGCCGATGAACTGGCTCATTGTCACCGTGACTTGGGGCAGGCGGACGCGGCGGCGCGCAGCGCGGAGGAGTCCCTGGCGGGGCATCCCGAGTCGCGGGCGCGGCGGCGGGCGATCGGTCTCGTCCTGCTGGCCACGGCGCAGGTGCAGCGGCGGGACATCGAGCAGGCGTGTCATACGGGCACGAAGGCCGTCGAACTCCTCGGCACGCTGCGGTCGAACCGCGGCGCCGAGTATCTGGAGGACTTCCAGGAGCGGCTCCAGCCCTACCGCGAGGAGCCGGTGGTAAGGGAGTTCGGGGCGCGGATGGACATCCAGGCGGCGTGAAGGGGGCGCGGGACCGGGCGTGATCGCGCGGGAACGGGGCAGGGGCGCGGCAGTGGGCGCGTGAATAATTTGTGATGTGTGTCGCGCACCTGTGAACCCCGCCCGTCGCCGCCCTTTCCGCACGGTGAACGGCCAACTCCCGTACGCGTCCGATGTTCCCCCGTGGCATTAACAGCGTTTCGCGCAGAGCTTTTGTTACTTCTGCGATTGAAGCGGCCTCGGAGGTTTGAGCTGCGTGGCAGACGGCTGTGGGGACCCGGTAGCGTGAGCCGACGGTTCCGTAGGTCCCCCATTCGTAGGAGTCCCGGTGACGCAGCAGAGCGGGCAGGGCGCCGCTTCCTCCGATCCGCATCCCGCGGAACGGCACGCGCACGAAGGCATCGTGCTGCCTGCCGACGGAAGCGAGCCCTTGATGCCCGGCACCACCGGCGACCATGTGGCGCCGTCCGGCGGCAGCCCCTGGGGCCAGCCGTGGGGCCCGGCCCCGGCGGACCCGCCGCCCGGCTCCGGCCAGGCGTGGGACTCCGCGCCCGGCCAGCAGCAGTCATACGGCGCGGGCACCCCGCTGCCCGCCGAGGGCGCGCAGCAGCAGGGCTATGCGCAGGGCGGCTCGTACGGGCACGCGGACGCTTCGTACGGCGGCCAGGGCTACGGAACGCAGGCTCCCACCGGCTCGTACGGCGGCCAGACACAGGGCACCCCCTACGGAACACAGGGCGCGGGCGCACCGTACGCGGGCCAGCAGCAGGACGGTCAGTACGGGGGGCACGCGCAGGGCGGCCAGCACGGCGGCCACGCTCAGCACGGCCAGCACGCGGGCCAGCCCGGCGACGGGTCCTACGCGGGGCCCGGGGCGGGGGGCGCGTACGCGGGTCAGCAGGCGGGCGGCGCGCACGCCGGGCAGCCCTCGGGCGGCGCTCATGCGGGCCAGCAGGCGGGCGGCGCGCACGCCGGGCAGCCCTCGGGCGGCGCTCATGCGGGCCAGCAGGCGGGTGGCGCTCACGCCGGGCAGCCCTCGGGCGGTGCGCACGCGGGCCAGCATGCGGGTGGCACTCACGTCGGGCAGCCTGCGGGCGGCACCCACGCGGGCCAGCAGGCAGGCGGCACCTACGCCGGTCAGCAGGCGGGCGGCGCGCACGCGGGCCAGCCAGGCGGAACTTACGCGGGCCAGCAGGCAGGCGCCATCCACGCGGGCCAAACGGCGGGCGGCACCCACGCGGGCCAGCAGGCAGGCGGCACCCACGCCGGGCAGCAAGCAGGCGGCGCGCACGCGAGACAGGCGGCGGGGGGCGCGCACGCAGGGCAGGCCGCCGACGCCGCCTACCCCGGGCAGCCGGGACACGCGCTTCCCCCGGCCGGTGAGGCAGGTCAGCTTCCCCCGGCCGGTCAGGCCGGTCAGCTTCCGCCCGGCGCGCAGGCGGGCCAGCTGCCCCCCGCGGCGTCCGGCGCGGGCGCCCCGTTGCCGCCCGTCGCAGGCGGACTCGCGCCGCTGCCGCCCGCCGGTGCGGGTGACGCGGACGCGACGCAGTACATACCCGCGACGCCCGGCACCGGAGCCGGGTTCGACGAAGGCGCCACGCAGTACATACCCCCCGTGGCCCCCGGCGCCCTGCCCCCCGAGGCACCCGCGGGAGACGCCACGCAGTTCCTCGGCCGCTCGCCGATGCCCGGTGCGTCCGCACCCGGCGCGCCCATGCCCCCGGCGGCAGGCCCCGACAGCGAGCCCACGCAGTTCATCGCCCCCGTGCCCGCCGAGCCCGGCAAGGCGCCCTTCGGGATACGTCCCGGCGCCCCCGGCGACCGCCAGCCGCCCGCCGAGTTCGACAGCCTCTTCCGTACGGAACAGGCGGAGCCCGAAGGCCCCGCGTCGACCCAGCAGATGCCCCGCTTCGATCCCCAGCAGCCCGCCGCCCACGGCGGTGACGGCGGGGGCCGTGCGGCACGCCGGGCCGCCGCCGCAGCTCCCGCCCCGCGCGGCGAGGGCGGCCGCACCGGATCGAAGGTGCCGCTCTTCGCGGCCATCGGCGTCGCCATCGCGGTGATCGGCGTCGGCGCGGGCGCGCTCCTGAGCGGCGGAGGCGGCGACGAGGAGAAGGCCGCTCCCAAGACCGTCTCCGACTCCGCGCCGTCCGACGAGAAACCCTCGCCGTCCGTCGACCCGGCAGAGGAGCAGGCGATCGCCCTGGACAAGCTCCTCGCCGACAGCAACAACAGCCGCGACTCGGTGATCGCCGCCGTACGCAACGTCGGCAAGTGCGACAACCTCAGCCAGTCGGCCACCGATCTGCGCAACGCGGCCAAGCAGCGCAACGGCCTGGTCACGCGCCTCTCGCAGCTCTCCGTGGACAAGCTCCCGGCCAACGCCCAGCTGACCGCGTCCCTCACCAAGGCCTGGAAGGCGTCGGCAGCGGCCGACAACCACTACGCCGCGTGGGCGGGGCAGGTCGCGGGCAAGAAGGGCTGCAAGAAGGGCCACGCCCGCGGCACGCCGCAGGCGGTCGCCGGCAACAAGTCGAGCGGCGAGGCGACCACGGCCAAGCAGGAAGCGGCCGGGCTGTGGAACGCCATCGCTCAGAAGTACGGCCTCACCAAGCGCGACAAGTCGCAGCTGTAGGAGTCGGCAGGTCGGCAGGGGCGGCGGTCCCGGAGCGGGTCACCGCACCCCCTCCAGGGTCTTCGAGACGTTCACGAAGCCCTTGCGCGCCGGGACCAGACGGCCGTCCCGCACCTGCTGGAACGTGACGTCGGCGTTGACCAGGCGCGGGAAGTCGCGCGCCGCGAGCATGTCCTTGAAGCGCCACCGCAGGGTGGGCGTGAGGCCGCCCGTCTCGACCCGGAGCCCCTGGTCCAGGGCCCGCCGCAGCGTCCGCGCCGAGACCTCGCCGCCGTCGAGCGACTCGACGGCGTGCTTCAGGACGGTGTACGCGATCCACGTCGTCTGCACGCCCGCGTCCGTCGGGTCGACCCGGTTGTCGCCGAAGGCCTGCTCGCGGATGACGTCGCGCATCTCGTCCCAGCGGGCGTCGCTCGCCGCCGGGTACCAGCCGGTGACGTAGGCGCCCTCGTACGGGCCGTTGCCGCCGCCGGTGCGGTCGATCAGGGACTGGTCGACGCTGCCGAGCACGGAGGAGATCTTCGCGGCGGGCAGGGCGCTCTCGGTGCGCCGGTAGGAGTCGTAGAACGTGTCGGTGCGGGCGCCGAGCGCCGCCGTCACGCAGCCGTCGGTGCCGGCGCGCTTGAGTGCCTGCTCGGCCTGGACCGTGAAGTCGGTGCCGTCCTCGGGTGCCCGTATGTCGGTCGCGGACCCCCGGCGTCCCTCGGCGAGGCCCGCGTCGAGGAGCCCCGGGAGATCGTCGCCGGCGATCGTGTCGGGCCGTACGAGGGCGACGCGCTCGCAGTGGGCGGCGAGCTGTAGGCCGTTGCCCGCCATCAGGGCGGGTTCGCCGCCGTTGACGGGGTACGACAGGGGGCTGCTGAACTCCTCGTCGGTGACGCCGTATCCGCCGATGTAGGGGATTCCGGCGACTTGGAGGGGGGAGAGGAAGGACTGGCCGTGCTGGCTGTAGGAGCCGACGACGGCCGCGACCTCCTTGTCGACGGCCTCGCGGGCGCAGTCGGCGGCGCCCACCGGGTCGTTGTGGTCGTTGCAGGTGAGGACCTTGAGCTTGCGGCCGTCGAGCCCGCCGTTCGCGTTGACCCAGCGTGCGTAGGCCTGTGCCATCGCCGGTATGCCGGGTTTGTTGGTCGCCTTGGTCTTCTCGGGGGCCCAGGTCATGACGGTCACGGGGTCTTCCCTGGATCCCCCCGTGGAACCAGGGACGACCCCGCAGGCCGTGGTCAGGGACGCACACACCACCAGCAGGGCGGCCGCGGTGAGCGCCGTGGTCCTGGCGGGGCGGGTGGTGGTGGGGGGATTTGAGGGGCGGAGGAGCAAGGTGCGTCGCGAGACGGGCATGGTCATGCACGATTCCGGCGCAGCGCCAACCATGGTGTGACGTGCTCTCAACGCATGGTGACAAGAAGGTGAATGGCAGGGGCCGATTCGGCCGCGCGGAGGGGGAACGTACGATCGATGACCGTGCAAGGTTCGGAGAACTCTTCCCGTCGCGGCCGTCGCTCAAGCACCATGGGCGGCATGCCAACGAACGACATGCCGTGGTGGCGCTGGCGCAGCAACGTGCGCTCGGCTCTGCACATGCTCTCCGACCCGGAGTTCCAGCGTGAGTGCTGGCTCGCCGGGCGCGAGGAGTACGGGGACGTGACCGACGCCGTGTACCGCCTGGTCGAGGACACGTGGCTCGACAACTGGTCCGCCGACAAGTACGTGGGGACGATCTTCCGTGACGCGGAGGAGGCGGCTCTCGTCGACGCGGCGGTGCTGCGGGTGCTGCGGATCATGCACGAGGTCGGGCCGGACGCGCTGGTGTCCGCCTATCTCGACCACCCGGGGTGGCCGGAGGCGGTCCTCGCGGCGCGGGAGGCGCATGTAGCTCTCGCTGTGAGTGACGGGGAGAGCCCTGATGAGGCGCCCCGGACTCTTGAGGTGCTGCGGATCCTGACTCGGGCGGGTTAGCCGGGTCTTCCCCGAAGGAGCGCTGTCGGTCCGCGGCACGTGCTGGTTGTGGGAACCTTGGGCGCATGAATGAGCCGTCCGTCGCCGCGTCCGCCGACCCCGCTGAGCAGTACGTCCTGACCCTCTCCTGCCCGGACAAGCAGGGCATCGTGCACGCCGTGTCGAGTTACCTCTTCATGACCGGGTGCAACATCGAGGACAGCCAGCAGTTCGGCGATCACGACACCGGTCTCTTCTTCATGCGCGTCCACTTCTCGGCGGAGGCGCCCGTGACGCTGGAGAAGCTGCGGGCCAGCTTCGCGGCGGTCGGCGACTCCTTCCACATGGACTGGCAGCTGGGCCGCGCCGACGAGAAGATGCGCGTCGTCCTGCTGGTGTCGAAGTTCGGGCACTGCCTGAACGACCTGCTGTTCCGCTCGCGGATCGGCGCGCTGCCGGTCGAGATCGCCGCGGTCGTCTCGAACCACACGGACTTCGCCGAGCTCGTCGCGTCGTACGACATCCCCTTCCACCACATCCCGGTGACCAAGGAGAACAAGGCGCAGGCCGAGGCGCGGATCCTGGAGCTCGTGCGCGCCGAGAACGTGGAGCTCGTCGTCCTCGCCCGCTACATGCAGGTCCTCTCGGACGACTTCTGCAAGCAGCTCAGCGGCCGGATCATCAACATCCACCACTCCTTCCTGCCGAGCTTCAAGGGCGCGAAGCCCTACCACCAGGCGCACGCGCGCGGTGTGAAGCTGATCGGCGCGACCGCGCACTATGTGACGGCCGACCTCGACGAGGGCCCGATCATCGAGCAGGAGGTCGAGCGGGTCGGCCACGACGTCACGCCGAACCAGCTGGTCGCGATCGGCCGTGACGTCGAGTGCCAGGCCCTCGCGCGGGCCGTGAAGTGGCATGCGGAGCGCAGGATTCTGCTCAACGGCCACCGCACGGTCGTCTTCGCCTAGTCAGCGGGCCCGCCAGTCCGCCGGTCCGGCGGCTGCCTTTGCGTACGGCTCTACATACGGCTCAGTGACGCCGCCGCGAACAGGACGTCCTTGATCGCGCGGCGGTCGCCGTCCTGTCCCGCCGCCGCTTCCTCCGGGGAGACGTGGCCCGCGGCCAGGCGGCAGAATTCGACGCCGTCCAGCGCGACATGGGCCACCTCGCGGTCCGCGGACGCGTCGGCGCCGGGGGAGTCCAGGGGGATGAACCATTCGCCGCCGCCCAGGCCCTCGATCTCCAGGCGCAGGCTGCGGCCAGGGGTGCCCGCCATCACCAGGTCCTGCGCCGGGGCGGCGCGTCCCGAGCGGCGGCGCGCGGCGAGCGTCGAGGGCAGCAGCCGGGCGGCGAGGTCGATCATGCGGTGCAGATGGCGCGGGGACGGCGGCTCGTACGGATAGTCGACCGCGTCGGCGATGTCGCCCGCGTGGATCCAGCACTCGAAGGCGCGGTCCAGCATCGAGTCCCGCAGCGGCAGCTCGACGCGGCGGCCCTCGTCGTCCGGGGCGCTGTACGGAACGGTGAGGCGGCCCGATCCCGCGCCGTACACACCGCCTGCCGTGAAGGAGACCGTGCGGATCAGTTCGTGGGTCTGGTCGCGCCAGGGGCCGCGCACGCCGCGCGAGGGCGGGAAGTACGAAGCGCGCCAGTACGCCTCGGTGCGGTGGCCGGGGTCGGCGGGCTGCGGCGTGTCCCTGCCCAGCGGGTCGTCGAGGCCGAGGGCCAGTGCGACGAGGCCGTCCACGGCGAGGAGGTGCGCGATCACTCCCGCGACCGTCGTCTTGCGGCTGACCGGGCCGTCGTCGTCGAACCAGCGCAGGCGCACCGGAGCATGCCACTCCGATTCGCCGATGTCGCGAAGGAGGGCGTCGAGGCGGGCGGTCTCGGCGTCGTACGGCATGGCCCACTCGGGCACCGGGATGCGCGGCGGGCGCCGCCCGAGGCAGCTCGCGATGACGCGGTTGCGAAGGCCGGGGTCGAGGTCGAGGCTCTCCTCCTGATGCAGCAGGCCCACCGCGTCACGCAGCCGCAGGGCCTCTTCCGCGCAGGGACCGCAGTGACCCAGGTGCTCCTCGACGGCGATGGCCTCCTCGACCGAGCAGGCGGCGAGCGCCCAGGCGCCCAGGAGGGACTTCAGGACCTGGTGGTCGAGGTCGAGGGCGAGCGGCGGGTCGGGCAGGGGGCGGCCGGTGTCCTCCACGGAAGTGCGCGGCAGCGGTATCCGGGGCGGCCTGCGGGCGTCCTTGTGCTCGCCCCGGCCCTCCGCACCGCCGCCGCTGCCGGGGCCATCCGGTTCCTCGAACGGTTCCTGCCGGTCGGGGCCGCTCACAGCGCGCTCCCGTAGCCGGGAGGCGGGCCCGGCGCGGCATGGGGCTCCGCGGGTCCCGCCGCGTCGTTCGCGGTGGAGAGCAGTTGCAGGCCGAGGCGCAGGCGGCGCCGCGCCTCGTCCTCCGTCACGCCGAGGTCGGCGGCCGTCTGGCGGTAGTCGCGCCGCTGGAAGTAGGCGAGCTCCAGGGCGGCGCGCAGCGGGGCGGGCATGGCCGTGACGATGTAGTCCGCGCGGGCGGCGGCCGATGCGCGGCGCACCTTGCGCTCCAGGTCCTCCGCGGTTCCCTCCCCGCCGCGGGCCAGGGCCGCGGACTCGGTCTGGCGCAGCCGCCGGACGGCCCGCTCGTGGGTGAGCGTGGCGACCCAGGAGCGCAGGGGGCCCTGCTTGGGGTCGTACGCGTCGGGGTTCTCCCAGATGTGGGCGAAGACCTCGCGGGTGAGCCGGTCGGCGGCGTCCTCGTCCCCGAGGACGCGGTGGGCCAGGCCGTGCACGAGCGAGGCGAAGCGGTCGTACAGCTCGCCGAGTGCGGCGGCCTCCCCGTGCGCCAGGCGCTGCTGCATGCGGCGATCCCAGCGACGCGGCGCGTCCTTCGCCATGCGGCCCCCTCGTGCCGTTCCGTGCTCGTGCTGTTCCGTGCGCGTGCCGAACTGTCAATCGCCCGTGGCGACTATCCATCGAATGTAGTCGCCACCACCGACAACGCACTCCCTTTGTGGCAAAGTGCACCGCCGCCCGGCCTCGGATGATAGAGACCGGTGTTCCTGGTGTTTCATGGAGAAGAGGTGGGGCAGCCGCGACGTACACAGGAAGCGTAGGGAAGGCTTCCGCATCGACGAGGCGAGCTACGGACGAGCGGTATCAGCGAGCGAGAGGCGAGCGAGTGACGCTGCAGGTGGCCGTGGACGAGCAGGACGGCTGGGCCGTTCTGCGGGTGTCCGGCGAGATGGACCTGGTGACCTCGCCCGTCGTGCGCCAGCGCGTGCACGACGCGGTGGCCGACGGCCGGCACAGCCTTGTCCTCGACCTCTCCGACGTCCTGTTCTGCGATTCGAGCGGCGTCGGCGTGCTCATCGCGACCCGCCGTCTCTTCCGCTCCTGTCAGGGCCGCCTGCGCCTGATACTCCCCGCGCAGGGCGCCGAGGACGGCTCCCACGTCAACCGCGTCCTCGCGGCACTGGGCGTGCGCCGCCTCTTCGAGGTCTTCCCGGACGTGGACGCGGCCGTGGACGACGAAGCGGCGCCACTGTCCGCGTGACGCCGCCCCGTTCCCGTACCGCCTGACTTCAGTCCCGCCTGATCAGCTCCGGGTCGATGCGCCGCCCCACCAGCGGCAGCGTCCCCGCCACCGCCAGGACGAGCACCCCGGCCATCGCCGCGACAAGCAGCGGAACCCCGGCCCCGTCCCAGAAGATCTCGCCGCCGCCGGTGACCAGATAGGCGGACTCCGCCAGCTTCCCCGCCACCAGCGCGAGCAGCAGCCCCACGGCCAGCGGAAGCACCACCTGCGTGCACTGCACGAGCCTCAGCGTGCGGGCCCGCGCGCCGATCAGGGAGAGCGCCGTGACCTGGGGGCGCCGTTCCACGGCACGGTCGGTGACGGACACCAGGAACGCCGCGACGCCGATGACCAGGCCCATCACCATGCCGAGCGCGAGCAGCGTCTCGATGACGGTGATCTGCTGGAGGCCGTCGATGTTGATGCCCGCCGGGTCGACGTCCGCCGTGGGCGCGATGGCGCCGATACGGTCGAGGACGTCCCGTACGGTGCCGGGGTCCGAGCCGCTCATCAGGACGAGCGTGGCCGCGGCGGGCACGGCGTGCGCCGGTAGCTCGGAGGGCGGCACCAGAAGGCCGGGGCTCGGCAGATTGGTGACGTCGTACCCGTCGAACAACACGGTGGCCTCGGGGACCCGCACCTTCATCGACGTGCGCTTGCCGTCCTGCTCCATCGTGTACGTGGAGGTCTTGACGGGGGACTCGGCCACGTTCGGGTCCTGGAGCCGCAGCACCTTGCCCTCCTCGCAGCCCGCCGCGTGCTCGGTCAGCCTGGCGAGCTGGGCGCAGGTGGCGACCAGGGCCGGGGCCTGCCAGTCGCCGCCCTCCTTGGAGGGGTCGCTGCGCGGGTCCATCACGATCGCGTCCGCCCGCACCGCGGGGATGTCCCGCAGCTTGCCCTGCTGCTCCGCGCTGAGCTGCGAGAGACGCAGGCCGTACTCCTGCACGGGCGAGTCGGAGCGGGTGATCTGCTGCTCCTCCACCAGCACGCCCTGTGCGAGGGACGCCGAGAACACCAGCAGGACGAGGCCGGTGACCACGCGCATCGCGCTGCCCGGCTCGACCTCGTTGCGCCGCATGGCAAGGCTCAGGGCGAGGTTGCCGGAGCGGGCAAGGCGCGTGGCGATGCCGTACGAGAGCAGCGGCATGACCATCACCAGGCCGAGCCCGGTGAGCAGCACACCGCCGGGCACCAGAAGCGAGTTGATGCCTGAGCTCTGCGCGGGGTTGTCGGTGAGGCCGGTCGCGCAGTAGCCGATGACGATGCCGAGCCCGGTGACGAGCAGCAGGCCGCCCCAGACGCGGGGCGCGCGCGGGGCCGCGGTGCGCCGGGTGCTCAGCGGGTTGGTGGCCGCGGCGCGGGCGCTGGCCCGGCCCACGAACCAGGAGAGCGCGGTGCAGCCGATGAGGCAGATGGCGATGGTGGACGCGGAGAGCGCGCCGTCGGCGGGGTACCACTTCAGGCCCGGAAGGCCGGTCCTCGCCATGATCTGGTTCAGGAGCCAGAACTCGGCGAGGCCGAGCAGCGCCCCCAGGAAGGCGGCGACGACGGTCTCCGCGGCGTTCACGCGCTGCGTGCCCTTGGCACTCAGGCCGAGCAGGCGCAGGGCCGCCAGGCGCCGGTTGCGGCTCGCGGCGGAGAGCTTGGCGCAGACCGAGAGGAAGACGCCGAGCGGGAGGAGCACGAGCGCGGCGAGGGTGAAGCGCAGGATGTCGAGGGTGGACTTCTCGACGGCCGTGGTGGGCGGGTGCGCGGAGCCGAAGCTCTTCAACGCGCGTGCGTCGTCGCCGAGCTGGTCCTTGGTGGTGCCGACATACGCGTACAGCTCGTTCGGGTCGGTCAGGCCGGAGGGGCCGATCAGGCCCTTCTCCTTGCCGGGGAGCAGGCCCTTGAGGCCGGGCTCGTCGCGGAGCTGGTCGCGCAGGGCGGGCGACACGAAGACCTCGCCGGGGGCGGGCAGTTCGTCGATGCCCGGCGGCGGCTGTACGGCGGCGCCGTCCTTGCCGCGGGCGACGAAGACGCGGCTGAAGGGCTTCGAGCCGTGCGGGTCGGAGCGCTCCAGGACGAGCGTGTGCTGCCCGGACTTCTGTCCGGCGTAGACCTGCGGGTCGCGGTCGGCGGCCCGCCCGTCGTGGGCGCCCAGGATCGGGGGGATCGTCAGGACGAGCGCGAGAGCGCACACCCCCAGCGAGCCGCCGAGGGTCATGAGCCAGAAACGTACGCGGGTGCCGCGCCCGGAGCCGAACAGGAGCCGCAGGCCGAGCAGGAACTCGCTCATGCGGACGCGCCCTTCGCGGCGAGGACTCCGTCGGCCATCGTGTAGTTGCGGTCGGCCTGAGCGGCGACGTTCGCGTCGTGCGTGACCAGGAGCACGGCGGTGTCCTGGGAGCGGGCGAGGCTCAGGAACTCCTTGAGCACGGTGGCGGCGTTGGCGCTGTCGAGCGAGCCCGTCGGCTCGTCGGCGAAGACCACGGCGGGCTGGTGCACAAGCGCTCGCGCCACGGCGACGCGCTGGCTCTGCCCGCCGGACACCTGGGAAGGACGCCTCTCGCGCAGATCGGCGATCCCCAGGCGGTCGAGCACCTCGGCGGCGGCCTTGAGCGCGGGCCGCTTGCGCGTTCCGGCAAGGCGCAGCGGCAGGGCGGTGTTCTCCTCGATGGTCAGTTCGGGGAGCAGCTCGCCGTACTGGAAGACGAAGCCGAAGCGTTCGCGGCGCAGGGCGCTGATGTCCTCGTCGTCGAGCTCGCCGTACGCCCGGCCCTCGAAGCGCACCTCGCCGCGCGCGGGCGGCAGTACGCCCGCGAGGCAGTACAGGAGGGACGATTTGCCGGAGCCGCTGGCCCCGGTGATCGCCGCGATCTCGCCGCGCGCCAGGGTCAGATGGGCGTCACGGACGGCGGGTGTCGAGCCGTAGGAGAGGTCGACTCCCGTGGCACTGAGGACTTCTGACGCACTGGGCGTACCTGGCGTACCTGTCGGCGTACTGATCGCTTCCCCCAAGAAGGCGAAGGGCCCGGGGCGGGGGCCCGGGCCCGGTGTGCATGCGCGGCAGCCGGTCAGTGCCGCCGCTTCGTGCCTGTGGTGATTACCGCTTGTAGTGCTTGGTCACCGAGCAGTTGTCCGGGTGGAAGGAGCCCCGGTCACGGCAGGCGCGTATCCAGGCGTTCTTGGTGTAGCGAGCGGCGCCGTCGTACACGAGCTGGTCCTTGTGGACCGTCTTCTTCTGCTTGCCGTTGAACCGGTTCCAGTCGTAACCCTCGACCTTCACCTGGACGTAGACATTGTGGCCGTCGCCGGCCGAGGTGTCCTGCAGGTCGCCCTTCCAGTGGAAGGCACCGTGCTTGGCGCCCGGAGCCTCGAACTTGTAGTAGCCGTTCTTGAACTTGACGCCGCCGCTGGAGAGCGTCGGAATCTTGTGCCACGAGGCGGTCGCCTCGACGTCCCCGCTACCCCCGTTTGCGGTAGCGAAAGCGGTCCCCGCGCCCGTCAGAAAGAGCCCTGCTGCCAGGGCACCGACGGCCAGCTTTCGATTCATTTGTGTTCTCCCGTTTTTGTTGGTCGGCCCTGGTGTGATCCAGGGCGGCCAGGAACGTAACACCCGACTACGACAGCAGCAGTTGGGATTTCGGGACACGAAACGCCGGGCACGGATCGCTGTGCGTTCGCTTTGCGCGTACGTAAATGATCTTTTAACTGATCATGGAAATGGGGAGGTTTGAATCACGGAGAGTGGGCGAGGCGAAGCGTAGATGTCGACGATGGGTGAGGGAGGGTCAAGAGAGACCCAAAAGATCATCAAGGGTCGGCTCCTGGTACAACCTCTCTTGTCCCGGTCTTGGCACAAGCATCGGCTTCCCGCCTCCGGGCGGTCGCCGACGACGTAGGCTCGCTGCCAGTAACACCCGGGGAACCCCCGTGCACACGCACCCAACCGCAGAAGTGAGGCGGCCCGAACACCATGGACAGTGCCGAGTACGAGCGTAAGATCGCGGCCCGTTTCACCACCTTCGACCAGGATGGCAACGGCTACATCTCCCGTGAGGACTTCAGCACGGCGGCTGTCGCCCTGCTCAGCGAGTTCGGCGCCACCGCGCGCTCCGAGAAGGGCCAGGCCCTCTACATCGGGGCCGAGGCCTTCTGGCAGGGCATGGCGGGGATCGCCGACCGGGACGGCGATCAGCGGATCACCAAGCCGGAGTTCGTGGGCGGCGCCGTGAAGCGCCTGCGCGACAACCCGGCGCGGTTCGCCGAGATCGCGCGGCCGTTCCTGGACGCCGTGATCGCCGTGGCGGACGGTGACGGCGACGGCGCGGTCAGCCCTCAGGAAGTCGAGCGGGTCCTCAAGGCCCTCGGCGTCGAGGCGGACATCGCCTCCGCGGCGGGCGGCGCGCTCGACACCGACGGGGACGGGCGTGTGACGGAGGAAGAGATCGTCGCCGCGTTCTCGGAGTACTTCACCGTTCCCGAGTGAGTGCCTCTGATCTCACCCGGGTCAGCCCTGCGCGAACCGCTCCCGCAGCTTGTACTTGAGCACCTTGCGCAGCGTCTCGTTGCGGGGAAGGGCCTCCACCAGCTCCAGTTGCTCCGGCAGCTTGTACGTGGACAGCCCTTCCCCGCGCAGATAGGCGGTCACGGACTCCAGGGTCAGGGCCCCGGCGTCCTCGCCTGCCGGGTCCTCTTCCGCAGGGCGCCGCTCGATCACCGCGCAGACCCGCTCGCCCCGCTCGGGGTCCGGGAGGCCGATGACGGCCGCGTCGCCCACGGCCGGATGCCGGTGGAGCAGATCCTCGATCTCCTTCGCGGAGATGTTCTCGCCCTTGCGGATGATGATGTCCTTGGCCCGCCCGGTCAGGACCAGATGGCCCGTCGGCCGTACGTGTCCCAGGTCGCCCGTGATCAGGAAGCCGTCCGCGTCGAAGACCCCCGCGCTCTGTTCGGGGTCCAAGTAGCCCTGGCAGACCGCCTCCCCGCGCAGCCGTACGTCACCGTCGACCCCGGCGGGCACCTCCTTGCCGTCGGCGTCCGTGATCCGGATCTCCATCCCTTCCGGCGGCAGCCCTTCCGTCGTCGCCAGGTTCTCGGCGGTGTCGTCCGGAGCGCCCATGGTGATCATCGGGACCTCGGTCATGCCGTAGCCGTGGGTGAGCTGGCAGCCCATCTCCCGTACGACCGCGTGATAGATCTCCGGCGGCTTCGGCGCCCCGCCACCCGCGAGGAGGCGCAGGGTGGGGATCAGCTTTGCGTCCGGCGCTCCCGGCGCTCCCGGCTTTCCCGGCGTCAGCTTGCGCTGCTCGGCGAGGAACATCGAGTAGAACGCGGTCGACCCGCCCGCCACCGTCACGCCGTGCCGCCGGTAGCCGTCGAGCGCGTCCGGCAGCGCGAAGAGCTCGAACATCACCGCGGGGAAGCCGTACAGGAGCAGCATCACCGTGTAGTCGGGGCCCGCGATGTGCGCGAAGGGGAACGCCATCGAGCCGACGTCGTCCGCCGACAGATGCAGCGCGTGGGCCAGGCAGGAGCCGCCCGCTATCAGTGAACGGTCGGTGTGCAGCACGCCCTTGGGGTCGGACGTCGTGCCCGATGTCCAGTAGATCCAGCGCACCGACGTGCCCTCGGAGGGCGGCGCGGGCAGTACGGACGGATCGGCGTCCGGCAGGTCGTCGTCCGCGTACGCCTGGAAGACGCCCCGCGCGCCGAGTCGGTGTGCCATCTCCGTGTGGTCGAAGCCGCGCCACACGCCCGGCACCGCGAAGAACTCGGCCTTCGACTCCCTTAGGGCGAAGCCGACTTCGCGGTCGCGGTAGAAGGGGATGACCGGCGACTGGACAGCGCCGATGCGGGCGAGCGCGAAGGAGAGCAGGGCGGTCTCGATGCGGGTGGGCAGCTGCCAGGCCACGACGGTGCCGGGGCGCACGCCCATCTCGTAGAGCCCCGCGGCCACGCGTTCGCAGCGGTCGCGCAGTTCGCCGAAGGTCAGCGTCCGGTCGTCGGCCGGGTCGGCGGCGGACTGGATCAGGACGGGGGCGCCGGGCGTGAGAGCGGCGCGGCGTTCGATGAGCTCCCAGAGGGTGCGGGAGGCGCCGAGTGCGTGCGCGGTCTCGTTCCCCGCGCTCTCATGGGTCCTCATGTGATCCCCCTCGCGACCGGAGTCCGGCTTGCGGACCGACGTAACTGACGGATAGTCAGATCGTGCCGAGAGCGTAAGGCCCGCCGCCTTGTCGGTCCAGAGGCGCGGAGCTAGCCTGCGTTCTGACGGTCCATCAGATGGACTGCGGGTGCCGGAGAGACCACCGGAGGAGACACCATGAACGACAAGCGGACCTGACGTGGACCTCACCTACACCGAGGAGGAGGAATCCTTCCGGGCCGGACTGCGCCAGTGGCTGACCCGGACGCTCCCCCTGCTGCCGCCGCGCCCCGACCCGACGGACTGGCCGGGGCGGCGCGCGTACGACATGGGATGGCAGCGCAGGCTGTACGACGCCGGATACGCGGGGCTGCACTGGCCCGTCGACGCGGGCGGCCGCGGGGCCACGCCGACCCAGCACCTCATCTTCCTGGAGGAGACCGAGAAGGCGGGCGCGCCCTACGTGGGCGCGAACTTCGTCGGCCTGCTGCACGCGGGCCCGACCATCGCCTCCGAAGGGACCCCGGAGCAGCGCGCCCGGTGGCTGCCGCCCGTCCTGCGCGGCGACGAGGTGTGGTGCCAGGGATTCAGCGAACCGGACGCGGGCTCGGACCTCGCCTCGCTGCGCACGCGCGCGTGGCGCGACGGCGACGACTACGTGGTGAGCGGCTCCAAGATCTGGACCTCGCACGCCGAGGTCGCCGACTGGTGCGAACTCCTCGTGCGCACGACACCGGTGAGCGAGGACGTGCCCAAACACCGCGGCATCTCCTGGCTCGCGATGCCGATGGACGCCCCCGGCATCACGGTCCGGCCGCTGCGCACCCTCGCGGGCTCGACCGAGTTCGCCGAGATGTTCCTCGACGAGGTACGGGTGCCGGCCGCCAACCGGGTCGGCGCGGAGAACGACGGCTGGCGCGTGACCATGGTGACGCTCTCCTACGAGCGCGGGACGGCCTTCGTGGGAGAGGTCGTCGCCTGCCGCCGCGTCCTGGGCGAGCTCGCGCGCGAGGCCCGCAAGAACGGGCGCTGGGACGACACGGTGCTCCGGCGCAGGCTCGGCAGGCTGAGCGCGGAGTTCGCGGCGCTGTGGCGGCTCACGCAGTGGAACGTGAGCGAGTCGCAGCGGGCCGGGACCGGCGTGCCGGGGGTGGGCGGCTCCGTCTTCAAGCTGCGGTACTCGCATGCCCGCCAGGAGCTGTACGAGGCCGCCGGCGAGGTGCTCGGGGCGGGCGCGCTCGACCTCGGGCACGAGTGGACCCTGGACCGGCTCTCCTCCCTCTCGTACACGATCGCCGCGGGCACCTCGCAGATCCAGCAGAACATCGTGGCCGAGCGGATACTCGGCCTGCCGAAGGGGCGGTGAGGGGCCGGGTGGACTTCCAACTGACGGAGGACCAGGAGGCGTTGCGGGGCGGCGTCCGGGATCTCCTCGACGGGCGGTTCGACCGGGCCGCCCTGCGGGCCGCCGTGGACGCCGGGACTCCCTCGCTGGACCGGGGCCTGTGGCGTGAGCTCGGGGATGCCGGGTTCTTCTCGCTGCGGGTGCCGGAGGAGGAGGGCGGGGTCGGACTCGGGCTTCCGGAGGCCGTGTTGGCCTTCGAGGAGGCGGGGCGGGCGCTGCTTACGGGGCCGCTGGTCGCGACGTTCCTCGCGGCGCGGGACGTGGAGGGGGCGGCGCGGGGGACGGTCGTGGTGACCGCCGTCATGAAGGGCGACTCCGTAGGGCTCGTGCCCTGGCTGGACGAGGCGGACGTCGTCCTCGGGGACGTCACCGGCGCCGTCCCGCTGCGGTCGGTCGACCCGCTGACGCCGCTGCACCGGGTGCCCGGCGGCGAAGGAGCGGCCCTCGCGGACGCCGTCCCGCGGGCGGACGCGGACCTGCTGATCGCCGCCGAGCAGCTGGGAAGCGCCGGGAAGACCTGCGAGATGGCCGTGCGATATGCGAAGGAACGCACCCAATTCGGGCAGGCCATCGGGGCCTTCCAGGCCGTCAAGCACCTCTGTGCACAGATGCTCGTGCGCACCGAGGTCGCCCGCGCCGCCGTCTACGCCGCGGCCGTCACCGGAGACACCCTGGAGATCGCGGGCGCCAAGCTGCTCGCCGACGAGGCCGCGGTGCGGGGCGCGCGGGACTGCCTCCAAGTGCACGGCGGGATGGGGTTCACCTGGGAGGCCGACGTACATCTGCATCTGAAGCGGGCCTGGGTGCGGGCCGGACTGGGGCGGTCGGCGGCCGGAGCGGAGGAGGAGCTCGCGGCGGCTCTGTGAGGCGCCTGGCGCCGGGGGGGCATGCCCTGTACTGCTGTGCGGAGAGTGATCGACTTGTGGGATTCCCGAAGTGGGGGGAGGCTACTGAGCGTCGATATCGGGTTGTGTCCTATGCGTGACTCGTCACGGCATGGAGTCGGGCTTCCGCTCCGGTACCTTGTCTGAGATGCGAGTGGTTCTGAGGTCGAGCCATGCCGGTGCTGCCACTGAGGCGGCGCCGGGCCCGGCGATGCGTACCGTTCGCAGTGCAGGAAGGGGCTATATGCCCGCCTGTTCGACCCCCCGCGGTGCGCGTCGCACAGTATGCCGCACGCGTACTCCTTCGCGCTGGAATATGCCTGAAGCGCTTGTTGGGGTGACTGAACGTCAACCATGCTGTCTCTCAAGGGGATCACGTTCCGTGACCCCTTGGAGTCGCGAGGCGATGTGTCCGCCGGTTCGGATGGTGTGAGCGGTGCAGGTGCTTCATGTTCAGCTGGAAGTCAGGCCCGACCCCGCAGAGGTGGGACGGGCCCGGAGGTGGGCGCGCTCGCGCCTCGCGGGTTCCGGGATAGAGGTCGACGAGCCACTGGCCGAGACGCTGATCCTGCTGATCTCGGAGCTTGTCACCAACGCGGTGGTGCATACGGGCTGTCCGGCCGTACTGCGCATGCGGCTCCCGGACGCCCCCGACGTGGCGGCGGATGCCGCGGGGGCCGCCGGAAGCGCACCGGCGGGATCCGGGACGGTCCGGGTCGAGGTCGCCGACACCAGCGCGCGGCCGCCGAAACCGCGGCACGCGGACGGTGACGCGACCAACGGCCGCGGCCTCGAACTCGTCGACGGCCTCGCCGACCGCTGGGGCTGGCAGACCGAAGGCGCGGGCAAGAGCATCTGGTGCGAGGTGGACCGCTGCGAGTCGGACTCCAGGGTCGGGGCGGTCACGTTCGACGGGACGACGTACGAGGACGTGGCGTACGAGGCCGTCTGAGCCCCGCGTGTCCCGCATGCCGGTGACGGGCGCCCGCATGCGCCGTCCCGTGCCCCGATGCGCGGCCGTGCGCGGTCGGTACAAAAGCGGCATAATTCATTAATCACCGGACGGGTGTTGACGTACCGTGTCCGATTGATCACGCTTATGTGCAGCGATTCGCCGCGAGGGGACGTCGAGGGACGGTGGTCTGTGGCCCGGCCCTTGACGAGATGTGGGTCGCCGTCGGCGCCGGTCCCTTCGTGGCCTCAGAGGGCAGGACTCGAGCGCCGGGAGCCGGATGGCGGCGCGCGGCAACGCGCTCGGGGCGGGCGCGGGACGCCGGGGCGCCGCCATCCCAAGGCTCAAGACCCTGCCGCATCCCGGGGGACTCACAGCAGCGCGACCGGAGCCACGGGTGTTCCCGTGCCGCCGATGAACGGCTCGGGCATCGCGGAGAGCAGGAAGCTGTAGCGCGAAACTTCTGCACAGGCTGTGGACAACTTTTCCAGATTCCAGTTCTGGCCCTGCAACATCCCCATCTCGACCAGGTGCAGCGCGTGCACGGGCAGCCACAGGTTCTCGATCTCGGGCGGGAAGATCTCGAAGGTCAGGGTGTCGTTGGCGACCGCCGCCACATCGCGTGCGTGGAACCACTCCGGGGTGTGGACCGAGAGACCCGGGGACGGATAGCCGTACGCGTGCTTGTCGCCCGCGAGATAGGTCTGGATCTGCCCGGTCCGCACGAGGACGATGTCGCCGGCGCGGACCGTGAGCCCCGCGAACTCCTCGGCCTCGGCGAGGTCTTCGGGGGTGACGGCGTGGTCACCGGGCAGCCGGTCGACGCCCTTGGCGCGGGCGACGTCGAGCAGGACGCCGCGCGAGACGAGGTGCGCCACCTTGTCGATGCCGCTGAACCGGGCGCCGGTGTGGGCGGTGATGGTCTCCGCCGGGCGGCCGTTGTAGATCTTCCCCGAGTGCGAGGCGTGGGTGAGGGCGTCCCAGTGGGTGGCCGTTTGGAGGCCCATCGTGACCGCGTCATCGCTGGTGGCGACCGTGCCGGGACCGAAGAGCTCCTGGTTGATCTGCACCATCGTGTGCAGCGGGTTGATCCGGCCGGGTATCAGGCCCGTCTGGACGCCGTCCTCTTTGAGGGGCAGCGCGAGCGGGATGCGGCGGCCGGTGCGAATGCCGACGGCGGCCTCGCGCACGACCTCGTCGGTGATGAGGTTGAGGGTGCCGATCTCGTCGTCCGCGCCCCAACGGCCCCAGTTGTTGACGCGTTTGGCGATGTCGTGGAACTCGGGCGGAAGGGCCGATCCCGCCGTCGTGGTGGATGCCGAGTCTGACATGGGTCCTCCGCGGGGCTTGTCTTCCGGTATCTGACGGGTCATAGAATCTAACGGTCCGTCAGAAACCGCGGGAAGGGGCCGGACGTGGGGAACTTCTTGGCAGGCAAGGTGGTGGCCGTGACCGGTGCCGGACGCGGCATCGGCAGGGCGGTCGCGCTCGCCGCCGCAGCCGAGGGCGCGAAGGTCGTCGTGAACGACTACGGCGTCTCCATGGAGGGCGCGGAACCGACCAGTGAGATAGCCGACGGCGTGGTCAAGGAGATCCAGGCGGCGGGCGGCGAGGCCGTCGCCGTCGCCGACGACATCTCCACCATGACGGGCGGCCAGCGGATCGTGGACATCGCGCTCGCCGAGTTCGGGCGCATCGACGGCGTGGTGTGCGTCGCCGGGATCCTGCGCGAGCGGATGCTCTTCAACATGTCCGAGCAGGAGTGGGACCCGGTGGTCGCCACCCACCTGAAGGGCACGTTCACCGTCTTCAGGGCCGCGTCGGCGGTCATGCGCAAACAGGGCACGGGCACGCTGATCGGCTTCACCAGCGGCAACCACCAGGGTTCGGTCGCGCAGGCCAACTACAGCGCGGCCAAGGGCGGGATCATCTCCCTGGTGCGCAGCGCGGCGCTCGGCCTGCACAAGTACGGGGTGACCGCCAACGCGGTCGCGCCGGTCGCGCGGACCCGGATGTCCGCCAACGTGCCCATGGAGCTGAAGGAGATCGGGGAGCCGGAGGACGTGGCCGCCCTGGTCGTCTATCTGCTGAGCGAGCGGGCCAGGGCGGAGAAGATCACCGGGCAGGTCTATACGGTCGCGGGCCCGAAGATCGCGGTGTGGGCGCAGCCCCGTGAGCTGCGGGCCGGTTACGTCGAGGGCGGCTGGACCCCGGAGAAGATCGCCGACTTCCTGCCGGGGACGGTGGGGGTCGACCCGATGCCGATGCTGGCGCAGCTGGAGGCGATGGCGAAGGCCGCCGCGGCCAAAGACCGGCCCAACGCGTAGGCCGGGGCCGGGCGGTGGAGTTCGGATTCGGCGCCGGGGACGAGGAGTTCCGTGCGGAGGCGCGGGCGTGGCTCGCCGAACATCTGACGGGGGCGTTCGCGGGTGCGGTGGGGCGGGGCGGGCCTGGCAGCGAGCACGAGGGGGTGACGGAACGCCGTTCCTGGGAGCGGGAGTTGGGGCGGGGTGGGTGGATCGGGATCGGGTGGGATTCGGGGTTGGGGTCGGGGCCGGGGTCCGGGGTGGGCTCGGGGTCCGGGGTGGGGGCGTACGGGAATCGGCGGGCGACGCTGACCCAGCAGGTCGTCTGGGCCGAGGAGTACGCGCGGGCCCGGGCGCCCGGACGTCATGGGCACATCGGCGAGAATCTGCTCGCCCCGACGCTCCTGGCGTACGGCACGCAGGAGCAGCGGGACGAGTTCCTGCCGCCGATCGCGCGCGGCGAGGCGCTGTGGTGCCAGGGGTACAGCGAGCCCGGCGCCGGGTCTGACCTGGCGGGGCTGCGGACGGCGGCGGTGCGGGACGGTGACGCGTACCGCATCACCGGGCAGAAGATCTGGACCTCGCTCGCACACGACGCGGACTGGTGTTTCGTGCTCGCGCGGACGGAGGCGGGGTCCCGTGGCCACCGGGGGATTTCCTTCCTGCTCGTGCCGATGGACCAGCCCGGGCGCATCGAGGTGCGGCCCATACGGCAGATGACGGGGACGAGCGAGTTCAACGAGGTCTTCTTCGACGGGGCGATCGCCCGTGCCTCGCACGTGGTGGGCGGTGCCGGCAACGGGTGGCGGGTCGCCATGGGGCTCCTCGGGTTCGAGCGGGGGGTCTCCACGCTCGTCCAGCAGATCGGGTTCGCGGAGGAGTTGGGGGGCGTGGTCCGGGAGGCCGTCGCGAGCGGGGCCGTGGGTGATCCGGTGCTGCGGGAGCGGCTTGTGCGGCAGTGGGCGGAGCTGCGGGTCATGCGGTGGAACGCGCTGCGTACGTTGGGGAGTTCGGGTGGGCGTGCGGGTGCGGGTGGGGGTGCAGGTTCGGGTTCGGGTGGGGGTGCGGACTCGGGGGCGCCGAGTGTGGCCAAGTTGCTGTGGGGCGGGTGGCATCAGCGGCTCGGGGAGCTGGCCATGGAGGTGCGGGGGGCCGCGGCCGCGGTGGGGCCCGCCGACTGGAGCGAGGACGCCCCGTACGAACTGGACGCGCTCCAGCGGCTTTTCCTCTTCACGCGGGCCGACACCATCTACGGCGGCTCGGACGAGATTCAGCGGAACATCATCGCCGAGCGCGTGCTCGGCCTGCCGAGGGAGGCGCGATGAGGGGTGTCGTTTTCGACAGGAGCAGGGCCGAGGGGAGCAGGGTCGAGGTCGTCGACGACCTGGAGGTGCGGGATCCGGGGCCGGGGGAGGTGCTGGTCGCCGTCGCCGCCGCCGGGTTGTGCCACAGCGACCTGTCCGTGATCGACGGGACCATTCCCTTTCCCTCGCCGGTGGTGCTCGGGCATGAAGGGGCGGGGGTGGTGGAGGCGGTCGGTGCGGGGGTGACGCATGTGGAGGCGGGGGATCATGTGGCCCTTTCGACCATCGCCAGCTGCGGGACGTGCGGGGAGTGCAACCGGGGGCGGCCGACGATGTGCCGGCGGGCGATCGGGATGCCGGACCAGCCGTTCTCGCGGGGCGGTGCGCCGGTCTATCAGTTCGCGGCGAACTCCGCGTTCGCCGAGCGCACGGTGGTCAAGGCCGTGCAGGCGGTGCGGATTCCCCGGGACATTCCGCTGACGTCGGCCGCGTTGATCGGATGCGGGGTGGTGACGGGGGTCGGCGCCGCCCTGAACCGGGCGAAGGTCGACCGCGGGGACAGCGTGGTGGTGATCGGGACCGGGGGCATCGGTCTGAACGTGCTGCAGGGGGCGCGGATCGCCGGGGCGACGCGGATCGTGGCGGTCGACGCGAATCCCGGGAAGGAGGGGGTTGCGCGGCAGTTCGGTGCGACGCACTTCTTCTCGTCCGTGGGGGAGGAGGGTGTGCGGGAGCTGTTGCCGACGGGGGCGGACCATGTCTTCGAGTGCGTGGGGCGGATCGAGCTGATCCGGCAGGCGATCGATCTCCTCGACCGGCACGGCCAGGCGATCCTCCTCGGGGTGCCGCCGGCCACGGCCGAGGCGTCGTTCCTGGTCTCGTCGCTGTTCCTGGACAAGTCGATCCTGGGCTGCCGGTACGGGTCGGCGCGGCCGCAGAGGGACTTCGCGTTGTATGCGGAGCTGTATCGGGAGGGGCGGTTGCTCCTGGACGAGTTGGTGACGGAGGTCTATCCGGTGGAGGACTTCACCAAGGCGGTGGGGGATGCGGAGGCGGGGCGGGTGGCTCGGGGGGTGCTGACGTTCTGAGGGGTCTCGCCGGGGGCGTTTTGCGGGGGCGGGCGGGGTGGTGGACTGTGGGGGCGGTTCCGTGCCGGGTGCCGGGTGCCGGGTGCGGGTGCGGGGTGGGTTCGGGTTCGTCCGATGCCGGGTGCGGGTGCGTGCCGGGCGTGGTCACGGCGTGTGTTGGCGCCGCAGGCAATGGCTGGTGCGGGGGGACATGGGGTGGTCCCGGGGGTTACCGCAGGAAGGTTCGGCGGTAGGTCGTGGGGGTTACGCCCAGGGCCGCTTGCAAGTGCTGCCGCATGGACTGGGGTGTGCCGAAGCCCGCGTCGCGGGAGACCTGGTCGACGGAGAGGTCGCTGGACTCCAGGAGGTGCCGCGCCCGCTCCACCCGCTGCTGCGCGAGCCACTGGCCGGGGCTGATCCCCACCTCCTCGCGGAAACGGCGCGTGAAGGTGCGTACGGACATGGATTCCTGCTCCGCCATGTCGCGGAGCTGGATCGGCTCGTGGAGGTGGGCAAGGGCCCACGCCCGCGCCGAGGTGGTCGTGGCGAACTGGGGCTCCGGGACAGGGCGTTGGATGTACTGGGCCTGGCCCCCGTCGCGATGCGGCGGCACCACCGTACGGCGGGCCACGTCGTTCGCGACCGCAGAGCCGTGGTCGCCGCGTACGACATGGAGGCAGAGGTCGAGCCCCGCCGCGACCCCCGCCGACGTGAGCACGTCCCCGTCGTCGATGAACAGCACCTCCGCGTCCACCGTGACCTGAGGGAAGAGGCGCTGGAAGTGCTCGGCCGACGCCCAGTGCGTCGTCGCCGTACGACCGTCGAGGTAGCCCGCGGCGGCGAGGACGTAGCCGCCCGTGCAGATGGAGATGAGGCGCGTGCCAGGTGTGATGTGCGCGAGGGCCGCCGTCAGTTCGTCCGTCAGGCGGCCTTCCTCGTAGACCGGGCCCAGCTCGTACGAAGCCGGGATCACGACCGTGTCGGCGCTCGCCAGGCACTCCGGGCCGTTCTCCACGAGGATCGCGAAGTCGGCGTCCGAGCGCACCGGGCCCGGCGGGCGGACGGAGGCGGTCACGATCTCGTACAGCGGCTCCCCGTCGGCGGTCCGCGCGCGCCCGAAGATCCGCTGCGGGATGCCCAGCTCGAACGGGATCACACCGTCCATGGCCAGGACCACCACGCGGTGACAGGTGTTCTCTGTCGATGAGGCCATGGCCCGATTCTAGCTAATGCTGTCTTTCGGGCCACTCGTTCGGGCATGCGGGAATCCGGATGCTGTTGTCGTGACCCAGACAGACGTGAATCAGCCGGCGCCCGCGCAGGGCGTGGACGCGGCGAGGCGGCGGCGTCGTATCCACCGCGCGTGGTTCGTCGCCGCCGTGACCTTCGTGACGATCATCGGCGCCGCGGCCTTCCGGTCCCTGCCGGGCCTCCTCATCGATCCGCTGCACGAGGAATTCCACTGGTCGCGCGGCACGATCGGCCTCGCGGTCTCCATCAACCTCGCGCTGTACGGGCTCACCGCACCGTTCGCCGCCGCGCTCATGGACCGCTTCGGCATCCGGAAGGTCGTGGCCGTCGCCCTGGTCGTGATCGCGGTCGGCGCCGGCGCCACCGTATGGATGCAGTCGGCCTGGCAGCTGCTCCTGTGCTGGGGGCTCCTCGTCGGGCTCGGCTCGGGGTCCATGGCGCTGGCCTTCGCCGCCACCGTCACCAACCGGTGGTTCACCACGCGGCGCGGCCTGGTCACCGGCATCCTGACGGCCGCGTCCGCCTCGGGTCAGTTGATCTTCCTGCCGCTGCTCTCCTGGATCGTGGAGACGCACGACTGGCGGCCCGCCGCGGTGACCGTCGCCCTCGCCGCGCTCGCCGTCGTCCCCTTCGTATGGCTGCTGCTGCGCGACCATCCGGCGGACGTGGGCCTGAAGCCGTACGGGGCAGACGAGTTCGTGGAGAAGCCGCCGCCCGCCACGGGGGCCGCGCGGCGTGCGGTGACCGTGCTGTTCAAGGCGGCCCGCACCGGCCCCTTCTGGCTGCTCGCCGGGACATTCGCCATCTGCGGCGCCTCGACGAACGGGCTGATCCAGACGCACTTCGTGCCCGCCGCGCACGACCACGGCATGCCGATCACGGCCGCCGCCTCGCTCCTCGCCGTCATCGGCGTCTTCGACGTCGTGGGCACGGTCGCGTCCGGCTGGTTCACGGACCGCTTCGACGCGCGGCGGCTGCTCGCCGTGTACTACGCGCTCCGGGGTGTCTCGCTGCTCTTCCTGCCGCTCCTTCTCGACTCGGCCGTGCACCCGCCGATGGTCTTCTTCATCGTCTTCTACGGCCTCGACTGGGTGGCGACCGTGCCGCCGACCCTGGCCCTGTGCCGCGAGCAGTACGGCGACGACAGCGCCATCGTCTTCGGCTGGGTGCTCGCCTCGCACCAGGTGGGTGCCGCGCTCGTGGCCGTCATCGGCGGTGTCGTACGGGACGCCTTCGGGTCGTACGACGTGATGTGGATCGCCTCGGGGGCGCTGTGCGCGGCGGCGGCGCTGATGGCGCTGGTGATCCGCAGGGTGCGTGACGAGGCGGCGGTGCCGCCGCCGTCCGCGCTCACGTAGCGAGGGTGTCGAATCCCTCGAACCTGCCGAACCGGCCGCGGTGGAACAGGAGCGGTTCGCCGTCGTCGGTGGCGCCGAGCGCGTCCACGCGGCCGACCACGATCAGGTGGTCGCCCCCGGTGTGCACCGCCTGGATCGTGCAGTCGATCCAGGCCGGTGCGCCGGCCAGGCGGGGCGAGCCGGTGACGGGCGCGGGGTCGTACGCGACGCCGGCGAACTTGTCGGCGCCGCTCACCGCGAAGCCGCGGCACAGGGCGCCCTGGTCGGCGCCGAGGACGTTGACGCAGAAGACGCCCGCGCGGGCGATGCGCGGCCATGTCGTCGACGTACGCGCGACCATGAACGAGACGAGGGGCGGGTCGAGGGAGAGCGAGGAGAAGGACTGACAGGCGAATCCGGCCGGGCCCGGATCGCCTTCGGATGCCGGTGCCGTGACAACGGTCACGCCGGTCGCGAAGTTCCCCAGTACGCGCCGGAATTCACGCGCGTCGAGCGGCGCCCGCTCGTCGTCGCCCACCGCCCGCAACTGCGGGCGCGGGAGGGCTTCGACCGGGCCGGTGGCGGTCGGCGCTCCGACCGACCTGAGATATCGGACGACGGTGGCCGCCATCCCTGCATGTCCCATCACATCAATCATTGAAGCTGACGGGTCGTCAGATTGGAAGGGGTGCGGAGGCGCCGCATCGTGGGCCCAAGAGGGGCGTCAGCGGCCCTCGTACGACGGTGAACGTCTCTCCACGAAGCTCGCCACGCCCTCGTTCGCGTCCGCCGTCGTCATGTTGATCTCCTGGGCCGCGGCCTCCGCCGCGAAGGCCGTCGCCCGGTCCGATTCGAGGGAGGCGTTGACCAGTTGCTTGGTCATGGCGATGGCGCGGGTCGGGCCGCTCGCCAGGCGCTGCGCCCAGGCGCGGGCGGTCTTCTCCAGCTCACCGGCGGGTACGACGCGGTTGACGAGGCCGAGGCGTTCGGCGTCGGCGGCCGGCAGCGAGTCGCCGAAGAACATCAGTTCCTTCGCCCGCTGGGGTCCGACGAGACGCGGCAGCAGATAGGCCCCGCCCCCGTCCGGTACGAGCCCCCGCCGCACGAACACCTCGATGAACTTGGCCTGTTCGGCGGCGATGACGAGATCGCAGGCAAGCGCGAGATGCGCGCCGATCCCGGCCGCGGTCCCGTTCACCGCGGCGATCACCGGCTTCTCGCAGTCCAGCACGGCGGAGATGAGGCGCTGGGCGCCCAGCCTGATCGTGCGGGCCACGTCGCCGGGCACGCGCTCGCCGGTGGCGGGGGCTCCGCGCAGGTCGGCGCCCGCGCAGAAGCCCTTGCCGGTCGCGGTGATCACGACGGCGCGGACAGCGGGGTCCGCGGAGGCCTCTGCGAGCAGTGCGATGACGCGTTCGCGCTGGTCCCAGGTGACGGCGTTCATGGCTTCGGGCCGGTTGAGGGTGATCCACGAGACGGCGTTGTCAGTGGCGTGGAGTACCAATGAGTCGAGGGGATCGGTCGGTCCGGTTCCGGCTTCGGCTTCGGCTTCGGCTTCGGGGGAGGGTGTCATGGGGCGGGGTACTCCATTTCGCTGCGGGGTGATCGGTTGGGTGGGCGGGAGGAAATCGCCGGGAAGCGGCGGCCTGAAGACCCACTCACCGACAGATGGCCAGCGCGTCGAGAGCCACGGCCCCCTGCCCCCGTGGCAACACCATCAGGGGGTTGATGTCCAGCTCCGCCAGCTCGTCACCCAGCTCAAGAGCCATCCGCTGCACCCGCAGCACGACCTCGACGAGCGCGTCGACATCGGCCGGGGGCGCGCCCCGGACCCCGTCGAGCAACGCCCGCCCGCGCAGCTCGGAGAGCATCGCGAGCGCCTGCGACTCCCCGAAGGGCGGCACCCGCACGGCCACGTCCCGCAACACCTCGACCAGGACCCCGCCGAGCCCGACCGTCACCGTCGGCCCGAACAGCTCGTCGTGCGTCACGCCGACCACCATCTCGACGCCCCGCTCCACCATCTGGCAGACGAGTACGCCGTCCAGGGCGATCCCTTCGTAGCGGGCGATGTCGGTCAGTTCCCGATAGGCGTCGCGCACCTGGCTGGCAGAGGTGAGGCCGACCTTCACCAGGCCGAGTTCGGTCTTGTGGGCGAGATGCGCCCCGGACGCCTTCATCACCACGGGGTAGCCGACGAGCCCCGCCGCCCGCACGGCAGCCGCCGCGCTGGTCACCAACTGCTCGCGCGGTACGCGAATTCCGTACGCGCGCAGCAACTGCTTCGCCGCGTGCTCGCTCAGCTGCTGGCCGGGCCGCATCAGGGCCTGCGCCTTGCGGAAGGACGGCGAGGGCGTGCGCGGCGCCTCGGCGAAGGGGGAGCGGTAGCGGGCGGTGAACCGGTGGTGGTCCAGATAGGCGCGCACCGCCGTGATGCAGTTGGCGAAGGTGCGGAAGGTGGCGACCCGCGAGGAGCCGAGCAGCGTCGTGCGGTAGGCCTCCTCGGTGCCGACGGGCGAGCCCCACACCACGCACACCAGTTTGTCCGTCTGCTCCGCCGCGTCCACCAGGTCCTGCGCCAGCTTGTCGCTCATCGGCGGGAAGGGCCCGGTGATGGGGCAGATCAGCACCCCCACCTCCGGATCGTCCAGGATCGCGTCGATGATCTTCCGGCCGCGCCAGTCGCCGACCGGGTGCCCGCCGTTGTCGACGGGGTTGGCGACGTTCAGGTAGTCCGGTATCCACTGGTGGAGCTCCGCCTGCTTGGCCTCGGAGAGGGCGGGAAGCCGCAGCCCCGCCTCGGTCGCCAGGTCCGAGAAGTGCGCGCCCGTGCCGCCCGAGATCGAATACACGACGACGCCCTCGGCCTGCGGAGCCCGCGCCCGCGCGAACAGGGCGGAGGTGTCCTGGAGCTCGTCGAGCCCGTCCACACGGATCACGCCGTACTGCCGCATCGCCGCGTCGACGACCGCGTCGGCGCCGGTGAGCTTGCCGGTATGTGAGGCGGCCATGCGGGCGCCGGTCTCGGTGCGGCCGACCTTGACCGCGACGACGGGCACGCCGCGCTGGGCGGCGCGGTCGGCGGCGAGCAGGAAGGAGCGGCCGTCCTTGAGGCCCTCGACGTAGCAGGCGATGGCGCCGACCTCGGGGCGCTCGGCGAAGTAAGAGATGAAGTCGGCGGTCTCCAGGTCGGCTTCGTTGCCGGTGGGCGCCCAGTGCGAGAGGCGTACGCCGATCTCCTGCATCGTGAAGACGGGGCGGCCCTGGTGGCCGGACTGGGTGATCAGGGCGATCGCCGGTCCTTCGAGGTCGTCGCGGAACTTCTCGAAGGCGTTGAGGTTGGTGTTGGGCCCGAGCAGCCGCAGCCCGGAGCGCTCCACGGCGGCGGCCAGGCGGGCCTGTGCGGCCGCGCCCTCGGCGCCGGTCTCGGCGAAGCCGGAGGCGAAGGCGACGGCGAACTTCACCTTGGACTCGGCGAGTTCCTCGATCACGGGCAGGGGGTCACTGACGAGGAGTACGGCCAGATCGACCTGTTCCGGCAGGTCCGCGACGGAGGAGAAGCAGGGGGTGCCGAAGACTGACCGGCGGGTGGGGTGCACGGGGTGCAGCCGGGCGCCGCCCCGCTCGGCCCAGTCCATGAGCTGGCGGGTGATGCCGGTGTTCGGCCGGCCTTCGGCGTCCGACGCGCCGATGACGGCGACGGACTCGGGGCGGAAGAACCGGTCCAGGTCCGGTATGTCTGCGTACAGGGGACGGCCGCTGACGTCCAGGTCGTCCGCCGTGCCGGCCTGTCCGTGGACGGCGGGTGCCGGGGCTTCGCCGCAGGCCACAACATGCGCGCGGCGGGGGTCGGTGGTGAAGGTGCCGTAAGTCGATCCAAGCATCGGTCCGCCCGCTCCTGTGGGAAAGGAATGCAACTGACGCATAGTCAGATTACTGAACTGACGCTGTGTCAGGAACACCGCTGCACGCAGAGAGTTGGGGCTGCCCTTTAGCGTTACCCGTGGTTCGGGGGGTGCTACTCCCTTCCGGCGGGCGGAGCCGCCGGGAGGGAGCAGTACCGGCCACGGGCGTCTTCCCGGGCGGTGGGGTCGGTTGTCTGCGGCGCCGTCGTGGCTGGTCGCGCAGTTTCCCGCGCCCCTTGCGGGGCCCGGAGGCTTAGCGGCCCCTGCGGGTTGCCACTGCCTTGGCGATCTTCTCGGCGTCGCGGGCCATTTCCCGGAGCATTCCGCTGATGGGGTTGGTGAAGCCGGTGAAGTAGAGGCCGGGGGCCGACTTCGGGGTGCGGGCGCCGCGGACCAGCGGGGTGCCCTTCGCGTCGAGTACGCCGAGGTCGCCGAGGAGCGGCTCCAGGGCGCGGCGGTAGCCCGTGGCGGCGATGACCGCGTCCGGGCAGATCCGGGTGCCGTCGGCCAGGACGACCTTGCCGTCCTCGAAGGACTCGACGGCGGCGACGGGCTCGATCTTGCCCTTGCGCACGGCGTCGATCAGGCCGACGTCCTGCACCGGGATCGCGCCCTCGTTGACGCGGGAGTACAGGCCGGTTTCGGGGCGCGGCAGCCCCTGCGCGGACAGATCGGGGACGCTCACCTTCGCGAGCGGGCCCGCGAGGCGGTCGACGACGGAGACGGGCAGCCTGCGGCAGAGGATGCCGGTGCGCTGCGCGGGCCAGCCCGCCGTGGAGCGGCGGACGATGTGCGGCGCGGTGCGCACCGCGAGGCGTACGCGCGCGGCGCCGCCCTCGACGAGGTCGACGGCGATCTCGGCGCCGGTGTTGCCGATGCCCACGACCAGGACGTCCTTGCCCTCGTAGGGGCGGGGCTCGCGGTAGGTGCCGGCGTGCAGGAGTTCGCCCGTGTACGTGTCGCGGCCCGGCCAGTCCGGCAGGTGGGGCGTGTGGTTGTAGCCGGTGGCGATCACCACCGCGCTGCCGGTCAGTTCGCGTCCGCCGGTGGCGTGCAGCAGCCAGCCGTTGCCGTCGGCGGCGCGCTCGAGGCGGGAGACCTCGACGCCGGTGACGATCTCCAACTGGTGGAATTCGGCGTACTTCTCCAGGTAGCGGGCGACGTTGTCACGTGACACCCACCGTCCGAAGGCGCGCGGTATCGCGAGGCCCGGCAGTGCGGAGAGGCGTCGTGTCGTGTGCAGGTGCAGGCGGTCGTAGTGCTTTCGCCAGGAGGCGCCGACCCGGTCGGACTTCTCGAGCACGACCGCGCGTACGCCTCGCGCACGCAGGGCGGCCGCCACGGAAAGGCCGCCGGGTCCGCCCCCGACGACGTATACGGGGCGGTCTTGGTGTGGCGTTTGTGGGGGAGTGGTGTCGGCCATGAACCTGAGAGTAATCACGTGATCACTTGATGGGGGACGGTCAAGCCCCAAACCGGTTGCGAATTGATCACGGGTGTAGGCGGCGCGCCCCGTGTCCATGGGCTGCGCGGCACGCAGGCGGACCCGCCTCGTGTACGGCCTCTTGCGTACGACCCTTGCGCACGGGTCGGCCATGCGTTGAACTGACGTACCGTCAGAAACCTTTCCTGTAACCGGAAGAGGACGCAGCATGGGGAGCACAGGGAACACCGTGAGCGCCGGGGGTCCGCGGTTCGACCTCCCCGAGCCCGACGCGTTCACCCGCCCCTACTGGGAAGCGGCCGCGCGGGGAGAGCTCCTGATCCGCCGCTGCGGCGGATGCGGCAGGGCGCATCACTACCCGCGCGAATTCTGCCCGTACTGCTGGAGCGAGGAGGGCGCCTGGGAGCGGGCGAGCGGCCACGCCACGCTCTACACCTGGTCCGTGGTGCACAGGAACGACCTGCCGCCGTTCGGCTCCCGCGTCCCGTACGTCGCCGCGGTCGTCGACCTCGCCGAAGGCCCGCGCATGATGACGGAGATCGTGGACTGCGAGGAGGCCGGGCTGCGGATCGGGATGGCCCTTGAGGTGACGTTCCGCGAGGCGGGCGAAGGGGTGACGGTGCCGGTCTTCCGGCGGGCGGGGTGATCGGGTCGGCGGCGTAATGCGCTTCTGCTGACGCCGTGGTGCGGGGGAGTATGAGTCATGGCCTCCTCAGACCCGTACGCCACCTGGCAGTTGACGCCCGACCTGGAGCAGTTCCTCGCCGGGGCCGCCGACTTCCTGCACTCCGACCCCGTCACACACACCGTGCTGCTCACCGCCTGCGAGAACCTGCGCACGCAGGGACTAGCCGTGTACGGGGACGGCGTACCCCACTTCGGCATACGCGCCGCAGGCGACGGCGTCGTGGAGGGTGCCTTCGTGTGGACCCCGCCGCACCGGCTCGCCCTGAGCCCGCTCGCCGACAAGACCGCCGCCGACGACCTCGCCGCGCTGCTCGTCGACGCGGGCGAGAAGCTGACCGGCGTCGGTACCGAGCGGGAGACCTCCGAGGCGTTCGCGCGGGCCTGGCAGCGCCACACAGGGGCGAGCGCCGAAGTCGCCTTCCACGACAGGCTCTACCGCCTGGGCACCCTCACCCCGCCCGACCCCGCCCCGCAGGGTGCGGCCCGCGTCGTCACCGAGGCGGACCGGGAGCTGCTGATCCGCTGGCACCGGGAGTTCGGGGAGGCCATGGGCGAGCCGCGGGCGATGGTCTCCGGCACCTGGGCCGACACCCGCATCGCCTACGGAGGCATCACCCTCTGGGAAACCCCCGACGGCACCCCCGTGGCCATGGCGGGCCGCACCCGCAGGGTCGCGGACCAGGTCCGGGTGGCCCCCGTCTACACCCCCGCGGCACACCGCGGCCGTGGCTACGCGGGAGCCGCGACGGCCGAGGTCAGCCGCGCCGCACTGGCCGAAGGAGTATCGGAGGTGCTCCTCTTCGCCGACTCCGCCAACGCCACGAGCACCGCCCTCTACGAACGCCTCGGGTTCCGGCCGGTACGGGATTTCGCGCAGTACGACTTCACGCACTGATGCCCGCGGGCCGCCGCCTGTGCACCGTCGTCTGCGCGCCGGCCCTCACGGCCACAGCAGCTCCCTGACCCAGCCGCCGTCCTCTTCCCTGCGGTAGCGCAGCCGCACGTGGCGGCGCCGGGCGTCTCCCTGGAAGAACTCGACCTCCATCGGTTCGAGTACGTACAGCGTCCAGCTCGGGGCGGGGGCGTCCGGCTCGGCCTGGGCGTGTTCCCAGGCGGCCTGGCTAGCGGCCACCAGGTCTCCGTACGACGGCAGTACCTCGCTCTGCCTGCCGACCAGGGCCGACGCCAGCGCGCCCGGCGATCGGCGGGCGAGATCGGCGCGGCTCTCGGCGGGGCTCGCGGTCGTGACCCGGCCGCGTACGCGGACCTGGCGGGCCTGCGCGGGCCAGTAGAACCCGAGCGCGGCCTCGGGGCGTGCGGCGAGCTGGCGGCCCTTCGCGCTGCCCGCGTGCGAGCCGAAGTGCCAGCCGGACTCGTCGGCGTCGTGCAGCATCAGCGTCCGTACGTCGGGGCGGCCCGACTCGTCCGCCGTCGCGAGGGTCATGGTGTGCGGCTCGACCTGGCCCGCCTCGGCCACGTCCACGAACCACTGCCAGAAGAGGGGCAGCGGGGCGGCGGGGGCGGTCTCCGGGTCGAACGGGGGCAGCTCGGTGTCCCATACGCGGAGGGAGCGGAGGAGCGCGCGGCCGTGGGTGGTGTCATCGGGCCGGGTGTCGTCGGGGCGCGTGTCGTCGGGCCTGGCGTCGGAGGCGTTCATTCATCGAATCTACGGGAGCGGCCGTGTCACAGGGGTGACCCCGCAGGCCCCGCCCGCCGTGCAAGCCCCGCCCGCCCCGTAAACCCCGCGAGCCCCCTCACCTGCGAGCCCCCTCACCCCCCGTGCCCCCTCACCCCCGCCCCAGCACCACCGTCCCCGAAGAGCAGAACCAGCCGCCCGTCCCCGATGCCACCGCCACCTCCGGGAGTCTTCCCCCCGCCTTGCGCACCTGGCGGCCTTCGCCCGCCTCGCCCCGCAGTTGCCGTACGGCCTCCACGAGCAGGAACAGGCCCCGCATCCCCGGATGCTGGGCCGAGAGGCCGCCGCCGTCCGTGTTCGTGGGGAGTTCGCCGTCCCGCAGCAGGCGGCCCTTCTCCACGAAGGCGCCGCCCTCTCCCTTCGCGCAGAAACCCAGGTCCTCAAGCGTCACCAGGGTCATATAGGTGAAGGCGTCGTAGATCTCCGCCACGTCGACGTTCTCGGGGCGCAGCCCCGCCCGCTCGAACGCGAGGCGGCCGCTGACCGCCGCCGGGGAGACCGTGAAGTCGTCCCACTCCGACATCGTCGTGTGCGAGACGTGCTCGCCGGTGCCGAGCACCCAGACCGGCGTCGAGGCGCAGTCGGCCACGTACTCCTCGGCCGCGAGGAGCACCGCGCATCCGCCGTCGGAACGTATGCAGCAGTGCAGCTTGGTGAAGGGGTCCGCGATCATCGGGCCGCTCAGGACCTCGTCGACCGTGATCGGCGTGCGGTACATCGCGTCGGGATTGGTCGCCGCGTTCGCCCGTGCCTGTACCGCCACGGAGGCGAGTTGTTCGAGCGTCGTGCCGTACTCGTGCATGTGGCGGCGCGCGGCCATCGCGTACTTGGAGATCAGCGAGTGGCCGTACGGGACCTCGAACTGGAGGGGTCCTCGTGCGCCGAAGGAGAGGTTCGAGGTGCGCCGCTTCGCCTTGATGTCCGCCCGCGCCGTCGATCCGTAGACGAGGAGCACGGCGTTCGCGCGGCCCGCGGCGATCGCGTCCGCCGCGTGCGCCGCCATGACCTCCCAGGTGGCACCGCCCACGGAGGTGGAGTCGACCCAGCGCGGCTTCAGGCCCAGATACTCGGCGACCTCGACCGGGGCGAGCGTCCCGAGGCCCGCGGACGCGATGCCGTCGATGACCTCGCGGCCCAGGCCCGAGTCGGCCAGGGCGCGGCGGGCCGCCTGGGCGTGCAGGGCGTAGGGGGTGGCCTCGTCGACGCGGCCGCAGTCGGAGAGGGATATGCCGACGACGGCCACCTTGCGCGGGCGGGCGACGGCCACCTTGCGCGGGCCGGTCGCCGGGCCCGTGCCCGACTGAGCCCCGGAAGGGCTTGGAGGAAGGGGAGTTGGCATAAATCTGACGGTACATCAGATACGGGTTCCGGAGGGAGGTGTTACGTGGCGTCGTGGCCCTGTGCATCTGCCCGGCGCGGTCTTAGCATGACGGCCCGTCAGATCAGGGTCGGCGGACATGGCCGCCACCCCGGGGAGGAGCCCGCCGATGGACGCCGCCTTCACCGCGGAGCAGGAAGAAATCCGCCGCACCCTTCGTGAGCTCGTCACCAAACGCTGCGGCCCGGACGAGGTGAAGTCCGCGGTCCGCACCCCCGCCGGATACGACCCCGCCCTCTGGTCCGCTCTCGCCGAACAGCTCGGCCTGCCGGGCATCGCCCTTGCCGAGTCGTACGGGGGAGTGGGTTGCGGCCCGGCGGAGCTCGCCCTCGGCAGCGAGGAGCTTGGCCGCGCCCTCACCCCCTCGCCCCTCTTCGCCACCGCCGCGCTCGCCGCCCCGCTGGTCGAGCGCCTGGGCACGGACGAGCAGCGGTCACAGCTCCTGCCGCGCATCGCGACCGGTGGCCTGACCGCCGCGCTCGCCGTGCCCGGCACCGGGCTCGCCACCGCGCTCGGCCTCGTCGGCGACAACCTCGGCGACTGGTCGGGCGGCGGCCGTGCGGGCGGCGTGCAGGCCAAGCTCGCGGACGACGGGGTCTGGCGGCTGTACGGCCAGGCCGAGCAGGTGCTCGACGGGCACAGCGCGGGGCTGCTCGTCGTGGCCGCGCACACGGGTGGCTTCGCCCGTTCCCGGACGCTGCTCTATCTGGTGCCCGAGGGAGCGGCGGGGCTCGTGCGCACCCGGCAGACCTCCCTCGACGAGACCCGGCCGCAGGCCCGCGTCGAACTGCGTGACGTGGCCGCCGAGCTGCTCGGAACCGCCGACGACGCCGATGTGCCGGGCGCGCTGGCCGCGGTCGGCGACCGTGCGGCCACCGTGCTCGCCGCCGAGGCCGTGGGCGCCGCGGACCGGGCCCTCGAACGGACCGTCGAGTACGTGAAGCAGCGCGAGCAGTTCGGCCGTGCGATCGGGTCCTTCCAGGCCGTGAAGCACCGGCTCGCGGACGTATACGTACAGGTGCAGGCCGCGCGGTCGGCCGCCTACTACGCGGCGTGGGCCGCCGGGGCGGGCCCGGAAGCTGAGGGAGCGGGGCCGGGGCAGGAAGGAGCGGGGCCGGGGCAGGTGGGCGGGCTCGCCCTCGCGCAGGCGCTCGACGCGCTGCGGACCGCCGCTTCGGAGGCCGTGCAGCTGCACGGCGGCATCGGCTTCACCTGGGAGCACGAGGCGCATCTGTACTTCAAGCGGGCGTCGAGCGACGAGCTGCTCTTCGGCCCCGTGCACCGGCTGCGGGCGCGCGCGGCGGAACAGGCCGAGCTGTTCGGTGCCGCTGAGGCGCCGGCCCCGGGCCCCGCGCGGCCGGCGGCGGCCGTCTGATGGCGCCCGGCATCCGGCTCGTGCAGAAGGTGTCGTCCACCAGGGTCTTCGCGAAGATCGCCCCGCACGTCGTGCCCGCGATGGACCGTACGGTGCACCGCCTCACGCGCGGCAAGGTGCTGCTCAGCGCGCAGATGCTGCCGGGGGTGATCCTGACGGCGCGCGGCGCCAAGAGCGGCCTGCCGAGGCGCACACCGCTGGCGTGCATGCCCGAGGAGTCGGGGAGTTGGATACTCGTCGGCTCCAACTTCGGGCGCCCGGGCCACCCCGCCTGGACGGGCAACCTCATCGCCCACCCGGACGCCGAGGTCAGCTGGCGCGGGCAGGACATCGCGGTCAGGGCACGGCTGCTGGAGGGAGAGGAGCGGGCGGCCGCATGGGATGCGGCGCTGAAGTTCTGGCCGCCCTACGCGGCCTACCAGTCCCGCGTGGAGCGGGAGATCCGCCTGTTCCGCCTGGAGAGGCGACACAGCGGCGGATCACAGAAAACACCGTGATCCGCCGCTGCGGTGACAGGACTTGAGGAAGCGTCAGAAGAGTGTCGCTAGATGCCCTACTTCGTCGGCTTCTTTCCTGTTACGCCCAGATGTACCAACAGTGCGAGGTTGGGCTTCAGTTCGGCCTGCTTGACACCCCACGTCTGGAAGCCGCGCTGGTGCGACGCGACCGCGGCGAGCATCGCCACCAGGGAGCCCGCCATCGCCGCGGGGTTCACGTCCTTGTCGACCTTGCCCTTGGCCTGGAGCTCCTTGACGGTGTCCGTAAGGGAGTTGTTGACCGAGTTCAGGATCTTCATGCGGAGCTTGTAGAAGCGCTTGTCGCCCTCCGCCGCGCCCAGATCGACGACCCGGAGGATCGCGTCGTTCTTGCGCCAGAAGTCGAGGAAGCCCTCGACCAGCTCCTGCGAGGTCTGCCATCCCGCCTTGCCGACCCAGGAGCGGCCGTCGAGCAGCTGAGTCAACTCGGCACCCTCCACCGCCATTTGCTCGGCGATTTCGAGGACGGCGCCTTCCACGTCGGGGAAGTACTGATAGAAGGTCGCGGGTGAAGTCCCCGCCTTCCGGGCGACGTCGATGACTTTGACGTCCCGGTAGGGCGAGGAGCTGAGCATCTCGCTGAGGCAGTCGAGCAGCTTCTGACGCGTCGCCTGACCGCGCCGACCGGCCACGCGGCCGTCGACGGTACGTACCTGTCCTGTCATGCCGTCAGCTTACCGAGGGGTGATCGGAGCGCGATTCGGCCGAGTGCAAATGGGGTTGGGGGCGGAGTTGAGCGCGGTATTCCGCTTCCCTCCGCGCGCCGCTCCGGGCGCCCCTCCGGAGCTTCTCCGGCGCTCCTCCGGCACTCCGCAAAAAATAGCTCACGCGTTCGAATCAGGTTTCGCTCACATATCTCCTCCTTCTCGACGCCTTCTTTGTCCCACAACACCCCGATCCCGCCCCGGGTTCGCAACCGCCGCCCCGGACAGGAAGAATCAGGGTGCGTGCCGCCGGAGCGGCTCGGTGGTGAGACGCTGCACGGGGCCGCTCATACGGCGCCCGGGTACGGGGAGGTGGCAGGGCAAGTGGTGGATCAGCTGACGCAGCACGATCCGAGGCGGATCGGCCCGTTCGAGGTGCTCGGCCGGCTCGGAGCCGGTGGCATGGGCCTTGTCTACCTCGCGCGCTCCGCGTCAGGGCGGCGCGTGGCGATCAAGACGGTCAGGACCGAGCTCGCCGAGGACCAGCTGTTCCGCGTCCGCTTCACGCGCGAGGTCGAGGCGGCACGGGCCGTGTCCGGTTTCTATACGGCCGCTGTGGTGGACGCCGATCCGCGCGCGGCGGTGCCGTGGCTGGCCACCGCGTACGTACCCGCGCCCTCGCTCGAAGAAATAGTGAATGAACACGGGCCGCTGCCCACCCAGGCGGTGCGCTGGCTGGCGGCCGGCGTCGCCGAGGCCCTGGAGTCCATCCACGGCGCGGGCCTCGTCCACCGTGACCTCAAGCCCTCGAACGTCCTCGTGGTGGAGGACGGGCCGCGCGTGATCGACTTCGGCATCGCGTCCGGCGTCTCGAACACCCGGCTGACCATGACGAACGTCGCCGTGGGCACGCCCGCGTACATGTCGCCCGAGCAGGCGAAGGACTCACGCAGCGTGACCGGCGCGAGTGACGTCTTCTCGCTCGGCTCGATGCTCGTCTTCGCCGCCACCGGGCACGCCCCCTTCCACGGTGCCAACCCCGTGGAGACCGTCTTCATGCTGCTCCGCGAGGGCCCTGACCTGGCCGGACTCCCGGACGAGCTGCGACCGCTCATCGAGACCTGCATGCAGATGGAGGCGCCGCTGAGGCCGAGCCCCGCCGACCTCCAGGCCCAGCTCGCCCCGCATCTCTTCGCCTCGGAGAGTGAGGACGGCGACAGCGGGACCGCTTCCGCGTGGCTGCCCGAGCGGGCCGTCGCGCTGATCGAGTCCCGCCGGGGCGGCCGTCCGCCCGCGCGGGCCGCGCTCGCGTCCTCCGGCCGCAGCGGCGGGCGCGGTGGCGGTGCGGGTGGTGGCGCAGGTGGCGGCGCTCCCGCCGTCGCGGCCCCGCCGCCTCCGCAGCACGCGCCGCCGGTGCCGCCCACACAGCCGCCGCCCTTCGGGGGCGTGCCGGACGCCGGTCCGGTGCATCTCGCCGGGGCGAAGGTGCCGATCGGTCCGGGCCCGCGGGTGGCCGACGCGCGCGCCGCCGCCGGGGGTGCGCCTTCCGCCGATGCCGGGCTCGCCGCCTCGTGGTCGCGGTCCAAGGCCGCCGCCAACGGCGTCGACCCCGTGGTGCCCGCGCCCGCCGTGGCGCCGGACGCCGCGTCCTCCTGGCGGCCGTGGCGCTTCCGGATGTCCAACGACGTATGGGGGACGCCCGCCGTCGCGGGGAACCTCGTGTACGTCACGTCCTTCGAGGTCCACGCCCTGGACGTCGGCACGGGCCGGCGCAGCTTCAAGACGCGGGACGTCGCCTGGTCCATGGCGGTCGCCGACGGCCGTATCCACGCCTCGGACGGCCCCACGCTCTACGCCCTCGACGGCGCCGACGGCACCGACATGTGGCGCCTGAACACCGACGCCTGGGTGTACTCCCTCCAGGCCGACCGCGGCACCGTCGTCACCGGCACGCGCGGTGGCGGCGTACAGGCCTGGGAGGCCGCGAACGGCCAGAAGCTCTGGGAGATCACCGGGGCCCAGACCGACTTCGAGACCCCCGAGGCGGGGCCCGTCATCCACGACGGCACGGTCTACGTCTGGAAGGACGCGCGCCTGCGCGCCCTGGAGGCCCGTACGGGCGACGAGCGCTGGTCGTACCCCATCGGCGACGCGGCGTCCTGCGGCGGCGTACCGGTGCGGCTCGCGCCCGCGCAGGACGGGTACGTGTACGTGTCCGCCGGGACCCGGGTCCTCGCGATCGACGTGGCCGGGGGCCACGTCCGGTGGCACTTCGAGGCGCCCGCCGCCTTCCTGTGTCCGCCCGCGTTCGCGCCGGGACCCGCGGTGACGGGCGGCGGTGTGTACCTCGCGGACTACCTCGGGACCGTGTACGCCCTCGATGCCGCGGACGGCCGCGACAGATGGCGCATCGCCACGGAGTCCCGAGCGTCGATCGAGCCCGTGCTCGTCGCCGACGGCCATGTGCACGTGGGCAGCGGCAAGGGGCTCTACACGCTCGACGCGGTGACGGGGACGCCGAAGTGGCGGTTCCAGGCGGGCGGCGAGGTCGTCGGCGCGCCCGTCGTCGCCGACCGGCGGATCCACTTCGGGTCGACGGACCACCTGCTGTACACCCTGAAGGCGGACGACGGCCGCCTGCGCTGGAAGCTGGCCACCGGCGGGGAGATCACCGGGGCGCCCGTGGTGCGGGACGGCGTCGTGTACGCGTGCAGCAAGGATCGGTGCGTGTACGCGCTGGACGCGGAGCGGGGGACCGGGACCGCCCGGTCCTAGGGCCCGCCCGGTCCTAGGGCCTCCTAGGGCCTCCTAGGGCCTGTCGCGCTATGTGCGCCGCCCGCCCGATACCCCGCGTCGCGGCCCCTCGCGTGCCGGTGACGGCCGTCGTGCCTGAGGTGGAAGGGGGGTCGGACGGCGGCCGTCCACTTGTGACGTTACGCCGAGTGCGTGAACCGCGCGAGGCGGCCGGGCGGCTTTCTCAGCGGATACGGAAGCCGGTGCCGCGGCCCGTGAAGAGGCCCGCCTGGCGGTCCGGGGGCAGGTTGCCGAGGGCGATGAGGTGCGGCGCCTGGGCCAGGGCCTGCGTGCGGGCCGCCTCCTTCGCCGCCCAGAGCGCCCGTACCGTCCCCTGGACCGGCTCGGTCGGGCAGGCGGCGATCACCTCGGCCGCGCGCGTGGCCGCCGAAAGGAGATCGGTCGGAGCCGTCACTTCGGAGACCAGGCCCGTCTCGTGGGCCCGCCGCGCCGAGACCCGCTCGGCGGTGCCCATCAGCGACATCCTGGCTACCTCGCCGAGCGGCATCCGCTGCGCCATGAGGATCGCCTCGTACGCACTGACCATGCCGTACGTGGTGTGCGGGTCGAAGAACGTGGCGTGCTCGGCGGCGATGACGAACTCCGACTCGCCCAGAAGGTAGAAGGCACCGCCGCACGCCATGCCGTTCACCGCGGCGATGACCGGCTTCCACAGGTCATTGGCCTTGGGGCCCACGGACAGGAGCGGATCGTCCATCGAGTAGGGGGAGCCCGGCTGCGGTATGTCCGTGTCGCGGTCGATGCCCGTGCAGAACGCCCTCTCCCCGGCGCCGGTGAGGACGACCGCCCGCACGGTGTCGTCATAGCGGAACTCCCGCCAGGTGGTGGCGAGTTCATCCGCCGTCGCGAGGTCGATGGCGTTGTGGCGGGCGGGGCGGTCCAGCGTCACGACCGCCACGCCCGTCTCCTTGTCGAACGCCGTACGCAGGCTCATGGCCGCTCCAGAAGCCAGCGGGGCATCGCGATCCCGTCCACGTCGGTGAACGCGACCTGCACCTTCGCGCCGATGCGGAGGCGTTCCGGGTCGACGGAGTCCAACGGGGCGTCCGGGGCGGCGACGAGATTGCCGACCAGGCGGATGCGGGGGGCCTCGGCCAGCTCGACGATGATCGCGTTGTACGGCGCGTGGGCCGCGTACGCGGGGAGCAGGGGTGGGTGTGGTCGTACGTAGGACCAGATGCGGCCCCGGCCTGACATGCGCCGCCACTCGGAGTCGAAGGACTGGCAGTGGGGGCAGCAGGGCCTGGGCGGGAACCTCAGCTCGCCGCAGGCGGTGCAGGCTTGGATGCGGAGTTCGCCCCGGGCGGCGTACTCCCAGAAAGGGGCGCCGTCCGTATCGATGGTGGGGGAGAGCAGGGGTTCGGTCGTCGCGTCTGCCATGTGGTCGTCCTTGTCCGTCTGCGGATGCGTCGTGGTTGCTCGCGCAGTTCCCCGCGCCCCTTACGGGGCCCGGAGCAGCTCCTCGCGCCGCCTACGGGGCCCGTAGCAGTACCGCCGATGTCGGTACGCCCTCGCCTGCCGTCACCAAGCACGTTGACGCGTCCGGTACTTGGGCCGTGCTCGTGCCCCGTAGTTGCTTGACGCCCTCGTTGATGAGGTTGAAGCCGTGGACGTAGGCCTCGCTCAGGCCGCCGCCCCCGGTGTTGATCGGCAGGCGCCCGCCGCTCTCCAGTGCGCCGCCCTCCGTGAACGCGCCGCCCTCGCCCCGGCCGCAGAAGCCGTACCCCTCCAGGGACAGCGGGATCAGCGGCGTGAACGCGTCGTAGATCTGGGCGACGTCCACGTCCTCGGGGGCGAAGTCCGCCTGTTTCCAGAGGTGTCGGGCCGCCGTCCAGGCCGGGCCCGTCAGCGGGTCGTCGTTCCAGTAGTTGACCATCCCGTGGTGCTGCGCGGGCAGCCCTTGGGCGACGGAGTGGATATATACGGGCTTCTGGCGGCAGTCCCGCGCCCGTTCGGCCGAGACGATCACGCAGGCCAGCGCGCCGTCCGTCTCCAGGCAGTTGTCGAAGAGGCAGAGCGGCTCGCTGATCCAGCGCGAGGACATGTACATCTCGCGGGTCAGGGGGCGTTCGTACATCATCGCGGCCGGGTTCTGGTTGGCCCGGTTCCGGCACGCGAGGGCGACATTGAAGAGGTGGTCGCGGGTCGCGCCGTACTCGTGCATGTAGCGGCGGGCCAGCATCCCGATCTCGTCCGCGGGACGCAGCAGCCCGAAGGGGCGCGTCCACTGGGCGGGGGTGGGGAGTTGGACCGCCGTGTTCTTCCAGGGGCGCGGCCCGCTGCCCCGCTTTCTGGACCGCCAGGCGATGCCCACGCTCGCCTGCCCCGTGGCGACGGCTGCCGCCAGGTGCGCGATGGTCGCGCAGGAACCACCGCCCCCGTAGCCGACCTTGCTGAAGAAGGTCACGTCGCCCGCGCCGATCGCCTTGGCGACCTCGACCTCGTCCGTCTCCTCCATGGTGTACGAGGCGAACGCGTCGACCTCGGACGGGGAGATCCCCGCGTCGTCGAGCGCGGCGACGATCGCCCGGCAGGCCAACGTCTTCTCGTCCTCGGGCAGTTGTTTGGCGAACGCGGTCTGCCCGATCCCGACTATCGCTGTAGCGTCTTTGAGTGAAGCCATGGGCAACGGCACCTCCGCGAGTGGCGAGGCTCCGGGGCTTCGCCATACGTCGTCCCGACTGCTGACAGCGCGTCAGGTTACAGCTAATCTGACGGATAGTCAGCTACTGCGGCGGAGGGGCTTGTGATGCGCGGCGACCTGGAGTGGGGCAGCATCCCGGGACTGGTCCGGGCGGCCGCCGAGCGGTACGGAGACCGGGAAGCGGTCGTCGAGGGCCGCACCCGCGTCTCGTACGCCGAGCTCGGCCGGCGCGTGGAGAGAGCCGCCGCCGCGTGTATCGCGAGCGGGGTGAAATCCGGTGACAGAGTGGCCGTCTGGGCCCCCAACACCCTGGACTGGATCGTCTCGGCGCTCGGCGCGGTGACGGCGGGCGCGGTCCTGGTCCCGCTCAACACCCGCTTCAAGGGCGCCGAGGCCGCCTATGTCCTCGAACGCAGCCGCGCGAAGCTGCTGTTCGTGACGGGCACCTTCCTCGGCACGTCGTACGTCGCCTCGCTGCGCCGCGCGGCGGCGGACGGGAAGGGGCACGGCCCGCTGCCCGGCCTCCCGCACCTGGAGCAGGTCGTCGTCCTCTCCGACGACGCCCCCGAGGACTTCCGCACCTGGAAGGACTTCCTGGCCGGCGGCGACGGGGTGAGCGGCCATGACGTACGGGCGCGTGCGGACGGCATCGACGGGGCGACACCCTCGGACATCATCTACACCTCGGGCACCACGGGCCGCCCCAAGGGCGCGGTCATCACCCACGCCCAGACCCTGCGCTGCTACGGCATCTGGAGCGAGCTGGCAGGCCTGCGCGAAGGCGACCGCTATCTGATCGTGAACCCGTTCTTCCACACCTTCGGCTACAAGGCGGGGATCATCGCCTGCCTGATGCGCGGCGCGACGATGATCCCGCAGCCGGTCTTCAACGTGGACACGGTCCTCGCGAACGTGGCGGCGGAACGCATATCGGTCCTCCCCGGCCCGCCCACCCTCCACCAGTCGCTCCTGGACCACCCGGCCCGCGACCAGCACGACCTCTCGGCCCTGCGCCTTGTCGTGACGGGCGCGGCGGTGGTGCCCCTGCAACTGGTCGAGCGCCTGCGCGCCGAACTGCACATCGCCACGGTCCTCACGGCGTACGGCCTTTCGGAGGCGAGCGGCATCGTCACGATGTGCCACCAGGGGGACGCGGCGCAGACCATCGCGTCCACCTCGGGCCGGGCCATCCCGGACACGGAGGTGCGGGTGGTGAGCCCCGGCGGCGAGGCCCTCTCACCGGGCCGTCCGGGGGAGGTGATGGTCCGCGGACACAACGTCATGCAGGGCTACTTCGAGGACCCGGCGGAGACGAAGAAGGCGCTCTCGCCGGGCGGCTGGCTGCGTACGGGTGATGTCGGCGTCCTCGACGACGCGGGCAACCTGCGTATCACGGACCGGATCAAGGACATGTTCATCGTCGGCGGATTCAACGCCTATCCGGCCGAGATAGAGCAACTCATCGGCGTACACCCGCAGGTGGCGGACGTGGCGGTGATCGGCGTACCCGACCCGCGGCTCGGCGAGGTGGGCAAGGCGTACGTGGTGCGGCGGCCGGGGGCGGTCCTCACCTCCGACGACCTGATCGCGTGGTCACGCCGTGAGATGGCCAACTACAAGGTCCCCAGGGAGATCGAGTTCGTGACGGAGCTGCCGAGGAACGCGAGCGGAAAGGTCGTCAAACACGAACTGCGCGGCAGGCGTTCCTAGTTGCCGCCCCTGCTGCTGACGGGCCCGGGGTCCTAGTTGCCGCTGCTGATGATGGCCTCGCGCTCGGCGGCACTGCATTCGACGCAGAACTCGTTGCCCTCCGGGTCGGTGAGCGTGACCCAGCCGCGCCCGTTGGGCTTGCGGTGGTCCCCCACGATCGTGGCGCCGAGCCCGACGACCCGCTCGACTTCTTCGTCGCGGGTGCGGTCGGTGGGCTGGAGGTCGACGTGCACGCGGTTCTTGACGGTCTTCGCGTCGGGCACGGTCACGAAGAGCATGGTGAGGCCGTCGGCGCTGACCAGGGCTTCCGGATCACCGGGAAAGTCGTCGTCGGCGAGCTTCCCGTCGAGTATCCCGGCCCAGAAGACGCCCTGCTGATAGGCGTCGGAACAGTCGAACGTGAGGTGTCGCACGAGAGAGGCCATGCGCGGCACTATCGGCGAGGGGAGCGAGGCCTGTCCATCGAGTTTCCGTGCCGGGCCGGGTCGGCGGAGGCGCGGGGATGGGTGATTTGCCGGGGCGGCAAATTTCCTCGCGGGTGGGGGAGGGCCGCGCCCAGGATCATGAGGACGTACGAGCACGTACGTGGACGTACGACGTTTCGACTGATCCGGGAGAGAACATGCCGCACTCCGCGCAGACGCATCGACTGGTGGACGTTCCGGGCGGCCGGGTCCATCTGGTGGAAGAGGGCGAGGGCCCCCTGGTCCTCCTCGTCCACGGCTTCCCGGAGTCCTGGTACTCGTGGCGCCACCAGCTCCCCGTCCTCGCCGAGGCGGGCTACCGCGCGGTGGCGATCGACGTGCGCGGATACGGCCGCTCGTCGAAGCCGCGGGAGGTGGACGCGTACCGGATGACGGAGCTCGTCGCCGACAACGCGGCGGTCGTACGAGCCCTGGGCGCGCAGACCGCGACGATCGTGGGCCACGACTGGGGCTCGGGCATCGCGGCGAACTCGGCCCTGCTCGAACCGGACGTCTTCACGGCGGTGGGCTTGCTGAGCGTGCCCTACGCGCCACGGGGAGGCCCCCGCCCCACCGAGGTCTTCGGCATGATCGGCGGCCCCGACGAGGAGTTCTACGTCAGCTACTTCCAGGAGCCGGGCAGGGCGGAGGCGGAGATCGAACCCGATGTACGGGGCTGGCTCGCGGGCTTCTACGCGGCGCTGTCGGCGGACACGATGCCGTCACCGTCCGACGGCCCGAGCCTCCACTTCGTTCACCGTGGCGGCCGGATGTCCGACCGCTTCACCGCGGACGCGGGCCTCCCCTCCTGGCTGACGGAGGCGGACCTCGACTTCTACGCGGCCGAGTTCGAGCGCACGGGCCTGACCGGCGCCCTCAACCGCTACCGCAACGCCGACCGCGACTGGGAGGACCTGACGGCACTGGACGGAGCCCCGATCCTCCAGCCGTCCCTGTTCATCGGCGGCGCCCAGGACGCGTCGACGACATGGCTGGCCGACGCGATCAAGGCGTACCCGCAAACCCTCCCCGGCCTGTCCGCGTCCCACATCCTCGAGGGCTGCGGCCACTGGATCCAGCAGGAGAGGGCGTACGAGGTGAACCGCCTGCTGGTGGAGTGGCTGAGGGAGGTGCAGGCGGCCTGAGGGCGGTGGCCCGGCCTCCCCCTCAGTGGCCGACGGGGGGCTCCATGCAGCCGGTCTCCATGAACGGGCCGTTGGCCCTCGCCTCGTAGTTCGTCGGCTGGACGAAGGCCGTCACGCAGGCGTCCTTGCGGACTCGGAGGCCGATCATTGTGCCTTCGGGGGTGATGTACTCGTCGTTCTCGTAGCGGGAGCGCATCTCCTGCACGGTGAGACTCCCGCTGAGGACCTTGCCCTTGCTGCCGGTCCTCACGATCTCGTAGCCGAGTTCGCCGGTGAGCGCGGCCCGGACGCTCTCCGGGTCCCACTTCTTCTTGGCGTGGAGCCGCTTGAGCACGGGCCGCATACGGGCGGCCTCGGCCTCGGCGGCTTCCTCGCTCCCGGGGGTCATGTCGCCGGGGCGGCGGTAGGCGTTGTTGTCGCCGTTGTGCGGTGCGCCGTCGACGACGCCGGGCTCGACGTACGGGGAGGGGGCGGGGCTTGAGCTCTGGCTCGGTGCGGGGGCGGCGGCGGTGCCGTGCGGCTTCTCGCCGCAGGCGGTTATCAGCGCGGCGCCTACGAGCAGCGCGGACACCGCGCCGACGCGCCGTCGCTGAGTTGAGGTGACCATGCGGACCATGGCGGTGACTTTGCCATGGTCGCGTGATGCGCGCCGCTCGATCGGGATACGGCTAGGACACGGTCTGCGCCCGGAACTTCTCCACGATGGCGGCCGGGGCCTTCTCCGGCGAGCCTGCGTCGTACGGGGGCTGGGGGTCGTACTCGATGAGCAGCTGTACGGTCTGCGCGTGCTCGTCGCCCGCGATCTTCCCGGCCAGGGTGAGGCCCATGTCGATCCCGGCGGAGACGCCCGCGCCGGTGACGTACTTCCCGTCGAAGACGACGCGCTCTCCGGTCGACTCGACCCCGAACTGCTTGATCTGCTCCAGCGCCAGCCAATGGGAGGTGGCGCGCCGTCCCTTGAGAAGCCCGGCGGCGGCGAGGATGAGCGACCCGGTGCAGACGGAGGTGGTCCAGGTGGTGGTGGCGTCGACGCGGCGGAGCCAGTCCAGTAGAGCCTCGTTGCCGAGGGCGGGCTCCGGACTGCCGGGTACGACGACGATGTCCGGGCTGCTGACCTCATCGAGGGACTTCGTGGCGACGAGGGAGAGGGTGCGGGTGTCGTCGAGGACGGGGCCCGCCTGTTCGGCGACGAAGACGACTTCGGCACCGGGAAGTCCGGAGAGGGTCTGGAAGGGGCCTATCGCGTCGAGGACGGTGAAGTTGTCGTAGAGGAGGACGGCGATCTGCATGAGAGGTCCTTTCCGGAGGCGATGAGGCTTTAGGGCGGGGGAGTTGAGATGTCGCGCGGTAGCTCAAGTCTTCTGTCGGGGCCTGGCGGCCGCAATGACGAAGACCCCACCTTTACTGCCACGCTTCCTGACACACTTCCTGCCACGCTTCCTGCCGAGCGCCGGTCATGGGCGGCCCGGTTATCCACAGGGTTGCCGGAGGCGGGGTCGGTTGGGGGAGCCTTGGGGGATGGGGAGGGCGCGTCGGCCGGTGCCGGCTTTGCGGGGGATGACGGTTGAGGGCGTGCTGCTCGCGCGTACGGCCCTGGACGCGGGGTGGCCGCCGAGCAGGCTGTACCGGACGTTGGCCGGCGAGGGGTGGACGCGGGTCCCGACGGGGACATGGGTGGAGCCGGAGCGCGAGCTGGATCTGCCGATGAGGCTCAGGGCGGGGCAACTCGCGATGCCCGGCCTGGTGGCGAGTCACCGGGCGGCGGCGGTGCTCTGGCGCATCGAAGTACTCCGGGAGGAATTGGAGTTCACGGACCCGTGCGGTAAGCGCCGCCGGGCGGGGGCGCGTACGCACTGGCTGCGGTTGCCTCCGGAGGACGTCACGACGACGAGGGGGCTGAGGGTGACGACGGTAGCGCGCACCCTTGCTGACCTGCTGCGGGGTGGACCGAGGGAGGAGGCGCTGGTGGCGGTGGACTCGGCGCTGACGTGGCGCAGGGTGGGGCGGGTACGGAGGGGTCCGTTGATCGAAGTGGGCGCAGTGGCGGCGGCTTTGGAAGCGGACGGAATGCCGGGGGCGACGCGGGGGCGCCGGTGGCTGGGGCTGGCCGATCCGCTCGCCGGTTCGCCGGCGGAGACGGTGGCGCGGCTGCGGATGCGGGACGCGGGGTTGCGGCCGTGTGCGCAGGTGGAGTTGCTGACTCCGAGCGGCCGCGGGTGCCGGCCGGATTTCTTCTTCAGGGAGGAGGGCGTGGTCGTCGAGATCGAGGGTTACGCCTACCACGGCTCCCGCGAGGCCCACCGCCGAGACCTGGCCCGCTACAACGACCTCGCGTCCTGCCCCGGGGTACGGGTGGTGCTGCGCTTCGGAGCGGAGGACATCTTCAACGCGCCGGAGGCGTTCGTGGCGAGGGTAAGGGCGGCGGTGGCGACGGCGAGAGCCGACGGAAACTGACCGCACTGAAGAACGGGCGGGGTTGTGGTGGCCCGGGGGTGGTGGCCGGGGCCGCCCGGTGCTCCGGAGTGTGGCGCTTCCGGCGGGCCAGTAAAGGGCGCTCCTACGTCGCGTCGGCTCCGCCGATTCCGCTGCGCTCCACCCTTGACTGCCCCACCTCCACCGCAGAAGCCCTGTGTACCGGGCGGCCGGGAAGGGGGCGTAGGGGAAGGGGAGCGGTCTCGACGGTTTCCTGCCGGGTGCGGACTGGTTCGTCGAAGCTCGGTCAGGTGGAGTGGCCGGGCCCGGACGGCCGGGACGGCTCCGGTGGCGGGGTCCGGTCGAACGGCTCGGCTCCGGTGGCGGGGAGGGGTTTCGAGGCCGGGTGCGGACTGGTTCGTCTCAGCTCGGCCAGGTGGGTGCGGCGAGGCCCGGGCAACCGGCACAGCGCGGAGCAGGAAGCGGGCGTGGAGGGGGGAAGGGGGCCGCGAAATGCAAGAGAGTCCCACGAGGGCCCTGGCCTCGCCGCTCGGGGATGGGACTTTCGTGCATTTGCCCCTCGACTGAGGACCCATGTGCCAGAGATGACCGAAATGTGCGAGCCCAGGGCGGTCACCCTGCCGGTGCAGGGCTGGTCGGGCTGACGGGCACCGCCCGGTGGCCGCGCTGGGAGGGGCGCCGTGGCCGAGAGTGCCGAAGCTTCGCCGGGGCTGCGCGGCTGGTGCGACGATCACCCTCGTGTCTTCGCTGCTGCCCGCCGTGGAATGCGTGGAATGAGAGGACGAGAAGACGTGGATGTGTATGAAGCCGTGGACAGTCGCAGGGCCGTGCGGGCGTTCAGCGATGAGCCGGTGGCCAGAGGAGTGCTCGAACGAGTGCTGGCCTCGGCGACGCGGGCTCCGTCGAGCGGAAACCTGCAGCCGTGGCACGTATACGTCGTGACCGGTGAGCCCTTGGCTGAGCTGAAGGAGCGCGCGACGGCCCGGGCGCTGGCGGGAGACGCGGGTGATGAGCGGGAGTACCCGATGTACCCGGCCGAGCTGACATCGCCGTATGCGGACCGTTTCTCAGCCGCGGCCGTTCAACGCCACAAGGCGCTGGGAATCGAGCGCGATGACCCCGACAGGCCAAAGAAGATCGCCGCGTTGAACTCGGAGGCATTCGGTGCGCCGGTCGTGCTGTTCTGCTACCTCGACCGGACGATGGGGCCAGGACAGTGGGGGGACGCGGGCATGTACTTGCAGACGGTCATGCTGTTGCTGAGGCCGGAAGGGTTGCACAGCTGCCCGCAGGTGATGTGGACCATGTACCGCAGGACTGTCAGTCAGGTGGTCGGAGCCGATGACGGGCGGGTGCTGTTCTGCGGCGTCTCGGTGGGATACGAGAAGGACGGCGTGCCGCGACTGCGTACGGGGCGGGCGGACATGACGGAGACGGTTAGCTTCATCGGAGCGTGACTCGCCCCCTGACCGGCAATCCTCACGAGGTGTCCGCACCAGACGGGACACGGCGACCCGCACCCGGCATCAAACCCCCTCCCCGCCCCGGAGCTGTGTCGGTTGTCGGGGCCCCGCCACACCCACCTGGCCGAGCCGAGACGAACCAGTCCGCACCCGGCGTCAAACCCCTCGCCGCCGCCGGATCTGAGCCGTTTGTCCCGGCCCCGCCACTTCACCTGGCCGAGCTGAGACGAACCAGTCCGCACCCGGCGTCGAAACCGTCGCGCCCACCCCCTGCCCCTACGCCCCCTTCCTGGCCGCCCGGTATATGTGGCTTCTGCGGTGGAGGTGGGGCAGTCAAGGGTGGAGCGCAGCGGAATCGGCGGAGCCGACGCGACGCAGGAGCGCCCTTTACTGGCCCGCCGGAAGCGCCACACTCCGGAGCACCGGGCGGCCCCGGCCACCACCCCACCCAGGCCCACCACAACCCCGCCCGTTCTAGGGCTCCCATGCCCGCGGGGCGCGGTTACTCGCAGGGGTGGATTCGGCTCTGGGTCTTTACGTGGCGTATGAGGTGGGCGAGGCGCTCGGGGGTGGTCGAGAGTTCGGTGGACGGTGCGTCGCTCTCGCGGAGCTTCACTGTGCCGGGGTGCTGGGCGCGCAGTTCGACGCAGTCGGATGAGTCACCGCCGCCGGAGTACGAGGACTTCTGCCATGCGGTCTGCTGTGTCATGTCGGGGTCCTTCACATGCTTCGCATGATGCGGTGGATGAGGTCCTTCGACTCTATGACCCCCAATGCCGCCCCCTCCACCTTGCTCAGGACCTCTCGGTAGCGGCTGAGCTGCGCTTCCGCGTCAAGGAAAGCGCCACCGTGCGGGGTATCCATCAGCACGGTGTCCAGCTGCGGTACCGGACCCCGGGCGTACAGCAGCGTGTCCGCTATTCCGGCGAAGCCGTCCACTTCGAACGGGACGATGCGGACGGTCACTTGTGGGTGGTCCGTTCGATCCAGGATGTGCTGCAACTGGTCGCGTGCGGTCTTGGTGCCAGCGGCCCGGATTCGCAGGGCCGCTTCGTGGATCACCGCCTCGTAGCGGAAGGCTCGGCGCTCGTCGAGAATCTCCTGGCGTCGCAGGCGGAACCGTACGCGTACTTCGAGTTCCTCCCGGGGGAGTTTCGGGACCGTGGACGTGAAGATCGCCCGTACCTGGTCCTCCGTCTGCAGGAGAGCGGGGATGTGAACGCTCTGAAAGGTCCACAAGTCTGAAGCGTGGTGCTCCAGTTCGGCCAGATCCAGGTACCCGGACGGCACCGACTCCCGGTATGCCTCCCACCAGCCCCGCGTCCGTTCGGCTGCCATGCGGGACAGGGCGTCGATCAAGGCGGAGTCGTCGCAGGCGTACTGACTGGCCAGATGACGCACTCGCTCCTCGCTGACGCCGACCCGGGCTGCTTCTGTCGCGGAGACCTTGGTTTCGGCGATACCGGCGGCACGAGCCGCGTCCCGGCCCGTCAGGCCTGCTCGTTCGCGCAACTTGCGCAGCTCGGCGCCGAGCCGTTCCTGGCGTGCGGTGATGACGCTTCTCGCCGGCATGTGCATGGCTCCTTGGGGGAGTTGGAGAAGCCGAGTATCCCAGTTGAGGTTGACGGGGTTCAACTGAACCCCTACTTTCAGTGATGCAACCCTCACGCTGCGAAACCGGAAAGCTCCCGGAAGCGCACCGCCCCGTCACGCCTTGACGGCCGCGGCATGGCCACCGGCGGTTTGTCGCAGTGCTGCTCGACTCCCCTTAGCAGCTGGAGTACCGCCATGCCTGAAGCGACCCGTGCCGCGAACCGCGAAGCGACCCGCACCGAGCCCGACGAACCCTGGGAGTACACCCTCTACGTCCCTCACGACCTCCGCGCGGTCACGATCGGCCGCAGAGCCCTCCGCCTCGTCCTCGCCGCGCACGGCCTGCCGCACCTCGCCGAGGTGGCCGAGCTGGTGGCGACCGAGCTGCTGAGCAATGCCCTCCGACATACGAAGGGACCTGCCGCCCTGCGGCTGCGGTGGGCGGGGCGGGTGCTGCGGATCGGGGTGTGGGACGGCGACCCGACGCCCCCGGAACTGCCGCCGGACGTCGTATCGGCGTACGCGGAGGACGGGCGGGGCCTCGCGCTTGTCCGGAGCTGCTCCGACGAGTGGGGGTGGTACGCCCTCGCCGGGGTGGGTGAGGGTTCCGGGGGAGGCGGAGGGGCTGGGCGCGGCGGCGGGAAGTACGTGTGGTGCGAGTTGGCTGCCGCGTAGGCGGGCGCGGTCAGTGCGATGGGGCCGAGCGTGATCGCTGCGGCCCCATCGTGGTGGTGACGGTTCCCCCGGACATGCGTCGGCCGCGGTGGCTCCCCCTCCGCGCCACCGCGGCCGATCGGTTCCCCCGTCGGGATGTAAGGCTTGGGTCAGTCCTTGGGCGGGGCGGGCGTGTGGCCCTCGCCCTGCGTGGTGGCCGTGCCGTCCTTGGCCGGCGGGGCGGGCGTGTGGCCCTCGCCCTGCGTGGTGGCCGTGCCGTCCTTCGCAGGCGGAGCGGGCGTGTGGCCCTCGCCCATGGTGGTAATGCCGGTGTTCTTGTCGATTTCGCTCATACGAGACAACTCCTTCGCTCTGGGCGGGGCTTCAGGATCAGATACGCCCGTTCGGCAACTCCCCCGAGGATCGCCGAACGGGCGTATTGGGCCGCTCACCATATCCGTAGGGCCCGTGCGACCCGTCTGCCCCCCGACGCGACGGATCGACCCCATGAGAGTGGCAGCCGCCCATAAACGTTCGATGAACGCCGCGTCGGGTGGCTCAGGCAGCGGTGACGGGAGCGAGGAGCTTCCTCACCTGAGCGGCCTCCGGTGCGCCCGCTTCCTCGTGAATGGCCAGCGCCTCGCGCCAGCAGGCCTGGGCGCGGTCGACCTGCCCGAGGGCGACAAGAGACCTTCCCAGCAGCGTCAGGACGTTGGCCCGCATCCACTCGCCGCCCACGCAACCGATGGCGAGCGCCTGCTCGGAGTGCTGGGCCGCCTGCGCCGCATGACGGTCCGCGAGGTACACCTGGGCGATGCGGTAATGCGTCGTACCCTGCCACAGACGCTGGCGGTTCTCGGCGAAGATCTGCAGGGCGTCGTTCAGCTGGTCGAGGGCTTCCGGGCGGCGATTGGCGTCGCTCAGGGCGAGCCCCAGCGCGTACTTCGCGTTGGCGAGGCGGAACGTGACCCCGAGGTCGCTGTATATGGCGATCCCCTGCTGTGCGAGATCGATCGACTTGGTGGTGCGTCCCATCGCGAGGAGGGCCCGCGACAGGTTGCACAAGGCGCTCGCCTCACTGTGGCGGTTGCCGTCGGCGCGGAAGACCTCGATGGCCTCGCGCAGGTGAACCTCGCTCACAGCGGGCTGGTTGATGCAGTTGTTGACGATTCCCTGCTCGTTGAGAGCGTTTCCGGTGGTCCAGGGATCCCTGGAGTCCGAGGCGAGCGAGGCGGCACGCTCCAGCTCGACGGCGGCGTCATCGAAGCGTCCGACCTTGTTGAGGACCTGGGCCAGGCTCACCCTCGCGCGCCCCTCGGCGTGCGCGTCCCCCACTGCGGCGGCGGCATCGCACGCGGCGCGCGTCGCCATCTCGTAGCGGTAGGAGATCGCCCCGGACTCCGCGAGGTCCTTCGCCGCGAGCAGCAGGTCCACCGCGCGCCGCAGGTTGTCGTGGCCCAGCGAATGCTGGACGCACGCGAGGATGCAAGCGGCCTCCGCGTGCAGCCAGTCGAAGGCCTTGGTGCTGTCGGTGAAGTCCAGTCCGGCCCGGTCGGTGACCTCCAGGTGGTCCGCCGTCCGATCCCCCGGCCGCTCAATCGCGTACACCCGTGCCGCCGACGCCAGATAGAAGTCCAGCAACCGCGACGTCGCCGCGCCCCGCTCCCCCTCCGACAGCTCCCTCTCCGCGCACGCACGCGCGTAGAGCCGGACCAGGTCGTGGTAGCGGTAGCGGCCGGGGGCCGCTGATTCGACCAGGGATGTGTCGACCAGCATTTCCAGGAGGTCCTCCGTCTCCTCCTGGGGCAGGTCGAGGACCGCCGCCGCTGCCGCGAGGGAGAGGTCCGGGCCGTCTGCCAGGCCGAGGAGCCTGAACGCCCTCGCCTGCGCCGGCTCCAGCTGGCCGTAGCCCAGTTCGAAGGTCGCCTTGACCGCGAGGTCGCCCGCCTGGAGTTCGTCCAGGCGCCGCCGCTCGTCCGCCAGCTTGGCGGCGAGGGTCGAGACCGTCCATGTGCGGCGCGCCGCCAGGCGCGAGGCCGCGATGCGGATCGCCAGGGGCAGGAAGCCGCACGCCGCGACGACGTCAAGCGCCGCCTTGCGTTCCGACTGCACCCTTTCCTCGCCGACGATCCGCGTGAAGAGGAGGAGGGCTTCCTCCGGGGACATCACGTCCAGGTCCACCAGGTGGGCGCCCGCCAGGTCCACCATGCGGATCCGGCTGGTGACCAGGGCCGCGCAGCCCTCCATGCCGGGGAGCAGCGGACGTACCTGTGCCGCGTCGCGCGCGTTGTCCAGGACCACCAGGACCCGACGCCCGTCGAGCACCGATCGGTACAGCGCCGCCCGCTCCTCCAGGGAGTCCGGGATCGCCGAGTCCGGTGTGCCCAGGGCGCGGAGGAAGGCGCCGAGTACCGTTTCCGGCTCCGCCGCCCTCGCGCCGGCGCCTTGCAGGTCCACGTACAGCTGGCCGTCGGGGAAGTAGGTGCGTGCCACATGCGCCACGTGGACCGCGAGGGTCGTCTTGCCCACGCCGCCGATGCCCGCGAGCGCCGAGACGGCCATCACGCGGCCCTCCGCCGCCGACAGGATCTCGCTCAACTCGGACACGAAGGACGCGCGGCCCGTGAAGTCCGGGACCGTCGCCGGGAGCTGGGCCGGGCGTACCACTGCGGCGGCCGGTTCCGGGGTCGCCGCCGAGGGCTCGGCGAGGGCCGGGTCCGCCTGGAGGATCCGCTGCTGGAGTTCCTTGAGGCCGGTGCGCGGGTCCACGCCCAGTTCGTCGGCGAGCAGGCGGCGCGTGTCCGCGTAGACCGCGAGGGCCTCCGCCTGGCGCCCGCTGCGGTACAGGGCCAGCATCAGGAGTTCGCGCAACCGCTCTCGCAGGGGGTGCGCTGCCGTGAGGGCCGTCAGCTCCGATACGGCCTCCGCGTGGCAGCCGACCTCCAGGTCCATGTCCAGGCGGGACTCCAGGAGCTGGAGGCGCCACTCCTCAAGGCGTGTGCGCTCCGTTTCCGCGTACGGACCGGGGACGTTGGCGAGGGGTTCGCCGTGCCAGAGGCCGAGCGCCTTGTTGACCAGGGCGCGCGCCTGGCAGAGGTCGCCGACGCCGCGCGCCTTCTCCGCCTCCGCCCACAGGTCCTCCGCGAGCGACAGGTCCAGGGCGCCGTCGGCCGCCGCGATGGCGTAGCCGCCCGACTCGCTGACCAGGACACCGGCGGGCAGCACCTTGCGCAGGCGCGAGGCGTACGTACGGACCGCGGCGAGCGCCTGCGAGGGCGGTTCGTCGCCCCAGAGGGCGTCGATCAGCTCGTGTGCCGTCGCCGTGCGCCCGTCCCGCAACAGGAGCGCCGCCAGGAGCGCGCGCTGCTGCGGAGAGCCCATGGAGAGCTGCTCGGCGCCGTGCCATGCGCGTACGGGGCCGAGCACGCTGAAGTGCGGTCTCAGTTCCTCGGGGGCGTTCCCCGGGGCCGGACGCCGCTGGTCCGGTACTCGCGGTACCACGTCCATCGCTCCCCCTGCTGCCGTGCCCGGCCGTCGCCGTGCCTGGTCGTGCGCCGCGGGTCTGCCCTGCCCGCGATTCTCGCTCTGTGCCTCGCTCGGTATCCACCTGTCTCTTGCTCCCCGCCAGTTTGCCTTGTTCATGGCGGATGCGTCAGCAGTGGGAGACGGCTCTCACAGGGTCCACGCACTCCTCGGCCGGTAATCGTGCGTGTACGGAGAGCCGATGTGCGGCCGATCGAAGGCCGGCCGGGGGCCGAGCGAACGCTGAGTGACGGCCGGTCGGAGGACGGCCGAGTGCCGAACGATGGCTGACGGGGAGCTGACGGGTCGTCAGATCAGCGCTACCGTGGAGGACATGGAGACCACTGAGACCCTGCCGACGTTCCCGAGGATCATCTCGGTGGACGACCACACCGTTGAGCCCGCCCACGTCTGGCGGGACAGGCTGCCGGCGAAGTACCAGGACAGCGGGCCGCGCATCGTCCGGGCGCCCCTGAAATCAATGAGCTTCATGGGCGGAAAGTTCGCCCCGGTGATGGGCGCGAAGGGGGATGACGGGCCCATCGGCGACTGGTGGATCTATGAAGATCTTCACCGTCCCCTCACCCGCCTCGACACCGCCGTCGGCTACGACAGGGACGAGATCAAGCTCGAGGTCATCACGTACGAGCAGATGCGCCCGGGCTCCTTCAGCGTGCCCGACCGCCTCGCCGACATGGACGTCAATCACGTCCAGTCCGCCCTCTGTTTCCCCACGTTTCCCCGTTTCTGCGGGCAGACGTTCACCGAGGCCAAGGACCGCGAACTCGGCCTGCTCGCGGTCCAGGCGTACAACGACTGGATGGTGGAGGAGTGGTGCGGGCCCGAGGCGCAGGGCCGTCTCATCCCGCTCACCCTCATTCCGCTCTGGGACGCCGAGCTGGCCGCCGCCGAGGTCCGCCGCAACGCCGCCCGCGGCGTGCGCGCCGTCGCCTTCTCCGAGATACCGCCCCACCTGGGCCTGCCCTCCATCCACACGGACGAGTGGGACCCCTTCCTGCGGGCCTGCGACGAGACCGGCACCGTCGTCGCCATGCACATCGGGTCGAGCAGCAAGATGCCGTCGACCTCCGCCGACGCGCCGCCCGCCGTCGGGTCCACCATCACCTTCGCCAACTGCTGCTTCTCGATGGTCGACTGGCTGATGAGCGGCAAGTTCGAACGCTTCCCGAACCTGAAGATCATGTACGCCGAGGGACAGATCGGCTGGATCCCGTACATCCTGGAGCGCGCCGACGTGGTCTGGGAGGAGAACCGCGGGTGGGGCGGGGTCGCCGACAAGGTGCACCGGCCGCCGTCCGAGCTCTTCACCGAGCACGTCTACGGCTGCTTCTTCGACGATGCCTTCGGGCTGAAGAACCTCGACGCGATCGGCGTCGGCAACGTCCTGTACGAGACCGACTATCCGCACTCGGACTCGACCTGGCCCAAGTCGCGACAGGTCGGCGAGGACCAGATGGGGCATCTGGCGCCGGACGTCGTCGACCGGATCGTGCGGGGCAACGCCATCGACCTGCTCGGCCTGACCGCCGACGGGCTGTGGCCCGGGGCCTGATGCCACCGGGAGCCCGGGCACCTGGCGGGGCGCCCGGGCTCCTCTGCGTTTCTCTTCCCTGCCTCTCTTCCGCCCCCTCTTCCGTGCTCCTGCCCTCCTACCCCTTGCCTGACGGACCGTCAGATACGACGATGAGTCCCGTCGCCATATATGACGTACCGTCAGATCAAGGTGAGGGGTCGGGTTCCCATGGCTGCCAACGCGCCGGCGCACATATTCCCGCAAGGGCGACTGGTCTACGGGATGCAGCTCCCGATCCAGTCGCAGAGCGTCATGTACGCGGAGGCGTGGGAGGCGGACGCCACCACCGAGGATCTCGCGGAGATCGCCCGCACCGCCGACCGGAGTGGCTTCGCGTACATCGCGAGCTGCGACCACGTGGCCATTCCGCGGCGGCTCGCCGACACCATGAGCACCGTCTGGTACGACCCGGTGGCCACGCTCTCCTTCCTCGCGGGGATCACCGAGAACGTACGGCTGATGAGCCATGTCGCCGTGGTCGGGCTACGGCATCCCCTCGTCGGCGCCAAGCAGTACGCCACCCTGGACCGGCTCAGCGGCGGGCGGCTGATCCTCGGGGTCGGGGCCGGGCACGTGCAGGAGGAGTTCGACGCCGTGGGCGCCGACTTCGAGCGGCGCGGGCCCGTGCTCGACGAGAGCATCGACGCGCTCAAGGCCGCGCTGGGGCCCGAGGAGTATCCCGAACACCACGGCGAGCACTTCGACTTCGGCGGGCTCGGGCAGAAACCGCGGCCCGCGCAGGAACGCGTGCCTGTCTGGGTGGGCGGTTCGTCGCCCGCCGCCGTCCGCAGGGCCGCCGTGCGCGGTGACGGCTGGCTGCCGCAGGGCGACCCGCGCGACAAGCTGCCCGCGCAGATCGCGAAGCTCAAGCGGCTGCGCGAGGAGGCGGGGGTGCAAGAGCCGATCGTCGTGGGGGCGATCGCCGAGCCCCTGTACGTGGGGGAGCCCGGCTGGTCCGTGGGCCGGCGCACCCTCAGCGGGAAGCCCGACGCCCTCGCGGAGTCGCTGCGCGCGTACGGGGCGATGGGGGTCCAGCAGATCCAGGTGCGCTTCCGCAGCCGCGGCCGCACCGAACTCACCGACCAGATGGCGGCGTTCGCCGCCGAAGTCGCCCCGCACCTGAACTGACCGACCTCTCTGCGCGCCACCACTCAAGGAGATTCGTATGGGCAAGCTGGACGGGCGCGTCGTCATCGTCACCGGTGGGGCGCGCGGGCAGGGCGAGCAGGAGGCGCGGCTCTTCGCCGCCGAGGGGGCGCGGGTCGTCATCGGCGACGTGCTCGACGAGCAGGGCGAGACCCTGGCCAAGGAGCTCGCCAGGGAGCACGGCGGGGACGTGGCCAGGTTCGTGCACCTCGACGTCGGCCGGGAGGCCGACTGGGGCGCGGCGGTCGACGCCGCCAAGGACGCCTTCGGGAAGGTCGACGGCCTGGTCAACAACGCGGGGATCCTGCGCTTCAACGAGCTCGTCAGCACCCCGCTCGAAGAGTTCCAGCAGATCATCCAGGTCAACCAGGTCGGCTGCTTCCTCGGCATCCGCACCGTCGCGCCCGAGATCGCCGCCGCCGGGGGCGGGACCATCGTGAACACCGCCTCGTACACGGCGATGACGGGCATGGCCTACGTCGGCGCGTACGCCGCGACCAAGCACGCCATCCTCGGGCTCACGCGCGTCGCCGCCCTTGAGCTGGCCGACAAGAACATCCGCGTCAACGCCGTCTGCCCGGGGGCCGTGGACACCCCGATGACCAACCCCGCGCAGCTCGATCCCTCCGCGGATCCGGTGGAGGCGGGGGAGGCCGTCGCCGGGCTCTACAAGAAGCTCGTGCCGCTCGGCCGGATCGGGAAGCCCGAGGAGGTGGCCGCCCTCGCGCTGTTCCTGACCGGGGACGACTCCGCCTACATCACCGGCCAGCCGTTCGTCATCGACGGGGGCTGGCTCGCGGGCGTGAGCATCGTCTGACGGTGCATCAGGTATTGACGCTCCACCCGCCCGGTGGAACAGTCGACGTCATCAAGATCTGACGGTTCGTCAGAAACTCACGAGGATGGTGAACCTCCTTGGAATTCGGTCTCTTTGTACAGGGATACGTGCCCGCCAAACGGGCCAAGGTCGACCCCGAAGCCGAGCACAAGGCGCTCATCGAGGAGACCGAGTACGTCATCCAGGCGGACAAGTCCGGCTTCAAGTACGCCTGGGCCTCCGAGCACCACTTCCTGGAGGAGTACTCGCACCTCTCCGCCAACGACGTCTTCCTCGGCTATCTCGCCCACGCCACCGACCGCATCCACCTCGGCTCCGGGATCTTCAACCCGCTCGCCCCGGTGAACCACCCGGTCAAGGTCGCCGAGAAGGTCGCCATGCTCGACCATCTCTCCGAAGGACGCTTCGAGTTCGGGTCGGGACGCGGCGCAGGGTCGCACGAGATTCTGGGCTTCATGCCGGGCATCACCGACATGAACCACACCAAGGAACTCTGGGAAGAGACCATCGCCGAGTTCCCCAAGATGTGGCTCCAGGACGAGTACGTCGGCTTCCAGGGCAAACACTGGTCGCTGCCGCCCCGCAAGGTCCTGCCCAAGCCGTACGGGAAGTCGCACCCGGCGATGTGGTACGCCGCCGGGTCCCCGCCCTCGTACGCGATGGCCGGCAAGAAGGGGCTCGGGGTCCTCGGCTTCAGCGTGCAGAAGGTCTCCGACATGGAGTGGGTCCTGGAGTCGTACAAGACGGCCATCAAGGATGCCGAGCCCGTCGGTGACTTCGTCAACGACAACGTCATGGTGACCTCGACCGCGATCTGCGCGGAGACCCACGCGAAGGCCGTGGAGATAGCCGTCAGCGGCGGCCTGAACTATCTGCAGTCCCTGCTCTTCCGCTACCACGACACCTTCCCGCGCCCCGAGGGCATCCCCGAGTGGCCCGAGCTCCTCCCCGAGTACACCGAGGAGATCATCGAGCTGCTCATCGCGGAGGAGCTGATGATCTGCGGTGACCCGGACGAGGTGCTCACGCAGTGCAAGCGGTGGGAGCAGGCCGGTGCGGATCAGCTCAGCTTCGGGCTGCCGATCGGGATCTCGCCCGAGGACACGAAGAACACGATCAAGCTGATCGGTGAGCATGTGATTCCGAAGATCGATACCGATCCCGTGCATCGGACCTCGCGGATGCGGGGTACCTCCGGCGGTTGAGCCGCCTTTGACTGCCCCGGCCTTCCCTTCCCGGACGGAGGTCGGGGCACCCTCTTCGCCCTTCGGGCGTGTCCTCAAGCGCCGGACGGGCTGTTCCCGCCCACCCACCCGTTCTGGACGGGTTGAATCCGCACCGAAAAGACACCGATCAAGGGGGCTGTTCACCGTCATGCTCGACCACCTCATCAAGGGCGCGACCGTAGTCGACGGGACCGGTGCCCCCGCGCACGTTGCCGACGTAGGCATACGGGACGGGCGCATCGCCGTCATAGCCGAGCCGGGAGCCGTGGCCGAAGAGGCCCGGACCAGCGAAGACGCCGAGGGCCTGATCCTCGCCCCCGGATTCGTCGACCCGCACACGCACTACGACGCCCAGCTCTTCTGGGACCCCTATGCGACCCCGTCCCTCAACCACGGCGTCACCACCGTCGCGGGCGGCAACTGCGGTTTCACGCTCGCCCCGTTGAACCCCGCGAGGCCCGAGGACGCCGATTACACGCGCCGGATGATGTCCAAGGTCGAGGGCATGTCCCTGGTGGCGCTCGAAGAGGGCGCGCCCTGGTCGTGGAACTCGTTCGGTGAGTATCTGGACGCCCTGGACGGGCGCGTCGCCGTCAACGCGGGCTTCATGGTGGGGCACTGCGCGCTGCGGCGGTACGTCATGGGCGCGGACGCGGTCGGCGGGCAGCCGACCCCCGAGCAGCTCGACGAGATGCTGCGGCTCTTCCACGACGCCATGGACGCCGGAGCCTGGGGGCTCTCCACCACGCAGTCCTCCACGCACTCGGACGGCGACGGGGAGCCGGTGGCATCCCGGCACGCGAAGCCCGCCGAGCTGATCGCGCTCAGCCGGGCCGTCGCCGAGCACGAGGGCACGCAGATCGAGGCCATCGTCGCCGGATGTCTCGATCAGTTCAGCGACGACGAGATCGACCTGTTCGTGGAGATGAGCGCCGCCGCCGGGCGGCCCCTGAACTGGAACGTCCTCACCATCGACTCCGCCGTCCCCGAGCGCGTCCCGCGCCAGCTGGTCGCCAGCGAGCGCGCCCGCAAGTCCGGCGGCCGGATCGTGGCCCTCACGATGCCGATCCTCACCCCCATGAACATGTCGCTCGGCACCTTCTGCGCCCTGAACCTGATTCCGGGGTGGGGCGACGTGCTCGGCCTCCCCGTCCCCGAGCGCATCGGCAAGCTGCGCGACCCGGAGGTCAGGGGCGAGATGCTGCGCCGCGCCGCGAGCAAGGAGGCCGGGGTCTTCAGGCGCCTCTCGAACTTCGACCGGTACGTCATCGGGGACACCTACTCCAAGGAGAACGAAGGCCTCACCGGACGTGTCGTCGGTGACATCGCCGCCGAGCGCGGCCAGGAGGCCTTCCAGTGCCTCGTCGAGATCTGCGCCAACGACGACCTGCGTACGGTCCTGTGGCCGATGCCCTCCGACAACGACCCCGAGTCGTGGGCCCTGCGCCAGGAGGCCTGGCAGCACGAGGACGTCATGCTGGGCGGCTCCGACGCGGGCGCGCACCTGGACCGCATGTGCGGAGCCCCGTACACGACCCGGTTCATCGGGGACTGCCTGCGCGGGCGCAAGCTCGTCGGGCTCGAGCAGGCGGTGAAGATGCTCACCGACGATCCCGCTCAGCTCTTCGGGCTGCGCGAGCGGGGCCGCATCGAGGAGGGCTTCCACGCCGACCTCGTCCTCTTCGACCCCGAGCGCATCGACGCGGGCAAGGCCACGCTGGTGCACGACCTGCCCGGCGACAGCCCGCGCCTCGACTCGAAGGCGATCGGCGTCAACGCGGTCTGGGTCAACGGAGTCGAGGCCATCCGCGAGGACCGGGTGACGGGCGCGACGCCCGGCACGGTGCTCCGCTCGGGCCGGGACACCAGGACGGTGAGCACCAAGTGAGTGATCGAGTCGCTCCGGAACAGCGGCTGTTCGTCGGCGGCGAGTGGGTCGAGCCCGACGGCGGGCACTACGAGGTGATCAACCCGGCCACGGAGGACGTCGTCGGCCTCGCTCCCGAGGCGAGCCGCGAGCAGGTGCACGCGGCGGCCGGCGCCGCCCGCGAGGCCTTCGCCACCTGGTCGCGCACCACCCCCGAGGAGCGGGCCGCGGTCCTCGACGGTGCGGCCGAGATCATGCGACGCGACTTCGCCTCGTACGCGGAACTCGCGCAGGCGGAGAGCGGCGCCACGACCGGGACGGCGCGCGGGATGCAGGTCGCGGTGGCGGTGGCGCGCTTCAAGCGGTACGCGAAGGGCGCCCTCGAACCGGTCGAGGAGGCCCTGCCGCCGCAGATCAGCGAGGCGGGCCCGATGGGCAAGGCGGGCGTCCTGGGTGCGCTGGCCGTCCGCCAGCCGGTGGGCGTCGTCACCTGCATCACCTCGTACAACAACCCGTGGGCCAACCCGGCGGGCAAGGTGGCCCCCGCCCTGGCCATGGGCAACACGGTCGTCGTGAAACCCGCCCCGCAGGACCCGCTGTCGGTGTACCGGATGGCGGCGGCCCTGGAGGAGGCCGGGGCGCCGCCGGGAACGGTGAACGTGGTGAGCGGCGCGCGCCCGGAGGTGGGCGAGGCGGCCGTGGACTCGGCGGACGTCGACATGGTGAGCTTCACCGGCTCGACGGCGGTGGGGCAGCGGATCGCCGAGGTGTGCGGCCGGGACATGAAACGCCAGCTGATGGAGCTGGGCGGCAAGGGCGCCGCGCTCGTCTTCGAGGACGCGGACCTGGACTCGGCAGTGGCGGGGATCGGCACGACGTACGCCTTCTACAGCGGGCAGATCTGCACGGCCCCGACGCGGGTGATCGCGCACCGCACGGTCTATGACCGGCTGATCGAGAAGCTGACGGGTTACATCGGCTTCATGAAGGTCGGCGATCCCCGGGAGCAGGGGACGGTCGTCGGCCCGGTGATCTCGGCGGCGCACCGCGACCGCATCGAGTCGTACGTGGAGCTGGGTCGTAAGGAAGGCGCACGGGTCGTCGCGGGCGGCGAGCGCCCGGCGGGCCCCGGCCTCGACCGCGGCTTCTACGTCGCGCCGACCCTGCTCGCCGACTGCACGAACGACATGCGGGTGGTCCGGGAGGAGATCTTCGGGCCGGTCGTGGTGGTGGTCCCCTTCGACGACGAGGAGGAGGGCATCGCGCTGGCCGACGACAGCGACTACGGCCTCATCGACTACGTCTGGTCGGGCGACGTGGCCCGCGCCTTCCGGGTCGCGCGGCGGCTGCGGGCGGGCGGGGTCGGCGTGAACACGATCGGCCGGAACATGGAGGCGCCGTTCGGAGGGTTCAAGAAGAGCGGGGTCGGGCGGGACGTGGGCTCGTACGCGCTGCACGCGTACAGCGAGCTCCAGTCGATCGTGTGGCCCGGGTGAGGCTCGGGTGAGGTCCTGACGACCGGGATGATGTCCGTTATGTGGAATGCCGGAAGATACCCGGGAAAATTTTGAAGCGGGGCAAAACGGACAGCGCTGCGGTTCCCGCATACCGGACGGTCTGGCTTTTGCCTGGCAATGGATGAGCGTTACGGAATTGCGCTCGCGTAATCGATGGGCGATGCCCCGATTCGCCCATCGAATACAAGTCGGGCGATCCGGATTCGCATCCTCCGTATATGGAAACCGCAGCCCTTAACGTCCTGTTCATGACCCAGTTGGACGTACGGCCCCAGGCCGGAGACACGGTAAACGGCGCCCCCGACGGGGGCGTACGCGCCAAAGGGCTCGGCGGGAACTCCGTCGGCCTCATGGGCAGCGCCGTCATCGGCATCTCCACCGTCGCCCCCGTCTACTGCCTGACGTCGACCCTCGGCTCCACGGCCGGCGAGGTCGGCCTGGCCATGCCCGCGGTCTTCCTCGCGGGCTTCCTGCCGATGCTCCTGGTGGCCTTCGCCTACCGCGAGCTGAACAAGGCCATGCCGGACTGCGGCACCTCGTTCACCTGGACGGTCAAGGCCTTCGGCCCCCGGATCGGCTGGATGTGCGGCTGGGGCCTCGTCATCGCCACGATCATCGTCCTGTCGAACCTGGCGGGCGTGGCGACCTCGTACTTCTGGCTCCTGGCCGGCGAGATCACGAGCAGCGACTCCGTGGCGGCCCTCGACGACAACAAGGCCGTCCACATCCTCACCTGCCTCGCCCTGATCGCCGCGGCGACGGCGATCAGCTATCGCGGGATGACGGCCACCAAGGGCGTGCAGTACCTCCTGGTGGGGCTGCAACTCGTGGTCCTCGCGCTGTTCGTCGTGATGGCCCTGGGCAAGGCGAACAGCGGCGACATCGCCGGGTCCATGGACTTCTCCTGGTCCTGGCTGAACCCGTTCTCCGTGCAGTCCTTCGGCGCCTTCACGGCCGGTCTCTCCCTGTCGATCTTCATGTTCTGGGGATGGGACGCGTGCCTGACCGCCAATGAGGAGACCACCGGCAGCGAGAAGACGCCGGGCCGCGCGGCGCTCATCTCCATGGTCGTCCTGATCGGCTCCTACCTCGCCACCGGAATCGCCGCGCAGATGGCCGTCGGCTCCGGCGACAAGGGCCTGGGCCTGGCCAACCCGGACACCTCCGACAACGTCTTCGCCGCCCTCGCCGGGCCGATCATGGGCAACGGCCTGGGCATCCTGCTCTTCGTCGCGGTCCTCGCGTCGGCCGCCGCCAGCCTCCAGACCACGTTCATCCCGGTGGCCCGCACGGTCCTTGCCATGTCGACGTACGAGGCGCTTCCGGCGTCCTACGCGCGCGTGCACCCCCGGTTCAAGACGCCGGGCCGTGCCACGGTCGTCGCGGGCGTGGCGACCGGCGCCTTCTACACGGTCATGACGCTGGTCTCCGAGCACGTCCTGGTCGACACGATCTACGCGCTCGGCCTCATGATCTGCTTCTACTACGCCCTGACGGCCTTCGCCTGCGCCTGGTACTTCCGCCGCGAACTGTTCTCGTCCGCGCGCGACTTCGCCTTCAAGGGCTTCTTCCCGGTGTTCGGCGGCATCCTGCTCACCGCGGTCTTCGTGAAGACCCTCGTGGACATGTGGAACCCCGCCTACGGCAGCGGCTCCTCCGTCTTCGGCGTCGGCTCGGTCTTCGTGATCGGCGTGGGCCTGCTGCTCGTCGGCGTGGTGATCATGCTGGTGATGGGCCGCAAGAGCCCGGCGTTCTTCCGTGGCGAGGTCCTGAAGCGGGACACCCCGGCGCTGGTCGTCGCGGACTGAACTCGGCCCCGCCGTCTCGGTGCGGGCGGCCCGCCGACCGCAGGTGCGTCGTGGTTGCTCGCGCAGTTCCCCGCGCCTCAGGGGCGCGGGGAACTGCGCGGCCCGCCCCCACCGGCGGTCAGGCGGCCACGACCGCGCCGCCCTGCTAGCTCCGGCCCAGGAAGATCGGGTTCGTGAAGGCCGCGAGCGGGCCCGGCAGGCCCGTCGTCACCGGTGGGTGGCGGACCTCGGCCCGTACGTAGGCCGCGTAGGACGGGGTTGTCCGCCACTCCGCCTTGCCGGAACCGGATGCGGGCAGCGCCGGGGCCGCGAAGAGGTTGCCCTGGTCCGTCACGAAGTGGATCGTGCAGCCGGGGGCGCCGGTCACGTCGAGGCGGACCGTCACCGGGGCGTCCTGCTCGACGTAGAGGCGATCGCCGATGCCCGCCTGCTTGCCCTTGCCGCCGGTGGCCGTGAACGTGAGCGCGACGTTCTTGTTCTCGGCGACATAGCTGTGGCCCGCGCGGATGCCCGCCTGGATGGCGTCGCGGGACAGGGAGTCGGCGAGCACCACCGTCTGCGGGGTGCCGACGGGGTCGGGGTCGCGGTGGGCGTCGCTGTTGCCCATGGCCGGGATCCACGGCTTGCGGCCGCGCACCGACGCGACGAGCGTGCCGTCCCACTCGGCGAGGGACACCTCGTCGTCCGGGGTGTAGGCGCCGTTCCACACCTCCACTGCGTCCGCCTCCGCGAAGCCGAACTTCCAGTTGCAGCCGATGCAGGTGCCGTGCGGATGGGCGGGGACGACCAGGCCGCCCGCGTCGCGGACCTCGCGGGCGAACTTGCCGAAGCGGTTGTCGCGGGCGCGGTAACGCCAGTCGACGAACGTGCCGGGGTCCGTGCCGAGGGCGACCACGTGGCCGTTGCGCGTGGTGACCTCCTCGCCCAGCATGACCAGGAGGTCGTCACCGGCCGCCGCCGCCCAGTGGGCGTGCGAGGAGTGCGTGTTGTGGTCGGAGGAGTTGATGAAGTCCAGGCCCGCGGCCCGCGCGAGCGCCGCGATCTCGGCCGGGGTGCGCCTGCCGTCCGAGTGCCAGGAGTGCAGATGGCAGTCGCCGCGGTACCAGGCGCGGCCCCGCCCCTTCGCCCGCTGCGGCGGATAGACCGGCCGGGGCGTTGTGCCGGGCTCCCCGTACTTGAGCGTGATCGTGACTTCGTACGGGAGGCCCTGCGGGGCGACGGTGTACGGGCCGAGCGCGATGTTCCAGGTGCCCGCCTTGACCGGCCCCGGGATGTAGCCGGGCGTCGCCTCGTCGGCGCGGATGAAGAACTCCGTGCGCGCGCCGCCCGACCAGCCCCGGAAGCCCTTGCCGCCGAGGGTCGTGCCGCGCTGGTCGAAGATGCCGATGTCCAGCGCGTTGCCCTGGGTGCCCGCGGGGACGGTGACCTTCTCGTAGGTGTACGCGACGTGGATCTCCCGTACCCCGTCCGGTACTTCGACTGGCAGGTACACGAAGTCGGGTGACCCGGTGGGCAGCGTGCCGCGCACCACCTTGGTCTCGTCGCCACTTCCGGATTCACGCCCTGCGGCGCTCGCGAAGCTCACGCTGTTCAACGTAAGCGCGGCGGCGGCTCCCGTCACGAGCAGACCGCGCCGGTTCAGGGGTGTGTTGGCGGCTCTGATCCGGTGGTGTTCGTCCTCGCACATGTGTCGGCTCCCCGGGGTGTCGGAAGGGACTGCAGGGCAACCCTGGTATTGAGCCGTGAACTCGGGCGCAAGGGAAGGCAATTGACAGACTTACGGGTGGTGTCGGGCGCGGGTCGGCCTCTGACCTCCCTCAGTGGCCGCCGCGGGCCTTGCGAACGCGGCGGACGGCGATCATGACGATGATGATCACTGCGATGACGGCGATGATCCCGATGACCAGCCCGACGCCCTTGGACTTCTTCTTCTTCTTGGACTTGGGCTTGGCCTTGGACTGCGACTCGTCCGCCGCTCCGGTGGCCGTGCCGGTCAGCACGGCCGCGGACGCGGCCGTGGCCCCGGTCGGGTGCGTCGTCGAGGCTGCCGCGGTCCGCGGGACGGCCGCGTACGCCCCCGCGGAAGCCGTACCTCCCAGCAGCGCCCCGAGCAGCAGCAGTACGGTCGCGAAACGAAGTCGCATGGGGAACCCCCCGATTCCGTCGATTCCGTCGATTCCGGCGGATCCTAGGCCACCCGGAGCCCCGCGCCTAGGCGCTCGCCCCCGCTGCCCGGAGCACGGCGGCCGTCTCGGCGTGGGAGCCGTGGGACGCCCAGTACAGCGGGGTGTTGCCCGTGCCGTGGACGGACGCGCCGTACAGCGTGGTCGTGCCGTCGGGGTGCGGGGTTTGCGGGTCCGCGCCCGCGCGCAGCAGCGCCCTCACCTCGGTGGTGTGGCCCAGCTCCGCCGCCAGGACCAGGCGCTGCGTCTGCTTCTTGCGGCGTCGTCTGCTCATGGAGGGCAGGGTAGGTCGGCGGGCGCGTGAGGTGGTCGGATTTTCCGCTCCCCCGTGCGGCGGAGGCGTGGGGGCCCTGATCGGCCTGTGCGTCGATGTGACGGGGCGGGGCCCGCGGACAGCATGGTCGGCATGTTGAAGATGAGCGCGTTGCCGGGCGTTCCCCGCTGGGCCGTGATCGCCGCCCACGCGGTTCCGCTCGCCACCCTGCCCTCCGGCCTGTGGCGCGTCGCCCTCGCGGCCGGGCTTCCGGTGGCGGACAAGCCCGTCGGGGACTGGGTCGAGGTCGTCTACGTCCTGGGGCTCAGCGTCGTCGCCGAGTGCCTCGCCCTGCTGACGCTCGGCCTGGTGCGGGGCTGGGGCGAAGTGGTGCCGGGGTGGATACCGCTGCTCGGCGGGCGCGAGGTGCGGCCACTCGCCGCGGTGGTCCCCGCGCTGCTCGGCGCGCTCGGCCTCTTCGGGCTCCTGGGCTGGTCCGCCTACGCCCAGTACGCGGGCCTGGGGTCCGGCGTCACGGACAACCCCGTCAAGCAGACCGTCCTGGTGGCCTGCTACGCACCGCTCGTCCTGTGGGCCCCGCTGCTCGTCGCGGTCACGGTCGCGTACCACCGGCGCCGGAAGGGACACACGGGCCCGGCATGGACTCCTGCGCCGCTGACGGCTAGTAAGTGAGCCCCGCTCCCGTACGGGAACGAGGGGGAGCCGCACGATGACGTGACCGGAGGCCACCACATGCGAGTCGCCGCCACCCTCTACCTCACCGACCGCACCATCACCCCCGTCCGCCTGGCCCGCGAGCTGGAGCAGCGCGGCTTCGCGGCCCTGTATCTGCCCGAGCACTCCCACATCCCCGTGTCGCGCGAGACCCCCTACCCCGGCGGTGAACTCCCGCCCGAATGCGCCCGCATGCTCAACCCCTTCGTCGCCCTCGCGCAGGCCGCCGCCGTCACGGACCGGCTCGGGCTCGGCACGAACATCACGCTCGTCGGCCAGCACGACCCCATCGACCTCGCCAAGCAGATCGCGACCCTCGACCACCTCTCCGGCGGCCGATTCACGCTCGGCATCGGCTACGGCTGGAACAGGGAGGAGGCCGCCGACCACGGCGTCGAGTGGCGCACGCGGCGGGCGCTCGTACGGGACCGGATGGCCGTCATGCGCGCACTGTGGGCGGACGAACCGACCTCGTACGAAGGCGAGTTCGGGAGCGTGCGCGCCAGCGAGGTCCACCCGAAGCCGGTGCGAGCGCCGCGAACGCGCAAAGAAGGCCCCCTCTACGGGCCCCGCACGCTTGTCGGCGGAGCCGCGGGGCCCAAGCAGTTCGCGCAGATCGCGGAGTACGCCGACGGCTGGCTGCCCATCGGCGGCGGCGGTCTCCGCGAAACCCTCCCCGCGCTCCGGGCCGCCTGGACGGAGGCGGGCCGCGACCCCGGCGATCTGTACGTGGCGCTCTCCGCGGTCGAGCCGACCGAGGGCAAGCTCGCCCACTACGAAGAGCTCGGCGTGGACGAGGTCATCGTGCAACTGCCCGCACGTCCGGAGAACGAGGTGCTGCGCGCCCTCGACGGATTCCAGCGATACGTGCACCGCACACCTGCCCCCGGCGGCCGGTCCGTAACCAGCACTGACCTGTAGCTGTTTCTCCGGGAGGTCGCTCGTATGCTCGGACGCATGACCAACAGCGCGCCGCAGGACAAAGCACCCCAGGGGCCGACCCCAGCGCCGGCACGACCCACCGCGAACGCCATGCGTCGCGCGCTCAAACGCGCCAGGGACGGCGTCGCGCTCGACACCGCCGAAGCCGCCGTGCTGCTCCAGGCGCGCGGCGACGACCTGAAGGACCTCGCCGCGTCCGCCGCACGGGTGCGCGACGCGGGCCTCGCCGCGGCGGGGCGGCCCGGCGTCATCACGTACTCGAAGAAGGTCTTCATCCCGCTGACGCGCCTGTGCCGGGACAAGTGCCACTACTGCACCTTCGTGACCGTGCCCGGCAAGCTGCGTCGCGAGGGCCACGGGATGTTCCTCTCGCCCGACGAGGTCATCGACATCGCACGGCGCGGCGCCGAAATGGGCTGCAAGGAAGCCCTGTTCACGCTGGGCGACCGGCCCGAGGACCGCTGGCCCGAGGCCCGCGAGTGGCTGGAGGCGGAGGGCTACGACGACACCCTCGCCTACGTCCGCGCGATGGCGATCCGCGTCCTGGAGGAGACGGGCCTGCTCCCGCACCTCAACCCGGGCGTCATGACCTGGACCGACCTCCAGCGGCTCAAGCCGGTCGCGCCGTCCATGGGCATGATGCTGGAGACGACGGCGACCCGCCTGTGGAGCGAGCCCGGCGGCCCGCATTACGGCTCGCCCGACAAGGAGCCCGCGGTCCGGCTGCGGGTCCTCGAAGACGCGGGGCGCTCGAACGTCCCCTTCACCACCGGCGTCCTCATCGGGATCGGCGAGACGTACGAGGAGCGGGCGGACGCCCTGTTCAAGCTGCGCTCGACGCAGCGCTCGTACCACGGCATCCAGGAAGTCATCGTCCAGAACTTCCGCGCCAAGCCCGACACGGCGATGCGCGGCATGCCGGACGCCGAGCTGGAGGAGCTGGCCGCGTGCATCGCGGTGTCCCGGCACATCCTCGGCCCGAGCGCCCGCATTCAGGCCCCGCCGAATCTCGTGGACGCCGAGTACGCCCTGCTCATCGGCGCGGGCATCGACGACTGGGGCGGCGTATCCCCGCTCACGCCCGACCACGTGAACCCGGAGCGGCCCTGGCCGCACATCGACGAGCTGGCCGAGAAGACCGCGCAGGCGGGCTTCAGCCTCCGCGAACGCCTCACGATCTACCCCGAGTTCATCGAACGCGGCGAACCCTGGCTCGACCCCCGCCTCCTCCCGCACGTCCGCGCGCTCGTCGACCCGGAGACGGGCCTGGCGAACCCGGACGCCCGGCCGAGCGGGCTGCCCTGGCAGGAACCCGACGAGGGATACGTCGCCTCATCGGGCCGTACGGACCTGCACCGCACGATCGACACGACGGGCCGCACCTCCGACCGGCGCGACGACTTCGACGAGGTGTACGGCGACTGGGAGGCCCTGCGCGAGCAGGCCGCGCCCGGCATGGTCCCCTCGCGTATCGACGGTGACGTGCGGGCGGCGCTCAAGACGGCCGCCGACGACCCGACGCGCCTGACGGACGCCGAAGCCCTCGCCCTGCTCCACGCGGACGGGCCCGCGCTCGACGCGCTCTGCGGCATCGCGGACGACCTGCGTAAATCCGTGGTCGGCGACGACGTCACGTACATCGTCACGCGCAACATCAACTTCACGAACGTCTGCTACACCGGCTGCCGCTTCTGCGCCTTCGCCCAGCGCCGCACGGACGCCGACGCGTACACGCTCTCCCTGGACCAGGTCGCCGACCGGGCCGCGCAGGCCTGGGAGGTCGGTGCCACCGAGGTGTGCATGCAGGGCGGCATCCACCCGGACCTGCCCGGCAGCGCGTACTTCGACATCGCGCGCGCCGTGAAGGAGCGCGTGCCCGGCATGCACGTGCACGCCTTCTCGCCGATGGAGGTCGTGAACGGCGCGACCCGGACGGGTATGTCGATACGGGACTGGCTCGGCGCGGCGAAGGAAGCGGGCCTCGACTCGATCCCCGGCACGGCGGCGGAGATCCTCGACGACGAGGTGCGCTGGGTCCTGACCAAAGGCAAGCTGCCGACGGCCACCTGGATCGAGGTCGTGAAGACGGCCCACGAGCTGGGCATCCGCTCCTCGTCCACGATGATGTACGGCCACGTGGACCAGCCCAGGCACTGGCTCGGTCACTTCCGCACCCTCGCCGCGATGCAGCAGGACGCGCTGTCCAAGGGCGTCGAGGGCTTCACGGAGTTCGTGACGCTGCCCTTCATCCACACCAACGCCCCGGTGTATCTGGCGGGCATCGCGCGCCCCGGCCCGACCACGCGCGACAACCGTGCGGTGGTGGCGATGGCGCGGCTCCTGCTGCACCCGCACATCCCGAACATCCAGACCAGCTGGGTGAAGCTGGGCACGGAGGGGGCGGCGGAGATGCTGCGCTCGGGCGCGAACGACCTGGGCGGCACGCTCATGGAGGAGACCATCTCGCGGATGGCGGGCTCCAGTTACGGCTCGTACCGCTCGGTCAAGGACCTCGTCGCGATCGCGGACGAGGCCGGACGTCCGGCGAAACCACGGACGACGCTGTACGGGGAGGTGCCCCGGGAGCGCCAGGAGGCGGCCGCCGCTTCGGACGGCCACCTCCCGGAGTTGCTGCCGGTCCTTGACTAGAGGCTCTCGGGGGCCTGGAGCGCTCTGGAGTCAGGGGCCCCGCGCAGGAGGGGTCAGCCGGCGAGCTCGGCGCCGAAGCCGGCGCCGTTCTCCTCGGTGCCCAGGGAGGACGGGCTGAACGACGTGATGCCGGTCGTCGTCAGGCCCGTCTTGGCGCCGCGGAACAGCCAGGCGGCGCCCGAGTCCTTGGTCGTGCCGTCTTCCTGCGGCACGCCCACGGTCAGGTCGGCGAGGCCGTCCTTGTTCACGTCGGTGAGCTGGACCGTCTCGCCGAAGTAGTCGTCCTTCTCCGAGACGCCGGGGACGGCCGCCGTGTCCTGGTTGAAGGCCTGGGCGCCGGTGCCGGTCAGGCCGTTCGCGCCGCCCTTGAGCAGGACGATGGCGCCGGCGTCCTCGACGCTGCCGAGGTTCTCGCCGGGGACGCCGACAGCGATGTCGGGGTAGCCGTCGCCGGTGACGTCGCCCGCGGAGAGGGAGTAGCCGAACTGGTCGCCCTTGTCCGAGCTGTTGATCTCCCCTGCCTCGCTGGCGCCGGGGACGCCCGCGGTGGCCTGGTCGATCTTCGCGGTGCGGGAGGAGAAGCCGGACGCGGAGCCGTAGACGACCCGGACCGCGCCCGCGTCGTACGTCTGGACCTCGGAGACCTCGTCGACCTCGCGGGCCACCAGGTCGCCGTAGCCGTCCTTGTTCACGTCGGCGATGACGCCGTTCGTCGTGAACTTCTTGATGGCCGTCGACGTCTTGGCGAGACCGTTCTTGCTGCCCTTCCACAGGCGCGAGGAGTGCTGCATCTCCTCGAAGCTGTGGCTGGTGACCAGGTCGTCGGCGCCGTCACCGGTCACGTCGCCCACGATGAGGTCCTGCGGGCCGTCGTCGCCGTTCTCGACGGACGAGGTGGAGGCGGGCTTCCCGTCGCGGGTGAAGGGGCCGTAGCGCACCTCCAGGGTGGACGAGGAGTTGACGACGAGGTCGGCCTTGCCGTCGCCGTTGAAGTCACCGGCCTCGACGCCGGTGGTGTACTCGCCCGGCAGCTCGCTGCCCTTGGTCAGGCCGTTCGCGGAGCCCCAGAGCACCGCGTCGGTCTTGCCGTTGTTCACGACGAGGTCGGTGTATCCGTCGCCGTCGAAGTCACCGGCCGAGGTGGACGCGCCGAAGCCGCCGCGCTCCTCGGGGTCGCCGGGTACACCGTCGGTGGTGCGGTCGACCTGCTTGGCGTGCGCGGTGTCGGCGCCCGACGCCGATCCGTACACGATGGAGATGTAGCCCGCTCCGGCCACGCCGTCGACGGCGCCGTGGGGGGCGGAGACGGCGAGGTCGGCGTAGCCGTCATGGTTGAAGTCGGTGATCGGCTTGGCGGCCGCGCGGGGAGCTGCGGCCGCGGAGCCGGCCGTCGCCACGAGGGCGAACGGCGTGGCGAGCGCGGTGACCGCGACGGCAGCTATGAGTGAACGGCGCACTGATCCTCCTGTGGGGAAACTGCTGTGACACCAGAGGAGACCGGTGCCTTGGGCAAGTGGTTGTACACCCCAGGTTCATCGTTACGACGCCCGGACATTTCCGTTACAGAGGTCACCGTTTCCCATGGGACAACTCCCGCCTCAGCCGATGTAGTTCAGGTATCGGCGGAACGACCGGACACGTCTCCCATGTGGCCATTCCATGGACATTTCGCGGCCCTCTGAAAGGCGATGAAGAGGCCTGGTGAAGGCCGGTCAAAAGTGATCTGAGGGGTGACTCTTCAGATATCTCTTCGCCACCGAACCGACTGTTCCCGGTCGATTACAGTGCTGCGCAGACGTGCAGGGGAGAGCAGGGGAGGGAGGTGCGATGAGCACCGCAGCAGCCACCGGAGTCTGGGGCCGCGCCGAGCAGCAGGACTTCCGCAGCCGGGTCCGCGGCACGCTGCTCGGCGCCGCCGTCGGGGACGCCCTCGGCGCGCCCGTCGACTCGCTGAGCCTCGACGGGATACGGGAGGCGCACGGCGCCGAAGGGCTCACCGAACCCGCCCCCGCGCACGGCAGGCGCGGCGCCGTCACGGCCGCCACCCAGCTCACCCTGTTCACCGTCGACGGACTCATACGCGCCCAGGTGCGCCGCGACACCGGCGCCTGGCATCCGCCCACCGATCTGCACCGCGCGTACCGGCGCTGGGCGGCCACCCAGAGCGACTGGGGCCCCGACGAGCGGCGCAAGGAAGACGGCTGGCTGGCCCGCGAGGAGTGGCTCTACTCGCGCCGCTCGCCCGCCCGTGCCTGCCTCCTCGGACTCGGCGACGAGAACATGGGGACGCTCGAAGCCCCCAAGAACCCGGCGGAGAAGGGGGCCGAGGCCGTCACCCGGTCCGCTCCCTTCGGACTCCTCGTCGGCTGGGAGCCGCAGCTGGTGCTCCAGCTGGCCGTGGAGTGCGCGGTGCAGACGCACGGCCACCCCGTCGCCTATCTGGCGTCCGGCGCCCACACCGTCCTCGTGCACGGGCTCGCCCGCGGGGAGTCCCTGGACGGCGCCATCCAGCGGACGCTCGCCCTGCTGGCCGCCAGGCCCGGCCACCAGCCCGTCACGGACGCCCTGAAGCACGCGCTCGGAGCGGTCCGGCAGGGGATGCCCTCTCCCGCCCGGGTGGAGGAGCTGGTGGGCGACGGCTCCGCGGAGGGCGTGCTCGCCGGGGCCGTGTACTGCGCCCTGGTCGGCGACGACATCCGCCACGGGCTGCGCCTGGCCGTCAACCACGGGGGCGCGTCGGCCGCCGCGGGCAGCCTGTGCGGGGCGCTGCTCGGCGCACTGCACGGCGAGACCGCGCTGCCTCCCGGCTGGCTCACCGAGCTGGAGGGCCGGGCGACGATCCTGGAACTGGCGGACGACTTCGCCATGGAGATGACCCAGGGCCCGGCACTGCACGGTCCGGCGGTGTCGTCGCCGGGGTGGTTGGCGCGGTATCCGCGGGCGTAGGAGCCCGCAACGACACAGGACGGGCCGGAAGCTCCCCCTGGCCGGGGATCTTCCAGCCCGTCCGGCGTTTGAGGACGAACTCGGCGAAGCCGGTGATTTACGGCTACCGGCCCTGCGGGGTCACCACGTCGTCGGCGTCCCCTGTCCGGGGCGGAACAACTGCTCCACCGGCGGAGCCACTGTCACCATCCGTATTGATCTTCTCGATGATCGCGTCCCGCTCCGGGGTGTCCTCCGGCTTCACGTAGCCGACCAGGATATAGAGGACCAGCGAGACGGCCAGCGGGATGGAGACCTGGTACTCCAGGGGCACTCCGCCGTCGACGGCCCAGTTGATCGGGTAGTTCACCAGCCAGAAGGCGAGCAGACCCATGGCCCAGCTGGTGAGCGCGGCGGTCGGTCCCGACTTGCGGAACGTACGCAGCAGACCCAGCATCATCGGGATCGCGATCGGACCCATCAGGCCGGCCACCCACTTGATGACGACCGTGATGATGTCCTTGAACGTGGGCGAGTTGACCTGCGTGGCCACCGCCATCGACAGGCCCAGGAAGATCACGGTGGTCAGTCGCGCCGCGATCAGGCCCGAGCGCTCGTTCCACCGCTTGGCCTTGGAGGACAGGACCGGCGCCACGTCCCGCGTGAACACCGCGGCGATCGCGTTGGCGTCCGAGGAGCACATGGCCATCGTGTGGGAGAAGAAGCCGACGATGACCAGGCCCAGCAGGCCGTGCGGCAGGAGTTGTTCGGTCATCAGGGCGTACGAGTCGGAGCCGTCGGGCTTCTGCGCGTCGACCAGGAGCGGTGACATCCACATGGGGAAGAAGAGGACGACCGGCCACACCAGCCACAGGACCGCGGAGAGCCTGGCCGAGCGCGCGGCCTCGCGGGGAGTCGCCGTGGCCATGTAGCGCTGGGCCTGGTTGAGCATGCCGCCGTTGTACTCGAAGAGCTTGATGAAGAGGAACGCCAGCAGGAAGACCGTTCCGTACGGTCCGACCAGCGGCTTCCCGTGTCCCGCGAGCTCGGGCTCGTCCCAGACCCCGAAGAAGCCGCCGTGGTCGCCGAGCTTGGCCACCACGGCCACGAACATCGCGACACCGGCCAGGAGCTGGATGATGAACTGCCCCAGCTCGGTCAGCGCGTCGGCCCACAGACCGCCGATGGTGCAGTAGATGGCGGTGATCACGCCGGTGATCAGGATGCCCTGGTTGATGGAGATGCCGGTGAAGACGGAGAGGAGCGTGGAGATGGCGGCCCACTTGGCGGCCACGTCCACGATCTTCAGGAGCATTCCGGACCAGGCGAGCGCCTGCTGGGTCTTCAGGTTGTAGCGGTTCTTCAGGTACTCCAGCGGCGAGGCCACGTGCAGCCGTCCGCGCAGCCGGTTGATGCGGGGCGCGAAGAGCTTCGAGCCGATCGCGATGCCGAGCGCGATCGGGAACGACCAGGTGATGAAGGACGTGACGCCGTACGTGTACGCGATGCCCGCGTACCCGGTGAACATCACCGCGCTGTAGCCGGACATGTGGTGCGAGATGCCGGAGAGCCACCAGGGCATCTTGCCGCCCGCGGTGAAGAAGTCGCTGACGTTGTCCACGCGCTTGTGCGACCAGATGCCGATCGCGACCATGATTCCGAAGTAGCCGATGAGCACGGCCCAGTCGAGACTGTTCATGTGCCCCCTCCAGGGGTCCGCCTTGTGAACTGCGCTGAAATGCCGTGCACTTCGCCAGTTTCGTGTCATAAGGGACGTGGGCGGCCTTGAAGTGCCCGCTCATGGTGGGTTCGGGCGTGCGTCGCGGACAACCGCCCGTGAGGTCAAGAGCAGGTAAAATCGTTCTGTTTGCTGACCTGCGTTCACATCCTTGATCTCATTACGGGCGCACCGAAGGCGTTCGGAGAGGCCCGGAGAGGTCCGGAAACACGCAAGACGGCTGTACGGAATCCAAGTTCCGTACAGCCGTGATCGGTTCAGCCGCGTGACGCCCGCCGCGTCCGCGTAACCCCTACCGCATCAGCTCTCCCGCGTTCACCAGGAGCGACTGCCCCGTGATCGCCCGCGCCCGGTCCGAGGCCAGGAACACCGCCGCGTCCGCCACGTCCCCGTCCGTCGCCAGGTCCGGCAGCGCCATCCGCTCGGCGAGGCGGCCCCGCACCTCGTCCTCCGGCACCCCCTCGGTGTGCGCGGTGAACTGGACGTACGCCTCGACCGGCGGGCCCCACATCCAGCCGGGCAGGACCGTGTTGACCCGGATCCGGTCGGGCCCCACCTCGTGCGCCAGGGAGTACATCGCCGAGGTCAGCGCGCCCTTCGACGCCGCGTACGCAGCCTGCCGCACCTGCGAGGGCGCCGCGACGGCCGACTGCGTGCCGATGAACACCACCGAGCCTCCGCGCTCCTTCAGGGCGGGCAGGCAGGCCCTGGTCATCCGCAGCGTGCCGAGCAGATTGACGTCGATGACCTGCTGCCAGGTAGCGAAGTCCGCGTCCTGAACGCCCCCGAAGTAGCTGTCCCAGGCGGCCACATGGACCACGGCGTCGATGCCGCCGAAGCGCTCGCGCGCCAGTGCCGCCAGTGCCTCGCACTGCGACTCGTCGGTGATGTCGGTCGGGCGGTAGGCCGTGCGCGTCCCCTCGGGGTCGATCTCCGCGGCCGACTTGGCGAGGTTCGCCTCCGTACGCGCCCCGAGGACGGCACGCCCCCCGTCCCGTACGACGGCGGCCGCCACCTGGTGGCCGAGCCCGGCACCGACTCCCGAGACGACGACGGTCTTTCCTTCGAGGAGCGAGTGCATGGGGCGCCTCCCGACTCTGGCAGTTTTGCTGACGGGGCGTCAGAGTATGGGCGACCACCGGAGGAAGGAAGAGGGAGGAAGGGGAGAGGCATGAGTGACGACACCCGCGACAAGGCACGCGACGACACCCGCAGTGAGGTCTACGGCGAGCTGGCCGCCCTCGGTCCGTACGGCGTGCATCCGGGCCACGCCCTGATCACCATGGTCGAACCGCACCCGGGCCACGAATACGCGTACAACCGCTGGTACGAGGACGACCACTACTACGCCGGCGCCATGGCGATGCCCTGGATGTACGCGGGCCGCCGCTGGGTCGCGCCCCGCGAGCTCCAACTCCTGCGCGGACCCGAGAAGTCCGCCGTCGCCCAGCCCGTGACCGCGGGCTGCTACCTCTCCACGTACTGGGTCACCGAGGGCCGCTACGACGACCACATGAAGTGGACCGTCGGCATCAACAAGCGCCTGAACCGCGACGGCCGCGTCTATCAGGACCGCACGCACGTGTTCACGGCCTTCCAGGACCACGAGGCCACCGTTTACCGCGACGGCGCGGCCGGGCCCCGTGACTTCCACGCGCTCGACCACCCCTACCAGGGCCTGGTGCTCGAAGTCGTGGACGCCGATTCGGGCGAGCAGCGGGAGGAACTGCTCGAATGGCTGCGGGCCAAGCAGCTGCCGCGCGCCCTTGCCGGGTCTCCCGCCGCGATGGTGACGATCTTCCGGCCGACTCCGCTGCCGGGGGACCGCATGACGTACGTGAAGCAGGTCGAGGGAGTCGACACACGGCTGACGCTGCTGTGGTTCCTGCAAACCGATCCGCGGGAGTGCTGGCAGGAGCACTTCGCCGGGCGGGCGGAGGCGGTGGCGGAATCGGGCTTGGGGAGGGTGGAGCTGGTGGCGCCGTTCATCCCCACGGTGCCGGGGACGGATCTGTACGTCGACCAGCTGCGATAGGCCCGGGACGGGCAGGCTCCGGGGCGTGCCGGGCTCCGGGGCGGGCAGGCTCCGGGACGGGCCGAGCCCCCTCGGCCGGGACGGCGGGCCAGTCGAGAGGGCTCAATCGGTTCTGCTTATGCGGTTGTCGGTCTCTCGCTGATCCTGTGGTGCTGAAGCGCAACGGGATATGTCTCAGGCGAGGTGTGACGTCTCCCGGCCGACCTCGGAGACGAACGCGCTCCACGATGCGGAGGGAAAGGCGAGGACGGGGCCCTCGGTGACCTTCGAGTCCCGCACCGAAATGGCGGCGGTGAGCGGGGACTTGACCTCGACGCACGCGCCGTTTCCGGTGGAATACGAGGACTTGACCCACGTATTCGTAGCGCCCTGATGAATTGCCATGGTTACTCCGGTTTGCCCAGTTGTTGAGTTCGGTCACCGCCAAGAGCGGTTGCGCCAACGGATGTTGCTTGATGGCGTGAATGACGCTACTCGCCAACATCGCTGAGTGAAGGGAGCGTTCACTCGACCGGATGGCATATTCCAGTGGGGTCTTCCGCCCCGCCGAGGCTTAGGTGTACCGTGCGGCGCTTCTTTTCAGAGGGCAGTCGGATGTGTGGTGTATGCACTACCGCGCATACTCTTTCGCAATGTCTGCGATGAGTTGGCGTGATTGATCCACGTTCAGCGCCTGGGCCCGCAGATGCTCGTACATCACGCTGTACTGCTGGACGTCGTTCGCCTTCTCCAGATAGAGGTCGCTCGTGACGCCCTCGATGTAGACCACGCTGGAATCCGCGGCGTCCGGGAATTCGAGAATGGCGTACTGGCCGTTGAGGCCGGGGTGCGCGCCCATCTCGAAGGGGATCACCTGGACCGTCACGTGCGGCAGCTGGGACTGCTCCACGAGATGCTCCAGCTGGTCGCGCATCAGATGCCGGGAGCCGACCACGCGGCGCAGCGCGGACTCGTCGAGGACGGTCCACAGGCGCAGCGGGTTCTCCGGGGCGCTGATTCGTTCCTGCCGGCGGACCCGGACCTGGACGCGCTTCTCGATGTCCGTCGGCGTGGTCTCCGGCAGCGCGCCGGTGATGAGGGCTTCCGCGTACGCGCGGGTCTGGAGCAGGCCCGGCACGACCTGCGGGTCGTACACGCGCAAGGACGCGGCGTCCGTCTCCAGACCGATGTAGACGCTGTACGGGATGTCGCCGAAGGAGTGCCACCAGCCCTGCTGGCGGGAGTCCTTGGCCATCTGCATGAGGGAGTCGACGATGCGGTGGTCCTCGACCTCGTAGACGCCGCAGAGATCGCGGACATCGCGCTGGCTGATGGAACGGCGGCCGTTCTCGAGGCGGCTGATCTTCGACTGCGAGACCAGCAGGCGCTCGGCGACCTCCTCGGCCGTCATGCCCTTGAGCTCACGGAGCCTGCGGAGCTCCTGGCCCAACCGGCGTCGCCTGACGGTGGGATTGACGTTGGACGCCACGGACGTGCACCTCCGACTACATGCCTCTACTTTGCGTATCTGCTGTTCAGCAGAGTGCCACCAACGTGTCGCGCACCGCTGGGAAACAGCGGATGTGAAGTGCGGCGTGACGTGCTCGGCGCACTGCGACACGAAGACGGACGTGAGGACTCGTGTGAAGGGTGCGGCCCCGGCGCAGGGCGCCGAGAAGTGCGGCCGCGCGGGGCGGTGGTACCGGTGTCGTCGTCCGGACGTCCCGGTGCCGGTGCCCCGCGCGGCCCAGCGGCTCCCGTACCGGGTCTGGGGGACTGCGGTGCGGCGTTGCTGTTGCCGGTGGTGCGGTGAGTCTTTTACTGCCGTTGTTGCTTCTACTGCGGTGCGGCGTTGCTGGTGCGGCCTGCCTCAGTGGGCCACGGCACGTGCCATGGATCCGCGGCGCGGCTGCATCGGAACCCCGCCGGGCTCCGGAGCGGTCCTGGCCGGCTGTCGGCCACCGCCAGGTCCACCTGGTCCGCCCGGCCCGCCCGGACCCGCTGGGGCCGGACTGCGGCGCGGCTGAGCGGCCACGCCGTTCTGGACGTCCATTACGGCGTGCGCCACGAGGCCGCCCATCGGGTCGTGCCTGATCAGGTCCCGGAGACGGGAGCGCGATGAACGCCCTTCGTTGCCGGGGTAGAGGTGCTTGCCGAGTCCCACTGCGTGAGCGAGCGCGGCGAGCGCCGCGGTCCGCGGGTCCGGCGGGACGCCGGTGCGGATCGCACTGTCCAGCCGTGACCTGATGTCCCGGCTGATTGCCGTGTCCGTCGCTTGGTAGCGAGTCGTCGGCAATACTCCGCACATCTGGCCCGAAACGGCATGCACCATGCCGCACCGCTCCAGGTGCGCGAGGTAAATCTGGCGCAGCCCCAGTCGGGGCCCGCCGATCCAGTGGACCGCCCGAACCGGGCTGCCGCGCCTGCGCAGCAGTTCCAGTGCGGAGTCCAGAGTCGGATCTCCGGTCGGCCGTGGCATCACCACGGCGATACGATCCCCGTCTGGGGCTATCCGTCCGGCCAGCGCCAGCTCCACTAGCTGTGCTCCGGCCAGACCGAGGTCGAGCGACTGCGGCTGCGCTGTGGTACCCGTGGCCGGGTCCAAAGCGAGCAGCAGAAGCTCCTCCGGAATTGTTCTGCGGCTCCTGCCCATCCATGCCTCCCCGCGTGGATGAATGACAGGGTGACCCCTCTCACATTGGTCTGTCGAGAGTGCGTGACCGGTAAGTACGGGAACCAGTAGGTATGTCGTTCTCGTCTACCACGGGGGTTAAGCCCCCACACAGGACACTGGTACATGGTTCGGACAGCGGGTCCGACCGTGTTTTGGCGCAACGGCAACGCGAGCGGCATGGCGTACGAGGAGGCATCGGTGGCGGGCGAGACCCCCGACAGGTCGAAGCAGCGGAAGTCGTCGGGGAATCCGACTGGGTCAGAGCCGTCCGTTCCGGCGCAGGCACCGGAGGAACGCGACCCGCGCCTCGCGGTGGCCCGCGAGGTCCCCGCGGCGCGCGAGGACCAGGCGACGGCGGTCTTCTCGACGAAGGCGGTGAAGGATACGGCGGCGGCGGGGTCTGAGGGCTCCGGGGGGTCTGGGGACTCCCGGGGGTCCGGGGACTCCGAGGCCGCCGGGAGCGGCGCCAAGGACGTCGCCGGGAGCGGCCCCAAGGGCGCGGAGAACGGCGACGCGCGTCTGCGGGCCGCTGTGGCGGCATGGGTGGCATCGGCGGACGAGGAGACCCCGGAGGGCGCGGGGGAGTCGGCTGGGTCGGGCGGGACTCCCGCTGACGCGGAGAAGGCGGCTGCGACTGGTGCGGCTGCGGCTGATGCGGGGGAGTCGGCTGCGTCCGGCGGGACCCCGGCCGGCGCGGGGAAGGCGGCTGCGTCGGGGGAGGCCCCGGCTGGCGTCGACTCGGGCGATGCGTCTGCCGACGGGGCTGCGGCTTCGACGGGTGACGCGGAGGGCGCTTCCGGAAGTGCTGACGCGGCGGACGCTGCCGAGGGTGCGGCTGGCACGGCTGCGGGCGCGGAGGGTTCCTCCGAGGGCGGTAGCGGCAACTCCGGTGCAGCTGACGCCTCGGACGGCTCCGACAGCGCGGCGGGCTTCTCGGGCGACGCTGACGCGGCGGACGGTGCCGACAGCTCGGCAGGCAAGGGTGCGGGCGCAGAGGGTCCCTTCGGGGGCGCCGACGCGGCGGACCCGGCTGACAGCCCGGCTGGCAAGGCTTCGAGCGCAGAGGGTCCTTCCGGGGCTGCTGGCGCGGCTGACGCCGCTGGCAGTGCGGCTGGCGGCTCTGCGGGCGCGAAGGGCGCTTCCGGGGACGGCAGCGGTGCCTCCGGTGCCGCCGACGCCTCGGACGACTCCGACAGCGTGGCGGGCCCGTCGAGCGACGCCGACGTGGCGGACGCTGCCGACGGTCCGGCTGGCAAGGGCGCGGGCGCGGAGGGCTCCTCTGGGGGTGCCGACGCGGCTGACAGCTCGGCTGGCAAGGCTTCGAGCGCGGACGGTCCTTCCGGGGCTGCTGACGCGGCTGCCGCCGCTGACAGTGCGGCTAGCGGCTCTGCGGGCGCGGAGAGCTCCTCCGAGGCCGGTAGCGGCGACTCCGCTGCCGCCGACGCCGCGGACGGCTCCGACAGCGTGGCGGGCCCCTCGGGCGACGCTGACGCGGCGGACGCTGCTGACAGCCCGGCTGGCAAGGGCGCGGAGGACTCCTCCGGGGCTGCCGACGCGGCAGACGCCGGTGCCGCCGACGCCGCGAACGGCTCCGACAGCGCGGCGGGTCCCTCGGGTGCTGCCGACAGCCCGGCCGGCACTGCTGCGGGCGCAGAGGGCTCCTCCAAGGGCGGTAGCGGCGCCTCCGGTGGCGCCGACGCCCCGGACAGCTCCGGCGACGCGGTCGACGCGTCCGAGGGCGAGGACGCCCCCGCCAAGTACGGCCCCGCCAAGGCCGCCCCCGCCAAGGACACCGCCGACGGTGACAAGGCCGTGGACGACAAGTCCGCCGCCGATCAACCCCCCGCCACCGGAGTCGATCAAGCCACCGCCGTCTTCAAGGCGTTGCCCCCGAAGGGCAAGGGCGTCGATCAGCCGACCACCATGCTCAAGATCGGCGATCACAAGGCGGGGGCCGGGGCGGGCAAGACCGAGAGCAAGGCCGCCGAGAAGGACGAAGCAAAGCCCACCGCAAAGCCCACCGCAAAGCCGGAGGGCGACGCCGAGCGCACCAGCAAGTTCGTCGCGCTCAAGCCGCTCGACGACGCCGCACCCCGCAGCGGCGCACTCCCCCCGCCCACGGCACCACCCGCGTCCAAGGCGCCCACGCCAGAAAAGGCGTCCACGCCCGAGCCCGCGCAAGGCAACGCAGGCCCCGAGCGCACCACCCAGCAGCCGCTCCCCCCGCGGCCCCCGCTGGACCTCCTCGCCGAGCTGACCAACACCCCGCCGCCGCCCGAGACCCGCGTCCGCACCGCCGTACGCCGGGTCAAGGTGTGGACGCCGCTGGTGCTGCTCCTGGTGATCGTCTTTGCGGTCGTACAGGCCATCCGCCCGCTGCCGACGCCCACCCTGACGCTCACCGCGAAGGAGACCGTCTCCTTCGAGGGCGAGAAGCCGTCCATGCCGTGGCCCGGTGAGGGCCAGGCGGCGATGGACGTCAACGGCATCGGTACGTTCGGCACGTCCGGCGACCAGAAGCCCGTGCCGATCGCGAGCATCGCCAAGGTCATGACGGTCTACCTCGTCCTGCGCGACCACCCGCTGAAGCCGGGCAAGGACGGCCCGAACATCCCGGTCGACGCCGCGGCGGAGAAGCACTACGAGACGGGTAAGGCGGAGAACGAGTCGGTCGTCAAGGTCTCCGAGGGCCAGAAGATCAGGCAGTACGAGGCGCTCCAGGCGGTCATGCTGCCGTCCGCGAACAACATCGCCAAGCTGCTCGCCCGCTGGGACACGGGCAGCAATTCCGAGGACGAGTTCGTCGCGAAGATGAACAAGACCGCCAAGGAACTCGGCATGAAGAACACCCACTACACGGACCCGAGCGGCCTGGACAAGACGACCGTCTCCACCGCCGAGGACCTCGTGAAGCTGGGCCGGGCCGCGATGGAGGACCCGGTCTTCAACGAGATCTCCCGCCAGCCCAGCTACAAGGACCTCAACGGCGACAAGCAGAACAACTTCTTCGGGCTCGTCCCGACGGTCGCCATCGGCATCAAGACCGGCACCACCACCGCGGCGGGCGGCAACATCCTCTTCGCCGCGGAGCAGAAGGTCGGCGGCCAGACCCGCACGATCATCGGCGCCGCCCTCGGCCAGTACGGCGACAACGGCACCGCCAACATCGACGAGGTCACCGGGGTCACCCGCAAGCTCATCGAGGCGGGCCAGGGCGCGCTCAAGGCCAAGAAGATCGTGAAGAAGGGCGATGTCGTCGGCGAGGTCGACGACGGTCTGGGCGGCACGACCCCGGTCGTCGCCACCAAGGACGTCAGCGCCGCGGGCTGGTCGGGCCTGACCGTGAAGCTGAAGCTGAACGACGAGGACGGGCAAACGGTTCCGCACTCGGCGAAGGCCGGAACCAAGGTGGGCGTCCTGAGCGTGGGCGACGGCAAGGACGGCGCCGTGGAGGTGCCCGTCGCGCTCCAGAAGGACCTCGCTGAGCCGGGCTTCGGCAGCAAGCTCACGCGCGTCGGCTGAAGCACGCGCGGTAGCAGTACGCAGCACTGACGAGCAGGCGTGGGCGGAGGCACAAGCCACCGCCCACGCCCCTGCTTTGACCGGCCCGGCGGAACCGGGGCCGGTCCCGCACAGAGGGAGCCCCGGTCCCGCAGAGTGAGCCCCGGTCCCGCGAAGAGGGAGCCACCGCCCCCCGGCACCCTCCGCGCGCTGCGTGCTAGCGTCACAAGCTCGGGGGGAGTACGCCGGGGCTGAGTGACGGGGTGTTCCGGGACGGACCCCCTGCCAAGGCCCCCCGGACGGACAGAACGACACGGGGAGTGCCGCAAGTGGCCACAGCGGAGCCGACGCGAGCCGACGACGCCGATCCTGATTCCGGCACCGGTGGCGGCACCCGCACCGGGGCGCGAATAAAGCTGCCCGCCCAGCGCGGCGCCGAGCCCGCCGCGCCCGGAGAAATGCCCGGCTGGAAGCGCTTCCTGAGCCACCCCGTGACCCGGCATCCCGTGACCGTCGCGACCGTCACCGCGGCCGTCCTGCACATCCTGTGGTTCTTCATCTTCGCCAACAGCGGCGGAGACCTCGCCGCGCAGGACGCCTGGGCCGAGTTCGTCGGACGGCACCCCGACTCCGCGTACAACCTCGCCTGGTACGGCGGGATGCACCCGGTGTCGTACAGCGTCGTCTCGCCGTATCTGATGTCGGTGCTCGGTGTGCGGACCACGATGATGATCGCCGGGACGATCTCCGCGGCGATGCTCACGATGATCCTGGTCCGCAGCCGCGCGGTGAAGCAGCCGCTGTGGCCCGCGCTCGCGGGCGTCTTCGCGCTGTTCGCCAACGCGGTGTCGGGCCGCGTGACCTACGGCCTCGGCCAGATGTTCGCGCTCATGGCGGTCGCCGCCGTCTTCTGCTGGCCCTACCGCTGGCGCTACAAGCGGTGGGCGAAGGCCCTGGTCGCGGCTCCGTTCGCCGCGCTCGCCACCATGGGAAGCCCGGTGGCCGGGCTCTTCGTGGGCATGGTCGCCGTCGCCCTGTTCCTCAGCAAGCGCTACCCCGGGGCGTACGCGCTCGGGCTCGCGCCCGCCGTCGTGGTGGGCCTGTCCGCGTGGCTCTTCCCCTTCTCCGGTACGCAGCCGATGTCGTTCGGGTCGGCTTCGCTGCCGCTGCTCTACTCCGCGTTCGTCTTCTTCGCCGTACCGAAGGAGTGGAAGACCGTACGGATCACGACGGTCGTGTACGCGGGCTTCGTGCTCGGTGTCTGGCTGATCAACTCGCAGATCGGCTCCAACATCACCCGCCTCGCGATGTCCTTCTCGGCCGTCGCGCTGCTCGCGGCTCTGCCGTTCGCCGTACGGAAGACCCGCAAGTGGTACGTGATCGTCGTGGCGCTGGCCGGTTTCGTCGGCTGGGTCGGGTACAAGGCGGGCGACGACGCGGTGCACACCACGCCCGTCGCCTCCTGGACGCGTGAGCTCGCGCCGCTCGTCAACGAGCTTCAGGAGGTCGGCGCGGAGAAGGGGCGCGTCGAGGTCGTCCCCGCGCGCAGTCACCGCGAGGCGTCCGCGCTCTCCCCGTACGTGAACCTCGCCCGCGGCTGGAACCGCCAGGCGGACATGGAGCGCAACCCCCTCTTCTACGACGACACCCTCAACTCCGCGAACTACCACGAGTGGCTTCAGCGCTGGTCCGTGCATTTCGTCGTGGTGCCCAACGGGGAGCCCGACGGTGACGGCGGCAAGCGCGAGGCCGCCCTCGTCGAGCGGGGCCTGCCGTATCTGAAGCAGGTGTGGGTGGACGACAACTGGCAGCTGTACGAGGTCACCGACCCGACGCCGCTGGCCGATCCGCCCGCGGTCGTCGACCGTGCCGAGGCGGGCGGGATGACGATCGAGGTGAAGAAGGCGGGCCGCGTCCTGATCCGCGTCCCGTACTCGCCGTGGCTCAGCATCGTCGACGCCGAGGGCAAGGGCCTGGAGGCGCCGAAGGAGACCAAGGCGTCCGAGCGGCAGCGGGAGCTCGACGAGAACGCCCCCAAGAAGTTCGACAACGTCAACGGCTGCCTGATGGAGGCCGCGGAGGACGCCGAGGGCGACAAGTGGACCGAACTCATCGCCCCCGGCCCCGGCGTCTACCGCCTCGGCGCCCCCTACCAACTCCCACGCGGCACGGCCTGCCCAGAGGAACTACGCGAAAGCCTGCGCTAGAGGATGCGGGCAGGGAGCCATCCCTGCCCGCACACCACTATGGGCCGGCGCGGCTATCTGCTCACGCCGTCCCCGTAGTCGGAGTCACCGGGAATGCCACGTCGCATACCGGGTCCTGGGGGCCTGCCGAGTCCCATTCCACGAAATAGATTTCGCGGCACGCGCCCGCGACCCGCAGTCCTTCGCGGGCCACCCACGCCTCCACCGCCTCGAACGCGCCGATGATCTGCGGATAGGAGACCTGGGCCTTGGTGATGCGGGTGTAGGCGAGTCGGTGGGCGGGTTCGACGCGGAAGCCCGTGCCCCGCTCCCGGCCCGCCCGCTGGGCCCACGCGCGCGCCGCCTCCGCGTCCCTGACCGGGACGCAGGCCTCCGCCGGGCCGTCGCTGTCCTGGGTCACCTCGGAGTGGTAGACGACGAACGACGGTGCCGCGATGCCGCCGCACTCCCTCTCGGCCGCCTCCTCCAGGCGCAGTGTCGACGCGCCGATCCACACCGGCAACTCCTCGGCGAGCAGGTGCCTGCTCTCGCAGATCACGTACTGCTCCGGCACGTCGACCGTCTTGATCTCGAAGTCTTTCCCGTGCATCTCACTACCTCTTCCGGACAGTCGTCCACGGAGGTACCCCACGAGCGTGCGCTGCTCCGCATGCCGCTCCTCGACGCCCGCCCAGTACGCGGCGACCGCCTGCCCCGCCCCCTCGCCGTCGAGCCGTACCGTCGCGGCGATGTCCGCGAGCGGCATGCCGAGACGGCGCAGCAGGACGACGGTGCGGGCGTCCTCCACCTGGGCCGCGCGGTAGTGGCGGTAGCCGGTGGCCCCGTCGACGTACGCGGGGGTCAGCAGGCCCAGACGGTCGTACAGGCGCAGGGCCTTGGGCGAGAGCCGGGCCCTGGCGGCGAACTGGCCGATGGTGAGCAGCGGTTCGCCGTCCGCCTGGCGGTCCTGCGGTGCGTGCACGTCCATGGGGGCATCCTCCGTCACCGGGCCCCTTGGCCCGGCACGCAGGACGATGGGCTCTGCCCCAGGGGGAAGGTCAACCGGTGCCGGGTGGCGCATCCGTGCCGGGTGGTGCGACCCGGCCGCCGTAGTACGCCTGCGCCTCCAGCCACCGCCGGTGCCTCCCGCGCCGTACCCCCACGATGATCGCGATGCCCGCGCCCGCGAGGAGACCGAGGAGCGGCACGACCACGGTCACGACTATCCCGCCGACGAAGGAGGCCAAGTCGGCGTCGTCGCCGGGCGCGAAGGTGAGGGCGCCGCGCGGGTCCTCGCACCGCACGCCGTAGTCCCCGGCGGTGTCCGCCTTGAGCACGAACACCCGCTGCCACTCGACGCTGCCCTTGGTCACGGTGAAGGTGCTGTCGGGCGTGGTCACGCGGGGCACGGAGCCGGTGGGCCCGGAGACCACCTCGCAGTGCGCGCTGGCGAGGAACGGGCTGCGTACGTAGATGGCGGCGTCGTCCTCGGGCCCGATCCGCAGCGTGACGGACTGCCCGCTCGCGAACGCTTCCGTGTCGTCGACGGAGTCCACCGTCGAGGTCAGCGTCATCACGAAGCTCGCGATGCCGATGCCCACACAGACCGCCGCGATGAGCCCCGCGACGACGAACCACCGCCGCCGGGGCCGCAGTTCCCCCGCGTCGATGCGGGGCGGCGGCCCTGGCGGTGGCCCATAGGGATACATATCGGAACGATGGCAGCCCGCGGTCGGTCGGCGGAAGATACCTGAGGATGAGCTACCGGGATTCGCCGTCCCCGGAGCCCTTCAGGTAGTCCCGCCAGATCCGTACGGGAAAGACGTTCCCGTGCTGCGACTTCGCCCCGCCCACGCCCGACATGGGCAGCAGCTGCGGTTCGTCGGGGCTGGTCCTGAACATCGTCACGGCGGTCGACAACTCCTCGGTGGTCGCGGTGAACCAGGCCGACCGGAGGCGGTCCTGGTCGCCGGTGCGCCCCGCGACGACCGGCCGCTCGACGGACGCCATGCCGACGCCCCGCATCGCGTCGGCGGTCTGGTCCGCCACGTCCGGGTCGAACGCGCGCCGCGCACCGGGCCGCGCGAGACCGTCGACGGCCACGTCGTCCTTGACGACCTTGGTCACGGAGTAGGGATCGTGCTGCAAACCGCGGTTGACGAAGGTGCCGTAGGCGCCCGCCATGCGGATCGCGCTGGGGGTCGACGTACCGATCGGAAAGGTCTTCTCCAGGCGCGCCATGCTCCCTTCGAGCAGCCCGGAGGCGATGGCGGTGCGCCGCACCCGGTCCCAGCCGACGCCCTTGCCCAGCCGTACGTAGGTGGCGTTGCCGCCCTTCGCCAGGGCCTGGCGCAGGGTGGGGTGGGTGTCGTCGGGTCCGTCGTCGGTTTCCCTTCCGGCGGGTTCGCCGTCGGGGGCGGTGGGCAGCCCGGAGCCGCCGGTGGACCCGGAGCCGCCGGCGGGCACGGCGGAGACCAGCAGGCGACCGCTGTCGTCGTAGAAGCTGTCGGCGGACACCGCCTGCCACGGGGTGCCGCGCCCCGCCGGGCCACCGGTGCCGTGTTCGAGGGCGGCGGCCAGGACGAAGGGCTTGAAGGCGGAGCCGACGGGGACGCCGGAGGTGTCGGCGTTGTTGGTGAAGTGCTCGGTGGCGTCGGCGCCGCCGTACAGGGCGACGATGGCGCCGTCGGACGGTCGTACGGACGCGGCGCCCACCTGCACGCCCTTGTCGGCGGCGCGCTTTTTCGGGTCGATGTCACGGTCGAGCACGCGCTCGACCGAGCCCTTGAGCCGCCGCACCTTGTCCTTGTCGAAGGTGGTGTGGATCTTGTAGCCGCCGAGGGCGAGGTCCTTGTCGGTGAGGGAGGTGTGCTGCTTGACGTACTTGTTCGCTACGTCGACGAGATAGCCGGTCTGCCCGCCGAGACTGGTGGCCCTCGACTCCTTGTGGGGCTCGGGGTAGGTCGTGAACTTCGCGCGCGTCCCGGGCTTCATGAGCCCGGCCTTGACCTGCCGGTCGAGGATCCACTTCCAACGCGCCACGGAACGCCGGTGGTTGGCGCGGCTCGCGGACGGGTCGTACTGCTCGGCTCCCTTGAGCAGGGCGGCGAGGGCGGCGCCCTGACTGGCGTCGAGTTCCTTGGCGGGGATTCCGTAATAGGTGTGGGCGGCGGCCTCGATGCCGTAGGCGCCGCGCCCGAACCAGCTGGTGTTGAGGTAGCCCTGCAGAATCTCCTGCTTGCTCTTGCGCTGGTCCACCTTCAGCGCGATGACGAACTCCTTGACCTTCCGGGTCACCGTCTGGTCCTGGGAGAGGTAGGTGTTCTTCACGTACTGCTGGGTGATGGTGGACCCGCCCTGTGTCTCCTGGCCGCGGACCATGTTGACGGCGGCGCGGGCCAGACCCTTGGGAGAGACGCCGGAGTCGCTGTAGAAGGTGTCGTTCTCGGCGGCGATGACGGCGTTCTCGACGGCGTCGGGGATCTCCGAGAGCTTGATGTTCTGCCGGTTCACCTCACCGGTGCTGACCATCTGGGTGCCGTCGGCCCAGTAGTAGACGTTGGCCTCGCGCCGGGCCGCCGCGTTCTCGTCGGGGATGTCGACGGATACGTACACGACGGCGAAGAGACAGCCGGTGCCGCAGACGCCGAGGCCGAGGGAGCCGGCCCACTGCCGCCAGGACGGCAGCCAGCGGCGGAGGCCGTGTCTGCCGCGGCGGGGGTAGTCGATGAGGCGGCGGCTTGGCTTGCGGGCGCGGGGGCGGGGGCGGGGGCGTTTGGGCCCGTGCACCGGCTTCCCCAGAGAGTGTGTCCCCATGCCGGGGGAGAGGGGGCGGTGGGTGCGGGGGGTTGGCCGGGGACGTATTAGGGGGGCGTAACAAGGAATCCGTGCTGGTCAGGGCGTCGTGACGAGACGGGCAAGCGAGGCTGACAAGGCTTTCGGCGAGCAGGGTCCGGCCGCGGCGGCTCCCCTTGGCCGCGGCCGGCCCGCCTCAACCATGGGGCCGAATACATGCGGGAGTGCCCCGACCTCCATGGGAGTCCATTGCCTCGTCAACCTCATCGCCTCAGCAACCTCATTGCCTCACCACTTCACGTGTTCCCGGGGCAAGGCACTCGACACAGGTTGAATCCGCCAACGCCACAGCGGTGCGCGGGCGCGCCGGGCAGCACTCCTGCTTACAGGGGGCGGCGGCGCCGGGAGGAGGCGGAGGAGGTGGAGGAGGTCGCGGGTGTGGTCGCGGGCACGGGCGCGGTCGCGGGTGTGCGTTCCGGCAGGATGCCGCTGGCCAGCACGTGCTGGGCGACCGCGGAGAGGCGCAGTTGGCGGGACCGCGCGAAGCCGCGCATGGCGGCGAAGGCGTGGTCCAGGGACGTGTTCCGCCGGGCGGCGAGGAAGCCCTTGGCCTGTTCGATGACGATACGGCTGTGCAGGGCGGTGCGGAGCTGTTGGTTGACGGTCCTGGACTCCCGTAGGACGCGGGCGCTCAGCAGTCCCATGGTGGCGCTCGCGGCGAAGGAGCGGGCCAGGACGAGGTCCTCGGGTGGCAGCGGCTTCCTCGTGGTGCTCAGGAGGAGCAGACTGCCGATGGTCTTCTGGCGGAGCGACAGGGGCAGGGCGCACGCGTGGGTGTATCCGGCCTCACGGGCCCTCGCGGCGAAGCCGGCCCACCCGCGGGGAGCGTGCGCGATGGTGCCGGGCACCACGCTGAGGCCGGTGCTGTAGGCGGCGAAGGCGGGGCCCTCTCGCAGGGCCAGCTCCAGGAGGCGGCTCAGGGCGGGGTCCGGGTCGCATGGGGCGGGGACGTGCAGTTGTTGCCCGGGGCAGGCCAGCAGGACCGCGGCGTCGGCGACGTCGAGGATGTCACGGCAGCGGTCGGTCAACTGCTGCAGGAAGTCGGCGGCGGCGAAGTCGTCCCCCAGTGTGTCGGCGAGTTCCACAAAGGTGCGAGCGACCTTCTCTTCCCGCTTCATGTACGTACTCACTCCTGGGTGTGGGCGGATCGCCCGGGTGTGGGCGTATCGCCTGTGGCGACGCAAGGCATCAGCACCGGTGAGTCGGCCGATGCCACAGGCGTGAGGCAGTAGTGGGTAGGCACCGACCGACACCTTCGACAGTAGGAGCCCACAGCTCGGCTGCTCGACCCCCAAGTGGGCCGAAGAAGCGGCCCAGATGGGGGGTTTCCGGCCAGACCGCCGTGTGCGTGGGCGTGCGCTCACTTCCGCGCCCCGCCCTGTGCCCCGTCCTGCGCCCAGTCCCGCGCTCAGTCCCGCGCTCAGTCCTCCCGGCGGGGCATGCGCAGGAGCCCGCAGCGGACGGCGTTGACGACGGCCTCCAGCTGGCTGTGCGCGTCCAGTTTCGCCATGACGCGCTTCACGTGGCCGCGCGCGGTGTGGGGGCTGACCACGAGCCGTTCGGCGATCGGCCCCGGGCCGAGTCCCTGGCCCATCAGGCGCAGCACCTCGAGCTCTCGCGCCGTGAGCTGTCGCCGCCGGCCGTTCGGGACACGCGGCGGCCCGGGGTCGTCGGGCCGCGGGCCGAGGGCCGAGACGAGAAGGCCGAGGGTGGACTGGTCCATGAACATCGGTTCCTCGGAGGGAGCGCGGATGGCTTCGAGGACGGCGGGGAACGCCGTGTCCTTGGCGAGGAATCCGGCCGCCCCGACCGAGGCGGCGGCCACCAGATGACGCGGGGACGTGTCCGCGGTGAGCAGCAGGACCCGGGTGCGCGGCCGGTCCGCCCTGATCCGCCGCGTGCCCTCGATGCCGTCGGCGCCCGGCAGATGGATGTCCATCAGAACCACGTCGGGGCCGCGCGCGGCGACGATCGGAACGGCTTCCTCGACCGAGCCCACCGCGCCCACGCAGGTCAGATCGGGCTGCGCGCCGATCGCGATCTCCAACGCGTCCGCCAGCGTCCGCTGATCCTCGACGACGAGTACCTGGATCATGGGAAAACCTCGCGGGAAGCCCTCGAAACGGTGTTCTCCGCCCGTCGTTCGATCGTAGCCGGAAGGGCCCTGGCGGGAGGGGTTCCTGCAAGGGGGGGCGCCAGGGGAGGGGGTCCGGCAGGGGGGGCTCACCGCAAGCCGTGACCGGAAGGAGTCTGGGCAAGCACCCTGTCGTTTGCGTACATTGGGAGCGAAGAGCCATATTGCGGAGGTTTCGCGATGTGCAGCGCCGACGAACTGCGACGGTGGGGTGGGTGCGGGCCCGGCGCGGCGCCCCGGTGGTGCGCCCGTGCGGTCAGGGGGTTCCGATGAGCGGGGGCCCGGTCGCGTACTCCTTCACCCTCTTCGTGGCCGGAGCGACGGAACGCTCCGATGCCGCGCAGTCGAACCTGCGGACGCTGTGCGACTCCCGGCTCGTGGACATGTACGAGCTCGACGTGATCGACGTCATCGAGCAGCCCGAACTGGCCGAGGAGCACCACATCCTGGCGACCCCGACCGTCATCAGGCGTACGCCTCTTCCGCAACGCCGCGTCATCGGGGACCTCTCCGACCAGCGGCGTGCGGCTCTCGCGCTCGGTTTGGCGGATTCCGACGAGCTGTCCCAGAAGAGGCAGGGGCGATGACTGGCAGCGACGGCATCGAGAGGATCCCCACCGGGATCAACGGCTTCGACCAGATCGCGCTGGGCGGGCTGCCCGCCAAGCGCTCCACCCTGGTGACCGGGACGACGGGCAGCGGCAAGACGCTGTTCGCCATGGAGTTCCTGGCGCGGGGCGTGCAGACCCTCGACGAGCCGGGGGTGTTCGTCACCTTCGAGGAGGCCCCCGCGGACATCCGGACCAACATCGCCTCGCTGGGCTTCCCGATCAAGGAGTGGGAGGCGGCGGGCAAGTGGGCTTTCGTCGACGCCTCGGCGGACATGAGCCACGAGGCGCCGACGATCGGCGCGTACGACCTGGGCGCGTTGACGGCACGGATCGGGCACGCGGTCCGCAGGATCGGCGCCCGGCGCGTCGCGCTCGACTCGATCGGCGCCGTGCTCACGAACTTGAACAACGTCGGAGTCATCCGCCACGAGCTGTACCGGATCGTCTCGGCACTGAATCTGCTCGGTACGACCACCGTGGTCACCGCGGAGCGGCCCGAGGAGTACGACGGCGTGTCCCGCTTCGGTGTCGAGGAGTTCGTCCTGGACAACGTGATCATCCTGCGGAACGTGCTGCGGCAGGAGCGGCGCCGGCGGACCATCGAGATCGTCAAGTTCCGCGGCACCAATCACCGTACCGGCGAGTGGCTGTTCACCATCGGCCCCCGGGAGGGGATCGTGATCATGCCGCTCGCCTTCCTGCGGCCACGCGACCGCGCGTCGACCGATCGCGTCTCTTCCGGCAACGAGGGTCTTGACGCCATGTGCGGCGGCGGTTTCTTCCGGGACGCGATCGTGCTGCTCACCGGCCCCACCGGCACCGGCAAGACCCTGACGAGCCTGTTCTTCGCCGCCGCGGCCGTCGAAGCCGGTGAGCGCTGTCTGCTCCAGACCTTCGACGAGACCCATGAGCAGCTCGGCCGCAACGCCGCGAGCTGGGGCCTCGACCTGGAGGCCATGGAATCCTCGGGCCTCCTGCACGTGGTGTCCGAATACCCCGAAGTGGCCTCGCCGGAGGAGCACTTCCTGCGGATCAGGCGCGTCATCGAGGAGTTCCACCCCACCCGCGTGGCCATCGACACGCTGTCCGCGCTCGAACGGATCGTCAGCTCACGGGCGCTGCTCGACTTCGTCATCGCCCTGGGCGCGGTCCTGCGGCACAACGAGATCACGACGCTGCTCACCTCGGCTCCCACGGGCCGGGTCACACCCACCGTCACGCCCGCCATCGCCATGGAGGTCGCCAGCCTGACCGACGTCACCATCCTGCTGCGTTACGTCGAGGCCCGCGGCGAGATCCAGCGCGGCATCGCCGTCCTCCAGTCCCGAGGTTCCGCCCACGACCACAGCATCCGGCAGTTCGAGATCGACGACTCCGGCATGCACATCGGCGAACCGATGCGCGGCCTGTCCAACGTCCTGAGCACGCCCTATCCGGTGACCGGCGGTCTGCCGCACGACAACCCCGCGACCGGCGATGCGCCCCAGAACCTGTGGAACTCACGGAAGCCCGGCGCGGATTCCGATGGCTGACGACGGGCGGCCGATGGGGGAACGCCCCGAGGACGGACCAAAGGACGCGGCCCCGGGGCCTTCCCCGCCGCACGCCGAGCCGTACGGCCGTCCGATCGAGACGGCCCTGGCGGAGGCACCCGACGGGATCGTCGTGGTCGACGGCGAGGGGACCATCCGGCTGTGCAATCCGGCCGCCGCCGTACTGTTCGGCCGCCCTGCGGAGGAACTCCTCGGCCTCCCTTTCGGGTTCCCCGTCACGGCCAGGGGTGCGACGGAGATCGACCTGGTCCTGCCGTCGGCATCGGGACGCGTGGTGGAGATGCGGGTCACGGCGACCCGGGCGTCCGGTGAGCGCCTGCACATCGCGACGCTGCGGGACGTCACCGAGCGGCGCCGGACGCAGCGCGCGCTGGAGGAGGCCCTGGAGCAGCAGGGCATCGTGATCGCCGTCACGGCGCACGAGCTGCGCAATCCGCTCGCCACGATCAACGTGCTCGCGCACACGCTGCGGGACGCGAGCGCGCGACTGACCGACGAACAGCGGACGGACCTCGCCGACCGAATAGTCGAACGAACCAGCCGACTACAGACGCTCGTACGCAGGCACTTGACCGCGGCGCGGATCGACGCGCATGCCATGCACCCCGTCCCGCAGCCCGTTCCCGTCCTGGAATTCATCCTCGAACAGATCGCCGCGCGCGACGAGGGCGGGCCCCGGATCGACGTGGTCTGCGAGCCGGGCGTAACGGTGTACGTGGACCGCGGCGACTTCTGGGAGATGCTGGTCAACTACCTGGAGAACGCTTCCGCCCACGGCAGCCCGCCGATCAGCGTCCACGTCACCGAGTCACCGGACCACGTCGACATCAGCGTCCGGGACAACGGCCCGGGCGTACCCCCCGACGTCGTCCCGCACCTCTTCGAACGCTTCACCCCCGCGAGCCGCATCCACGGCAGGGACCACCAGAAGCCCAGCACGGGCCTGGGCCTGTGGATCGCCCGCAACCTCGCCCGCTCCAGCGGCGGCGACGCCTGGTACGAGCCCGGCCCCGGGGAAACCCCCACCTTCAGCCTGCGCCTGCCCCGCGCGTAACCGAGGACTACGCCATGCTCCGGCCCGCTGAGGCTCCAGGGCGTCGCGACCTTCCACGCCCACTGAAGCGTGGTCAGGAGTGCGTCTTCCGGGGTGCCGCAACAGAGCGGAGAAACGAACCGCAACTCGGCCAGCTCCGGGAACTTCCAGTACCGCTCGCATGATCTAGGGGCGGTTGCTCGCCTGACGTGGGAAAGGGGCCCACCTCCGAAATTTCCGGAGATGGGCCCCTTCGACCTGGTGCCCCCGGCAGGATTCGAACCTGCGACACCCGCTTTAGGAGAGCGGTGCTCTATCCCCTGAGCTACGAAGGCGGGGCTGGCTGGGCCGTCACCCTTGGGTGGCGGTTTCAGACAGGGTAGCGGATGGGGGCGGCGGGGTGGTGTTCGGCCGGGGGCGTGCTGGTCAGGGGGTCGGGGTCCAGTTGTCCAGCCAGGGGGTGGGCTCCTGGGTCGCTGCCTGTGCGTCCGTCAGGTGTGGGCGGTCGGTGCTTGCCGGGCCCGCGCCCGTGCCCGTGTTCTTGTACTCCGCGAAACGGTCGTCCTTCCAGGGGAAGCCGCCCATGTCCGTCCAGGGAGTGGTCTTGATGGCTCCGCTCAGGGATGTGTTGCGGACCGTCGTCTGCGGGTCCAGGGTCGCGTCGCCGCCCGCGTGCCAGTTGCGGCCCAGGTAGAAGCTGCGCGCCGATACGTCGCCGTTGACCGTGGAGTTCGTGATCAAGAAGCCCTTGCGGTCCGGCGCGGTGCTCGGCGCGGTGACGTAGCCCTGTGAGGTGCCGTCCCAGCGCTTCTTGAGGGTGATCACCGAGCGGTCCACCACCGCCGTCGCCCGGCCGAAGATGAAGTCCGTGTTGCCGATGATGGAGGAGTCGCGGATGTAGGCGCGGCCCAGTTTGGTCTTCGACGCCGTGTCCAGCAGCAGCGTGTCCTGGTCGCCCTCCACGATCACGCCGTCCAGGAACATCTTGTCCGCCGCCGTGCGCAGCGCCACCGCCTGGTGGCCCGACAGGTTCTGGTTCGCCTTCTCGTCGAAGTCGTTCGAGATGGTGAGGTTGCGGGCCTGGAAGTCGTCCGCCTCCGCCGCCACCGTCGCGCTGCCCGAGGTGCCGTACGTGCCCGAGCCGTCCGGCTTCGGGGTGCCCGCCGCGTTGTCGTACACGATGACCGTGTCCTTGCGGCTGCCGCCCGTGCCCTGGAGCGTGATGTGGGGTTTCGTCGACGGGATCTTCACCGTCTCGCGGTACGTGCCCGGTGCGATGGAGACGGTGACCCGTGAGGGGTTGTTCGCCGGGACCGCGTTTATCGCGGATTGGACTGTCTTGTACTGGGCGTTGCCGTTCTTTCCCACCGTGAGGGTGGAGGCCGCGGCAGCCGCAGCAGCCGCGGTGGTCCCGGCGGCCGCGGGCGTCGTCGTGCGTGGGCCCGCGCCCGCCTTCACCTTCGACGGGACGTCCGCCGCCTTGTCGAGCGTGTAGCCGTAGAAGCTCTTCGGGTCGAACGCCGTGCCGCCGCTTTCGTTGCGGCCGCTCGTTCCGGCGAAGACGTTGCCCCGTTGCACGATCGAGGCCGTGCTGTCCTTGGTGACCGGGTTGCGCATGCCCTCGAAGTAGCTGTTCTCCAGGACCATCTTCGTGTTCCCCCGTGCGTAGTTTCCGTACGAGGATTTGATCTCGGTGCCCGCCACGTCCTGCAAGTAGTTGTTGTAGAGGTGCGCGTGCGCCACGTTGTCCGTGGACGGGTTGCGCTGCTCCGTCTCGCGGAACCAGTTGTGGTGGATCGTGATGTCGGCCGTCGTGTTCTCGGTCCAGCCGATGCCGAAGGTCTTGTTGTTGTCGCTCAGCTTGTTCCAGGACACCGTCAGGTACGTGGTGTCCTTGCGGCTGTCGATCAGGCCGTCCGCCATGTGCCGCAGGTCGTTGTGATCGATCCAGACGTGGTGTGCGCCGTCCATCTGTACGGCGTCGAAGTCGTGCTCCTTGTCGTTCCACGTGCCCGCGTACGAGTCCCGGATCGTGAGGTTCCGGATGATTACGTTGTGCACGCCCTGGCCCAGGAAGAAGCCGCCCCCGACGATCTGGCCCGACGTACCGGAGCCCACGATCGTCTTGTCCGAGGCGACCTTGATCTCCTTGCCCTTGGGGTCCATCGTGATCGTCGCGGCGACCACGATGACGTACGGGTCGGCGGCCGTCGCGTATTTCTCCAGGTCGGCGAGGGTTTTGACGGTGACGGTCTTTCCGTCGCGGCCGCCGTACGTTCCGTTCTGGCCCAGCGCGTCGACCGATGCGAAGCCGTCGGCGACGTCCTGCGACAGGGTTGCCGCCGCGGCCCTCGGCTGCGTCTCCTCGCCGAAGATCCCGAAAGCCGTGCCGTACGTCAGGCCCGCCGCTGCCGCCATCGCGACAGGGACGCCGACCCTCAGGCGCCGCTTGCGGTGCCGGGCCGTCCCGCGCTCGTGCTGCTTGACCTCTGAGCTCTCTGACATGTGCCTCATCCGCCCTGGCGATAGCGATAGTCGGTGTGCGTTGCGCAGGGCAGTCGCCACCGTGGGGCGGAATGGTTGCCACCGGGCCACCGGGCTACGGCGTCCCCGTCGTCCACGTGTAGGCGTGCAGGCGCAGGGCCAGCTGGATTTCCAGGGAACGCTCCGGGGACTGCCAGTCGGGGCCCAGCAAGTGGCCGATGCGGTCCAGGCGTTGGACCACCGTGTTCACGTGGACGTGGAGGGAGTCCTTCGCCTTGGACTGGCTCATTCCGCAGGCGAAGTAGGCCCGCAGGGTGTGGATGAGTTCGGTGCCGCGCTTGGTGTCGTAGTCCAGGACCGGGCCAAGCGTGCGGCGTACGTACGAGTCGAGGTTCGTGTCGTCGCCGAGGAGTACGCCGAGGAAGCCGAGGTCGGGCAGGTCCGCGCCCTGGCCGGTGTGGCCGAGCGCGCGCAGGGCGGACAGGCAGCGCAGTGCCTCGGCGTGCGCCTGCGAGAGGGCTTCGGGGCCGGTGGCGGGGCCCGCGGCGCCCACCGTGACCGGGGCGCCGGTGGCCTGCGTGAGCTCGGTGGCCAGTGCGCGGGCCCTGGCGCCGGTGTCGTCGGCCGGGGTCACCAGGACCACGTGGTCGTGGTGCAGACCGGACAGGCCGTGGTGGGCGCGGGCGGCGCGGGCCGCGGAGGAGAGCAGCAGCCGGCGGGACGCCGCCTCGCTGTGCGTGACGAACACCGAGTGCGGGAGCGCCAGGTCCACGTCCAGGCGGCGGGCCCTGGCGGTGAGGCGGCCCGGGGAGCCGGAGAGGGACAGCAGGTCGCCCAGGAGTTCGCCGCGTACGCGGTCCTCCGCCTCGGCGGCCGAGCGGCGCAGGAGCAGGAGCAGCGCGGTGACGACCCCGGCGCGCTCGAAGAGGCGGCGGTCGGCCTCGCCCAGGTCGGGGCGGCCGGTGAGCGCGATGCTGCCGAGGAGTTCCGCGCCCGCGAGGACCGCGCACACCCAGGTCCCGTCGAGGGGAACGGCCCGCCCGCTGGCGCGGGATGCGGCGACGGCTTTGGCGGGGGGTGGGGTACGGGGGTCGCCGTTGGCCGTACGGGGGCCCGCATCCACCCGCGCCAACTCCGTGCCGTCCGCGTCGTGGATCAGAGTGCCGCCCCGCAGAAGCGCGCCGATCGCGGTGGCGACCTCCGTGAAGTCTCCGCCGCGCAGGACGAGATCGGTCAGGCGGTCGTGTGCGTCCTCGGCCCTGCGCAGTGCCTCGCTGTGTGCGCGGATCGTCTGTGAGGCCGCGTTCAGGTCGACGAGCGCGGCCCTGGTCTCCTCCATCCGGCGTGCGCTGTCGATGGCTATCGCCGCGTGGTCGGCGAGCGAGGACAGCAGCGCGCCCTCGTCGGGCGTGAACGTGCGGGCGGTGCGGTCGGCGGCGTACAGGACCCCGATGACGTGGGTGCCCTGTCGCAGCGGTACGCCGAGGATGGCGTGCAGGCCCTCCTCCAGTACGGCGCTGTCGATGGGGGTGGTGTGCTGGAAACGGGGGTCGACCTCGTAGTCCCCGGTGGCGTACGGACGGGCGGTCTGGGCGACGAGGCCGCCGAGCCCCTCGCCCATGCCGAGCCGCAGGTTCTGGAACGCGGCGGAGACCGAGCCGTCCGTCACGCGCATGTACGTGTCGCCCCCGGCCGGATCGTTCAGGGAGAGGTACGCGACGTCCGTACGCAGCAGCAGCTTGGCCCGGTGCACGATGGCCCGGAGCACCGCGTCCAGGTCACGCAGCGCCGCGAGGTCGCCCGCGGTGTCGAAGAGGGCGGTGAGCTCGGCCTCCCGCCGCTGGTGCTGGTTGAGGGTGCGGCGCACGCGCAGGGCGGTCTGCGTGGCCTCGTCGATCGCGGTGAGCTCGGCGCCGCTCGCCCCCGCCGCGCGCGCCGCCGCGGCAGGGCGGGCGAACTGCTCGGCGGGCGCGTCCCCGGCAAGCAGGTCGAGCAGCTCGCGCAGCGCGGTCACCGAACACGCCCGCTCCCGGTGGGCGGCGTCTGAGGAGCTGGACATACGACGGTCGCCTCCGGGAGCGGGGTACGCGTGCTGCTGGTGCGGTTCAGGTGGAGATTGTCGCCGAGGCGCTGGTGGGCGTCGAGGAATCCCCGGCGGCGGAGTGCTCCTCCTGCGCGAGCGAGCGACCCCGCGTCTCCTTCGCGACGAGCACGGTGAGCGTCGTGATCACCACGGTCACGCAGACGTAGAGGGCCACCGGCGTCGCGGACTCGAAGTCCTTCAGGAGCTCGACCGCGATGATCGGGGCGAGCGCGCCGCCGATGATGGACGCGAGCTGCGAGCCCATCGAGGCACCGGAGTAGCGGACCTTCGTGTCGAACATCTCGGAGATGAAGGCGGCCTGCGGCCCGTACATCGCGCCGTGGAAGAGCAGCCCGACGGTGACCGCGAGGGTGATCACGGTGAAGGACTCGCTGTCGACGAGCGCGAAGAACGCGAACGCCCACGCCGCCATGCCGACCGAGCCGATGAGGGTGACGGGCCTGCGGCCGATGCGGTCCGAGAGCGCGCCCCACAGCGGGATCGTCACGAAGTGCACGGCGGAGCCGATGAGCACGGCGTTCAGAGCGGTGCTCTTGGGCAGTTCCAGGTGCACGGTGACGTAGACCAGGACGAAGGCCGTGAGGATGTAGTACGAGACGTTCTCGCCGAGCCGGGTGCCGATCGCGGTGAGGACGCCGCGCCAGTTGCGCCGGAAGACCTCGACGACCGGGGCGTCCTGCTTGCCCGCCGCACCCGCCCGGGCGGCCTCCGCCTCCGCGCGCGCCTGCGCCTCCAGGAAGAGCGGGGACTCCGATACCGAGACCCGTATCCACAGGCCGATGATCACGAGCACGCCGGAGAGCAGGAACGGGATGCGCCAGCCCCAGGCGAGGAACGCCTCGTCGGACTGGACGGCGGCGAGGAGCGCGAGGACGCCGGTGGCGAGGAGGTTGCCGCCGGGGGCGCCCGCCTGCGGCCAGGAGGCCCAGAAGCCGCGGTTCTTGTCGTCGCCGTGCTCGGAGACGATCAGGACGGCACCGCCCCACTCGCCGCCGAGCGCGAAGCCCTGGATCAGGCGCAGCAGGGTGAGCAGGATCGGGGCGCCGACGCCGAGGGTGGAGTGGGTCGGCAGCAGGCCCATCGCGAAGGTGGCGCCGCCCATCATCATCAGGCTCAGGACCAGCAGCTTCTTACGGCCGATCTTGTCGCCGAAGTGGCCGAAGACGACGCCGCCGAGGGGCCGGGCCGCGAAGCCGACCGCGTACGTGAGGAAGGAAAGCAGGGTGCCGACCAGGGGGTCGCTGTCGGGGAAGAAGAGGGTGTTGAAGACGAGCGCGGCGGCCGAACCGTAGAGGAAGAAGTCGTACCACTCGATGGTGGTGCCGATGAGGCTGGCGCTGATGATGCGGGCGATACCTGGCTTGCCCGGGGTCTTGCCCGCGGCGCGCGGCGTTGCGGCTGCCATGGCGTGATCCGTTTCTCGATGGGGACGGGGTGTGCGATAGGGGAGGGGGGGCGGCAGGGGAGCGGGGGATGAGAGGGGGGAGCGGGGGTCAGGCGGCGGTCCAGCCGCCGTCCAGGGGCAGTGAGGCTCCGGTGACGAAGCCGCTGTTCGGGCCGCAGAGCCAGAGCGCCGCGGCGGCGATCTCCTCGGGCTCGATCAGGCGCTTGACCGCGGAACGCCGCAGCAGTACGTCGGTGAGGACCTGCTCGGGGGCGATGCCGTGGGCGGTGGCCTGGGCGCTGATCTGGTCCTCGACGAGGGGGGTGCGGGTGTAGCCGGGGGAGAGGCAGTTGCTGGTGACGCCGTGGGACGCGCCTTCCAGGGCGGTGACCTTGCTCAGGCCCTCAAGAGCGTGCTTGGCGGCCACGTAGGCCGACTTGAAGGGGCTGGCGCGCAGGCCGTGCACGCTGGAGATGTTCACGACGCGGCCCCAGCCTTCGGCGTACATGTGGGGCAGCGTCCGGCGCAGCAGGAGGAACGGCGCGGTGACCATGACCTTCTGGATGAGGTCGAACCGCTCCGGGGGGAACTCCTCGATGGCGGCGACGTGTTGGAGCCCGGCGCTGTTGACGAGGATGTCGACACGGGTGGGCAGGGTGTCCACCGCGGCCGGATCGGCGAGGTCCACGGCGTGGGCCTCGCCGTCGATGCCGTCCGCTACGTCCTTGGCCGCGTCGGCGTGCAGATCCACGACGTGGACGAAGGCGCCGGCGCCCGCCAGGGCCACCGCGCACGCCCGGCCGATGCCGCTCGCGCCGCCGGTGACCAGGGCGGTGCGGCCGGTCAGGCCGGGGCCTGCGGGGCCGGTGAGGTCGGGGCCTGCGGGGTCGTCACCGCTGGGAGTGGGGCTCGTCATGGCCGGAAACGTAAGGGTGTGCCGGGTGGGGTTCCCATGTGTGGGGCCCACATAGCCGAGGGGCCCGTCATGTGGGTCGGGGTGCCGGGCCGGGTGCGGCCATAGTGACGCAGGTCACTCTCGACCGTCCGTGAGCTGTGCTACCTTGCGAACAGCACGTGTGTACGCCGCCTTCTGCGGCGCCGGTGCCGATCATCAGTGACTTTCGCTGATCTTCTCTTCTTTTCCGCCTCGTCGAGGCTCCCTCGCAGCACCGAAGCTCCGCACTTCCGTATTTCCGCGAAGCCGTCCGCTGCGGATCATTTCTCCGCCCGACGCACGGGACGTGAACACACCGTCCCGCCGGGCCTCTCGTTCGCATGTCTGCGAAAGGACCCCATCATGAGTACCGCAACCATCACCCGTAACCACAAGACCAACACCACGGCCGCTCCAGCGGCCACCGAGGCCCCCGTCGTCGCCGTCTCCGGCATCCTCGACGTGAGCCACAACGCCAACGGCCATCTCCGTACCGGCGATTGCCTCCCCACCCCGAACGACGTGGCCGTCCCCTCCGCGCTCATCCGCCGGCTCGGTCTGCGCGCCGGTGACCTGGTGGAGGGCGTCAGCGGCGTCGAGGGCGCCCGCGGCAAGGCCCGCACCCTTACCGGCGTCGACCGGGTCAACGGCCACTCCGCCGAAGCCCTGCGCAGGCGCGCCCGGTTCGGCGACCTGACCCCGCTGCACCCCCGTGAGCGGCTCCGCCTGGAGACGCCCGGCAGCGGTGGCGGCTCCGTCGCGACCCGGCTCATCGACCTCGTCGCCCCTGTCGGCAAGGGCCAGCGCGGCCTGATCGTCGCGCCGCCCCGCACCGGCAAGACCGTACTGCTCCAGCAGATCGCCGCCGCCGTCAGCGCGAACCACCCCGAGGCGCACCTCATGGTGGTGCTGCTCGACGAACGGCCCGAGGAAGTCACGGACATGAAGCGTTCCGTACGGGGCGAAGTGCTCGCCTCGACCTTCGACCGGCCCGCCAAGCAGCACATCGCCCTCGCCGAACTCGCCGTCGAGCGCGCCAAGCGGCTCACCGAGGAGGGCAGGGACGTCGTCATGCTCTTCGACTCCCTCACCCGGCTCTGCCGCGCGTACAACAACGCGGCCTCCAGCGGCGGCCGCACGCTCTCCGGAGGTGTCGACGCCGCCGCCATCCAGGGCCCCAAGCGCCTCTTCGGCGCCGCCCGGTGCGCGGAGGAGGGCGGGTCCCTGACCATGCTCGCCACCGTGCTCGTGGAGACCGGATCGCGCGCCGACGACTACTACTTCGAGGAGCTCAAGGGCACCGGCAACATGGAGCTCCGCCTCGACCGCGGCATGGCCGAGCGCCGCGTCTTCCCCGCCGTCGACGTCACCCCGTCCGGCACGCGCCGCGATGAACTCCTGGTTCCGGCCGACGAGTTGACGGCCGTACGCGGGCTGCGGCGCGCCCTGCACGGCAGGGACGCGCAGAGCAACCTGGAGGCGCTGATCGAGCGCCTGCGCAAGACCCCGGACAACGCCGCCTTCCTGCGCCAGGTGCAGCAGACCGTGCCCGGCGCCGGAAGCGGGTCCGCCTCCGCCAAGTCCGTCAACGGCGTCTGATCGGCGTGGACTTACGGCCGCGTGACGTGCACCCGGTACCGGCCCTCCGCGTCGATGTCGGACACCGTGATGCGTACGCCCTTCTTCTTGTCCGTGAAGGTCTGGCCGGGCTCGTAGGTCGCGTCGGAGAGCTCCGCGTGGACGTTCGGCTGGCGCGTGCAGCCGCCGCTGTCCTTCGTGGAGTCGGAGACGGTGATCGGACCGCGGCCCGTGTCGACCTCCGCGTCCACCCGGTAGATGAGCACCCCGGGCTTGCAGATCGCCTCGTCGTTGCCGCCGCGGGTGCGCACCTCGACCGCGTACCCGTGCGTCGAGTCCAGCGGCACGAAGGCCAGTTTGGTGCCGCCGTCCGCCGGCAGCGGGCTCAGCGTGTGCTCGGTGGTGCCGGAGTTCGACGCGCAGCTGATCTGGTCGTCGCCGATCCAGCCCAGTTTCCACTTGTGCCAGGCCAGCAGGTCGTTGTTGGCGCCCCAGTCCTCGCTCATGATGTCCCAGTGGCCGACCGCGCCGCCGCCGTCCTGCGTGTAGAGGTCGGGCAGGCCGAAGACGTGGCCGTTCTCGTGCGGGAGCACGCGGTAGCCGGTCTCTCCGTAGCTGCCCGAGCCGTCGTCCTGGCGGCTGTAGACGAAGGACGCGTTGGAGACCGGGACGCCGTCCGCGACGGGCGCCTCGGTGTTGCCCGCGAAGGTCACCGAGAGGACCGTGTCGAGCGCGGAAGGGCCCGCGTTCGGCGTGATGAGGATGTTCACCAGGTCGTACTCGCGGAAGTCCACGTCCGGGTCGGCGGCCGCCACGATGTCCGTGACGAGCTCGCGGTAGCCGGGATCGAAGGGGGCGCCGCGCTCTATGCCGTACTGCTTGAAGCTCTTGGGCATCCGCAGCCAGTTCGATATGGGGGACTCGGGGCGGTAGTCGAGACGTCCGTAGGAGCTGGTGCGGAACCAGTCCGATGTCTGCGGGAAGAACTCCGCGAGGCGGTCGAGCGCGCTTCCCTCGCCGGGGGCGTCGGAGAAGTCGACCATGAGGTTCAGGGCCCGGACGGTGCCGGTGGAGCGGGAGTATCCGGAGGTCGTGGGGACGCCCTCGGACATCTGGACGCCCATCGTGCCGGTGATCATGCACGGGCTGAGGGTCGTGGCGCGGGCCAGGGACACGGGCCCCGCCGCTTGGGGGGACTCCTCCATCAGACGGCCGGTGCTCGCCGATGTGGTGACCGTGAGGGCAAGGACGGCGCAGGTGGCGAGTGCAGCGCCACGTCGCGCTCCGCGTATCTGCCTCCAGGTCGGCTGCTGCATGCGTGGGCCTTCCCGTAGCGGCAGCCGCCGGTCCCGGCTGCACCCTTTCGATCACCCTCTTCCGGTGTGTGCGCGGACGCTCGCTGAGTGCGACTGATCGTGTGTTCTTCGCGTACGGAGGCGTGTGGAAGGCCCCCCCTGGGGGTGTGACGCGGGTCACGTGAAGAAAGTCGGGCGGCGGGAAATATCCGGGGACTGTCTCCCCGTTTAGACCTGTGTCCGAGCGAAACGGGGAGTGATTCCCCGCATCGCCCATCCGAGGTTCCGGACCCCGCGTCCGGAGGCTCGACCGCAAGCCCGAGGAGAGCCGCCGTGGGAACCGCAACCGCTGAGCAGCGCCGCACGCCCCGCCCGCGGGCCGACGCCCTGCGCAACCGGGAGCGGATCGTCGCCGCCGCACGCGAGATGTTCGTCGAGTTCGGCCCCGACGTGCCGCTCGACGAGGTCGCCCGCCGGGCCGGCGTCGGCAATGCCACGGTCTACCGGCACTTCGCCGACCGTTCCGAACTGGTCCACCAGGTCGTCCTGATGGTCACCGACCGCGTCTCGGCACATGCCGAGGAGGCGATCGCTGCGGCCGAAGCCGACGCGAGCGCCTCGTTCGACGCCCTGCGCCGGTTCGTACACGCTTCCGCCGACGAGCGGATCGGCGCCCTGTGCCCGATCCTCCAGGCGGCCTTCGATCCCGATCATCCGGATCTGGTCGACGCCCGGCTGCGGCTCGAAGCCGTGATCGACGGGCTCATGCACAGGGCGCGCGCGGCCGGGCAGCTGCGCACCGACATCGCCGTCGGGGACCTCATGGTCGCCCTCTCACAACTCACGAGGCCGCTGCCCGGCACGGCGTGCCCGAACATGGACCGTTTCGTCCACCGCCATCTCCAGCTGTTCCTCGACGGCCTGATGGCGCCTGCCCGCTCCGAGCTGCCCGGTGAGGCGGCGACCTTGGAGGACCTCCGCCAGTCCTGAGCCTGCCTGACCACGCTCGATCTCATGCCTGAACGGGCCTGAGCAGGCCGTCCGTACGGGCCTGCGTACGCCTGAACACGCCTGACCACGTTCTTGAACACGCTCGACTTCGCCCTGCGCAGCGCGCGTCGCTTTTTCGTCGTTTTTCACCACACGTATCGCTAGGTGGCTACTCCCATGTCAGAAACAGATCCCAGGCGCTGGAAAGCGCTGATCTTCATCGCGCTCGCGCAGCTGATGGTCGTCCTCGACGCGACCATCGTGAACATCGCGCTGCCCTCCGCCCAGCAGGACCTGGGCATCTCGGACGGCAACCGCCAGTGGGTCATCACGGCCTATGCCCTTGCCTTTGGCGGGCTGCTGCTCTTCGGCGGTCGCATAGCCGACCTCTGGGGCCGCAAGCGCACCTTTGTGACCGGCCTCGTCGGCTTCGCCGCGGCCTCCGCGCTCGGCGGCGCCGCGTCGGGCGAGGCGATGATGCTGGGCGCCCGCGCCCTCCAGGGTGTGTTCGGCGCGCTGCTCGCGCCCGCCGCCCTCTCGCTGCTCGCCGTGATGTTCACCGATGCCAAGGAGCGCGCCAAGGCGTTCGGCATCTACGGTGCGATCGCCGGTGGCGGTGGCGCCGTGGGCCTGATCCTCGGCGGCTTCCTCACCGAGTACCTGAACTGGCGCTGGACGTTCTTCGTGAACATCCCCTTCGCCGCGGTCGCCGCACTCGGCGCCTACTTCGTCATCCGTGAGCCGGCCGGCGGCCGCAACCGCTCGCCGCTCGACATCCCCGGCGTGGTCCTGTCCACCCTCGGTCTGGTCTCGCTCGTCTACGGCTTCACGCGCGCCGAGTCGGCCGGCTGGTCGGACTCCCTGACCATCGGCATGTTCGTCGGCTCCGCCGTCCTGCTCGCCGCGTTCGTCCTCACCGAGTCGAAGGTCAAGTCGCCGCTGCTGCCGCTGCGCGTCCTGACCGAGCGCAACCGCGGCGGTGTCTACCTGTCGCTCGGCCTCGCGATCATCGCGATGTTCGGCCTGTTCCTGTTCCTCACGTACTACCTGCAGATCGTCAAGGGCTTCTCGCCGGTCAAGACCGGCTTCGCGTTCCTGCCGATGATCGTCGGCATGATCACGGGCTCCACGCAGATCGGCGCCCGCCTGATGACCCGCGTCGCACCGCGGCTGCTGATGGGCCCCGGCTTCGTGGTCGCGGCCGTCGGCATGCTGCTCCTGACGCAGCTGGAGATCGGCACCTCGTACGCCGGTCTGATCCTGCCCGCGCAGCTGCTGCTCGGTCTCGGCATGGGTACGGCGTTCATGCCCGCCATGTCCCTGGCCACGCACGGTGTCGAGGCGCGTGACTCCGGTGTCGCCTCCGCGATGGTCAACACCTCGCAGCAGGTCGGCGGCGCCATCGGCACCGCTCTCCTGAACACCATCGCCGCCTCCGCCACGACCGCCTACGTCGTGGACCACGCGGCGGGCGCGACCACTCCGGCCGCGCAGAAGCTGCTCCAGGCGCAGGCCATGGTCGAGGGCTACACCAGCGCGATCTGGTGGGCCGTGGGCATCCTGCTCGCCGCCTCCGCGATCGCCTTCACCCTCATCAACACCGGTGCCCAGGGCGGCGCTCCGGCCGCCTCGGGCGACACCGACGGTGCGGTCGAGGACGAGGTGCGCATCCCGGTGGTCGCGCACTGACCCCGGCCATCCGCACTCGATGAAGGGGGTCTAGCGGAGCCAGGGCAGGTCCGCCCCCGCCTCCTTCGGCTGAAGTCCCTCGGCGACGATCATCATGATCTCGCCGAGGGACTTCTGCTGTTCCGGGGTGAGCCGGTCGAAGAGGGCCTGGCGTACGGCGGTGACGTGGCCGGGGGCGGTCCTGCGAAGGACGTCGTAGCCGTCGTCGGTGAGGATCGCGAACTGGCCGCGCTTGTCCGAGGGGCAGTCCTCGCGGCGCACCCAGCCGCTCTTCTCCAGGCGGGCGATGGCGTGCGAGAGACGGGACCGGGTGATCTTGGTGTTCCTGGCCAGCTCCGTCATGCGCAGCCGCCGCCGCGGGGCGACGGAGAGCTGGACGAGCAGGCCGTAGTAGATGTGCGGCATACCGGCGTCGCGCTGCAACTGGCGGTCGAGATGGTCTTCCAGGAGCGTGGTGGCCTGCAGATACGCGAGCCAGGTGCGCTGTTCCTCGTCATTGAGCCAGCGCGGTTCCCCGTCGGGGGGAGAAGTGGGTGCCGTGTCCATGTACTCCACTGTACGCAGCCCTTCCTTGAAAGTTAAACAATGCAGGAGTAGGGTCATCGTCAGAGAAACTTGAGAGTTAAAGCAACTTGTTCCCTACGTTCTCGGAGGTGCCGCCATGACCGCAACCCAGGAGCGCATGCCCGCCCTGTACCTCAGCCACGGCGCACCCCCGCTCGCCGACGACGCGCTCTGGCCCGACCAGCTCCGCGCCTGGTCGGCCCAGCTGCCGCACCCCAAGGCCATCCTCATGGTCTCCGCCCACTGGGAGGAGGCCCCCCTCGCGCTCGGCGCGATCGAGACGACGCCGCTCGTGTACGACTTCTGGGGCTTCCCCGAGCACTACTACCAGGTGACGTACGCCGCTCCGGGCGCCCCTCAACTGGCCGATTCCGTACGTAAATTGCTGCGCGGGGCCGGTACGCCGGTGCAGGACATCCCGGATCGCGGGCTCGACCACGGAGCGTACGTCCCCCTCGTCGAGATGTACCCGGACGCGGACATCCCCGTACTCCAGATCTCCCTGCCGACCCTCGACCCGCGGCGCCTGATGGACATCGGCCGCAAGCTGGCGCCGCTGCGGGACGAGGGCGTGCTGATCGTCGGCAGCGGCTTCTTCACGCACAACCTGGCTGCGCTGCGGCAGGGCGGTACGCCGTCGTGGTCGACGGAGTTCGACGCGTGGGGGCACGAGGCGCTCGACGCGGGCGACGTGGACGGCCTCCTGGACTTCCGGCACAAGTCCCCGGCGGGCGAGCTCGCACATCCGCGTACGGAGCACTTCGCGCCGCTGTTCGTGACGCTGGGGGCGGCGGAGGCCGCGGGGGACCTCGGCGGGCAGCGCAGTGTGATCGACGGGTTCTGGATGGGGCTCGCCAAGAGGTCGGTGCAGTTCGGCTGACGCGCCCTTCTACGGGCCCTAGGTGAGCGGTTCGCTGATCTCGATCGCGCGCAGGGCCGCCGTCAGGGCCTGTTCGCCGCCCACGTCCAGTGCCGTGTCGGTGAACTTGATGACGTGCTCGTCGCCGTGCGCCAGGGCCCGCTCGAAGACCTCCTCGGGGGCGAAGGTGCCGGGTGCGGTGTAGGCGACCGGGGCGTCCGGCGCGTACATCGAGGTCACGGCGGCCGACGCCGTCCAGGCCGCGTGCAGGCTCGGCGCCCACAGCGGGCGGGGCAGCGCGGGCAGGGCACGCAGGACGGCGTTGGGCGCGGTCGACGCGTGCACCAGCATGGTCTGGTCGCCGTGGCCGTGCGTGGCGTACCGGTGGGTGGCCGCCCGCACGAGCTCGGTCAGCCTGCGGTGCGCCTCGTCGGGATCCGTCACGGAGGCCGCCCAGACGGGCAGGCCCGCGACCCGGCCCAGCCTGACGGGGAAGCTGCCGTCGGCCCGGTCTGGGATGGGCCGCACGGCGTCCAGGGCGGTGGCCGCGGTGCCGTCGACCGCGGGCAGGAGTTCGATGCCGGTGACGGGGTGGTGGCGGGCGGCCCAGTAGCCGAGGCCATGGGCGAGTTCGGTGCGGCGGGGCTGCGTCTCCTCGCCGTTCAGGAGCGTGCGCACCGCGTGGCCCACGCGGATCACCGGGTGCGTGGAGCCGCCGTACATGCCGGGCAGCAGGCGGGGCCACCAGGCGGCCAGCACGTCGCGCCACGGGCGTCCGCCGGACTCCCCGATCTGCCGGTCGAAGTACGCGATCCAGTCCGCCGCGCGGCGCGGATCGCCCAGGGCCTCGCGCCAGTTGTCGCCGGTGATTGGCTCGATCGAACTCGGGTACTCCTCCAACTTCGGCGCGTACAGCTCGAGCCAGCGGTGGACGGCCCCGGACAGGCCGTGCGCGGCGAGCGCCTCGACGGCCATCGGGGCGTGGTTGGTGAGCCGTCCGAGCCGCTCGGGGCCCGAGGCGTGCAGGCGCTGGAGGGCTTCGTCGAGGGTGCCGGTGGTGTCGGTCGCGGCGGTCGCTGAGGGGTCGGCCGGGGTATCGGCTGTGGCGTCCATGGCGGGCACGGTAGGCGGGACGCGAGCAGGGGCGTAACGGCCTTGCGGCCTAGGTCGGGTCTTAGGACGGGCCTGGTCGGGACCTACGACCCGCGTCAGCGCCCGGCGCCCAGGGGACGCTCGTACCAGGCGACGTCCCAGTAGCGGCCGAACTTGCGGCCCACCTCTTGGTACGTGCCGACGTGCCGGAAGCCGAAACGTTCGTGGAGGCGGACCGACGCGTCGTTCGGCTGGGCGATCCCGGCGTAGGCGCGGTGCACGTCCTCGCCCTCCAGGGCCTCGAAGAGCGCCTTGTAGAGCAGGGTGCCGATGCCGCGGCCCCCGGCGTCCGGAGCGCAGTACACGCTCACCTCCACGGAGGTGGCGTAAGCGGGCCTGTCCCGGAAAGGAGAACTGGTGGCGTACCCGAGGATCACCCCGGAAACCCGCTCGCGGGCAACCAAGAGGCGGTGCGGGCCGTCTTCAGGGTGGGAGAGCAGCCAAGGGTGTCGCTCTTCCGGCGAGAAGACGGCCGTGTCGAATGTGATCGCCGTCTCACGTACATAGTGGTTGTAGATGTCGGTCAGGGCCGTGAGATCGGCCTCCGCGCCCGGCCTGACCTGCACCTCTGTACGTTCCGACGCCATCTGGCCTCCCCTTGTGGCGGCACAGGGTACTGCAAGGTCACGAAAATAGATGCGCGGCTTGGGAATTCTGTCCGGATTCCAGTCGTTGTTTCCATCGGAAGCAGGGCACCCGCAAGGGTGTGGTTTCCACCACAGAGGCCCATGAAAAGGGCCGACCAGGACCTCCACACGCAAGGGAGCACGCATGGCAACCCGTGCCGTCGCCCGTCGTAAGTCCGCCTCCACCGGCGAGACCGACGCGGCTCGCAGTGTTCGCGCCGTAGGCGGGGAGATCGCCGACCGCGACCTGGTCGGCATGTACCTCGACGAGATCGCGCGTACGCCTCTCCTCGACGCCGCCAAGGAAGTCGAGCTGTCCCAGATCATCGAGGCCGGCGTGTATGCCCGGAAGATACTCGACGGCGACGTCGAGGACTCCGTCCCCGGCGCCTCCGCGTCCCGTGAGGAGCTGGAGGCGCTGGTCGCCGACGGCGAGCGGGCCAAGGACATCTTCATCCGGTCCAACCTCCGACTCGTCGTCGCCGTCGCGCGCCGCTACCCGCGCAGCGGTCTGCCGCTCCTCGACCTCATCCAGGAGGGGAACGCGGGCCTGGTCCGCGCGGTCGAGAAGTTCGACTACGCCAAGGGCTTCAAGTTCTCCACGTACGCCACGTGGTGGATCCGCCAGGCCATCACGCGCTCCATAGCCGACCAGTCCCGCACCATCCGGCTCCCCGTCCACCTGGTGGAGGAGCTGGGGCGCATCCGCCGGGTCATGCGCGAGTTCAACCGCAAGCACGGCCGCGACCCCGAGCCGGAAGAGGTCGCCGCGGAGCTCGACACGACGCCGGCGCGCGTCACCGACGTCCTGGACTGGGCGCGCGACCCGGTCTCCCTGAACATGGGCGTGGACGACAACGGAGACACGCAGTTCGGTGACCTCCTCGAGGACACCTCCGCGGTCTCGCCCGAGCAGTCCGTCCTGACCCTGCTGCGCAGCGAGGAGCTCGACGACCTGATCGGCCGCCTCGACCAGCGCACGGCCTCCATCATCAAGATGCGGTACGGCATCGAGGACGGCCGCGAGCGGACCCTCACGGAGGTCGGCAAGCAGCATGGTCTGACCCGCGAGCGGATCCGCCAGATCGAGAAGCACGCGCTGCTCGAACTGAAGAAGCTGGCGCGGGATACGGGGTTCGACGCGGCGGCCTAGGCCTTGGCGGCCCGCGAAGCCGCCCCTCAGCCGAGCCCCGGTGCCATCCCCCCCCGGCACCGGGGCTCATTTCTGCCCTCTACCCTCAACCCACTTCCGGCGCTTGGCGCGAGGCAGTCCCCACCCACCCACCCGCCCGATTGCCCAGCGTCCCCCACCGCGCCGAACAGGCCCTCCCACCCACCCGCCCGATTGCCCCGCGTTCGTCTCCGCACCGAACGAGCTCTCCCACCCACCCGCCCGATTGCTCGGCGTTTGATCCTCAGCGAACTCGCTCTCCCGCCCGCCCGCTCGATTACCCCGAGTTATGGGTGGTGTGTGGGTGGGAGAACTCCGCGCGGAGCGCGGGACAGTAGTACCGCCCACCGGCCCGCGGTGTCAGTCCCCTGAGTCAGGCGGCGACGCCCCCGCCCCCCGCGTCAAGCGGGAGCCCAGTTCGTGGAGGGATGCCACCAGTTCCGGGGGCTGGTGGGCTGTGAAGTCCAGGCCCGTCATGGCCAGCCGCACCGCCAACCAGTCAACCGCGTCCGTCACCGTAGAACGGACCCGGCACGTAGTGGCCGTCACCGGCTCCGGCGTCCCCAGCGCCGAGGGGAACACCCCCGCGACGGCCTCCGCGGACGCCGAGAACGTCACGTCGATCTCGTACGACGGCTGCCCCCGCCACATCGACCGGCGGATGAACTCCGCGGCATCCCCCGTGGGCAACTCCCGCGGCACGAACCGCGCCCCGGTCGCGAAGGGCGACGACACCCGGTCCACCCGGAACGTGCGCCAGTCGTCGCGGTCGATGTCGTACGCGACGAGATACCAGCGCCGGCCCGTCGAGACGAGGCGGTGCGGCTCCGTCAGGCGGCGCGACTCCGTGCCGTCGCCGGAGCGGTACGCGAAGCGCAGGCGCTCCTGGCCCGCAGCGGCGGACGCCATGACCGTCAGCGTCTCGGGCGCGATACTCGCGCCGTCCCCGCTGGTCAGCGGCGTCGTCGCGATCTGGAGGGTCTGGACGCGGTGGCGCAGGCGCGACGGAAGGACCTGCTCCAGCTTCGTCAGCGCCCGTACCGACGCCTCCTCCACCCCCTCCACCGCGTGCCCCGCCCCGGCCCGCAGCCCCACCGCGATCGCCACCGCCTCCTCGTCGTCCAGGACGAGCGGAGGCATCGCCTTGCCCGCGACGAGGCGGTAGCCGCCGCTCGCCCCCTGGCTCGCCTGCACCGGATAGCCGAGGTCCCGCAGCCGGTCGATGTCGCGCCGCACCGTGCGACGGCTGACCCCGAGCCGCTCCGACAGCTCCCCTCCGGGCCACTCGCGCGGGGTCTGGAGGAGGGAGAGGAGTTGTAGGAGCCGAGCCGGGGTGTCCGTACCACCACCGGACCCACCGGACCGTTCCGAAGCCGAAGCCGAGGTCGCACCAGAAGCAGAAGCAGAAGCAGAAGCAGAAGCCGCACCCGAGGTCGTGCCCGAAGCCGAGGTCGTGCCCGAAGTCGAAGTCATGTCGTTCAGGATGCCGCGCATCTAGGACATGTTCTGGCCTATATGACTTCTAGCCTTCTCTCATGACTTACAGCAGCCCCGCCACAACACCGCCCGGAACGGCCGCCGCAGCCGACCGGCGCCGCTGGTTCGCCCTCGCCATCGTGATGACCGCGGCCTTCATGGACCTCGTCGACGTCACCATCGTCAACATCGCGATCCCCTCCATCCAGGAGGACGCGGGCGCCTCGTACAGCCAGATCCAGTGGATCACCGCGGGCTACGCGCTCGCCTTCGCGGCCGGACTCATCACCGGCGGGCGGCTCGGCGACATCCACGGGCGCAAGCGGATGTTCCTCATAGGGATCGCGGGCTTCACGCTCGCCTCCGCGCTCTGCGGGTTCGCCGCGAACCCGGAGATGCTGGTCGCCTCGCGGATCCTCCAGGGCGGCATGGCCGCGATGATGGTGCCGCAGGTCCTGTCGATCGTGCACGCCACCTTCCCCGCGCACGAGCGGGGCAAGGTCTTCGGGCTCTTCGGGATGATCGTGGGCCTCGGCGCCGTATCGGGGCCGCTGCTCGGCGCGCTGCTCACGCAGTGGAACATCTTCGGGCTCGAATGGCGGCCGATCTTCCTGATCAACCTGCCCGTCGGCATCGCGGGACTGATCCTGGGCAGCAAGTTCATCACCGAGTCCAAGGCGCCCAGGGCCCTCAAGCTCGACCTCGTCGGCGTCGTCCTCGTCACGCTCGGCCTGCTCATGGTGCTCTACCCGCTGACCCGCGGCCGCGAGCTGGACTGGCCGCTGTGGGGCTACGTCATGATGGCGGGCGGACTCGTCGTGTTCGGCGCGCTCATCGCGTACGAGAAGGCGAAGGCGGCGAAGGACGGTTCGCCGCTCGTGGAGCTGTCCCTGTTCAAGGTGAAGAGCTTCGCCGCGGGTATCGCGGTGCAGACCGTGTTCGGTGTCGCGATGGGCATCTTCTTCCTGGTCTGGACGGTGTACATGCAGACGGGGCTCGGCTGGAGCGCGCTGCGGGCGGGGGTGACCGGGGTGCCGTTCTCGATCGCCGTCTCGGCGGCGGCCGGTATGTCCGTGCAGAAGCTCGTGCCGCGGTTCGGGCGCAAGGTGCTCCAGGGCGGGGCGCTCATCATGGCCACCGGTGTGCTGCTCTACATCTGGGAGGCGGACCGGTACGGCGCGGGCATCACGTCCTGGCAGATGGCCCTGCCGCTGGTCGTGATGGGCGCCGGCATGGGGTTCATCGTCGCGCCCCTGACGGACGCCATCCTCTCGGACGTGCCGCGTGAGCACTCGGGGTCCGCGTCCGGTCTGCTCAACACCGTGCAGCAGATGGGTACGGCGCTGGGGCTCGGCCTGGTCTCCGTCGTGTTCTTCGGAATGATCGACGAGAAGGCGGCGCGGAGCGAGGTGCCGATGGAGATCGTGGGCGCGTTCCAGAACTCGCTGTGGTGGGTCGTCGGCGTGCTCGTCGTCATCTTCCTGCTGATGTTCGCCCTGCCGGGCAAGCCGCGGCAGCACGTCGAGGGCGGCGGTGACGAGGACGTGGTCGCCGATGCGGGTGCCGATGCGGCTGCCGATGCGGCCGACGGACACCCGGAGCGGGAGCCCGCGTTGACCTCCTGAGCGGTGTCGGCGGGCGTGTTGCACGCGGCCCGGGCGGAGCCAAGGTCCATCAGAAGGGACCTAGAGCTCCGCCCGGGCCGCCGTCGCGTCCAGGGATTCCAGTACGGCGCCGAGGTTGCCGCCCTTGGTGACGGCGGCCCCGATCTCCTTGCGGATGGCCGCCCGTACCGACGGCCAGGAGCGCATGCCGACCGGCTGGAACTGCGCCCGCGGCATCTGGTCGATGAACTTCCACAGCGGGCGCTGAGCAGTGTCCGCGCGCAGCGCCGACGACGCGGAGCTGGTCACCGGGAGCGCGGCCTGCCCGCCGCCGTACGCCTTCGCCGACTTGCGGCCGTAGAGGTAGCCGAGGAACGTGCCGCACGCGTCGCTGTGGCCGTTCTGCTTGAACGCCATCAGCCAGTCGCTCAGGCCCACCGGAGCCGCCGCCCCGCCGAGGCGGCTGGGGAACGCGGCATGCGCGTAGGGGAACTTGACCTTGTCGGCGGCGCCCATCAGCACCGGGTGCGCGATCAGCATTCCGATGCGGCCGCGCATGAACTGCTCGTACGCGTCCGTCCTGTTGAGCCCGGCCGGGTCCGCGCCCGCGAGGCCCTTCGCCACCAGCTCGTCCCGCAGCCAGGTCAGCGTCCGCACGTTGCTCGCGGTGTGGAAGTCGTAGCTGCCGGCCAGCGCCGCGTAGCCGCCTTCGTCCGCGAGCAGCCAGGACAGGGTCTCGTCCTCGGCTGCCTCGGGGCCCAACTGCAGCCCGTACGGGGTCTTCACGCCGATCCCCTTCAGCGCCACGGCCGCTGCTTGCAGCTCGTCCCAGGAGGTGGGGGCGCCGCTGATGCCGGCCTGCTTGAAGAGGGCCGTGTTGTAGAAGAGGCGCGGGGTGCTGGCGAGGAAGGGGATGCCGTACTGGATGTGCTTGACCGATCCGGCCTCGGCGTACGAGCGGGTGAAGTCGGCCTCGGTGCGGATGTCGAAGAGGTCGGAGGCGTCGTAGAGCTGGTCGTCCTCGGCGTACGGGGCGAAGACGTTCGACTGCGCGATGTCGGGGGCGTCGCCGTCCTTCACGCGGCGGGCGAGTGTCCTGTCCAGCTTGTCGAAGGGGACGCGTTCCAGGGCGATCTTGACGGTGGGGTGCGCCTTCTCGAAGGCGTCGACCAAGCCGTCCCACTGGTCGCCGATGGAGGAGCCGACGCTCTTGTCGTAGCTGGCGACGAGGAGTTTGAGGGTGGTGGTGTCGCCGGTGGAGGAGCAGCCGGTGAGGCCGAGCGAGAGACCGAGGGTGGAGGCGCCGGTCAGGCCGGCGAGACCGGCCGAGCTGGTCAGGAACTGTCGACGACGCACCGGGCTTGCCACCTTCTCGGACGTACTTGCTCTGCCACCGCGCGAGCCGCCGCGGTTTGGTGGGGTCGTGCGGCGGGCTCTTGCCGTGAGCTCGTGTGGTGAGCTCGTGTGGTGGCAGATTCTGCCACACAGGCATATTGCGCCTCGGTGGCCCTGCTCCTTTGCCTGCGGCTTGCTGGCATAACCTGCCTCGCATGCCCGCAAGTTCGCTCAACTCGCCTGAATCACCTCAATCGCCTGGATCATCTGCATCATCTGCATCATCTAGATCGTCTGAATCACCGGTGTCTCCCGGCTCGCTCACCGAGCGCCGCAAGGCGGAGACGCGCCTGGACATCGCCCGTACGGCCGCCGCGCTCTTCGTCGCGAACGGGCTGCGCGGCACCCGTGCCGAGGACATCGCCCGCGCGGCGGGCGTCGCGCCGCGCACCTTCTACCGCTACTTCGCGACGAAGGAGGAGGCCGTCGCCCCGCTCTTCGCCGCCGGTGCGCAGCAGTGGGCCGAGGCGGTGCGGGACGCGCCCGCGGGGCTCTGTGTGCGGGACGCGCTGCGGCATGCGGCGGCGCGGACGCTGGTCCCGGACAGCGATGCGGCTCCGGGGGTCGCCATCGGGGACGCGGAGGCCCTTGAGTGGGTGCGGGCGCTGCTGCGGATGGTGATGGCGGGGGAGAGTGCGGCGCTGCGGGCGGTGTGGTCGGACGCTTGCCGCGTATCGGAGGAGACGCTGATCTCCGTCCTGGGGGAGCGGGAGGCGGGGGGTCCGGTCGCGGGGGAGGATGTGTCGCTGGAGCTGCGGCTGGTGGCGGGGGTTGCCAGTGCGGCGGTGCGGGTGGCGGTGGAGGCGTGGGCTTCGGGGGATGAGGCGGCCGGGGGTGCGGGTGGGCCTGCGGCCCTGGCTGAGCGGTGCATTGTTGCCCTGGAGGGCTTTCGCTGGCCGTAGGGCTTTTTCCGTCGCCGGGGGGCGGGGCGGGGGCGGGGGTGGGTCCGTGCCGGGTGTGTGCCGGGTGCGGGTCCGTACGGGGGCGGTGCGGGTCGTGTGTGGGTGCGGGGGCGCGCCGGTATGTCCGTCCTCGCCATCCGCTTGTGGGCGTCTGATTGCTTCGGTTCGGGAGAGCCGCTTGCCGTGCTCCGGGCGGAAATACCGGCACACCCCCTCGCGTCTCGTTGCCGACTGCGGGCCGTCGAGGGGTGCTGCTTGCCGTGCTCCGGGCTGCGGTCGGCGTGCCTGTCGGAGTCCGTTTGTGTCTGGGTTGGGTCCGGGTCTGTTTACTTTGGGGAAATCTCGCCGTAGCCTGCAAGTGAAACCACAGACTCGGGCATCAGGCGGAGGCAAACGGACATGTACGCACCGGAGCGGCAGCAGGAGATTCTGCGGCTCGCGCGTGACGGCGGACGGGTCGACGTGCTGTCGCTGGCCGAGGAGTTCAAGGTCACCGCCGAGACCATCCGGCGCGACCTGAAGGCCCTCGACCGTGCCGGTCTCGTGCGGCGCGTGCACGGCGGTGCCATACCGGCCGGACGTCTCGACTTCGAGCCCGACCTCGCCGAGCGCGAGGGAACGGCCGCCGACGAGAAGGACCGTATCGCCCGGGCCGCCCTCGCGGAGCTGCCCGCCGAAGGGAGCGTCATCCTCGACGCGGGCTCGACGGTGGCCCGCCTCGCCGCCTCCCTGCCGCTGGAAGCGACCTTCACCGTCGTCACGCACGGCCTGCCCACCGCCGCCCGCCTCGCCGACCACCCCGGCATCCAGCTCCACCTCATCGGGGGCCGCGTCCGCAGCCGTACGCGCGCCGCGGTCGATGCATGGGCGCTGCGGGCGTACGCCGAGATCCGCGCCGACGTCCTCTTCGTCGCCGCGAACGGCTTCTCCGCCGAAGCCGGTCTGACCACCCCCGACCTCGCCGAAGCGGCCGTCAAGCGCGCGGCGATCGGCGCGGCCCGCCGCGTGGTGCTCCTCGCGGACTCCGCCAAGCACGGGCAAGAGCACTTCGCGCGCTTCGGCGATCTCGACGACGTGGATCTGCTCATCACCGACACCGGACTCAGCCCCGAGGACGCCGCCGCGATCGAGAGCGGCGGCACGGAGGTGATCCGGGCATGAGCGGCGGCCCGGACCCGAACGCGGTCGACAGCAGCAATACGCAGGTCAGCAACGAAACGGTACGTACGCGCATGATCCTCACCGTCACCCCCAACCCCTCCCTCGACCGCACCTACGAGGTCCCCTCGCTGGACCGCGGCGAGGTCATCCGGGCCACCGGCGACCGGATGGACCCCGGTGGCAAGGGCGTCAACGTATCGAGGGCGGTCGCGGCGGCGGGGGGACAGACGCTCGCCGTCCTGCCGCTCGGCGGCGCGCCCGGCGCGCTCGTCGACCAACTCCTCGACGAGCAGGGCATCAAGGTCGCCCCGGTGTGGGTCGCGGGCCAGACCCGCTCCAACATCGCCGTGGCCGAACCGGACGGCACCCTCACCAAGATCAACGCGACCGGGCCCGAACTGACATCGGACGAGGCAGAGTTGCTGCTCTCCGCCGTGCGAGAGCGGTCCGCGGGGGCCGACTGGATCGCCTGCTGCGGCAGCCTCCCGCGCGGGCTCGCGCCCTCCTGGTACGCGGAGCTCGTGGCCCGCACGCACGCCGCGGGCGCCCGTATCGCCCTGGACACCTCGGGCCCCGCGCTGCTCGCGGCGCTCGCCGAGCGTCCCGATGTCGTCAAGCCGAACGCCCGTGAGCTCGCCGAAGCGGTGGGCCGCCCCCTGTCGACGGTCGGCGACGCGGTCAAGGCGGCGGAGGAGCTGCGGGCTTCGGGCGCGCGGGCCGTGCTCGCCAGCCTGGGCGCCGACGGGCAGATCCTGGTGGACGACACGGGCACGTACTTCGGCAGCGCTCCGGTCGACGCCGTACGCAGCAACGTCGGCGCCGGTGACTCCTCCCTGGCCGGTTTCCTCATCGCGGGCGGCAGCGGCCGGGACGCCCTCGCCTCGGCCGTGGCGCACGGCGCGGCGGCGGTGCAGCTGCCCGGCAGCGCGATGCCGACCCCGTCCGACCTCGCGCCCGGCGCGGTCACCGTCACCTCCGAGGTCCCCCTGGACCGCGTACTGACGGAGCCTGCGCCATGACGCCCCACCCCCAGCACCACCCGCACCTCCAGCTCCACACCCCCGTCCCCACCCCCGCCCTCCGGGCGATACGCGTGCGAAGGAGCCCGCGATGAGCGAGATGATCACCGCGGAACTGGTCGACCTCGAAATCGACCGGTCCGCCGGAACCAAGGAAGCGGCGGCCCGTGCCCTCGCCGAGCGCATGGTGGCCCTGGGCCGGGTGACCGACCTGGAGGGATTCCTCGCCGACGTGGCGGCCCGCGAGGCGCAGATGCCGACCGGCCTCGACGGCGGCATCGGCATCCCGCACTGCCGCAGCGCCCATGTCACCGAGCCGACCCTGGCCTTCGGCCGCTCGGCCGCCGGCATCGACTTCGGGGCGCCGGACGGACCGGCCGACCTGATCTTCCTGATCGCCGCCCCGGCAGGCGCCGACGACGCCCACCTGACCATCCTGTCGTCCCTCGCACGCCAGTTGATGGACGAGGAGTTCACCGGTGCGCTGCGGGGTGCGTCCGATCCGGCGTCGGCAGCGGCGCTGATCTCGGGTGACACGGCGGCCGCCCCCGACGCCGGGCAGCCGTCCCCGGAGGCGCCCGGCGAAGAGCCTCCTGCGTTCAGAATCGTCGCCGTCACGTCCTGCCCCACAGGCATCGCCCACACCTACATGGCGGCCGAGTCCCTGGAGAACGCCGCCCGCGAGGCAGGCGTAGAGCTGACGGTGGAGACCCAGGGCTCCGCGGGCTTCACCCGTCTCGGCCCGGAGGTCATCGCCGCCGCGGACGGTGTCGTCTTCGCGCACGACGTTCCCGTACGCGAGAAGGAGCGTTTCGCTGGTAAGCCCACCGTCGACGTCGGCGTGAAGGCCGGCATCAGCAGGCCCGCGGAGCTCATCGCGGAGGTCCGCGCGAAGGCGGCCCGCGGCGAGACGACGGCGGACGTCGGGCCGAGCCCCGTCGACAACGCCGGTGACAGCGGCGACGGCTACGGCACCAAGCTGCGCAAGTGGCTGATGTCCGGCGTCAGTTACATGGTCCCGTTCGTCGCCGCGGGCGGTCTCCTCATCGCACTCGGCTTCGCCATCGGCGGCTGGAAGATCGACAAGGCGCCGTCCGTCGCCGAGCACTTCGTGTGGACGGACACCACCAGCTGGGCCGCCCTCCTCTTCCAGATCGGCGGGCTCGCCTTCGCCTTCCTGGTGCCGGTACTCGCGGGCTACATCGCGTACGGCATGGCCGACCGCCCCGGACTCGTCCCCGGATTCGTCGGCGGCTCCGTCGCCGTCACCATCAACGCGGGCTTCCTCGGCGGCCTCGCGGCTGGTCTGATCGCGGGCGCGGTCGTCATGGGCATCCAGCGCGTGAAGATCCCGGCGGTCCTTCGCGGCATCATGCCGGTGGTCGTGATCCCGCTGATCTCCTCCGCGGTCGTCGGCTTCCTGATGTTCCTCGTCATCGGAAAGCCCATCGCCGAGTTGCAGAGCGCGCTCACCGACTGGCTGGAGGGCCTGTCCGGTGCCAACGCCATCATTCTCGGCGTCATCCTCGGCCTGATGATGTGCTTCGACCTCGGCGGCCCGCTGAACAAGGTCGCGTACGCCTTCGCCGTCGGCGGCCTCGCCAACCCGACCGAGGGCAGCCTCAAGGTCATGGCCGCGGTGATGGCGGCCGGTATGGTCCCGCCGCTTGCCATGGCCCTGGCCACCACGGTCCGCGGCCGCCTCTTCACCAAGACCGAGCGCGAGAACGGCAAGGCGGCCTGGTTCCTCGGCGCCTCCTTCATCACCGAGGGCGCGATTCCGTTCGCCGCGGCCGACCCGCTGCGGGTGATTCCCGCGTCGATGGCGGGCGGCGCGGTCACCGGCGCCCTGTCGATGGCCTTCGGCTGCACGCTGCGGGCCCCGCACGGCGGCATCTTCGTGGTGCCGCTCATCGGGCAGCCGCTGCTGTACCTGGTGGCGATCGTCGCCGGTGTCGGAGTCTCGACCGCGGCGGTCATCCTGCTCAAGGGCGCCCGGAAGACGGGCTCTCCGGAGGGCAGCGCCACGGCCGATGAGGCCGCGACGGACAAGCGCGTTCCGGCGGCCGTCTGAGCCCCTGCTGTCGGCCTCGGGCCGATGTAGCCCTATGAGGGGGGTTGTGCGACATGCGTCACTTCAGGACGTAAGTCCCACAACCCCCCTGTCGTAAGCCCCGGATCGTGTTGTCTACTGTGCGGCATGTTCCAGAATGTCTCGATCCTCCAGCAGGCAGGCGTGGCCGTACTGGCCGTCGCGACTGCCGCCTGGGCCGTGGGCCTGGTGCGGATGCTGCGGCGCGACCAGGTCGACATGGACGCCTTGCGCCGGTCGCAGGCGCTGGGCGTGCTGCCCGCACAGTCGGGCCCGCCGCGCGCGGAGACGGTCGAGCTGACGGCGGACGAACGAGCCGCCTTCGCCGGTCTCGTGCGCCAGTTCGGCGACCGCCGGTCCTGATACAGGCCGAGGGGCGCCGGTCCCGGCGCCCCTCGGGTGGCCGCGGTCGGCGCTGATGCCCCCGCGTCGCGGCCGGTGCCTACTTCGCCCGCTGCTGCGGGATGCTCCGTGCGCGCTGCTCCATCGCCGCGCGGGCGGCGCCCTCGGAGTCGTACACCTCGCAGCGGTGCCGCTTGTCGGGCGTGACCGTGTGCTCGACCTCCCAGAGGCTGAGCTCGCTGCCGTCGAAGAGCAGGAACGCGTGTTCGTAGAGCGAGAAGCTGAGGCGTGCCTCGCCCGGCAGGCAGGGGCGGCCGAAGGCCTGGGTGATCTGGTGCGCGAAGGCCGAGCGCAGTAACCGCTCGATGTCCTCGCCGGGACGCCCCTCGACCGCCGTGTTCTCCGCGCGGCGCAGCAGCCTTCGCGCGTGGTCCGCGGAGTCGTCCGGGACGTACGTATGACGGGGCTCCTCGGTTACCGGGAGCTGGAGCACGACGGGCTGTTCGCAGGCGCCCGCGGGGGTGTCGGGCGGGAGCGGCAGGCGTGAGGTGGCCACACCGGCGTCCTCCTCGTCCGCGTACAACTCGTGCTGGGCGTGGCTGCCGGGGCCCGTGTTGTGCACGAGCTCCCAGAGGGTGAGGGCGCTCGCGTCGGCGAGCAGCCACGTGTGGCGGTACGTCTCGCGGTGCAGGCCCGCGCTGTGGTGCGCTGAGTGCAGCGAACTGTCGTACGCGAGGGCGGACTCCAGGCGCCCTATCGTGTCGTCCGGCAGGTCGAAGGAGTTCAGGGCGCGGCGAAGAAGCTGCTCGAGATGCTCCTGTGGGGAGTGCGGAGACTTCTGCTCGGCAGACTGTGGCTCGTACGCCGTCTCGTACTCGTACGGAACGCTCAAGGTCTCTCCCGGCGTTGCTGCATGTCACCTTGTGAGTGCATACCGTAGCCCCTGTGTCGGACATCATGTCCGGGAACGGGAAAACGAACGAGCCGCACGGCAAGTTCCCGTGCGGCTCGCGGTGTTGGGGCTGGTGAGAGGCCTGTGCCGGAGGACTCCTCGATGGGCGTCCGGGGCCCGGCGGAGGGCCGGGGTCAGCCCGCGCTGCCCGCCGTCCACTGACTCCAGGACATGTTCCAGCCGTTGAGGCCGTTGTCCGGGGCGATGGTCTCGTCCGGCGAGCCCTTGACCGTCACGACGTCCCCGATGAGGGAGTTGTCGTAGAACCACGCGCCCGGCGTGCTGGAGTCGCCCGCGCCCTGCGCGTCCTGGAGGCCGACGCAGCCGTGGCTGGTGTTGGAGCTGCCGAAGATCGAGGGCGAGCCCCAGTAGTTGCCGTGGATGAAGGTGCCGGAGGACGACAGGCGCATCGCGTGCGGGACGTCCTTGATGTCGTACTCACCGCCGAAGCCGACCGTGTCGCCGTTCATACGGGTCTGGGTGAACTTCTCGGAGATCACCATCTTGCCGTTGTACGTGGGGTTCGACGGGCTGCCCGCGGAGATCGGGATGGTCTTGATGACCTTGCCGTCCCGCTCGACCGTCATCTTCTTGGCCTTCACGTCGACCGTGGAGACCTGCGCGCGGCCGATGGTGAAGGTGACCGTCTTGTTCTGCACGCCGGTGGCGCCGTCCGCGCCCTTCACGCCCTCGAGGTCGATCTTCATCGTGACCTTGGAGCCGGCCTTCCAGTACTCCTCGGGCCTGAAGTCGAGGCGCTGGTTGCCGAACCAGTGGCCCACGACCTTCTGGCCGCTGTCGGTGGTGACCTTGATGTGCGACTGGACGGACTGCTTCTCGGTGATCGCCTTGTCGAAGTTGAAGGAGACCGGCATGCCGACGCCGACCTTCGTGCCGCCGTCGGGGGTGTAACTGCCGATGAAGCTGTTGGCCTTCGAGACGGTGGTGAAGATCGAGTTCTCCGTCGCCTCCTTGCCTTCGGAGTCCTTCGCGTCGGCCGTGATCTTGTACTTCATGCCGCGTTCCAGCTGGGCCTTCGGCTTCCAGCTGGACCCGTCGTCCGCGAGCGTGCCGTCGACCGCGGCTCCGGTGGAGACCAGGGTCATCTTCACCTCGGTCAGCTTGCCGTTCTTGACCTTGACGCCGGTGGCGTTGATGGAGGCGCCGGTCGAGCCGTCCTTCGCCGAGATGGTGATCTCGGCGCCCTGCGCCTTGGACTTGCCGTCCTTGTCGTCGCCGTCGGCGTCCGCGTCGCCGCCGCAGGCCGTGAGGGCGAGTGCACCGACGGCGGCGAGTGCGGTGGCCGCCATCAGGGTGCGTCGCCGGGGCTTGGCTATGTGCGACGTTGTCACGGGCTGCTCCATCTTTTTGCGAAGTGCGCGTTCTGACCAGGTAGGAGATAAGAGCGGCCATCGGGCGGAAAGGTTCCGTCCGCTTGGTGTGAGGACGGGCACAGGGACATGGCCCGACGGCGGCCCAACGGGCTTTGCTCTGCGGCCATTTGTAGTTGTTCTTTCTGGGAATTCCCTTAGATGGCGCTTTGGGATACCTGAGAGGGATTTGGGTCGGCGGTCACCGGGACTGCTTGCCGTAGAGGTCCTCGTACGAGGGGAAGTTGCCGCCCGGCGTCTGCACGGACTCCGCGGCCAGGAGCGCCCGTACGATCGCCGCGGTCACCATGTCCGCGCCCGCCGCCAGGACCTCGTTCAGGGCGAGCGGGTTCTCCGCCGCTCCCGGCAGGGGGCGTTCGCCGGTGGCGAGGGCGAAGACGGTGTCCCCGTCGTTGAGGAGATGGACGGGGCGCACGGCGCGCGCGATGCCGTCGTGCGACGTGCCGGCGAGCTTCTGGGCCTGGGCCTTGCTGAGTTCGGCGTCCGTCGCGACCACGGCGAGGGTGGTGTTCAGCGGGGCGGGCCCGCTCTGGGCGGCGGCCTCGGCGAGGCGGCGCGCGGCCTCCTCGTGGACCTCGGGGGCGGGATAGGCCACCCGCCCTCCCTCGAAGTACCGCCCGTACAGCGCCCCCGTCCCCGGATCGACCCCCGAGCCCGCGGCGTTCGCCACCACCAGCGCGGCCACGGTGACCCCCGACTCCAGCCTGACGCTCGCGCTGCCGACGCCGCCCTTGACCTTGCCGACCAGGGCGCCGGTGCCCGCGCCGACGTTCCCCTCCTCGACCGGGGTGAACGGCCCGGTGCCCGCGGCGGCCTCCACGGCGGCGCGTCCTGTCGCGGCGTCGGGGCGTGCCGTGAACGCACCCCCGCGGCCGAGGTCGAAGACGCAGGCGGCCGGGACCACGGGCACGACGTGGGAGGGATCGGGGCCGACCCGTACGCCGCGGCCCTGCTCCTCGAGCCACGCCATCACCCCGGCCGCGGAGTCCAGGCCGTACGCGCTGCCGCCGGTCAGCACGACGGCCTCGACCCGCTGCACCAGATTGCGGGGGTCCAGGGCGTCCGTCTCGCGGGTGCCGGGGCCGCCGCCGCGCACATCCACCGCCGTGACGGCACCGCCCTCCGGGGCGAGCACGACGGTGGTGCCGGTGAGGTGGCCAGGGTGCGCCGGGGCGGTGCGGGTGGCATGCCCTACGCGGAGGCCGGGGACATCGGTGAGGGAGTTGGAGGAAGCCATGCCGACCTGCGTATCACGCACGGCAGTTGCACGGCTGCCCGGAAGCTACGTGGCTGCCACCTCCTTTCGCGCCGCACGGCTGGTCAGCGTCACACCGGTGGCGACGGTGGCCGTCGCCACGAGCCCCGCGACCAGGACGGCCCAGCTGCCCGCGAACGTACTGGCGAGGGTCGCCACGGCGGCGACGGGCAGCACGAGTTGCTGGGCGAGGCCCACCTTGTAGTAGCGGGAGTGCAGCAGCCAGACGGTGAAGAGGTACAGCGCCATCGGCACGGTCACGGCGGCCGACGCGGCGAGCGTCGAGATGTGCGCCTTGCCCGCGGCCTCCTCGACCGCGACCTCGATCCCGGCCCCGATCGCGGCGGCCGCGCCGAGGATGAAGTAGTGCCCGTAACCCCACAGGAAGGACTGCCGGTTGGAGTTCAGGTGGCCGTGGATGGGCACGACGAAGTAGATCCACCACGCGGCGAAGACCATCAGGAGGCCGCCCGCGGCGATGGGCAGGATCTCGCCGAGCGCGTCGTGCTCCTCGATGCCGGTCTTCACGGCGACGGTCGCCGCGGCGATCGTCTCGCCCAGCACGATGATCGTGAACAGGCCGTACCGCTCGGAGATGTGATGCGGATGCCAGGCCGTGCTGTAGACGCGCTCCGCGAACACCGGCACGCACATCTCGGCGATCGCCATCACGAGGAACAGCCAGGACCGCCCGCCCTCGGGCAGGAACAGCAGTCCCGACCAGCCGATCTGGCAGATCAGCACGCCGCACGCGTACCGCAGTGCGGTGGCCCGCTCCTCTCCGGTGGCCGATCTGGCGACGCGCAGCCACTGGGTGGTGAGCGCGACCCGCATGATCAGGTAGCCGAGCCAGATGAGGAGGAAGTCATGCTCCTCGAACCCCCGGGAGACTCCCGCGGCGAACACGAGCACACCGGCGATCTGTACGAGCGTGACGACCCGGTAGAGCACGTCGTCGTTGTCGTACGCCGACGCGAACCACGAGAAGTTGACCCACGCCCAGAACAGCGCGAAGAACACCATCGCGTAATTGAGCACGCCCTCGCCCGCGTGCCCCTCGGCGACGGCGTGCACGAGCTCGACGCCGGCCTGCGCGACCGCCACGACGAAACAGAGGTCGAAGAAGAGCTCCAGGGGAGTCGCGGCCCGATGCGCTTCCCCGCGCCCCCGTGAGCGCAGTGGCCGCAGGGCGGCGGGAGGGGAAGGCGGGCCCGATACGGGCTCGGGGGCGGGTGCTGGCTCGGGGGCAGGTGCTGACGTCATGGGGACCAGCACAGCAGAAGGTGCCTGCCGAACCGGGCTGCGGCACGCGCCCCGGCGGCCCCCGAGGTCCGAAGGGCCCCTGACTTTCGTGCCTTTGGGCTGGTCAGAGCGTGTCCTATGACTCTGCTCCCGGAGAACCGCGCGCGGGAACGTGGATATGTCAGGCCCCGGAGCAAGGTCGGGACCCGTAGCGAACAGGGATCCAACATGACATCGCCTGCCGCCCAAGAAGCGCGGTCCGCACCCTCGGTCAGTACGTACGACCCGGCGCAGTACCGCCCCGGCAAGACCATCACCGACTGGGAGCCGGAGAACGAACTCTTCTGGAAGTCCATCGGCAAGAAGGTCGCCTCCCGCAACCTGTGGATCGCCGTCCCCGCGCTCCTGGTCGCGTTCGTCGTCTGGCAGGTGTGGTCGGTCACCGCGACCAACCTCAAGGACGTCGGCTTCGGTTTCTCCACCTCGCAGCTGTTCTGGCTGACGGCCGTCCCCGGCATCACCGGCGGCACGGCGCGCGTGTTCTACACCTTCCTCGGCCCGATGATCGGCCAGCGCCGCTTCACCGCGCTCTCCACGGTCGTGCTGGTCATACCGCTGATCTGGCTCGGCATCGCGGTCCAGGACCCGAACACCTCGTACGGCGTGATGGTCGCCATCGCGGCCCTGTGCGGCGTCGGCGGCGCGAACTTCGCCTCCTCCCTCGCCAACATCGGCTTCTTCTTCCCCAAGCGGGACAAGGGCAACGCCACCGGCATCAACGGCGGCCTGGGCAACCTCGGTGTCTCCGTCGTCCAGCTGGTCACCCCGATCGTCATCACCAGCTCGGTCCTCGCGGTCGGCTCGGCCCAGCACAAGGCCGACGGGACGCCCGTGTGGCTGCAGAACGCCGCGTTCCTGTGGGTGCCCGTCCTGGTGATCCTGGCCGTCGTCGCGTGGTTCGGCCAGAACGACCTGAAGGTCGCATCGACCCCCTTCAGCCAGCAGAAGATCATCTTCAAGCGCAAGCACAACTGGCTGATGACCTGGCTCTACGTCGGTACGTTCGGTTCCTTCATCGGGTTCGCGGCAGCGCTGCCGATGCTCATCAAGACCACGTTCACGCCGATCGACGCGGCCTACTCCGCGGCCACCTACGCCTGGATGGGCCCGGCCGTGGGCGCGCTCGCCCGCTGGGCCGGCGGCTGGATCGCCGACAAGATCGGCGGCGCCAGGGTCACCATCATCTCGTTCGTCGGCATGGCGCTCTCGATCATCGGCGTCATCAACTTCCTTCCCTCCGGCGGCGACAACGGCAACTTCTGGGGCTTCTTCGCCTGCTTCCTGTGCGCGTTCTTCTTCTCGGGCATCGGCAACGGCTCGACGTTCCGCCAGATCCCGGTGATCTTCCGCGGCCAGCACCTGAAGGGCCTGGAGGAGGGCACTCCCGCCTACACGAAGGCGCTGAAGCAGTCCGAGATGGAGGCGGGCGCCGTCACCGGCTTCACCTCCGCCATCGCGGCGTACGGCTTCTTCTTCATCCCCGCGATGTTCGCCAATTTCGCGGTCACCAGCGCGATGTGGGGCTTCGTGGGCTTCTACGTCAGCTGTATCGCGGTCTGCTGGTGGTTCTATGCCCGCAAGGGCGCGGAATCGCCGAGCTGACGCCCCGAGGGGTGTCGGCGGGACGGGCCGGGTGTGGGAGCACCCGGCCCGTTCGCATGCCCGGATTCGGGCGCACGGGGGCTGCCGGTCCCGTGGAGGCTGCCGGTACCACGAGATCTCCCCGAAATTCTTGTGAATGCATTCACAAGCGAACTTAGGTCCAAAGTCCCGAGAGAAATGCTAGGTCAGGGCGGGTTCGGTGGACCGGGTGCGCCGGGAGTGGGGACCTCCGGCCCTGAAGTGGGGACCATTGCGGACCCCCTGAGCGGTCGCTTCGCAGTGCAATGGACACATAGCGAAAAGGCGACTCGGAAGGTGCCGGCGATGACTGCCACTCCCGCGGAAACGACAGTGCACGGCGAGGCATGGGACGGCTTCAAGGGCGGCTTGTGGCGGGACGCGGTCGACGTCCGCGACTTCGTCCAGCAGAACTACACCCCGTACGAGGGCGACGACTCCTTCCTGGCCGGCCCGACCGAACGCACCTCCCGGGTTTGGCAGAAGCTCCTGTCGATGTTCCCCGCGGAGATCGAGCGCGGCATCCACGACGTCGACGTGAAGACCCCGTCCCGCATCGACGCCTTCGCGCCCGGCTACATCGACGCCGACCTCGACCTCATCGTCGGCCTCCAGACCGACGCCCCGCTCAAGCGCGCCATCATGCCCAACGGCGGCTGGCGGATGGTCGAAGGGGCGCTCAACGCCTACGGCTACGAGGCGGACCCCGAGGTCAAGGAGGTCTACACGCACCTCCGCAAGACCCACAACGAAGGCGTCTTCGACGCCTACACGCCCGAGATCCGCGCCTGCCGCTCCTCCGGCATCATCACCGGCCTGCCCGACGCCTACGGCCGCGGCCGCATCATCGGCGACTACCGCCGCGTCGCGCTCTACGGAGTCGACCGCCTCATCGCCGAGAAGGAGGCCGACCGGGCCCGGCTCGGCCAGGAGTGGGCCACCGAGGACGTCATCCGCGCCCGCGAGGAGACCTCCGAGCAGATCAAGGCCCTGGGCGAGCTGAAGGCCATGGCGATGTCCTACGGCCACGACATCTCCGGCCCCGCCACCACCGGCCGCGAGGCCGTCCAGTGGCTGTACTTCGCCTACCTGGCCGCCGTGAAGGAGCAGAACGGCGCGGCCATGTCGATCGGCCGCATCGACAACTTCCTCGACATCTACCTCCAGCGCGACATCGAGTCCGGCCGCATCACCGAGACCGAGGCCCAGGAGTTCGTCGACGACTTCGTCATCAAGCTCCGCATCGTGCGCTTCCTGCGCACCCCCGAGTACAACGAGGGCTTCTCCGGCGACCCGACCTGGGTCACCTGGTCGATGGCCGGCATCGGCGAGGACGGCCGCCCGCTGGTCTCCCGCACCACGTTCCGTGCCCTGCAGACTCTCTACAACCTCGGCCCGGCCCCCGAGCCGAACCTGACGGTCTTCTGGTCGCGGGAACTGCCGAAGGGCTTCAAGGACTTCGCCGCCAAGGTCGCCGTCGACACCTCGGCCCTCCAGTTCGAGTCCGACGACCTGATGCGCCCCAAGTACGGCGACGACACCGCGATCGCCTGCTGCGTCTCGGCGATGGCCGTCGGCAAGCAGATGCAGTTCTTCGGAGCCCGCGTCAACGTCGCCAAGGCTCTCCTCTACGCGATCAACGGCGGCCGCGACGAGAAGACCGGCAAGCGCGTCGTCGAGGGCTTCGAGCCCATCGAGGACGAATACCTGGACCACGACAACTACGACACCCTCGCCGAGCGCTACGACGCGATGCTCGGCTGGCTCGCCAAGACCTACGTCCACGCGCTGAACGTCATCCACTACATGCACGACAAGTACGCCTACGAGCGCATCGAGATGGCGCTGCACGACCAGGAGATCCTGCGCACGATGGCATGCGGCATCGCGGGCCTCTCCGTCGCCGCCGACTCGCTCTCCGCCGTCAAGCACGCCAGGGTCAGGGTCATCCGCGACGAGACGGGACTCGCCGTCGACTACGAGATCGAGGGCGACTACCCCGCCTACGGCAACAACGACGATCGGGCCGACCAGATCGCCCGGCGGATCGTCTCGGACTTCATGGGCAAGATCCGGCAGCACCCGACCTACCGCGACGCGGTGCACACCCAGTCCGTCCTGACGATCACCTCGAACGTCGTCTACGGCAAGAAGACCGGCAACACCCCCGACGGCCGCCGCTCGGGCGAGCCGTTCGCCCCCGGCGCCAACCCGATGAACGGCCGTGACGAGCACGGCTACATCGCCTCCGCGCTGTCGGTGGCCAAGCTCGACTACGACGACGCCGAGGACGGCATCTCGCTCACCAACACCATTACGCCCGACGCCCTGGGCCGCACCCCCGGCGAGCGGATCCAGAACCTCTCCGGAGTCCTCGACGGCTTCACGGCCAGCGGCGGCTTCCACATGAACGTCAACGTGCTCGACAAGGCGACCCTGGAGGACGCCATGGAGCACCCGGAGAACTACCCGCAGCTGACCATCCGGGTCTCCGGCTACGCGGTCAACTTCATCCGCCTGACCCGCGACCAGCAGCTCGACGTCATCAACCGCACCTTCCACGGCTCCCTCTGAGCCACCTGGAGCCCTGCCATGACTGCTCTGCTCGACACCGCGACTCTGCTCGACACCGCGACCCCGGCTGCCGCGGTCACCCGGCGCCCCGTCACCGGATCCGTCCACTCCTGGGACCTGTCCACCGGAGTCGACGGCCCCGGCAGCCGCTTCGTCACGTTCCTCGCGGGCTGCCCGCTGACCTGCCTGTACTGCCACAACCCCGACACCTGGCGGATGCGTGACGGCAAGCGGACCACCGCCGACGACGTGATCGCGGAGGCCGCCAAGTACACGAAGTTCATCTCGGCGGCGGGCGGCGGAGCCACCGTCAGCGGCGGCGAACCCCTGCTGCAGCCCGTCTTCACCGGCGAACTGCTGCACCGCCTCAAGCACGAGCTCGGCCTGCACACCGCCCTCGACACCAGCGGCTTCCTCGGCACGCGCGCCACCGACGCCCTGCTCCGAGACGTCGACCTGGTGCTCCTCGACATCAAGTCCTGGCACCGGGAGACCTACCAGAAGGTCACCGGGCGGCCCTTGCAGCCCACCCTCGACTTCGCACGGCGCCTCGCCGACCGCGGCCAGGACGTCTGGGTGCGCTTCGTCCTCGTCCCCGGCCTGACCGACGACCCGGACAACATCGAGGGCGTCGCCCGCTTCGCCGCCTCGCTCGGCAACGTCTCGCGCGTCGACGTGCTGCCCTTCCACAAGCTGGGCGAGGCGAAGTGGGACGCGCTCGGCAAGGACTTCACCCTGCGCGACACCCCCACGCCCACGGCGGGGCAGCTGGGCGCCGCCAGGGAGATCTTCGCAGCTCAGGGGCTCTACGCCGTCTGACGGCCGCCGCCCCGCCGCACGGACGTACCCTGGAGGCATGAGCACCGCCCCCGCCCCCGAGCCGCGCGATCCCGAGGGTCCCGAGACCCCGAAGGGCTCCGCGTCGCCGAAGAAGCCGAAGCGGCCGAGCAGCGACCTGGTCTTCGACGACCCCCTGTCGCAGCAGTCTTCGGACGACACGGACCGCGGGTGGGGCGAGCGGCCGTCGGCAGGCGGCGACAGTGCCGCCGACCTGGCGCGCTTCCTCGACGAGAAGCCGCCCCACCACCTCTGAGCCCGCGCTAGAGCTTCTCGGGCCCCACGGGTCCGGAGCCAGGCCCGTCCGGCCCGGCACCGCGCTCGTCGGGCCCGGCGCCGCGCTGCGCCACCAGGGCGTCGCGGATCTCCTTGAGGACCTCCAGCTCCGAGATCTCGATGACCTCCTGCGTGCCCTCCTTCTCGGCCTTCCGCGCGGCCTGCCGCGCCAGGTACTTGGCCATGGGCAGCACCATCAGGAAGTAGACGACGGCCGCGGTGATCACGAAGCTGAGGGTGGCGCTGAGCACCGAGCCCCACATGATCGGGATGCCGCTCTCGACGGTGCCGTCGGCCGCCGTCTTGCACGGGGCCTTCAGACACGAGCTGTAGTGGTCGAGATCCTTCGTACCGAAGGCGCCGACCAGCGGGTTGATGACGCCCTTCACCACGGAGTTCACGATGTTCGTGAACGCGGCTCCGATGACGACCGCGACCGCCAGGTCGACGACATTGCCGCGCATCAGGAAGGCCTTGAAGCCCTCCCAGAGACCCGGTTCGTTCTTCTCGCTCACCACGAGGCCTTTCGTTGCAAATGCAGTTCGTGAAACAGACAGCTTCGCAAACTACGGGAGGCACTGGTCGGACTGTCCAATTGGGTAACCCGAACGAGCGACTTGACACGGATTCGGTGCAGTCGCACACGTTGTGAGTCAGCACAGCGTCACCGCCAGACGCATGCTCGCCCCGGCTCCGGCGAGCCGTGCCGCCGTCGCCCGCGGCACGGAGAGGACGACCAACGCCCCGGCCTCGGAGGCGCTTTCGGCCGAGCTCTCCCGGCGCTCCGGCACCTCGACCACCCGGGCGCCGGCCGCCACCACCCGTGACGTGGAGCCGTCGGCGCCGACGACATCGACCCGGTCGCCCCGGTGCAGCAGCCGCACCGTCTCCGCGTCCGCGATCCGCACCGGCGCCGTCACGGGGGCGGCTGCCCGATGCCGCTGCTCCGCATCAGCCGAGGGCGTCGCGGCGGCCGCCGGATGCCCCGGCGGGCGCGCCCGCTCGGCGTCCCGCGGTCCGGCGGCCACGAGCGTCGCCGCGGTCACCGCGAGCCCCACGGCCACGGCCCGCCGTCTGTGCCGCAGCAGCCTTCGCAGGCGCTGCCGCCCGCCTCGTACGCGCACGGGGGAGAAGTGCGGCACGGGGCACGGCGGGGGAGCGTCCCGCACGGGGGGAGCGTCCCGCACGTGAGGTGCGAGGGGAGTGGGTGAGGCTGAGGGAGGGGGAGTGTGCGTCACGACGGCCACCGCCTGCGGAGTCGGGAGAGCTGAGGATCTTGCCTGCCGCTCTCACGATGCAGGCCCGCGCCGAATCCCGCTGAGCCCCGTGCACTACTCGCCGGTTGTGGACAACTCCCTCACCCGAAGGCGAAGTTCCGCCCGCCCCCGACCATGCTCCGAACCGCTCCGAACCGCTCCGAACCGCTCCGAACCGCTCCGAACACCTCAGGGCAGCCGAATCCCCGGCTCCATCCCGCCCAGCGCCCCCGCACACGAACAGTCCCGCTCGCTCTCCGCGGGCAGCCCCGCCACCGCGTCGAACAGCACCGTCCGCAGCCGGTCCACATTCGCCGCGAAGACGCGAAGGACCTCTTCGTGCGAGACGCCCTCCCCGCTCTCAGCGCCCGCGTCCAAGTCCGTGACCAGCGTCAACGACGTGTAGCAGAGCTCCAGTTCGCGGGCGAGCACGGCCTCGGGGTGGCCGGTCATGCCCACCACCGACCAGCCCTGCGCCGCGTGCCAGAGCGATTCGGCCCGCGTCGAGAACCGCGGCCCCTCGATCACCACCAGCGTCCCGCCGTCCACCGGCTCCCACTCGCGCCCGCGCGCCGCCTTGAGCGCTGCGCCACGCCCGACGGGGCAGTACGGGTCGGCCAGCGACACGTGCACGACGTTCGGGACGGTCCCGTCCGGCAGCGGAACCCCGTCGAAGTACGTCTGCGTACGCGTCTTCGTGCGGTCCACGAGCTGATCGGGCACCAGCAGCGTGCCGGGCCCGAACTGGGGCCGCAGTCCGCCCACCGCACAGGGGCCGAGCACCTGCCGTACGCCCACGGAGCGCAACGCCCACAGGTTGGCGCGGTAGTTGATGCGGTGCGGCGGCAGATGGTGGCCGCGCCCGTGCCGGGGCAGGAACGCGACCCGGCGCCCGGCGATCTCACCGACGAACAGGGAGTCGCTCGGCGCTCCGTAAGGGGTGTCGACCTGGAGCTCGGTCACGTTGTCGAGGAAGGAGTAGAAGCCGGAGCCGCCGATGACACCGATCTCGGCCCGCACCCCGCTCGCCGGACCCGCGTTCACCGTCTCCGCGTTCGCCGTATTCACCATGCCGAGCACAGTAGCCGGACGCGGGAACGCCGAAATCCCCGCTGTCGTACGACAGCGGGGAAGCGGAAGAAGAACTTATGCGGCCGACGAGCTCGACGAGCTGGACGAACCGGCCGACGACCCCGAGGACGAGCCCGACGACTTCGAGTCCGAGGAACCTGACGAGGAGGACGAAGAAGTGCTCGCGGAGGACTTGGAGTCCGACGACTTGGAGTCCGAGGACTTCGAGGCGGACGTCGACGACGGCGTGCTGCTCGACGACGAGCCGCGGCTGTCGTTGCGGTAGAAACCGGAGCCCTTGAAGACGATGCCGACCGCCGAGAACACCTTCTTGAGGCGTCCGTCGCAGCTGGGGCACACGGTCAAGGCGTCATCGGTGAACTTCTGCACCGCCTCGAGGCCCTCGCCGCATTCGGTGCACTGGTACTGGTACGTCGGCACTTGCTTCCTCCTGGCACTCTCACTCGATGAGTGCTAACGACGGTCCATAGTGACCTATTCCGCGAGATCAGTCCACCGTGACCGGCTCGCGGTGACCCACGCCACGTGCCACGGTGCGTCCGACGGACCGCGGGACGAGCCGCGAGCGCAGGGTCACGAGCACCACGAGCGCCAGCGCCGTACCGCCGAGGGGCACCAGGAATCCGGCGCCGTCCCAGAAGCGGTCCTCCAACTGTCCGGCGACCGTGACGGCGGCCGCCTGGCCGAGCGCGACGGCACCGGTGAGCCAGGTGAACGCCTCGGTCCGGCCGCCCGGGGCGACGAGCCGGTCCACCAGCGTGTAGCCGGTGATCAGCGCGGGCGCGATGCAGACGCCGACCAGGAGGCCGAGCCCGGCGAGCAGCAGCACGGAGTGCGCGGCCCACAGACCGGACGCCATCAGGGTCAGCGCCGCGTACCCGACGAGGAGCCGCCGCTGCGGGGCGATCTTCCAGGCGATGGCACCGCAGACGAGACCGGAGAGCATGTTGCCCGCGGCGAACGTGCCGTACAGGACGCCGTTCAGGCCGGGTTCGCCGATGGACTCGGTGAAGGCGGCCAGCGAGACCTGCATGCCGCCGAAGACGGCGCCGATGCCCAGGAAGGTCACGATCAGGACCCGCACACCGGGGATCCGCAGCGCGGAGGCGTGCTCCACGCGCGCGTGCTCCTCGCGGGAGGCGGGCTTGGGCTGGGTGCTCTTCTGCGCGGCGAACAGCAGGCCGCCCACCAGCGTCAGTCCGGCCTCGGTGAAGAGTCCGGCGGCCGGGTCGATGGTGGTGCACAGCGCGGTCGCGAAGAGCGGGCCGAGGACGAACGTCAGCTCGTCCGTGACCGACTCGAAGGCGGCCGCCGTGCCCGCCAGGGGCGAGTCCTGGAGCTTGACGCCCCAGCGGGCCCGCACCATGGGGCTGATCTGCGGCTGTGAGGCGCCGGTGGGCACCGCGGCCGCGAAGAGCGCCCACAAGGGGGCGTCGGAGAGCGCGAGCACCGTCAGGGTGAGCACCGAGGCGGTGTGGATGAGTACGCCCGGCACGAGGACGGCGCGCTGGCCGAACCGGTCGGCGAGCTTGCCGCCGAAGGGGGCGAACACCGCCATGGAGACGCCGGTGACGGCGGACACGGCGCCCGCGACGCCGTACGAGCCGGTGGTGTGCTGCACGAGCAGCACGATGGAGATGGTCAGCATCGCGAAGGGCTGTCGCGCCGCGAAGCCGGGCAGGAGAAACGTCCAGGCGCCGCGGGTGCGCAGCAGCTGTCCGTATCCGGGGCGGGAGGTGACCGTGGATGCCACGGCCCGTGCCTTTCTGCTGCCTGGTAGCGCGGCCCCCCTGTTTCGGGGCGGCGGCGCCGAGAGCTGTCCTCTAGCGCGGAATCGCGGTAGATGCCGGGTTGCCCACTGCGAGGACACGCGGCCGCCATACGGTCGGCGCCAGCTCTGCTTCAGACAGAGTTGGTTCGATCATTCGGTACAGAAGAAGTGTGCCTTCATCGTACAGGGACTTGCGCCATCAGACCTGTGAATTCAGAGACTGAGGCGCCCGTCACCTGCGATTGCCCCGCCTCTCCGGCTCCTGACCAGTGGTTCCCAGCCATCCGGCCAGCTTTCCGCCTTGTCCGACGGCCCGCAGCCGCTTCTCCGCGGCGTCCCGCACCGGGTCGGTCGCGACGACCAGGAGTTCGTCCCCGCGCTGAAGGACGGTCGTGGGCTGCGGCACGAACGATTCGCCGTTGCGAACGACGAGGGTGACCGCCGCCCCCGCGGGCATCCGGAGCTCGCCCACCTCGACGCCGTGCATCCGCGATCCCTTCGGGATCGCCACCGAGAGCAGATGGCCGCGCAGGCGCTCCAGGGGCGCCGATTCGATGCCCAGGTCGGCGGCGCCCGAGGAGTCGCCGAGGCGCAGCTTCCTGGCCAGCCACGGCAGCGTGGGGCCCTGGATGAGGGTGTAGACGACGACCAGGACGAAGACGATGTTGAAGATCCGCTGGCTGTCGTCGACGCCGTTCACCATCGGGATCGTGGCCAGGATGATGGGCACGGCTCCGCGCAGCCCGGCCCAGGACATCAGGGCCTTCTCCTGCCAGGGCATGCGGAACGGCAGCAGGCTGGCGATGACCCCCAGCGGTCTGGCCACCATGGTCAGGATCAAGCCGATGATGATCGCGGGCCAGGTGTCGTCGAGCAGGTCGTGCGGGGTGACCAGGAGGCCGAGCAGGACGAACATGCCGATCTGCGCGATCCAGCCGAGCCCTTCGGCGAAGCCGCGGGTGGCGGGCCAGTGCGGCAGCTTGGCGTTGCCGAGGACCATCGAGGCGAGATAGACGGCGAGGAACCCGCTGCCGTGCGCCATGGCTCCGGCGGCGTAGGCGGCGACCGCGATGGCCATCACGGCGATGGGGTAGAGGCCGGACGCGGGCAGTGCGACGTGCCGCAGGCCGTAGGCGCCGAGCCAGCCCACCGCGATGCCGATCGCGGCACCGATCGCCAGTTCGAGGGCGATCTCGGCGATGAGGATGTACCAGTGCTCCACGGGGCCCGCCGCGGAGAAGGCCACGACCAGGATCACCACGGGGGCGTCGTTGAACCCAGATTCCGCTTCCAGGATGCCCGTCACGCGCGAGGGGAGCGGCACCTTCCGCAGCACGGAGAAGACCGCCGCCGCGTCCGTGGACGAGACGACCGCGCCGATGATGAGCGCCTGCCGCCACTCGAGGCCGACCAGGTAGTGGGCGCCCGCGGCCGTCACGCCGACGCTCACCGCGATGCCCGCGAGCGAGAGGACGGCGGCTGCGGGCAGCGCCGGCTTGATCTCTTTCCACTTCGTGCCGAGGCCGCCCTCGGCCAGGATCACGACGAGCGCCGCATAGCCGATGACCTGCGTCAGTTCGGCGTTGTTGAAGCTGAGATTGCCGACGCCGTCCTGGCCCATGGCAATGCCGATGCCCAGGTAGAGAAGCAGGCTGGGGAGCCCGCTGCGCGACGAAATGCGGACCGCCGCGACCGCGACGAGCAGGACGAGCGAGCAGACGAGCAGAAGCTGGTTGAGGTGATGGACAGTCAGGGGCCGTTCCTTCCTCCGCGCGAGCCAAGTACTTCGTTACCTTACCTAATTGTTAACGCTTCCTTGACGCCTTCGAACGCTCATACGATCTGTTGCCATGTAGGTTCCTGACTCCGCGTCCGAGGCCGCAGTGCCCTGCGCCTACAGTTGCTCCAGCGCTCCCACCACCGCCCAGCCAGCCCTGCCGCTCGCGTAAGGACAGCAAGGACAGCGATGCCCTCGAATACCACCGCCTCTTCCGGTCATAAGTCCGGCAAGAAGAAGGGGCGCCGAGCCCGCCTCATCGTGATCGTCCTGGTCCTGGCCATCGTGGCGGGCATCGGTTACGGCGCCTACTGGAGCGTCGACACGGTGCGGGCCTCCTTCCCGCAGACGAAGGGGACGATCAAACTCGACGGTCTCTCCGGCCCCGTCGACGTGAAGCGCGACGGCAACGGCATCCCGCAGATCTACGCCGAGTCCGACGCCGACCTCTTCATGGCCCAGGGCTTCGTCCAGGCGCAGGACCGCTTCTGGGAGATGGACGTACGCCGTCATACGACCTCCGGTCGCCTCTCCGAGATGTTCGGCAAGAGCCAGGTAAAGACCGACGAGTTCCTGCGGACGCTCGGCTGGCACCGAGTGGCGCAGAAGGAGTACGACTCCAAACTCTCGCCGGAGACGAAGAAGTACCTCCAGGCATACTCCAAGGGAGTCAACGCCTACTTGAAGGACAAGAGCGGCAAGGACATCTCCCTGGAGTACGCCGCCCTCGGCTTCACCAACGACTACGCGCCCCAGGAGTGGACTCCCGTCGACTCCGTGGCGTGGCTCAAGGCCATGGCCTGGGACCTGCGCGGCAACATGCAGGACGAGATCGACCGCTCCCTGATGACCAGCCGCCTTGGCCCGTCCCAGATCAAGTCTCTGTACCCGGCCTACCCGTACTCCCGGAACAAGCCCATCGTCCAGGAGGGCGCCTACAACAGCGCCACCAAGGAGTACGAGGCCAAGGGCAGCGCGGGCAGCCAGTCGCAGTCACAGACCGGCGGCGCGGCCGGTACGGGCCTCGCGGGCAACGCCCAGGCCCCCGACGGACTGCAGTCCCAGCTGTCGGGCCTCTCCGACATCCTGGACAGCGTCCCGGACGCGGGCCTCGGCCCGAACGGCAACGGCATCGGGTCCAATTCCTGGGTGGTCTCCGGTGACCACACGATCACCGGGAAGCCCCTGCTCGCCAACGACCCGCACCTGTCGCCGCAGCTGCCCTCCACCTGGTACCAGATGGGCCTGCACTGCCGCCCGGTCTCCGAGGACTGCCAGTACGACGTCTCCGGCTACACCTTCGCGGGGATGCCCGGCGTGGTCATCGGCCACAACCAGGACATCGCCTGGGGCATGACGAACCTCGGCGCCGACGTCACCGACCTCTACCTGGAGAAGTTCGAGGGCGACGGCTACTCGTACGACGACAAGGTGCTGCCCTTCAAGACCCGCACGGAGACCATCAAGGTCGCGGGCGGCAAGCCCAAGAAGATCACCGTCCGGGAGACCGGAAACGGACCTCTGCTGTCCGACCGCGACGACGAACTGGTGAAGGTCGGCAAGAAGGCCACCGTCGACAGCGCCGCCCCCGACCGGGGCGACGGCTACGGAGTCTCGCTGCGCTGGACCGCGCTGAAGCCGGGCAAGTCGATGGACGCCGTCTTCGAGCTCAACAAGGCGAAGGACTTCGCCGGCTTCCGCAAGGCGGCCGCTTCTTTTGAAGTGCCCTCGCAGAACCTGATCTACGCGGACACCAAGGGCCACATCGGCTACCAGGCGCCCGGCAAGATCCCGGTCCGCGGCAAGGGCGACGGCGCGCTGCCCGCGCCCGGCTGGGACTCCGACTACCGCTGGACCGGCTACATCCCGCAGTCCGCACTGCCCTACGAGTACGACCCCAAGCGCGGCTACATCGTGACCGCGAACCAGGCCGTCATCGACAAGAGCTACCCGTACAAGCTCACGTCGGACTGGGGCTACGGGGCGCGCAGCCAGCGCATCACCGACCTGATCCAGTCGAAGATCAAGAACGGTGGGAAGGTCTCCACCGAGGACATGCGCACGATGCAGATGGACAACAGCAGCGAGATCGCCAAGCTGCTCGTGCCCAAGCTGCTCAAGATCGACGTCAAGGACAGCTACGTCCGCGAGGCGCAGAAGCTCCTCGAGGGCTGGGACTACACCCAGGACGCCGATTCGGCGGCGGCCGCGTACTTCAACTCGGTCTGGCGCAACATCCTCAAGCTCTCCATCGGCAACAAGCTGCCCAAGGAGCTGCGGGTCAAGGGCCAGTGCCTGAACGTCGAACCGGCCGGCAACACGGGCCCGGCCGACGAGGCCGAGCCGGTGCGCGAGTGCGGCCAGCGCGACGCGGAATCCGCGCAGCCCGACGGCGGCGACCGCTACTACGAAGTGATCCGGTCGATCCTCGACGACGAGGACAACGACTGGTGGAAGTCGCCGAAGACCCGTACGGACTCCGCGACCAAGACCCGCGACCAGCTGTTCGGCCGGGCCATGGAGGACGCACGCTGGGACCTGACGGCCAAGCTCGGCAAGGACGTCGACACCTGGAGCTGGGGCCGCCTGCACCGGCTGACCCTGAAGAACCAGACCCTGGGCGTCGAAGGCCCCGGCTGGCTCCAGTTCATGCTCAACCGCGGCCCGTTCAAGCTGGGCGGCGGCGAGGCGGCGGTCAACGCCACCGGCTGGAACGCGGCGGGCGGCTACGGCGTGCAGTGGGTGCCCTCGATGCGCATGGTGGTGAACCTCGAAGACCTCGACAAGTCCAAGTGGATCAACCTCACCGGGGCTTCGGGGCACGCCTACAACGCGCACTACACCGACCAGACCAACAAGTGGGTCAAGGGCGAACTGTTGCCGTGGTCCTACACGGAGGACGCCGTCAAGAAGAGCACGAACGACACGCTGGTGCTGCGGCCGTGAGCTGACACCCGCACCACCGGAAGGGCCCTCCACGCGCGCGTGGAGGGCCCTTCCTGCTCCCTGGACCTCAACGGAAGCGGCGTGCTCCCGACGGCGTGACCACGGCGTGCACGGGCTTGTCGTGCGGCTCCCGGGGGACGTGCGCGACGACCTCCGTGTCGTACAGGAGCACCACCAGGGCGGGATCGGCACCGGCCCGCCCGAGCCGGGCAAGCACCCTGTCATAGGACCCGCCGCCGCGCCCGAGCCGCATCCCGCTCTCGTCCACGGCCAGACCCGGCAGCAGCACGGCGTCCGCCGCCACGACGGCATCGGGCCCGAGCGGCGCCCCCGCGGGCTCCAAGAGCTCCATCTTTCCGGCGTGTTGGACGCGGGCCAGCGAACCCGCGCCCTCATAGGCCGCCCAGTCCAGGTCGTTGTCCGCGAGGAGCACCGGCAGCAGGACCCGCGTCCCGCGCGCGTGGAGGGCGTCCAGGAGCGCCCGCGTCCCCGGTTCGCTCCCCACGGAGACGTACGCGGCGACCGTGCGCGCTCCGGAGAGCTCGGGCAGCTCCAGTGCGCGGTCGGCGAGAACCGCCGCGGCCTTCTGGGCGTCATCCCTAGTCAACCGGCGTCTCACCGCGAGGATTTCTCCGCGCAATGTGCGCTTGGTTGGCTCGGCAGGGCCGGTTTCTTGCATGGTGCGCTCACAAACCCCTTCAGGTGCGCTCATATGAGAACAAAATGTCCTCACCCACAGATTCCGCACATACTCACCAGTTATGGTTACGGACATGACTGAGTCTCACCCCCCGCGGATCAGCAAGGCTGTCATCCCCGCAGCAGGTCTCGGCACCCGGTTCCTGCCGGCCACCAAGGCCACTCCGAAGGAGATGCTGCCGGTCGTCGACAAGCCGGCGATCCAGTACGTGGTCGAGGAGGCCGCCTCCGCCGGCCTCGACGACGTCCTCATGATCACGGGCCGCAACAAGCGCCCCCTGGAGGACCACTTCGACCGCAACTACGAACTGGAATCCGCCCTCCTGAAGAAGGGCGACGAGGCGCGACTCGCGAAGGTCCAGGAGTCCAGCGACCTCGCGACCATGCACTACGTACGCCAGGGCGACCCCAAGGGGCTCGGTCACGCCGTCCTGTGCGCCGCCCCGCACGTGGGCAACGAACCGTTCGCGGTGCTCCTCGGCGACGACCTGATCGACCCGCGCGACCCGCTGCTCGCCCGCATGGTCGAGGTCCAGGAGCGGCACGGCGGCAGCGTCGTCGCCCTCATGGAGGTGGCCCCGGAGCAGATCCACCTCTACGGCTGCGCGGCCGTGGACGCCACGGACGAGGGTGACGTCGTCAAGGTGACGGGCCTGGTCGAGAAGCCCGACGCGGCGGACGCCCCCAGCAACTACGCCATCATCGGCCGCTATGTCCTGGACCCCCACGTCTTCGACATACTGCGCACGACCGAGCCGGGCCGCGGCGGCGAGATCCAGCTCACCGACGCCCTCCAGCAGCTCGCCGCGGACGAGAAGGTCGGCGGCCCCGTGCACGGCGTCGTCTTCAAGGGCCGCCGCTATGACACCGGTGACCGGGGCGACTATCTGCGTGCCATTGTCAGACTCGCGTGCGAACGTGAAGACCTGGGCCCGGACTTCCAGGCCTGGCTTCGCAGTTACGTGTCCGAGGAGATGTAGCACTTTGAGCAGCAGCGCGACGACCGAAGTCACCGGCCAGGACCATGTCTGGTCGGTGAGCGAGCACCTGGACGACATCCTCGGATCCGTCCGGCCCCTGGAGCCCATCGAGCTCCAACTCCTCGACGCCCAGGGCTGCGTCCTCGTCGAGGACGTCACGGTGCCCGTCTCGCTGCCGCCCTTCGACAACAGCTCCATGGACGGATATGCCGTCCGGGTCGCCGACATCGCGGGCGCGAGCGAGGAGTTCCCCGCCGTCCTGACGGTCATCGGCGACGTCGCCGCGGGCCAGGGCGAGCAGCCGGAAGTCGGCGCCGGCCAGGCCGCCCGCATCATGACCGGCGCCCCGCTGCCGCCCGGCGCCGAGGCCGTCGTCCCCGTGGAGTGGACCGACGGAGGCCTCGGCGAAGGCCCCGTCTCCGGAATGCGCGCGCACAGCGCGGCCCCCGAGGGAGCCTCCGGCGAGGTCCGCGTGCACCGCGCCGCCGAGGCACGCGCGCACGTGCGGGCGCGTGGCAGCGACGTCCAGGCCGGTGACCGCGCCCTGACCGCGGGCACGGTCCTCGGCGCCCCGCAGATCGGCCTGCTCGCCGCGATCGGCCGCGGCACGGTCAAGGTGCGCCCGCGCCCCCGGGTGGTCGTCATGTCCACCGGCAGCGAACTGATCCAGCCCGGCGAGGAGTTGGCCAAGGGCCAGATCTTCGACTCCAACAGCTTCGCCCTGACCGCCGCGGCCCGCGAGGCCGGAGCGATCGCCTACCGCGTGGGCGCGGTCGCCGACGACGCCGAGACGCTGCGCTCCACCATCGAGGACCAGCTGATCCGCGCCGACCTCATCGTCACCACGGGCGGCGTCAGCGTCGGCGCGTACGACGTCGTGAAGGAAGCCCTCTCCTCCGTCGGCGACGAGGACGAGGACGGCAGCGGCATCGAGTTCCGCAAGCTCGCCATGCAGCCCGGCAAGCCGCAGGGTTTCGGCTCCATCGGCCCCGACCACACCCCGCTGCTCGCGCTGCCGGGCAACCCGGTGTCGTCGTACGTCTCCTTCGAGATCTTCGTGCGTCCCGCGGTGCGCGCCCTGATGGGCCTGCCGGACGTCCACCGGCCCACGGCCCGCGCTGAGCTCGTCGCCGACAAGGCGCTGAGCTCGCCCGAGGGGAAGCGGCAGTTCCTGCGCGGGCAGTACGACGCCGAGGCGGGCAGCGTGCGCCCCGTGGGCGGCGCGGGCTCCCACCTCGTGGCGGCCCTCGCGCACGCGAACGCGCTGATCGTCGTGCCGGAGGACACCGCGTCGGTGGAGCCGGGCGCCGATGTCGAAGTGGTCCTGCTCGGCTGAAAGCCCCTTCCGCGCGGTACGGTATCGCGCACATAGGCCCCTTGCGCCGCACCGTGAGAGGGCCCGGACCGGGAGCGCCAGAGCACATGAGTACGCAGCAGGGGCAGCAGAGGCTGACACACATCGACGAAGCGGGCGCCGCCCGCATGGTCGACGTATCCGCGAAGGACGTGACGGCGCGCACCGCGAGCGCCAGCGGTCGCGTCCTGGTCTCGCCCCGGGTGATCGAGCTGCTGCGCGGGGAGGGCGTCCCCAAGGGCGACGCCCTGGCCACCGCGCGGATCGCGGGCATCATGGGCGCCAAGCGCACGCCCGACCTGATCCCGCTCTGCCACCCGCTGGCCGTCTCCGGGGTGAAACTGGACCTCTCCGTGGCGGACGACGCCGTCGAGATCCTGGCCACGGTGAAGACGACGGACCGTACGGGCGTCGAGATGGAGGCCCTCACCGCGGTGAGCGTCGCCGCCCTCACGGTGATCGACATGGTGAAGGCGGTCGACAAGGGCGCGGTCATCACGGACGTACGCGTCGAGGAGAAGTCGGGCGGCAAATCCGGGGACTGGAGCCGCGAAGGAGCCGACGCATGACGGCCTACCGCGCTCTCGTCGTCACGGCGTCCAACCGCGCGGCCGCCGGTGTCTACGCCGACCGGGGCGGGCCGATCATCGCCGAGGCGCTGGCCGCGCTCGGCTTCGAGGTCGAAGGCCCCCGGGTCGTCCCGGACGGCGACCCCGTCGAGCAGGCCCTGCGCGAGGGCGCCGACGCCGGATACGACGTGATCCTCACCACAGGCGGCACCGGCATCTCGCCCACCGACCGCACCCCCGAGGCCACCCGCGCCGTCATCGACCACGAAGTGCCGGGCATCCCCGAGGCGATCCGCGCCTACGGCAGGGAGAAGATCCCCACGGCCGTCCTGTCCCGCGGCCTCGCCGGAGTCGCCGGGCGCACTCTCATCGTGAACCTGCCGGGCTCCACCGGCGGCGTACGGGACGGCATGGCCGTCCTCGAGCCCCTCCTCGCACACGCCATCGAGCAGCTCAGGGGCGGCGACCATCCCAGACCCCCGGGCGGTGCGAGCTGAACAGCCCTTCCTGGCCCGTCGAGCTGACGGACGGCGATGTCGCCCTCCGTCCGATAAAGATGCGCGACCAGCGGCCCTGGCGTGAGGTCAACCGGCGCAACCGGGACTGGCTGCGCCCCTGGGAGGCGACGATCCCGCCGCCCGGTCCCAGCGGCCCGATCGTGCACCGCCCGACGTACCGTCAGATGGTCCGGCATCTGCGCGCCGAGGCGCACGCCGGGCGCATGCTGCCCTTCGTGATCGAGTACCAGGGCAGGCTCGTCGGACAGTTGACGGTCGCCGGGATCACCTGGGGATCGATGTGCTCGGGCCATGTCGGCTACTGGGTCGACCAGTCGGTCGCGGGCCGCGGCGTGATGCCGACCGCCGTCGCTCTCGCGGTCGACCATTGCTTCCGATCGGTCGGGCTGCACCGTATCGAGGTCTGTATTCGCCCCGAGAACGGGCCCAGTCGCAGGGTCGTGGAGAAACTCGGATTCCGCGAGGAGGGCCTTCGTCCACGCTATCTCCACATCGACGGCGCCTGGCGCGATCATCTTGTCTTCGCGCTCACCGCGGAAGAGGTACCGGAAGGGTTGCTGCGGCGCTGGCACCAGGCAAGACCTCGGAACACCGCGTAAATAGAATAAGTGTTTGAAAATGATCGGCGATCGTCCGTCTGATGCCCGACTTGATCCCCCCAGGGCATTAATTTCACGGTCTCGGTGGCCTGTTGATCGCATCAGTCACAAAAAAAGTTCGAGATATCAGCCAGATCGTGCGACACACCGGCGCAATTGGCAGATGGCCTCAAGCAAACCCCTCTACCGTGTGAGGCGTGAGCAGCAGCGGCCTCATCTACGCAGTCATCGTCGGGGCCTGGGCCGCCTACTTGGTGCCGATGTGGCTCCGTAGGCAGGACGAGCTCAATGAAGCCCGTCCGACGGAACGCTTCAGCACCGCCATCCGGCTCCTGTCCGGACGTGCGGGGATGGAGCGCCGGTACGCCAAGGACCTGCAAGCGCGCTCGCCTGAAGAGGAGGAGTCGCGCGACCCGGACAATGTCACCGGCTCGGTGGACGTCCGGGCCTTCGTCGCGCCTCCGCATCGGCAGGGCGCACCGGAAGAGCGGCCCGCGCCGCAGGGCAAGGCCCCGGTGAAATCCCGGGACCGGCAGCCATCGGCGAGACCGGCGCCCAAGCAGCAGCCTGCCAAACAGCAGTCGGCCAAACAGCAGGCCAAGCCCTCCGTGAAGGCCCGCGTCGACGCCCCGGAGCCCACCCCGGCCCCGACCGGCGCCCGGCCCCAGCAGTCCGCCGCCCGGCGCGCGGCATCGGCGGAAGCCGCCGCGCGCGCCCGGCGCACGAAGGTGCTCGCGCGCCGTCGGCGTACGACAGTGATGCTGTTCGTCGCCTTCACGCTCGGCGCGGTCGTCGCCGCGGTGGGCGGGCTCGCGTTCCTCTGGGTGCCCGCCGTACCGGCCGCGCTCCTGAGCGCGTACATCGTGTATCTGCGAGGCCAGGAGCGGCGGCGCTTCACCTACACCATGGACCAGCGCAGGGCCGAGGTCGCGGCGCAGCGGCTGCGGGAGCGCCAGCCGCGCAGGCGTGCGGCGGGCGGCGGCGCGGAAGCGGTCGTCGACGACGCGGAGGAAGGACCCGGGCCCGACACGGAGACCGGCCTTTCCGCGCTCGCCGCCGACCGCCGCGCCCTGGTCGAGCAGACCGACCACGCGGAGTGGGTGGACCAGCAGCGCGAGCGGCAGCGGCGCCCCGGCCACGGCGACAGCTGGGATCCGGTGCCGGTGCCCCTGCCGACGTACGTGACCGCGCCGGTCGCCCCGCGGGCCACCGGTGACGTCGACTTGAGCGCGCCCGACGCCTGGAGTTCGGCGCGGTCGAGCTCCGTGGAGCCCGCCGCCGACGAGGCGCAGGGTGAGGCGGAGGAGAGCGAGTACGCCGAGTACGGCGAGTACGGCGAGTACGGCGAGGACGCGGAGGCCGCCGAGGGCGCGGACGGAGGCGATGGCCGCAGCGACGCACGGCGGGCCGCGTCCGCCCGCCGGGCCCGCGAACGGGGGCGTACGCCGCTCTTCGATCAGTACGAAGAAGGGGAGCGGCCGCGTGCCGCCAACGAGTGAGGCCTGACCAGCCAGGAACGGATTTCCGAGCACCCCAATCGGGATGCTAGAGTTTCACTCGTTGCAAGGGCCTGTGGCGCAGTCTGGTAGCGCACCTCGTTCGCATCGAGGGGGTCTGGGGTTCAAATCCCCACAGGTCCACTGCACATGAGATCCCGTCCAGTTCATCGAACTGGGCGGGATCTTTGCGTGCGCCGACACCGGCGCCGTGAGGCGGGCGCCGCGTGCCGCGAGGGTTAGAGGAACTTCACGAAGCAGCGGCTCAGGTCCTCGAAGCGGTAGTGGCCGAACTTGGCGGGGGCCGGGGTGTAGCCGGTCGACGTGTAGAGGGCTATGGCCTCCGGCTGCTTCGTGCCCGTCTCCAGGACCATGCGGATACGGCCCGCGGACCTCGCGTCGTCCTCCAGGGCCGCCAGGATGCGGCGGGCCAGGCCGAGGCCGCGCGCCTCCGGGGTCACGTACATGCGCTTGATCTCGGCGTCGCCGTTTCCGTAGCCCTCGTCGTTCTCCTCGTGACCGCGCCAGCCGCCGGTGGCCAGAGGGGTGCCGTTCTCGTCGTACGCGAGGAGGTACAGGCCGCTCGGTGCCCTGAACATGGCCGGGTCGAGCGGTGTGACGTCGCCCTCATCGCCGTAGCGCTCCGCGTATTCGAGCTGGACGCGGTCGTTGAGCTTGACCGCGTCGGGGTGGTCGAAGGGGGTGGGGCGCAGCTCTACGGCGGGCCGCTGCGGCGAGGGCTGAATAGTCATGCGATCCATCGTACTTCTATGCGGGAGCGTCTTGGGCGCTTGCGGTGTGCGGGTGTGCTTCAAGTGTGCCGGTATCGTTCCCGGATGCTCACCGTGACCAGTGTGAATGTGAATGGGCTGCGCGCCGCCGCCAAGAAGGGCTTCGTGGAGTGGCTCGCCGAGACCTCCGCCGACGTGCTCTGCCTCCAGGAGGTACGGGCCGAGCCGCAGCAGCTGCCCGAGGAGGTGCGGGCGCCCGAGGGCTGGCACGTCACGCACGCGCCGGCCGCCGCCAAGGGGCGCGCGGGCGTCTCCCTCTATACGCGCCGTGAGCCGGACCGGGTGCAGATCGGGTTCGGTTCGGAAGAGTTCGACGGCAGCGGGCGCTACGTCGAGGCCGATCTGCCCGGTGTCACGGTCGCGAGCCTCTATCTGCCCTCCGGCGAGGTCGGCACGGAGCGGCAGGACGAGAAGATCCGCTTCATGGGGGAGTTCCTCACGTATCTGAAGGGGCTCAAGCAGCGGGCCGCCGCCGAGGGGCGCCAGGTCGTGGTCTGCGGCGACTGGAACATCGCGCACCAGGAGGCCGACCTCAAGAACTGGAAGGGCAACAAGAAGAACTCGGGCTTCCTGCCCGAGGAGCGTGACTGGCTCAGCGAGGTCTTCGAGGGGGAGGCCGGGTACGTCGACGTGGTGCGGGCGCTGCACCCCGACGTCGAGGGGCCCTACTCCTGGTGGTCCTACCGGGGGCGTGCCTTCGACAACGACACGGGCTGGCGGATCGACTACCACGTGGCGACGCCGGGGCTCGCGGAGCGCGCGGTCAAGGGGTTCGTGGAGCGGGCGGCCACGCACACGGAGCGGTGGTCGGACCATGCGCCCGTCACGGTGGTCTACGACATGTGAGTCCGCGCGGCGCCATGGCATGTTGCGAGCGCGTACCTGACAATGACTCAACTGTCAGCCGTGTGGGGGAGACTTCATGTCCGGTGCGTCGATGCCGTCTCGTCGGGGAGTGCTGCTGGGGGCGCTGGTCGCCGGGGTCGGGGCGGGGCTGCCGCTGGCCGCCGCGTCACCCGCCGGGGCGTCGGGCGGCACTCCGGGCGGGGTGCCCCGCCGGACGCCGCCCGTGCTCCTCACCGAGCAGGCGACCCAGCAGATCCTCGTGCTCGACCCGCGGCGCAGGGTGTGGGACGCGGAGCGTGATCCGTCCGTCGTGCGGTGGGCGTTCTCGCCGACGCGGCGCAAGGGGTACGAGGATCTCCGGCCCGAGGAGAGCTGGGTGTATCCGAGCGAGTCGAAGGTGCGCAGACTCAAAGGGCGTACGTACGTCCTGACCACCGCGTCCTTCGGGTTCGTCGCCGTCGTCGACTACCCCTCGGGAAAGCGCTACTGGGGCGCGGCGCTCGGTCCCGGCGACGACCTCTTCAATCCGCACAGCGCGGAACTCCTGCCCGACGGCAATGTCGCGGTGGCGTGCAGTACGGGGGCGCTGGTGCGGTTGTACGCGGCTTCGCAGGGGCCGCGTGCCTCGCAGTACGCCGAGGTGGAGCTGAAGGGGGCGCACGGGCTGCACTGGGATGGTGCGCGCCAAGTGCTGTGGGCCATCGGTGACGATGAGTTGGTCACGTACGAGGTGGGCGGGACGCGGGCGCGGCCGACGCTGACGCGGCGGTCCTCGGTGGGGCTTCCCGTCGGGACGCCGGGGAAGACCCCCGGCGGGCATGATCTCTTTCCCGTGGCCGGGGGCGTGGGGCGGGGCGGGCGTGTGGAGCGGCTCTGGGTGACCACCAACGCGGCCGTCTTCCAGTACGACATCGGGGGTGGGGGCTTTGTGCAGGACTTCGCCGGGGCCGAGGAGATTTCCCGGAAGTCCGTGAAGGCGGTCGGGGATGATCCGCGGACCGGGCAGGTGCTGTCCACCGTGCCGGAGGCTGGGCTTGAGGAGACCTGGTGGACCACCAAGGTGAGTGTCCATCGGCCCCGGGGTGAGTATTCGCTGGTCGACGGGGGGATTTACAAGGCTCGGTGGTTCTTGCCGCGGTGAGGGGGGTGAGTGCGGGTGGCGGGTGGGTGCGGGTGGTGGGCCCCCGGCAGGGGTTACTCCTCGGGCTTCTCCGAAGCCAGTCTGCGGTCCAGGGCCATCGACAGTTCCGCCTCCACCACGCTCTTCGCCAGTGGGCGCAGGCGTTCGATGCTGACGTTGCCTGCCTCCGACGGTGTGTGGGTGCGGATGGTCGTGATGAACAACTCCGCGAGCGCGTCCGCGTGTTCGCGTACGCGCTGGCCCGCCTCCAGGACAGCCGCCAGCGGGATGCCCTCGCGGACCAGGGCCGATGAGACGTCCAGGAGGCGGCGGCTCACGTGGACGATTTCGTCGCCGTCCGTGCCGAGATAGCCGAGGTCCATGGCCGCCGCGAGGTTCTCGGGGGTGACCTCGCCCGCGAAGCGGTCGGCCAGCTCCTCGGGGGTGAGGCGGACCGGGGTCTCCTCCGTGGGTTCGCCGATGCCCAGGAGCTCGCCGACGTCGCGGCCGTTCTCGAAGGCCTCCGCGAGTTCCGCGATGCCGCTCAGGGTGTGGCCGCGTTCCAGGAGGGCGGCGATCGTGCGGAGTCTTGCCAGGTGGTGGTCGTCGTACCAGGCGATGCGGCCCTCGCGGCGGGGCGGCGGGATCAGGCCGCGTTCACGGTAGAAGCGCACGGTGCGCACCGTGATGCCGGCGACCTTGGCCAGCTCCTCCATGCGGTACTCGCGTGTCTCTGCCACGGCAGCAGCCTATGTGCTGGCGGATCGCGTGCGTCGTGCGCGTGTTCTACCGGCGGTAACTCGCGGCGCCAGACCCCTACCCATCAGTAGGGAGTTGTTCTACTCTCCCAATTGCGCCAGTGGTCACTGGCAGAGTCGTGATGCAGTTCGGGAGGCGGCGGCATGGCCGAGGACGAGCGCCAGCAGGAGCGCGAGCAGGGGCGCGAAGGTGGTCGCGCACACGAACATGTGCGGGTGGCGGTGATCGGGTCCGGATTCGGCGGGCTCGGGGCCGCGGTCCGGCTGCGCCGCGAAGGCATCACCGACTTCGTCGTCCTGGAGCGGGCCGACGCGGTGGGCGGCACCTGGCGGGACAACAGCTATCCGGGCTGCGCGTGCGACGTGCCCTCGCATCTTTACTCGTTCTCCTTCGCGCCCAACCCCGACTGGCCGCGCACCTTCTCGGGCCAGGAGCGCATCAGGGAGTACCTGGAGCAGGTCGCCGACACCTTCCGGCTGCGCTCGCACATCCGCCTGAACACCGAGGTGGAGCTGTTGCGCTGGGACGCGGACCGGCTGCTGTGGGAGATCGAGACCAGCAACGGCACCCTCACCGCCGACGTCGTCGTCTCCGCCACCGGGCCGCTCTCCGACCCGAAGCTGCCGGACATCCCCGGCCTCGACACCTTCGAGGGCAAGGTCTTCCACTCCGCGCGCTGGGACCACGACTACGACCTGCGCGGCAAGCGCGTCGCGATGATCGGCACCGGCGCTTCCGCCATCCAGATCGTGCCCGCCATCCAGCGCGAGGTCGGCAAGCTCACCCTCTTCCAGCGCACCCCGCCCTGGGTGATGCCGCGCATGGACCGCCCCATCAGCAGGGCCGAGCGCTGGCTGCACCGCCAGCTGCCGTTCACCACGCAGGCCCGGCGCGGCATCCTGTGGGGCATCCGGGAGCTGCAGGTCCAGGCGTTCACCAAGCGGCCCAACGAGCTCGGCATGGTCGAGCAGCTCGCCAAGCGGAACATCGCCAGGGCCATCAAGGACCCGGCGCTGCGGGCCAAGCTGACCCCCTCGTACCGCATCGGCTGCAAGCGGATCCTGCTGTCCAACACCTACTACCCGGCGCTCGCGCAGCCCAATGTGGACGTCGTCGCCAGCGGGCTCAGCGAGGTGCGCGGCAATACCGTCGTCGCCGCGGACGGCACCGAGACCGAGGTCGACGCGATCATCTTCGGTACGGGGTTCCACGTCACGGACATGCCGATCGCCAACCGCGTGGTGGGTTCGGACGGCGTGACGATGATGGAGACCTGGAAGGACGGGATGAAGTCGCTGCGCGGCGCGACCGCTGCGGGCTTCCCCAACTTCATGACGGTCATCGGCCCGAACACCGGTCTCGGCAACTCCTCGATGATCCTGATGATCGAGTCCCAGCTGAACTATCTCGCCGACTACATGCGGCAGTTGGACGTGCTCGGCGACCGGGCCGCGCTCGCCGTACGGACCAGCGCCGTCAACGCCTGGAACGACAAGGTCCAGGAGCGGATGAAGCGCACCGTGTGGAACACCGGCGGCTGCAACAGCTGGTATCTCGACGAGAACGGCGTGAACACCACGATCTGGCCGGGGACGACGAGCGAGTTCCGCAGCGCGACGCGGCGGGTGGATCTCGCCGAGTACGAGGTGGTGCGGCCGCCGAAGGTGAGCGCGGAAGCGGCGAAGCCGAAGTCCCGTAAGACGAAGAAGGTCGAGGCAGGCGCATGAGCAGGCTGATGCATGTGACGAGCGGCCCCTTCGCGCCGCCTCCCGCGGCCAGGGAGCTGACCGTCGTGTCGGCGGACGGCGCGCGGCTGCACGCCGAGGTGCACGGGCCCGAGGGCGCGCCCGCGGTGGTGCTCGCGCACGGGTGGACCTGTTCGACGGCCTTCTGGGCGGCGCAGATACGCGAGCTCGCCGTCGACCACCGCGTGATCGCGTACGACCAGCGGGGGCACGGGCGCAGCGCCGCGCCGGACGGCATCGAGGGCTACAGCACCACCGCCCTCGCCGACGACCTGGAGGCGGTCCTCGCGGCGACGCTCGCCCCTGGCGAGCAGGCCGTCCTCGCCGGGCACTCCATGGGCGGCATGACGATCATGGCCGCGAGCACACGGCCCGGGTTCCGGGAGCACGCGGCGGCGGCCCTGCTGTGCAGTACGGGCAGTTCGCGGCTCGTCGCCGAGTCGCTTGTGGTGCCGCTGCGCGCCGGGCGGCTGCGGACGCGGATCACGCGGTCGGTCCTCGGTGCGAAGGCGCCGCTGGGCCCGGTGACGCCCGTGGCCCGCAAGATCCTCAAGTACGCGACGATGGGGCCGGGTTCGGCGCCGGAGCGGGTCGAGGTGTGCGCGCGGATCGTGCACGGATGCCCGCGGGTGGTGCGCTACCGCTGGTCGCACGTGCTGGACGAGCTCGAACTCGACGCCGGTGTCCTGGAGCTGACGGTGCCGACCGCGGTCGTCGCGGGCACGGCCGACCGGATGACACCCGTCGCGCACGCGCGCCGCATCGCCGGGATGCTGCCGGACTCCCTCGGCCTCACCGAGCTGCCGGGCCTCGGCCATATGACGCCCGTCGAGGCGCCGGAGGCGATCACGGACGGGATCAGGGATCTCGTGAAGAGGTACGTACGGGTCGGCGATCAGCAGGTTCAGGGGCTTGAGGGGAGCAGCGCATGAGCAAGGTCAGCCTTGAGGGTCAGGTCGCGGTCGTCACCGGGGCGGCGCGGGGCGTGGGCGAGCTGCTCGCGCGGAAGCTGTCGGCGCGGGGCGCGAAGATCGCGCTCGTCGGTCTCGAACCGGACGAGCTGAAGCAGGTCGCGGGGCGGCTGCACACCGAGGCCGAGGCCTGGCACGCGGACGTCACCGACCATGTCGAGATGGCGCGGGTCGCTCAGGAGGTCAAGGAGCGGTTCGGGAAGGTCGACATCGTCGTCGCCAACGCGGGCGTCGCCAACGGCGGTCCGTTCGTCGAGTCCGACCCCGTGGCGTGGCGCCGGGTGATCGAGGTCAACCTCATCGGCAGCGCGGTGACGGGGCGGGCGTTCCTGCCGGTCCTCACGGAGAGCCGGGGCTATCTGCTCCAGATCGCCTCGCTCGCGGCGATCACTCCGGCGCCGATGATGTCGGCGTACTGCGCGTCGAAGTCGGGCGTGGAGGCGTACGCGCACTGCCTGCGGGCCGAGGTCGGCTACAAGGGCGTGAAGGTGGGCGTCGGCTACCTGTCCTGGACGGACACGGACATGGTGCGGGGCGCCGACCAGGACGACGTGATGCGGGAGTTGCGGCAGCGCCTGCCGTGGCCGTCCAACAAGACGTACCCCCTCGGTCCGGCCGTCGACCGGATCGTCGCCGGGATCGAGCGCCGGTCCAGCCATGTGTACGCGCAGTGGTGGCTGCGGGGGATGCAGGGCATCCGGGGCTACCTCCCGGCGCTCATCGGCACGGTCGGACAGCGCGAGATGCGGCGGTTCGAACCCCGCCTCGCCTCGGTCTCCACGGGTCTTGTGGGGGCGGGGGGCTCCGCCGACGAACAGGCTCGTACCGGGCGGTAGTCGAGGGGTCCGGCACGCGTGCCGGACGCAGAAGCGAGGCCCGCCCGGCGTCCCGGGCGGGCCTCGCTGTCTCAAGCTCAGCGCAGCGTCAGGCGTCGTAGTCCCGGTTGAACTTGTCCTGCTGCTCCTGCGCGGCGTCCCGGGCCTGGTCCTGGCCCTGCGAGGAGCGCTCGCTCGCCTCGTCCCGCGCCTGCGAAGCCCGCTCGCTCGCCTCGTCCTTCGCGCCGCCCATCGAGTCCTTCGCCTTGTTGGCGAGGTCGTTGGCCTTGTCCTGGAACTGGTCCTTGATGCCCATGCTTGTTCACTCCTAGAGGGTGAGGTTGGAGGGGCCTCGATCAGCCTGACATGAGGGAACTTTCCGCGCATTTCGATCATTAACGGTCAGTTGTCACGGGGCGGCAGCTTCGGACGCCGCCGGTCCGGCACGTCGTCCAGGCCCGGAGGCGTCGCCGCCGGATGCTGTGCCAGGAGGTCGAGCGCGACCTGCACCGCGTCGTCGAGCTGCGCGTGCCGCCCCTCCGCCCAGTCCAGGGGTGTGCGAAGGACCTCCAGGTCCGGGGCCACGCCGTGGTTCTCCACGGACCAGCCGTAGGCGTCGAACCACGCCGCGTTCATCGGCACCGTGATCACCGTGCCGTCCCCGAGGACATGCCGCCCGGTCATCCCCACCACGCCGCCCCAGGTGCGCAGGCCCACCACGGGGCCGAGGTTCAGGAGCTTGAAGGCCGCCGTGATCATGTCGCCGTCGGAGGAGGTCGCCTCGTCGGCCAGGGCCACCACGGGCCCGCGTGGGGCGTTCGACGCGTACGAGACGGGCTGGGCGTTGCGTGTCAGGTCCCAGCCCAGGATTTTCCGCGTCAGCTTCTCGATCACGAGCTCGCTGATGTGGCCGCCCGCGTTGCCGCGCACGTCGACGATCAGGGCCGGGCGGGACACCTCAAGGCGCAGGTCCCGGTTGAACTGGGCCCACCCCGATCCGCCCATGTCGGGGATGTGCAGATAGCCGCACTTTCCCTCGCTCAACTCCCGTACGACGTCACGTCGTTTGGCCACCCAGTCCTGGTAGCGCAGGGGGCGTTCATTGATGAGCGGGACGATCGCCACCCTGCGCGGTCTGCCCTCCGACTCCGCCGCTTCGAACGTCAGCTCGACCGTCGTGCCGCCCGCCGCCGCGAGCAGCGGAAAGGGGCCCGTCACCGGGTCCACCGGGCGGCCGTCGATGTGGGTGAGGACCGCTCCTTCGCGGATGCCCGCGCCCGCGAGCGGCGAGCGTGCCTTGGAGTCGGACGATTCGCCGGGCAGGATGCGCTTGACCATCCACTTGTTGTCCCGGCAGACCAGGTTGGCGCCGAGCAGCCCCATCGCCCGCTGGTAGTGCGGCGGCCCTTCGTTGCGGCGGGCGGGGGAGACGTACGCGTGGGACGTGCCCAGTTCGCCGAGGACCTCGCGGAGCAGGTCGGCGAACTCGTCGGGGGACGCGACCCGCTCCACGAGCGGCCGGTACTGGTCCAGGATCGCGGGCCAGTCGATGCCGCACATGTGCGGCTCCCAGAAGTAGGCGCGGATGAGCCGGCCCGCCTCGTCGTAGGCCTGGCGCCACTCCGCCGCCGGGTCGACCTCGTGCAGGATGCGGCGCAGGTCGATCCAGACGGTCGTGTCGCCGTCGCCGACCTCCGTCGAAGGGACCGCGCTCAGATCGCCCTCGTCGACCACCACGAGCCGTGTGCCGTCGCCGCTGAGCGCGAACCAGTCGAGGTGATCGACCAGGGCGGACTTCTTGGCCTTGGCGATGTTGAAGTACTCCAGGGTGGGGCGGCCCGAGGTGTCCGCCGGGTTGGCGAACGTCTCGCCGAGGGCGCCCGAGATCGGCCAGCGCAGCCAGACGAGGCCGCCGCCGCTGACGGGGTGCAGGGCCGAGTACTTCGACGCCGAGACCGGGAACGGCGTCACCCTGTTCTCCAGGCCCTCCACCTCCACGATCACCGTGCCGTCCTGCGACCTGCCGTCGGCCGGATCGAGCCCGCCCGCGGCCGGGCGGCCGTCGGGGGAGAGCGCGAAGGGCGAGGGGGTCGCCGACGACAGGGGCACCAGGTAGGGGCGGCAGCCGAGCGGGAAGGAGAGGTCGCCGGTGTGCACGTCGTAGACGGGGTCGAAGCCGCGCCAGGACAGGAAGGCGAGATAGCGGCCGTCACGCGTGAAGACGGGGTTCTCGTCCTCGAAGCGGCCGTTGGTGACGTCGACGATGATGCGGCAGCCGGGGCCTTCGATACGGGCCATCTTGATCTGCCGCAGGGAGCGGCCGATCCCCGGATGCGACCAGGTCAGCCATGCCCCGTCCGGGGAGAACGCCAGGTCGCGCACCGGGCCGTTGGTGGAGACGATCAGCTCGGTCACCTCGCCGTCGGACTCCTCGGTCGCGTCGACCAGGAGGAGCCGCCCGTCGTTCGACGCGATCGCGAGGCGTTCGCCCTCGGGGTCGGAGACCAGTTCGAGGACCCGGCCGAGTTTCCCCTGCGCCAGCCTGCGCGGCAGGCGCGCACCGCTGGCCCGCGGCAGATAGGCGATCTCGACGGCGTCCTCGCCCTCCGCGTCGGTGACGTAGGCGACCTGCCCGCCCTTGCCGAGCATCTCCGGCAGCCGCACACGTACGCCGGGGGTGTCCGTGATGGTGCGCGCGGGCCCGTCCCGGTGCGTCAGCCAGTACAGGCTGCCGCGTACGACGACGGCGCTGGCCCGACCCGTCGCGTCCACGGAGAGCGAGTCGACGTGCTGCGCGGCCGGCACCTGGTAGATCCGCCGCCCGGCGCGCGGCCCGCCGAGGCGCACGTCGAGGCGGCGCGGCACGGAGCCGGCGCTCAGGTCGTCCACCAGCCAGACGTCGCCCGCGCACTGGTAGACGACGCGGGCGCCGTCGCTTGAGGCGTGCCGGGCGTAGAACGTGTCGTGATCGGTGTGCCGCCGCAGGTCGGAACCGTCCGGCAGGCAGGAGTAGAGATTGCCGATGCCCTCGTGGTCGGAGAGGAAGGCGATCCTGCCGTCCACGAACATCGGGGCGTCCAGATGTCCGCCGAGGTCGGGCAGGATCTGCTCGCCGTGCATCCACAGGCGGCCCATGGCGCCACCCCGGTAGCGCTTCCAGGCCGCGGGCTCGTGCGGCGGCTTTCCGGTGAGCAGGAGCGTCTTGCGGTCGCCGTCGACGTCGTTGACCGCGATGTCGTACACCGGGCCCCAGGGCAGCTTGCCGCCGGGCGAGCCGTCGGTGGGCACGCTGTAGGCCCAGCAGAAGTACGAGAAGGGCTGGCCGTGCGAGGAGACGGCGAGGATGTCGCCGTCGGGGGACCAGCCGCAGACCCGGGTGTCCGTACTGCCCCAGTAGGTGAGGCGGCGGGCGGGGCCGCCGTCCACCGGGGTGAGGTGGATCTCCGGGTCGAGACTGCGCCATGTCGTGTACGCGATGTGCCGGCCGTCCGGCGAGAAGCGCGGGTGGCTCACCTTGGTCCGGTCGACGGTCACCCGCCAGGCCCGGCCCGCGGGCTCGCCGTCCTTGCCCATCGGGGCCACCCAGAGATCGTCCTCGGCCGCGAAACAGAGGCGGTCGCCGCTGAGGTGCGGAAATCGCAGGTAGGCCTGGTCGGCGTGGTCAGCATGGGCTTCATCGCGCGCGTCGGTCACTTCACCATGCTTTTCCGGTGCGCAGGGCCCGGCAACTCGTACAGGGGGACGAACAGGCGTGGCCGGATGCGGCGGGGTGTGGCGGGGCGGGATGCGGCGGGCTGCGGTCGGACGCGGCGGGCGCGGTCGGGCGCGGGGACGTACGCGTGACGCAGCACACGTACGAAACGGTTTCGTTTCGTTAAGCTGCCGGGTACAGTCATGGCGTACGGAACAGTTTCGACAAGGAGCGGAGGGATCATGGCTGAGGCGGCAACGGTGCGGCGCAGCCGGATCACACCCGAGCGCGAGGCCGAGCTCTACGCGGCCGTGCTCGATCTGCTCCGTGAGGTCGGCTACGAAGCGCTCACGATGGACGCCATCGCGGCCCGCTCGAAATCCAGCAAGGCCACCCTCTACCGCCAGTGGGGGAGCAAGCCCGAGCTGATCGCCAGGGCGCTGCGGCACAACAAGCCGGTGTCCATCGCGGACATCGACACCGGGTCCCTGCGCGGGGACCTGATGGAGAGCGTGGACCGTTCGGACGACTGTCAGATGGAGCGGGACGCCGCGCTGATGCGGAGCCTGTTCCACGCCATCCACGGAAACCCCGAACTCCACCAGGCGCTGCGGCAGGTGCTCATCGAGCCGGAGCTCACCGGCCTGAACACCCTGTTGCGCAGGGCCGTGGAGCGCGGCGAAGTGTCCCCGGACAACCCCGCGCTCGACTTCGTCATCCACATGATGGTCGGCGGCTTCGTCGCCCGTGACCTGATCGAGGACCGCACGGTCGACCGTGAGTTCCTCCGTTCCTATGTCGACGCCGTGATCCTCCCCGCTCTCGGCGTCTGACCCACCCCCTTCACCAGGACCACCCCTTCCACCTGACGCGACCGCTCACGTCGTCGGGCTGATCCCTCCTGCCCCGTAGACACCACGACCTGACCGGGAGTACGCCCTCGTGGCCACTTTCCTCTACAAACTAGGCCGACTCGCCTTCAGGCGGCGGCACTTCGTCGCCTTGATATGGGTGGCGCTCCTGACCCTCGCCGGAGTCGGCGCCGCGTCCGCGCCCACCGCTGCGTCAAGCTCCTTCTCCATTCCGGGTACGGAGGCGCAGAAGGCCTTCGACCTGCTCGAAGAGCGGGTGCCCGAAGCCAGTGCCGACGGTGCGAGCGCCAAGGTCGTCTTCAAGGCGCCGGACGGCGAGAAGGTCACCGACCCGGCCAACAAGGCCGACATCGAGAAGACCGTCGCCGCTCTCAAGTCCGGTTCGGACGAGGTCGCGCGGGCGGACAGCCCCTTCCAGACCAAGACGGTCAGCAAGGACGGCTCCACGGCGTACGCGTCAGTGTCGTACAAGGTCACCTCGATGGAGCTGACCGAGGACAGCCGTGACGCCCTGGAGAAGACGACCGACGAGGCGCGGGAGTCCGGACTCACGGTCGAGGTCGGCGGCGACGCGCTCCAGGCGATGCCCGAGACCGGGGCCACGGAGGTCATCGGCATCGCGGTCGCGGCGGTCGTCCTCGTGATCACCTTCGGTTCGCTGGTCGCGGCGGGGCTTCCGCTGCTGACCGCGCTGATCGGTGTGGGCATCGGCGTCTCCACCATCACCGCGCTGGCCAGCGCGCTCGACCTGGGGACGACGACCTCCACGCTCGCCATGATGATCGGCCTCGCGGTCGGCATCGACTACGCCCTCTTCATCGTCTCGCGCTACCGCGGTGAACTCGCCGACGGGCGGGACCGCGAGGAGGCCGCGGGGCGGGCCGTGGGGACCGCCGGTTCTGCCGTGGTCTTCGCCGGGCTCACCGTGGTCATCGCCCTGGTCGGCCTCGCCGTGGTGAACATCCCGATGCTGACGAAGATGGGCTTCGCCGCGGCGGGCACGGTGGTCATCGCCGTCCTCATCGCGCTCACCCTGATTCCGGCGCTGCTCGGGTACGCGGGCAAGAAGGTCAAGCCCACGGGCGAGAAGAGCAAGGTGCTGGGCGGTGGCCGCAAGAAGGACGCGGCCGCGTCGGAATCCGCTGTCGCGGACGCCAAGCCGAAGGACAACCTCGGTACGCGCTGGGCGCGCTTCGTCGTCCGGCGGCCGCTCACCGTCCTGCTCGTCGGTGTGATCGGTCTGGGCGCCGCGGCGCTGCCCGTCTCCTCCCTCGAACTGGGCCTTCCGGACGACGGCTCGCAGCCGACGTCCACGACCCAGCGCAAGGCGTACGACCTGGTCTCCGAGGGATTCGGTCCCGGCTTCAACGGCCCGCTGATGGTGGTCGCCGACCTGAAGGACTCCAAGGATCCGAAGGCCGCCGCCGGTTCGATCACCAAGACGATCTCCGGACTCGACGACGTCCTCTCGGTCGCCCCGCCGGCGCTCAACAAGGAGGGTGACACGGCGATCATCAGCGTCGTCCCGTCCTCCAAGCCCAGCGGCATCGAGACCGAGAACCTCGTGCACGCGATCCGTGACGCGGGCGGCGACATCACGTCCGACACCGGTGCGAGTGTCATGGTCACCGGCACGACGGCCATGAACATCGACGTCTCGGAGAAGCTGAACGACGCGCTGCTGCCCTACCTGGCACTCGTCGTCGGCCTCGCCTTCCTCCTCCTGATCGTCGTCTTCCGCTCCATCCTGGTTCCGCTCAAGGCGGCGCTCGGCTTCCTGCTCTCGGTGCTCGCGGCCCTGGGCGCGGTCGTCGCGGTCTTCCAGTGGGGCTGGCTCGGCTCGCTCTTCGGGGTCGAGCAGACCGGCCCGATCATGAGCATGATGCCGATCTTCATGGTGGGCGTCGTCTTCGGCCTCGCGATGGACTACGAGGTGTTCCTCGTGACGCGCATGCGAGAGGCGTACGTCCACGGGGAGCGCCCCGGCCAGGCAATCGTGACCGGCTTCCGGCACGGCGCCCGGGTGGTCTCGGCAGCCGCCGTCATCATGATCGCGGTCTTCGCCGGATTCATCGGTTCCACGGAGCAGATGGTCAAGATGATCGGCTTCGGTCTGGCGATCGCGGTCTTCTTCGACGCGTTCATCGTCCGCATGGCACTGGTCCCGGCGGTGCTTGCGCTGCTCGGCAAGAAGGCGTGGTGGCTCCCGAAGTGGCTGGACCGCGCGCTGCCGAATGTGGATGTCGAGGGGGAGGGGCTGCGCGCGCTGGATGAGAAGGGCGCGGCTCAGGACCCGGACGCGGACCGGGAGCCGGCCCGAGTCTGATCTGGGGGCCGCTTGGTAGGGGCGGTGAGAAGCGCAGAAGGGCCCGCGCTTCTCACCGCCCCTTTCGCTCTGTCGGCCACCACTCGACCGCGACCGGCTTCCGGAGCGGCGGCGAGGCGTGCGCGCGGGTGGTCTCGGCGGCCGCCGTGATCATGATCGCGGTCTTCGCGGCCGGGGGTCCGGGGGGTTCCCCCGGAAAGACGCAGCATCGGTTCCACGGAGCAGATGGTCAAGATGATCGGCTTCGGTCTGGCGATCGCGGTCTTCTTCGACGCGTTCATCGTCCGCATGGCACTGGTCCCGGCGGTGCTTGCGCTGCTCGGCAAGAAGGCGTGGTGGCTCCCGAGGTGGCTGGACCGCGCGCTGCCGAATGTGGATGTCGAGGGGGAGGGGCTGCGTGGCCTCGACTCGGCGGGCAAGCAGGGTCCCGGCGACGACGACAGGGAGCTGGAGCGCGTCTGACGTACGGCGCTGACGTACGCGGCTGACCTGCGCGTCAGTGTGGGACGGGAGTGGCCGTGTATGTGCGGCGGAGGAAGCGGATCAGTGCGGACGCGTCGAACTGTACGACCGCCACTCCCTGCGCCGAATGGAACTCCATCACCGTCTGGACCCGCCCACAGGGCCAGATGTGGACGTCGCCGCTGGTGGTCGGGGCGCGCAGGCCCTGTTCGAGCAGTTGCCGGGCGAACGTCCACTCGTGGGAACCAGGGAGGCCGATCCGCACCGAATGCGGGTCGGCCTCCGGGTCGTAGCGCAGGACGGCGGGGACGGCGAGTTGGTCGTCGGGGGAGTCCGAGACGACGTGGACGCGTGCGAACTGTTCTACTGCGGGCATCGCCGACTCCTCACCGTCACGGCCGTCTCAGGCCTTATGACCTCTAATGTCCCATATATTCGGATTCTCGCTCCAGATGTGACCGAGTGTGACCGGGATAACTGGGTACTCATCGCTCTTGCAAGCCGTTCGCAACAGAGCACTATCATTGAACGGTTCACGAGCGACCCGCTCTGTCTGTCTTTCTTCCTGTCCTGCCCAGGAGCGCGCGCATGCATGTCCCCGACGGATTCATCAACGCCCCCGTCTCCGCCGCCACCGGACTCATCGCCGCCGGAGCGGTCGCCGTCAGCCTCCGCGGCGCCCGGCGCGAACTCGACGAACGGACCGCGCCGCTCGCCGGCCTCGTCGCCGCGTTCATCTTCGCCGTACAGATGCTGAACTTCCCCGTCGCCGCCGGGACCAGCGGACATCTGCTCGGCGGAGCGCTCGCCGCGATACTCGTCGGCCCCTATACGGGGGTCCTGTGCGTCTCCGTCGTCCTGCTCATGCAGGGCGTCCTCTTCGCGGACGGCGGCCTCACCGCCCTCGGCGTGAACATCACGGACATGGCGATCGTCACGACCGTCGTGGCCTATCTCACGTTCCGCGGACTCGTGAAGGTGCTCCCCCGCACCCGCCGTTCGATCACCGCCTCCTCCTTCGTCGCCGCGCTGATCTCCGTGCCCGCCGCCGCGGTCGCCTTCACGTTCCTCTACGCCCTCGGCGGCACCACCGACGTCTCCATCGGCAAGGTCGCCACGGCGATGATCGGCGTGCACGTCCTGATCGGCATCGGCGAGGCGGCCATCACCGCGCTCACCGTCGGCGCCGTCATCGCCGTCCGCCCCGACCTCGTCTATGGCGCCCGCGGCCTGACCCAGAAGCTCAAGCTCCGCGTCGGCGGCGAACTCGTCGACGCCCCCGACGCGACCCCCGAACCTGCCCCCGTCGCGGCCCGCTCGCACCGCAAGGTGTGGCTCGCGGGCCTGGTCACCTCCCTCGTCCTCGCGGGCTTCGTCAGCTTCTACGCGTCGGCGAACCCCGACGGTCTGGAGAAGGTCGCCGCCGACAAGGGCATCGACAAGAAGGCCGAGGAGCACGCCACCGCGGACTCCCCGCTCGCCGACTACGGCGTCAAGGACATCACCGACACCCGCCTCTCCGGCGGCCTCGCGGGCGTGATCGGCGTCGGCGTCACCGTCGTCGCGGGCTCGGGGATCTTCTGGGCGCTGCGCCGCCGCCGTACGACGGACGCGGGCCCGGCCTCCACGGACTCCGTCTCGGAGAACGCCTGACATGGGCGCGGGCCACGCCCACCGGCTCTACCGGCACGGCCACTCGCCGGTGCACGCGCTGCCCCCGCACACCAAGCTGGCGGCGGTCTTCTGCTTCGTGGTCGTGGTGGTCTCCACACCGCGCGAGGCGATGTGGGCGTTCGGCCTGTACGCGGTGCTGCTCGGCGCGGTGGCGTACGCCTCCCGCGTCCCGCTCCCCTTCCTCCTCAAGCGGCTGCTCATCGAGGTCCCGTTCGTGGCGTTCGCGGTGCTCATGCCGTTCGTGGCGGAGGGCGAGCGGATCGACGTACTCGGCATGTCCCTGAGCGTCAACGGCCTCTGGGGCGCCTGGAACGTCCTGGCCAAGGGCACGCTCGGCGTAGCGGCGTCGGTCCTCCTCGCCTCGACCACCGAACTACGGGCCCTGCTCCTGGGCCTCCAGCGCCTGAAGCTCCCCCCGCTCCTGGTGCAGATCGCCTCGTTCATGATCCGGTACGGCGACGTGATCACGGACGAGATGCGCCGCATGAAGATCGCCCGCGAGTCCCGCGGCTTCGAGGCGCGGGGCGTACGGCAGTGGGGCGTCCTCGCGAAGTCCGCGGGCGCGCTCTTCATCCGCTCGTACGAGAGGGGCGAGCGGGTGCACCTGGCCATGGTCAGCCGGGGGTACGCCGGTTCGATGCCGGTGATCGACGAGGTCACCGCCTCGCGTGCGCAGTGGACGTACGCCTTCGCCCTGCCGGCCGCCGCTCTTGTCGTATGTCTGTTGGGATGGACCCTGTGACTGCTGCACCCTCACTCGAAGTGGCCGGACTGGCCTTCGCCTACCCCGACGGGCACCAGGCGCTCTTCGGCGTCGACATGACGATCGGCCGCGGCGAGCGGGTGGCGCTGCTCGGCCCGAACGGCGCGGGCAAGACGACGCTCGTCCTGCACCTCAACGGCATCCTGACCGGCGGCGCGGGCACGGTCACCGTCGCGGGCCTCCCGGTCGGCAAGAAGCACATGGCGGAGATCAGGCGCCGGGTCGGCATCGTCTTCCAGGACCCCGACGATCAACTCTTCATGCCGACGGTGCGCGAGGACGTGGCGTTCGGTCCGGCGGCGGGGGGAATGCGGGGCCCGGAACTGGAGGCCCGGGTCCAGAAGGCCCTCGCCCGGGTCGGCATGGCGGAATTCGCGGACCGCCCGCCGCACCACCTCTCCTTCGGCCAGCGCAGGCGCGTCGCGGTGGCGACGGTCCTCGCCATGGAGCCGGAGATCCTGGTCCTCGACGAACCCTCCTCGAACCTCGACCCGGCCTCGCGCCGTGAACTGGCCGACATCCTGCGGTCGTTGGACGTGACGGTCCTGATGGTCACCCACGACCTGCCGTACGCCCTCGAACTCTGCCCCCGCGCCCTGATCCTGAGCGACGGCGTGATCGCCGCGGACGGCCCGACGGGGGAACTCCTCGCCAACGAGGACCTGATGTCCGCCCACCGGCTTGAACTACCGTTCGGCTTCGATCCGAAGACCGTCGAGGCGAATCGGTAGGGAATCCTTGGTCGGGGGAGGGTGTTGGTCCTGTCATGAACGTTGATGTGCACGGGACAGTCGCCGAGGGATACGAACCGGTCCGGGATGCCTTCGTACGGAACTTCACCGACCTCGGCGAGCGCGGAGCGGCCGTCAGCGTGTACCGCGACGGACGACCGGTCGTGGATCTGTGGGGCGGCACGAGGGATGTCGGCGGGGGCGGGCCCTGGGAGCACGGCACCGCGCAGGTCGTGCGCTCGGCCACCAAGGGTGTGGCCGCCGCCGTCCTGCTTCTCCTGCACCAGCGCGGGGAGTTGGACCTGGAAGCGCCCGTCGGGTCGTACTGGCCCGAGTTCAAGGCGCGCGGCAAGGAGCGGGTACTGGTCCGGCATGTGCTCGCGCATCGCGCGGGGGTGCCGGCGCTCGACCGTCCGCTGACGCCCTCGGAGGCGCTCGACCCGGATCTCGGCGCGGCGGTGGTCGCTGCCCAGGCCCCGTTCTGGGAGCCCGGCGAGGACCACGGGTATCACGCGCATACGTACAGCTGGCTCACCGGTGAACTCGTGCGGCGGGTGACGGGGCGGTCCATCGGGGAGTTCGTCGCCTCGGAGATCGCCGGGCCGCTCGGCATCGACCTGTGGATCGGTCTTCCGGAGGCGGAAGCGGGCCGCGTCGGGCGCCTCGGCCGGATCGAGGACTCCGTCCCTGCCGGAGGGCTCAGGGTGCGGCCCAAGCGGGGCGTCGCGGAGGCGTACGCGGACCCCGCCTCGCTGACCCGCCGTGCGTTCGGAGCGATCACCCCGGAGCCGGACGAGAACGAACCGGCGTACCGGGCGGCCGTCCTCCCCGCGTCCAACGGCGTCGCCACCGCCGACGGCCTGGCCCGCCTCTACGCCTCCCTGATCGGCGAAGTGGACGGCGCCGCACGGTTGTTCACGCCGCCCACGGTCGAACTGGCCCGCGCCGAGGCGTCCTCGGGGCCCGACCGCGTCCTGGTCGTGAACACCCGCTTCGGCCTCGGCTACATGCTGCACGGCGGGGCTTCGCCCCTGCTCGGCCCCGGCTCGTTCGGCCACCCCGGCCGGGGTGGCGCACTGGGCTTCGCCGACCCGGAGTCGGGGGTGGGGTTCGGGTACGTGACCAACGGGATGGCGAAGGGGGTTACGGCGGATCCGCGGGCGCAGGGGCTTGTGCGGGCGGTGCGGGGGCTGTTGTGAAGGGACTTTTCCCCAACCCCGCCCCTTCCCGGCTGTATCTATTTGCGGCTCCGCCGCGGAGGGGCTCCGCCCCGGCCCCCGCTCCTCAAGCGCCGGACGGGCTGAAATCGGGTACGCCCCCTCACCCCGCGTGCAGCATCAACCCGATTCCCGCCACCATCAGGCCCGCCGCCACCAGCCTCGGCGCTCCGAACTTCTCCTTGAAGAAGATCGCGCCTATGGCCGCGCCCACGATGATGGAGGACTCCCGGAGTGCCGAGATGGGCGCGAGGTCCGCCTTGGTCTGGGCCCACAGGACCAGGCCGTACGCCGCCACCGACAGGGCCGCTCCCAGTAGGCCCACCTTCGCGAACGGGCGCAATTTGCCGACCAGTTCGCCCCGCCAGCGGTACGCCGCGTATGCCGGGATCGCCAGGCCCTCCAGGATCATCAGCCAGGCGATGTAGCCCATCGAGGTGCCGGACGCGCGGACGCCGAGGCCGTCCACCACCGTGTACGCCGCGATCGAGACGCCCGTAGCGAGCGCGGCGCCGATCGCCGCCCAGTCGGGGCGGCGCCCCGAGCCCCGTATGCCCCAGAGGGCCAGGCCCGTCAGGCCCGCGCACGAGACCGCGACGCCCGCCGCCTGCCAGCCGTCCGGTATCTCGCCCGCGAAGACCGCCGCGAGGACCGTCACCACCAGCGGCGCCGTGCCGCGTGCGATCGGGTAGGCCTGGCCGAAGTCGCCGAGCTTGAACGACTTCATGAGCAGGGCGTAGTAGCCGACGTGGATCGCCGCGGAGACGATCAGGTACGGCCAGGCGCCCGCCGCGGGTATCGCCGCGAACGGGGCGATGAGCAGGCCGATCAAGAGCCCGCCGCCGGATATGAGGGTGAAGCCGACCAGCTTGTCGGTGATGTGGTGCGCGATCGCGTTCCAGCTCGCGTGCGTCACGGCGGCCAGCAGGACCGCCGCCGCCACCAGCGGCGTCACTTGGCGAGCTCGCGCACGTCCACCAGGGTGCCGTTCGCGTGGGTGATCAGATCCTTGGGCGCCATGGGGAAGACCGCGTACGGGGTGCCCGCCGCCGCCCACACCACCTCGTGGCCGAGCAGCGAGCGGTCCGCGAGGACCCGCGTCTTCGTCACGTGGCCGAAGGGCGGTACGCCGCCGATCGCGTAACCCGTGGTCTCCCGTACGACGTCCGCCTTCGCCCGCGTGACCTTCTCCGCGCCCAGTTCCCGCCGTACGAGTTCCAGGTCGACGCGCGAGGCGCCGTCCATCAGGACCAGGACCGGGACCCCGTCCGCGGCGAAGATCAAAGACTTGCAGATCTGGCTCAGCTCGCAGCCGATGGCCGCGGCGGCCTCCTGGGCCGTGCGCGTCGCCTCCGGGAAGCGGCGGACCTCGCCGACCAGGTCGGCGAGGCCAAGGTCGCCCAGAGCCGCGGCGAAACGGGGGTGTGCGGGGGAAGCGGGTGAAGCTGGGGAATCCGTAGCGCTCATGCCCGGCACGCTAGCGGTCCGTGTACCGGGCACGCGACCGTGTATCCGTATACCGGACGGCCGCTCCCGCCGAGCGGGACACCACACGGCCGCCCCGCCCCCGCCGAGCGCGACAGCGGCTACTTGTTCGCCAGGAACATCGCCCGCACCAGCGGACCCGCGGAGTCCCCGCCGTGGCCGCCCTCCTGCACCACCGCTCCCGCGGCGAGGTCACCGCGGTATGCCGTGAACCAGCCGTTGGGCTTCTTCTGGCCGTCGACCTCCGCCGAGCCCGTCTTGGCGCCCATGTCGGAGCCGAGCCCGGACATGGGTTCCATCGCCGTGCCCGAGGTCGCCGTGTAGTGCATCAGGTCCCGCAGCGCCGAAGACGTCGCGCCCGACATCTTCCGGGGAGCCGTCGCCAGCGTGCGGTTGTCGACGTCCGGCGAGACCAGGTACGGCTGCTTGAACGTGCCCGACTTCACCGTGGCCGCCACCGACGCCATGTTCAGCGGGTTCATCCGCACCCCGCCCTGCCCGATCAGCGAGGCCGCCATCTGCGCGTCGCTCTGCACGGGGATCGCGCCGTCGAAGGTGGGGGCGCCGGTCGACCAGTTGTCGCGGCCGAGCCCGAAGACCTCCTGCGCCTGCTTGGTCAGGGAGTCGTTCTCCAGCTCCTTGGCCTGGCTGATGAAGGCCGTGTTGCAGGACCGGGCGAAGCTCGCGCGGAACGTGCCGTCCTTGATCTGGAACTTGTCGTCGTTCTGGAACTTCCACCCGCCGTACGTCACGTACTTCGGGCAGGGGTGCTTCTTGTCGACCCCCGCGAGCTTCTTCTCCAGGAGCAGCGACGACGTGATGACCTTCATCGTCGAACCGGGGGCCAGCGAACCCTGGAACGCCGTGTTGAAGCCGCCGGGGTTGGAGTTGGCCGCCGCCAGGATCTCGCCCGTGCTCGGCTTCACCAGGACCACCGAAGCCTGCTTGCGCTTGCCGGTCTCCTTCTCCGCCGCCGCCTGGAGCGTGGCGTCGAAGGTCGTCTCCAGGGTGCCGGGAGTGCCCGGGGAGAGCGTCAGGAGCGTCTTGTCGGGCGTGGCCTCGGCGTCGTCCTTCGTCGTCTTCGACTTCTCGGCGTCCTTCGCGCTGTCCTTGCGCACGACGCGCAGCTCCACGCCCGCCTTGCCGCCTGCCTTGTCGCCGAACTTCTCGCGCAGGCTGTCCAGGACCGTGCCGAGGGAGGGGTACTTCGCCTTGGTCAGCTCGCCGCCGTCCCGGTCGACCGCCTTGATGGGCGGATCCCCGGCCTCGCCGGTGACCAGGCGGTCGCCGTCCTTCAGGTCCGGGTGGACGACGGAGGGCTGCCAGCCGACCAGCGTCTTGCCGTCGGCCTTTCTTCGTACGACGGTCAGCTCGGACTCGTACGCGAACGGCTTGCTCTGTCCCTCGTACGAGACCGTGGAGGTGACCGAGAACGGCACCTTCGCGCCCGCCCGCTTGCCCGGCGTCAGCTTCACCTTGGTCAGGTGCGAGTCCTTGGCGTACGCGGTGAGGGCCGTCTTCGCCGTCGCCCGGTCGTCGGTGAGCGCCGCGGCCCCCGCCGCGTCGCCCTTCTCCCATGCCGCGAGGAAGTCCTTCGTGGTGGCGCGGACCTCGGCGGCCGTCGGCGGGCCCGAGGCCACCTGCTTCTCGTCGACCGTCCCGTCGCCGTCACCGGACGAACCGCCGATCAGGCTGTACGCGGCGATGCCCACGCCGCACACGACCACGGCGGCAGCACCGCCGAGCACACCGGGATGCACCTTGCGCTTCGCACCGGAAGCCCCCGGTCCGCCCGGCATACCCGGTCCACCCGGTCCGCCGGGCATACCCGGTCCGCCCGGCCCGCCCGGAACACCCGGCGCACCGGACGCCACCCCCGCGCCCGTGATGCTCTTGAAGCCCTTGCGCTCGCTGGCGCGCCCTCGCTTACCCACTGACCCTCCGCAGATCCCAGATCACGGAGCCCCCAGGCTCCGCACCGGAAGGCTCACACTAGGGGGCTTTCATGAAGCCCCCGACCACATGCCTCAACTGCCTGCGGCAAGCACCGCCGCCACGATAGGGCCCGCGGTGTCGCCGCCGTGGCCGCCCTCCTGTGCCACCGCCGCCGCTGCCACGTCTTCCCGGTAGCCCGTGAACCAGCTGTTCGGCTTCTCCTGGCCCGTCACCTCGGCCGAGCCGGTCTTCGCGCCGATCCGGCCGCTGAGCCCGGCCATGGCGCCCGCGCCGGTGCCGCTGACCGCCGTACGGTTCATCATCTGACGCAGCTGCCCGACCGTGGCCGCGGGCAGTCCGCGCGCCTGCGCCAGCTCACGGTCGTCCATCGCCCGGGGCACGATGACCGGCTGCCGGAAGGCTCCCGTCATCGCGGTCGCCGTGACCGACGCCATGTTCAGCGGGTTCATCTGCACCTGGCCCTGGCCGATGACGTTCATCGCGCGGTCGGGGCCGGGAGACGCCGGGACCGAGCCGTCGGTCGTCGTGACGCCCACCTTCCAGTCGAGCCCGAGGCCGAACCCCTGCTGTGCCTCCTCGGTGAGCGACTCGTCCGAGATGCCGTCCTCGTCGACCAGCTTCACGAAAGCGGTGTTGCAGGAGCGGGCGAAGCTCTCCGAGAGGGTCGCGCTCTCGTTCGGCGCCATCCCCTTGAGGTTGTTGACCTGCTGCCCCTGCCAGACCGCCGTGTCGGGACAGGGCGCGGGACCGCTCGCCTTCGTCACGCCCTTGTCGATGAGCATCGCCGCCGAGACGATCTTCATCGTCGAGCCGGGGGCCAGCTTGCCCTCGAACGCCGCGTTGAACGCGTCCTGGCGGTGGTTGGCCACCGCGAGGACCTCGCCGGAGCTCGGCTGCACGGCCACCACGGACGACTCCGGGTGCTGCGCCACCGCCTTCTCGGCGGCCCGCTGGGCGGGCGCGCTCAGGGTCGTCTCCAGCCGGCCCGCCTTGCCCTTGGAGAGCGTGAGGAGCGTCTTGGTGCCCGCGTCCTCGTCCGCGCGCCGGACGTAGAGCTCGATGCCGGGGGTGCCGCCTGCCTCGTCGCCGTACTTCGCCCGCAGCTGGTCGAGGACAGGGCCGAGCGACGGATAGACCTTCCTGTCCAGGACCTGATCGTGCCGGTCGACGGCCTGGACGGGCGGCGCGGCGGCCTCACCCGTCTCCAGGGTGTCGTCCCGCTCCAGGTCCGGGTGGACGACCGAGGGCTGCCAGTCGACGAGCGCGCGGCCGGTGGTCTTGCCGCGCACGACGGTCAGTTCGGAGTCGTACGCGAACGGCTCGGTCTTCCCCTTGTACGACACGGTCGCCTCGACCGAGAACGGCACGACCGCGCCGGTGGCCTTGCCGGGTACGAGCTTCACCTTCGTCAGGTGGGCGTCCTCGCGGTAGCCGGTCAGAAGCGTCGATGCCGCTTCCGCGTTGTTCGTGTAGTACGAGGCCTGCCTGGCGTCCCCCTTCGCCCACGCGGCGAAGAACTTCTTCGTGGTCTCGCCTATCTCACCGCTCGTCGGCGGCCCCGCCTTCACCGTCTTGGGCCCCGCACCGGGCGAACCCCCGCCCCCGGTCACTCCGTTCACCAAGTTGTACGCGCCATATCCGGCGCCCCCCACCATGACGGCGAATACCCCGCCGACCAGCGTGACCTTTACCCCTTTACGCATGTCGCGTTCCCCTCCCCGGGAGCCTTCCCGAATGAATTCGGGAAGGTCGCACGCCCAGAACCCTAAGCGGCGGGAGTGACGGAAGAGAGGGCTGTTATGCGTCCGGTACAGGCAAATGTCTAGACCCATGTGTCGAGCAGCATGCGGGCCCGCCAGGAATCGATGGGAATGGCCTGACCCGTGTAGATCGGCCAGAACCAGACGAAGTTCCAGATGATCAGGAGCACCAGGACACCCGATGCCGCCGCCCCCACGACCCGGCGCCGCTCGGTGGACCCCGGCGGCCCCAGGATCGCGCCGATCATCATCGCCACGGCCAGACACAGGAACGGCACGAAGACGACGGCGTAGAAGAAGAAGATCGTCCGCTCCTGGTACATGAACCACGGCAGATAGCCCGCCGCGATCCCGCACACGATGGCGCCCGCCCGCCAGTCCCTGCGGAACACCCACCGCCACAGCACGTACAGCAGCGCGAACGCCCCCGCCCACCACAGCATCGGAGTGCCGAGCGCCAGGACCTCGCGGGCGCACTTCTCGGCGGTGCCCGACGGACAGCCGTCCTTGCCGGGCAGCGGCGACTCGTAGAAGTACGAGACGGGGCGGCCGTCGACGATCCAGCTCCACGGGTTCGACTGGTAGGTGTGCGGCGAGGAGAGCCCCACGTGGAAGTCGTACACCGCGTGCTCGTAGTGCCACAGGCTGCGCAGCCAGTCCGGCAGGATCGTCCAGGAGCCGCCCTTGCCGTCCGTCGCCGCCCAGTTGCGGTAGTAGCCGCCCGAGCCGTCCGTCGGGGAGAGGATCCAGCCGAGCCAGGACAGGACGTACGTGCCGATCGCGACCGGCACCGTCGAGACGAACGCCGGGAACACGTCCCGCTTGAGGACCGTGCGGTAGGGGTGCGCGGCGCCGGCGACCCGGCGGCTGCCCACGTCCCACAGGACGGTCATCAGGCAGAAGAAGACCATGATGTACAGGCCGTTCCACTTGGTCCCGAACGCGAGACCCAGGCAGAGCCCGGCCGCCCACCGCCAGGGCCGCCAGCCCAGGCGCAGCGTCCCGGCTACGTACGCGTCGGCGCGGACGATTCCGTCCTCGTCCGTCGGCAGCGCGTCCGCGAGCTTCTGCCGCGCCCTGTCCCGGTCGATGAGGAAGCAGCCGAACGCGGCGAGCACGAAGAACATCAGGACCTGGTCGAGCAGCGCGGTGCGGCTCATCACGAAGTGCAGCCCGTCCACCGCGAGCAGCGCGCCCGCCAGGCACCCCAGGAACGTGGAGCGGAAGAGCCGCCGCCCGATCCGGCACAGCATCAGGACCGAGAGCGTGCCCAGCAGCGCCGTCATGAAGCGCCAGCCGAACGGATCGAAACCGAAGATCCACTCGCCGATGCCGATGACGTACTTGCCGACCGGCGGATGCACGACGTACGCGGCGTCCGTGGGGATCGTGACGCCCGAGCCCTGCTGGAGGACGGTGTCGTTGACCTTGTCCGGCCAGTTGACCTCGAAGCCCCGGTGGATCAGCGCCCAGGCGTCCTTGGCGTAGTACGTCTCGTCGAATATCACGGCCTTCGGGCTGCCGAGATTCCAGAACCGGGTGAGCCCCGCGACGAGCGTGATCAGCAGGGGGCCGATCCAGCCCGACCACCGGACCAGCAGGTCGGCGTAGTGCTTGGGCATGCCGATCGACGCCCACAGCCGCGGGCTCGGCCCGGTGTACGCGGGCACGAGCCGGGCCCGGACGTCGGAGGTGGGCCCGGTGGGCCGCGCCACATATCCGAAGCGGCGCAGCCTGTGCTGCCACGACGGCTGCTGCTCCTCGGCTGCCTGGCCCTGGCGGGTGTCCGGGGAAGACGCGGTACTGGTCACCGCGCCATCGTAGGGAACCCGACTGTGTGAGTCCCGCTCCCGGCTCCTGCGAGGATGGAACAGTGACAGGAAGCGCAGATTCTCCCGGCAACCAGCCCCCCGGAAACCCCTCGTCGGGCACCCTCGTCCTCGCGGGCACGCCCATCGGCGACGTCGCGGACGCACCGCCGCGCCTGGCCGCCGAGCTGGAGTCGGCCGATGTGGTGGCCGCCGAGGACACCCGGCGGCTGCGCAGGCTCACCCAGGCGCTCGGTGTGCAGGTGGGCGGCCGGGTCGTCTCGTACTTCGAGGGCAACGAGAGCGCGCGGACGCCCGATCTCGTCGAGGCGCTGGTCGGCGGCGCGCGCGTGCTGCTCGTGACCGATGCCGGGATGCCTTCGGTGTCCGACCCCGGCTACCGGCTCGTCGCCGCCGCCGTCGAGAAGGACATCCGGGTGACCGCCGTGCCGGGGCCGTCCGCGGTGCTCACCGCGCTCGCGCTCTCGGGGCTTCCGGTGGACCGTTTCTGCTTCGAGGGCTTCCTGCCGCGCAAGGCGGGCGAGCGTCTTTCGCGGCTGCGCGAGGTGGCCGAGGACCGTCGCACTCTCGTCTACTTCGAGGCACCGCACCGTATCGACGACACCCTCGTCGCGATGGCCGAGGCGTTCGGCGAAGAGCGCAGGGCGGCCGTGTGCCGCGAGCTGACCAAGACGTACGAAGAGGTCAAGCGGGGTTCGCTGAAGGAACTCGCACAGTGGGCGGCCGACGGCGTACGCGGTGAGATCACCGTCGTCGTCGAGGGCGCACCCGAGAAAAGCCCCGGTGACCTGGGCCCGGACGAGCTGGTGCGCAGGGTGCGGGTGCGCGAGGAGGCGGGGGAGCGGCGCAAGGAGGCGATCGCCGCCGTCGCGGCCGAAGCGGGGCTACCCAAGCGTGATGTGTTCGATGCGGTGGTGGCGGCAAAGAATGCGGCTCGAAGCGCCCCATCGGAGAGCAAAGGACTATCGTAAAAGGCAAAGTGCGGGCCGCGCACCGGGCCTGAAGGCTATGGAAAGCCAAAATCGCCTTCAACTGTCGACAGGTCCGATGCGCTCGCTCCGGGAAAGGCGTCCACTGGTCAAAGGGGACGCACCCGTCCCCACGCTTCCGGCCGGGAGGAAATCCCCGGTCCGGCAGCGCTTGTCCAGCGGACAAGAGGAGCTGGCATGAGTGAGATCGCCGACACCGGTCGTCAACACACCACGGCGTCCAGGGCGTCCGACGCGATATCCGCGGCACACCCGGCAAACACCGTTCACGAGTCGTACGCCTTTGCCTGTATGCGCTGCGGGCACGGCTGGGAGCAGTCGTACGAGATCGAGCATCACGTGGACGGCGAGGGCAAGGAATTCGTGATGTACCGGGCGGACGGCCTTCATGTGCCCTCGCCCCTGACCCGGCCGACGTGCCTGAACTGCGGCGGGCATGTCGTACGGATCATGCGGGCCGGGCAGGTGTCGTCGGTACTCGATCTGATGCAGCGGCATCATGCGCCGCGGGGGGCCACGAAGGCGGTGGACGCGTCCGCGGACGACGGGCAGCCCGGGGCGGAGGCCGCCGGTGAGCCGAAGCAGCACCATCACTGGCATCTGTCGGCGCTGCTGCACCCCTTCCACCACCGCAAGGCGGGCTGACGGCCTCTTCCGCCGTCCCTGCCGGTCGTCCCTCGGTCGTCCTTTCCGGCGGGCCGATGTCCCTTCGTAGGATCGGGGCATGCCTTCCTCTTCCAAAGACGCCGACGCCAAGAACGCCGCGCCGCCGCTGCCCGAACCCCTTCGGGTGGCGGTCGCCGACTCCCACACCCACCTCGACATGCAGTCAGGGACGGTGGACGAGGGGCTCGCCAAGGCGGCGTCCGTGGGCGTGACGACGGTCGTGCAGGTGGGCTGTGACGTGGCGGGCTCGCGCTGGGCCGCCGAGACGGCCGCCGCGTACGGGAGCGTGCACGCCACCGTCGCCCTGCACCCCAACGAGGCGCCGCGCATCGTGCACGGCGACCCCGACGGCTGGTCCCGGCAGGGGGCGCGCGTGGCGGGCGGCGAGGGGGCGCTCGACGCGGCGCTCGCCGAGATCGACGCGCTCGCCGCCCTCGACCAGGTCAAGGGCGTGGGCGAGACCGGGCTCGACTACTTCCGCACCGGGCCCGAGGGCAAGGCCGCCCAGGAGCGCTCCTTCCGCGCCCACATCGAGATCGCCAAGCGGCACGGCAAGGCCCTGGTCATCCACGATCGCGAGGCGCACGAGGATGTGCTGCGGGTCCTGAAGGAGGAGGGGGCTCCGGAGCGCACCGTCTTCCACTGCTACTCGGGCGACGCGGCGATGGCCCAAGTGTGCGCGGAGAACGGGTACTTCATGTCCTTCGCGGGCAACATGACGTTCAAGAACGCGCAGGGTCTGCGCGACGCGCTGGCGGTGGCACCCCTCGAACTGGTTCTCGTGGAGACCGACGCGCCCTTCCTCACGCCCGCTCCCTACCGCGGACGGCCTAACGCGCCATATCTCATTCCGGTCACATTGCGGGCCATGGCCGAGGTGCGCGGCATCGGAGAGGACGCCATGGCTGAGGCGATCTCGGTCAATACGGCGCGTGCCTTTGATTACTGACGGATAACGCCCCGGGGCCTGTGGTTATGGGCCATGCCGCGACACTGCGTAGTCGTGCTGCTTTGGAGAGTGACGGTCGCTCCGCTAGGTTCTGGTCGCCTTGCTCGATCCGGACCGACCGGATCAGACCGGACCAGACCAGTACGAGAACGACAGTACGAGAACGCTGGAGCGTCGTCGTGAGTCATGCGCCGCAGTACGAGACGCCCTATGGGGTCGGCACGGCCTATGAGCCGGAGCCGGGCCCGGAGCCCGGACAGGTGCCGGTGCCGGAGCGGGACACCGAGCCGGCCTTCCGGGCCGACTTTCCCCGGCAGGCAGCCGGGCCCGTCTCCGCAGGGGGGCGGGCCGAGGCGCGCCGGGCCGCCCGGCGCAGGAAGACGAAGCCGACGCCCACGCCGCGGGCGGGTGCGCGGTCGAAGGGGACCGCCGAGCGTGTCTCCGAGCGGCCCGAGGCCTTCCGGCGGCTGTTGCCGCAGGCCCTGGTCGTCGCGTTTCTCGCGGGCGGCACCTCCGCGTTCGTCGCCGACGACAAGGCCGTGCAGCTGACGGTCGACGGGGAGTCGCGCACCCTGCACACCTTCGCGGACGACGTGGGCGAGCTCCTCGAGGACGAGGGCGTGGACTTCGGGGCGCACGACATCGTGGCGCCGGGCGCGGGCGCGGCCCTGGCCAGCGGCGACGAGATCGCCGTCCGCTACGGGCGGCCGGTCAAGCTCACGCTCGACGGGCAGCGGCGCGAGGTGTGGACGACGGCGCGCACGGTGGACGGCGCGCTGCGGCAGCTCGGGGTGCGGGCCGAGGGCGCCTATCTGTCGGCCTCGCGGAGCAAGCGGATCGAGCGGGCCGGTCTCGACCTGGACGTACGGACCGAGCGCACCGTGACGATCATGGCGGACGGGCGTGAGCGGACCATCCGTACGAACGCGGCGACGGTGGGAGAGGCGGTCGAGGAGTCGGGGGTCAGCCTGCACGGCCAGGACACCACATCCGTCCCGCCCGAGAGCTTCCCGCGGGACGGCCAGACGGTGACCGTCATGCGGATCTCCGGGCGCAAGGAGGTGCGGGACGAGCCGATTCCGTTCGACGTGCGGCGCAGCGACGATCCTTCGCTGTTCGCCGGTACGGAGGTCGTGGAGCGGCAGGGCCACCAGGGCACCCGGCGGGTCACGTACGCGCTGCGCACGGTCAACGGCGTCAAGCAGAAGCCGCGGCGGCTGCGTGCGGAGGTCGTGCGGGAGCCGCAGACGCAGATCGTGAAGGTCGGCACCAAGCAGCGGCCGAATTCGGTGGCCGGGGCGGAGGGGCTCAACTGGGGCTCGCTGGCGCACTGCGAGTCGGGCGGGCGGCCGGGCGCGGTGGACGCGTCGGGGACGTACGGGGGGCTCTACCAGTTCGACACGCAGACGTGGCAGAGCCTGGGCGGCTCGGGCCGCCCCCAGGACGCCTCCGCGGACGAACAGACGTTCCGCGCGAAGAAGCTGTACGTGCAGCGGGGGGCGAGCCCGTGGCCGCATTGCGGGGGGCGGTTGTAGGGGGCCGGCGGTGGTCCGGTTGCCGGGTGCGGGCGCGTGGGGCGACTGCGGTTTCGCTCCGTCTATGGGTGCGGGGGCGCGTCGGTATGTCCGTCCTCGCCATCCGCCTCTGGGCGCCTGTCCACTTCGCCTCGGGAGCGCCGCGAACCGTGCTCCGGGCGGAAATACCGACACACCCCCTCCCGTCTCGATGCCGGGTGCGGGTGTGCGGGGCCCGGGCTCCCGACACGGGGCGATCGGGCCGGCGGGAGAGCCTGGCAGGGCAGCGGGGCCGGGGTGACTGGTGTCAGGGGCCCGGGGGCCAGACGTAACCTGGTGCCGTGAGTAACAGTGAGCCCGGGGCCCTGCTTGGTGCCGCCGACATCCGCGAGCTGGCCGCAGCTCTGGGCGTACGCCCCACCAAGCAGCGCGGCCAGAATTTCGTCATCGACGCCAACACCGTCCGCCGTATCGTCCGCACCGCGGAAGTCGGCCCCGAGGACGTGGTCGTCGAGGTCGGTCCCGGGCTCGGCTCGCTGACCCTCGCGCTGCTCGACACCGCGGCCGGCGTCGTCGCGGTCGAGATCGACGACACCCTCGCGGCAGCCCTGCCGGCGACCATCGAGGCCAGGCTCCCCGCGAAGGCCGGATCCTTCGCGCTGGTGCACAGCGACGCCATGCTCGTCACCGACCTGCCGGGCCCCGCCCCGACCGCACTGGTCGCCAACCTCCCGTACAACGTCGCCGTGCCGGTCCTGCTGCACATGCTCGACACCTTCCCCACCATCGAGCGCACGCTCGTGATGGTGCAGGCCGAGGTCGCCGACCGCCTCGCCGCCGCCCCGGGCTCGAAGGTGTACGGGGTGCCGTCCGTGAAGGCGAACTGGTACGCCGACGTGAAGCGCGCCGGTTCCATCGGGCGCAACGTCTTCTGGCCCGCCCCGAACGTCGACTCGGGCCTCGTCTCGCTCGTGCGGCGCGCCGAGCCGGTGAAGACCACCGCATCGAAGAAGGAAGTCTTCGCCGTCGTCGACGCGGCCTTCGCCCAGCGCCGCAAGACCCTGCGCGCCGCGCTCGCCGGCTGGGCGGGCTCGGCCGCGGCCGCGGAGACGGCGCTCGTCGCCGCCGGGGTCTCGCCGCAGGCACGCGGCGAGGCACTGACCGTGGAGGAGTTCGCGCGGATCGCGGAGAACAAGGGAGCCGGCGCGTGAGCCACAGCGTGACCGTACGGGTGCCCGCCAAGGTCAATGTCCAGCTCGCCGTGGGGCCCGCCCGCGCCGACGGGTTCCATGACCTGGCGAATGTCTTTCTCGCCGTCGGCCTCTACGACGAGGTCACCGTGACCCCCGCCGAGCAGCTGCGGGTGACCTGCTCGGGGCCCGACGCCGGGCAAGTACCCCTCGACCGTACGAACCTGGCGGCGCGGGCCGCGGAGCTACTTGCCGCGCGCCACGGACGTACGGACGGCGTGCACATCCACATCGCCAAGGACATCCCCGTCGCGGGCGGCATGGCAGGCGGCAGCGCGGACGGCGCGGGCGCGCTCCTGGCGTGCGACGCACTGTGGGGGACACGGGCCTCGCGGGACGAACTGCTCGACATCTGCGCCGAGTTGGGCAGCGACGTGCCGTTCAGCCTGGTCGGCGGCGCGGCGCTCGGCACCGGGCGCGGCGAGAAGCTGGAGATCCTGGAGGTCGGCGGGGACTTCCACTGGGTGTTCGCGGTGGCCGACGGCGGCCTCTCCACGCCCGCGGTCTACCGCGAGTTCGACCGGCTGACTCCGCAGGCCCCGGCCCCGCAGGCGTCCCCCGCGCTGCTCGACGCCCTGCGCAAGGGTGACGTCGAGGCGCTCGCGGGCGCCGTCACCAATGATCTTCAGCCCGCGGCCCTCTCGCTGTTCCCCTCGCTCGCCGACACCCTCGCCGCCGGTACGGACGCGGGCGCCCTGGCCGCGCTGGTCTCCGGCTCCGGGCCGACGACGGCGTTCCTGGCCGCGGACGCCGCAGCCGCGCGCCGGATCGCCGACGCGCTGACGGCCTCCGGCACCTGCCGCACGGCCCGGATCGCGGACTCGCCCGCTCCGGGCGCGACGGTGCTCCAGGGGTAGGGGCAGCGGGCAGGGATACTCAGACGCCGATCTGAGTACGTACGCGCTGACGCGGGCCCCGCGGCCCGCGCGACCGTACGTACATGGGATCAAGCGTTCGCGAACTGGCCGAGAAGACGCCCGCCGGGCGCGACCGGTACATCGACCTGCTGCGGGTCGCCTCGCTGGGCACGGTCGTCGTCGGGCACTGGCTGATGGCGGCGGTGACCGTCGGGGACGACGGCCATGCCGAGGTCGGCAATCTCCTCGCCGTCGTGCCCGGCCTGCAACCACTCACCTGGCTGCTCCAGATCATGCCGGTGTTCTTCTTCGTCGGCGGCTTCTCGCACGCCCTGTCGTACCGCTCCCTCCGCCGCAAGACCCCCGGCGGTTCCGTCTACTCGGCGTTCCTGCGGGCACGACTGCAACGGCTCCTGCGGCCGACGATGGTCTTCATTGGGGTATGGGGCGCGGCTGCCCTGCTGCTCCAACTGCTCGGCCAGGGCGGGGCGTTGCTGGACGTGACGCTCCGGCTCGTCGCCCAGCCGCTGTGGTTCATCGGCATCTACCTGGCGATGGTGGCGTTCACACCGCCGCTGCTGAGGCTGCACGAGCGCTACGGGTGGGGCGCCTTCGGCGGCCTCGTCCTGGCCGCGGGGGCGGTGGACACGGCGCGTTTCGCCTTCGGGGTGCCGTACGTGGAGTTCCTGAACTTCGCCTTCGTATGGCTCGCGGTGCATCAGCTCGGCTTCCTGCGGGCGGACGGCAGGCTGCGGATGCCCGGCGTCCCCCTGCCCGCGGCCCTGGCTGCGGCTGGCCTCGCGGGCGCCGCCGCCCTGGTGGCCCTCGGCCCCTATCCGCTCTCGATGGTCGGCATGCCCGGCGAGCGCGTCTCGAACATGGCCCCGCCCACCTTCGCCCTCCTCTGCCACGGAATGTGGCTGGTGGGAGCGGTGGAGCTGCTGCGCCAGCCCGCCGTGCGGTGGCTCGCGCGGCCCCGGGTGTGGCGGGGCGTGGTGGCGGCGAACGGAGTCTCCATGACGGCGTTCCTGTGGCACCTGACGGCGATGCTCGGCGTGTACGGCACGCTCATCGCCGCGGACGTACCGCTGCCGGAGCCCGCTTCGGCCGCGTGGTGGGCGCAGGTCCCGCTGCGGATGGTCGCCGCCGCCCTGCTCACCGCGGTGCTCGTGGCCGCGTTCCGCCGCTTCGAACGGCCCTCGAGGGCGCGGGAGTCGGCGGCGGTCGCGCCGGGCGCGGTCTCCGGCCCCGCTGCCGCGCTCGGTGTCGCACTGTGCCTGTTCGGGGTGCTCGGCCTCTCCATGGTCGGCTTCGGCGGGCTGCTCGAAGGACGTACGGCGATGGTGGTGGCCGTCCGTATGACGGCGCCGGTGGCGGTGGGCATGGCCCTGGCGGGGTGGCTGCTCGTGGAGCGGGCGGGGCGGCGTTCCGCGGGCTGATCGGCTCCGCAGCGGCCGCCGGGCCGGTTGTCGTCGCCTCCGACTACGCTGGAGGTCGATCGATCCCCTTCCCTGGAGCGTTAATGGCCGTCAACCTGGTCAATGTCGAGGCAGTCAGCAAGGTGTACGGCACCCGTGCCCTGCTCGACGGTGTCTCCCTCGGCGTGTCCGAGGGAGACCGGATCGGCGTCGTGGGGCGCAACGGCGACGGCAAGACGACCCTCATCCGGATGCTCGCCAAGCTGGAGGAGGCCGACTCCGGGCGGGTCACGCACAACGGCGGTCTCGTGCTCGGCGTGCTGACCCAGCACGACTCCCTCGACCCGGCGGCCACCGTGCGGCACGAGGTCATCGGTGACCTCGCCGATCACGAGTGGGCGGGCAACGCCAAGATCCGCGACGTGCTCACCGGCCTCTTCGGCGGGCTCGACATGCCGGGCTTCCCGCAGGGGCTCGACACCGTCATCGGGCCGCTCTCCGGTGGCGAGCGGCGCCGTATCGCGCTCGCGAAGCTGCTCATCGGCGAACCCGACCTGATCGTGCTCGACGAGCCGACCAACCACCTGGACGTCGAGGGCATCGCCTGGCTCGCCGAGCACCTGCGCACCCGGCGCTCGGCGCTCGTCTGCGTCACGCACGACCGCTGGTTCCTCGACCAGGTGTGCACGCGCATGTGGGACGTCCAGGCGGGGGCCGTCTTCGAGTACGAGGGCGGGTACTCCGACTACGTCTTCGCGCGTGCCGAGCGCGAGCGCATCGCGGCCACCGAGGAGACCAAGCGCAAGAACCTGATGCGCAAGGAGCTCGCCTGGCTGCGGCGCGGCGCCCCCGCCCGCACCAGCAAGCCGCGGTACCGCATCGAGGCCGCGAACGAACTCATCGCCGACGTGCCGCCGCCCCGCGACACCAGCGAGCTGATGAAGTTCGCGACGACCCGGCTCGGCAAGACCGTCTTCGATCTGGAGGACGTGACCGTGCAGGCCGGGCCCAAGGTGCTCCTCAAGCATCTGACCTGGCAGCTCGGCCCCGGCGACCGCATCGGCCTGGTGGGCGTGAACGGCGCGGGCAAGACCTCGCTCCTGCGGGCGATGGCCCAGGCGCAGCGCTCGGACGGCGACGTGCAGCCCGAGGCGGGGCGCGTGGCGGTCGGCAAGACCGTCAAGCTCGCCTATCTCTCGCAGGAAGTGGCCGAACTCTCCCCGACGCTGCGGGTGTTGCAGGCCGTGCAGCAGGTGCGCGAGCGGGTCGACCTCGGCAAGGGCCGGGAGATGACCGCGGGCCAGCTCTGCGAGACGTTCGGCTTCAACAAGGAGAAGCAGTGGACGCCCGTCGGCGACCTCTCCGGCGGCGAGCGGCGGCGGCTCCAGCTGCTGAGGCTCCTCATGGACGAGCCGAACGTCCTCTTCCTCGACGAGCCGACGAACGACCTCGACATCGAGACGCTGACGCAGCTCGAAGACGTCCTCGACGGCTGGCCCGGATCGATGGTCGTGATCTCCCACGACCGGTTCTTCCTGGAGCGCACCACCGACAAGATCTTCGCGCTGCTCGGCGACGCCACGATGCGGATGCTGCCGCGCGGCATCGACGAGTATCTGGAGCGGCGCAAGCGGATGGAGGCCGCGGGTGTCCCTGCGGCCCCTCTCGCTGCCTCCGCCGCGCAGGCTGCCGCCCCGCAGAAGGCGGCGGTCTCCTCCGCCGACGCCCGCGCCGCGAAGAAGGAACTCCAGAAGATCGAGCGGCAGCTGGACAAGATGTCCACGAAGGAAACGTGGCTCCACGCCCAAATCGCCGATAACGCCACCGACTTCGAAAAGGTGGCCAAACTGGACGCGGAGCTGCGCGAACTCGTGAGCGAGCGGGACGAGTTGGAGATGCGCTGGCTGGAGCTTGCGGAGAGCGCGTAGAGGTCTCGTAACGGACACATCACGGGCCGGTCCTCCCTTGGGAACAGGGGGCGGACCGGTCAGTTGTGCTAGGGGGACAGGGTGATAGAAAGGTCCGCCTGAGCACCACTTGGCGTGCCGAAAAATCAGTGAAGGGGGAAGCGCTGATGTCTCAGCCGCCCAACCAGCCGCCGTCCGGCGGTTTCGGAGCTCCGCAGGATCCGCAGCAGGGAGCGCCGCAGCCACCGGGTCAGCCGCCGCAGCCACCGGCCCAACCGCCACAGGCTCCGGGCCAGCCGCCGCAGGCTCCGCAGACCCCGCCGTCCGGGGCCCCGCAGACGCCGCCCGCGCCGCAGCCCGGCTACGGCTACCCGCAGACTCCGCCCGCGCCCCAGCCGGGGTACGGCTACCCGCAGTCCGGACCGTACAACCAGCCCGGACCGTACAACCAGCCCACCCAGCCGGCTCAGCCCGGCCCTTACAACCAGCCCACGCAGCCGGGCCCCTACGCCGCCCAGCCGCAGTACGGCTACCCGCAGCAGCAGTTCCCCGGCGGCCCCGGCGCGCCCGGAACCCCGCCCGCCGGTGGCAGCAAGAACCCGTTCAAGGGCAAGCCCGGCCTGATCGTGGCGGCCGTGGCGGCCGCGGCGCTGGTCATCGGCGGTGTCGCCTGGGCGGTCGTCGGCGGTGACGACGAGCCGAGCAAGAAGAAGCCCGTCGCCGGAAACAGCGACGACCCCAAGGCCAGCGGCTCCGCCCCGGTCAACCCGGGCGACGGCGACGGTGACGGCGACAAGGCCACGGAAGACCTCAACGCGGGCCGCCAGCCCGGCGAGTCGAAGGTGCTCTGGTACAAGGAGGCGCCCAAGGTGCCCGGCTCCGGCGCCGACGCCAAGGGCATGTGGATCCACGACGACATCGCGGTCAAGGCGGCGTTCAAGGAGATCACCGCCTACAAGGTCAAGACGGGCGACCAGGCCTGGCCGACGATCAAGTTCCCGCAGAAGATCTGTGGCACGACCCCGCAGATCTCGGACGACAACAAGATCGTCGTGGCGTACAAGGACGGCCAGAAGGACGACGCCAAGTGCAACCAGGTCCAGGTCGTCGACCTGAAGACCGGTGGCAAGGGCTGGGTGAAGCCGGTGAAGGAGGAGGGCCTCTTCGACATGTCGATGAGCACCGACCTCTCCCTCACGGGTGACACGGTGATGGTCGGCCGCTCCCAGTCCGGCACGGCACTGCGCCTGAGCGACGGCAAGGAGCTCTTCGTCGCCGACAAGAAGGACCCGGGGACCTGCTTCCCCAGCGGCTTCGCGGGCGGCAAGAAGATGCTCGTCGCCTACTCGTGCGGGGCGAGCTCGCCCAGCGAGCACGACGAGCTCGCGCAGCTCGACCCGAAGACCGGCAAGACCGTGTGGACGAAGAAGTTCCCCAAGGGCTGGAAGGTCGGGCGGATCTACTCCGAGAGCCCGACGATCGTGTACCTCACCAATGAGGACAAGAAGCAGTGGAACATCACCACGCTGAAGCCCAACAGCAGCGCCACCCGCTCCGAGGTCGCCGTCGACGAGAAGTTCGCGCCCGAGTGTGACGGCTCGACGTTCCTCGGCGGCAGCCTCCAGGGCTGCCTGGGCGCGACGACCGACGACAAGAACCTCTACCTGCCGACCGATGCGACGTCCGGCCCCAACGAGGTCGTGGCGATCAGCCTCAACACCGGCAAGGAGGCCTGGCGCACGAAGTCCCCTGCTGACGAATCGATGCTGCCGATCAAGGTCGAGGGCGATGCGGTCATCGGATACGTCAATCCCTCGTACGACTCCGGCGGCCAGGTCGTCTCGATCCCGCTGTCGGGCTCGCACAAGCCGAAGACGCTCCTGAAGAACCCCTCGGGGACCTCGGAGATCGAGAGCGGCTTCTACTCCAAGGCGATCGACTACGTGGACGGTCGCTTCTACATCTCCACCACGCGGCTCTCGGGCAGCGCAAAGGGCCAGGAGAAGCTGATGCTGGCCTACGGCAAGTGACTTCTCCGTCGGGCAAGTCGCCCTCTCCGTCGCTCAGTTCATCTCTCGTCCCCAAGGAATCGACGTCATGACCCAGCCGCCCCAGCCGCCCAACGAGCCCCCGCAGGGTGGGTTCGGCGCTCCTCAGGACCCCCCGCCGGGCGGGTTCGGCGCTCCCCAGGACCCGCCGCCGGGCGGTTTCGGCAAGGCTCCCGAGCCGAACAACCCGTCGTACGGCTACCCGCAGACCCCGCCGCAGACTCCGCCGCCGGCCCAGCCGCCGACGCAGCCCGCGGGCCAGCCGCAGGTCGCGCCGCCGCAGACGCCGCCTCCGCCGCCGCAGGGCCAGCCGGGCCAGCCGCAGGGCCAGCCCAACTACGGCTACCCGCAGGCGCCGCAGGCCCCCGGCACCCCGCCCCCCGGCCAGCCGCAGGGCTACGGCTACCCGGGCCAGCCGACCCAGCCGTACGGCCAGCAGGCCCCGTACAACCAGCAGCCTCCCTACGGCGCCTACCAGCAGCCGGGCACGATGCCGATGGCCCCGCAGGCCGGTGCGCCCGCGTCGGGCGGTTCGAAGCTCAGCGGCCAGATGAAGATCATCATCGGTGCGGTCGTCGCGATCGCCCTGATCGTCGGCGGCGGTGTCTTCTACGCCTCGACCTCGGGCAAGGACGACACCGAGGCGAGCTCCGAGGGCTCGACCGGCGGCGGCAAGGGCGGCGAGGAGAAGAAGGGCGGCGACGAGCAGGGCCCGAGCGGCCCCGGCTCGGAGAAGGTGCCGACCAACACCAGCGCCACCGTCTCCATGCAGATCCCGCAGCCCGAGGTGCCCAAGGACGACGTCTGGAGCATCAAGGGCTCCTGGCTCACCGATGACGTCTACGCCAAGGCGGGCGTCAACGAGATCGTCGGCTACAACCCCACCGACGGCAAGGAACTGTGGACCCTGCCGCTCGCGGGCCAGACCTGCGCGGGCTCGCGCGAGGTCACCAAGGACGGCGTCGTCGCGGTCGCCTACGAAGAGGCCAAGCGGACCAAGAAGGGCGACCACCAGACCTGCTCGCAGATCTCCGCGGTCGACCTGAAGGACGGCCGCAAGCTCTGGACGAAGAGCATCGACGAGGGCAGCTCGAAGGCCCGGATCGAGGAGCTCACCATCAGCGGCAACACCGTCGCGGTCGGTTCCAGCGCGGGCGGCGCCGCCTTCGACATCGCCGACAAGGGCAAGCTCCTGTGGGAGCCCACCGTGGGCGACGAGTGCCAGGACGAGGGCTACGCAGGCGGCGAGCAGCTCGTCGTCGTCCAGAAGTGCGGTGACTACGGCGACGAGAAGCTCAAGATCCAGCTCCTCGACCCCAAGACCGGCGACGACAAGTGGACCTACCCGGTGACGCCGGGCGTCGACAACGCCAAGATCATCTCGACGCGTCCCGTCGTCTTCGGCCAGGACACGCAGGAGATCACCGCGAGCGGTGTCACGGACGCGTTCTCGCTCGACGACAAGGGCAGGCTCCGCGCCAAGATCTCGCTGCCCGACGGCAAGTACGACCACGACTGCGAGGTCAACGTCGTCTACGCCTGCAGCTCGCTGGCCGTCGGCAACGACAAGCTCTACGTCCCGACCCGTCAGCACAAGGGCGGCGGCGACGGCTACAGCCAGACGAACGAGATCATTTCCTTCTCGCTGGAGACCGGCAAGACCACGGGTGACCGCGCCGACGCGGGCGAGAACGGCGAGATGTTCCCGATCCGCATGGACGGCGGCAACATCCTGGCGTACAAGGACGCGGGCTACGACAAGGGCGCCCAGGTCGTCTCCCTCAACGGCAAGACGATGAAGGAGACCAAGCTCCTGGAGACCCCGGCCGCCGAGTCGGTCGGCAGCGCGATCAGCAGCATGGTGCCGAAATCGAACGAACTCCTTTACGGGAACGGCAAGCTGTATCTCGGCAAGGAGCTGATCAGCAAGCCGTACTCGAAGGACGAGAAGGAGTACACGGCGCTGGGATTTGTCGCCCAGTAACCCCTGTGACCTCCGCGTACACACCGGACGGCCCCGTTCCCGGGAGGGAGCGGGGCCGTTTGCTGTTCCTGTTCGCCCCTCCGTACGTATGTACTGACGGGGGCTTTCTTATGGCCGGGATTTCGGCATTCCAGGCCGCTTCTCACCGGTAGGGGGCGCGCGACGTCGAACAAGCGTGTAGCTTCCGGGGCATGAGTGGGTGCGGGGCCGGGGGGCCCTCGATCCGTGGGGGATCCGTGGGGATATCTGGGGGGTTGCTCGATGGGTGTGCGGCTCATGGTGGTCGACGACCACCGACTGCTCGCCGAGGCACTCGCCTCGGCCTTAAAACTGCGCGGGCACCGGGTGCTCGCCGCGGCCGCGCCCGCGGCCGGGGCGGCGGAGCTGGTCATCAGCAGGGCACCCGAGGTCTGCCTGCTCGGCACGGCGACGCCGGCGGAGGCCGGCATGTTCGATCCGGTCGTGAAGATCAAGCGGGAGCGCCCGCAGGTCGCCGTGGTGGTGCTCGGCCCGGTGCCGAGCCCGCGCGGCATCGCCGCGGCCTTCGCCTCGGGGGCCTCCGGCTACGTACGTCATGACGAGCGCATAGAGGGAGTCGAGCGCGCCATCATGAAGGCGCGGGCGGGCGAGGCGGCCGTCGCCCCGCAACTGCTCCAGGGTGCGTTCAGCGAGCTGCTCAATCCGGCCGCGCAGCCCGACGACGAGGGGCAGCGGCTGCTGCAGATGCTGACGCCGCGCGAGGTCGAGGTCCTGGTGCGGGTCGCGGACGGCGAGGACACCCGGCTCATCGCCGCGGGGATGGGCATAGCGCCCAGCACGGCGCGCACGCACGTGCAGCGCGTCCTGATGAAACTGGGCGTCGGCTCCCGCCTGGAAGCCGCGGCCCTTGCCGCGCGGACCGGGCTGCTCGACCGCGCGGAGCGGCCCGTGGCCGCTTTCGCGAACGACGTGGAGACGCCGACGGGGCCCGAGTCACCGGCACGGTGAACTCGGGCCCCGCGGGGTGTGGTGCTATTCGCCTTCCGGGTCCTCGGTGGGCGGCGGGGTGGGGCGCAGCCACAGCCAGCCGAGGAAGAAGAGGCCGAGCGCCAGCATGGCCAGGCCCGTCCACAGGTTGATGTTGATGTCCTCCGCCTTGTTCATGTCGGCGTCGGACGGGGAGATGCCGGCGATCGTCACGATGATTCCGTAGACGACGAACAGACCGCCGATGATCCGCCGGATGTCGAAGAGGCGAGCCGCCGTGGCGGACTTGCGCTCCAGCTCGGAGACTTCGTTGTGCAGTTCAGACATGTTCCAGACCTCCGATCGGATTTAGAACGAGTAGGGGACGTAGCAGAGCGCGGCGAGCACGATGGCGCCCCAGCCGAGCAGCGCCGGCTTGCGGTACCAGGCGTCGTCGCCCTCGGCGGGCGGCTCCTCCAGGCCCGGTGAGGCCGTTCCGTAGACAAGCCCTGCCAGTTCGTTCTCCGGCTTGGGCGCGGTGAAGAGCGTGACCGCGACCATCACCACGGCACCGGCGACGAAGCCGACGATCGCCGAGACGAAGTTGGCGCCCTGGTCGGTCGGGATGTCGATGACGCCCTGCTTGTAGATGTAGAAGTAGTTGATCATCGCGGCGCCGGTGCCCGCGACCAGGCCCCACACGCCGGACTTCATCGAGGCCCGCTTCCAGAACATGCCGATGATGAAGACCACGAACATCGGGACGTTGAAGAAGGAGAACAGCGTCTGGAGGTACCCCATGATGTTCGAGAACGACGAGGCGATGAAGGCCGTTCCGATGGAGGCGAGGACGCCGATCGCGGTGATCAGACGGCCGAACTTGAGGTAGTAGCCGTCCTCGCGGTCCTTGACCACGTACTTCGCCCAGATGTCGTACGTGAAGACGGTGTTGAAGGACGACACGTTCGCCGCCATGCCCGCCATGAACGCCGCGAGCAGACCGGTGACCGCGATGCCGAGCACGCCGTTGGGCAGCAGCTCCTGCATCAGGTACGGGATCGCGTCGTTGTAGGTGAGGTCCGAGCCCGCCGTGCCGATCTTCGGGACGAGGACGGCCGCGACCAGGCCGGGGATCATCACCAGGAACACGATGAAGATCTTCGGGAAGGCGGCGATCAGCGGGGTGCGCTGGGCCGCGGAGAGGTTCTTCGCGGACAGGGCGCGCTGCACCTCGGCGAAGTTGGTCGTCCAGTAGCCGAAGGAGAGCACGAAGCCGAGGCCGAGGATGATCGTCAGCCAGTTCGCGCCCAGCGGGTTGGCGTCACCGATGCCGGTGCCGCCCCAGGCGGTCATGAAGTCACCGCCGTGCGACTTCTCCAGGGAGCCGGACAGGCCGTCCCAGCCGCCGACCTTCTTCAGGCCGATGACGCAGATCGGGATCAGGGCCGCCAGGATCACGAAGAACTGGAGGACCTCGTTGTAGATCGCCGAGGAGAGCCCGCCGATCGTGATGTACGCCAGGACGAAGAAGCCGGCGACCACGATCGCCACCCACTGCGGCCAGCCCAGAAGCGCTTCGACGACGATCGACAGGGCGTAGAGGTTCACGCCCGCGATGAGGATCGCGGCGAAGGCGAAGAGCGCCGAGCTGAGCAGGTGCGCCGACTTGTCGAAGCGCTGGAGCAGGTACTCGGGGACCGAGCGGACCTTGCTGCGGTAGTAGAACGGCATCATCACGAGGCCGAGGAAGACCATCGCGGGGATGGCGCCGATCCAGTACCAGTGGACGACGGCGACGCCGTACTGCGCGCCGGTCGCGGCCATGCCCAGGATCTCGGTGGCGCCGAGGTTGGCGGCGACGAACGCGAGACCGGTGACCCAGGCGGGCAGTGAACGGCCCGAGAGGAAGAAGTCGAGGCTGGTCTTCACGGAGCGCCGGGCGGCGAAGCCGATGCCCAGGACGACGGCGAAGTAGATCGCGAGGATCGCGTAGTCGAGGCCGTTGGTGGGCAGCCGAAGCCCCTCGGCCAGGGTCTGTGTGGGGGACTGCATGGGGAACTCGCTTCGTTGCGCGAACTGATCAGACCGGAACCTACGCTCATCTCTTCAATAACTGAAGACTTCTTTTGGTGTTCTTTGTTTGATTGTGATCGGGCCGGTCCCCGTACGTGTCATGCCGCGGGTCGTGACACGTGTCGCGCACGGCATTGACGATGCTGTTGCCTTGTGATTTGTTATGTTCGGTTATGTTGGGTGTGGGTGTTGGTGAGGAGCCCCGGACGTGAAGAAGACCTCGACCCGTCTCGCAGACGGTCGTGAGCTCATCTACTACGACTCGCGCGACGACGCCGTGCGCGACGCCGTCGACCGAAGGCCCCTGGACCCCATCTCCACCACCTCGGAGATCCGCAGGGACCCGCTCCTCGGTGACGCGGTGGCCATCGCGTCGCACCGCCAGGGCCGCACCTACCACCCGCCGGCCGACGAGTGCCCCCTGTGCCCCTCCGCGGGCGACCGGCTGAGCGAGATCCCCGACTCCTCGTACGACGTGGTGGTCTTCGAGAACCGCTTCCCCTCGCTGGCCGGGGACGCCGGACGGTGCGAGGTCGTCTGCTTCACCTCCGACCACGACTCGTCCTTCGCCGACCTCACCGAAGACCAGGCCCGCCTCGTCCTCGACGCGTGGACGGACAGGACCGCGGAGCTCTCGCACCTTCCCTCCGTCGAGCAGGTGTTCTGCTTCGAGAACCGCGGTGCCGAGATCGGCGTGACCCTGGGCCACCCGCACGGCCAGATCTACGCCTACCCCTTCGTCACCCCGCGTACGTCCCTGATGCTCAGGTCGCTCGCCGCGCACAAGGAGTCGACGGGCCGCAACCTCTTCGACGACGTCGTGGCCGACGAGTCGGCCGGCGAGCGCGTGGTCCTGCAGGCCGAGCACTGGGTGGCCTTCGTCCCCTACTCCGCGCACTGGCCCTACGAGGTCCACCTCTACCCCAAGCGCCGCGTCGCGGACCTGCTCGGGCTCGACGAGGCGGCACGCACAGAATTCCCCAAGGTCTATCTGGAACTGTTGAGGCGCTTCGACCGGATCTTCGGTAACGGTGGAACCGAGGGCGAGCCGCTCACGCCGTACATCGCGGCGTGGCACCAGGCTCCCTTCGGCGCGCTGGAGGAGCACGAAGGGGTCAATCGGGACGACTTCGCGCTCCACCTCGAGCTTTTCACCATTCGCCGCACTTCGGGCAAGCTGAAGTTCCTCGCGGGTTCCGAATCCGGCATGAGTGTGTTCATCAACGACGTGCCGCCGGAAGCCGCGGCCCAGCGACTGCGAGAGGTAGCGAGTTCATGAGCCGTAAGTACCTGGTCACCGGCGGGGCGGGCTATGTGGGAAGCGTGGTGGCCCAGCATCTGATCGAGGCCGGGCACGAGGTGACCGTCCTCGACAACCTCTCCACCGGGTTCCGCGAGGGCGTCCCGGCCGGTGCCGCGTTCATCGAGGGCGACATCCGCGATGCCGCCAAGTGGCTGGACTCCTCCTACGAAGCCGTGTTGCACTTCGCCGCCTTCTCGCAGGTCGGCGAGTCCGTCGTGAAGCCCGAGAAGTACTGGGACAACAACGTCGGCGGCACGATGGCGCTGCTCGCCGCGATGCGCGACGCGGGCGTGCGCAAGCTCGTCTTCTCCTCCACGGCGGCGACGTACGGCGAGCCGGTCAGCAGCCCCATCACCGAGACCGACCCGACCGCCCCGACCTCTCCGTACGGCGCCTCCAAGCTCGCCGTCGACCACATGATCACCGGCGAGGCCGCGGCCCACGGCCTGGGCGCGGTGTCCCTGCGCTACTTCAACGTGGCGGGCGCCTACGGCGAGTACGGCGAGCGGCACGACCCCGAGTCGCACCTCATCCCCCTCGTCCTCCAGGTCGCGCAGGGCAAGCGCGAGGCGATCAGCGTCTTCGGCGACGACTACCCGACCCCGGACGGCACCTGCGTCCGCGACTACATCCACGTCGCGGACCTCGCGCAGGCGCACCTCCTCGCCGTCGAGGCGGCCACCTCCGGCGAGCACCTGATCTGCAACCTCGGCAACGGCAACGGCTTCTCCGTGCGCGAGGTCATCGAGACCGTCCGCCAGGTCACCGGGCACCCGATCCCCGAGGTCATGGCCCCGCGCCGCGGCGGCGACCCGGCGGTCCTCGTCGCGTCGGCGGCCACCGCGCGGGAGCGGCTCGGCTGGAATCCGTCCCGCGCGGACCTCGCGGGCATCGTCGCCGACGCATGGGCGTTCGCCCAGCGCTGAGCAGGGGTTGAAGGGGAGAACTGATGGACGTAGCGGGCCAGTTCGCTGAGCTGTACGGGTACGAGCCGGACGGGGTGTGGTCGGCTCCGGGCCGGGTCAACCTCATCGGCGAGTACACGGACTTCAACGAGGGCTTCGTGATGCCGCTCGCCCTGCCGCACACCGCGGTGGCGGCGGTGGCACGCCGCTCCGACGGCATCCTGCGGCTGCATTCGGCGGACATCGACGCTCCGGTCGCCGAGCTGCGCGTCGAGGACCTCACGCCCCTTTCGAAGTACGGGCAGGGCGGCTGGGCCGCCTACCCGGCGGGCGTGGTGTGGGCGCTGCGGGACGCGGGCCACGACGTCTCCGGCGGCGCGGACATCCACCTCGCGTCGACCGTACCGACGGGGGCCGGCCTGTCCTCGTCGGCCGCCCTGGAGGTCGTCACGGCACTCGCCCTGAACGACCTGTACGAACTCGGGCTCGACGCACCCCGGTTGGCGGTCCTCGCGCAGCGCGCCGAGAACGCCTTCGTCGGCGTGCCGTGCGGCGTGATGGACCAGATGGCGTCCGCGTGCGCCACGGAGGGCCACGCCCTGCACCTGGACTGCCGTGACCTGTCGACCCGGCAGGTCCCCTTCGACCTCGCCGCACAGGGCCTGCAACTGCTCGTCGTCGACACCCGCGTCAAGCACGAGCTGGGCGACGGGGCGTACGCCGAGCGGCGGGCGGGCTGCGAGGAGGGCGCGCGCATCCTCGGCGTATCGCATCTGCGGGACGTCGCATACGCAGAACTCCCCTCGGCCCTGGCCAAGTTGACGGACGCCGACGAGAAGATCGGCCGCTACGTCCGTCACATCGTCTCGGACGACCACCGGGTCGAGCAGGTCATCGGCCTGCTCGACGCGGGCGACGTCCGCGCGATCGGCCCCGTCCTGACCGAGGGCCACGCGTCGCTGCGGGACGATCTGCGCATCTCCTGCGAGGAGTTGGACCTGGTCGTGACCACCGCGAACGCGGCGGGCGCGATCGGCTCCCGGATGACGGGCGGCGGCTTCGGCGGCTCGGCGATCGTCCTCGTGGAGGAGGTCGACGCGGAACCGGTGACAAAGTCAATCCTGGAGGCCTTCACCGCAGCGGGCTACACGGCCCCACGGGTGTTCCCGGCGGTCCCTTCAGCGGGGGCACGACGGCTGGCGTGAACCGGCCCCGACCGGCCCTTACCGGCTGTCACCTCAGGCCAGTTTCTTCGTCAGGGTGAACTCCTTGGCGCCCTGGGGGTAGTCCGGGATGACCGAAACCACCTCGTAGCCCTGGTCGCGGTAGAAGCCGGGGGCCTGGAAGTCCCAGGTTTCCACGCGGGAGTTGAGACAGTTTCGGTCGTCCCGGGCGATGCGTTCGGCCTCTGCGAGCAGCTGTCTGCCCAGTCCCGCCCCCTGATGGGCCTCGCTGACCCAGAGGTGGTTCACGTGGAGCCAGCGGCCCCAGGTGTGGCCTGCGAGGCCGCCGACGAGGCCCTGCGTGTGCTCCATCAGCCATACGGCCAGCGGTGATTCACGATATTCGGGGGTGCCGCGCAGGGAGCGGATCACCGGTGAGGCAGCGTCGTTGGAGGCCTGGAGGCCGGCCAGAAGAAGAGCGAACCGCTCCTTGTCTACTCCTGTCTCAATACGAAACATACGGCTCACCATAAACGCGCTGGCCAGTCAGTTCTGTAAATTACCTTCCGCTCCTGCCGTGCGGCCCTACTCTGAGTGGCAGTGCCGGTGGGGGCCGGCACTGATCAGGGGGCGAGACAGTCGGGTACGACGCCCGGCGATGGGGGTAGCAGTCACAGCTCGGCGGCGGCCGTGCGACTGCGGCGACCCCCGTTCCGGGTGTCGTACCCGTACCGTACGCGTCCTCCGACGTTGGGGTATCCCCTGCTCTTCGAGGAGAGCCTGGGGGAGGGGGTTTCAGTGGTTCGTATCCGAGTCCTGGTCGTCGACGACCATCGCATCTTCGCCGAGTCGCTCGCAGCGGCACTGGCGGCGGAGCCCGACGTCGACGTGTCCGCGGCGGGCAGCGGCCCGGCCGCACTGCGCTGCCTGGAGCGGGCGATAGCCGAGGGGCGCAGATACGACGTGCTGCTCGTCGACGCCGACCTGGGCGCGTCCGCGAGCGCCGTACAGGGCGTCAGGCCCGCGCCCTCCGTGCAGGAGGGCAACGCGGACGGCCTGGTGGACGGCATCTCCCTGGTGGCCGGGGTCCGTTCGGGCCAGCCCATGGTCCGTACGGTCGTGCTCGCCGAGAAGGACGACCCGCGCCGGGCCGCCCTCGCGCTGCAGGCCGGCGCATCGGGCTGGGTCGCCAAGGACTGCTCGCTTTCCCGGCTCCTGACGGTCATAAGGGGCGTGCTGCGGGAGGAGACCCATCTGCCGCCCGCGCTGCTCACCGGCGTCCTGCGCGAGCTCACCGCCGCCCGCAAGCACCGCACGGAATCCGAGCGCCTGGTGGAGTCCCTGACCCCGCGCGAGCGCGAGGTGCTGCGCTGCATGGTGGCGGGCCTGGGCAGGAAGGCCGTGGCCGAGCGTCTCTTCCTCTCCCCGCACACGGTGCGTACGCACATGCAGAACGTGCTGGGGAAGCTGGGCGTGCACTCCACGCTCGCGGCCGTCGCCCTCGCGCGCAGGGCCGGGGTCGGCCCGGTCGACCTAGCCGGGGATGTTGTCGAACGGGGCGGTCAACTGGCGTAGCAGCCCGGCCAGTTCACCGCGCTGCCCGCGCGAGAGTTCGGCGAGGATCGCCCGCTCCTGCTTGAGGAGGCCGGCGAGGGCCTGGTCGGCGCGGTCCCGGCCTTCGCCGGTCAGCCGCACGAGCACGCCCCGCCGGTCACTGGGGTCCGGAAGCCGCTCCACCAGGCCCTTCTTCGCGAGCCGGTCGATGCGGTTGGTCATCGTGCCGGACGTCACCAGGGTCTGGGTCAGGAGCTGTCCGGGGGAGAGCTGGTACGGCGAGCCCGCGCGCCGCAGCGACGTCAGGACGTCGAACTCCCACGGCTCCAGATTGTGCTCCGAGAACGCGAGCCGACGGGCCCTGTCGAGATGCCGCGCGAGCCTGCTGACACGGCTGAGCACCTCGAGTGGTTCCACGTCGAGGTCGGGGCGCTCCCGGCGCCATGCTGCGACCAGACGGTCGACCTCGTCCTCCATGACGATCAGTGTAGGGGGTCTGTCGACATGAAGTCTCTTGACGTCAAGATACTTCGGGGTTGAGTATGACGGCACGGCGTTCGTACGGAGCCTTACGAAGTCGTACGGCGCCGACATCCCGAACCTAGGAGGGCCCTCCCCATGACCGCTGCCCCCACTCCCACCTGGGACCCCGGCCAGTATCTGCGCCACGCCGGCCACCGAGCCCGCCCCTTCGTCGACCTCCTGGCCCGCGTTCCCGAACTCCCCGCCGCGAAGGGGCGCCCGCCGCGCATCGCGGACCTGGGCTGCGGCCCCGGCAACGTCACCCGGCTCCTGGCCGAGCGCTGGCCCGCCGCGCACATCACCGGCTTCGACAACTCCGCACAGATGCTGGAACAGGCCGCGCGCCTCGCGGGGCCCACGTCCGGCGGCGGCCGCCTGGACTTCGCCGCGGCGGACGCGGCGGACTGGACACCGCCCGCGGGCACGTACGACCTGATCCTGTCCAACGCGACGCTCCAGTGGGTGCCGGGCCACGCGGACTCCTTCCCCGCCTGGGTGGCGGCGCTGGCCTCCGGCGGGACCTTCGCCTTCCAGGTGCCCGGCAACTTCGACGCCCCGAGCCATGTCCTGATGCGGGAGCTGAGCGAGTCCGAGCGGTGGCGGGACCGGCTCGGCGGGCGGCTGCGGCACGCCGACGCGGTGCTCTCGCCCGCGGCCTATCTGGAGCGCCTTGTCGCGGCGGGGTGCGAGGTGGACGCCTGGGAGACGACGTACCTGCATCTCCTCGAAGGGAAGGACCCGGTCCTCGACTGGGTCAAGGGCACGGGCCTGCGGCCGGTCCTGACGGCCCTCGCGGACGACGACGAGGCGCGGGAGGCGTTCCTCTGCGAGTACCGGGAGCTGCTGCGCAAGGCGTACCCCGCGGGCGCGGGCGGCACCGTGTTCCCCTTCCGCAGGGTCTTCGCGGTGGCCCGGCGGGCGGGCTGACGCATGACACTCGTCGGCATCGACCACGTACAGCTCGCCGCGCCACCCGGCAGCGAACCGGCGCTACGGGCCTACTACGTCGGCGTACTGGACATGACGGAGATTCCCAAGCCGCCCGCACTCGCCGCGCGCGGCGGCTGCTGGTTCCTCGCGGGCGGCGTCCAGCTGCACCTGGGCATCGAGGCCGGCTTCCGCCCCGCGCGGAAGGCACATCCGGGGCTGCGGGTACGGGACATCTCCGCGTACGCGCAACGCCTCGTCTCCCGGGGCGTCCCCGTCACCTGGGACGACGCCCTGCCGGGCCACCGCCGCTTCTACGCCGACGACCCGGTGGGCAACCGCCTGGAATTCCTGGAACCGGAGCAGCCCTAGCCCCGCCCCGTAGCCCCGCCACGGGCTAACTCTTGCGGTGCCCTATCAGCCGCGGCTTCGGCTCCAGGCCGTCCAGGCCGTGCCACGCCAGATTCACCAGATGCGCCGCCACCTCCGCCTTCTTCGGCTTGCGGGCATCCAGCCACCACTGGCCCGTCAGGGCCACCATGCCGACCAGCGCCTGCGCGTACAGCGGCGCCAGCTTCTGGTCGAAGCCCCGCGTCTTGAACTCCTGGCCCAGGATGTCCTCCACCTGCGTCGCGATGTCCGAGATCAGCGAGGCGAAGGTGCCCGTCGACTGCGCCACCGGCGAGTCGCGCACCAGGATGCGGAAGCCGTCCGTATACGTCTCGATGTAGTCCAGGAGAGCGAACGCCGCCTGTTCGAGGAGCTCACGCGGATGCCCCGCCGTCAGCGCCCCCGTCACACCGTCGAGCAGCGCCCGCATCTCGCGGTCCACCACCACCGCGTACAGGCCCTCCTTGCCGCCGAAGTGCTCGTACACGACGGGCTTGGAGACACCGGCCTTCGCCGCGATCTCCTCCACCGACGTGCCCTCGAAGCCCTTGGCGGCGAAGAGCGTGCGGCCGATGTCCAGCAACTGCTCCCGGCGCTCGGCACCCGTCATCCGCGTCCGGCGCGCACGCCGGGGCTGCTTCTCTTTGCTGCTGGAAGGGCTGGGATTACTGGAGTCGGTCGCCACGTCGTCAATCATGCCGGGCCGACGGTCTTCGGCTTCCGGCGGGAGTCGATACGGGACTCCGAAGGCCAGCGCACGTCCGTCGCCCACCCCAGCTGCTCGCACCAGCGGATGATCCGCGCCGACGAGTCGACCTGGCCCCGCAGCACACCATGCCGGGCCGACGTCGGATCGGCGTGGTGGAGGTTGTGCCAGGACTCGCCGCAGGACAGGACCGCGAGCCACCACACGTTGCCCGAACGGTCACGCGACTTGAAGGGACGTTTGCCCACCGCGTGGCAGATCGAGTTGATCGACCACGTGACGTGGTGCAGCAGCGCCACCCGGACAAGCGAACCCCAGAAGAACGCCGTGAAAGCGCCCCACCACGACATCGTCACCAGGCCGCCCACCAGCGGCGGAATCGACAGCGAAACGATCGTCCAGAACAGGAACTGGCGGGAGATCCGACGGAGCGCCGGGTCCTTGATCAGATCCGGCGCGTACTTCTCCTGCGGCGTCTGCTCCTCGTCGAACATCCAGCCGATGTGCGCCCACCACAGGCCCTTCATCAGCGCCGGAACCGTCTCGCCGAAACGCCACGGCGAATGCGGGTCGCCCTCCGCGTCCGAGAACTTGTGGTGCTTGCGGTGATCCGCCACCCAGCGCACCAGGGGCCCCTCCACCGCCATCGACCCCGCCACGGCCAGCGCGATCCGCAGCGGACGCTTCGCCTTGAAGGAACCGTGCGTGAAATACCGGTGGAAACCGATCGTGATGCCGTGGCAGCCCAGGTAGTACATGAACACGAGCAGGCCGAGGTCCAGCCAGCTCACCCCCCAGCCCCAGGCCAGCGGCACCGCCCCGACCAGGGCGACGAACGGGACCGTGATGAACGCGAGCAGCGCGAACTGTTCGAGCGACCGTTTCTGCTCACCCCCCAGCGTCGCGGACTGACCGGAGGGTGACGAGACGGTGTCGGTAGTCGGTCGCGAAGCGTCTTCGATCACATCGGTGGCTGAATACGCATCGGAAGATGTCGGCATGGGCACGTCCCCTGTGGGGTCGAGGGTTGAGGGTCACGACGCGAGTGCGGCGGGCACATGATCACGGGTCCCGCGTTATCTACGGTCCCGTAACCTACGGCGACGTAAGTATGGCAGCGCGGAACCCCGCGGCAAGAGGCTGCGAGTCCGTGCCGCGATGTGACACCTATCCTTGGGAACGGTCGGACAGCGCGGTCCGCTCTCTATTTCCCCCGGAACGCGGATTTATATCCGGCCCGGGACCCCCTCCCAGACCTGACGTGCTTCAACACTGCAAGGAGCCGCACCTGTGAGCAGTGCCGACGACCAGACCACCACGGCCAGCACCGAGCTGCGCGCCGACATCCGCCGCCTCGGCGATCTGCTGGGCGAGACCCTCGTACGTCAGGAGGGCTCAGAGCTCCTCGAACTGGTCGAGAAGGTCCGCCGCCTGACGCGCGAGGACGGCGAGGCCGCGGCCCGCCTGCTCGGTGGCACCGAACTGGAGACCGCGGCCAAGCTGGTCCGCGCCTTCTCCACGTACTTCCACCTGGCGAACGTGACCGAGCAGGTCCACCGCGGACGCGAGCTGCGCGCCCGGCGCGCCGCCGAGGGCGGGCTCCTGACCCGCACCGCCGACCGGCTCAAGGACGCCGACCCCGAGCACCTGCGCCAGACCGTGGAGCACCTCAACGTGCGCCCCGTCTTCACCGCGCACCCCACCGAGGCCGCCCGCCGCTCCGTCCTCAACAAGCTGCGCCGCATCGCGGAACTCCTGGAGACCCCGGTCATCGAGTCCGACCGGCGCCGCCACGACACCCGCCTCGCCGAGAGCATCGACCTGGTGTGGCAGACCGACGAGCTGCGCGTCGTCCGCCCGGAACCCGCCGACGAGGCACGCAACGCCATCTACTACCTGGACGAGCTGCACGCCGGCGCCGTCGGGGACGTACTGGAAGACCTCACCGCCGAGCTGGAGCGCGTCGGCGTCCAGCTGCCGGAAGGCACCCGCCCCCTCACCTTCGGCACCTGGATCGGCGGCGACCGCGACGGCAACCCCAACGTGACGCCCGCCGTCACCTGGGACGTCCTGATCCTCCAGCACGAGCACGGCATCAACGACGCCCTCGCCCTCGTCGACGAACTGCGCGGCTTCCTCTCCAACTCCATCCGCTACACCGGAGCTACCGAGGAACTCAAGGCGTCCCTCCAGCTCGACCTGGAGCGGCTGCCCGAGATCAGCCCCCGCTACAAGCGGCTGAACTCCGAGGAGCCCTACCGCCTCAAGGCCACCTGCATCCGGCAGAAGCTGGAGAACACCAAGGAGCGCCTGGCCCGCGGCACCGCCCACGAGGACGGCCGCGACTACCTCGGCACCGGCGAACTCCTGCACGACCTCACCCTCGTCCAGACCTCGCTGCGCGAGCACAAGGGCGCCCTGTTCGCCGACGGCCGGATGAACCGCACCATCCGTACGCTCGCCGCGTTCGGCCTCCAGCTCGCCACCATGGACGTACGGGAACACGCCGACGCCCACCACCACGCGCTCGGCCAGCTCTTCGACCGCCTGGGCGAGGAATCCTGGCGCTACGTGGACATGCCGCGCGAATACCGCCAGAAGCTGCTCGCCAAGGAACTGCGCTCCCGCAGGCCGCTCGGCCCGTCCCCGGCCCCCCTCGACGCCGCCGGCGAGAAGACCCTCGGGGTCTTCCTCACCATCAAGAAGGCCCTGCAAGTCTTCGGACCCGAGGTCATCGAGTCGTACATCATCTCGATGTGCCAGGGCGCCGACGACGTCTTCGCGGCCTCCGTCCTCGCCCGCGAGGCCGGACTCATCGACCTGCACGCCGGCTGGGCCAAGATCGGCATCGTGCCGCTCCTGGAGACCACGGACGAACTGCGCGCCGCCGACGTCATCCTCGACGAGATGCTCGCCGACCCCTCGTACCGCCGCCTCGTCGCGCTGCGCGGCGACGTCCAGGAGGTCATGCTCGGCTACTCGGACTCGTCCAAGTTCGGCGGCATCACCACCTCCCAGTGGGAGATCCACCGCGCCCAGCGGCGGCTGCGTGACGTCGCGCACCGCTACGGCGTACGGCTGCGGCTCTTCCACGGCCGCGGCGGCACCGTCGGCCGCGGCGGCGGCCCCTCGCACGACGCGATCCTCGCGCAGCCCTGGGGCACCCTGGAGGGCGAGATCAAGGTGACCGAGCAGGGCGAGGTCATCTCCGACAAGTACCTCGTGCCGTCCCTGGCCCGCGAGAACCTGGAACTGACCGTCGCGGCCACACTGCAGGCATCCGCCCTGCACACGGCGCCGCGCCAGTCCGACGAGGCCCTCGCCCGCTGGGACGCCGCCATGGACGTGGTGAGCGACGCGGCCCACACCGCCTACCGCAAGCTCGTCGAGGACCCGGACCTGCCCTCGTACTTCCTCGCGTCGACGCCGGTGGACCAGCTCGCCGAGCTCCACCTGGGCTCGCGTCCCTCGCGCCGCCCGGGCTCGGGCGTCTCGCTCGACGGACTGCGCGCCATCCCGTGGGTCTTCGGCTGGACGCAGTCGCGGCAGATCGTGCCGGGCTGGTTCGGCGTCGGCTCGGGCCTCAAGGCGCTGCGGGAGGCCGGTCTGGACACCGTGCTCGGCGAGATGCAGGAGCACTGGCACTTCTTCCGGAACTTCCTCTCGAACGTCGAGATGACGCTCGCGAAGACGGACCTGCGGATCGCCCGCCACTACGTGGACACGCTCGTCCCCGACGAGCTGAAGCACGTCTTCGACGTGATCGAGGCGGAGCACGCGCTCACCGTCCAGGAAGTCCTGCGGATCACCGGCGGCACGGAGCTCCTCGACAGCAACCCGGAGCTCCAGCAGACCTTCGCCATCCGTGACGCCTACCTGGACCCGATCTCGTACCTCCAGGTCGCGCTCCTGAAGCGCCAGCGGGACGCGGCGGCGGCGGACGAGGAAGCGGACCCCTTGCTGGGCCGCGCCCTGCTCCTCACCGTCAACGGCGTGGCGGCGGGCCTGCGCAACACGGGCTGATTTTCACTGGCGGAGGCGCCTTGCTCTGGCGGGGCGCCTTCACCGGGGGCCTGTGCCGCCGCTGCGCGGCGGATTTTTCCCGCCCACCCACCCGTTACCCCACGAGGCACTCGGGTGGGTGGGCGGGCTTGTGTGTGGAGCAAGGACGGCGTGCCCCATGCCGGTGACGTGACCCGCGGGTCAGAACGCCAGGGTCACGAAAGACGCCGTCAGCAGGGCGCCGCCCGACAGCGCCAGGGTCCAGGCCGTGCGGGGGAGGCGCAGGCCGCCCGCGACCACCACCGAGGACAGGAGCAGCGCGCCGCCCAGGGGGAGCCAGGCGTGGAGGAAGCCGGGGCCACCCGTGCGGACCACCTCGGACGTACCGGGCTTCACCGCCACCGGAACCCGCATCCCCTTCTCCTCCGCGATCGAGCGGTCGATCTCGACCCGGTCGCGCGGCTCGAAACCCTCGGTGGAAGGGACGTACGAACCGACGCACGTGTCGGAGGAGCACCGCGTCACCCGCATCGTGCCCCGCTCACGATCGTCGGAGAGCATCACGTGCTGCGCGGTGCCCCAGGACGCCCAGACGCCGGCGACGAGCAGCAGCACCGCGACCGCGCCCATCGCCGTCCGGCGGAGGAGCAGCAGCGCGTTCATGGCGGCGATCCTTGGCCATGGGGATGCGCTCAGTCAACAGCCCCGGGCAAGTGCTGACGAGTTGTTCTTACAAGTCGTGATTACGAGTTGTACGAACTCTGCGCCCGCTCCAACCCCTCGATCACCAGCGCCTCCGCGGAATCCGCCGCCCGGTCCACGAAGTAACCCAGCTCCTTGCGCTCCGCTGAAGCGAAATCCTTCAGGACGAAGTCCGCCACCTGCATACGGCCCGGCGGACGCCCGATCCCGAACCGCACCCGGTGGTAGTCGGAGCCCATCGCCTTCGTCATCGACTTCAGACCGTTGTGGCCGTTGTCGCCGCCGCCCAGCTTCAGCCGCAGCGTGCCGTAGTCGATGTCCAGCTCGTCGTGGACGGCGACGATGTTCGCCGTCGGCACCTTGTAGAAGTCGCGCAGCGCCGTCACCGGACCGCCCGACACATTCATGTACGACATCGGCTTCGCCAGGACGACACGGCGGCTCAGCGGACCCGCGGGACCGATCCGCCCCTCGAGCACCTGCGCCTGCGCACGCCCGCTCCGCTTGAACGAGCCGCCGATCCGCTCCGCGAGGAGATCGGCCACCATGAAGCCCACGTTGTGCCGGTTCATGGCGTACCCGGGGCCTGGATTGCCCAGACCCACGATCAGCCAGGGCGCGCCGGGATCCGTCGTCATCTGCATGTCTCCTTCATAACCCGACCGCCGCCCCGCGCGGGAGCGCGGAGCGGCGGTCGGCAGAGTCGAGCCCGAAGCTCAGACGGTAGCGGTCGAGGCTCAGGCCTCGGCGCCCTCGCCCTCACCCTCGGCGTCCTCGGTGACCTCCTCGGCCTGCGCGGCCAGGACCTGGAGGACGACGGTGTCCTCCTCGACGGCCAGGGACGTGCCGGCGGGCAGCTTGATGTCCTTGGCGAGGACGGTCGCACCGGCCTCGAGACCGGCGATGGAGACGGTGACCGACTCCGGGATGTGCGTGGCCTCGGCCTCGACGGGCAGCGCGTTCAGCACGTGCTCGAGCAGGTTGCCGCCCGGGGCGAGCTCACCCTCGGTGTGGACGAACACGTCGACGTTGACCTTCTCGCCCTTGCGGACGAGGAGCAGGTCGACGTGCTCCAGGATGCCGATGCGCACGGCGTCACGCTGGACGGCCTTGGGGATGACCAGCTGGCTCTTGCCGTCGATGTCCAGGTTGATCAGGACGTTCGGGGTCTTGAGCGCCATCAGGGTGCCGTGGTGCGGCAGCGTGATGTGGATCGGGTCCGAGCCGTGGCCGTAGACGACGGCGGGAAGCTTGTCGGCGCGACGCAGACGGCGGGCGGCGCCCTTGCCGAACTCGCTGCGGACCTCGGCGGTGATCTTCACCTCGGACATGTGCACTCCTCGTATGAGCGGTGACGGAACAGAGTCGGTCACCCGGCCACGACTTACTGGCCTGCTACGAAGAGCGCGTCGATAACGGACCGCCGTACTGCAATGAGTACGGCCTCCCTCGCCGAGCAACTCGCTGAGTCTACCCGGCGGGGAGGCCGCCTCAGAAATCGATCTTCAGTGGGCCCGCGGGCGAGCCCGCAGGGACTAGGCCTGCTCGTCGAAGAGGCTCGTCACCGAACCGTCCTCGAAGACCTCACGCACCGCGTTCGCGATGGTCGGCGCGATCGAGAGCACCGTGATCTTGTCGAGCTCCAGGTCACCCGGGTCGGGCAGCGTGTCCGTGAACACGAACTCGCTCACCTTGGAGTTCTTCAGACGGTCCGCGGCCGGACCGGAGAGCACGCCGTGCGTCGCCGTCACGATGACGTCCTCCGCACCGTGCGCGAACAGCGCGTCGGCGGCGGCGCAGATCGTGCCACCCGTGTCGATCATGTCGTCGACCAGCACGCAGACGCGGCCCTCGACCTCACCCACGACCTCGTGGACGGTGACCTGGTTGGCGACGTCCTTGTCGCGGCGCTTGTGCACGATGGCCAGCGGGGCGCCCAGACGGTCGCACCAGCGGTCGGCGACACGCACGCGGCCCGCGTCGGGGGAGACCACGGTCAGCTTCGAACGGTCGACCTTCGCGCCCACGTAGTCCGCGAGAATCGGCAGCGCGAAGAGGTGGTCGACCGGGCCGTCGAAGAAGCCCTGGATCTGGTCCGTGTGCAGGTCGACCGTGAGGATGCGGTCCGCGCCCGCGGTCTTCATCAGATCGGCCACCAGACGGGCCGAGATCGGCTCGCGGCCACGGTGCTTCTTGTCCTGGCGCGCGTAGCCGTAGAACGGCACGATCACGGTGATGGAGCGGGCCGACGCGCGCTTCAGCGCGTCGATCATGATCAACTGCTCCATGATCCACTTGTTGATCGGAGCCGTGTGGCTCTGGATCAAGAAGCAGTCCGCCCCACGAGCCGACTCCTGATACCGCACATAGATCTCGCCGTTGGCGAAATCGAAAGCCTTCGTCGGCACGATGCCGACACCCAGCTTGTGTGCGACCTCCTCGGCCAACTCGGGGTGGGCGCGGCCGGAGAAGAGCATCAACTTCTTCTCGCCGGTCGTCTTGATCCCGGTCACAGCACTAGTCTCCTCAGACGAGTTTTTCCCGCTGCCGTCCCCGCGCGCTCCGGAAAATCGCAGTCCGCAGCGCTGAGCCGGCCGAAATGGTGTGCACCTATCACGGTACGCCGTGTCCGACGCACCTGTTTCCGGTCAGCTTCCGCCGGCCGCATTCCCGGGCTTCCCGGACGACGCCTCCGCCGCCCTCGCGGCCGCGCTGCCCGGACGCTTGCGCGCCACCCAACCCTCGATATTCCTTTGCTGGCCACGGGCCACAGCCAGCGAACCGGCCGGAACGTCCTTCGTGATGACCGACCCCGCAGCCGTGTAAGCACCGTCCCCGACCGTGACAGGAGCCACAAACATGTTGTCCGAACCCGTCTTGCAGTGCGACCCCACCGTCGTGTGGTGCTTGGCCTCACCGTCGTAGTTCACGAACACGCTCGCGGCGCCGATGTTCGTGTAATCACCGATCGTCGCGTCACCCACATACGAAAGATGCGGAACCTTCGTCCCCTCACCGATCGACGCGTTCTTCATCTCCACGTACGTACCCGCCTTGGCCTTCAGGCCGAGCCGGGTACCCGGCCGCAGATACGCGAACGGACCCACGCTCGCCTGCTCCCCGACCTCCGAGTCGTACGCGACCGTGTTGTCCACCCGCGCACCCGCACCCACCCTGGTGTTCGTCAGACGCGTATTGGGACCGACCTCGGCACCCTCACCGAGATGCGTGACGCCGTGCAACTGCGTGCCGGGGTGCACCAGCGCGTCCTGCTCGTACGTCACCGTCGCGTCGATCCACGTCGACGCCGGGTCCACGACCGTCACACCCGCCAGCATCGCCTCCGTCAGCAGGCGGTCGTTCAAGGTGCGGCGGGCCTCGGCCAGTTGCACGCGGTTGTTGATCCCCGCGATCTCCTCGTGATCACCGGTGACGGCAGCACCCACGCGATGCCCCGCTTCACGCAGGATCCCCAGAACATCAGTCAGGTACTCCTCACCCTGGCTGTTGTCCGTACGCACCTTGCCCAGCGCCTGCGCGAGCAACTGCCCGTCGAACGCGAAAACCCCGGAGTTGATCTCACGGATCGCACGCTGCGCCTCGGTGGCGTCCTTGTGCTCGACGATGGCCGTCACCGCGCCGCTTTCGCCGTCCCGCACGATGCGGCCGTACCCGGTCGCGTCCGGGACCTCGGCCGTGAGCACCGTCACGGCGTTCCCGTCGCCGGTGTGCGTCGCGGCCAGCTGCTGCAGGGTCGCGCCAGTCAGCAGCGGGGTGTCGCCGCAGACGACGATGACGGTTCCGTCCACGGTGCCGCCGAGCTCCTCCAGGCCGATGCGGACGGCGTGACCGGTGCCCTTCTGCTCGCTCTGGTAGGCGGTGCGCACGTCCGGAGCGATGGTCCCCAGGTGCGCGACGACCTTCTCGCGAGCGAACCCGACGACGGTGACGAGCCGCTGGGGGCTCAGCGCGTACGCGGCTTCGAGCACGTGCCCGATGAGAGAACGCCCGCAGATCTCATGCAGGACCTTGGGGGTGGCCGACTTCATGCGGGTGCCCTCACCCGCTGCAAGGACGACGACGGCTGCCGGGCTGTTGGCGCTCACGGGGGTGCCCTTCGGCTTCGGATGTGCGGGGAGTGGACATCCGCAGGATACCGGGGCGTTGTGGGACGGAAATGAGGGCGGGTCCTGACCTTGAAGGTCAGGACCCGGCAAAAGGTGCGGCTCCCCCATCAGGATTTGAACCTGAACAGACGGTACCAAAAACCGCAGTGCTGCCTGATTACACCATGGGGGATTAAACACGACTAAACCGGACATTCGGTCAGGTCGCCGTGTCGGCACCCAACACTATGCCGTACCAAGCGCCTTCCATGCGACGGTACAGTTCGGCACCTTTCATGACGTAGACCGTCAGGCAGCCCCGGTAAGCGGTGCTGATGTTCTTTCGGTTGGTCCGAGGGTTGTGTTTCTTGAGGGTGGCCCGCTGAAGGGTTGCGGCGTCGACTCCGACCAGTCCGGCCCAGAACTCCTCGGCTTCCTTCACGTCTGCGGACTCGTGGATGCTGACGCGGAAGCGCATGCGCTCGCGTTCCACGCCGAGCAGTTCGAGCCAGCGCAGGTAGAGACTGATGACGTTCGGGTCGCTGTTGATGAACTGCAATCGCTCGGTGTGCAGCTCGTTGTAGGCCTTGTCCTTGCCGCCCTCTGCCCAATACAGGACCACGCCTGCGAGAAACAGTTCGCGGTCCGACAAGGTGCCGACCGCCTGCCTTGCGGCCTCCTTCGTGCGCTGCCGCTCCCCGTCCCGCATCGCCAGCTCGTGGTCCCACCGTTTCCGCGCCGCCAGCTTCGCCTGTTCCGAGGGGTTCCGTCGCTCCGGCTTCGGCAGATCTCGTACCCACAGGGAGATCGAACTCTTGGAGCAGCCCAGCTCCAGTTGGATCCGGTCGTACGTCCAGCCCTGGAGCCGCAGCTCCCGCGCCCGCTCCCGCAGGTCGTCCTTCGCGTTCGGGCGCTTCGTCCACTCCGGGGGCGGCTCGCCCTCCAGGAGGCGGTTGAGGATGTCGTTGTTGTGGATGAAGAGCCGGTCGCGGATCTGGCGGCGGCTCAAGCCTTCGCGCCGCAGCGCGATCGCCCGTTCCCGCAACCCCTCGAAGTCCGCGTACTTGCCCGTGATTTCCGTCATGTGGCAAGCCTTGTCCGGAATGCGGACGTCCGACTGGAGAGCGGGAGCGGTTCAGCAGTTCGAGGGAATTCTGGCCGTTTCGTTTCGCGTCGAACAGCGCGTGCGTTCGATCACTGAGCCGGAAACTCGCCGGAAAAGGAGGGCTTGTCGCCCGTAGGCTGGGAGGTATGACCACGACGGGGGAGAGCCACAGCGCGGCCGTGACCGGGCCGTGGTGGTGGGAGCGGCGGCGTAGTGCCGTGCTGGATGTGGGGCTCGCGTTGGCGTCGGCCGCGGAGTGCGGGGCCGAGGGGGTCACGTTCTCGGGGGATACGGGGGTTCCCGCGGCGGTGGGTGTGGGGTTCGGCGTGCTCGCCGGGTTCTCGCTGGTGCTGCGGCGGCGGTGGCCCATTGCCGTGGTGCTCGTCTCCATTGCGATCACGCCTGCCCAGATGGGGATTTTCCTCACTGTCGTCGGGCTCTACACGCTCGCCGCCTCGGAGCTGCCCCGGCGGATCATCGGGGCGCTCGCGGGGATGTCTCTGCTGGGGACGCTCATCGTCACGTTGGTGCGGACCCGGCAGGACATGGAGAGCGGGGATCTGGGGTTCGCGGAGGGGTTCATACCGTTCATCGCGATCACCACGTCGATCGGGCTGACGGCGCCGCCGATCCTGCTCGGGTTGTACGTGGGGGCGCGGCGGCGGCTCATGGAGAGTCTGCGGGAGCGGGCCGACAGCCTGGAGCGCGAGTTGCAGCTCCTTGCCGAGCGGGCCGAGGAGCGGGCGGAGTGGGCGCGTAACGAGGAGCGGACCCGTATCGCGCGGGAGATGCATGACGTCGTCGCTCACCGGGTGAGTCTGATGGTCGTGCATGCGGCGGCTTTGCAGGCGGTGGCGAGGAAGGATCCCGAGAAGGCCGTGAAGAACGCGGCTCTGGTCGGGGACATGGGGCGGCAGGCGCTGACGGAGCTGCGCGAGATGCTCGGTGTGCTGCGGACCGGGGAGCCGACGCCCCCTGCGGGTGGCCGGCACGGTTCGGTCTCGGATGTGGTGCCGCTGGCCGCCGTGGGGTTCGCCGCCGCGGCGGCCGCGTCGCGTGCGGTGGACGAGGACGGGCCGTGTCTGGCGGAGCTCGAGGAGTTGGTGGGGCAGTCGCGTGCGGCGGGGATGGCGGTGGCGCTGTCGGTGGAGGGGGAGTCCCGCGGGTATGCGGCGGACGTGGAGCAGACGGCGTACCGCGTGGTGCAGGAGGCGTTGACGAACGTGCACAAGCACGCCGCGGGCGCCAAGACGTATGTACGGCTCGCGCATCGTGGGGCGGAGATCGCGATGCAGGTGGAGAACGAACCGCCGCCGGAGGCGGGACCCGGGGATGCCCGGCTGCCCAGTGGCGGCAATGGCCTGGTGGGCATGAAGGAACGGGTCACCGCGTTGGGCGGGGTGTTCGTGTCGGGGCCGACGGATGCGGGTGGTTTCCGTGTGTCGGCGGTACTGCCGGCGGCGGCTGCCGTGGCCGAGGCTTGAGGGGCCCGGTCGCCCCCGTTTGTCTCAGCCTGTTTTGAGGCGTTCCGGTTGGGTGCCTGAGGCCAGGGTGGAGAGGGCCTCGTCGATGTGGGAGCCGAGGTACCAGTCGCCGCTGTGGTCGAGGCTGTAGACGCGGCCCTCCGCGTCGATGGCGAGGAGCGCCTGGGTCTCCGTCTCCTCTCCTATGGGGCACACCTCGGTGTCGAGGGCGCGGCCCAGGTCGCCGAGTGTGCGGGCCAGGTGGAGGCCGTAGAGGGGGTCCAGGTGCACGGTGGCGGGCGCTATGTGGCGGCCGGGCCCCTGCGGCGTGATGTGCAGCCCGCCGAACTCCGCCCACGCTTCGACGGCGGCGGGGAAGACGGCGTGCTGGTGTCCGGCGGGCGAGGTGTGGCGGCGCAGGACGTCGGCCCAGATCTCGGCCTGCTTTATGTCCCAGCGTCCGGGGGTCCAGCCGGCGGCGCGCAGGGCGGCGTCGACGGGGACGGGGAAGCGGGGTGACGCGGCCGTCGGGGACGCGGGGTTCTCGGTGTGCTGTTCCGTGTGCATGGGCCCTCGTAGTGTTTCGCGGCTCGGTGTGGGGTCAGGCTTCCGGCGTCGTGGGGTCCACGATCCGTACGCCGAAGTGCGCCGTGAGGGCGGTGCAGGAGCGGCAGGGGCGGGCGAAGCCGCCGTGCAGGGGGTCGCCGTCCTCGCGGATGCGGCGGGTGGTGAGCTTGGCGTGTTTGAGGGCCTTGCGGGCCTCGCCGTTGGTCATGGGTTTTCGTGCCGCGCGTTTGGACCGGCTGCCGTCGGCCGCGGTGAGGTGCCGCGAGATGAGGATGGCTTCGGCACACCTTCCGGTGAACCGTTCGCGCTGGCCGCTTGTGAGGGTGTCGAGGAAGTCCTGTACGAGTGGGTGCAGAGCGGGAGGTTCTTCGCCGCGCCCCGCGGTACAGGTGAGGGTCGCGCCGCGGACGGAGAGCGCGGCGGCGACGGTGGGAAGTATCCCGTCGCGGCGCTGGCGCAGTACGGGCGCGTGCGCGGAGGCGCTGCTCCAGCCGACGCGCGGATCACCCGCGCCGTCGGGGTGCCCGGCGGTCGCCGAGGGCGCCGTCGTGGCCGCTGGGCGGCCGGTCGTGCCGGTCTGTGCCGTGTGCATGGTGGTGCTTCCCTCCCCGCAACTCGCGGTAGTGACCGCGTGTGCCACGCCCCCGCGTTGCGGTGACAGCCTGCCAAATGGGGCGGGTGGTGCGGAAGCTGGGGCGCCGCGACACGCCTGGCTTTCGTCGCACGGTGACGGTCCGGTGGCTGCTGGTCATGGAACCGGAGGCCCGGTGACCGGTGTCGTCCTTGCGCATAGGCTGTCGACATCCGCAGACCGCGGAACGCAGGACGAAGTACGCACATTCGATGTACAGCGATCCGCAGAACCATTGACGCAGAACCATTAACAGTGCCGCAGGGGGCAACCGCCATGACGACAGGTCGGCTGGGGCAGCAAGCCGCGCCGCCGAACGCGGCCTACGCCGGGCAGGTCGTGCACTTCCCGGATCCGGTCCGGGCCACGCGCCATCCCAGAGGTGTGCGCGTCGACGAGCACGGCTATCCGGATTTCTCCGCCTACGCGCGTGCGGCCGCCGAGATCGCCGAGCCCCCGGAGGGTTTCGGCGTCGACGAGCTGCGCCTGACGGACTACGTCTCCGCGAACGCGGCGATGGCCGCGGCGGACCACGACCTGTGGGACACGATTCCGCCGGTGGCGACCCCGCACGGCTGGACGTGGCACCACGTGCCGGGCGGTCGGCGTCTTGAGCTGGTCCCGGTGGAGGTGAAGGCGCTCCTGCGGCATCACGGCGGGCTCGCGACGACGCCGGTGGACCAGAACAAGAGGGGTACGCGGCCGCTCCAGGAGACGCGTCCCGCGCATCTCGCGCTGCCGAGGTCGGCGGTCGCGGTGAGCGAGCAGGACGTCCTGGGCGTCGAGGAGGATCTGGGTTACCGGCTGCCGGGCGCCTACCGTTCCTTCCTGAAGGCGGCTGGCGGCTGCGCGCCGGTGGGTACGGCGCTCGACGCGGAGCTCGGTCTCCTGATCGACCAGCCGTTCTTCACGGTGCGGGACGAGGCCGCGGTCAACGACCTGGTGTACGTGAACAAATGCCTGCGGGACCATCTCACCAAGGACTACCTGGGAGTCGGTTTCGTGCAGGGCGGCATTCTCGCCGTGAAGGTCAAGGGTGACCGGATCGGGTCGGTGTGGTTCTGCGCGTACGACGACGCGCGGGACGTATCGGAGACGGCCGGCTGGGCACCCGCCGAGCGGGTGGAACGGCTGCTGCTGCCGTGCGGTGACGACTTCGACGCGTTCCTGTCGCGGCTCGCGGGCAATCCGCCGGAGTTGGAGACCGTGGCGAACCTGATGGTGGACGGCGGCTTCGCGCACGCCGTCCCGGTGGGGGAGTGACTTGTCGATGGTGACCTTCGCGCAGGCGCAGGAGCGCGCCGAGGAGTGGATCAACGCCGATGTGCCCGGCTACCAGCATCGTGAGGTGCGGGTGCGGGAGTTCGAGCTCGGGTTCGTCGTTTGGGCGGAGGACCGTGAGAACGGTCCGGTGTCCGACGGCGGCCGGCAGCGGCTCGTCATCGCACGGGACAGCGGTGAGGCCACGCTCTGGCCGGGTCTGCCGGTCGGTGAGGTGATCCGCCGGTACGAGGAGGAGTACGGCCTCCCGGAGGCGGCGCCGGAGGATGCGGCGCCGCCCGCGCCGGAGCGGGTCGACCTGAATCAGACGTCGTTCCTGTTGAGCCCTCCGGAGTGGCTCCAGGAGGCGGCGGACAAGCTGGGCATTCCGGATCGCAGGGCGGGGTCGGGGAGTTCGGCGGGGGCGACGGGCTCGGCGGGGGCGGGGGCGGCGGGTGCCGCGGCTTCGTCTGCGCCGTCTGCTCCGTCCGCGCCGGGTGCTCCGTCTGCTCCGTCCGCGCCTTCTGCCCCTTCCGCACCTGTCGCACCTGTCGCTCCTGCCGCGCCCGCGGCTGCCGCTGCTCCCGAGGCGCCCGGCGGGGGTACGCCGTGGCCTGCCGCCGGTGCGTCCGGTGCGCCTGCCGGGGCTACCCCGTGGGCCGGTACGGACACGAACGCCGACAACGGCGACGACCGTTCGGTGCAGGCGCCCGCGACGGTGTTCGCGCCGCCGTTGGTCGGCGGTGACGACGACGACACTCCGCCGCCCGGTGTGGCCCCCGAGGCCAAGACCGCGCTGATGCACGGCGGCAGCGGCCTGCCGTCCACGACGGTCGCGCCCGCGATCGACGGCCAGGGCCAGCCGCCGCAGCCCGGTGCCGGTGCTCCCGACCCGGCCGCGTACGGCTATCCGCAGGGCCCCGGCGCGCAGCCCCCGGCCGCTCCGACGGCTCCGGGGCCGAACCTTCCCCCACCGCCCGCCGGTGCCGCGGTGAACCTGCCGCCGCCTCCGGGTGTGAGCGCTCCTGACCCGGCCGCCTACGGCTACCCGCAGGGTTCCGCTCAGCAAGCCGTGCCGCCCGGCGCGGGGGACATCGCCGACGCCGCGACCAGCAAGGCGCAGGCTCCGCCGCGCGGTGCCCGTGGCGGCGGCGCCGGTACGCCGCCGCCTCCCGGTGCTCCGGGGGTGCCCGGCGCAGGCGCCGCAGGGGCTACGCCGCCGCCGTCAGGACCCGGCGCTCCGGGCACCCCGGCGGGCGGTTACGTCCCGACGCAGCTCGTCTCGGCGCTCGGCCCCGACGGACCTCAGCCGCCCGCGGCTCCGGATGCCCCGCAGCCTCCCGGCGCCCCGAACCCGCCCGGCAGCACCCCGCCACCCGGCGGCGGTGTCCACCACGCGGCGACGATGCTGGCCGACCCGAGTATGGGCGGCCCCGGCGGGATCAAGCCGCCGGGCGCTCCCGGCGCTCCGGGTGCCCCGCAGCCTCCCGGTCCGCCCGGTGCTCCGGGTGCTCCGGGTGCGCCCCAGCCTCCCGGTCCGCCCGGCGCCCCCGGTGCTCCGGGTACGCCTCCCGGCGGTGTCCACCACGCGGCGACGATGCTGGCCGACCCGAGCCTGGGCGGCCCCGGCGGGATCAAGCCGCCGGGCGCTCCGGGTGCCCCGCAGCCTCCAGGTCCGCCCGGCGCCCCCGGTGCTCCGGGTGCCCCGAACCCGCCCGGCGGCACCCCGCCCCCCGGCGGCGGCGTCCACCACGCGGCGACCATGCTGGCCGGACCCGCGGTCGGCGGCCCCGGCGCGCCCATGCCGCCGCAGGCCCCCGGTGCTCCCGGCGCCCCCGGCATGCCGCCGCCCGCGCCGGGTCAGCCCGCTCCCGGCCAGCCCTACGGCTACCCGCAGCCGCCCACCGGTCAGCCGACCGTCGGCCCCGGCTACCAGGCCGTACTGCGCTACCGCGCGCAGGACGGCTCCGAGCAGCAGCTCATCCGCCGCTCGGCGCCCGGTACTCCGCACCCGGAGTGGCAGATCCTGCACGAGCTGCGCGGCATGAACGTGCCGCCGCAGCAGGTGCTCGAACTCCACACGGAGCTGGAATCCTGCGAGCTGCCGGGCGCGTACTGCGCCCGCATGATCCGGGAGACCTGGCCGCAGGCGCGGATCACGAGCATCGCCCCGTACGGCAAGGACCACGCGTCCCGGCAGGGCGGCATGCAGCAGCTCATCGCGCACCAGGCCGAGCTGCACCAGGTCGCGGACGGTCCCGCGCGCCCCGCGCCGGTGCGCGCGCCGCTGCCGCAGGTGCAGCCCGCGCCGCCGATCCCGCCGGAGGGCGTGGCGCAGGAGTTGGTGGGTGCGTTCGGGCCCGGCATCTTCCGCTTCGACCAGCGGGCGGTGTCCCGGCAGGGCGTGCCCGACCTCGTGGCGCACACGCTCGTCGTGGCGGGCCTGCCCGTCGACTTCGGTCCGTTCTTCTGGGCGCAGGCCCAGCCGGGACGTCCGGTGCCCACTCTCGCCGAGACGGCGCAGGAGCGCGGGGTGCAGCCGGCGTCGGACGCCGGTTCGTACCTCGTGATGGGCAGCGACTTCGGCCGGGCGATCTGTGTGCAGTACGGCACGGCGAACATCGTCGCCGTGCCCGTGGAGGCCGGTCCCGGCGGTGCTCCGGTGCCGCCGCAGTTCGTGAACACGGGGCTGCCCGAGTTCGCGCGCTGCCTGGCGCTGCTCGGCCGGATGTGGCGGCTGCGCTTCGGGCTCAACCAGGAGCAGGCGGGCCGCTGGACCGTCGACTTCCAGAGTCAGCTCGCGGCCCTCGACCCGGCGGCGCTCGCGTCGCCGGAGAGCTGGTGGTCGGTGCTTCTCGAGCAGATGTGGGACGGCCTGCTGTAGTCCGCGCCGTGCCGCGTCAGGCGTCCGACCCCGTGCTGGGGTCGGGCGCCTCTCGCGTTTTGCGGGCCGTCGTACCCTCGATTCCGACTTCTGATGGCAAATGGCGCATCCTTGAGCGGATGAGATGTGCGGAGTGTCGCGTTATGAGCGCTTCCGCTTGATCCATCAAGATGTGCGCCAATCACGCAGTACGCGCGTGGAGCGTCGGAGGAGGGATTCACGATGAGCAGCGGTGCAACGGCGTCGGAGCACGGTTTCGTCGCCGTGCGCGGGCGTGGCTACCGTCCCGAGCAGGTGGACGCGTACGCCCTCGAACTGTCCGAGGACCGCGACGGCGCGTGGGAGCGCGCCGCCCGGCTCACCGTCCTCACCAAGGAGATGGAGGCGGAGGCCGAGCGGCTGCGGGAGGTGGTCTCGCGGCTCGCCCCGCAGACGTACGAGGAACTCGGCGAGCGCGCGCAGCGGATCCTGGCCCTGGGCGAGGAGGAGGTCGCCGCCGTGCGCGAAGCGGCCGATGCCGATGTGCGGGGCATGGCGGAGGCGGCCGACGCCGAGGCGCAGAAGCTGCGTGAGGCGGCTCGCGCGTACGCCGATGAGATCCTCGGCGAGGCCGACGAGCGGGCCCGGCAGCGGCTGCTCGCCTGCCGTGCCGCCGCGGACGAGTCGCGGATCGGGGCCCGGCACGACGTGAAGGAGTGGCGGGGCGAGGCGCTTGCCGCGCTGCGGGAGATGCGGGAGCGCAGTGCCGCGCTGATCGAGGAGCAGGAGAAGGAGCAGGCCGAACGCTGGGAGGCCGCCGAGCGGGAGATCGCCGCGCGGGAAGCGGAGGCGGAGAAGCGTGAGGCTTCGCTGGTGGCCGCGGCGGAGGAGCGCCTTTCCGAGGCGAAGCGGGCCCTTGCCGAGGCGGAGGAGTCCGCCCGGCACGGGCAGGAGGACGCGGAGGCGCGGGGCGCGGAGTTGATCGCTGCCGCGGGGGCGCGGGAGGAAGGGATCGCCCGGGACACCGAGCGGATGCTGCGGGAGCACGGGGAGGAGTGGGACGAGGTGCGGGCGCACATGGAGCATGTACGGAGCAGTCTCGCTGCGCTGACTGGGCGGGCTGCCGCCGAGGGAGCGCCTTAGCCTGCGGCTGGCCGGTGGGTTTCGGGGCGCCGCTTCGCGGCGAGTTTTTCCCGCCCGCCCGTTACTCCGCGTCCAGATCCTTGCCGTACTACCTTTTCGTCACCCCCGCCAGGATCCAGCCCTCCACCGCCTCGTACCGCCTGCGTTGGTCATCCGATTCCCTGGGGCCCGACGACACCGTGCCCAGCCAGCCCAGGAGGAAGCCGAGGGGGATGGAGGCGATGCCTGTGGTGGTGAAGGGGAACCAGTTGAAGTCGTGGTTCGGGAAGGCTGATGTGGGGGCGCCCGAGACCAGGTTGGTGCCCGTCATGATGATGATGGAGCCGAGGGTGCCGCCGATGAGGGTCCACAGCAGGCCCCTGCGGGTGTAGCGGCGCCAGAAGAGGCTGTAGACCAGTGCCGGGGCGAGTGCCGATGCGCCCAGGCAGAAGGAGAGGGTCACCAGCGGTTGCAGGTTGTGGTGCTGGACCATGACCGCGAGGACGATCGCCACGCCCCCTACGGCGAGCGCCGAGACGCGGGCCAGTGTCATCTCGCGGCGCGGGGTGAGCTCCTCGCGGAGGCGGAGGTGGGCGAAGACATCGTGGGCGAGGGAGTTGGCGCAGGCCAGGATCATCCCGGCGACCGACGCGAGCAGCGTCAGGAAGATCGCCGTCGTGACCGTGGTGAAGATGAGGGTTTCCGCCGTTGAGGCGTTGGACCCGAACACCGCTCTGGAACCCAGCAAGTACGCCGTGTTGCCCTGCGGGTCCGCCTGTGCGATCGCCGCCCGGCCGACCATCGCCGTCGCGCCGAAGCCGACGATCGCGATGATGAGGACGAAGAGCGCCACGGACGACACTGCCCACGACATCGACCGGCGCACCTCACGCGCGCTGCGCGCCGTGTACATCCGCATCGTGACGTGCGGCAGGCACGCGCCGCCGAGTACGACCGTGAGCTCCGAACTGATCATGTCCAGGCCGGGGTGGGGGCCGCCAGCGAACTGGAGCCCGGACTGGAGGAAGGCGGGGCCCACTCCGCTGCCCTTCTCGGCGGCGGCCAGGAGCGCGCCGGGGTCCCAGTCGAAGCGGCGCAGGATCAGGGCGGCGATGACCGCTCCGGAGCCGAGCAGCATCACGATCTTCAGGATCTGGATGAGGGCGGTGCCCTTCATGCCGCCGATCGCCGCGTAGCTGATCATGAGTGCGCCCAGTGCGACGACGCAGCCCGTCTTCACGCCCTCGCCGGAGAAGCCGAGGATGAAGGAGAGCAGGTCGCCCGCGCCCGCGAGTTGCACCAGCATGAGCGGGATGAGTGCGGCGAGTGTCGCCGCGCATGCCGTGATCCGCACGGCCCGGCCCGGCATCCGGCGGGCCAGTACGTCGCCCATGGTGAACTGGCCCGCGTTGCGCAGGGGTTCGGCCAGCAGGAACATCAGAAGCATCAGGGACAGGGCGGTGCTCAGGGCGAGGACCACGCCGTCGTATCCGAGGAGGGCGATGATTCCGCCCGTGCCGAGTACGGTCGCCGCCGAGATGTAGTCGCCCGCGATCGCCAGGCCGTTGCGCATCGGGGACAGCGCACCGTAACCCGCGTAGAACTCGCCGAGATTGTCGCGGTCGGGGCCCGTCATGACGCACAGGAGCAGGGTGAGCGTGACGACGGCGGTGAACGCCACCAGGGACATGGCCTGCGCCGAGTCGGCGGCCAGGGTAACGGACGGGAGCACGGGAGTGGTGCCGGGGGTCATCGGTTGGCCTCCAACTCCGCCAGTTTGCGCAGCCGTTCGGACAGCGGGTCGACCCGGCGGCGGGCCGTTGCCTCGTACAGTGCTATGGCGACGAGGGTGACGGGGACCTGGCACAGGCCGAGCAGCAGGCCGGTGGTCAGGCCGCCGGAGACCGTGTCCGTCATCAGGGACGGGGCGAAGGCGGAGAGGATCAGGAAGAGCGTGAAGTAGCCGAGCGCGGTGAGGGTGGCGACGCGGCGCTGCCAGCGGTAGGCGCTGCGCAGATGGCGCAGGTCGCTGTGGCGGCCGAGTGCGGGGTGCCGGGGGAGCTTCGGCCGTGGCGGGGGCGTCGGGGCCGCTGCGGGCTGCCAGGGGTAGGTGAGGTGGGTTGGGGGCGTGGGGTGAGTGGGGTGGGTTGGCTGCGTGGGGTGAGTGGGGTCAGTGGGGTAGGCGGGGTAGGCGGGGTACGAGGGGGACGAGGCGTGTGGGGGGAGGTGGGGGTGATAGGCGTGGTGAGGGTGGTGTGGTTCCCGGGGAGGGGCTGGCTGCTGCGAGCGGTCGGGGTGTTGGGGCTGGTGAGGGTAGGACATCCCGGTTCTCCTTGCGCGGCGTCGGTCCGGTGCGGGACCGCAGGGAGCGAGAGGTGAGGATCGAGCACGTTACTCGTAAGTAGTAGAGCCGCGTAAGGTTTTGCCCATACTGGGTGGTCGGTTTATTCGGCCGGTCTGTTCAAGGGGCTTTTACGCGCGGCCTGTTCGGCGGCCTGTTCGGTGTTTTCCCTGCTCGCCGGGGGTTCCGTCGCCCCGATTTCCGGGCCCTGCGCGCCGATTACCGGAAAGCCCCGAGGAGCCAGGAACACCAGTACGAGGAGGGCGAGTACCGCCGCGCAGCCCGCGCCCACGTACACCGTGTCCACCGCCGAGTCGACCGCGCGCCGCAGCCGTTCGGGGTCGGCGACGGCGGCCGGGTTCTCCAGGGCGTGGGCCACCGAGTCCAGGGAGCCCGCGCCGCCGAGCCGCGAGGTGAGGACTCCGTTGGCGACCGCGCCGAAGAGGGCGGCGCCCAGGGTCTGGCCTATCTGGCGGCAGAAGAGGATGGACGCGGTGGCCGTGCCGCGCTCGGACCAGCCGACGGTGGACTGCACCCCCACGATCAGCGGCAGTTGGAAGAGGCCGAGTGCCGCGCCGAGAAGCAGCATGATCAGCGCCGGCTGCCAGGCCTGACCCGGATAGGGCAGGAAGGGGAACGCGAAGAGGAAGAGCGCGGCCCCGCCGATGCCGATGAGCGCCGTGTCGCGGAAACCGAGCCTGCGGTAGACGTGCTGGCTCAGGGCGGCGGAGACCGGCCAGCTCAGCGTCATCACGGAGAGCACGAACCCGGCGGCGATCGGCGCGAGGCCGAGCACGGACTGGGCGTACGTCGGCAGGAAGACCGTCGGCGCGACCATCAGGAGGCCGAGCGCGCCGAGCGCGAGGTTGACCGCGGCGATGGTGCGCCGCCGCCAGACCCAGCCGGGGATGATCGGCTCCGCCGCGCGCCGCTCGATGACCACGACGGTCCCGGCGAGCAGCAGCCCGCCCCCGAACAGCGCGAGCGACTGCGCCGACAGCCAGCCCCAGGCGACGCCGCCCTGCACGAGCGCGGTGAGCAGGACGCCGCCGCAGGCGAAGACGGTGAGCGCGCCCGCCCAGTCGATGCGCCCCCGGACCACCGCCGCGCGCTCCGGCTCGTGCAGGTGGCGCACGATCAGCCACAGGGCCACCGCGCCGATGGGCAGGTTGATCAGGAAGATCCAGCGCCAGTCGGCGTACGCGGCGATCAGTCCGCCCAGCGCCGGGCCCGCCACGGACGAAGTCGCCCACACCGTGGACAACTTGGCCTGGATCTTGGGGCGTTCCTTGAGCGGGTAGAGGTCGGCGGCGAGCGTCTGCACCGTCCCCTGGAGCGCGCCGCCGCCCAGGCCCTGGACGATGCGGAAGGCGATGAGCGCACCCATGTTCCAGGCCACGGCGCACAGGGCCGAGCCGATCAGGAAGAGGATGCTGCCCGCGATGAGGACGGGCTTGCGGCCGAAGGTGTCGGAGAGCTTGCCGTAGATGGGCAGGGTGACGGTGACGGCGAGGAGATAGCCGGAGAAGAGCCAGGAGAAGACGGAGAAGCCGCCGAGGTCGCCGACGATCTGCGGAATGGCCGTCGAGACGATCGTGGAGTCCAGGGCGGCGAGCGCCATGGCGAGCATGAGAGCGGCGACGACGGGGCCGCGCCGCCGCCGTATGCCCTCCGGGCCCGACGCCGCCGCACTCGGCGCATCCGGTCCCGACGCATCCGACCCCGATGCCTTCGCGCCTGACCCCGACGCATCCGACCCCGATGCCTTCGCGCCCGACCCCGACGCCTCCGCCCCCGATCCCTTCGCGCCCGACCCCGACGCCTCCGCCCCCGACGCCTCCGCCCCCGCGCTCGCCGCCTCCGCGCCCGACCCATCCGCGCTGCCGTCCGCGTCCACCGAGATTCCTTCCCCCTGCATCTATTTGCTCCGGGCCACCATCTCACCCGGTGCACCCTCGGGGGCAGGGGTGGAGAGCATCCCGGCAGGTGGGCCGGTGTCCGCTCGGCAGGAGGGTGGAGCGACCCCGAGAACGGCTCCACCGGGAGGTGGAGATCCCCTAAGGGATCCTCCGTACTACGGACCGGGGACCGTTCGTACTGCTGGAGGACGAGAAGGCCGCTGCCGCTTCTTAGATTGGCTTTATGCCGACGGGGCGGGCCGGGAAAGACGTCGGGCGGGTCAGCGAGAAACGGCCCGGGTCCGACCAGCCACACCTTCGGGGGTGGGGTTTTCCCCAGCAGAAGACTGCGCCGGGCACCAGGGTGCTCGGGCCGTCGGACGACCAGAATCTTTATGCGCGGCGAACACGCCCGGCCTACTGCATGACCGACTTAGGAGACTTACCGTGACATCGGCTGTAACCATTCCCAGGCACGGGGGCACTGGAGGGCGTACGGCCGTGGCGGCACGGGCGCGCCAGGTCGTGAAGGCGTACGGATCGGGGGAGACCCGGGTCGTCGCGCTCGACGAGATCGACGTGGACATCGCCCGCGGGCAGTTCACCGCGATCATGGGTCCGTCCGGCTCCGGCAAGTCGACCCTGATGCACTGCCTCGCGGGTCTCGACACCGTCTCCTCCGGGCAGATCTACCTCGACGAGACCGAGATCACCGGCCTGAAGGACAAGAAGCTCACGCAGCTGCGCCGGGACCGGATCGGCTTCATCTTCCAGGCGTTCAACCTGCTGCCCACGCTCAACGCCATCGAGAACATCACGCTCCCGATGGACATCGCGGGCCGCAAGCCCGACCGCGGCTGGCTCGACCAGGTCGTGGAGACCGTCGGTCTCGCGGGCCGCCTCAAGCACCGCCCCACCGAGCTCTCCGGCGGCCAGCAGCAGCGCGTCGCCGTGGCCCGCGCCCTGGCCGCGCGCCCCGAGATCATCTTCGGTGACGAGCCGACCGGAAACCTCGACTCCCGTGCCGGAGCGGAGGTGTTGGGCTTCCTGCGCAAGTCGGTGACCGAGCTCGGCCAGACCATCGTGATGGTCACGCACGACCCGGTGGCCGCCTCGTACGCGGACCGTGTCCTCTACCTCGCGGACGGCCGGATCGTCGACGAGATGTACTCGCCGACCGCCGACTCCGTCCTGGACCGCATGAAGGACTTCGACGCGCGGGGGCGTACGTCATGACCGTCCTCAAGACCTCCGTGCGCAACTTCTTCGCGCACAAGGGCCGCATGGCGCTCTCCGCCGTGGCCGTGGTCCTGTCGGTGGCGTTCGTCTGCGGGACGCTCGTCTTCTCCGACACGATGAACACGACGTTCGACAAGCTCTTCGCGGCCACGTCCGCCGACGTCACCGTCACCTCCAAGTCCGCGACCGACCCCGGCGACCGGCCCGACTCGGGCAAGCCCGAGTCGATGCCCGCGTCGGTCGTCGAGCGGGCGAAGAAGGCGGACGGCGCCAAGTCCGCCGAGGGCGCGGTCAGCAGCGAGAGCGTCACCGTCGTCAACGCCAAGAAGAAGAACGTCGGACCGACCAACGGCGGCCCGACCATCGCCGGCAACTGGACGCGCAACGAACTGCGTTCGATGGACATCACCTCAGGGCACGCCCCGCGCGGCCCCACCGACGTGATGGTCGACGCCGACACCGCCGACAAGCACCACCTCAAGATCGGCGACGCGCTGCGCACCATCGCCGTCACCGGCGACCACACCGCCAAGATCTCCGGCATCGCCACCTTCAAGGTCACCAACCCCGGTGCCGCGATCGTCTACTTCGACACCCCGACCGCACAGCGCGAACTCCTCGGCGCCACCGGCCGGTTCACCCACGTCAACGTCACCGCCGACGCGGGCGTCAGCGACACCGTCCTCAAGCGGAACGTCGCCGGGACCATGGGCGCGGACGGCTCCGCGTACGCGGTCAAGACGCAGCAGGAGACGTCGGACGACAACCGCGACAGCGTCAGCGGTTTCCTGGACGTCATGAAGTACGCGATGCTCGGCTTCGCCGGAATCGCCTTCCTCGTCGGCATCTTCCTCATCATCAACACCTTCTCGATGCTGGTCGCCCAGCGCACCCGCGAGATCGGCCTGATGCGGGCCATCGGCTCCAGCCGCAAGCAGGTCAACCGCTCCGTGCTCGTCGAGGCGCTGATGCTCGGCGTCATCGGCTCGGTCCTCGGGGTCGGCGCGGGCGTCGGGCTCGCCGTCGGCCTGATGCAGCTGATGTCCGGCATGGGCATGGAACTGTCCACGCAGGACCTCACCGTCAAGTGGACGACGCCTGTGGTGGGCCTGGTCCTCGGCATCGTCGTCACCGTCCTCGCCGCCTACCTCCCCGCGCGGCGCGCCGCCAAGGTCTCCCCGATGGCCGCCCTGCGCGACGCCGGAACACCGGCCGACGGCAAGGCGAGCGCCCTGCGCGCGGTCATCGGCCTGGTCCTCACCGGCGCCGGCGCCTTCGGCCTCTACACCGCCTCGCAGGCGGACAAGGCCAGCGACGGTTCGCTCATGCTCGGCGGCGGCGTGGTCCTCACGCTCATCGGGTTCGTCGTCATCGGCCCGGTCCTCGCGTCCGGCGTGGTCCGCGTCATCAGCGCCGTACTCCTTCGGTGGTTCGGCCCCGTGGGGCGGATGGCCGAGCGCAACGCCCTGCGCAACCCGCGCCGCACCGGCGCCACCGGCGCGGCCCTGATGATCGGCCTCGCGCTCGTCGCCTGCCTCTCCGTGGTCGGCTCCTCGATGGTGGCCTCCGCGACGGACGAGCTCGACAAGTCGGTCGGCGCGGACTTCATCATCCAGTCGAACAACGGCCAGGCGATCACCCCGAAGGCCGCGAAGTCCCTGGAACAGGCCGACAACATCGCCCACATCACCCAGTACAAGGACATCAAGGCCGACCTGACGGCACCGAACGGCAAGACCGCGAAGAAGGTCGGCCTGAGCGCCGCCGACGCCACGTACGCCGAGGACCTGCGCAGCGAGACCGTCGCCGGCACGCTCGCCGACGCCTACAAGCCGGACTCCATGTCGGTCGGCGAGGACTTCGCCAAGGACCACGGCATCTCGGTGGGCGACAAGGTGAAGCTCGCCTTCGACCACGGCAGGACCGGCGAGCTGACGGTCCGGGCGATCACGTCGAGCGACGCGGCGATCGACGGCGGCGCGATGTACGTGAACATCAAGACCGCGGCGAAGTACCTGCCCGCCGACCGGATGCCGCCCAACATCATCATGTTCGCCAAGGCGGCCGAGGGTCAGCAGGACGCGGCGTACAAGTCGCTGAAGGCGGCCATGGCCGACTACCCGCAGTACAAGGTCATGGACCAGACCGACTTCAAGCAGACGCTGAAGGACCAGGTCGGCCAGATGCTGAACATGGTCTACGGCCTGCTCGGCCTCGCGATCATCGTCGCCATCCTGGGCGTCGTGAACACCCTGGCCCTCTCGGTGGTGGAGCGGACCCGGGAGATCGGCCTGATGCGGGCCATCGGCCTCTCGCGCCGCCAGCTGCGCCGCATGATCCGCATGGAGTCGGTGGTCATCGCCCTCTTCGGCGCGCTGCTCGGCCTGGGGCTCGGGATGGGCTGGGGAGCGACGGCCCAGAAGCTGCTCGCCCTGGAGGGTCTGAAGGTCCTGGAAATCCCCTGGCCGACGATCATCACCGTCTTCATCGGCTCGGCGTTCGTGGGCCTGTTCGCGGCGCTCGTCCCCGCCTTCCGGGCGGGCCGGATGAACGTCCTGAACGCCATCGCCACGGAATAGCTCCCGCCACGGGGGTGCGGGAGACGGCCCCGGCGGGCGCTACGGCGTCCGCCGGGGCCGGCTGCTGTTCCCCGGGGCCCCGTTTTCGTTGCGGACCGGCCGGATCTTGCCGACAGGAAGCGGCGACAGGACTCGACGACCAGCGGCTGTCACTCGGTAGTCGTACGCTGGAGACCCCCCGGCCCGTTTACGTTGCCGGGCGGTTCGCGTTGCCCCCGCGCGCCTTCGAACCTGGACGGAAAGCGAAAGCCCACATGAGCCTGCAAGGTCTGCTCGACGCTGTCGTCAAGGACGCTGCCCTCGCCGAAGCGGTCAAGGCCGCATCCGACGGCAACCGCATGCACGTGGACCTGGTCGGCCCGCCCGCTGCCCGCCCCTTCGCGATCGCCGCCCTCGCCCGCGAGACGAACCGCACCGTCCTGGCCGTGACGGCGACCGGCCGCGAGGCCGAGGACCTGGCCGCCGCCCTGCGCACGATCGTCCCGCCGGACGGTGTCGTCGAGTACCCCTCCTGGGAGACGCTCCCGCACGAGCGCCTCTCGCCCCGCTCCGACACCGTCGGCCGCCGCCTCGCCGTCCTGCGCCGCCTCGCGCACCCGCGCCCCGACGACCCCGAGACCGGCCCGGTCTCCGTCATCGTCGCCCCCGTCCGCTCGGTCCTCCAGCCGCAGGTCAAGGGCCTGGGCGACCTGGAGCCCGTCGCCCTGCGCACCGGCGACAGCGTGGACCTGAACGACACCGTGGAGGCCCTCGCGGCAGCCGCGTACTCCCGCGTCGAGCTGGTCGAGAAGCGCGGCGAGTTCGCCGTGCGCGGCGGCATCCTGGACGTCTTCCCGCCGACCGAGGAACACCCCCTGCGCGTCGAGTTCTGGGGCGACGACGTCGAGGAGATCCGCTACTTCAAGGTCGCCGACCAGCGCTCCCTCGAAGTCGCCGAGCACGGCCTGTGGGCCCCGCCCTGCCGCGAGCTGCTCCTCACCGACGACGTACGGGAGCGCGCCGCCGCCCTCGCCGAACAGCACCCCGAGCTCGGCGAACTGCTCGGCAAGATCGCCGAGGGCATCGCCGTCGAGGGCATGGAGTCCCTCGCCCCCGTCCTGGTCGACGACATGGAGCTGCTGCTCGACGTCCTGCCGGAGCAGAGCATGGCCGTGGTCTGCGACCCCGAGCGCGTGCGCACTCGCGCGGCCGACCTGGTGGCGACCTCGCAGGAGTTCCTCCAGGCGTCCTGGGCGGCGACGGCGGGCGGCGGCGAGGCCCCGATCGACGTGGGCGCGGCCTCTCTCTGGGGTATCGCGGACGTCCGTGACCACGCGAGCGACCTCGGCATGATGTGGTGGTCGGTCTCGCCCTTCGCGGCGGACGAGGAGCTTGACGACGACACCCTCAAGCTCGGCATGCACGCCACCGAGACCTACCGCGGCGACACCGCGAAGGCGCTCGCCGACACCAAGGGCTGGCTCGCCGAGGGCTGGCGCACCGTCTATGTGACGGAGGGCCACGGCCCCGCGGCCCGTACCGTCGAGGTCCTGGGCGGCGAGGGCATCGCGGCCCGCCTGGACGCGGAGCTCGCCGCACTCACGCCCTCCCTCGTGCACGTCACCTGCGGCTCGATCGACTACGGCTTCGTGGACCCGGCCCTCAAGCTCGCGGTCCTCACCGAGACCGACCTCTCCGGCCAGAAGGCGGCCGGCAAGGACGGCCAGCGGATGCCCGCGCGCCGCAGGAAGACCATCGACCCGCTGACCCTGGAGTCCGGCGACTACATCGTCCACGAGCAGCACGGCGTCGGCCGCTACATCGAGATGGTGCAGCGCACGGTCCAGGGCGCGACGCGCGAATACCTCGTCGTGGAGTACGCCCCCGCCAAGCGCGGCCAGCCCGGCGACCGCCTCTACATCCCCACCGACCAGCTGGAGCAGATCACCAAGTACGTCGGCGGCGAGGCCCCCACCCTGCACCGCCTCGGCGGCGCCGACTGGACGAAGACGAAGGCGCGCGCGAAGAAGGCGGTCAAGGAGATCGCCGCCGACCTCATCAAGCTCTACAGCGCCCGCATGGCCGCCCCCGGCCACGCCTTCGCCGCCGACACCCCCTGGCAGCGCGAACTGGAGGACGCCTTCCCGTACGTGGAGACGCCCGACCAGCTCACCACCATCGCCGAGGTCAAGGACGACATGGAGAAGACGGTCCCGATGGACCGCCTGATCTGCGGCGACGTCGGCTACGGCAAGACGGAGATCGCGGTCCGCGCCGCCTTCAAGGCCGTCCAGGACGGCAAGCAGGTCGCAGTCCTCGTCCCGACGACGCTCCTGGTGCAGCAGCACTTCGGCACGTTCTCCGAGCGGTACTCGCAATTCCCGGTGAAGGTGCGGGCATTGAGCCGCTTCCAGACGGAGACGGAGTCCAAGGCGACCCTGGAGGGCCTGCACGACGGCTCGATCGACATCGTTATCGGAACGCACCGCCTCTTCTCCTCCGAGACGAAGTTCAAGGACCTGGGCCTGGTCATCGTCGACGAGGAGCAGCGCTTCGGCGTCGAGCACAAGGAGCAGCTGAAGAAGCTGCGCGCCAACGTCGACGTCCTGACCATGTCGGCGACCCCCATCCCCCGTACGCTCGAAATGGCCGTGACCGGCATCCGCGAGATGTCGACGATCACCACGCCCCCCGAGGAGCGCCACCCGGTCCTGACCTTCGTCGGTCCCTACGAGGAGAAGCAGATCGGCGCGGCCATCCGCCGCGAACTCCTGCGCGAGGGCCAGGTCTTCTACATCCACAACCGCGTCGAGTCGATCGACCGGGCCGCGGCCCGCCTGCGGGACATCGTCCCCGAGGCGCGCATCGCCACCGCGCACGGCCAGATGTCCGAACAGGCCCTGGAGCAGGTGGTGGTGGACTTCTGGGAGAAGAAGTTCGACGTGCTCGTCTCCACGACCATCGTCGAGTCGGGCATCGACATCTCGAACGCCAACACCCTGATCGTCGAGCGCGGCGACAACTTCGGCCTCTCGCAGCTCCACCAGCTGCGCGGCCGCGTGGGCCGTGGCCGCGAGCGCGGTTACGCCTACTTCCTCTACCCGCCGGAGAAGCCCCTCACGGAGACCGCCCACGAGCGCCTGGCGACCATCGCCCAGCACACGGAGATGGGCGCGGGCATGTACGTGGCGATGAAGGACCTGGAGATCCGCGGCGCGGGCAACCTCCTGGGCGGCGAGCAGTCGGGCCACATCGCGGGCGTCGGCTTCGACCTCTACGTCCGCATGGTGGGCGAGGCGGTGGCCGACTACCGCGCGTCCCTGGAGGGCGGCGTGGAGGAGGAGCCGCCGCTGGAGGTCAAGGTCGAGCTGCCGGTCGACGCGCACGTCCCGCACGACTACGCCCCCGGCGAGCGGCTGCGCCTCGCGGCCTACCGCTCCATCGCGTCCGCGAGCAGCGAGGAGGACGTCAAGGCGGTGCGCGAGGAGCTCACCGACCGCTACGGCAAGCTGCCCGAGCCCGTGGAGAACCTTCTCCTGGTGGCGGGTCTGCGGATGCTGGCCCGCGCGTGCTCGGTCGGCGAGATCGTGCTCCAGGGCAACAACATCCGGTTCGCCCCGGTGGAGCTGCGGGAGTCGCAGGAGCTGCGCCTCAAGCGCCTCTATCCCGGCACGGTCATCAAGGGCAATGCCCACCAGCTCCTGGTGCCGCGCCCCAAGACGGCCAAGGTCGGCGGGAAGCCGTTGGTCGGCCGTGAACTGCTCGGCTGGGTGGGGGAGTTCCTGACGTCGATCCTGGGGTCGTAGCCGGAGTTCCGGCCGGGCCCTAGGCGGTGCAGGCGTCGGCGATCGAGCGGCTGTTCTCGTAGAGGTGGTGGCGCGTGACGCGGCCGTCCTCGACGGTCAGCCGCAGCGCGAAGGGCCCTTCGAAGGACTTGCCGGTCTCGCGCACGGTGCCCCAGAGCTGTCCGAAGATCACGGCGTCCGTTCCGTCGACCATGATGGTGTCGACGGAGGCGCCGGCCTTCTCCGGAACCGTGTGCGCGGCGAGTTCGCCCGACTGGGCGGCGCACTCGGCGGCGGTGGACCGCGGCCGGATCCAGGGCACGCCCGGGTTCTCGGCGAGCATCCAGTCGACCTCGTCGGAGAAGAGGGCGGTGAGGCCTTCGGTGTCACCGTTCAGCCGGTAGCCCAGGAAGGCCTGGACGGCGGCGCGGGTGGCTTCCTCGGTGGAGGGCGTGACGGTCATCGGGACTCCTCGGTCGGTGTTCCTGCGATGCCCTCGATACTTCTGCGGCGCCGGGGAAGGGTCGATTACGCCGGAGGTAATACCGGCGGCCATTACGGTGACGGTGGCAGATCGCAGCGCGTGGAACAGGGAGGGGATGTGCCGTGGGGCATGGAGCCGAGGCGGGGCTCGTCCGTGAGGGGCGGGGCGCGGACGAAGTGAGGCCCGGCAGGCGCGGAGTTGGCGCCGCGCTGCTGCTCGCGCTCGTCGTCACCGCGACCGGAGCCGTCACGGGGTGCTCGCCCGAGGAGAAGACCGGGGGCTCCTCCGGGCCGGGCGCCAAGGCCGGGCCCGCGCTCGCCGCCGTGGACACGCTCACCGTCAAGGGCCGCGCGCCCAAGACCGGTTACGACCGGGAGCGGTTCGGCAGCCCCTGGGCCGACACGGACTCCAACGGCTGCGGCACCCGCGACGACATACTCAAGCGGGACCTGGACGACGTGAAGTACCGCGACGGCGGGGACTGCGACGTGGCGTCGGGGAAGCTCTCGCCCGACCCCTACACGGGCAAGGAAGTGACGTTCGTGCGCGGCCGCAGCCAGGTCGACATCGACCATCTCGTCGCTCTCTCGGACGCCTGGCAGAAGGGCGCGGGCAAGTGGGAGCCGAGCAAGCGCATCGCCTTCGCCAACGACCCGCTCAACCTCCTGGCGGTCGACGCGGGCCCCAACCGCGGCAAGGGCGACGGCGACACGGCCACGTGGCTGCCGCCGGACAAGGGCTACCGGTGCGCGTACGTGGCCCGGCAGGTGGCGGTGAAGAAGAAGTACGAGGTGTGGGTGACGGGCGCGGAGCGGGACGCGATGAAGCGGGTCCTTTCGGGCTGTCCCGACGAGAAGCTGCCCACCGGCGACAGCCCGACGGCGGCGCCGGGCCGTTTCCACGCCCGCTGAGGCGGCTCCCCGGCACCGGCTGGTACGGACGAACGTGCGAAAAATGGCTTAACAGGCGAGGTCCGTGCCCGCTAGCGTCCGGGGCATGGACCTGAAGATCACGACCCTCTCGGAGCGGCCCGAACTGGCGCAGCCGCTCTGGGCGATGGACGACACCTGGCCGGAGTTCATCGGCAACGACCCCGTCGCCTGGTCGATGATCGGGCGGATCGTCACGGACTTCCCCGAGTACGTCCTGGTCGCCACGGACGAGCGGGGCGAGGTCGCGGCCAAGGGGTTCAGCGTGCCGTTCGCGCTGCGTGCCGAGGGGCGCGGGGAGCTGCCGGACGGCGGCTGGGACCAGGTCATGCTGTGGGCGTTCTCGGATCTGCGGCACGGCAGGAAGCCCGACACGGTGAGCGCCATCGAGATCACCGTGGCCAAGGAGTACCTCGGGCACGGTGTCTCGGGGCGGATGCTCGCCGCGATGCGCGAGAACGCGGGCGCGCGCGGCTTCGCGGAAGTCGTCGCACCGGTGCGCCCCAACGCCAAGCACCTCGAACCGGCCGCGCCGATCGACACGTATGCACAGCGCAAGCGGGACGACGGCCTGCCCGCCGACCCGTGGCTGCGGGTGCACGTGCGGGCGGGCGGCACCATCGCGAAGGTGGCGCACGCGTCGATGACGGTGTCCGGGTCGACCGCGCAGTGGCGGGCGTGGACGGGCCTTCCCTTCGACACGGCGGGCCTAGTCGAGGTGCCGGGCGCGCTGGTGCCGGTGCACTGCGAGCCGGAGCGCGGGTACGCGGTGTACGTCGAACCGAACGTGTGGGTACGGCACGTGCTGTGAGCCCGTGCCGCACAGCGTGTGGCCTCGGGAGTCAGCCCGCGAGCTTGTCGATGTCCATGACGTCGCCCTTGGGGGGCGTCGCGTCGACCGGCTTGTCGAAGTCGCTGAACGACAGGAACTCCGGCGTCTTGGCGCTCTCGTTCACGATCTTCAGCAGGTACGGCTTGCCCTCCGTCGCGACGTAGAGGGTGTGCCGGTCCTTGCCGTCCCGTTCGGTGAGGGTGAGGGCCGGTGTGCCGTCGACCGTGGTCGTCTTGCCCCTGCTGGCGGCGGAGTCGACGTCCTTGAAGTCCGCGAGCAGGACGTCCAGATCGCAGAACTCGGCGATCTCCTTCGTGTCGGTGCCGGTGGCGGACGTCTTCACCCACTTGTCGGCGAGCATGTTCACGGCGGCGTCGGTCTCGGCGGCGGGCTCGCCCTTGCCCTGGGCGCGCAGGAACTTCTCGTCGTACTTCATGTAGACCGTGCTCTTGGTCGTGATCAGGTCGAGCGAGCCCTCCCCGCCCATGGCCATCGAGCCCGCGCACCGGCCCTTGGTGTCGAAGGCCATGTCCAGCTCGATGGTGCCGTCCTCGTCCGGGACCTTGCCCTGCACGGTGAGGGACGAGGCGTCGGTCGTCGCCTTCACCGCCTTGTCGACGATCTCGGGCCCGGACAGGCCGGGGAACGGCCCCGCCTCCTTCTTCCCGGCGTCGCTCGATCCTTTGGAGCTGCCGGCCCCTCCCGAACCTGCGGATTCGCTGCCGCAGGCGGTCAGCCCGACGGTCGCTGCGGCGGCCAGGCACACGGCGGCAAGAGTGGTACGTCGCATGAAGATCCCCCCACGGGAACTCGGAAGTGCTGTCAATATTTCAACAGAGCTTGTGAACCGAGTCAACACGAATCAAATTCAAGCCTCAGTACACACGCGTGAAGTCGGTGCTCCCGCATACGTGAGTAGGATCGGCGCCACACACGCCGGGGCGGGCACGCTGCCGGCGGGGCGGCGGGACCGAGGGGAGCCAGGCGGTGCGGGACAACGCGACAGAGGTGACCGCCGCGGGGATCGCCCGGCTCGCCGGTGTGGGCCGGGCGGCCGTCAGCAACTGGCGGCGCCGCCACCCGGACTTCCCCAAACCCGTCGGCGGCACGGAGACCAGCCCCTCCTTCGCGCTCACGGAGATCGAGAAGTGGCTGCGCGCCCAGGGCAAGCTCGGTGAAGTACCGCTGCGTGAACGCGTCTGGCAGCACCTCGCGGGCCACCCCGCGGGCCCGGTCACCGCCCTCCTGCACGCGGGCTGCGCCCTGCTCCTCGTACGGGACCGCCCCTCTCAGTGGGCCGGGGTGAGCGCGGAGCCGGACGAGCGGATGGCCGAGCTGCTTCCGAAGGCGCTGGAGAGCGCGGTCGCCCCCCGCTTCGGCGGCCCCTTCCCGCCCGTCCCCGACGCCGCGCGACTGCTGCCCTCCGTCCCCCTCCTGCGCGGCGTGGCCGAACTCGCCTCCGAGACGGGGGCCCGGCAGGCGTACGAGTTCCTGGTCGGGCGGCACATCGACGCCAACCCCCGGCAGTACACGCTCACTCCGGCCGGACCCGCCGACCTGATGGTCGCGCTCGCCGGGCCCGCGACGACCGTGCTCGATCCCGCCTGCGGGACCGGCGCCCTGCTGCGAGCCGTCGAGCCGGGCCCCGGCCAGTGCCTCCAGGGCCAGGACAGCGCCCCCGAACTCGCCGCCCTCACGGCCCTGCGCCTCGCCCTGCACTCCGACGCCGGAGTGCGCACCGCCGCCGCCGACACCCTGCGCGCGGACGCCTTCGCCGGGACGCGGGCCGACGCGGTGCTCTGCCACCCGCCGTTCAACGAGCGCAACTGGGGGCACGACGAACTCGCCTACGACCCCCGGTGGGAGTACGGCTTCCCGGCCCGTACGGAGTCCGAACTCGCCTGGGTCCAGCACGCGTTGGCCCGGCTCAGGGACGACGGCACCGCGGTCCTGCTGATGCCGCCCGCCGCCGCGTCCCGCCGCTCGGGGCGCCGGGTGCGCGCCGATCTGCTGCGCCGCGGCGCCCTGCGGGCCGTCATCGCACTGCCCGCGGGCGCGGCACCCCCGTACAACATTCCGCTGCACGTCTGGGTCCTGAAGAGGCCTGCGCCCGGCGTGCAGGCCCCGCCCGGACTGCTCCTCGTCGAGACGGCGGGGCTCGCCGAGGTCGACGGCAGGGACCGGCGGACGTGGCAGCCGGTGCAGGACGCCGTGCTGGACGTCTGGCGCCGCTTCGACCGGCACGGCACGGTCGACGAACAGCCGGGGCTCGCCCGCTGCGTGCCGGTGCTCGAACTCCTCGACGACGAGGTCGACCTGGCCCCGGCCCGCCGCCTGCCGCCCCCGGCCGCGGGCGGCGGCGCCGAGGAGCTGACGGCCGTCCGCGAACGGCTCGGGGACGCCGTACGGCGGACGGCCGACCTCATGCCGCCGCCCGTGAAGGCGGCCGAAGCGGTCAGCAGGCCCCTCACCACGGTGGGGGAACTCGCCCGCGCGGGCGCGCTGTTGCTGCACACCGGAACCGGCGCGGGAGGCGCGGCGCCCGGCGTCACACGGGTCCTCACCGAGCACGACGTGCTGGCCGGCACGCAGCCCTCGGGATCCGTCGGCCCGCCGGTCGACCAGGTCGGCGACCCTGTGGTGACCCGCCCCGGCGACGTCGTCATCCCCGTCTCCGGCGGCACCACCGCGGCCCGCGTCATCGACGCGACCACGGCGGGCGCCGCCCTGGGCAGGGGGCTCACCCTCCTGCGCCCCGACCCGGACGCCCTCGACCCTTGGTTCCTCGCCGGCTTCCTGCGCGGCACCGCCAACAACCGCCAGGCGAGCAGCTATGCGTCCACCGCGGCCCGGCTCGACGTCCGCAGGCTCCAGCTGCCGCGCCTGCCCCTAGAGGGACAGCGCGGGTACGGGGAGCGGTTCCGCTCGCTCGCCGCCTTCGAGGACTCCCTGCGCCTGGCGGCCGTGCTGGGCGAGCAGTTGGTGCGGGGCCTGCACGACGGACTGACGGACGGCACGCTTCCGCCGGAATGAGAGGACCGGGTTCCGGCCGCGCCGCGGCACAGGCCGCGACCGGGACGTGACCAGTACGGCAACGGTTCGGTACAACCCGGGACCGCTTCTCCTTGTCGGCCTATACGCTCGAATCTGCATCCGTTCGTATTTCGACTTTCGGCCGTGCGTTCCCCCGGGGGCCCACCCCCGCTACGACCTGGACACCCGCGCACGGGTCTTTCCCGCCCTGCCCACCCCGCTGATCCGCGACAGGCGTACGGGCGAACTGCTCGGCGTCCGTTACCTGGGGGAGCGGCAGGTGATCCACGCCCTCGACCCGCATTTCGCC
>NZ_JBEYWZ010000006.1:0-565815 GCF_040644915.1 Streptomyces sp. NPDC046925 | reverse complement strand
GAAAACCCCGCCGTCCAGGAAGAAATCATCTCCGCCCTGCGCTTCTGGCTCGACCTGGGCATCGACGGCTTCCGCCTCGACGCCGTCCCCTACCTCTTCGCCGAAGAGGGCACCAACTGCGAGAACCTCCCCCGCTCCCACGGCCTCCTCAAGCGCGTCCGCGCGGAAATCGACGCCCACTACCCCGACACCGTCCTGCTCGCCGAGGCCAATCAGTGGCCCGAGGACGTCGTGGACTACTTCGGCGACTTCGCCGACGGCGGCGACGAATGCCATATGGCATTCCACTTCCCCGTCATGCCGCGCATCTTCATGGCCGTGCGCCGCGAATCGCGCTACCCCGTCTCGGAAATCCTGTCCAAGACCCCGGCCATTCCGGCCGGCTGCCAGTGGGGCATCTTCCTGCGCAACCACGACGAGCTGACCCTGGAAATGGTCACCGACGAAGAACGCGACTACATGTATGCGGAATACGCCAAAGACCCCCGCATGCGTGCCAACATCGGCATCCGCCGCCGCCTGGCCCCGCTCCTGGACAACGACCGCAACCAGATCGAACTCTTCACCGCCCTGCTGCTCTCCCTGCCCGGCAGCCCGATCCTCTACTACGGCGACGAGATCGGCATGGGCGACAACATCTGGCTCGGCGACCGCGACGCCGTACGCACCCCCATGCAGTGGACCCCCGACCGCAACGCCGGCTTCTCCTCCTGCGACCCCGGCCGCCTCTACCTGCCCACCATCATGGACCCGGTCTACGGCTACCAGGTCACCAACGTCGAAGCTTCCATGAGCTCGCCCTCCTCACTCTTGCACTGGACCCGCAGGATGATCGAGATCCGCAAACAGAACCCCGCCTTCGGCCTCGGTTCCTACACGGAGCTGCCGTCGTCGAATCCGGCCGTCATCGCGTTCTTACGCGAGTACAAGGACGACCTCGTCCTGTGCGTCCACAACTTCTCCCGCTTCGCCCAGCCCACCGAACTCGACCTGCAAACCTTCAACGGCCGCCATCCGGTCGAGCTGATCGGCGGAGTGCGCTTTCCCGCCATCGGTGAACTGCCCTATTTGCTCACCCTGGCCGGACATGGCTTCTACTGGTTCCGGCTGCGCAAGGATCCGGCGTAGGCTCCAGCCCTGCTACTCCCGCGCGGGGCGGGTTTCCACCGCCCCGCCCCGGGAACTCTCCCGCACAACCGGCACTCCCGCACTCACCCCTGTCCGCACCGCGGAAAGGACGCGACGCCATGTCGGAAGCCGTCACCCGCCCGGGCATCACCGCGGACGCGCTGCTCGCCTCGCTCGATCCGCTGCTGCGCGCGTGGCTGCCACGACAACGCTGGTTCGCGGGCAAGGGCCGCCCGATCAGCGACTTCCACCCGGTCTCCGTGACCGAACTGCTGCCCCCGACATCCGAGTTGGGGCTCCTGCACCTGCTCTTACAGGTCCGGCAGCCACAGGTACCGGGGCAGGGCGACGGCTCGCCCCCGCTGCCGCCCGACTGCTACCAACTCCTCGTCGGCGTACGGCGTGAGCTGCCGCCACGGCTCGCGCCCGCGCTGATCGGCCATGTCACGCAGGGCCCGCTCGCCGGGTTCACGGTCTACGAAGCGCTGCACGACACCCGCATGTCCGGGTTCCTGCTCGAGGCCCTGCGGATGCAGGCGCGCGTCGGCAGACTCCGCTTCGAACGGGACCCGCGCAAGGACATAGACGAGGGCCTCGCCCCGCGCATGCTGGGCACCGAACAGTCCAACTCCTCGCTCGTGTACGGGGACACGTTCATCCTGAAGCTGTTCCGCCGCATCGTGCCCGGGGTCAATCCCGACCTGGAGCTGCCCCTGATGCTGGCCCGCGAGCGCTGTGCGCAGGTACCGGCGCCCGCCGCCTGGTTCCTGGCGGACGTCGGGAGCGAGGTGAACGTCCTCGGCGTGCTCCAGCCCTACCTGAAGGGCACCGCGGACGGCTGGGCGCTGGCCCTGCGGGAGCTCGCGGCCGGCCGTGACTTCAGCGCCGAGGCGCGGGCCCTGGGCCGCGCGACGGCCGAGGTCCATCTGGCGCTCGCCCGCGCGCTGCCCACCGTCACCCTCGGCCGCGCCCAGCTGGAGCTGATCGCCGAGGGCATGGCGGAGCGCCTGGACGCGGCGGCCAGGGCGGTGCCCGCCCTCCAGCCGTACGCCCCCGCCCTGCGCACGACCTTCGAGGCGCTCGCCGACCTGGGCCGCGGCGAGGGGACCTGGACGGCGCAGCGCATCCACGGGGACCTGCATCTGGGGCAGTGCCTGCGCTCGCCCGCCGGGGAGTGGTCGCTCATCGACTTCGAGGGCGAGCCCTCGCGCCCGCTGTCCGAGCGCAGGATGCCGCAGCCGTCGGTGCGCGACGTGGCGGGCATGCTCCGTTCCTTCGACTACGCGGCCTGCTCGCACGAACCGTGGGCGCCGCAGTGGGCGGGCGACTGCCGGGCCGCGTACTGCACGGGATACGCGGAGGTCTCGGGCCGCGACCCGCGTACGGACCCGGTCCTGATGCGTGCCTACGAAACGGACAAAGCGGTCTACGAAGTCCTCTACGAGGCCCGGCACCGCCCCGACTGGCTCCCCGTACCCCTCTCGGCGATCAAGCGTCTCGCCACGAACGGCCCCGCCCCCGAACAGCCCTGATCCGCCCATCGCCCAGGAGGCTCCCCCGTGACCCCCCGCCCGCAGCCGCGCAAACCGTCCGACGACTCCGGCAAGAAGGGCAGGAGAAAGGCGGAGCCCGCGGGCCGGACGCCCGAACCGCCCCGGCAGAAGCAGCGCAAGACCAGCCGCCCCACCTCGCCCGTTCCCCGCGCCGACCGTGCCCGTCTGCTCGGCGGCACGCACCACGATCCGCACGGGGTGCTCGGCGCCCACGTCGTGCGCGACGGCATCGCCTTCCGCGCGCTGCGGCCGTACGCGCGCTCCGTGACCGTCGTCGCCAAGGATCTGCGGGCCGAGCTCCAGGACGACGGGGACGGGTTCTTCTCCGGGGTGGTCCCGCTGCGGGAGATCCCCGGCGACTACCGCCTGCATATCGCGTACGACGACGCCGAACTCGACATCCACGACGCGTACCGCTTCCTGCCCTCGCTCGGCGAGTTCGACCTGCATCTGATCGGCGAGGGCAGGCACGAGCAGCTGTGGCACGCGCTCGGATCGCGCCCGATGGTGCACGAGGGGGCGACCGGGACACGCTTCACGGTGTGGGCGCCCAACGCCCTCGGCGTGCGCGTGGTCGGCAACTTCAACTTCTGGGACGGCACCGCCTTCCCGATGCGCTCGCTCGGCGGCAGCGGCGTATGGGAGCTGTTCGTGCCGTCGGTCGGCGAGGGCGAGCTCTACAAGTACGAGATCACCCGGCCCGACGGCTCGAAGACGCTGCGCGCCGACCCCCTGGCCCGCCGCACGGAGACCCCGCCCGCGAACTCCTCGATCGTGCACGAGTCGCACCACGAGTGGCATGACGCCCAGTGGCTCGAACGCAGGGCGGAGGTGCCCGTCCATCAGGCGCCGTTCTCCGTGTACGAGATCCATCTGGCGTCCTGGCGGCCGGGCCTGACTTATCGCCAGCTGGCCGAGCAGTTGCCCGCGTACGTCGCCGACCTGGGGTTCACGCACGTCGAGCTGATGCCCGTGGCCGAGCATCCCTTCGGCGGTTCCTGGGGCTATCAGGTCACCGGTTTCTACGCGCCGACCGCCCGCCTGGGCACGCCCGACGACTTCAAGTTCCTCGTCGACGCGCTGCACAGAGCGGGCATCGGCGTCCTGATGGACTGGGTGCCCGCGCACTTCCCGCGCGACGACTGGGCGCTCGCCGAGTTCGACGGGCGCACGCTGTACGAGCACGAGGACCCCGGCCGGGCCGCGCATCCCGACTGGGGCACCCTGGAGTTCGACTACGGCCGCAAGGAGGTGCGCAACTTCCTTGTCGCCAACGCGAGTTATTGGTGCGAGGAGTTCCACATCGACGGCCTGCGCGTGGATGCCGTCGCCTCGATGCTCTACCTCGACTACTCGCGCGAGCACGGCGAATGGACCCCGAACGCGCACGGCGGCCGCGAGAACCTCGACGCCGTCAACTTCCTCCAGGAGATGAACGCCACCGTCTACCGCCGCGCCCCCGGCGTCGTCACCATCGCCGAGGAGTCCACGGCCTGGGACGGCGTGACCCGCGCGACGCACCACCAGGGCCCGGGCGGCTTCGGCGGGCTCGGCTTCGGCCTGAAGTGGAACATGGGGTGGATGCACGACTCGCTCGACTATGTGGCGAAGGAGCCGGTGCACCGCAAGTTCCACCACAACGAGATGACGTTCTCGATGGTGTACGCGTACAGCGAGAACTACGTCCTGCCGATCTCGCACGACGAGGTCGTGCACGGCAAGCGGTCCCTGGTGTCGAAGATGCCCGGCGACTGGTGGCAGCAGCGCGCCAACCACCGCGCCTACCTGGGCTTCATGTGGGCCCACCCGGGCAAGCAGCTCATCTTCATGGGCCAGGAGTTCGCCCAGGGCGCCGAGTGGGCGGAGGGGCACGGCCCGGACTGGTGGCTGCTCGACCCCGCGTACGGCGCCGAGGCCGACCACAGGGGCGTGCGCGACCTCGTGCGCGAACTCAACACCGTCTACCGCCGCGAACCCGCCCTGTGGCAGCGCGACACGGACCCCGGCGGCTTCGCCTGGGTCGACGGCGACGCGGCCGAGGACAACGTCTTCGCGTTCCTGCGCTACGGCGCCGACGAGACAGACGGCGCGCCGTTGCTCGCCGTCTCGAACTTCTCACCGGTGGTGCGGCACGAGTACCGCCTCGGCGTCCCCGGCGAGTTCACCGCCTGGCACGAGGTCCTGAACACGGACGAGGCCCGCTACGGCGGCGGCGACGTCACCAACCCGGACCCGGTCAAGACCGAGCCGGTGGCGTCGCACGGCCGCCCCGCGTCCCTGCGTCTCACCCTGCCGCCGCTGGCCACGGTGTGGCTGCGACCTGCTTGAGCGCCACCGGCAGCTCCCGCGTATGCAGGATGCCCAGGCGCTGCGTGGCCCGCGTGAGGGCCACGTACAGGTCGCTCGCGCCGTAGCCGCCGGGCTCGACGACCAGGACGGTGTCGAACTCCAGGCCCTTCGCCTGACGCGGGTCGATCAGGACGACCGCCCGCGTCAGGTCCAGGGCCTCCCCGGCCGTCACACCGGGGAGCTTTCCGGCGAGCTCCGCGTGCAGCTCGCGAGGGGCGATGACCGCGAGGCGGCCCTCGTCCCTGGTCTCGGCCGCCACCGCATCGGCGACGGCCGCGGCGAGGTCGTCCGTGCGGTGGGCCCACGGGAGTACCCCGGTGGACCGCACCGAACTCGGCGGTTCGAAGCCGGGGTACTCGACGCGGGGCACCTCGGCGGCCACGTCCATGATCTCCACCGGCGTGCGGTAGTTGACGCCGAGCCGGGTGTACTCCCAGCGGTCCTCGACGTACGGGGCGAGGATCGACTCCCAGGAGCCGCAGCCACCGGCCTCCGCCGTCTGCGCGGGGTCGCCGACCAGGGTCATCGAGCGGGTCGGGCAGCGCCGCATGAGCAGCCGCCAGGCCATGGCGGAGAGCTCCTGCGCCTCGTCCACGATGATGTGCCCGAAGGCCCAGGTCCGGTCCGCCGCCGCGCGCTCGGCGGCGCTGCGGTGATCCTCTTCCTCCTGGCGCTCGGCCATGCGCTCGGCGTCGATGATGTCGTGCGCGAGCAGGACCTCGGACTCCTCATCGTCCTTGTCCTCGAACTCGTACGTCCGCGAGGCGTACGACACGTCGAGCACGCCCTGCGCGTAGGCGATCTGCTTGGCCCGTTCGGCCTCCGCCATCGCCCGCGCCGCGCTGTCGTCGTTGCCGAGCAGTTCGGCGGCCTCGTCGAGCAGCGGTACGTCGGCGGCCGTCCAGGCGGTACCGCGCGGACGCCGGATCGTCCGGGCGTCCTCGTCCGCGAGGTGCGTCGGCTCCTCCAGGAAGTCCGTGAGGAAGCGCTCCGGGGTGAGCTGCGGCCACAGCTCCTCGATGGCCGCGTGCACCTCGGGGCTCGCGGCGATCGCCTTGCCGAGCTGGGCGATGTCGTCGGGGCCGAGGAAGTTCGGGCCGCCGTACGGGTCCGCGCCGAGGCGTTCGGCGATCTGCTCGGTGAGCATGTCGATCACGCGGAAGGCGAAGTGCGGCCGGCCGAGGTTGTGCGGGACGTCCGCCTCACGCGCCGCCTCGCGTGCCTCTTGGGCGATCGTCCAGTCGAGGATCAGGTCGCCGTCGTCGTGCTCGATGATCAGCGGGGCGCCGGGCTCGGGGGTCTGCTGCCGGTCGCGCACGGCGGCGGCGAGCACGTCCGCCATTTCCGCGCGGCCCTTCACCTCGGCGGCTTCGGGGGTGTCGGTGCCGGTCGCGGTCACGCCGGGGAACAGCTCGCCGACCGTCGAGAGGAGCACGCCGGTCTCGCCGAGCGCGGGCAGGACCTCGCTGATGTAGCCGAGGAAGGCGGGGTTCGGGCCGACGATGAGGACCGCGCGCTTGGCGAGCAGCTGGCGGTGGGCGTAGAGGAGGAACGCGGCGCGGTGCAGCGCCACGACCGTCTTGCCGGTGCCGGGGCCGCCCTCGACGACCAGGACACCGTGGTGCGGGGCCCGGATGATGCGGTCCTGCTCGGCCTGGATGGTCTGCACGATGTCGTGCATGCGCCCGGTGCGGGCCGAGTCGAGCGCGGCGAGCAGCACCTCGTCGGCGTCCGCGCCCTCGTGGCCGGTGCGGGTGGTGTCGCTGAGATCGAGGAGTTCGTCGTGCAGGGCCGTGACGTCGCGGCCCTCCGTGGTGATGTGTCTGCGCCTGCGCAGCCCCATCGGCGTATGTCCGGTCGCGAGATAGAAGGGGCGCGCGACTTCGGCACGCCAATCGATCACGAGTGGGGTGCGTTCGATGTCGGACGCGCGGATTCCGATGCGCCCGATGTGGTGATCACGGCCGTCGCGGAATTCGAGCCTCCCGAAGCAGAGGCCGTTCTCTCCCGCGTTGAAGGCGGCCAGCAGTCCGGACCGCTCGGCCACCAGGACGTCACGCTCAAGCCTGGCCTGCAGACCGTTGCCGACCTGCGACAACGACGCCTGCACGGCGGCTTGTGCCTCCTCGCGCAGCGCGTCGAGGCGCGCGTACAGCCCGGAGACGAATTGCTGCTCTTCCCGCAATTCCTCGGTTGACAATTCAGCCCCTCGCCAGTTACAGTGCTCTTATACAGATTCTCGCGATTCCGGTCTGCCCAAATGCGCAGGGGGTCGCGAAAGGATCCAATATACGCGAAGAAATGCCCCGAACGTCAATTCGTCCGGGGCATTTCTCTTTCTGCGTGCGTCTTCCGTACGTTCTGCCTGCGCCTTCCGTACGTCAGAGCACCTCGGCCTCGGCGAGATCGGCGAGGAGCCTGCGCTTGGGCCGGGCGCCCACCATGGACTTCACCGGCTCACCGCCCCGGAACACCAGCAGGGACGGCACGGAGAGGATGTTGTACGCGATCGCGGTCTGCGGGCTGTGGTCCACGTCGACCTGCACGATCTTCAGCCGGTCCGCCTCCTCGCGCGAGATCTCACCGAGCACCGGCGCGAGCTGCCGGCACGGCCCGCACCACTCGGCGCCGAACTCCACGAGCACCGGCAGTTCCGCCTTGAGCACCTCTCCCTCGAAGTCCGCGTCCGTCACCTCGGCCACGCCGTCCGCCTTGACCATCCCCATGTCTGCTCCTTCTCAGCCCGTCAGCTCGCACTGCGGGTCCGGTCCCCCCGGAACCGCCGCCTCGGCGCGCACCAACTGCGCGCCCACCTGTTCCCGTACCGCACTCAACTCGGCGATCAGCGAGTCGAGTTCAGCGAGCTTGCGGCGGTACACGTCGAGGGACGCGGGACAGGAGTCGCCCGCCGGATGCCCCGAACGCAGGCACTCCACGAACGGCCGCGTCTCCTCCAGGTCGAACCCGAAGTCCTGAAGGGTTCTGATCTGCTCCAGGAGACGTACGTCGTCCTCGTCATAGGTGCGATATCCGTTGCCGCTGCGCCGAGCGGGCAGCAGCCCCCGTGACTCGTAGTACCGAAGCGTCCGCGTGGTGGTGCCGGCCCGCTCCGCAAGTTCGCCGATGCGCATGTCCACGACGGTAATCCTTGACGCAGGCGTCAAGGCCAGTGCGCCGGTTCGCTAGTGCGCCGGTTCGGGCGCGCGGACGGCCTCGATGACGGCCGTCCAGCCGTCCGCGCCGTGCCCCTTGGCGATGGCCCGGTCCAGGACGGCCTTGATGCCGTTCAGGGACTGCACGTCCAGACCGCGGTGCGCGGAGGCGTGGATGATGTGGTCGACGTTGGCGGCCTCGGTGACCAGGGGAGCCTGGTCGCCCGGGTACGCGCCGGAGTCGACCTCGACCGCCGTCGACTCGACGGCCTCCGGGAAGATCGAGAGCAGTGCGCTCAGGTAGGGGGCGAGGTCTGCCCCCTTCACGCCGTCCGCACCGGCCAGCGCGAACGCGTGCACGAGACCGGACATGCTGGTCCAGAAGAAGTCGAGCAGGGCGTTGTCGTAGACGGCGGCGAGGCCGTGATCCTCGCCGAGGTGCACGTTGTTGCCGCCCAGCGCCTTGAGCGTGCCCTCGTGCTTCTCGTACACGGACTTGGGGCCGCTGTGGAAGAGCAGCGCGTCGGCGGTGCCGATCACGGTCACCGGCACCAGGATCGCGCCGTCCAGATAGTCGATCCCCTGCCCGGCGGCCCAGGCGGCGGCCTCGCGCGAGCGTTCCGGGGTGTCCGAGGTGAGGTTGACCAGGACGCGGCCCGAGAGGTCCGCGGCGATCGGGCCGAGCACGGCCTGCGACACGTCGTAGTCGTAGAGGCAGACGACCACCAGGTCCGAGGCGCGGACCGCGTCGGCGGCGGTGACCGCGCGCGTGGCGCCCCTGCTCACCAGGTCGTCGCCCTTGCCCGGCGTGCGGTTCCAGACGGTGGTGCGGTGACCGGCCTCGAGGAAGGCGCCGGCGAGGGCCTGCCCCATGGCGCCGAGGCCGAGAACGGTGACGGTGGCAGTGGCATGGGCATGGGCATGGGCATTGGCGTTGGCATCGGAGGCGGAAGGGTTGTTGTGGCTCTGGTTCGTCATGACGACCATGCTTGGCGGGCGCCCGCTTCCTCACAAGTACCGACTAATTAGTCAGGTACTTACGAAAAGGTAAGCATGCGCGGGGAGTTGAGAGGCTCGCTCAGCCGAAATCCAGCTCGCCGTACGGCCGCTTGAGCTCGTAGAAGTCCGGTGTGCCCGCCATCAGGACCACCCCGTCCCACAGCCGTCCCGCCGCCTCTCCCTTCGGCGCGGGCGAGACGACCGGACCGAAGAGCGCGCCCGTTCCCCGCACGGACAGCACCGGCGTGCCGACCTCGGGGCCGACCAGCGCGAGACCCTGCTGGTGAGAGGCGCGTACGGCAGCGTCGTACTCCTCCGTCCAGGCCGCCGACGCGAGCTCTACGGGCAGTCCGGCGTCGGCGAGCGCCGGCTCGATGCCGTCCCACTCCCCGCGCTCGTGCAGTCGTACGCCCAGCGCGTCGAGGTAGGCCCCCAGTGCGTCGCTGCCGTGCCGCGCGTCCACGGCGGCGCAGACCCGGCCCGGCCCCCGCATGTAGTCGCCCCACTCCCCCTCGGGATCCTCGGGGTCGACGTCGAGGCCTTCGTTCAGCACCGACAGGCTCATCACACGCCAGCGCACGGTGACGTCCCGCACCCGCTCGACCTCGCGGATCCACCGCGAGGTGAGCCAGGTGTACGGGCACACGGGGTCGAACCAGAAATCGGCGATCTGCGGGGCGCTCACTCAACTACCGTACGAGAGAGGCGAGTCAGCCCAGCTTGAGCACGCCGAGCGCCTGGTCGGCCATCCCGGACTCGCCGAGGGCGTTCGGGTGGACCGGCACGAAGTTCGTGCCGAACAGGACGGGCTCGATCCAGCGGGTGCCCTTCGGCTTGCAGGCGTCGTGCCCTTCCGACGCGGCGGCCAGGTCGACGAACGTGGCGCCCGTCTCGGAGGCGGCACGCTGCACGGCCGAGTTCAAGTGGGCCTGGAGATCCCGCAGGTAGGGGACGTCTCCGGTGGCGATCGGCATCTTGGCGAAGCACGTGGGGTCGGCCTTGGCCGGGACGATCCAGGGGTAGCCGAGGATGCCGATGCGGGCGTTCGGGGCCTTGGCCTTGATGTCCCGCAGGGCCTTCTTCAGCGCGGGATACGTGCTGTCGTCGATCTCCTTGGTGAACTTGTCGCCGTTGGCGTCCTTGCAGGGGCTGCCCTTGCCGCCGGAGAGCACGCCCGCGCTGCCGCAGGCAAGGATCGCGCCGATGAACGTGTTGTTGTCGTTGCCGCCGATGGTCAGCGTCACGACGTCGGTGTCGGCTTTGACGGCGTCGAGCTGCGGGGCGACACCGGGGTACTGCGAGGCCGCGAAGTCCTTGGTCTGGGCTCCGCCGCAGGTCACGTCGGTGAGCTTGGCGCCGGTGCGGTCGGCCACGACATGCGGGTAGTTGGCCGTCGAGCGCGCGCAGAGGAGCGGCGCGGTCGCGTCGAGGGGCAGGACGCCGGATCCGGCGCTGTAGCTGTCGCCGAGGGCCACGTAGTCGAGCGGTTCGCTGCTGCCGGTGGTCGCCCCGGCCGGTGCGGCCAGACCGAGAGTGGCGGTTCCGAGGGCGGCGAGAGCGGCCGCGAGACGGACGGCGCGGGAGCGGGTGCGGGCGCGTGCGCGTGCGCGGATCACCATCTGGAGTCTCCTTTGAATCCGATGGGGGGTCAGTTCCGGAGAGGAGCGATCAAGCCGCGGGCGCCAACAGCCTTGCTGCGTGGGGGATTTGGGCAGGCTTCAGCGGCTTTCGACGGTTCTTGGTGGTACAACGCTGAAGTTACTGGCAAGTTTGAAAAACAGTCAACAGTTTGCGCACGGGCCCACCTAGTTGGCGGAATGCTCCGCGAACGCACGCCGCACACGCGTGCAGAATTCCTCCACCTCACCCGGCTCGGGTTCCGCGCCCGCGGCGAACATCGCGGCCTGGAGGGCGGGTCCGTACGCATCGCCGTGGCGGTCGATGTCGGACGTACGGGCGGGCTGCACCACGAAGTGGATGTGGCCGGGGACGCGCCCGGCGTGGGACCAGAGGCAGACGTAGACCTGCTCGCACTCCTCGCCGACCGCCGCGCGCAGGGCGGAGGTCACCCGGGTCAGGAGCGGCCCGAGCCCGGCGCTCTCCCCCGCGTTCATCTCGTGCACGCCGGTGATGTGACGCAGCGGCTTGACGATGAGCGTGCCGGCGCCGAGCGGGCCCACGCAGTGCTCGACGGTCCAGTGCGGGGTGCGCAGGAGCGTGCCGCCGGGCAGCGGGGCGGTGCCGTCAGCGAGGCGGCAGGCGGTGCAGTTGCTCCTGGCCGCCGGCTCCTCCGGTTCTCCCGGCCTCACTTGTCCGTCCGGTACAGGCGGATGTCGCGGTTCACGAAGAGGTGGACGTAGCCGCAGCGCCAGCAGATGAGCCCGGTCGCCGACTCGTTCGCCCAGGCGAGGTTCATGAGCTCCATGCCGGAACTGTTGAGCTTGACCTCCCGGTCGCGGAACAGATCCCCCTTGCAGACCTGACAGTTGATCCACATCTCTCCGATGGCGGCTCGCCTCGGCTTGTTGCCCATGAGCTCCCGGCCCCTTCCCCGAATTCCCCGGATTCCCCGGATTCCCCGATGTCCGTGTCCCCGTCATCCAACTGACTCCGAGGTTATCCGGCACGGAAAAAGCGGGCGGGCCCGCCGCGGTCACGTTCGCACCGCGGCGGGCCCGCCCGCCTCGCACGCCACCGATCCGGTGGCCGACGGCTAGGCCGTCAGGGACTTCTTCTCGCTGTTGTCCGGCTGCGTCGGGACGCCGTCCGCGGCGTCCGGGTCCACCGGCCCGGACTCGGACGCGCCCTCGTCGAGCAGCGTCTTCTCGTCGAACGGCAGCCGTCCCGCAAGGACGTCGTCGACCCGCTGCCGGTCGACCTCCTTGGTCCACGTACCGATCAGGAGCGTCGCCACCGCGTTGCCGGCGAAGTTGGTCAGGGCGCGGGCCTCGCTCATGAAGCGGTCGACGCCGATGATCAGGCCGACGCCGTCCACCAGGGCCGGCTTGTGCGACTGGAGGCCACTGGCGAGGACCGCGATGCCGGAGCCGGAGACACCCGCCGCGCCCTTGGACGCGATCATCATGAACAGGAGCAGGGAGATCTGCTCACCGACGCCGAGCGGCTGGTCCATCGCCTCGGCGATGAAGAGCGACGACATGGTCAGGTAGATCATCGTGCCGTCGAGGTTGAAGGAGTAGCCCGTCGGGACGGTGATGCCGACGACCGGGCGGCTGACGCCCAGGTGCTCCATCTTCGCGATGAGCCGCGGCAGGGCGGACTCGGACGAGGACGTGGACAGGATGAGCAGGAACTCGCGGCCCAGGTACTTCAGGAGCTTGAAGAGGTTGACGCCGGTCACCAGGCGAAGCAGCGTGCCGAGCACGATCAGGATGAACAGCGCACAGGTGACGTAGAACCCGACCATGATCGTGGCGAGGGCCTTCAGGGCGTCGGTGCCGGTCTCGCCGACCACCGCCGCCATCGCGCCGAACGCGCCGATCGGGGCGGCCCACATGATCATGCCGAGCACGCGGAAGACCAGGCGCTGGATGTGCCCGATGCCGCGCAGGATCGGCTCTCCGGAGCGGCCCATGGCCTGCAGGGCGAAGCCCACGAGGAGCGCGACGAGCAGCGTCTGGAGGACCTCGCCCTCGGTGAAGGCGGAGACGATCGTCTTCGGGATGATGCCGAGCGCGAAGTCGACGAGACCCTTGTTCGCCTCTTCGGCCGCGTCGTGCCCCGCGCCCTTCTCGGAGTCGGAGATGTCCATGCCCGAACCCGGGTGCAGGATGTTGCCGACGATCAGGCCGATGGCGAGCGCGACGACCGACATCGCGACGAAGTAGCCGAGCGCGAGCCCGCCCACCTTGCCGACCTTGGCGGCCTTGCGGACCGAGCCGACGCCCAGGACGATCGTGCAGAAGATGATGGGCGAGATCATCATCTTGATCAGGTTCACGAAGCCGGTGCCGAGCGGCTTGAGCTCCGTGGCGAAGTCGGGGAAGAGCAGTCCGACACCGATACCAAAAACGACGGCGATGATGACTGCGATGTACAGGTAGTGGGTGCGGTCCCGTTTGGCAGCGGGCGCCGGTGCCACCTGGCTGTCGGTGGTGTCGGCCACGAGGGCCCTCCTTGAACGACTACGTCGGCGTTTCGGCCAGTGCGTGCGGCTCACGTCCTGGGCAGGCGGATCTCGGGTGACTATCTCTCGCCCTGTGAGGGCGGTCACCCTTACGTTCATTTAGTTCGCACTTAAACGGCGAGGCAGACTGGCCTCATGTCCCTCGCCCGCCCGCCCCGGCCGCGCAGCCTCGCCGGGCAGCTCTTCGCGATGCAGATCGTCCTGGTCACCGTCGTGGTGGCCGGATGTGCACTGTTCACGTTCCTGAGCGACCGGCAGCAGGCCGAGGAGGGCGCGCGCCGCCAGGCGACGGCCGCGGCGCGTGCGGTGGCGGATTCCCCTTCCGTACGCGAGGCCGTGCGCGGCGAGGATCCGACGAAGATCCTCCAGCCGTACGCGACCGACGTGCTGCACCACACCGGGGTCGACTTCGTCACGATCATGAACAGGGACGGCATCCGCTGGACGCACCCCGACGAGGAGCAGATCGGCGAGCGCTTCCTCGGCCACCGGGCGGACGCCCTGCGGGGCAGGACCTTCACCGAGACGTACACGGGCACGCTCGGCCCGTCCGTGCGCGTGGTCACGCCGATCCGCGCCACCGACGGCAGCGACCGCATCACCGGCCTGGTCAGCGCGGGCATCACCATCGAGGAGATCAGCGCGACGGCGCGCGGCCAGCTCCTCGCGCTCCTCGGTGTCGCGGCGGGCGCGCTCGCGCTCGGCGCTGTCGGCACCTACGTCATCAACGCCCGCCTGCGCCGCCACACCCACGGGATGAACGCCGCCGAGCTGAGCCGTATGCACGACTACCACGAGGCGGCGCTGCACGCGGTGCGCGAGGGTCTCCTCATGCTGGACGGGCAGCGGCGCATCGCCCTCATCAACGACGGCGGGCGCGAGCTGCTCGGTGTGTCGGGCGGCCTGGTCGGCCGGAACGTCGCCGAGCTCGGCCTGCCCGTGCCGCTGACGGGCGCGCTGCTCGCGGCCGAGCCCCGCGTCGACGAGCTGCACCTGACGGCGGACCGCGTGGTCGTCGTCAACACCTCGCCCGTGTCGAGCGGTGAACGCCGCGGCACGGTGGTCACCCTGCGTGACCACACCGAGCTCCAGGCCCTCACCGGCGAGCTCGACTCGGAGCGCGGCTTCACGCGCGCCCTGCGCTCACAGGCCCACGAGGCTGCGAACCGGCTCCACACGGTGGTCTCCCTCATCGAGCTCGGCCGCGCGGACGAGGCGGTCGACTTCGCCACGGCCGAGCTCGAACTCGCCCAGACGCTGACCGACCAGGTGGTCGCGGCGGTGAACGAGCCGGTCCTCGCGGCCCTGCTCCTGGGCAAGGCGGCCCAGGCGAACGAACACGGCGTGGAGCTGGTCGTCTCCGCCGACAGCAGCATCGACGACGGCATGCTGCCGCCTGGGCTGCCCGCGCGCGACCTGGTGACCGTCCTGGGCAACCTGATCGACAACGCGGTGGACGCGGCGCAGGGCTCGCCCGCGGCCCGGGTGACGGTGACGGCACGCGCGGACGGGTCGGGGCTGACGCTGCGGGTGTCCGACACGGGCCCCGGCGTGGACCCCGCGCACACGGAGGCGGTCTTCCGGCGCGGCTGGTCGACGAAGGCCACGTCCGGCCGGGGACTCGGGCTCGCCCTGGTCCACCAGACGGTGACGAAGCACGAGGGGACGCTTAAGGTGCGGGAGGCGGCCGGGGGCGGCGCGGAGTTCGAGGTGCTGCTGCGGACGGATGCCGCTTCCGCGGCCCCCGCGATGCCGGGTGCCGGTGACGAGGCGTCCACCGGACCGGACGCAGCAGACGGAGGCACCAAGTGACAGAGCCGATTCGCGTCCTGGTCGTGGAGGACGACCCCGTGGCGGCGGACGCCCACGTCCTCTACGTGAACCGCATCCCCGGCTTCCGGACCGTGGGGAAGGCGCACAGCGCCGCCGAGGCGAAACGGGCCCTCGACCGGACCGAGGTGGACCTGATCCTCCTCGACCTCCACCTCCCCGACGGCCACGGCCTCCAGCTGGCCCGCACCCTGCGCGCCGCGGGCCACCGCACGGACGTCATCGCCGTCACCTCGGCCCGCGATCTCGCGGTCGTACGCGAGGGAGTCTCGCTCGGCGTGGTCCAGTACGTGCTGAAGCCCTTCACCTTCGCCACGCTCCGCGACCGCCTCACCCGCTACGCCGAGTTCCGTACCGCGGCGGGCGAGGCCACGGGGCAGGACGAGGTGGACCGCGCCCTGGCCACCCTGCGCGCGCCGAGCCCCGCCGCCCTGCCCAAAGGGCTCAGCGGCCCCACCCTGGAGAGAGTGACCCGCACCCTGCGCGACGCGCCGCCCGAAGGGGTCACCGCCGCTGCCGCCGCCGAGAGCGTGGGCATCTCCCGCATCACCGCGCGCCGCTATCTGGAGCACCTGGTCACCACGGGCCGCGCCACCCGCACCCCGCAGTACGGACACGTCGGCCGCCCGGAGTACGTGTACCGCTGGCTGACGTCGGCGGCCTGACACGCCGGTCGGTGGCCTGACACCCCGGTCGACGGTCTGACACCCCGGTCGGCGGTCTGACCCGCCGGTCGACGGTCTGACCCGCCGGTCGACGGTCCGACATCCCGCCTCACCCCAAGCGCCTTTCCATACAAGCCGATTGGCAGTCGGCAGACCCACCGGTAACGCCTCGGCGCCGCCCCCAATAACAACGTTGTCACGTTGATGACAAGGGGCGACGCACGGGCATTGACCTTGCTCCGAACCCGCCCTTACGTTCACCGGGCAGCCCAGCGTTGCGCCCCGCGTGGTAACCCAGCCGCGTCGGCCAGTAGGAGGTCGTGCCCGTGCGCCCCACCGCCCCTCTGCTCCTCGTCACCGCCCTGGTCGCGGCCGGCGGCCTCACCGCGTGCGGCGGGGGCTCCGGCGACGATCCGGACACCGTGAAGGTCTCCTTCAAGCAGTCCACGGACAACCAGATCAAGGTCATGGACACCTATCTGGCGGACATCAAGAAGCAGTTCGAGAAGGAGAACCCCGGCAAGAAGGTGAAACTGGTGCCGATCAAGGCGCCGGACTCCGAGTACTACACCAAGCTCCAGCAGATGATGCGCTCCCCGAAGACCGCGCCCGACCTGGTCTACGAGGACACCTTCCTCATCAACTCGGACATCACCAGCGGATACCTCAAGCCACTGGACCAGTACCTGAACAAGTGGAAGGACTGGAACCAGTTCATCAGCACGTCCAAGTCGGCCGCGAAGGCGGCGGACGGCAAGACGTACGGCGTCCCGGACGGCACCGACACCCGCGGCCTGTGGTTCAGCAAGGCCATCTTCAAGAAGGCCGGGCTCCCCGCGGACTGGCAGCCGAAGTCGTGGGACGAGATCTTGGAAGCGGCCCGGACGATCAAGAAGAAGGTCCCCGGCGTCACCCCCATGAACGTCTACACGGGCAAGCCCGCGGGCGAGGCGGCCACCATGCAGGGCATGGAGATGCTCCTGTACGGCACGGGCCAGAACCCCATGTACGACCCGAAGTCCAAGAAGTGGGTCACCGGCAGCCAGGGCTTCAAGGACTCCCTGGAGTTCGTCGAGACCGTCTACAAGGAGAAGCTCGGCCCCGACGTCACCGACGCCCTCGACCCGAACTTCGCCACCCGCGTGCGCGGCGAACTGCTCCCCGACGACAAGCTCGGCATCAACCTCGACGGCTCCTGGCTGCCGCAGGACTGGGGCAAGGGCGCGGGTCACGAGTGGCCCGAGTGGTCGAAGAAGCTGGGCCTCGCCCATATGCCGACGCAGAACGGCGAGGCGCCCGGCAAGGTGAGCATGTCCGGCGGCTGGACCTGGGCGATCCCGACCAAGGCGTCCAACCCCGACCTGGCCTTCAGGTTCATCAAGACGATGCAGACCAAGGCCAACGCCCAGAAGTGGTACGTCGCCAACTCGGGCATCGCGGTCCGCAAGGACGTCGCCGCCGACCCCGCGTACCTCAAGGCGCAGCCCGGCCTGAAGTTCTTCACCGACCTGGTGCCCTCGACGCACTACCGCCCGGCGTACCCGGCGTACCCGAAGGTCTCCACCGCGGTGCAGGAGGCCATGGAGAAGGTCACCACGGGCGACGGTTCGGTGGCGGACGCGGCGAGCGGGTATGACGACGAGGTCAAGGCCGCTACGGACGGCGAGGTCGTCAACAAGTAGCCGCGGGCGGGTGCGTGTGGGCGTCGGTCCGCACGCACCCGCGTCGGCATCCGTCCGTACGCAAGGGAAGTGAGAGCCCGAGGTGACCACCGCACCCCCCGCCGGGCCCGGCGACATCGCGAAGACCGCTCCGGGCCCGGGCACCCCGCGCCCGTCGCGGCCCCCGTCCCGCTCCAAGCTGACGGGCCGGGCCCTGTCCCGCGCGCTGCCCGTCTCCCCCGCCGTGATCCTGCTGCTCCTGTTCCTGGCGGGACCGATCGGCTACTGCGCCTACATCGCCTTCACCGACCTCCAGCTCACCGGCCAGGCGGAGTCGAGCTTCGTCGGTTTCGACAACTTCCGTAAGGCCTTCGGCGACGAGGCGTTCCTCAACGCGGTCTGGCTGACCCTCGTCTTCACGGTCGTGTCGTCGCTGATCGGCCAGAACACCATCGGCCTCGCGCTCGCGTCCCTGATGCAGCGCGCCTCCAAGCCGGTCCGCACGGTCACCGGCGCGATCGTGATCACGGCGTGGGTGCTGCCCGAGGTGGTGGCGGCCTTCCTCCTGTACGCGTTCTTCCGCCGCGAGGGCACGCTGAACGCGGTCCTGGACTTCCTCCACCTCCCCTCGCAGAACTGGATGTACACGCTGCCGATCCTGGCGGTGTCGTTCGCCAACGTGTGGCGCGGGACGGCGTTCTCGATGCTGGTCTACTCGGCGGCCCTGAACGAGATCCCCAAGGAGATCACCGAGGCGGCCGAGGTGGACGGCGCGGGCGGCTGGCGCCGCATGTGGCACATCACGCTCCCGATGATCCGCCGCTCCATCGGCACGAACCTGATGCTGAACACCCTCCAGACCCTCTCGGTCTTCGGCCTGATCTGGGTGATGACGCGAGGCGGCCCCGGAAACCGCAGCCAGACCCTCCCCCTGTTCATGTACGAGCAGGCCTTCCAGAAGAGCATGATCGGATACGGCACGGCGGTGGCCCTGCTGCTCCTGGTCGTCGGCTCACTCTTCTCCCTCGTCTACATGCGCCTGCTCCGCACGGAGGTCTGAGTGTCCGCCAACACCGTCAAGTCCCCTTCCAGGAGCCTGAGTTCCCGCCGTACGAGCCGCCGTCTCGCGGCGGACGCCGGCCTGCTGGTGGTCGCCCTCGCGTTCGTACTCCCGCTGGCCTGGGTGATCCTGTCCTCGCTCGACACCGAGGCCGACCTCAAGGTGAAGGTCCCCGACGGCATCACCCTGGACAACTACGACGCGGTACTGACCCCCGAGATCACCTTCACGCCCCTGCTCAACAGCCTGCTGCTGTGCGGCGGCGGCACACTCCTGACGGTGGTCTGCGCGGCGCTCGCCGCGTACCCGCTCTCCCGCTTCAGGTCCCGCCTGAACCGCCCCTTCATGCTGACGATCCTCTTCGCGACCAGCCTCCCGATCACGGCGATCATGGTCCCGGTCTACGCGCTGTTCGTACAGGTCGACCTGATCGACACGATGCAGGGCACGATCTTCTTCTTCGCCGCGTCCCAACTCCCGTTCGCCATCTGGCTGATGAAGAACTTCATGGACGGGGTGCCCAAGGAGCTGGAGGAAGCGGCATGGACGGACGGCGCGTCGTCGTTCCAGTCACTGCTGCGGATCGTGCTCCCCCTGATGGGCCCGGGAGTCGCGGTGGTGACGGTCTTCTCCTTCGTCATGATGTGGGGCAACTTCTTCGTCCCCTTCATGCTGCTCCTGACTCCGGAACAGATGCCGGCATCGGTGAGCATCAACGACTTCTTCGGCAACAAGGGAACGGTCGTCTACGGCCAACTGGCAGCCTTCTCGATCATCTACTCGACACCGGTGATCCTGCTGTACGTACTGATCTCGCGGAGGCTGGGCGGGGGGTTCGCGTTGGGGGGTGCGGTGAAGGGGTGACGGCACGCTTCCGCGCCTGGAGGGGGAGAGACGGGCGGGGGATGGACAACACGGGGCCACGCGCGTACGGAACTGTGACATGAGTTCGCGGCGATAAATCCCTCCCGCCCCATTTCTCTGCAGATATCTATCTGGTATCCGGGTGAGGCCCCGACTAGCGTGCGGATCTCGCGCCGACCCACACGCCACACCTGCCAGGAGCCGACAGTGACCCGCCCCCTCCGCCTGACGACGGTCGCACTGTCCGCGGCCGCAGCCCTGCTTCTGACGTCCTGCGGCAGCGACGACGAGCCGTCCAAGGGCGACGACAAGATCGCCGGTGCGGATCAGGGGGGCGAGAAGTCCTCGTCGCCGAGCGAGCCCGCGGAGGCGGTGGCTGACCGCCCGAAGATCGAGCTGCCGTCGGACGTGTCGTTCACCTTCCAGTGGGCGAAGACCGGGGACAAGGCCAAGGACGCCGTGCTCGCCGACAGGGAGCAGGCGATCAAGACGGTCGACATGGCCATCGCCGAGAAGGATCCGACCCACAAAGCGATGCGCTTCTACCACGAGGGCGACGCCGCGGCCGCCGCGCAGAAGTACATCCAGGCCTACGTGAAGGCGCAGGCGCGCACCACCGGCGCCTACCGCTACTACGACGCGACCGTCACGGCCGACGGAGCCGGTGCGGCCCTCACGTACTGCGAGGACCAGTCCAAGGTCTACGACAAGTACCTCAAGAAGGACAAGATCGAAAAGTCACCCGCCACGAAGAACAGCTACGTGTTCTACGCGGCCAAACTGCGCAAGAACGATGCGGGCGCCTGGGTGACGACGCAGCTGAACGCGACTCGGGGGAGCGAAAAATGCCAACCATGAAGCACAGATCAGCGGCGCTGGCAGCCGCGGCGGCGTTGAGCTGCGTACTGCTGTCCGCGCAACCGGCGGCCGCCGAGAAGGACATCGGCGGGGGAACGCCGGCAGAGACGCCCGCCGTATCGGGCGACGAACAGGACGGAACTCTGCTCGCGACCGCCGGCGGAATCGTCTACGACCGTTCCAAGAACGGGTCCGGCGCCAAGGCGGGCGCCATCGCGCCCACCGGCAGCTACTCGCCGCCGCCCTGCTGGTACGGCCCCGCGTACACCCCCGCACAGTTCAAGAAGGAACGCGAGGCGACGTGGGCGGTCGACTCCACGGGGCACGAGTGGGACCTGAAGCAGCGGAAACGGTACGTCGAGGGCGAGCCGTACAAGGACTTCAACATGGACAAGGCCGGCAAGGGCTACTGGTGGTCGTCCTTCCCCAACAAGTCCTACCCGCCCGGCTGGGACAAGTGCACGAAGGAGACCTTCTGGGTCGACAAGGGCGACCCGCCCCCGGCCGACGTCCCCGAGGCCATCGACCCGGAGATCCTGGCGAAACTCGCGTACGCCGAGATCCGCGTGCCCGGCACGAAGGTGACGCTCGCGCCCGAGGGCGAGACGAAGGTCAACCTCCCCACCTGGGCGTGGCTGGACGGCGCGAAGTTCAAGCCCGTGTCGGTCACGGCGTCCGTGCCCGTGCTCGGCATCGAGGCGACGACGACCGCCGAACCCGTCTCCCTCAAGATCGACCCGGGCACGGCGGACGCCGAGACGTACCCCGCGTCCGGTGTCTGCGAGCTGAAGGGCGACAGGATCGGCGAGCCCTACGCCAAGGGCAAGTCCAAGGAGACCCCTCCCTGTGGTGTGAAGTACCTCCGCTCCTCGGGCGACGGTTCGTACCCGCTGAAGGCCACGGTCACGTGGAAGATCCACTGGACCGGCACCGGGGTGAACGCCGAACAGCCACTGCCTGACGGTGAGTTCGGCGCGGACCAGGACGTCGTCGTGGGAGAGATCCAGGCCATCAACCGCTAGGCGAACGGAAGACGGCGCCGCGACGACGTTCCGCGGCGCCGAGGGGGGAACACCGTGCGGGGGCGTTTGCTGAACGACCGGTACGAGCTGATCGAGCGGATCGGCGCGGGCGGCATGGGCGAGGTGTGGCGGGCCCGTGACCGGAGCCTGGGGCGCGAGGTGGCGATCAAGCTCTTCGTGCCTTCGGCGTCCGCGGACGAGGGCGAGCAGGAGCAGCTTCTGGCCCGGTTCCGGCAGGAGGCCCGCGCGGCGGCCTCGCTGGACAGCCCGCACATCGTCGCCGTCCACGATCACGGCACGGACGGCACCACCCCGTACCTGGTGATGGCCCTCGTACAGGGCCGTTCGCTCGACCAGGTGCTGCGCGAGAGTGTCCGCGTGCCCGTGGCGGACGCTCTGCGCTGGGCCGCGGACGTCTGCCGCGCCCTGGACGCGGCGCACTCGGCGGGTGTCGTGCACCGCGACATCAAGCCCGGCAACGTGATGATCGCGCAGGACGGCGCGGCGAAGGTCGTCGACTTCGGCATCGCGACGTTCATGGAGCGGGTCGCGGGCGACTCGCGCCTCACGCAGACCGGGCAGCTGCCGTTCGGCAGCGTGCCGTATCTGGCGCCGGAGCGGTTCCGGCAGGAGCCGGGCGACGGGCGCACCGACCTCTACGCGCTCGGCTGTGTCCTGTACGAACTCCTCGTCGGGCACCCGCCGTTCACCGGCTCGGCGGTCGGCGTCATGTACAACCACGTCAACGACGCACCGCTGCGGCCTTCGCGGGCGCGGGCCGAGGTGACGGCGCCGGTGGAGCGCATCGTCCTCGACCTCCTGGCGAAGAACCCCGCCGACCGTCCTGCGGACGCGGCGACGGCGCTGGAACGGATTCTGGCGGCGGGGCGGGGGGATGCGCGGGGTGCGCGGGGTGCGCGGGGTCAGGACGTGGAGGACAGCCGGGACGCCGTCGCCGACGAGGCGGGTGTGGCTGACGCGGCTGATGTGGTTGATGTGGCTGACGCGGTACCGCAGGCCCACCCGCCGACGGTCCGGGTAGGAGGCGTGGCGCAGATCGCGGACGCCCGCACCCAGCCGGCCGCGGGCTCCGTGAGCAAGCAGGCGCCGGGCGACGGCCCCCGGCGCCGCTCGCGCAAGCGTGTGCTGATCGCCGCCGCGCTCGTCCTGGCCGTCAGTGTCCCGACGGGCCTCGGCATACGCTCCCTCGCCGCGTCGGAAACCGAGACCACGTCCGGCAACAAGGACACCGCCCCGGCCGTCTACGAGATCGGCGTCGCCCACAGCTACGAGCACGTCGGCGCGAGGGACGCCGCCGACGAGTACGAGGAGTCGGAGTACAAGCAGTTCACGACACAGCAGCGGCGCACGGTCGAGTCCGCCTTCGCCGAGACGCTCGGCGCCAAGAGCGGCGACCGCTTCCGTCTCGTACCGCTTGCGGCCGACCCGGACATCCCGACGCGCAAGCTGCTCGCCAAGCACCCGGACATGCTCGCCGTCATCGGCGACACCAACGACTTCTCCTGGGTGCACGACACGGACGAGGCGTTCCTGCCCGAGATCGCCACCTGCTCCGACGTCGCTTTCTCCGGCGCGCAGTTCGCGATCCCGGCGGACGAGGCGCGACAGGGCGAGGCGATGGCCGAGTACCTCCTGACGCAGACGAAGGCACGCCGGGTACTGGTGGCCGAGGACGACATCTGGACGAACCGTTCGGGCGGCATGGGCGCCGCGCTGCGCAAGGCGGGCGTGAGCGTCGAGTCGCTGAAGACCGGCCCCACCGAGGTGAAGGCGGCGAAGATCCCGACGCTGGTCGAGGAGGCGCGGGCCGACGCGGTGGTGCTGCCCATAGCCGCGGACGTGGGCACGTGGGCCAAGAAACTCAAGGCCGACGGCTTCACGGGCCCCATCATCGCCGAGGGCGATTCGACCGGCATCTGCGAGGACTCCGAGGAGCGCAGCAAGGCCGAGGAGCAGGACAAGACAGTCCCCGACGGAGTCCTGCGCACCCGCAACTACACCGGCGAGCCGGGCGACAACCTCCCCGCACGCGGAAACGACGAACTGTACGACGGCGCCCTGGCCCTGGCCACCGCGCTCAAAAAACTCCCCGCCGACGCCTCGGCGACCTCGCTCCGGCACACCCTGGACCGCGAGATCCAGAACGTCTCCATCAACGGCGTCATCGACGAGATCGCCTTCGAGAAGGGCCGTTCGGCGCGGGAACGCCCGGTGTGGTTCGACCGCCGCGATGAGGACGGGTGGGCAGAAATCGGCAAGGTGGACAAGAAGTACGAGCCCACAAAGCAGTGAACCCCTGATCCGACCCTACGACCGGATGGCGTCCCGGATCCGGGCCGCGACCTCGGCCATCTCATCCGGCGTCACGTCCAGAACGTCGGCGGTCTCGGTCATCAGGACATAAAACTGCTGCTCGGCGTAAGGCACTCCGGGTGGCAGGGCAGCGATGTGCCAGTGGAGATGACTGTTCCCTTCCTGGCTGCCGAGGGAGTAGAGGTAGGTGCGCTCGGAGTCGAAGACGTGCTCGACGGCGAGGGCGACTTTCCGCACGACGCGCATGAGCCGCAGGTAGGCGGTCTCATCCAGCTCGCGCACAACGTGCTCGACGTGCGCCTTGGGCGCGACGAGGACCTTCCCGGGGAGGGTGGGCCACCGATCCAGGAACGCGACGTGGTGGTCGTCCTCGTAGACGATGTGATGGGCGTAGCCGGGATCCCCGTCAAGAAACGCACAAACAAAACAGGGCCCGACGCGGGCCCGCTCCATATATGCCTCAAGATCCATGGCTTTCCGCCCCGCGCTCATACGCAACTCCTGAAGGGCTGAGACTTGCTATTCCGGTCACCGCGCACATTCCGAATGTGGCGGTACGGAGTGGGCCACTCCCAACTCCTGCTCCGTTCCACACCAGAGAACACCAACGGCACATGCCTGGACCTGCATTTCGAGGGAGTGGCCGCCGTTCGACTAGGAACCCGGTACGTGGCTCCCGGGCTGCGCCTGGCCGACGTGCAAGAGCAGGCAACCCTGACATCGCTGGCGCCGGACCCAACCGGGGCGAGGTCAGGAGCAGGCCCCCGCCTTGTGGCACTCGCGATCGAGTCCGCATCGGGCGGAGTCGGCCTGGTGCTCTGCAGCAGGGTCCGCGCCCTGAGAGGCGGCTCGGACCCCCTCGGTGACGGCGGCACCGAGGAGAGCGAGCTTCTCTGGAGCCACCCGCCGCGGACGTGGGACATCCCCGAAGAGATTCTCGCCCGTTCCGTCTTCGGCCCGCTCGGCGGCATCGTCGAGATCGGTGTTGTTGCCGCGACCGGTACGTGGGAGCTCGCGGGCGTGTCCGTGGGTGGGTTTGTGGCCGCCCGCCGGGGAGGCGTGGCGCGGCTGCTCGGAGTCGTTCGAGAAGTCGGGGGCTTCGGGGAAAGCGTCATGGGGATCTTCGACGAGCTCGGGTATGCGTGCGAGCACCCCGTCGAGGCTCCGAGCCTGCTCCTGTGGTCCTCCGGGTATGAGGACGTGTCGAGTCAGTTTGAGCAGCCTGCCGCCGTCCGGCGGATGTGCCGCGTCGGTGCCGAGCTCCAGTTGACCTGGTTCCTCGATGCGATGGTCGAGGCCGCGATCGTGCGCGGTCACGAAGCCGCGCGCGGCGCCCCGCTGATCGCCGAGGCCCTGCACATCGCGGTCGGGCTTGTCGGCCCGGCTCTGGACGGCGCGCACGGCGTCGGCACCGTCCTGCGAATGTGGCGCGTCGCCCACCTCGCCGGTCTGCTGCTCCCCGGTTCGCCGGCCCGCCCCGAAGCCCGCACGCTCTTTCGGGAGTACGGGCACGCGCTGGACGCCGTACTGGGCGAGAACCGCGCGCCGTAGCTTCCCACCAATCCGCAACCTTGTGGGAACGCACCGTAGTCGTCAGGCCCCGACACCCATACCGTGTGCCCGTGCAAGCCAGCCAGCCTCCGTCGCACCAGCCCACCCCTCCGTTCAACTTTCCCGCCGCCCGGCGGCTCCGTGAAGCCCTCGGGATGGCTCACGGGCATGTCGCCTACGGGATGCGGGCCAGTTACGGGCTCGCCTACATAACCCCCGACACCATCGCCGCCTGGGAGCGCGGGCTCGCCTCGCCCACCTCCGCGGAGCTCACCGCCCTGGCGGGGACCCTGTGGTGCTCGCCTGGGGAGCTCATGGGCGCCGCCACCACCCTGCGCGAGCACCGGCTCGCGCGCGGGCTCGCGCCCGAGGACGTGGCGCGGGGGTCCGGTGTGGAGCTTCAGGCGTATCTGCGGATGGAGGAGACCAACAGCTGGCGCGGCAACGAGCGGCAGTCCGCCGCCCTCGCCGAGGTGCTGCAGCTGCCCCTGCCCGACTTCATCGCCGTCATCGGCCGCGCCGACGACCTCGCCGAACTGCTGCGCAGCGCCGTGACCAGCCGCTGGCAGGGGTACGTGCGGCCGGTCAGCAAGCTGCTGCCCGTGCCGAAGCGGCACGTCGAAGACGTGTTGCAGCAGTTGCACGCCGACTATCAGTCACGCATGGTGCGGACGCTCAGCTGGGGCGGCGGCACCGGGGCCGATGCCTCGGGGAGCGCCGGGCGGGACTTCCTGGACAAGATCCTGGAGCACTTCTGGGCTCAGGTGAGGGGGACCGACCGGGGGTGAGACCGGGGTTGAGATCCGGGCTGAGACCGGGGTCGAGACCGGAGACTCCCCCCGGCCGGGCCGCCTCGGAGAGGTCCTAGAAGACCGACTCCGCCTCGTCCATCCGGTCCTTCGGCACCGTCTTCAGCTCGGTGACCGCCTCCGCGAGCGGCACCATCGTGATGTCCGTGCCCCGCAGCGCCGTCATGCGGCCGAAGTCGTCGCGGTGCACCGCCTCCACCGCGTGCCAGCCGAAGCGGGTGGCGAGGACGCGGTCGTACGCCGTCGGGGTGCCGCCGCGCTGGACGTGGCCGAGGATGACCGGCTTGGCCTCCTTGCCCAGGCGGGTCTCCAGCTCGAACGCGAGTGCCGTGCCGATGCCCTGGAAGCGCTCGTGGCCGAACTGGTCGATCGCGCCGACGCCGTAGTTCATGGTGCCCTCCTGCGGGTGGGCGCCCTCGGCCACGCAGATCACCGCGAACTTCTTGCCGCGCGAGAACCGCTCCTCGACCAGCTTGACCAGGTCGGCGGGGTCGAAGGGACGCTCGGGGAGGCAGATGCCGTGCGCGCCGCCCGCCATGCCGGACTCCAGGGCGATCCAGCCCGCGTGGCGGCCCATGACCTCGACGACCATCACGCGCTGGTGGGACTCGGCCGTCGTCTTGAGGCGGTCCATCGCCTCCGTGGCCACGCCCACCGCGGTGTCGAAGCCGAAGGTGCGGTCCGTGGAGGAGATGTCGTTGTCGATCGTCTTCGGTACGCCCACGACCGGCAGGCCCGCGTCCGACAGCATCTTCGCGGCCGTGAGCGTGCCCTCGCCGCCGATGGGGATCAGGGCGTCGAAGCCGATCTCCTTGGCGAGCGCGGGGGCGTCCTCGCAGGCCGCGCGGAAGCGGTCGCGCTCCAGGCGCGAGGAGCCGAGAATCGTTCCGCCACGGGCCAGGATGCCGCTGACCTCGTTGAGGCCGAGGGAGCGGTAGCGGCCGTCGAGCAGGCCCGCGTAACCGTCCTCGAAGCCGATGACCTCGTCGCCGTAGTGCGTGACGGCTCGGTGCACGACCGACCGGATCACAGCGTTGAGGCCTGGGCAGTCGCCGCCTGCGGTGAGAATTCCGATGCGCATCGTGCTGTGTCTCCTGCTCGCTGTTGATGCGTGTGAGCCGGTCCGATTGTTTCATGGCCGCGAACCCGACGCCGTTCACGCCGAACCCGAGGCCGTTCACGCCGGACCCGCCGCCGTTCACACTCAAGGCCGCCGCTCACGCCCCGGGCCGCCCCTCGCACATCGGGTACCCCCTTCCGTCACGGAGAGCCCTCAAGAGCACAGAGAGTCCTCCCTGCCCGGGGCTGCTCCGCCCGATCCTGGGGAGAAGGCCTTTAGGCCCGCTGAATCGGGGCCTTTGTCCGGCGGGCGACCTAGCCAGCCGCAGAGGTATTGTCAAGAGGGCACGACAACCATATCGGGTCATTTGTCCGGGCTTGAGGCCATGCGGCCCCGAGCCCGCGGAGAAGGCCAGCGACGAAGGGGAGAGCACGCGTGACGCGCAGCGTGTACGTGACCGGGATCGACCGGGGCGACGGCCGCCAGGTCATCGAGCTGGGAGTCATGGAGCTCCTGACCCGCCAGGTCGACCGGGTGGGGGTCTTCAGGCCGCTCGTCCATGACGGGCCCGACCGGCTCTTCGATCTTCTCCGCGCCCGCTACCGTCTCGCGCAGGACGCCGCCTCCGGCTACGGCATGGATTACCACGAGGCTTCCGCGATCCAGGCGGAGCTGGGCACCGACGAGCTGGTCTCCCGGCTCGTCGACCGCTTTCACCGGGTGGCCAGGGACTACGAGGTCGTTCTCGTGCTCGGCACCGACTTCGCGGACACGCAACTCCCCGACGAGCTGTCCCTCAACGCCCGGCTCGCGAACGAGTTCGGCGCCTCCGTGATAGCCGTCGTCGGCGGCAAGAACCAGACCGCCGAATCCGTCCGCGCCGAGACCCGCAACGCCTACCGCGCGTACGAGAGCCTGGGCTGCGACGTCCTCGCGATGGTCACCAACCGCGTGGCGCCCGCCGACCGCGACGAGATCCACGACAGCCTCACCGGCCTCCCCGTGCCCAGCTACGTCCTGCCGGACGAGCCCGCCCTCGCCGCCCCCACGGTCGCCCAGATCACCCACGCGCTCGGCGGCCGTGTCGTGCTCGGCGACGACGCGGGGCTCGCCCGCGACGCGCTCGACTTCGTCTTCGGCGGCGCGATGCTGCCGAACTTCCTGAACGCCCTGACCCCGGGCTGCCTGGTCGTCACCCCGGGCGACCGCGCCGACCTCGTCGTGGGCTCCCTGGCCGCGCACAGCGCCGGTACGCCGCCCATAGCGGGTGTCCTGCTCACCCTCAACGAACAGCCCGGCGAGGCGATCCTCAAGCTCGCCGACCGGCTCGCGCCCGGCACCCCGGTCATCGCCGTCTCCGGCGGCTCCTTCCCCACCGCGGGCGAACTCTTCGCCCTGGAGGGGAAGTTGAACGCCGCCACGCCCCGCAAGGCGGAGACGGCCCTCGGGCTCTTCGAGCGGTACGTCGACACGGCCGGCCTGCGCAGCCGCGTACAGGCCCCCAGCAGCGACCGCGTCACGCCGATGATGTTCGAGCACAAGCTCCTGGAGCAGGCCCGCTCCGACAAGCGCCGCGTCGTCCTGCCCGAAGGAACCGAGGAGCGTGTCCTGCGCGCCGCCGATGTGCTGCTGCGCCGCGGTGTCTGCGATCTGACGCTGCTCGGCCCCGTCGAGCAGATCCGCAAGAAGGCCGCCGACCTCGGCGTCGATCTCGCCGACTCGCAGCTCATCGACCCGAAGAACTCCGAGCTGCGGGACGCCTTCGCCACCGAGTACGCCGAGCTGCGCGCCCACAAGGGCGTCACCGTCGAGCTCGCGTACGACGTCGTCTCCGACGTGAACTACTTCGGCACCCTGATGGTGCAGGGCGGCTTCGCCGACGGCATGGTTTCGGGTTCTGTTCACTCCACGGCCGCCACCATCCGGCCGGCATTCGAGATCATCAAGACCAAGCCCGACGCCTCGATCGTCAGCTCGGTCTTCTTCATGTGCCTGGCCGACAAGGTGCTCGTGTACGGCGACTGCGCCGTGAACCCGGACCCGAACGCCGAGCAGCTCGCCGACATCGCCGTGCAGGCCGCCGCGACCGCCGAGCAGTTCGGCGTCGAGCCGCGGATCGCGATGCTCTCGTACTCGACGGGTACGTCGGGGTCGGGCGCCGACGTCGACAAGGTGCGCGAGGCGACCGAGCTGGTGCGCCGGAGCCGCAGCGACCTGAAGATCGAGGGGCCGATCCAGTACGACGCCGCCGTGGAGCCCACGGTCGCGGCGACGAAGCTGCCGGACTCGGAGGTCGCGGGGCAGGCCAGCGTGCTGATCTTCCCGGACCTGAACACCGGCAACAACACGTACAAGGCCGTCCAGCGCTCGGCCGGCACGATCGCCGTCGGCCCGGTCCTCCAGGGTCTGCGCAAGCCGGTCAACGACCTGTCGCGCGGTGCCCTCGTGCAGGACATCGTGAACACCGTCGTGATCACCGCGATCCAGGCCCAGGGCCCGGCCGCCGCCCCCGCCATATGACCTGCTCCGCATGACCTCCGTATGACGTCTACAGAAAGCATTTCCCCTGTGAGCGCCACCCGCGTCCTCGTCCTCAACTCCGGCTCGTCGTCGGTGAAGTACCAGCTGCTCGACATGCGCGACGGCACGCGTCTCGCGGTCGGCCTGGTCGAGCGCATCGGCGAGGCGACCTCGCGGCTCAAGCACACCCCGCTGGCGGGCGGCGGCCAGGAGCGTGAGCGCGAGGAGCCGATCGCGGACCACGAGGCGGCCCTGAAGGCGGCCTCCGCCGAGCTGAGCGCCGACGGGCTCGGCCTCGACTCCCCCGAGCTCGCCGCGATCGGGCACCGGGTGGTGCACGGCGGCCTGAAGTTCACCGCGCCGACCGTCATCACGGACGAGGTGCTCGCGGAGATCCAGCGGCTCGTCCCGGTGGCACCGCTGCACAACCCGGCCAACATCACCGGCATCCGCACGGCGCAGGCCCTGCGCCCCGACCTGCCCCAGGTCGCCGTCTTCGACACGGCGTTCCACACGACGATGCCGGAGTCGGCGGCCCGCTACGCGATCGACGTGGCCACCGCCGACCAGCACCGCGTGCGGCGCTACGGCTTCCACGGGACGTCGCACGCGTACGTGTCCCGCAAGACCGCGAAGCTGCTCGGCAAGGCGCCCGAGGACGTGAACGTCATCGTGCTGCACCTGGGCAACGGCGCGTCCGCCAGTGCCGTGCGGGGCGGGCGCTGCGTGGACACATCGATGGGGCTCACGCCGCTTGAGGGGCTCGTGATGGGTACCCGTTCCGGTGACGTGGACCCGGCGGTCGTCTTCCACCTGGCCCGCGTCGGCGGGATGTCGATCGACGAGATCGACGCCCTGCTCAACAAGAAGAGCGGTCTGGTCGGACTCTGCGGCGACAACGACATGCGGGAGATCAGGCGCCGGATCGACGAGGGCGACGAGGCCGCCTCCCTCGCCTTCGACATCTACATCCACCGTCTGAAGAAGTACATCGGCGCCTATTACGCGGTGCTCGGCCGGGTGGACGCCATCGCGTTCACGGCGGGGGTCGGTGAGAACGCCGCGCCGGTGCGGGAAGCTGCCGTCGCGGGTCTGGAGGAGCTGGGGCTCGCGGTCGACGGAGAACTCAACGCCGTACGTTCCGACGAGGCCCGCCTCGTCTCGCCGGAGTACGCACGGGTCGCGGTCGCCGTCGTCCCCACCGACGAGGAGCTGGAGATCGCGCAGCAGACCTATTCACTGGTCGGTAACCCGTCATAACCGCAATTCACGGCAATTAATCACCGCAACGCCTGAGCGCACTTCCGCCCATTTGTAGATTCCACCAGACGGAATATTCCGTAGCGAAACAAACCGATAGGATCGCCCCATGCGCCGTTCCAAAATCGTCTGCACGCTGGGCCCCGCCGTCGACTCCGAAGAGCAGCTCGTCTCGCTGATCGAGGCCGGCATGAATGTGGCCCGCTTCAACTTCAGCCACGGCACGCACGCCGAGCACCAGGGGCGGTACGACCGCGTCCGTGCCGCTGCCGACAAGACCGGCCGTGCCGTCGGCGTCCTCGCCGACCTGCAGGGTCCGAAGATCCGTCTGGAGACCTTCGCCGAGGGTCCCGTCGAGCTGGTGCGCGGTGACGAGTTCACCATCACCACCGAGGACGTCCCCGGCGACAAGTCCATCTGCGGCACCACCTACAAGGGTCTGCCCGGTGACGTCTCCAAGGGCGACCAGGTCCTGATCAACGACGGCAACGTCGAGCTGCGCGTCGTCGAGGTGGACGGGCCGCGCGTGAAGACGATCGTCGTCGAGGGCGGTGTCATCTCCGACCACAAGGGCATCAACCTGCCCGGCGCGGCCGTGAACGTGCCCGCGCTCTCCGAGAAGGACGTCGAGGACCTGCGCTTCGCCCTGAAGATGGGCTGCGACATGGTCGCCCTGTCCTTCGTGCGCGACGCCGGCGACGTGAAGGACGTCCACAAGGTGATGGACGAGGAGGGCCGCCGGGTCCCCGTCATCGCCAAGGTGGAGAAGCCGCAGGCCGTCGCCAACATGGAGGGCGTCGTCGCGGCCTTCGACGCCGTCATGGTCGCCCGCGGTGACCTGGCCGTCGAGTACCCGCTCGAGAAGGTCCCGATGGTGCAGAAGCGCCTCGTGGAGATGTGCCGCCGCAACGCCAAGCCGGTGATCGTCGCGACCCAGATGATGGAGTCGATGATCACCAACTCGCGCCCCACGCGCGCCGAGGCGTCCGACGTCGCCAACGCGATCCTGGACGGCGCGGACGCGGTCATGCTGTCCGCCGAGTCGTCCGTGGGCGCGTACCCCATCGAGACCGTCAAGACGATGTCGAAGATCGTCCAGGCGGCCGAGGGCGAGCTGCTCTCCAAGGGGCTCCAGCCGCTCGTGCCCGGCAAGAAGCCGCGTACGCAGGGTGGTTCGGTGGCCCGTGCCGCGTGCGAGATCGCGGACTTCCTGGGCGGCGAGGCGCTGATCGCCTTCACGCAGTCCGGTGACACCGCACGGCGGCTCTCCCGCTATCGCGCCGCACAGCCGATCCTGGCCTTCACCACCGACCAGGCGACCCGCAACCAGCTCACCCTGAGCTGGGGCGTCGAGTCGTACGTCGTGCCGCACGTCGACAACACCGACGCGATGGTGGACCTCGTCGACGCCGAGCTGGTCAAGCTCAACCGCTTCAACGACGGCGACACCGTGGTCATGACGGCCGGTTCGCCTCCCGGCGTCCCCGGCACCACCAACATGGTCCGGGTGCACCACCTGGGCGGCTGACACACCCCGGCACAACACCGAGGGCGCCCCCTGATGCAGGGGGCGCCCTCGGCGCTTTGCGGCTCCCGGTGAAGATCAGTCGAAGATCAGTCGGTGATCGTCTGGTGCAGACCGGGGATGTGCAGGGTGCCTCCGAACTGGCCCGCCTGCTTGACCTTCACGTCGGTGAAGTAGATCAGCGGGATGTTCAGGGGCGGCGGGTGCTCCGGGTCGAACGTGATCGGGATGAGGCCGAAGAGCTTGCCCGAGATGCTCTCCGTGTACATCGTCGTCTTGCCCTCACGGATGGTGGACGTGGAGCCCTTGGCGGCCTGGACGTGGTACTTCTTGCCGGCCGGGCCGTCGACGATCTGGTGCAGGTCCCCGATGTCCGTGCTGTCGATCACGTACTTCAGGGCCTGCTTGCTGCTGCCGTTGGCCGTCTGCACGTTCACGACACCCTGGTAGTCGGCGCCCTTGAGCGTCAGGGAGCTGGCCTCCAGGTTCCACGGCTGGTTCGGAAGCGGCGCGGGCGTCTGCTCGTTCTCGCCGTCGACCTTCTTCTCGACCACGCACGGGAACGGCTTCTTGCCGTTCTCGTCCGGTGCCATCGGGTCCTCGGCCTCTTCCTTGGCCTTCTCCGCAGCCTCGTCGGCCGCCTTCTCGGCGTCCTCCTTGGCCTTGTCGACCTCGTCCTTGGCCTTGTCGGCGCCGTCCTCGACGTCCTTCGTGACCCCGTCGACGGTGTCCTTGACGGGCTTGGTGACGTCGTCGACCGTGTCCTTGACCGGGTCCTTGCCGGACTCGGAGGACTCGGTGTCCCCGGACTTGGTGTCCTCCGAGGCGGACGGGGTCGGCTCCGGGCTCTCGGACTCCTTCTCGTCGGGCGTGAAGATGTCCTTGAGCGCGTCGCCCACGCCCAGCGGGTCGAGCGGGTTCTTGGTCTTGGAGGGCTCCGGAGCGGGCTCCTCGGACTTGTCCTCGGAGTCCGACGGGGTCGGCTCGGCCTTGTCGGCACCGTCGGTGTCCGAACCGGCCTTGTCACCGGCGGAGGGCGAGGGCGTCGGCTCGGCGGTGGCCTTGCCGGAGTCGTCCTTGCCGCTCTTGTCGGCGGCGTCCTTCTTGTCGGCCTCCGCCCGCTCGGCCTTCTCCTTCTCCGCCTTCTCCTCGGCAGCCTTGTCGGCTTCCTTCTCGGCGTCCTTGGACGCCTCGTCGGGTGCCGTGACGCACGGGCCGTCCTGGAAGGGGTTCTTCGGCTGCGGCTTGGCCTGCGCGAGCTGGGGAGTCAGACCCATGCCCATGAGGACCGCGGTCGGCATGGCCGCGATGGCTATCGCCTTGCCCGCCGGCACGTGCAGGCGGGTCAGGAGCGGCTTTCTGGGTGCCGCGTGGCGCGGCCCGGATCTCGCGCGGGGCTGCCCCGCGGAGTCCTCATGGTGCACCTCGTCAGCCGGCACGGTGCCTCCCGTTCGTCCCGTTGTCCGGGCTCGTTCCTGACAGATCGTCCGTAGTGCCGCTCACCCCGTTCGCGGCCCCCGCGGCCGCGGGCTCCGGCGCTCCGTGATCGGAGCTGTCGGCCTGCGCCTTCGCGGACTTCTTCGCCGGCTTGGCCGCCGCCCAGGAGATGCCGAGGGCACCGCCGGTCAGGGCGAGCAGGAAGCCGATGACGAAGCCGCCGAAGTTGGAGACCACCAGAGAGACGAGGGCGAGCAGGATCGCCGCGACACCCGCGAAGATCCTGGAGTGCGGCTGGAACCACATGGTCAGGCCGAGCACGACAAGCAGGACGCCGATGATCAGCGAACCGGCACCGGCGGTCGTCGCCATCCGGATCGTCATCGTGCCGAGCGTGAGGTTCGCGTACGGGAAGTACATGATCGGGATGCCGCCGAGCAACGTCAGCAGACCACCCCAGAACGGGCGCTGACCGCGCCACCCTCGGAACGATCGGCGCATCCGGCCGAGCTTGTCGCCCAGTCCCACTTGCGCTTCGGCGCTCATGTCGTACAGCTCCTCGGGGAATGGCGTTGGTTCTGTGTGTCCTGCGGATTCGGGCACGGGGACGGTGTGAGTTCAAGATCCGTCGCGTCCCCGCGCCCGGCCGTGTTTCGCAAGAAGTGCCGCTGCTAAGGCATCAGTTGCCTCAGTAGCACTCGTGCTTGCCCTTCTTGACCGACATGCCCAGGCCAGAGAGCTTGAAGGTGCCCGCCGTGGTCGCCCACGCACGCTGCTTGACGTCGGTGAACTTCACCTTGTCAGCCTGCTGCGCGAACGAGTCCGGGGCGTACTTGTCGCCCTTCGACGGGCCCGGGCCCTTGGTGGTCTGGTCGACCGAGACGCCGATGTCCACGTTCGTGAACGTCGCGTCGGCCTTCAGGTCATCGGCGTCGATGTAAAGCTTCTTCGCCTCGACCCTGGGGCCGCCCTTGGCGCCGGCCTTGAGGGTCATCGACACATCGCCGAAGACGGGGACCGGAACGACGACGGACTGACACAGGTTGGTGATCTTGGCCGAGTCGAGGCCGACGACGGCGACCGGGTGGTTACCCGACTTACCGCTGTCAAGCGCCCCGTACTGGACGAAACCCGTACCGTCGAGCTGGTCGGCAGTCACCTTGAACTGCTGACCGGACACACTGAACGATGCCGCGAGTGCACCCTGCGAGAGGGCCACGCCTATCGCGGCAGTCGCCGCGACGCTCGGCACCATGACTACGGCGAACCGCTTCCATCTGGTTCCGCCACGAGCCACGGACTCCATGACTTTCCTCCTTCTCGGACGTACATCTCCGGCCCTGACTGCTCCCGTTCGGGCGGCTCAGCCGGGCAGGGATGGGAGAAGCGCTACGTCCTCGGGAAGGAGAGCGCCCGCGTGGGAAGCGCATATCGCGCCACTCACCGGCGATCACCCCCGAGCGACAACCACTGGTCGCACGCGACACGCACAACCTGCCGGACAGGCCCTGCCGGACGGCAGAGACCCCCCTGTCCTAGACCGGCGACGGGGTGTCTCCGGCCTGCTCGGTGGGGACCCAGAAACCCCGCTCCCGACTGGCTTTCGGGACTGCGGGTTATTGGACCGAGCGTCGCCGATCGTGGTGCATTCTCGTCCCCCGCACAAGGGGGTTCGTTACTGGCTAGTAACGGCCCGATAACCGAAGCACGACCGCCCGGTATCGGTCGGGCACAGACGGTGCATCCATGGCCAGGAACAGACCGGGATGTTGAAGGACACAACAGGACAGAAACCTGACCTGGACTTACTCCAAGTAACAGTGGCCGCGTTTACCAAGTTTTGGTAAAGCGCGGCCACTGTGACGCCTGTGCGGCGAATTTTCACTCGGGCATCACAAGCCCCAGCGTTTAGGGACTGGTCAGCGAACGACCCCGCGAAGGGTCGGTCAACCTGCTCGGTCGAGCCGATCAGGGGCGGTCAGAAAAGCACCCGCGCGAGCTGCGTGCGCGCCGCGGTCACCCGCGGGTCGTCCGAGCCGACCACTTCGAGGAGTTCGAGCAGCCGTACGCGCGCGGCGTCCCGGTCGTCGCCCGCCGTACGCCGGACCGCCTCGATGAGCCGCCCGAAGGCGTCCTCCACATGGCCGCCCACCAGGTCCAGGTCGGCGGCGGCGATCTGCGCGGCCACGTCCGAGGGACGGTCGGCGGCGTCCTTGCGGACCTGCTGCGCGTCCAGACCCTGCACGCGCTGCAGCAGTTCGGCCTGGGCGAGGCCGAGCTTGGCCTCCGTGTTGGCCGGGTCGTCGTTCAGTACGTTGCGGTAGGCCTGGACGGCGCCGGCCAGATCGCCCGCGTCCAGCGCCTGGACGGCGGCTTCGAGCAGGGCGTCGTGCGGACCGGCGGGGACCTCGGCGACGGGGGCTTCCTGCTGCGCCCCGCCCTCGGCGTCCGGGTCCACCACGAGGCCGGTCAGGCCGAAGCGCTCCTCGCCGACCTGGATCAGCTGGTCCAGGGTCTGGCGGATCTGCTCCACCGGGGCCGCGCCCTGGAAGAGCGGCAGGGCCTGTCCGGCCACCACCGCGAAGACGGCGGGAATCCCCTGGACGCCGAACTGCTGCATCAGCATCTGATTGGCGTCCACGTCGATCTTGGCGAGGACGAAACGGCCGTTGTACTCCCGCGCGAGGCCTTCGAGCAGCGGGCTCAGCTGCTTGCAGGGCTCGCACCACTCGGCCCAGAAGTCGATGACGACGGGCACTTCGGTGGAACGCTGAAGGACCTCGCGCTCGAAGCCCGCCTCGTCGACGTCGATGACGAGACTCGACGGGGAGACGCCGGGCACCGTGCCCCCGCCCTGCCTGGCCGCTTCGGCGCGCGCCTGCTCCGCCTTCGCCTTGGCCTCCTGGGCCGCCTTCACGGCGGCGAGGTCGACGACTCCGCTCATGGACATGTTCCGTGGCTGCATGAGTACATCCTCCCCCAAGCCGTACGGGAACCGCGCCCGTCCGAAGCCCCCCGCCGGATTGCGGGGCCGCGGACGGCCGTGGCGCCAAGGTCCCGAGGAGGACCGATGGTTGTCGGCGCAGGGTCCCCACCCTGTTGCCGGTGCTTGCCGCTCTGGTGTTGCTGTGGTTGTCGCTTTAGTTGTCACTGCGGTTGTCGCTCGGCGAAAGAGCGTGGGCGCCGAGGAGTTGCCGTTCGTCCCGCCCACATCTCTTTCGCTACGAGTCGTAGCGTAACTGCCGAGCGCCGCCACGTGGGCGGCGGGCCTTCGCGAACCACGGTGATCTGCCTCACTCGCCGCTGATCGCCACCGCTCTGGCCTGATACGTACTGGCCGGTATGGTCACGGGATGCAGAGCCGCATCCCCCCTCCCGTCCGCACCGGCGGCCGTCCCCGTAACGCGGCGGCGGACACCGCGATCCTGGAGTCGACCCGCCAGGCCCTGGTCGAGCTCGGCTGGTCCAAGCTGACCCTCGGCGACGTGGCCACCCGCGCGGGCGTGGCCAAGACGACGCTCTACCGGCGCTGGGCGGGCAAGAGCGAGCTGGTCGTGGACGCGGTCGCCGAGCTGTTCGACGAGCTGGAGCTGCCGGACCGCGGCAGCCTGGCCGCGGACATCGAGGGAGTGGTCCTGCAGTTCGCGGCGCTGCTCGGCCGCCCGGAGACGAAGACCGCGCTGATGGCGGTGGTGGCCGAGTCGACGTCGGACGAGCCGCTGCGCGAGCGCATCCGTACGTCGATCGTGGACCGCCAGAAGCGGTTGGTCCTCGCGGGGCGCAAGCGGGCGCAGGACCGGGGTGAGCTGCCCCCGGAGCCGGACCCCGCCACCGCGGGACACACGGCCGACCTCATCTTCGACGTGATCGCGGGCGCGGTGGTCCACCGCGCCCTGGTCAGCGCGGAACCAGTAGACGAGGACTGGGCCCGCCGCTTCACGTTGCTCTTGCTCGGGGGGTTGGCGGCGGCCGCGGGGCAGTGACGGGCCCCTGGGCCTCGACCGCCGGTCCTGTGCCGCCCCACCGGCCCGCAGGTGAAGCTCAGACCTGATAGCGGTCAGCCGCGAAAAGGTGGAGATTCTCCGCGACCCACGCGGACGTCCGCCGCAACCCCTCGCTCAAGGAAACCGACGGAGTCCACTCCGCCCACTCCCGCGCCCTGGAGTTGTCGGAGAGGAGCCGCTGGACCTCGCTGCCCGAGGGACGCAGGCGGGCCGGGTCGACGACCACCTTCGCCTCGCGGCCGGACGCCGTGATCAGCGCCTCCGCCAGGTCACCGATGGAGATCTCCTCGCCCACACCGAGGTTCACCGCGTGCCCGAGCGCCGCCTCGCACGCCGCGAGGGCCATGAAGCCGCGCGCGGTGTCCGTCACGTACGTGAAGTCCCGCGTGGGCGTCAGCGAGCCCAGCTTGATCTCCCGTGCCCCGGAGTGCAGTTGGGCGAGGATCGTGGGGATCACCGCGCGGGCGGACTGCCGGGGCCCGTACGTGTTGAAGGGGCGCACCACCGTCACCGGCAGCTCGAAGGCGTGGAAGTGCGAGAGCGCCATCATGTCGGCGCCGATCTTCGACGCGGAGTACGGGGACTGCGGCTGGAGCGGGTGCTCCTCGGAGATGGGGGCGGTCAGCGCCGTGCCGTACACCTCGCTGGTGGACGTGTGGACGAGCCGCCGCACCGAGTGCCGCCGGCACGCCTCCGCGACGTTCTCGGTGCCGACGACGTTCGTCTGGACGTACGCCCCCGGGGAGTCGTACGAGTACGGGATGCCGATCAGCGCGGCCAGGTGGAAGACCGTGTCGCAGCCCGCCACCGCGTCCATCACGCGCCCGGCGTCCCGCACGTCGCCCGCGAGCATCTCGACCCGCGGGTCCCCGAGGAGATGCGCGAGGTGGCCCTTCTCCGCGTACGGCTTGTAGTGCACGAAGGCGCGGACCTTCGCCCCCTGTTCCAGGAGCAGGTCGACGAGCGTCGAGCCGATGAAGCCCTCTGCTCCGGTGACGAGGACCGTGCGGCCGGTCCAGCTGAAGGTGCCGTCGTTGATGCTCATGCGTACTCCAAGTGCGGTGTGTGGTGGGTGAGTTCGATGACCCGCTCGGCGAGCAGGTCCGCGGCCCTCGCGTGCGGGCCCGGATCGGCCGCACCGCTCATGGCGGTGAGCCGCGCCGGGTCGGCGAGCAGCGGCCCGACGAGTTCCGCGAGCCGCGCCGCCGTCGTCTCGCCGTCGGGCAGGAGCAGCCCCGCGCCCGCGTCGGAGAGGACCCGCGCGTTGTGGGTCTGGTGGTCGCCGGGGGCGTGCGGATAGGGGACGAGGACGGCGGGCACCCCGGTGGCGGCGAGTTCGGCGACCGTCGCCGAACCGGCGCGGCAGACGACCAGGTCGGCGGCGGCGTACGCGAGGTCCATCCGGTCCAGGTAGGGCACGGCGCGGGCGGTCGCCTCCACGCCCGCGTCCGCAAGACGCCGCCGCGTCTCGTCGAGGGCCGCGGGCCCCGTCTTGATGAGCAGCTGTACGTCGCCGCGGTGCCGCCAGCGCTCCGCGAGCCCCACGGCGGCCTCGGTGAGGCGGGCCGCGCCGAGGCTGCCGCCGTTGAAGAGCAGCAGCCGGGCCTCGTCCGGCACCCCGAACTCCCGGCGGGCCGCGGCCCGCAGCGCGCCCCGGTCAAGGGCGGCGAGCGGCGCCGCGATGGGCATCCCGGTGGTGTACGCGCGCTCCCCGCCCGGCAGGTGCTCCCGGCTGCGGTCGAAGGCCACGGCGATGTTCGGGGTGAGGCGGGCCGCGAAGCGGTTGGCGCGGCCGGGGACGGCGTTGGACTCGTGGATGAGGCTCGGCAGACCGGCCATCCGGGCGCCGACGATGACGGGGGCGCTGGGGTAGCCGCCCATCCCGACGGCGACCTGCGCGCCCTGCTCGCGCAGGATCGCCCGGCACTGGGCGCCGGACTTCACCAGGGCGGCGGGTAGCAGGAACCGCTTGGCGCCGAGGGACGGGTCGAACGGGATCATGTCGACGGTGTGGAGGCGGTATCCGGCGTCCGGTATCAGCCGGGTCTCCAGCCCCCGCCGCGTACCGACGAAGGAGACGACCGCGCCCGGCACGGCCCGGCGCAGGGCGTCGGCGAGGGCGAGCCCGGGATAGATGTGCCCGCCGGTGCCGCCCGCGCCGATGACGACGGAGAGAGGGGCACAAGCCCCTGCCCCGGGAGTTCGCATATCGGGTGTTCGCATGGCAATGGAGCATCACGAGCAGGTCTAAGAGGGTTTTAAGAGCCGCGTTTGGCACCTTGGGTCCATGAGCTTCACGAGCAGGCCGGTGCCACCCGTGACCGGCGGCGGCGCGCCGCCCGCAAAGATCCTCGTCGTCGACGACGACCCCGAGGTCCGCGCGGCGGTGGAGGACGCCCTCACGGTCGAGGGGCACGCCGTGCGCGGCGCCGTCGACGGCAGCCGCGCGCTCGGCGCCATCGCCCGGTGGGAGCCGGATCTCGTGGTGCTGGACGTGATGATGCCGGTCATGGACGGTCTCGCCGTCTGCCGGCAGATGCGCGCCCTCGGCGACCGCACACCGGTCTTGGTCCTCACCGCCCTCGGCTCCGTCAGCGAACGCGTCGACGGCCTCGACGCGGGCGCCGACGACTACCTCGTGAAGCCCTTCGCCCTGGACGAACTGGTGGCCCGGGTCCGCGCCCTCCTGCGCCGCGCGGCGCCCGAGCCGCACTCCCCCGCCGACGGCGACGACCTCGCGTACGCCGATCTGGTCCTCGACCCGTCGACCCGTACCGGCCGCCGGGGCCACCGCACGGTCGAGTTCAGCCGCACCGAGTTCACCCTGCTGGAACTGCTCCTGCGCAACGCGGGTCAGGTGCTTCCGCGCGAGCTCATCCAGGAGTCGGTCTGGGGACGCGACTTCGGGCCCGACTCCAACTCCCTCGCCGTGTACGTCGGTTACCTGCGCCGCAAGCTGGAGGCGGGCGGCGAACCGCGCCTCGTGCACACCGTGCACGGCGTCGGCTACCGGCTCGGCAGCCCGTGAGCGCCCGGCGCAGGCTCGGCGCCCGGTGGCGGCGCAGGCGCCCGCTGCGCACCCGGCTCGCGCTTGCCGCGGCGGCGGCCGTCGCCCTGGTCGCGGTCGGCGTGTGCGTGGCCGCGTTCCTCGTCATCCGCTTCAAGCTCTACCAGCAGCTCGACCAGAACCTCGCCCAGTCGGCGAGCCTCATCGCCCAGCAGCGGAACTTCGACAACGAGCCGGGCGTCGTCACGGGCGAGTGCCGCTATCTGGGCGCCCCCGCCTGCTCGCAGATCGTGCCCGCCGACCCGGCGGACGACCCCGCGAAGCCCTATCTCCTCCCGGTCGCCCACTTCACCCGCGAGGTCGCGCGGGGGCAGGCGGCGCCGTACTACACGAGCCTCACGCTGCACGGGCGGCCGACCCGTATGTTCACCACCCACTACGGCAAGGGGGACGCCGTCCAGGTCGCGCTGCGCGCCGACATCGCCGAGCGCGGCGTGCGGCAGGCCGCGGGGCTCCTGTCCGCGGTGGGCGGCGCCGGAGTGCTCCTGTCGGGGCTCGGCGGCTACTGGGTCTCGCGCACCGGCCTCGCGCCGGTGGCCCGCCTCACCGCCACCGCGGAACGCATCGCGGCGACCCGGGACGCGCGCCACCGCATCGAGCTGCCGCCGGGGCCGCCGGGCCGCGAGGACGAGGTGACCCGCCTCGCCGCGTCGTTCAACGCGATGCTGGCCGAGCTTGAGGAGTCGGTCGCCGCGCGCCGCCGCCTGGTCGCCGACGCCTCGCACGAACTGCGCACCCCGCTGACCGCGCTGCGTACGAACGCCGAACTACTCGCCCGCGCCGACCGGTTGACCGACGCCCAGCGCGACCGGGCGTCCGGCGCCCTGGCCCGCCAGCTCCGCGAGGTCACCGGCATGGTCAACGACCTGATCGAGCTGGCCCGCGACGAGGAGCCGCAGCCGCTCCTGGAGGAAGTCCGGCTCGCTCCCCTGGTCGCCCACGTCGTGGACGCGGCGCGCGGCCACTGGCCGCAGGTGCCGTTCACGCTGCACACGACGCCGGAAGCCGAGAGCGTCAGCATCCCCGGCGTCCCGGCCCGCCTCTCACGGCTCGTCACCAACCTCCTGGACAACGCGGCCAAGTTCAGCCCGCCGGACACCCCCGTGGAGGTCACCCTGACCCCCGCCGCCCTGACGGTCCGCGATCACGGCCCCGGCATCGCGGAGGAGGACCTGCCGTACGTCTTCGACCGCTTCTACCGCGCCGAGAAGGCCCGCGCCCTGCCGGGCTCGGGCCTTGGCCTCGCGATGGCCCGCCAGATCGCCCACGCGCACGGGGCGGAGCTCACGGCGGAGGGAGCGCAGGGCGGGGGCGCGCTGTTCAGGCTGACGCTGCCGGGCTAGTTGTTCTTCCAGGCGCAGCTGCCCAGGGTCGCCTTGCCCTTGGCGACGAGGCGGTCCGCTTCCCCCGCGGGCAGGACGCGCGTGTGCTTGCCGCGGCAGACGACCGTGCGGTCACCGTGTCCGGCCAGGTCGACGAGGATCTGGTCCCAGTGGCGGTACTGCACGTCGTGCCCGGAGTCCGCGTACGTGCGCACCTTCGCCTTGCCGGGCAGCGCGTCCTGCCAGGTCTTGAGGGTCGCCGGCGGGACGGTCGTGTCCTTCTTGCCGCCGTAGAGATAGACCGGGGCGTCGAGCTTCTTCAGGTCCGGACCCGGCCGCCCGCAGTACAGCTTCTGCTCGTGCACCTGCGGCGCGGGGTCGGCCTGCTGGCCGCGCTGGTTGTAGGTGCGCGCGCCTTCCTCGTACGCCGTGTCGGCGAAGCCCGGTATCGACTTCACGGGGCTGTCGTCGGGGAAGGCCCACCACTTGCGCGGGTCCTTGATGGAGTCCTTCACGGTGTCGGCGAGCTCGTCGTCGGACATCGAGCAGTACTCGGGCTTCGTGCCGTAGGGCGGCAGGGCCGCCGCCAGGTGCAGGGCCGAGACGCGCTCGGGGGCGCGCCCGGCGAGCTCCGCCGCGTAGGGTCCGCCGCCCGAGATGGCGATCACGCTCACGTCGTCCACGCCGAGCTTGTCGAGGACTTCGAGGGTGTCGTCGGCGAAGTCCGCCTTGCCCAGCTTCTCGTCGTACTCCGTGTCGCCGAAGCCGTTGCGCTCGACGGAGATGAGGCGCAGGTCCAGGTTCTCGCGGGTCGACCTGAAGAAGTCCGTCATGTGCGCGGCACGGGCGCTCGTGCCGGTGCCGCCGATGAAGAGGACGGGCTTGCCCTTCTTGTTCCCCGTGTCGGAGTAGTGAGCCGTCCGGCCGTTCGAGAGCTTCGCCGCGTGCACCGCGGGGCCGAGCGAGTCGAAGGTGTCCTGGACCTTCGGCTCCGCGGGCGGGCTCGCGCTGACCTCACCCGATCCGTACACCGTCAGCGCACCGAGCAGCGTGAGCGTGGCGGCTCCGATGGCGATCACGGCGGTACGAGTGGGGCCGGGCAGGCTCACGGGTGACACAGGGTGACTCCAGGGGCAGGACGTTTGGACGGGCGGCGCCTACCCAGCCCCGTGCATCTGACACCCATCAATTTCAGTCGGGTTCCAAGCGGGCCCCGAAAGGGCCCGCAGGGGCCTTTCAGGGGCGCGGGGAACTGCGCGACCAGCCACAAACGGCCCGCAGCTCCCCACACACCGCACAATCCCGAGCTAGAACCCCGGCGGCTCGGTATAGATCCCCCACTCATCCCGCAGCGCCCCGCAGATCTCCCCGAGGGTCGCCTCGGCCCGCACCGCCTCCAGCATGGGGGCAATCATGTTCGTACCGCACCGCGCAGCGGCCAGCATGGCATCCAGCGAGGCCCGCACCCGAGCATCGTCCCGCGCCGAGCGGCGAGCACCAAGCACCTTGACCTGCTCCCGCTCGACCTCGTGGGAGACCCGCAGGATCTCCAGGTCGCCGGTGACGGAGCCGTGGTGGACATTGACGCCCACGACCCGCTTGTCGCCCTTCTCCAGGGCCTGCTGGTACTGGAACGCCGACTCGGCGATCTCCCCGGTGAACCAGCCGTCCTCGATGCCGCGCAGGATGCCCGAGGTGATCGGCCCGATCGGGTGCTGCCCGTCCGGGTGGGCGCGGCGCCCCCGCTCCTTGATCTGCTCGAAGATCTTCTCGGCGTCGGCCTCGATGCGGTCGGTGAGCTGCTCGACGTACCAGGAGCCGCCGAGCGGGTCGGCCACATTGGCGACGCCCGTCTCCTCCATGAGCACCTGCTGCGTGCGCAGCGCGATCTCGGCGGCCTGCTCGCTCGGCAGGGCGAGGGTCTCGTCGAGAGCGTTCGTGTGCAGGGAGTTCGTGCCGCCGAGCACCGCGGACAGGGCCTCGACGGCGGTCCGTACGACGTTGTTGTACGGCTGCTGGGCCGTCAGCGAGACGCCCGCCGTCTGCGTGTGGAAGCGCAGCCACTGGGCCTTGTCGGTCCGCGCGCCGTACACGTCGCGCATCCAGCGGGCCCAGATCCGGCGCGCGGCTCGGAACTTCGCGATCTCCTCGAAGAAGTCCAGGTGCGCGTCGAAGAAGAAGCTGAGGCCGGGCGCGAAGACGTCCACGTCCATGCCGCGGCTCAGGCCGAGCTCGACGTACCCGAAGCCGTCCGCGAGGGTGTACGCGAGCTCCTGCGCGGCCGTCGCCCCGGCCTCGCGGATGTGGTAGCCGGAGACCGAGAGGGGCTTGTACGCGGGGATGTCGCGCGCGCAGTGCTCCATCAGGTCGCCGATGAGGCGCAGGTGCGGCTCGGGCTGGAAGAGCCACTCCTTCTGCGCGATGTACTCCTTGAAGATGTCCGTCTGGAGCGTGCCGTTCAGGACGGCCGGGTCGACGCCCTGCCGTTCGGCGGCGACGAGATACATGCAGAAGACGGGGACGGCGGGTCCGGAGATCGTCATCGACGTCGTGACGTCACCGAGCGGGATGTCCTTGAACAGGACCTCCATGTCGGCGGCCGAGTCGATGGCGACCCCGCAGTGACCGACCTCGCCGAGGGACTGGGGCTCGTCGGAGTCCCGGCCCATCAGGGTCGGCATGTCGAAGGCCACGGAGAGTCCGCCGCCGCCCGCGGCCAGGATCATCTTGTAGCGCTCGTTCGTCTGCTCGGCGTTGCCGAAGCCGGCGAACTGGCGGATGGTCCAGGTCCGGCCGCGGTAGCCGGTGGGGTGGAGTCCGCGCGTGAAGGGGTATTCGCCGGGCCATCCGATCCGCTCGAATCCCTCATAGGCGTCCCCGGGGCGTGGCCCGTAGACCGGCTCGACCGGGTCGCCGGAGAGCGTGGTGAAATCCGCGTCGCGCTTCTTCGCGGTGTCGTACCGGGCCTGCCAGCGACGGCGGCCCTCCTCGATGGCGTCAGCGTCCATACCTTCGAATTTACTAGGACGTCCTAGTAAATGTCGATGGCTCACCGCCACGGACCTGTCCGTGGCGGTGCGGTTACGCCTTCGCGGTGGCCGGGGAGCCGTCGACGATCAGCGGCTCGACCTCACGCACGACCTTGCGCTCGACGAAGAACGCGGCCGTGGGGATCGTGCCCGATACGAGCACCCAGAGCAGCTTCCCGAAGGACCACTTCGCCTTGGAGCCCAGGTCGAAGGCGAAGATCAGGTAGATGATGTAGAGCACGCCGTGGACCTGGGAGACGACCAGCGTCAGACCCTCGCCCTTGTCGAAGCCGTACTTTGCCACCATGCAGGCGCACAGGATGAGGAGCATGACGGCGGTGACGTAGGCCATCACCCGGTACCGGGTCAGCACGCTGGATTTCATGGCTACGAGCGTAACCGCCCGAAAAATCCCCGCAGCGGCGGGGAGCACATCATGCTTCTTGTGCTGTGCACCTGCATGGTCGGACCATCCCCGCTGCGGCGGGGACAACGCGCTGACCCGCGAAAACGTTAGCGCGCCTACTCAGCCCTTTTCCTCGAAATCCTCCGCCGCCACCCGCAGGGGCCGCAGCATCGCGAAGATCTCCGCGCACTCCTCGGCGTCGTACACACCGAGCCCGAAGTCCATGGCCATCAGCTCGCGGGTGGCCGACTCGACGACCTCGCGGCCCTTCTCCGTGATGGAGGCGAGCGTGCCGCGCCCGTCGTTCGGGTTGGGGCGCTTGTCGACGAGGCCGGACTTGACCAGGCGGTCGACGGTGTTGGTGACGGATGTGGGGTGGACCATGAGCCGCTCGCCGATCTTGGACATCGGCAACTCGCCCGCCTGCGAGAACGTGAGAAGGACCAGCGCCTCGTACCGCGCGAAGGTCAGCCCGTACGGCTTGACGACCGCGTCGACCTCGCCGAGCAGGATCTGGTGCGCCCGCATGATCGAGGTGATCGCGCCCATGGCCGGTACGGATCCCCAGCGCTGCTTCCAGAGCTCGTCGGCGCGGGCGATGGGATCGAAGGGAAGGCTGAGCGGCTTCGGCACGCCAAAGACCTTACCCGCCGGTCACATGGTGGTCAGCCCCGTCTCGCAATTCGGTCGATTGTTCCCGTGGATCGGCGGGTTCGCGCCGGGTCGTACGGTGCGTGGCGCGGGCCTCGGCCGCGAGCGCGAGGCAGCAGACCGTGCCGATGACGCCCGCCGCCGTGACGACGGTGCTCACCGCGAAGAACTCCGCCGCGAGCCCGGCGAGCGCCATCCCGACGCCCTGGATCGTCATGAGCCCCGCCGTGTGCACGGTCATGGCCCGCCCGCGCAGCTCCTCGGGCACCGCGTCGACGAACCACCGGTCGACGCCCAGGGTGTACGCGGATCCGGCACCGGCGAGCGCGAGGGCGAGCATCGCCCACAGGAGCCCCGGCGTGACGGCGTACACCGTGAGCGGCAGGAGCGTGAGGGAGGCGAGCGGCAGGGCGATGCGGGCCCGGCCGGCCGCGGAGAGCGCGGACCCGGCGTACAGCTCCGCCGCGATCGTGCCGACCGGCAGTGCGCACATCAGGAGGCCGACGCCCGCGACGCCGACGCCGATCTGGTCCGCGTAGGGGGCGGCCAGCGCCTCCGGGGCGACCATGAACATGGGCGGCGCCCACAGGAGGAGCAGCAGCGCCCTGATCCGCCGGTCGCCGAGCACGTGGCGCGTGCCGCTGAGCGAGTACTTCATCAGCGCGGTGTCCGCGCCCCCGCGCGCGGGCCTGCGCTTCGTCCCGCACCGCAGGAGCAGCGCGGAGACGGCGAACGTACAGACGGTGATGAGGAGCGCCCCGCGCGGCGGGACGACGGTGAGCAGGACGCCGCCGAGCCCGAACCCGACGAGCACGGAGCTCTGCGAGACGATCCGCAGCAGGGAGCGCCCGAGGACGAACAGGTCGCCGTCGCCGAGGATGTCGGTGAGGGTCGCCATGCGCGTCCCGTTGAACACGGGCGAGACGACGGCGATGACGCACCGCAGCGCGAGCAGCCCGAAGACGGGCGTGGCGGGCAGGGCCATGAGGGCGGCGCATCCGGCACACACCACGTCGCACAGGACGAGCACCCGCCGCGCCGGATAGCGGTCGGCGATCCCGGAGAGCAGGGTCCCGCCGACGAGATAGGGCAGCATCCCGAGCGCGAAGGTGAGTGCGCTGAGCAGCGGTGAGCCGGTGAGCCCGTAGACGAGCACGGTGAGCGCGACCTCGCTGACGACGACGCCGAGCAGCGAGAAGGCGTGGGCGAGGAAGACGGCGCGGAACTCGCGGATCGTGAAGAGGCGGAGGTAGCCGGTGGGTTCGGGGGCGGTCATGGGGGCGGGCGCGGCAGTGGGTTCGGGGGCGGGTACGGCAGTGGGGTCGGTGGTAGGGGGGTTCTCTTCGGGCATGCCCGCACCCTGCACGCGCGCGTGCCCCTCGCCCTAGAGTTTCGGTTCCAGGCGAATCACCGGGCCTGGCGGTCATAGGGGGAGGTGGGGGCGTGCCGAACCGGTTGCATTTCGGGCCGGACGATCTCCTGCGCTGCCGGTTCGCGGTGTCGCCGCTGTGGGAGACGCAGGAGGCCGTACGCACCCTGAAGCGGCCCGACCGGCACGGGTACCACCCGCAGTGGCTGCGGCGGATCCGCGGGGCGAGTGCCGGGCTCGAACTCGGCGCGCTGTGGCTGCTCATGCCGTCGCGCGGCTACAGCCCGGACTTCATCGGCCCGCCCCCCATCGGCCCCGCCGCCACCTTCGAGGAGGAGATCGCGGCCGTGCGCGCGGCCGACCCCGCTTCCGCGCGGGACGAGCTTGCGCGGGCGCTCGCAAGCACCGCGGGGGCCGCCGATTCACCGCTGGGGCGGACGCTGCTCGCCGATCCCGCGCGGGCGGTGCGGGATCTCGCCGATGCCATGGAAGCCGCCTGGCACACCCTGGTCGAGCCGGACTGGCCCCGGCTGCGCGCGCTCCTGGAGGCGGACGTCGCCTTCCATTCGCGGCGGCTCGCGGAGGTGGGCCTCGGCGCCCTGGTCGCCGAGCTCGACCCGAGGTTCACCTGGGCCGCGGAGACTCTGACCGTCGCGCGGCGGGACGACCATGTGCGGCATCTGGCGGGGCAGGGCCTGGTCCTGATGCCCAGTGTCTTCGCCTGGCCGGACGTGGTGGGCGGCCACGATCCGCCGTGGCAGCCGACCCTGGTCTATCCCGCCCGGGGCATCGCGGGGCTCTGGACCGAGCCGAGCGACCGTACGTCCGAGGCGCTGGTACGGCTCCTGGGGCGGGGCAGGGCCGCCGTCCTGGCCGCGCTCGCCGAGCCGGCCACCACTTCCGCGCTCGCGCACCGCCTGGGGCTCGCCCCCTCGTCGGTCTCCGCGCACCTGGGCGCCTTGCGGGGCGCGGGGCTCCTTGTCTCGCGGCGGTACGGGCATCAGGTGCTCTACGAGCGCACGCCGCTGGGCATCGCGCTGGCGAGCGGCGGCAGCTGACGGAGCCCGGCCCGGTCGGCAGCTGACCGGGTCAGGCCCCGGTGTCGTAACCATGGGTGATTGGACCGTTATGTAACGATTGCGGCCCACCCGTCGCCCAAGGGGGCTGGATGCACCGGCTGCTCCGTACGTTCACCGCACTCACGGCCCTCGCGGCCATCGGACTCACGGCAGGGTGCTCCGCCGACTCCGGCTCCAAGGGCAAGGAGCGGACGGCCGCCGAGGCGGGCGCCACCACCGGCGCCGCCGAGAAGGCCCCGCAGAGCGCCTTCTGGGTGGACCCGGAGAGCGCCGCCGCACGGCAGGTCAAGCAGTGGGAGCAGGAGGGCCGCACCCAGGACGCCGACGCGCTGAAGCGGATCTCCGAGCAGCCCATGGCGGTGTGGCCCGCGGGCGACGACCCGGCCCCCGACATCAAGGCGGCCGTCGACGGCGCCGCGCAGAGCGAGCGCACCGCCGTGCTCGTCGCGTACAACATCCCGCACCGCGACTGCGGCCAGCACTCCGCGGGCGGCGCGCACAGCTCGGACTTCTACCGGCAGTGGATCGACACGTTCGCCGGCGCCATCGGCGACAAGTCCGCGGTCGTCATCCTGGAGCCGGACGCCATCGCGCACATCGTGGACGGCTGCACGCCCGCCGAGTACCACGCCGAGCGGACTTCGCTGCTCTCCGAGGCGATCGAGCGGCTCAAGCGGCAGCCCCGCGTGAAGGTCTATCTGGACGCGGGCAATCCGGGGTGGATCGACCAGGCGGACAAGCTCACCGAACCGCTCACGCAGGCCGGGATCGCCCGGGCGGACGGCTTCTCGCTGAACGTGTCGAACTTCCAGAGCGACGAGACCATCAAGGCGTACGGCCGCAGCCTCTCGGGGACGGTCGGCGGCAAGCACTTCGTGATGGACACCAGCCGCAACGGCAAGGGCCCGCTCGCCGGTGACCGCGAGGACGCCTGGTGCAATCCGCCGGGCCGCGGCCTGGGCACCCCGCCCACGGACAAGACCGGCGAGGCGCTGCTCGACGCGGTCCTGTGGATCAAGCGGCCCGGCGACTCGGACGGACCGTGCAGGGGCGGCCCGGCGGCGGGCCAGTGGTGGCCCGACTACGCGCTCGGTCTCGCGCGCAACGCCAAGGCCGCCTGACCGCACGGTCCAAGGGAATCCGGTCGAGGGAATCCGGTCGAGGGAATCCGGCTACTTCACGTGGATCCACTTCGCCTCTGACGACGAGCCGTCCTGGTCCGTCACGAACAGCATGTACCAGCCCGGCGGCACGAGGGCGGTGTCCTGCCTGGGCACGTCCACCGTCACCTCGCCCTTGCCCTTGGTGAGCCCCAGCGCGATCGACCGCTGCTCGACGTCCGTCGTGTGCGTCACCGCGCTGGGGCGCATCAGACGGGCCGAGGCGATCTTGCCGGGGTGCTCGGTGCGGAACGTCGCGCGGCCGTCCGCCGCGAGCTCCTCAGGGCCCTCGCCGAGGACCGGACGGTTCTCGCCCGCCTTGTGCAGCGTGGGCGGCGTGAAGACCTCCATGCGCTGCTCGAAGTGGCCGAGCTTGGTGTTCTGCCGGTTGTCGTAGAGCGGGTCCGAACCGAAGGTGACGACCCGCCCGTCGGGCAGGAGCAGCGCCTCCGAGTGGTAGTTGCGGCCCACTTCGGGGGAGGCCGCCGTGCGGAAGCTGTTGCTCTTGGGGTCGTAGAACTGCGCCTTGTGGATGTTGCTCCCGCCGCGGCCGCGGTAGTCGCCGGAGCCGTTGGACGTGAACACCGAGTCGTCCGGCAGGATCACGCTGTTCAGATAGCGGGTGCCCTGCGGCAGATCGGGCCCGGTCTTGAAGGCGGGGTTCTTCTCCTTGAGGTCCACCACGGCCGTGCGCGGGGTCGCCTTCTCGGACTCGCCGACGCCTCCGCCGCCCAGGATCATCACCTTCTGGTCCTGTGCCGGGGGCAGCAGGACGGACGCGGACGTCTCGGTCTGGTCGAGGTCGACGAGGCCGGGGATCTTGTCGAACTTGTTGGTCTTCAGGTCCCACAGGCCGGGGGCGCGGCCCTTGTCGGCGGGCCCGTAGCCCGCGTTCGACGCCGGGTAGAAGAGCTTGCCGCCCTTGGTGAGGAAGAGCGCGGGATAGGTCGGGAAGTAGCGCTTGGGACCGTCGGTCCACTTCTTGGTCTTCGGGTCGTAGATCTCGTTGTCGCCGGGGTCGATCATGCCGACGTCGTCGAGGCCGGAGACCGCGAGCACCTTGCCGTCGTCGAGGCCGACGAGCGTGGGGTACCAGCGGGCCTTCTCCATGGGCTCCACGGGGATGTACTTCTCGGCCTTGGGGTCGAACTCGTACGCCGCCCTGATCCCCTGGAAGTCCTGCTTGTCCATGGTGATCTTCTCGGCGATCCCGTAGGCGTTGTCCGCGTCCTTGCCGGTGAGGCCCTCGATCTCGTACTGCGCGGACTTCTTGGTGACGAACTCCTCGCCGTCCCTGGCGCCTTCCACGAAGACGCGCGTCTCGCTCGCCTTGACCGTGGTCTTCCAGGGCTTCATGACACCGGACTTGGTGTACGTGATCTCGTAGTCCCGCTTGGCCTTGGGGACCTTCACGTCGAACTTGCTGACGTACTCGACGCCCGACGGCGAGCGGAAACGGGTGCCCTTCTTCAGGACGAGGGGCTTGTCGGGGTTCTCGTTCTTGACGCGCATGCCGCCGCCTGCGCGGTTGACCTCGCCGTCGAGGAGTTCGTAGCGCGCCGTGCCGCCCGCCACCAGGAGGCGGCCGTCGGGGAGCTGGGCGTGGCCGGAGCAGAAGAAGTCCTCCGGGGTCGCGACCTTCTTGAAGGTGTCCTTCTTCGGGTCCCACAGGATCGTGTCGAACGACCCGGCGTCGAACTTCTTCTGCTCGTTGCCGGAGCCCGCGACGATCAGGACCTTCCCGGTGTGCAGGAGCGCGGCGTGGATGGCGTTGGTGCGGAACTCCTCGGGGATGCCGATCTGCTTCCAGGAGCCGTACTTGGCCTTGTAGCCGGGCTGGGCGATCTTGTACGCGTGGTACTTCTCCTCGGCGAAGGAGAGTGCCGCCGGTGCGTTGAGTCCGACGAGCAGCGCGCCCGCGCCGACGCCGAGGAGTGTCTTCTTGGTCCGCTGGGAGGGCCGGTACACCATGGGTCAGTTACCTCCTGTCGTCGTACCGGTGGCGAATGCCGGCTCCGGTTCGCCGTCCGCGCTCGCGCCTGCGGTCGCCAGGCCTTCCGCGTCCTGCCTGCCGCGCCTGCGCGCCCGCTCGCGGACCTCGCCGCGTGCCTTGCGTGCCCGGTGCTCCCTGAGCAGCGTGAAGCTCCAGATCGCGATCGGGGCGAGCGAGATGACCATGGCGAGGACGGCCCAGGTGCGCATCGCCACGTGGGTGTGGCCGAGGACGAACGAGGCGACCAGCGAGCTGGAGAGAACCGCCGCCCAGAAGAGGTGGATCCGGAAGGTGAGCACCCGGTCCGGGCTCGCGTCGCCGCCCTTGGGGGTGACCACGAAGCGGCTCGGGCGGCGTACGAGGGCGGCGCCGAGCGACTTGGCGTAGATGGGTGCGGAGAGCGCGGACATCGCCATGCCCGCGAGGCCTCCGGAGCCCTCCGGTTCGTGCGGGGAGACGTTGTGGCGCCGGTTCCAGAGGTAGAGGCCGATCTGGAGCGCCGCCGCGTCGCTGTAGAGCATCAGCCAGACCGATGCGGCGACTTGGGTGCCGGACGCCCCGAACCAGAGGAAGAGGACACAGCTCAGCACGCCGAGCAGCCAGTTGACCGCCGTCATGGGGTAGTAGACGAGCATCATCGTGTACGAGAAGAGGCGGCCGGGCGGCATCGTGAACGGTGCCTTCCAGAACTGCTTGAACAGCGTCTCGTACGTCCCGCGCGACCAGCGCATCTGCTGGGTGAAGAAGTCCGTCCAGGAGGCGGGGCCCTCGCCGACGGCGAGCACGTCCGGGGTGTAGACGGACCGCCAGTGGCGCCTGGTGGCGGGGTTCTTGTGGCGGTGCAGCTCGAAGCCGGTCGCCATGTCCTCGGTGATGGAGTCGTACAGGCCGCCGACCTGGCGGAGCGCCTGGATACGGACGACGTTGTTGGTGCCGACGAACATGGGTGCGCGGTAGCAGTTGCCGGCGCGCTGGATCAGGGCGTGGAAGAGGAACTGCTGGGATTCGGCGGCCTTGGTGACGGGGCTGTCGTAGTTCCCGTACACCTGGGGTCCGACGACGAACGCCACGTCCTGGTCCCGGAAGTAGCCCATCATCCGCTCCAGGAAGTTGGGGAGCGGTACGTGGTCGGTGTCCACGGAGGCGAAGAAGTCGTACGCGTCGCCGTGCATCGCGAGCCAGGCGTTGTAGTTGCCGTGCTTGGTGCGGGCCTTGTGGACGCCCTTCTCGCGGTTCCACTCGGGGACGCCGTTGCGGGTGAAGTGGCGTACGCCGAGTTCCGCGCAGAGCGCCTTGGCGTCGTCGTTGTCGCCCTCGTCGAGGAGCCAGACGTCGAGCGGTCCGGTGTGCCGTATCCGCATGGCGCCTTCGAGGGTGGCGCGGACCATGCCGAGGGGTTCCTTGCCCGGTACGTACGTCGTGAGGAAGGCGACGCGGGTGCCCGGTTCGGGGGTGACCGGAATCGGGTCCCTGGCCACCATCGTCGCGTGGGCGATCGAGATGACGTTGACGAGCATGAAGAGCTCGATCAGACCGATCGCGACGAGCATCGTGACGTCGAGACCGATGAGCCAGCGGTCGGCGCCCTCGCGTTCCGTCCAGTGCGTCGGCCACACGAGGTACACGAGCAGGAGGCCGGTGAGCACGGGCGCGAGTGTCATCAGGATGACGGCCCGTATTCGGTGGGGCTCACTGGAGAGAAGCTTTTTGTACTGCACCCGATAGCGGTCGCCGTCGTCCGGCTCGGTGAGCGGACCGGCGAGTGTGCTGTGGGTGTCGTAGTCGTAGCCCTCCGGCCGCACAGCGCCTCCAGGTCGTGGGTGATCTGGCTCAGGCAGGTTCAGATGAGAACTAGCCGATATCCATACAAAAGTGGAGTTTTGTCGGCGTGTCGAACCGGATGCGTCCGTGTGAGGGGTTTTACCCTGAGCGGTTTTGCTGGAGTTGCGGTGCGGCCGGGCTTCCAGATCATGAAGAAAGCCCCCGCCGGTCGGTGACCGGCGGGGGCTTCTCGGTGTGCGGGGGCGCGATTCGGGAGTCGCGGTACGGGGCTGCGGTACGGGGGCCGCGGTACGGGGGCCGCGGCAAGGGCGGCTACTCGGAGAGGTGGCGCTCCACCGTCTCGACCTTCGACGTCATCCCGTCCGTCACTCCGGGGCGGATGTCCGCCTTCATGACGACGGAGACCCGCGGCGCCCGCGCCTCGACCGCCGCGACGGCGCGCTTGACGACGTCCATCACCTCGTCCCACTCGCCCTCGACGGAGGTGAACATCGCGTCGGTCCGGTTGGGCAGGCCCGACTCACGGACGACACGGACCGCGTCGGCGACATACTCGCCCACATCCTCGCCGACGCCGAGCGGGGTCACGGAGAAGGCGACGATCATGCGCTGACGACCCCTTCGCGGCGGGCACGCGAGGCGATCACGGCGGCCTCGGCCTCACGCTTCAGCTTGCGCTCGGCGAAGAAACCGCCGGCCGGCAGGACGGAGAGGACGAAGTAGAGGGCGGCCGTCTTCACGTTCCACTTCGTGCGGTTCCAGGCGTCGAGCCAGAAGAGCACGTACAGCACGAAGAGCACGCCGTGGACCATGCCCATCACCGGGACGGCGTTGAATTCCGTGGTCCGCTTCAGCACCGAGCAGACGATCAGGAGCAGAAAGGAGACGGCCTCGGGGGCCGAGACCAGACGGAGGCGGCGGAGTGCGGAAGCGGTCTTGATGTCCACGGATCACCTTCGGTGTGAGGCGGGAGCGAGGGGGCGGGCCGCCCGGCGGCATCGATCTTGTGAATGCGCGCACAAGCGACCCCCATTGTGACATCGGGGTGTTCTCGGGATTCGCTCAGGGGCCGATGCCCTGTTCCGACCCCATATCCGACGGCTACCGTCGATACGTGGCAACGTTCCGACTGCAAGGCAGCAGGGTGCTCGCCGTGGACATGTCCGGCGACGCCGTCAAGGCGAAGAACGGCTCGATGGTCGCGTACGACGGCCGGATGGCCTTCAAGAAGATGACCGGCGGTGGCGAGGGCGTGCGGGGCATGGTGACCCGCCGCCTCACCGGCGAGCAGATGACGGTGATGGAGGTGAAGGGGCACGGCACCTGCTGGTTCGCCGACCGGGCCACCGAGATCAACCTCGTGGCGCTGCACGGCGAGAAGCTCTTCGTCGAGGCCGGCAATCTCCTGTGCACGGACGCGGGTCTGCGCACCGGCACCCATTTCACCGGCGTCCGCGGTGCCTCTCAGGGCAACGGCCTGTTCACCACGACCGTGGAGGGCTCGGGCCAGGCGGCGATCATGTCCGACGGCCCCGCGGTGGTGCTGCGGGTCAGCAGGCAGTATCCGCTGACGGTGGACCCGGGGGCGTATGTCGCGCACCAGGGGGACCTCCGCCAGAACCTCCAGTCGGGCGTCACTTTCCGTACGTTGCTGGGCGAGGGCGGCGGCGAGGCCTTCCAGATCCGCTTCGAGGGCGAGGGGCTTGTCTATGTCCAGCCCAGCGAGCGGACGACGATCGCGGGGGACGTCTGACATGCCCTTCCGGGAGATCAACTCGAAGATGGTCGAGGCGACCGTCCTGCCGGGCCAGCGGCTGTTCAGCCAGCGCGGCGCCATGCTGGCGTACAAGGGGGACGTCGCCTTCACCCCGAACGTCCAGGGCGGGCAGGGCGGCCTGGCCTCCATGATCGGCCGCCGCGTCGCGAACGAAGCGACGCCCCTGATGACCGTCGAAGGCAGCGGCACGGTCCTCTTCGGGCACGGCGGCCACCACATCCAGGTGATCAGCCTCACCGGAGACACCCTCTATGTGGAGGCGGACCGGCTGCTCGCCTTCGACGGGACGCTCCAGCAGGGCACGATGTTCATGGGCTCCCAGGGCGGCGTCATGGGCATGGTCCGCGGCCAGGTCACCGGACAGGGCCTCTTCACGACCACCCTCAAAGGGCAGGGCGCGGTCGCCGTCATGGCGCACGGCGGCGTCATCGAGGTGCCGATCACCCCGCAGCGCCCGGTCCATGTCGACCCGCAGGCCTATGTGGCGCACCACGGCGACGTGCGCAACAAACTCTCCGCCGCGCTCGGCTGGCGCGACATGGTGGGGCGGGGCTCGGGCGAGGCCTTCCAGCTGGAGCTGTCCGGGAGCGGTGCGGTGTACGTCCAGGCGTCGGAGGAGAAGCTGTGAACCCCTCAGTGCCCATGGGGCCCGCGGGAGCGCCCGCGGTCCTCGACCCGATGACGCTGCCGAGCGACGACAGCGTGAACGCGTACACCTTCTGCGTGGAACTGAAGGGGAGCCAGTGGTTCCTGCAGAAGGGCAAGATGATCGCCTACTACGGGTCGGTCGAGTTCAACGGCATCGGGCACGGCCGCCTGGACCGCCTGGTGCGCACGAGTTTCCATTCGCCCCTGCACGCGAGCGACTGGGTCGTGGCCGACGGCCAGGGCAAGATGCTCCTCGCCGACCGGGCCTTCGACGTGAATTCGTACGACCTCGAAGACGGCAACCTGACCATTCGCTCCGGCAACCTCCTCGCTTTTCAGCCAACTCTCGCGCTGAAGCAGTCCATCGTTCCGGGCTTCCTGACCCTGATCGGGACCGGGAAGTTCGTGGCCGCGTCGAACGGCCCGGTGGTCTTCATGGAACCGCCGATCCGGGTCGATCCGCAGGCCTTGGTCGGCTGGGCCGACTGCCCCTCGCCCTGCCATCACTACGACCACGGATATCTGACCGGAGTCATCGGGGGCGTGCGGGCACTGACGGGGATCGGCGGAACTTCGGGCGAGGAGCATCAGTTCGAGTTCGTGGGGGCGGGCACGGTGCTCCTGCAGTCCTCGGAGGCGCTCATGGCCGAGCAGGCGACGGGTGCGCTGCCGCAGCAGGCGGGGGTGCCGGGGAGTCAGGGCACACCGGGGCAGCACGGCCAACACGGCCAACACGGCCAACACGGACAGCAGCCGGGGCAACCGCGCCTTCCCGGACAACTGGGGGACCTCCAGCGTCGCTTCGGCCTGTGAGCGGTAGTCTGCAGAGTGTGACGGCGAACGTCTGTGCCCCTCCGTCACCAGGGGGGCAAGAGGCACGCGTCACACACCGACATTCGTTCACCTTTCAACTTCTTAGGTAGAATCGATTCCATGGAGACCGAGACGGCCCCGCAGTGGCTGACCAACGAGGAACAGTGCGCCTGGCGCACCCACGTGGAGGTCAACAGGATGCTGACCTATCAGCTCGAGAAAGACCTCCAGCCGTTCAACCTGACCATGAACGACTACGACATCCTCGTGCATCTCTCCGAATCGGACGAGAAGCGGATGCGTATGAGCGACCTCGCGGCCGCCACGCTGCAGTCCAAGAGCCGCCTGTCCCATCAGATCACCCGCATGGAGAACGCGGGCCTGGTCCGCCGGGAGAACTGCGAGTCCGACCGGCGCGGGCTCTACACCGTGCTCACGGACGAGGGCATGGAAACCATGCAGCGCGTCGCCCCGCACCACGTGGACTCCGTCCGCCGGCACTTCGTCGACCTGATCTCACCCGAAGCACTCGGCGAACTCCACAAGGCCCTGACCCCGATCGCGGAACACCTCCGCTCCCAGCGGGGCAAGCCCTGACCCGTACCGCCCTCACCGGCCAGCGGCCGGGACCCTGAGCTCGAAGAGCGCTCCCCCGCCGGGAGCCTCCCGGACCGTGAGGGTCCCGCCGTGGCGCGCGGCGACGTCGCGCGCGATGGCCAGGCCGAGCCCCGCCCCGCCGTCATCCCTGGTGCGGGCGTCGTCGAGGCGGACGAAGCGCTCGAAGATCCGGTCGCGTTCGCCCTGCGGCACACCGTCGCCGTCGTCGGCGACCTCAAGGACCGCCCACCCGCCGTCGGAGCGGGTGGCGACCGTGACGTGCGAGCTCGCGTGGCGCTGCGCGTTGTTCACCAGATTGCCGAGCACGCGCGCCAACTGGCCGCGCGATCCGGCCACTTCGGCGTTCTTGAGATCCATACGGACGTCGGCGCGGTCCCGGGTGCGCTGCGAGAGCTCCTCGCGCGCCAGGGCCGCCAGGTCCACATGGCCCTCGCCCGGCTTCTCGCCCGCGTCCAGGCGGGCGAGCAGGAGCAGATCGGCGGCCAGTTCCTGAAGCCGTACGGTGTCCTCGACCGCGCCATGGACGTCCAGCAACTCCGGGTGCGCCGCTCCCACTTCGAGCTGCGTGCGCAGGGAGGCGATGGGGCTGCGCAGTTCGTGCGAGGCGTCGGCGACGAAGCGGCGCTGGCGTTCGACCGAGGTCTGCAGGGCGGCGAGCGTCTCGTTCGTGGTCGTGGCGAGGCGGGCGATCTCGTCGTGCGTGTCCGGCTCGGGCACGCGGCGCGCGAGGTCCTCGGACGCGGTGATCTCCGCCATCTCGGAGCGGATCGCGTCCACCGGGCGCAGGGCGCGGCGCGTCACCAGCCAGGTCACCCCGGCGATCACGGCCAGGAGCACCGGGAAGCCGATGAGCATGGACGTCAGGGCCGTGGACACCGCGTTCTCCCGTGTGGCGAGCGAGGCGCCCGCGTGGACGGTGAGATCGCCCTTCGTCTCGGTGTTCACCTCGACCGCGGCGAAGCGGTAGTCCTCCGTCTCGCCGTCGACGGTGGCGGAGCCGGAGGTGAGGCGCGGCTCGTCGTCGGAGACCTCCCCCATTTCAGGGGCCTCGCTCTCGCCGTCGCCGTCGTCGTCGCCGTGGCTCTTGGGGGGCGTGGTCGCCCCCCGCACGGGCTTCACGGCGTCGACGCCCGTGCCGCTGATGCGCTCCAGGTCCTCGGTGGCGGCGACGAGCCGTCCCTTGCCGTCGACGACCTGCACCGGATGTTCCTCGTCGTCCAGGTCCAGATCGCCGTAGGCCGTGTTGCCCGCGAGCTGCGAGGCCACCCCGCGGGCCGCGGACTCCGCCTGGCCGCCCGCCTGGTCGGTCAGACTGGCGCGCAGCGAGAGCAGCACGGCGGCGCCCGCGGCGACCAGCGCGATGGCCACGACGACGCTGGCGCCGAGCGTGGCGCGGGCCCGTACGGAACTGAAGAAGCGCTTCATCGGGGGGTCTCCAGGCGGTATCCGGCGCCGCGCACCGTCTTGATCAACTGCGCCCCGAGCTTGCGCCGCAGGGCGCTGATGTACACCTCGACGATGTTGGGGTCGCCCTCGTAGGCGAAGTCCCAGACGTGTTCGAGGATGTCGCCCTTGGAGACCACCTCGCCGGTGCGCAGGACGAGTTGCTCCAGGACCGCGAACTCCTTCGCGGTGAGCGTCACCTCGTCGTCTGCGCGAAAGACACGGCGTGCCGCGGTGTCGATCTTCAGGTCGCCGAGGGTGTGGACGGGGGACGGGCCCGCGTTGCCGCGGCGGCGCAGGAGCGCCTTCACGCGGGCCACGAGCACGACGTACGAGAAGGGCTTGGTGAGGTAGTCGTCGGCGCCCGTGTCGAGCCCTTCGGCCTCGTCGTACTCCCCGTCCTTGGCCGTGAGCATCAGGATCGGTACGTCGTGTCCGGCGGCGCGCAGGGTGGAGCAGACGCGGTAGCCGTTCATGCCGGGCAGCATGATGTCAAGGATGACCAGGTCGTACGTGCCCTCGCTCGCCCGGTGCAGTCCGTCGACGCCGTCGTGCACGACGTCCACGGCGTAGCCCTCGGCCGTCAGGCCCTTGGCGAGCGACAGGGCCAGCCGCTTTTCGTCCTCCACGATCAACAGGCGCATGCGTTCAGGGTCCCAGAGCGAACCTGAAGAGTTCTTCAGGTGGCTTCAGCTTGGCTTCAGGGTCGTTCAGCCAGATTGGTTCTTGTCGAAAGCGAACGGCAGCGGCCCATCGGCCGCGGGCCACCGACTCGGGAGGAACCCCTCATGAAGCGCAACATCGTCATCGCCACCGTCGCAGCCCTGGCCCTCGTCGGGGGCGGCACCGCGACAGCGCTCGCCAGCAGCGGCGACGACGAGTCGTCGGCCGCCGCGAAGAAGTCGAGCGTTCAGCTGAAGAACGACGACCGGGACAACGACCGTGACGACGACCGGTACGACGACGATCGGAACGACGACCGCAACGACGACCGGGACGACGCCAAGGAGAACACCGCCGAGGTGAAGGCCGCCAAGCTGACGGCGGCCGACGCGATCAAGGCGGCCCTCGCGAGCCAGTCCGGTACGGCGGTCTCCGCCGAACTGGACGACGAGGACAACGGCGGTCTGGTCTGGGACGTCGACGTGCTCGGCAAGAGCAGCACGTGGCACAGCGTGCAGGTCGACCCCGGCACCGGCAAGGTCCTCGGCTCGCACACCGAGCAGGACGAGGACGGCGACGCCGGGCGTGTGGCCGCCGCCCTGAAGGGTGCGTCCACCTCGGCCGAGGACGCGGCGAAGGCTGCCGCCGCCAAGGGCACGGTGACGTCCGTGGACCTGGACGACGACGGTACGGCCAAGGCCTGGGAGGCGGAGACTGCCTCCGGCAAGGGTGCGGAGTCCGACTGGAAGGTCGACCTGCAGTCCGGCAAGGTCACGGCCGACAAGTCGGACAGCCACGACAACGACTCGGACGACGACGACAACGACTCCGACGACTAATAACTCCCCCGTCCCCACCCATCAGCGAGCCGCCCCGCAGAGTCCCCTGCGGGGCGGCTCGCTGCCGCGGGGGCTGTGCGGGGGCGGCTCGCTGACGCGGGGGTGATGCGGGGCGACTCGCTGACGCGGGGGCGATGCGGGACGGCTCGCTGCCGCGGGGGCGATGCGGGGCCGCTTGCTTGCTACTGCGGGGCCCCTGTGGGGGGCGCTCGCTGTCGCGGGTTCTCTGCGGGGCCGCTTGCTGGCGCTTGCTGTTGCAACCGCCCAAGCCGCCCGCTTCGCGGCGGAGTTTTCCCCGCCCACCCACCCGATGACGCGGGGTATTCGGGTGGGCGGGCGGGAGAAAATCGCCGCGAAGCGGCGCCTAGTCCGCCCGCAGACGGGCAAAGACACCGCAGCCCCCCGCAAGGCCAGCGCCAGCACCAAGCCCGGCCGCATGGCCGGCGAGGGCGTCACGCCCGGCCGCAAGGCCAGCGAAGGCCCCGCAAACGAAGCAGGCCGGCCCGAGCCGGCGGAGCCGCGTTGCCCCGGGCACCCGGAATCGCCCAGCCCTCAGCCCGAGGTAATGCTCTCCACGAGTTCATCCGCCGCCGAGTAAGGATCAAGCTCCCCCGCGACGATCCGCTCCGCGAGCGCGGAGAGCCTCGCGTCCCCGTGCAGATCCGCGATCCGCTCCCGCAGGGCCGTGACCGCGATCGTCTCGACCTCCCGCGCGGCCCGCGCCGCCCGGCGCTCCGCGAGGACCCCCCGCTCCTCCATCCACGCCCGGTGCTTCTCCAGGGACTCGACGACCTCGTCGGTCCCCTCGCCCCGCGCGGCCACCGTCTTCACGATGGGCGGCCGCCAGTCCCCCGCGGCGCGGGACTCCCCGAGCCCCAGCATGTGGTTCAGCTCGCGCGCGGTCGCGTCCGCGCCGTCCCGGTCCGCCTTGTTCACGACGTACACATCGCCGATCTCCAGGATTCCGGCCTTCGCCGCCTGGATCCCGTCGCCCATCCCGGGGGCGAGCAGGACCACCGACGTGTCCGCCTGGGAGGCGATCTCCACCTCGGACTGGCCCACGCCGACCGTCTCGACGAGGACGACGTCGCAGCCCGCCGCGTCGAGGACCCGGATCGCCTGCGGCGCCGACCACGCGAGGCCGCCGAGGTGGCCGCGCGTCGCCATCGAGCGGATGTAGACCCCGGGGTCGGAGGCGTGCTCCGACATCCGGACCCGGTCACCGAGCAGCGCGCCCCCGGAGAACGGGGACGACGGGTCGACGGCGAGGACGCCGACCCGCTTGCCCGCCCGCCGGTACGCGGACACGAGCGCCGACGTCGAAGTCGACTTGCCGACACCGGGCGACCCCGTGAGGCCCACCACGTACGCGTGCCCCGCCAGCGGAGCCAGCGCCGCCATGACCTCGCGGAGCTGCGGTGACGCCCCCTCGACCAGTGAGATCAGCCGGGCCACGGCCCGTGGCCTGCCCTCGCGGGCCTGTGCCACCAGGGAGGGGACGTCCTGCATGTCAGACAGCTCCGTTCCTAGACGTAGACGTAGAGGTAGACGTAGGCGTAACGATGGACAGGGCCTACCCGCGCTGGGCGCGTCAGGCCTTCGCCACCTTCACGATCAGCGCGTCACCCTGCCCGCCGCCACCGCACAGCGCGGCCGCGCCCACGCCGCCGCCCCGCCGCTTCAGCTCGAGGGCGAGGTGCAGGACGACGCGGGCGCCGGACATGCCGATCGGATGGCCGAGGGCGATGGCACCGCCGTTGACGTTGACCTTTTCCGAGGACACCCCGAGGTCCTTCATTGACTGCACCGCGACCGCGGCGAAGGCCTCGTTGATCTCGATGAGGTCGAGGTCCGCGACGTCCAGGCCCTCCTTCTTCAGGGCGTGCTGGATCGCGTTCGACGGCTGCGACTGGAGCGAGTTGTCCGGGCCCGCCACGTTGCCGTGCGCGCCGATCTCCGCGATCCACGCCAGGCCCAGCTCCTCGGCCTTGGCCTTGGACATCACCACGACCGCCGCCGCACCGTCGGAGATCTGCGAGGACGTGCCCGCCGTGATCGTGCCGTCCTTGGTGAAGGCCGGGCGCAGCTTGCCCAGGGACTCCACGGTCGTCTCGCCGCGGATGCCCTCGTCCTTGGAGAACAGGACCGGGTCGCCCTTGCGCTGCGGGATCTCGACGGGGGTGATCTCGGCCTCGAAGATGCCGTTCTTCTGCGCGGCCGCGGCCCGCTGGTGGGAGGCGGCGGCGATCTCGTCCTGCTCGGGGCGGGCGATGCCGAGGCGGGTGTTGTGCTTCTCCGTGGACTCGCCCATGGCGATGTTCTCGGTGGAGTCGGTCAGGCCGTCGTACGCCATGGAGTCGAGCATCTCGACGGCGCCGTACTTGAAGCCCTCGCGCGACTTCGGGAGGAGGTGCGGCGCGTTGGTCATCGACTCCTGGCCGCCGGCGACGACGACGTCGAACTCGCCCGCGCGGATCAGCTGGTCGGCGAGCGCGATCGCGTCGAGCCCGGAGAGGCACACCTTGTTGACGGTGAGCGCGGGGACGTTCATCGGGATGCCCGCCTTGACGGCGGCCTGACGTGCCGGGATCTGCCCTGCCCCGGCCGTGAGGACCTGCCCCATGATCACGTACTGCACCTGGTCGCCGCCGATGCCGGCCCGGTCGAGCGCGGCCTTGATCGCGAAACCGCCCAGGTCCGCGCCGGAGAAGGACTTCAGGGAGCCGAGCAGGCGGCCCATGGGCGTTCGTGCGCCCGCGACGATCACTGAGGTGGTACCGGTCGTTCCAGACATGTGCCACGGCCCCTTGGGAGGAGGAGTTAATGAGGGTTTACTTGAATGTACTGAGCGGTACGCCGCGCGTCACCGGGCCTTCGGTGTGATCGCGCGCACGTTGCGTAATCACCGCCGGAAGGGCTGCACTTAAAACATGCTGACGCGAATCGACCACATCGGGATCGCCTGTTTCGACCTCGACAAGACCGTCGAGTTCTACCGGGAGACTTATGGCTTCACGGTGTTCCACACCGAAGTCAACGAAGAGCAGGGTGTGCGCGAGGCCATGCTCAAGATCAATGAGACGAGTGACGGCGGCGCCTCCTACCTGCAACTTCTCGAACCGACCCGCGACGACTCCGCCGTGGGCAAATGGCTCGCGAAGAACGGCGAGGGCGTGCACCACATCGCCTTCGGCACCGCGGATGTGGACGGCGACGCCGCCGCGGTCAAGGAAAAGGGCGTACGTGTCCTTTATGAGGAGCCCAGGATCGGTTCCATGGGATCCCGTATCACCTTCCTGCACCCCAAGGACTGTCACGGAGTGCTGACCGAACTCGTCACCTCGGCTGCCCAGGAGTCACCGGAGCACTGACCTCCGCATACTTGGGCCGGTAGGGTTGGGGTCGGCCGTCCGAAGTAGGGGCGGCCGGTCGTCCGTACGCTGGGCGGCCGCTTGCCGGGGTCCGGGTTTCGGGGGACGAGCGTCGGGGCAGCAGCCCATGCTCTGCTGTTGATCTGACACCATTCCCCGTGGGCCCCGTTCGGCGGATGGACAGGGCTCGTACGAAGAGACTTGCGACCAGGGGACGGATGGGACCGCGCAGTGCGGGGCTACGAACGCCAAGAGAGCTCGCGGGCTGAGACGGACCATCTTTCGCGGTTCGAGGCCGAGATGGACCGGCTGAAGACCGAGCGAGAGAAGGCTGTTCAGCACGCCGAAGACCTCGGCTACCAGGTCGAGGTGTTGCGCGCCAAGCTGCACGAGGCGCGCCGCAACCTCGCGTCCCGCCCTGCCTATGACGGCGCGGACATCGGCTACCAGGCCGAGCAGTTGCTCCGTAATGCCCAGATCCAGGCCGATCAGCTGCGCCAGGACGCCGAGCGGGAGCTGCGCGACGCCCGTGCGCAGACCCAGCGGATCCTCCAGGAGCACGCCGAGCAGCAGGCCAGGCTCCAGTCCGAGCTGCACTCCGAGGCGGTGTCACGGCGTCAGCAGCTCGACCAGGAGCTGTCCGAGCGCCGCCAGACCGTCGAGTCGCACGTCAACGAGAACGTGGCGTGGGCCGAGCAGCTGCGGGCGCGCACGGAGCAGCAGGCGCGCCGCCTGCTCGACGAGTCGCGCGCCGAGGCCGACCAGGCCCTGGCCGCCGCCCGCGCCGAGGCCGAGCGCGTGGCCGACGAGGCCCGCCAGCGCCTGTCGAGCGACGCCGAGGCGGCCCGCGCCGAGGCCGAGACGATCCTGCGCCGGGCCCGCACGGACGCCGAGCGCCTTCTGAACGCCGCGTCCACGCAGGCGCAGGAGGCCACCGACCACGCGGAGCAGCTGCGCTCCACCACGGCCACCGAGTCCGAGCAGGCGCGCCGCCAGGCGACCGAGTCGAGCCGGGCCGCCGAGCAGCGCATGGCGGAGGCCGAGACGGCCCTGCGCGAGGCGCGCACGGAGGCGGACAAGGTCGTCGCCGAGGCGAAGGACCTCGCGGCGAAACAGCTGTCGGCCGCCGAGGGCGCCAACGAACAGCGCACGCGCACCGCCAAGGAGCAGGTGGCTCGCCTGGTCGGGGAGGCCACGAAGGAGGCCGAGGCCACCAAGTCCGAGGCCGAGCAGCTCGTCGCCGACGCCCGCGCCGAGGCCGAGCAGTTGATCAAGGACGCCGGCGAGAAGGCGCGCACGATCACCGCCGAGGAGACCGCGGGCCAGCTCGCCAAGGCGGCCCGCACGGCGGAGGACGTACTCGACAAGGCGTCCAAGGACGCCAAGGAGACGACGAAGGCCGCCACCGAGGAGGCCGAGCGGATCCGCACCGAGGCCGAGGCCGAGGCGGACCGGCTGCGTGCCGAGGCGCACGACATCGCCGAGCAGCTCAAGGGCACGGCGAAGGACGACACCAAGGAGTACCGCGCCAAGACCGTCGAGCTGCAGGAGGAGGCGCGCCGTCTGCGCGGCGAGGCCGAGCAGCTGCGGGCCGACGCGGTCACCGAGGGTGAGCGGATCCGCGGCGAGGCCCGGCGCGAGGTCGTCCAGCAGATCGAGGAGGCGGCCAAGTCCGCCGAGGAGCTGCTCGCCAAGGCGAAGGCCGACGCGGAGGAGCTGCGGACCGCCGCGGCCGCCGACAGCGACCGTGTGCGCACGGAGGCCATCGAGCGCGCCACGTCCCTGCGCAAGCAGGCCGAGGAGACCCTGGAGCGCACCCGCGGGGAGGCCGAGCGGCACCGCGAGGAGGCCGCCGAGCAGGCCGAGACCACGAAGTCCGAGGCCGAGGACGCCGCCCGGGCGCTGCACGAGGAGACCGAGCGGGCGATAGCGGCACGTCAGGCCGAGGCGGCCGACGAGCTGACGCGTCTGCACACGGAGGCCGAGGAGCGTCTCGCCTCCGCCGAGCAGGCGCTGACCGACGCCCGCGCCGAGGCCGAGCGCATCCGCAAGGAGGCGTCGGACGAGACGGACCGCGTCCGCGCGGAGTCCGCCGAGCGGATCCGCACCCTTCAGTCGCAGGCCGAGACCGAGGCCGAGCGGCTGCGCACCGAGGCCGCCGCCGATGCCTCGCAGGCGCGCGCCGAGGGCGAGAACATCGCCGTGCGGTTGCGTTCGGACGCCGCCGCCGAGGCCGAGCGGCTCAAGACCGAGGCCCAGGAGTCGGCCGACCGGCTGCGCTCGGAGGCGGCAGCCGCCGCCGAGCGGGTGGGCGCGGAGGCCGCGGAGGCCCTGTCGGCCGCCCAGGAGGAGGCCGCCAGGCGCCGCCGCGAGGCCGAGGAGACCCTCAGCTCCGCGCGCGCCGAGGCCGACCAGGAGCGCGAGCGGGCCCGCGAGCAGAGCGAGGAGCTTCTCGCCTCCGCCCGCAAACGCGTCGAGGAGGCCCAGGCGGAGGCCGTGCGTCTCGTCGAGGAGGCCGACCGCAGGGCCACCGAGATGGTCTCGAGCGCCGAGCAGACCGCCCAGTCCGTACGGGATTCCGTGTCGGGCCTCCAGGAGTCGGCGCAGGAAGAGATCGCGGGCCTGCGCAGCGCCGCCGAGCATGCCGCGGAGCGCACCCGGACCGAGGCGCAGGAGGAGGCGGACCGCGTCCGCTCCGACGCGTACGCCGAGCGGGAGCGCGCCACGGAGGACGTCAACCGCGCCCGGCGCGAGGCGAGCGAGGAAACGGAAGCCGCCAAGTCTCTTGCCGAGCGCACGGTTTCGGAGGCGATCGCGGAGGCCGAGCGGCTGCGTTCGGACGCCTCCGAGCACGCCCAGCGTTCGCGCACCGAGGCTTCGGACGCGATCGCGACGGCCGAGCAGGACGCGTCCCGCACCCGTGCCGACGCCCGCGAGGACGCCAACCGCATCCGCAGCGACGCCGCGAGCCAGGCCGACCAGTTGATCGGCGAGGCGCGCGGCGAGGCGGAGCGGCTGCAGAACGAGACGGTCGCGGAGGCCGAGCGGCTCCAGACCGAGACCGCCGCGGAGACCGACCGGCTGCGCCGGGAGGCGGCTTCGGAGGCCGAGCGGGTGCGCTCGGAGTCCGTGGCCAAGGCCGAGAAGCTCATCGCGGACGCCACGGGCGACGCGGAGCGGCTTCGCGCGGACGCCGCCGAGACGGTCGGCTCCGCCCAGCAGCACGCCGAGCGCATCCGTTCCGACGCCGAGCGCGTCAAGGCGGAGGCGGCGGCCGAGGCCGAGCGGCTCACCTCGCGGGCGCGGGACGAGGCCGAGCAGACCAAGGACGAGGCGCGCAAGGAAGCCAACAAGCGCCGCTCCGAGGCGGCCGAGCAGGTCGACACGCTCATCACGGAGGCCGTGGCCGAGGCCGAGAAGCTGACGACCGACGCCCAGGAGAAGGCGCTCAAGGCCACCACGGACGCGGAGGCGCAGGCCGACACGATGGTCGGGGCCGCGCGTGCGGAGGCGGACCGCCTTGTCTCCGAGGCGACGGTCGAGGGCAACTCCGCGGTGGAGAAGGCCCGTACGGACGCGGACGAACTGCTCGTCGGCGCCCGCAGGGACGCGACGGCCATAAGGGAGCGCTCCGAGGAGCAGCGCGACCGTCTCACCGCCGAGATCGAGGAGTTGCACGAGCGTGCGCGCCGCGAGTCGGCCGAGGCGATGAAGACCGCGGGCGAACGTTGCGACGCTCTGGTGAAGGCCGCGGAGGAGCAGCTCGCCGAGGCCGAGGCGAAGGCCAAGGAGCTGGTGTCGGACGCGAGTTCCGAGGCCGGTAAGGTGCGGATCTCCGCCGTGAAGCGTGCCGAGGCGCTGCTCAAGGAGGCCGAGACGAAGGTCGCCGAGCTGGTGCGGGACGCCGAGCGCGTCAAGGCGGAGGCACAGGCCGAAGCGGAGCGTACGGTTGACGAGGGCAAACGCGAGCTCGAGGTTCTGGTCCGGCGGCGCGAGGACATCAACGCCGAGATTTCCCGTGTCCAGGACGTGCTGGAGGCGTTGGAGTCTTTTGAGGCTCCACCGGTCGCCGGCGCGAAGGACGGTGGGGTCAAGGCCGGTGCAGCCGCGGGATCAACTCGATCGGGTGGCAAGCCGTCTGAGGGCTAGCCAAAGAACATCGGGCGTGCTTTGTAAGGACCTTCGGCACTGTCGCTGGCAAGTGCTCCGGCGGTTAGCCACTCAAAAGGGGTGTCATTCTCCAGATCAAACGGGCATCCGCTCGATGACACGCCGCTTGGACCCCTAGGATTCCCCCTATCACCTCACCGGTCTCATTCGACAGGAACCCCATGAGCGACACTTCCCCCTACGGCTTCGAGCTTGTGCGGCGTGGGTACGACCGCGCTCAGGTGGACGAACGTATCTCCAAGCTCGTCTCCGACCGTGACAGCGCTCTTGCTCGTATCACTGCTCTGGAAAAGCGCATTGAGGAGCTCCACCTCGAGACGCAGAACGCGCAGGCCCAGGTGGCCGACGCCGAACCGTCTTACGCGGGTCTCGGCGCACGCGTCGAGAAGATCCTCCGCCTCGCCGAGGAGGAGGCGAAGGACCTGCGCGAGGAGGCCCGTCGCGCAGCCGAGCAGCACCGCGAGCTCGCCGAGTCGGCGGCCCAGCAGGTGCGCAACGACGCCGAGTCGTTCGCGGCCGAGCGCAAGGCCAAGGCGGAGGACGAGGGCGTCCGGATCGTCGAGAAGGCCAAGGGCGAGGCGGGCGCGCTGCGCAGCGAGGCGCAGAAGGACGCCCAGCAGAAGCGCGAGGAGGCGGACGCCCTCTTCGAGGAGACCCGCGCCAAGGCCGCCCAGGCCGCGGCCGACTTCGAGACGAACCTCGCCAAGCGCCGGGAGCAGTCCGAGCGTGACCTGGCCTCGCGTCAGGCCAAGGCCGAGAAGCGCCTCGCGGAGATCGAGCACCGTGCCGAGCAGTTGCGCCTCGAGGCGGAGAAGCTGCGGACGGACGCCGAGCGTCGTGCCCGTCAGACCGTGGAGACCGCTCAGCGTCAGGCCGAGGACATCGTCGCGGACGCGAACGCCAAGGCCGACCGGATCCGGAGCGAATCCGAGCGCGAGCTCGCGGCGCTGACCAACCGTCGTGACAGCATCAACGCCCAGCTCACCAACGTGCGCGAAATGCTGGCCACCCTTACGGGTGCGGCCGTCGCCGCCGCGGGTACGCCCGCCGACGACGAGCCCGTCTCTCGTGGGGTTCCCGCCCAGCAGACCCGGTAAGGCCGTCCCCACGAGGCCTGCGAAGCCTCCTGTCACTCCAAGTGGCAGGGGGCTTCGTCCCGTTTTAGCGTGTCCGCATGATCGAGCTCGAGGGGCTGACCAAGCGGTACGGCGAGAAGATGGCCGTCAACGACCTCACCTTCACCGTGCATCCGGGCATCGTCACCGGCTTTCTCGGGCCGAACGGGGCGGGCAAGTCCACGACGATGCGGATGATGCTGGGGCTCGACAACCCCACGGCGGGGGCCGCCCGGATCGACGGCAAGCGGTACGCGCAGCTGAAGGACCCCCTCAAGTACATCGGCGCCCTGCTCGACGCCAAGGCCATGCACGGCGGGCGCAGCGCCTTCAATCACCTCCTCTGCCTCGCGCAGAGCAACGGCATCCCGCGCGCCCGCGTCCACGAGGTGCTCGACACGGTGGGCCTGACCCGGGTCGCCAAGAAGAAGGCCAAGGGGTTCTCGCTCGGCATGGGCCAGCGGCTCGGCATCGCGGGGGCGTTGCTCGGCGACCCCGAGATCCTGATGTTCGACGAGCCGGTGAACGGGCTCGACCCCGAGGGCATCCACTGGATCCGCAATCTGATGAAGTCCCTCGCCGCGCAGGGCCGCACGGTCTTCGTCTCCTCCCACCTGATGAGCGAGATGGCGCTGACCGCCGACCACCTCGTCGTCATCGGGCAGGGGCGGCTCCTCGCCGACACCTCCATGGCGGAGTTCATCCGCCAGAACTCACGCTCGTACGTCCGACTGCGCTCCCCGGAGCGCGAGCGGCTCCTCGACGCGCTGCACCAGGAGGGCGTCACCGCCGTGGAGGCGGGCAACGGCGTCCTCGAAGTCGACGGCACCCCGTCGGAGGACCTGGGCGAGCTCGCCGCGCGGCACCAACTCGTGCTGCACGAACTGAGCCCCCAGCAGGCTTCCCTGGAGGAGGCCTTCATGCAGCTCACCGCGGAGTCGGTGGAGTATCACGCACATGCCGATCACGCGGCCCCCGGCGCCGCCCCGCCGCCGCCCGGATCAGCCGGACCGCCCGGACCGTCCACCCCGGGCGAGGGCTGGGACGCGGGCTGGCAACAGCAGAAGAAGAGGTCCTGAGCGATGGCCGCGACGCAGGTACTGAAGTCGGAGTGGACCAAGATCCGCTCGGTCTCGTCGACCGTGTGGACGCTGGGTCTCGCCCTGGTGGTCACGGTCGGGCTCGGCCTGTTGATCAGCATTCTGGCGAAGAACGACTACGACAGCCTCAACGCCCAGGACCGCCGGGTGTTCGACCCGACGTTCACCAGCTTCGCCGGTACGAGCCTCGGCCAGCTCGCGATGATCGTCTTCGGGGTGCTCGTCGTCTCGAACGAGTACAGCACCGGCATGATCCGCACCTCGCTCTCCGCGGTCCCGCAGCGCGCGACCTTCATGGCGAGCAAGGTCGCGGTCGCCACCCTGCTCTCTCTGGTGGTGGGCCTGGTCACGAGCTTCATCTCATTCTTCCTGGGTCAGGCGATGCTCGGCGAGCACAAGGCGCTGATCAGCGATCCGGGTGTGCTGCGCGCGGTGATCGGCGGCGGGCTCTACATGACGCTCATCGCGATGTTCTCGATGGGCGTCGCGATGATGCTGCGCAGCCCGATGCTCTCGCTCGGCATCCTGATGCCGTTCTTCTTCCTGATCTCCAGCATCCTGGGCAACGTCTCCGCCACGAAGAAGATCGGGCGTTTCCTCCCCGACCAGGCGGGCAGCAAGATCATGCAGGTGAAGACCCCGCTGGACGACGACAGCCCGTACGGTCCCTGGGGCGGGCTCGCGGTCATGGTGGTATGGGTGCTGCTGGCGCTGATGGGCGGCTATGTGCTCTTGAAGAAACGGGACGCGTAGCGCTTCGCTGGGATTGCGGGGATTGCGGGTATTGCTGAGATGAAACCGCGGGCCGGTGGGGGCTCGTCGCGCCGTTCCCCGCGCCCCTTACGGCGCTCGGTGCCGTCCGCCGAAGGGACGCCGTGCCCGAGGACCTGAGTCTCGCCGCGCTCGGCCTCGACGTCGTGCCCGCGTTGCGGCCCCTCGCCTATCCCGGGTGTCCCGCCCCCTGGCCCGCCCTCCTGACCGGCGACGAGCTTCTTCCCCTCGGTGTGCGTGCGCTGCCGCTCGGGCGGTGGTCCGTGGCGGGGCGGGCGCTCGACGACGTGCTCGGCGAGCGGGGGCAGGCGCCCGTCGGCCGCAGGCATCCGGTGATCGCCGTCGGGTCGAACGCGTCGCCCGCCCAGGTCGCGTACAAGCTGCTCCGGCGCGGTATCTCCGCAGCCGTGCCGATGGTCCCGGTCACGGTGCGCGGCATCGCGGTGGGCTGCTCGGCGCACATCGCGCGTGCCGGGTATGTGGCGGCGGCGCCCTATCGCGCCGATCCGGCGGCCGAGACCTCCCTCGTCGTGAGCTGGCTCGACGAGGAGCAGTTCCGGGCGGTCGACGAGACGGAGTTCCCCAACTACCGGCGCGCACTGATCACGGGCGACGACTCCGGGTTGGTCCTGCCGTCCGGGGAGAAGCTCGACGGCGCGTATCTCTACGTCAGCTCGTTCGGCATTCTCACGGAGCCGGGCGCCGGAACGCCCCGCCCCGGCGGCGGCCCCCAGGCCACGCTGCTCGCCTCGCTGCTCAAGGCGTCGCCGCGTCTGCGGGACCTGCTCGGCCCCGACCCCGCGAGCTGGGTACGCAGGGCCGCCGCCGACCCCGCGGTGCGCGAGTCCGGCGCCCGCGTCTTCGGCGAGGAGAGCTGGGTCCTGCGGCAGCCGGGCTTCCTGCCGTACGCCGGCGGGGCGGCCGGGCTCTGACGGCTGCCCGGATGTCTCTGGGGTCGCCCCCCGAAAATTGCGGCACTTGTCTTTGGCTGGAACCGTCAGCTCCCCGTTATCCTCCTAACCCTTACGGGGGCGTGTGCCCCGACGTCCTGAACCATTCGATGGGTGCGGAGAATGATCGAGGCAGTCGGCCTGACGAAGCGCTACGGCGCCAAGACAGCCGTGTACAACCTTTCCTTTCAGGTGCGGCCCGGCACGGTCACCGGCTTCCTGGGCCCGAACGGCTCCGGCAAATCGACGACCATGCGCATGATCCTCGGGCTCGACCAACCCACCACGGGCCAGGTGACGATCGGCGGCTACCCGTACCGCAAGCTCCCCAACGCCCCCCGCCAGGTCGGCGCGCTGCTCGACGCCAAGGCGGTGCACGGCGGCAGGCACGCCCGCAACCACCTCCTGTGCCTCGCGCAGCTCTCCGGCATCCCGGCCCGCCGGGTCGACGAGGTGCTGGGCGTCGTGGGCCTCCAGGAGGTGGCGAAGAAGCGCTCCAAGGGCTTCTCGCTCGGCATGGGCCAGCGCCTGGGCATCGCCGCGGCGCTGCTCGGCGACCCGCAGGTGCTGCTCTTCGACGAGCCGGTCAACGGCCTCGACCCCGAGGGCATCCTCTGGGTCAGGAACCTGATGAAGTCCCTCGCCGCCGAGGGCCGTACGGTCTTCGTCTCCTCGCACCTCATGAGCGAGATGGCGCTCACCGCGGAGCACCTGATCGTGATCGGCCGCGGGCAGCTGCTCGCCGACATGAGCGTCAAGGACTTCATCTCGCACAACTCCGCCGACTTCGCCCGGGTGCGTACGCCGGAGGGCGACGTGCAGCAGCGCGAGAAGCTCTCGGCCGCGCTGTCCGAGGCGGGCGGCCAGGTCATGCCCGAGCAGGACGGCGCGCTGCGCGTGACCGGCCTTCCGCTCCCCCGCATCAGCGACCTCGCGCACGGCGCGGACGTCCGCGTGTGGGAGCTCTCGCCGCACCAGGCCTCGCTGGAAGAGGCATACATGCGGATGACGCAGGGCGCCGTCGACTACCGCTCCACGGTCGACCAGCGCGCCGGTCTCCAGCAGCAGCTGCCGCCGGGCGCGATGCAGCAGCAGCCGATGCCGGTGCCGGGACAGGGCCAGCCGGGGTGGTACGCGCCGCCGTCGCCCCAGCAGGGCGGCCAGCCGTTCGCGATGCCGCAGGGCGCGCCCCAGGGAGCCCCTGGCGCACCGCAGGGCCCCCCGCAGGGTCCCCCGCCGGGCACCCCGAACCCGTACGCGGCCGCGGCCCCGCAGGCGCCCGCCTCCGCCCCCGCTCCCGACATGACCAAGCGAGACAGCGAGGACCCCCGATGACCACGCCTCCGACTCCGCAGCCGCAGGCGCAGCCCCAGCAGGCACCCCAGCAGGCGTACGCACAGGCGGGCGCTCCCGTGCCGCAGGGCGCTCCCCCGCAGGGCGCCCCGATGCAGCAGGGCGGTCCTGTTCCGCCCGGCGGCGCCCCGATGGCTCCCCCGCCGGCCGCCCCCGCGCCGCCCTCCGCGTGGCAGCAGGCGATGAACAACGCCTACACCTCGCCGATCCCGGTCAAGAAGACCCACCTCGGCAACGCCCTCGCCTCCGAGTGGACGAAGATCAAGTCGGTCCGCTCGACGATGTGGACCCTCGGCGTCTTCTTCCTCCTGGTCGTCGGCATCGGCCTGCTGGTGGCCGGACAGACCGAGCCCCGCGACTACGCGGACGTGCCGTTCACCATCCCGGCGTTCTTCGGTCTCGTGCTCGGCCAGATCTGCCTGATCACGCTCGGCGTCCTGGTGACGTCGTCCGAGTACGGCACGGGCATGATCCGTACGACGTTCACGGCGTCGCCGCAGCGCTACCGCGTGCTCGCCGCCAAGATCCTGATCTTCTTCGTGATCGCCTTCGTCGTCTCGGCGGGCTCCATCCTGCTCGTGGGCCTGATGACGTCGGGGATGAACAGCGGCCCCGAGGCGGGCGACGTCGACTGGGCGGGCACGGTCCTCAAGGGCGGGCTCTACGTCTCGCTCCTGGGCGTCCTCGCGCTCGCCGCAGGATCGATGCTGCGGCACTCCGCGGGCGCGATCACCGCGATGCTCGGCGTGGTCCTGGTGCCCGCGATCCTGCCCGTGTTCCTGATGATCTCCGAGGGCACGCGCCCGCTCGGCGAGAAGATGATGGACTACAACGCCATCAACTCACTCGCCAAGATCTTCGAGATGGACGGGAACGGCACCGGCACCTCGCAGCTGCTGCTGCTCGTCGGCGTGACGGCGGCCGCGATCGTCGGCGCCTTCGCCCTGCTCGAGAAGCGCGACGTGTAGCCGTCAGTACCTCGGCGCGTTACGGGACCGCTGCACCCGCGTGGTGCGGCGGTCCTTCGCGTTCCAGCACGCCTTGTGCCAGTGCCTGCGCTCGTCCACGCCCGAGTGCTCGGGCCAGGCCACCACATGGGCGACGCCGGACGGGATCTCCTGGTCGCACCCAGGGCAGCGGTAGGTCTTGCCGGCCGCACTGGAGCCCGCGACATGCCGCAGGCTCCACTGCTCGCCCTGCCAGTTCTCGGTGGACTGGAAGCCGCCGTAGCGGCCCGAAGGTTCCGCGTCCGTGCGCGGGCCGTCTTCTCCGGCGCCCTTCGGGCGGTTGCGACGCGGGGACACGAGACACCTCACGGGATGTACGGAAGTCAGGGGTGCGTCCAGCCTACGCGGCGCCCGCAGGGGTACGCGCCCCGTACGAACCCCCACAGATCCCCCCTGCATTTCGCAGAAAATCCGTCAATCTTCATGCCAAGCCGTGCCTTTGGCACGTGTCATGCGTTGTTGCCCTTAGGGGGAGTGCCTGCGTCGGCGCCAAGGAGGCAGGAGTGCGATGCGTGTAGGTAGTTTTGTTCTGGCCGCCCAGTTCCCGGGACAGGGGCAGGGGGAAGCGCTGCACCGTGCGGTGCGGTCCGCCGAAGTGGCCGAGGAGGCGGGCCTGGACTCGGTCTGGCTCGCCGAGCACCATTTCGTGCCGTACGGCACATGTCCGTCCGCCGTGACCCTCGCCGCGCTCCTTCTGGGGCGTACGCGGCAGATCCGCGTCGGCACCGCCGTGAGTGTCCTGCCGACCGTTCATCCGGTCGCCCTGGGCGAACAGGCGGCGCTGCTGCACCTGACGTCCGGCGGGCGTTTCTCGCTGGGTGTGGGGCGCGGAGGACCGTGGGTGGACCTGGAGGTCTTCGGGTCCGGTCTCGACGCGTACGAGAAGGGCTTCCCGGACTCGCTCGACCTGCTGCTGCGGTGGCTGCGCGAGCCCCGCGTCGCGAGCGACGCGGACCGTTTCCCCTTCCGCGAGGTGGCCGTCGTGCCGCGCCCGCAGGAGGCGCTGCCCCGCTCGGTCGAGGAGGCCGGGGAGGCGGCCGGCGAGCCCGAGGTGATCGTCGCCTGCACCTCTCCGTCCAGCGTGCGGCTCGCGGCGGAACGCGGCCTGCCGATGCTGCTCGGCATGCATGTCGGCGACGAGGAGAAGGCCGAAATGGTGGCGTTGTGGCGGCGGCACGCGCGCGCCTCGGGGCGCACGCCGGAGGAAGTCCACCGGGCTCCGCATGTCTCCGCCGGGGTCGCGCAGATCGCGGACCGGCGCACGGACGCGGCAGAGACACTGCAGAAGGCGATGCCCGGGTGGCTCAAGCAGGGCCTGGACGCCCATGTCACGGTCGACGGCCGCGCGCGGACGATGCGGGATCCGCTCGCGTACACCGAACTGCTCTGCGGACTGCACCCGGTGGGCACCCCGCAGTTGTGCGCCGACCGTATCGCGGCGACCTCGGAGCGCACGGGGATCACCCGCTTCGCGCTGCTTGTCGAGGGCTCGGGCGACCTGGCGACGACGGAGGAGAACGTCCGCAGGCTCGGCGCCGAAGTGCTGCCCCAGCTCGGCTGATCCGCTGGGGCGGGGAGCTGCCGCTCCGGTACTAGAACACCTCCCGCGTACGGAGCGGCAGCTCAGAGCGTCAGCAGTCCCGCAGCGTGGGTGACTGGTTGAGCAACTGGCCACGGATCGAAGTGAAGCGGGCGAGCCGGTCATCCACGGACGCGTCCAACGGGAACACGGCCACGCGGTGGCAGTTCTGGAAGGCGAGACGCACTCCGAAGTGGCGCTGCAGAGCGCCGCGAATCGCGTCACTCGCGAGCGCCCGCAGAAGCTGGCCGCGTGCCTGCTCGTTCGGTGGCGGCGTCTGGTTGTCGGCGAACTCGCCGCCGTCAACCTTCAGCTGTGCCACCAGGGAGCTGATCATCTCCCATGCATAAGGCAGGGAGGTCCGGACGCAGTCGACGAATTCTGCTTCATCGACCTCGCCTCGCTCGGCCTGTTCCAACAGCGCCGGTGAGACGTCGAGCGACATGGGTTCTCCTCTCGCGCCCCCGGGGAGCGGGGGCTCACGGACAGGGAAGGAGTCCGTACACGCAGCGTGCACGCACGACGACCTCCTGCTTATACGTTAAGCATCGGACCCGCGCTGCACCAGGAGATTGGGAACATAACCGGCCAGGATCGAACAGGGGTATCGGTGGAGGAATCGCGCGGACCACCCGGGGTCGAGTAGCGTTGCGCCCCATGCGTCTCGTCATTGCCCGATGCTCCGTTGATTACGCGGGCAGGCTCACAGCCCATCTCCCGTCGGCCCCCCGCCTGATCCTTGTGAAGGCGGACGGCAGTGTCTCGATCCATGCGGACGACCGGGCCTACAAACCCCTCAACTGGATGTCCCCGCCCTGCACCTTGAAGGAGGGGACGGGGGACGACGAGGGTGTGTGGACCGTCGTGAACAAGGCGGGCGAGAAACTCATCATCACGATGGAAGAGATCCTGCACGACTCCTCGCACGAACTGGGCGTCGATCCGGGCCTCATCAAGGACGGCGTGGAAGCGCACCTCCAGGAACTGCTCGCCGACCGGATCGAGACGCTCGGAGAGGGCTATTCGCTGATCCGGCGCGAGTACATGACGGCGATCGGCCCGGTGGACATCCTCTGCCGCGACGCCGAGGGACAGACCGTCGCCGTCGAGATCAAGCGACGCGGCGAGATCGACGGCGTCGAGCAACTCACGCGCTATCTGGAGCTGTTGAACCGCGATCCGCACCTGGCCCCCGTCAAGGGCATCTTCGCCGCCCAGGAGATCAAGCCCCAGGCCCGCGTGCTCGCCACGGACCGCGGCATCGGCTGCACCGTCCTCGACTACAACGCGATGCGCGGCATCGAGGACGACAAGCTGCGGCTGTTCTGAGAGGTGTACGTGTGAGGGGGCCGGGTCCGTCAGGACCCGGCCCCCTCACACGTCTGTCGGTCAGATCGACGGCGACCCGTCAGATCGACGGCGACGTGCCGGAAGAACTGCCGCTCGTCGCCGGGCTGCTCATCGGGCTGCTGCTCGCGGGGCGGCTCGCCGAGTTCGAGGTGTCCGGGGACGACGGCGGGTCCGGTGTCGGTTCCGTGGTCGTCGGCGGAGGGGTCGTCGGCGGCTTCGTCGTGGGCGGCTTGGTCGTCGGCGGCTTCGTGGTCGGCGGCTTGGTCGTGGGCGGCTTCGTGGTCGGCGGCTTCGTCGTCGTCGGCTTGTCGGACGGCTTGTCCGAGGTGTCGTCGGACGGCTTGCCGCTGTCGCTCGGCTCGTCGGACGGTTCGCCGCTTCCGCTCGGCGCTCCGTCGTCGGCCGTGCCGGGGATGTTGTCGGGTCCGTCCTCGTCCGGGCGGCTCGTCGAGTCCTTCGCGGGCTTGTCGGCGGTCAGGCCGTCGTCGTCCTGGTCCTGGCTCGCCGACTGCTCCGTCTTGACCTTGTCGGGCGGGTTGTCGTCGTTGTCGGACGTCGCGCCGAGGGTCACTACGGTGCCGAGGACCGCGGCGAGGAGGGCTCCCGCGCCCGCCGCCACGAGGTTGCGCCGGGTGCCGTTGACGATGGAGCGGCGGGTCGGTGCCGGTCCCGCGCCCGCGGCGGGCGAGGCGTTGCGGGTGACCAGGGTCTCGGGCTCCGGGGGCGGTACGGGCAGCGCGAACGCCGCCGGCACGCCGCCGGGCGGCGACGCCGACTCCTCGTGGCGCGCGTCGGGCAGCTCTTCGCCCGCTGCCGGGCTCGCGCCGGACAGCACCCCGCCGGAGCGGTCGGCGACCAGGGCGAGGGCCCTGCGGCCCGCGATCATGCCCCGCTTGTCGGCGAGCGCGCCGCGCAGGCCGATGGAGGCCTCCAGTTCGGCGCGGGCCCGGTCGAGCTGTCCGCCGCAGAGCGCGAGGATGCCGAGCTCATGGTGGAAGTACGCCTCTTCGGCGACCTCGCCGGCGGTCCGCGCGGCTTCCTGGCCCGACCGCAGGGCACGCTCCCAGGGGCCCCAGCCGAGCCCTCCCGCGAAGGCCGGAGCGACCGTACGGGCGAGCAGTACGGCGGCGCTGTCCTGCCCCGCGACCAGGACGCCGAGGGCGGCCAGTACGGCGTCCGCCTCGGCCACGACCCGCTCCGGGCCGACCGAGGGGTGCCCGGCCCACCAGGCGTAGTGCTGGGCGGCGCTCTGGGCGTGCTCGGCGGTGTCGTCCGCGTACCCGGAAGCCTCCAGCTGGGTGCGCACCCCGGCGGCGAGCCGGTAGTGCGAGCCGACCGGCGTGACGAGCGCGGTGGAGACCAGCTCGGCGAGGGCCGCGTCCGCGTGGGTGTCGCCGACGAGTGCGGGGAGGTGCACCTGGTGCGGCAGCTCTCCGCCGAGCGCGACGGCGAACCGCAGCGTGGTGCGCGCCGACGGGCTCAGCCGGGACGCGAGCAGCGCCGCGGGTGCCGCGCCGTCGGCGAGCGAGGGAAGCGGTACGTCGTGGCCCTCGGCACCGAAGGGCGCGTCGACCGGGGCCTCGGCGTAGTAGCCGTACTCGTCGAAGGCGTTCGGGTCGGCGCGCAGCTGGTCGCACTGGCGCAGCAGGGCGCCCGCCTGGACGAAGCGCAGGGGCAGCCCCTCCGACTCGAACCACAGGTCGCCGGCCCAGCCCGCTTCGTCGTCGGTGAGGACGCGGCCGACGGCGCGCTCCAGGAGTTCGAGGCTGCCGCTGCGGCCCAGGCCGCCGAGGAAGACCTCTTCGAGGTGCGAGTCGGGTGACGGCGCCGCGACGTCGGGCGTGGCGGAGATGAGGAAGGCGCACTCGGGCGTGGCGTCGAGCAGCTCCTCCAGGGCGGCCGCGCCGAACTCCAGGTCGTCGAGGACGACGACGGCGCCGATCTCGTGGACGAGTTCGAGCAGGAGGGCGCGGTCGGGGCGGTGCAGCGGGGCGTTGTAGACCACGTTGAAGAGGTCATGGAGCAGTTCGCCGGACGTCTTGTGGTAGCCGGAGAGCCGGATGACGCCGTCCGGTGCGAGGTCGGCGCAGTCCTCGGCGACGGCGCTCAGGAGCGACGTGCGCCCGGAGCCCGCGGGACCGGTGAGCCGCACCGAGCGCCCGCGTGCGAGCAGGCGCACGAGCCGCTCGCGCTCCTCCTGGCGCTCCAGGAGCGGCATCCGGGGCAGGACGGGTCCCGGCGGTACGGGCGGCGCCGACGCGCGGCGCAGTTCGGCACGCTCGGCGGCGGTGCGCTTGACGGGCTGCGCGGGCCGCTCCCCCGGCGGGCAGGGCTCGATCTCGCTGCCGTCGACGGGGTTCACGGTGAGCAGGAAGTCGCCCGACACGAGCTGGACGGTGCGGGCCAGCGTGGGCGCGGGCTGTCCGAAGTCGGGTGTCAACGGATCGCGCGGTGGCCGCGCCGGGCGCGCGGAGTCGTCGTCGTTGATGTCGTCATGGCCGTACTCTTCCGGTCCCCGGTTCATCGGGTCCATGGTCAAAGCCCCCCAGATGCGTCGTGTACACAGCCCCCTCCGGCCTTGTGCACACTGCGCTGTCGCTTCTGGTCCGGTGCCCCCGCTCGGGCGTCTGTCTTCGTCATGACGGTGGGCGACCGAACCCTAGACCTTCGCTCAGTATCTCCGAACGGGCGGGGTACCGCGCCGTCCGAGACGTCACAGCTTCGTGAGGATTGTGCGCGAGATGCGTTTCACTCCCGAATCACACCCGAATCGCCGGGGATGATCGCGGATCACACGCGGGGCAGGGATTCCACCCCGATGCCACCCTCGATGGCCAGAATGCGGTGCAGTCGGGTGGCGACCAGCAGGCGCTGCATCTGGGGCGGCACACTGCGCAGCACGAGCCGGCGTCCGCACCGTCCCGCGCGCCGGTGTGCGCCCATGATGACGCCGAGTCCCGTGGCGTCCCACGAGTCGAGTTCGGACAGGTCGAGCACCAGGTCACCGGCTCCGTCGTCGACGGCCGAGTGCAGGACCGTTCGGGCGTCCGCCGCGCTGCGTACGTCGAGGCGTCCCCCGACGACCAGCTGGGCCTGGTCGCCCCTGATGTGCATATGCGCTCCCCGAGAGTGCTGAGTTTTGTGTGACGTGTGTTCCGTAAGCCGTCTGCGTATGTCACTGCAACTGACTGCCGCATGGGCAAGGAAGTTGCCGTCTGTAAGCGAACCGATACCGAATTCACTCCGAGGGGTGACCCCGCAAAGGCGGCGGAGACGTCAGTGCTTGTAGAAGCCCTGCCCGCTCTTGCGACCGATGTCACCGGCGTCAACCATCCGGCGCATCAGCTCGGGCGGTGCGAACTTCTCGTCCTGGGACTCCGTGTAGATGTTGCTCGTGGCGTGCAGCAGGATGTCGACGCCCGTCAGGTCGGCGGTCGCCAGCGGTCCCATGGCGTGGCCGAAGCCGAGCTTGCAGGCGATGTCGATGTCCTCGGCGGTGGCGACACCCGACTCGTAGAGCTTCGCGGCCTCGACGACGAGCGCCGAGATCAGACGTGTCGTCACAAAGCCCGCGACGTCGCGGTTCACGACGATGCAGGTCTTGCCGACAGACTCGGCGAACTCCCGCGTACGGGCGAGGGTTTCGTCGCTGGTCTTGTAGCCGCGCACGAGTTCGCACAGCTGCATCATCGGCACCGGCGAGAAGAAGTGCGCGCCCACGACCCGCTCCGGACGGTCCGTCACGGCGGCGATCTTCGTGATCGGGATGGCAGAGGTGTTCGACGCGAGCACGGCGTCCTCGCGCACGATCTTGTCGAGCGTCCGGAAGATCTCGTGCTTGACCTCGAGCTTCTCGAAGACGGCCTCGACGACGATGTCCGCGTCGGCGACGGCGTCCATGTCGGTGCTCGTCGTGATGCGCCCGAGTGCCGCATCGGCGTCCTCGGCGGCGAGCTTGCCCTTGCTCACGAACTTGTCGTACGACGCCTTGATCCCGTCGGTGCCACGGGTCAGGGCCTCATCGGTGACGTCGCGCAGAACGACGTCCCAGCCCGCCTGGGCGGAGACCTGAGCGATGCCGGACCCCATGAGTCCGGCTCCGATGACGGCGAGCTTCCGTGCCACTGTTCCGACTCCCCTACCGCTTATCACGTCTGGCTTACACGCTGTTTACGTTTGCCCTTCCGGCGCACGTTAGCGGTCGTGAGCGCGAAGGTGGCCGTGAAGAGACGCGCGTCACGTCTCAGATGACGGACATCACACTGGTACGCCTCACCCGGGTCATTCAGCGGCCCGTACCGCGTAGTTGAGGACCTTCTCGCCGAGCAGGTCCTCCATCTCGTCCAGCAGGACGAGCGCGTCGCGGGACACCTCCCCGGGCGCCCGGCACTTGGTCATCTCGTCGCCGATCCAGGCCATGAGCGTGCTGTGCACCCACGAGAGCTGACCCGCGATCAGTCCGGGCATGGAGTCGCCCTCCTCGGCCCCGGCCTCCTCGGCGAGGGTCTTCGTGAGGTGTCCGAGCGCCTGCTGCTGGATCTCCCAGAGCCGGGAGCGCAGGGCGTGGGCCTCGGTGATGACCTTCATGAAGTCGGCCCAGCCCGGAAAGAGCCCGACGTGCGGCGAGACGCCCTCGACGTCCGCACGCAGTGCGCGCAGGACGGCAGCGGCGGCGGACTCCCCCGTCCGGCGGCTGCGCACATAGCCGGAGAGCCGGTCGACGACGGCCTCGCCGCGGTCGAGGAAGAGGTCCTCCTTGACCGGGAAGTAGTTGTAGACCGTGTTCACGGAGACGTCCGCGGCTTCCGCGACCTCCGCGACGGTCACCGTGACGAAGCCGTGCTCCAGGAAGAGCCCCGTCGCGATGTCCGAGATCCGCTGCTTGGTCTGCCGCTTCTTGCGCTCCCTGAGTCCTTCAGCCATGGGTTCACCCTACGGCCACTGGCTAGGGCAACTGAAAACTTGGAGTGACTTAAAAACTTGGTGTCATTGCAAAATTTAAGAGACTCTGTTTTTGTGGTCGCCATGGCAATCATCAGTACGGCCGGACTCACCCGGACCTTCCGGACCAAGCGCGGCACCGTCGAGGCCGTGCGCGGCATCGACCTGACCGTCGGCCCCGGCGAGATCCTCGGCTTCCTCGGACCGAACGGCGCGGGCAAGACGACGACCCTGCGCATGCTCACCACGCTCCTGCCGCCCACCGACGGCGCCGCCACCGTCGCGGGCGTCGACCTGGCCCGCGACCCGGCTTCCGTACGGCGCAAGATCGGGTACGTGGCCCAGTCCGGCGGCGTCGACCCGAACATCTCCGTACGCGAGGAACTGGTCACCCAGGGCCGCCTCTACCGCCTGACCAGGCCCCGGGCCGACGCCAGGGCGCGGGAGCTTGCCGCCGACCTGGACCTCACCGACCTCCTCGACCGCAAGTGCGCGACTCTCTCCGGCGGCCAGCGGCGGCGGCTCGACATCGCCATGGGGCTGATGCACCGGCCCGAGGTGCTCTTCCTCGACGAACCGACCACCGGGCTCGACCCGGGCAGCAGGGCCGACCTGTGGGCGCTCGTACGGCGGCTGCGCGACGACCACGGCACCACCGTCGTCCTGACCACGCACTATCTCGACGAGGCCGACGCGCTCTGCGACCGCCTGGTCGTCATCGACAAGGGCGTCGTGGTCGCCGAGGGCACGCCGAGCGCGCTCAAGCTCCGGTACGGCGGCTCCGTCGACGCCTCGCTCCAGGACACCTTCCTCGCCGTCACCGGACGCGACCTCGCCCCCAAGGACACGGCGCCGGTCGCCGTCTGAGCCCTCGAAGCACTCGAAGCCCTCCAGGCCCTCTACGCCCTCTACGCCCTCGAAGCCCCCGGGACCTCACCCATGTCTGCGTTTCTCTCCGACACCGCACTGATCTTCGGGCGGTACGCCCGCCAGACCCTGCGCTCCAAGTTCCAGATCCTCTTCGGCGTCCTGATGCCGCTGCTCTACCTCCTCTTCTTCGGCCCGCTCCTGACCGACCTGCCGCTCGGCTCGCGCGGTGACTCCTGGCAGGTACTCGTGCCGGGCCTGCTGCTCCAACTCGGCCTGTTCGGAGCCTCGTACAGCGGATTCGCGATCATCATCGAGAAGCAGTTCGGGGTGGTGGAGCGGATGCGGGTGACGCCGGTCAGCCGACTCGCACTCCTGCTCGGGCGGGTGCTCCGTGATGCCGCGCTCTTCGTCTTCCAGGCGGTCCTGCTCGTCCTCGCGGCCGTGGTGATGGGCCTGCGGGCGCCGCTCGCCGGCATCCTCATCGGCTTCGCGTTCGTGGGGGTCCTGACGGTCGTCCTCGCGTCCCTCTCGTACGCCCTTGCGCTGCTCGTCTCCAAGCCGCACGAGTTCGGCCCCGTCATCAACGCGGTCAGCATGCCCTCGATGCTGCTCTCCGGCCTGATGCTGCCGATGGCGCTCGCGCCGGGCTGGCTCGACGTGCTCTCGCACTTCATGCCGTTCCGCTATCTGGTGGACGCGGTGCGGGCCGCCTACGTGGGCGACTACGCGGGTACGGCGATGCTGTACGGGGTCCTGACGGCCGCCGTGCTCGCCCTGGGGTCCGTGACGGTCGGCACACGTGTCTTCCGGAGGGCGGGCGCGTAACTAGGCTGGCCCCATGGTCAATCTGACGCGCATCTACACCAGGACCGGCGACCAGGGCACGACCGCCCTCGGCGACATGAGCCGCACCGCCAAGACCGATCTGCGGATCTCTGCGTACGCCGACGCCAACGAGGCCAACGCCGTGATCGGTACGGCGATCGCCCTCGGACAGCTCGACGAAGCGGTCGTGAAGGTCCTGGTCAGGGTCCAGAACGACCTCTTCGACGTTGGCGCCGACCTGTCCACGCCGGTCGTGGAGGACCCGAAGTACCCGCCGCTGCGTGTCGAGCAGTCCTACATCGACAAGCTGGAGGCGGACTGCGACCGCTTCCTCGACGAACTCGAGAAGCTCCGCAGCTTCATCCTGCCGGGCGGTACGCCGGGTGCGGCGCTCCTGCACCAGGCGTGCACCGTCGTGCGACGGGCCGAGCGGTCCACGTGGGCCGCGTTCGAGGTGCACGGGGAGGTAATGAATCCGCTGACGGCGACCTATCTGAACCGCCTCTCCGACCTCCTGTTCATCCTGGCCCGTTCGGCCAACAAGGAGGTCGGAGACGTGCTGTGGGTGCCGGGCGGCGAGCGTTAGAGCCTGCTCAGGGAGTTCTGCTTCTCCTCGCCGTCCGGTACCTCCGGCGTTTTCTTCGGGAACAGTGTGTACGACCCCGCGATGATCACGTTGATGCCGATCACCCACAGCATCCGCTGCTGCCACATCCGCAGTGAGTCGGTGTCCCCGTCGCCCCCGACGTACCAGATCGCACCCTGAAGCAGCGCCATGGCGATCAGGGCGGCAAGGACCCAGCGGGCCGCGATCTTCCACTCGTGGACGGCGCGGGGCATCCCGTACTTGGGGGTCGAGGGCGGCGGGCCCCCGGCAAAACGGTGGGCGACGCGGACGTCCACCCACTTGATCGTGTAGTGGCCGAGCGCGACGGAGTAGCCGATGTAGACGGCGGCCAGACCGTGCTTCCAGTCCGGCTCCGCGCCGTTCTTCAGGTCGATCGCGGTGACGACCAGGAGGACGACCTCCAGGAGCGGCTCGCACAGCAGCACCGCGACACCCGCGCGCGGCATCTTCGCCGCGTACCGCAGGGCGAGGCCCCCGGCCAGCAGTACCCAGAAGCCGACCTCACAGATGATGATCAGCGTGACGATCACGGTTCGCTCCTCTCGGTCACCTTTCCAGGCTCCCGTCGGACCGGCCGCGGATCATCGTCGCCAGTGACGAAGTGACACTGCATCCTTCGATGTAGCGGGGACTTCCTCCCTCCGGATCACGCACTGCCCCGGCGCGCCGTGTTGGATGGACGCATGGTCTTGTCCCTCCCCCGCCCGCACCGCGTCGACGTACAGATCGCCGTGGGCAGCGTGCTCGCCGGGCTCGCCCTGTGGGGGCTCGGCCTCCACATGCAGACGGACCGGCCGCTCGGCACCGCCTGGGCCCTGATCCCGCTCTTCGTCCTCGCCTGCCTTGAGCTGCTGCGCAGGAGCAGACCGCAGACCGCGCTGGTCATCGGCACCGTCGCCCTGGTCGCCGATCAGTTCACCGCGGGCAATCTGGCGTCGGTCATGATGTTCACCGACATCATGTACGCGGCCGTCGTGTACGGGACTCCCGCCGCCGCCCGGCGTATCCCCGTCACCACAGGGCTGATCACGGTGGCGGCGACGATCGGCTTCCTGGCCTGGCTGCGCGAGCCGGAGGCCATCCTCATCGGAGTCGTCACCGGCCTGGTCTCCTTCGCCCCCGCGACCACCGGCGTCCTCGTACGCACCCACCGCGAGGCCGCCGGCACCGCCCGCCTGCGGGCCGAACAGACCGCGCTGCTCGCCGAGATGGACCGCGTGCAGGCCATCACCGCCGAGCGCGCCCGGATGGCCCGCGAACTGCACGACATGGTCGCCAACCATCTCTCGGCGATCGCCATCCACTCCACGGCCGCGCTCTCCCTGGACGACCCGAAGACCACCAAGGACGCGCTCTCCGTCATCCGCGAGAACAGCGTCGAGGGACTTGCCGAGATGCGCCGCCTCATCGGCATCCTCCGTGACCCGAGCGACGACGGAGTGCCGACGGCCTCACCCACCCTGGACGGTCTCGGCTCCCTGATCGGCAACGCGCGTACCAATGGTCTGGACGTCACGCTCGACGACACCCGGCCCCCGGACAGCTCCAAGCTCCCCGCCCCGGTGGAGCTCGCGGCGTACCGCATCATCCAGGAGTCCCTGACCAACGCCCTGAAGCACGCGTCGCCCGGCCTGGTGACGGTCACGCTCACCCAGCTGCGGCGCGCCCTCGAAGTGCGCGTGACCAGCCCGTACGGCTCCCCGTCCGGCCCGCGCGCGCCGGGCTCCGGAGCGGGCCTCGTCGGCATGCGCGAGCGCACCGAACTGCTCGGCGGCACCTTCGAGTCAGGGCCCGAGAGCAGTGCCGAATCCGGCGCCGGAGACGACCGGAAGGTGTGGAGCGTCCACGCGACCCTGCCCGTCGACGTCTCGGACCTCGACCCCATCGACGAAGGAGTGACCGAATGATCCGCGTGCTCGTCGCCGAGGACCAGTCCGCCGTACGGGCGGGTCTCGTCCTGATCCTGCGCAGTGCGCCGGACATCGAGGTGGTCGGCGAGGCGTCGGACGGCGAGCAGGCGGTGGCGCTCGCCCGTGAACTCCGTCCGGACCTGGTGCTCATGGACATCCAGATGCCGCGGCTCGACGGGGTCTCCGCGACGCGTCAGGTCGTCGCCGACGGTCTCTCGGACGTGCTCGTCCTGACCACCTTCGACCTCGACGAGTATGTGTTCGGGGCGCTGCGCGCGGGCGCCTCCGGGTTCCTCCTGAAGAACACCGAGGCCAAGGACCTGCTTGAGGCGGTCCGTACGGTCGGGCGCGGCGAGGGCCTGATCGCCCCGGCCGTCACCCGGCGTCTGATCGCCGAGTTCGCGGCCCCGAAGACCGTGCGGCCCGTCCGCCGCGAGAACGGCCCCGATCCCGCCATCCTCGACACCCTCACCCGCCGCGAGCGCGAGGTGCTCGCGTGCCTCGGCGAAGGCCTCTCGAACGCCGAGATCGCGGTCCGGCTGACCATGGCGGAGGCGACGGTGAAGACCCACGTCAGCCGACTGCTCGGCAAGCTGGAACTGCGCAGCCGGGTGCAAGCCGCGGTGCTCGCCCAGGAGTTGGGTGTATGAGCCCGGCTCCGGCGGGCCGGACGGGCGCGATCCGGCCAATGGTTCAGACCTCTTGACCGCTGGTCCAGACCTTTCTATTCTCACCGCACTGCGGTGAGCACTCCCCCCACGTGTTCCTGGTGCTCACGGGCGGCGCAGGGTTCCACCCCTATGACCCCCCGGACACACCCGAGGAGCACACCTTGCGCTTCAGACACAGAGCCGTGGCAGGCCTCACCACCCTGCTGCTCCCGCTCGCCACCCTGGTCGCACTCGGCGGCAGCGCCGAAGCCGCACCGGAAGCCGCCCCCGCGGCCACCGCCACGTACGCCAAGACCCAGGACTGGGGCAGCGGCTTCGAAGGCAAGTGGACCGTCAAGAACACCGGAACCACCTCCATAAGCTCCTGGAACGTCGAGTGGGACTTCCCCTCCGGCACGAAGGTGACCTCCGCCTGGGACGCCACCGTCACCAACTCCGGCAACCACTGGACCGCCAAGAACCTCGGCTGGAACGGGACGCTCGCCCCCGGCGCCTCGGTCTCCTTCGGGTTCAACGGCTCGGGCCCCGGCTCCCCCTCCAACTGCACGCTCAACGGCGCCAGCTGTGACGGCGGCAGCGTCCCCGGCGACGAGGCACCCTCGGCACCCGGCACCCCCACCGCCTCCGACATCACCGACACCTCGGTGAAGCTCGCCTGGAAGGCGGCCACCGACGACAAGGGCGTCAAGAACTACGACGTGCTGCGCGACGGCTCCAAGGTCGCCACCGTCACCGGTACCTCGTACGCCGACAGCGGCCTGACCGCGGGCACCGACTACTCGTACACGGTCCAGGCCCGCGACACCGCCGACCAGACGGGACCGGCCTCCGGCGCCGTCAAGGTCCACACGACGGGCGGCGGCACCGACCCGGGCCCCGGCCCCGGTGACAAGGTCAAGCTCGGTTACTTCACCCAGTGGGGCGTCTACGGCCGCAACTACCACGTGAAGAACATCGACACCTCGGCCTCCGCCTCCAAGATCACGCACATCAACTACGCCTTCGGCAACGTCCAGGGCGGCAAGTGCACCATCGGCGACGCCTACGCCGACTACGACAAGGCCTACACCGCCGACCAGTCCGTCGACGGCAAGGCCGACACCTGGGACCAGCCCCTGCGCGGCAACTTCAACCAGCTGCGCAAGCTCAAGGCCAAGCACCCGAACCTCAAGGTCCTGTGGTCCTTCGGCGGCTGGACCTGGTCCGGCGGCTTCACCGACGCCATGAAGAACCCGGCCGCCTTCGCCAAGTCCTGCCACGACCTGGTGGAGGACCCGCGCTGGGCCGACGTCTTCGACGGCATCGACCTGGACTGGGAGTACCCCAACGCCTGCGGCCTGACCTGTGACACCAGCGGCCCGGCGTCGATGAAGAACATGATGCAGGCGTTCCGCTCCGAGTTCGGCAAGGACGCCCTGGTCACCGCCGCGATCACCGCCGACGGCTCCAACGGCGGCAAGATCGACGCGGCCGACTACGGCGGCGCCTCGCAGTACGCCGACTGGTTCAACGTCATGACGTACGACTTCTTCGGCGCGTGGGCGGCCAAGGGCCCGACGGCCCCGCACTCCCCGCTCACCTCCTACTCCGGCATCCCGCAGGAGGGCTTCAACTCCGCGGACGCGATCACGAAGCTCAAGGCGAAGGGCGTTCCCGCCGCCAAGCTGCTGCTCGGCATCGGCTTCTACGGCCGCGGCTGGACGGGCGTCACCCAGAAGGAGCCGGGCGGCACCGCGACCGGCGCGGCGCAGGGCACGTACGAGGCGGGCATCGAGGACTACAAGGTCCTGAAGAACTCCTGCCCCGCCAACGGCACCATCGCCGGCACGGCCTACGCCCACTGCGGCAACAACTGGTGGTCTTACGACACCCCGGCGACGGTCAAGAGCAAGATGGCCTGGTCGAAGCAGCAGGGCCTGGGAGGCGCGTTCTTCTGGGAGTTCAGTGGTGACACCACCAACGGCGAGCTCGTGTCTGCCATTAATGACGGACTCAAGTAACCGGGATAGTCCCGCATAGACGAAGCCGGGGAGAACGGGTACGCCCCCTGTTCTCCCCGGCTTCTCGCTGTTCTTTTTCCGCGGGCCGGATGTGGCTGGTCGCGCCCACGCGGCGGAGCCGCACATGTCACAGCCCCGCGCCCCTGTCGGGGCTAGGCCACGTTGACTCGCTGCCCCGGAGGCGCCGCCTCCAGCCACGCCAAGAAGCCCGTCAGCGCGTCCTCGCCCATCGCGAGCTCAAGGCGGACGCCGCGGTGCAGGCAGCCGAGGACGATCGCGTCGGAGAGCAGTGCGAGTTCCTCCTCGCCGTCCGGCGCGCGCCGGTCCACGACCTCGATGGCCGAACGCTCCAGGACCCGCCGCGGGCGGGGAGCGTACGAGAAGACGCGGTACCACTCGATCCGGTCGCCGTTGTAGCGCGCGACCCCGTACCCCCAGCCTTTGCCGGAGGTCTCGCCCTTCTCCGGGGCGTTCCAGCGCAGGCTGCAGTCGAAGGTGCCGCCGGACCGCTGGATGAGCCGGCGGCGCAGTCCGAAGACGAAGAGCCCCACCAACACCAGAACGACCAACACGAGTCCGCACACGAGCAGAGTGAGGATCATCGGCACCGACCTCCTCGCCTCTTCGAAACGGACCAACAGAATTGCACCCGCACTGCCTCAGCCGCGACCCGGTCCGGATTACTCCGGACCTGGCCGCGGCTGAGTCACGTCAACGCCGTCGCGCAGGTTTCAGCGCGACGAAACCGCCCGCAGTCGGACGTCCGCGCGACGCTCGGCGGAGGCGTCGGCCTCCGACTTCGCGCGCTCGAGCGCCCGCTCCGCACGCTGTACATCGATCTCGTCCGACAGCTCGACGATCTCAGCAAGCAGTGACAGCTTGTTGTCCGCGAAGGAGATGAATCCTCCGTGGACGGCAGCGACGACAGTGTTGCCGTCACTCGTACGAATGGTCACCGGGCCCGATTCCAGCACACCGAGCAGCGGCTGGTGACCGGGCATGACGCCGATGTCGCCGGACGTGGTGCGCGCGACGACCAGGGTGGCCTCGCCGGACCAGACACTGCGGTCCGCGGCGACCAGCTCGACATGCAGCTCAGCAGCCAAGGGTGGCTCCTCGGGTCACCACCCGACGACTTCGCCGGGTGTTGGGTCAAATTCTAGTGGGCGTATCAGGAGGGGTGGGACTCGCCCACCCCTCCCGTGAGTCACGGACTCAGGAGACGCCGAGCTCCTTGGCCTTCGCCTTGAGGTCCTCGACGCCACCGCACATGAAGAACGCCTGCTCGGGGAAGTGGTCGTACTCGCCGTCGATGATCGCGTTGAACGCGGCGATCGACTCGTCGAGCGGCACGTCCGAACCGTCGAGACCGGTGAACTGCTTGGCCGCGTGGGTGTTCTGCGACAGGAAGCGCTCGACGCGGCGGGCACGCTGGACGACCAGCTTGTCCTCCTCGCTGAGCTCGTCGATGCCGAGAATCGCGATGATGTCCTGGAGGTCCTTGTACTTCTGCAGGATTCCCTTGACGCGCATGGCGGCGTCGTAGTGGTCCTGCGCGATGTAGCGGGGGTCCAGGATGCGGGACGTCGAGTCCAGCGGGTCCACCGCCGGGTAGATGCCCTTCTCCGAGATCGGACGCGACAGCACGGTCGTCGCGTCGAGGTGCGCGAAGGTCGTGGCCGGGGCCGGGTCGGTCAGGTCGTCCGCGGGCACGTAGATCGCCTGCATCGAGGTGATCGAGTGACCACGCGTCGAGGTGATGCGCTCCTGGAGGAGGCCCATCTCGTCGGCCAGGTTCGGCTGGTAACCCACCGCGGAGGGCATACGGCCGAGCAGGGTCGAGACCTCGGAACCGGCCTGCGTGAAGCGGAAGATGTTGTCGATGAAGAACAGCACGTCCTGCTTCTGCACATCGCGGAAGTACTCCGCCATGGTCAGACCGGCCAGGGCGACGCGCAGACGCGTGCCCGGCGGCTCGTCCATCTGGCCGAAGACCAGGGCGGTCTTGTCCAGAACGCCCGACTCTTCCATCTCGTCGATGAGGTCGTTGCCCTCACGGGTGCGCTCGCCGACACCGGCGAACACGGAAACGCCCTCGTGCAGCTTGGCCACACGCATGATCATTTCCTGGATGAGGACGGTCTTGCCGACGCCCGCTCCACCGAACAGACCGATCTTTCCACCCTTGACGTACGGGGTGAGAAGGTCGACGACCTTCAGGCCGGTCTCGAACATCTCGGTCTTCGACTCGAGCTGGTCGAAGTCGGGCGCCTTGCGGTGGATCGGCCAGCGCTCGGTGACCTGGGCCTCCGCCTCCGGCTCGTTCAGGATCGCGCCGAGGGTGTTGAACACCTTGCCCTTGGTGATGTCACCGACGGGGACGGTGATGCCCGTGCCCGTGTCGGTCACCGCGGCCTGGCGGACCAGACCGTCGGTGGGCTGCATCGAGATGGCGCGGATGATGCCGTCGCCGAGGTGCTGGGCGACCTCGAGCGTCAGCGTCTTCTTCTCGCCGTCCTTGGCCGGGTCGGCCACCTCGACGTGAAGGGCGTTGTAGATGTCCGGCATCGCGTCGACGGGGAACTCCACGTCGACGACCGGGCCGATCACCCGGGCGACGCGGCCCGTGGCAACGGCCGTATCAACAGTGGTCGTCATTACTTGTCACTCCCCGCAGAAGCGTCGGCCAGGGCGCTGGCGCCACCGACGATCTCGCTGATTTCCTGGGTGATTTCGGCCTGTCGGGCCGCGTTGGCAGAACGGGTGAGGGCGTTGATCAGGTCACCCGCGTTGTCGGTCGCCGACTTCATCGCGCGGCGCGTGGCGGCGTGCTTGGAAGCAGCCGACTGGAGCAGCGCGTTGTAGATACGGCTCTCGACGTAGCGCGGCAGGAGGGCGTCCAGGACGTCCTCCGCCGACGGCTCGAAGTCGTACAGCGGGCGGGCCTCGTCCGTCTTGCCCGCCTCCTCCGCGACCTTGTCGAGGCTCAGCGGGAGCAGCCGGTCACCGGCTGCTTCCTGCGTCATCATCGAGATGAACTCGGTGTAGACGATGTGGAGTTCGTCCACGCCGCCCTCGGCCGTTTCCTTCTCGATGGCCTCGATCAGGGGCGCGGCGATCTCCTTGGCGTCCGCGTAGGAAGGGGCATCCGTGAAGCCCGTCCACTGCCCGGCGATCTTCCGCTCACGGAAGTTGTAGTGCGCGATGCCACGGCGGCCGACGATGTACGTGTCGACCTCCCTGCCCGCGTCCTGCAACTGCTTGGTGAGCTTCTCCGCGGCCTTGATGGCGTTGGAGTTGAAGGCGCCGGCCAGACCGCGGTCGCTCGAGAGGAGCAGGACAGCGGCCCGGGTCGGTGCCTCGGCCTCGGTGGTCAGCGGGTGCTTGTCGTTGGCACCCGTGGCCACCGCGGTGACCGCGCGCGTGAGCTCGGTCGCGTACGGAGTGGAGGCGGTCACCTTGCGCTGTGCCTTGACGACACGCGAGGCGGCGATCATCTCCATCGCCTTGGTGATCTTCTTGGTCGCGGTGACGGATTTGATGCGACGCTTGTAGACCCGGAGCTGGGCTCCCATGAGTCAGGTCCCTTCCGTCGTCACTTGGACGCGTCGACGGCAGCCGGAGCGTCCTCGCCGAGCAGCTTGCCGTCCGAGGTCTCGAACTGCTTCTTGAACTCGGCGACGGCGTCGGCAATGGCCGTGATCGTGTCGTCGGACATCTTGCCGCCCTCCTTGATGGAGGTCATCAGGCCCTGCTCCTTGCGGTGCAGGTACTCGAGCAGCTCGCGCTCGAAGCGCCGGATGTCGGCGACCGGTACCTCGTCCATGCGGCCCGTGGTGCCGGCCCAGATGGAGATGACCTGGTCCTCGGTGGCCATCGGCTGGTACTGAGCCTGCTTGAGCAGCTCGACCATGCGCTGACCGCGCTCGAGGGAGGCCTTCGAGGCCGCGTCCAGGTCGGAACCGAAGGCGGCGAACGCCTCGAGCTCACGGAACTGGGCGAGGTCCACGCGCAGACGGCCGGAGACCTGGCGGATCGCCTTGTGCTGGGCGGAGCCACCGACACGGGAGACCGAGATACCGACGTTCAGGGCCGGACGCTGACCGGCGTTGAACAGGTCGGACTCCAGGAAGCACTGGCCGTCGGTGATGGAGATGACGTTGGTCGGAATGAACGCCGACACGTCGTTCGCCTTGGTCTCGACGATCGGGAGACCCGTCATCGAGCCCTTGCCCATCTCGTCCGACAGCTTCGCGCAGCGCTCGAGCAGACGCGAGTGCAGGTAGAAGACGTCACCCGGGTAGGCCTCGCGCCCCGGCGGGCGGCGGAGCAGCAGGGACACGGCGCGGTAGGCGTCGGCCTGCTTCGAGAGGTCGTCGAAGATGATGAGGACGTGCTTGCCCTCGTACATCCACTGCTGGCCGATGGCCGAACCGGTGTAGGGCGCCAGGTACTTGAAGCCCGCCGGGTCGGACGCCGGGGCGGCGACGATGGTCGTGTACTCGAGCGCACCGGCCTCTTCGAGGGCACCGCGCACGGAGGCGATGGTGGAGCCCTTCTGACCGACGGCGACGTAGATGCAGCGCACCTGCTTGTTCACGTCGCCCGAGCGCCAGTTGTCGCGCTGGTTGATGATCGTGTCGACGGCCAGGGCGGTCTTGCCCGTCTGGCGGTCGCCGATGATCAGCTGACGCTGGCCACGGCCGATCGGGGTCATGGCGTCGACGGCCTTGTAGCCGGTCTCCATCGGCTCGTGCACCGACTTGCGGTCCATGACCGTGGGGGCCTGCAGCTCGAGGGCGCGGCGTCCGGACGTCTCGATCTCGCCGAGGCCGTCGATCGGGGCGCCGAGCGGGTCGACGACGCGGCCGAGGTAGCCCTCGCCGACCGCGACCGAAAGGACCTCGCCGGTACGGGTGACCGGCTGGCCCTCTTCGATGCCGCTGAACTCGCCGAGGACGACGGCGCCGATCTCGCGCTCCTCAAGGTTGAGGGCGAGACCGAGGGTGCCGTCCTCGAACTTCAGCAGCTCGTTGGCCATGGCCGAGGGGAGGCCCTCGACCTTCGCGATGCCGTCACCGGCAACGCTGACCGAACCGACCTCCTCGCGCGAGGCCGCGTCCGGCTTGTACGCCTGGACAAAGTTCTCCAGTGCGTCCCGGATCTCCTCCGGCCGGATCGTGAGCTCCGCCATCTGGGTTCCCTGCTCTCCTTGTTGGGCCCGAAGTTTCACTTTGGGGGTCTGGGGACTCCCCCCAAGTAAGAGGTGAATCCTCTGCACGGCCCAACTAGGGCCGTAATTACAACGTTTTGCGTGAGTACTAGCTCGCCATGCGGCGGTGCGCGTCCTCGAGTCGGTCCGCGATGCTGCCGTTGATGATCTCGTCGCCGACCTGCACCGTGATCCCGCCGAGGACCGCGGGGTCCACGTCGAGGTTCAGGTGCATCTGGCGGCCGTAGACCTTCGCCAGGGCGGCACCGAGACGCTCCTTCTGCCGGTCCGAAAGCGGAACGGCCGAAGTGACGACGGCGACCATGCGGTCCCTGCGGTCCGCGGCCAGCTTGGAGAGGGACTCGAGTCCACCTTCCAGGCTACGTCCACGGGGCGCGGTCACAAGGCGCTCGACGAGCCGCTCCGTGACCTCGTGGGCCCGGCCGCCGAGCAGGCTGCGCAGCAGCTCGCCCTTGGCCGCAGCCGAGGCGGCGCGGTCGGTCAGCGCGGACCGGAGCCCGGCGTTCGAGGAGACGATCCGGCCGAACCGGAACAGCTCGTCCTCGACGTCGTCCAGGGCGCCGGACTTCTGCGCACCGGTCAGGTCGGCGAGGTTGGTGAGCTCCTCCAGGGCGTCCACCAGGTCACGCGACTGCGACCAGCGCGAGCGGACCAGGCCGGCCACCAGGTCGGCGGTCTCGCCGCCCACCTGCCCGCCGAGCAGCCGCCCGGCGAGCTCGGCCTTGGCCTCACCGGACTGCGACGGGTCGGTCAGGACCCGGCGCAGCGAGACCTCGCGGTTGAACAGCGCGGTGACCGAGGCCAGCTCGTCCGCGAGGCGCTTGGCGTCGACCGACGTGTTGTCGGTCAGCGCGTCAAGACGCTCGCGCGCGGCGGCCAGGGCCTCGCGGCTGGCTCCGTGGGCTGTCATCGAGCAGCCTCGGCCTTCTCCTCGAGGTCATCGAGGAAACGGTCGATGGTGCGGCTCTGCCGTGCGGAGTCCTCGAGGGACTCTCCGACGAGCTTGCCGGCCAGGTCGGTGGCCAGCTGGCCCACGTCCTGACGCAGCGACTGCGCGGCGGCCTTGCGGTCGGCGGCGAGCTGCGCGTGGCCTGCGGCCACGATCTCCTCGCGCTGACGCTGGCCTTCGGCGCGCATCTCGGCGATGAGCTGGGCGCCCTGCTCCTGCGCCTCCTGGCGCAGACGCGCGGCCTCGTGCCGGGCCTCGGCGAGCTGAGCCTTGTACTGCTCGAGCACGCTCTGGGCCTCGGTCTGAGCGGCCTCAGCCTTCTCAATACCGCCTTCGATCGACTCGCGACGCTCTTCCAGAACCTTGTTGATGTTCGGGAGGAGCTTCTTCCAGAAGAAGAAGAAGACGATGGCGAAGGCAAGTGCGCCGACGAGCAGCTCGGGGCCGGGCGGGATCAGCGGGTTCTGCTTCTCCTCGGCCGCCAGCTGCACCAGGTTGGCGATCACATCAGTGCCTTTCGTCGAAGTGTCGGTAAGCAGTAATTACTGACCGAACACGAACGGCATAACGATGCCGATGAGGGCGAGCGCCTCACAGAAGGCGAAGCCGAGGATCTGGTTCGAACGGATCAGGCCGGCAGCTTCGGGCTGACGGGCCAGAGCCTCGGTGCCCTTACCGAAAACGATGCCAACACCGATGCCGGGGCCGATCGCGGCGAGACCGTAGCCGATGGAGCCGAGGGAGCCGGAGACGCCTGCGGCGAGTTCGAGGGTCGCGGACATGCCGTTACTTCCTTCTCTTTCATGGACCGGTGGGGGTTGGCCACCGGGCGATCTGGGGGGCTAGAGAGCCGGGCCTTGCTCAGTGGTGCTCGGCGATGGCGCCCTGAATGTAGGTGGCGGAGAGGAGCACGAAGACGTACGCCTGGACCGCCTGGACGAAAAGCTCGAAGAGGATCATGGCGATGGTCATCACGAAGGAGACACCGGCCGCCGGGATCATGAAGCTGTTCAGCAGGTACCAGGAGGCGACGGTGAACATCACCAGCATCAGGTGACCCGCGAACATGTTCGCGAACAGTCGCACCGAGTGCGTGAACGGGCGAACAAGAAGGTTCGAGAAGAACTCGATGAACGACACGAGCCACTTGATCGGGCCGAGCGAGTTGTCGTAGCCGGTGATGTTCTTCCAGCCGCCGACGAAGCCGTGCCTCTTGAAGGTGAGGGGCACCCAGATCAGGTAGACGATCGCGGCGAGAACGACCGGGTACGCGAAGATCGACGAGACCGGGAACTGGGTCAGCGGGATCACGGACCAGATGTTCATGATCCAGATGAAGAAGAACATCGAGACCATCAGGGGGACGTACTTCTCGCCCTCCTTCTTGCCCATCGTCTCGTAGACGATGCCGCGGCGTACGAAGTCGTAGCCGGCCTCACCGATCATCTGCAGCTTGCCCGGGACGACCTTGGCCTTGCCGAACGCCAGATAGAAGAAACTGACCACGACGAGGGTCGTCAGCAGGGCGAGCAGCATGACCTTGTTGAACTCGAACCCGCCGACCGTCGCGATCGGCTTGAAGAGGAACGAGTGCAGGCCAGGAGCCGGGAAGCCACAGCCGTTGTCGGACATGATCCGACAGCTCCAGTCAAAGGCGAGCTCAGTTTGGTCAGCACTCACCGCGGGCTCCTTCGGCGTGACGCATAGGTACGGCAACCTCGTTGTCGTGTCGGCGCGGCGCGCAGCCGCGGTTCGGCACCAGACTGGTGTTTCGGATGTGGGCGCGGCGTTCAGGCATTGAGCCTCGCGATCGTGCAGGCGTCAGCTCAGATGCCCGCGCCGGCAGTGCCGCAGTTGGCACCGGACGATAGCAGCATCTCGAACGCGCATTTATCCCGGCCCTACCGTTCACTTCGACGACCCCGACTTCTCGGGCTTGTCGTGGTTCTCGGGCTCGGGATCAACGTAAAGGATCTTTGCCTTCATGTGCGCACGCGCCTGTGACGCCATCCATACGACGGTCGCCACCACAAGGCCCACGGCGAAGGTCTTGGGGTTGAACAGCGTGGTGTCCTTGAAAAGGGCCACGAAGACGAGAAGCAGCAGGAGTTGAAGGACGTAGAGCAGCAGGCCCATCATCTGGAACAGATGCGGGAGTGCCTTCGCCGTTCGCTGCAGCGCGAACATCCCGAGCCCCATGAAGGCGATGACCACCAGCGTGCCGACGACAGCACCGAGCGCCCCTTTGCCACCCGCGATCACACCACTGACGACGGCGACGATCGCGCCGGCGGCAGCCGTGGGTACAGCGGTCTGGAAAAGAGTTCGGGTGTCTTGAGACGGCATGGCGGCAGCTCCGCTTACTGATGGGGGCAGGGTGTCGTCATGGACGAGCGTAGTCCGGGGTCGAGAGTGTCCCTCGGGCCAATAGACCGTCGCACTACGGTCCTTCGGCTCTATCCCCTGGTTTCGTGAACGGTATCACAAACTATTTGATGAGGTCTTTACCTGGTAGGTGTGCTCGCTGTCACACATGAGAGTTAATCCGCGCGTCTGTGCACTCAGCGAGGCAACTTGTCTGGTAATGGGCAAGTTTGCCGCCCGCCATCAGCTCGACGAACCGGCCTTGCGACGATCCTCGAAGCGCGAGCGGGTGCCAACGGCCGTCGCTCCGTTGACGTCTGAGCCGACCGGAGGACGCTCCTCGTTCTCCCCGTCCGGCTCGTCCGCCGCAGTGGCCCCGTCGGCCGCGGACGCGTCCGCGGCGGCGCCCCTGCGCCGCCGGTAGCGCGGCGGCACGAAGGACTCGGCCCAGTGCGGGACGTGGGGGGTGTAGCGCGGCAGCAGGAGCAGCACCAGGCCCACCGCGCTCAGCGCGACGATCGCGAAGAGGATCCACATGCTGGCCGAGTGAACCGAGTAGGCGACCGTGCCGAAGCCGATGAGCGCCGACCAGAAGTACATGATCAGCACCGCGCGGCTGTGGGAGTGGCCGATCTCCAGGAGGCGGTGGTGGAGGTGGCCGCGGTCGGCGGCGAACGGCGACTTGCCGTTCCACGTACGCCGGACGATCGCGAGGACCAGGTCGGCGAACGGGATGGCGATGATCGTCAGCGGCATCAGGAGCGGGATGAAGACCGGGAGCATCGCGTGCGTGGCATCGCGGGTGCCGCCGAAGTTCAGCTTCAGGGCGTCGCCGTCGATCTGCCCCGTGGCCGAGATCGCACCCGCCGCGAGGACCAGGCCGATCAGCATCGATCCCGAGTCCCCCATGAAGATCCGGGCGGGATGGATGTTGTGCGGCAGGAAGCCCAGGCACATGCCGATCAGGATCGCGGCGAAGAGCGTCGCGGGGGCCGCGGCCTCGATGCCGTAGCCGTACCAGAGGCGGTAGGCGTACAGGAAGAACGCCGCCGCCGCGATGCAGACCATGCCTGCGGCGAGACCGTCGAGGCCGTCCACGAAGTTCACCGCGTTGATGGTGATGACGACGAGCGCGACCGTCAGGAGCGTGCCCTGGCCCTGGTCGAGCAGGACCATGCCGTAGCCGGGCACCGGGATCCACAGGATCGTCAGGCCCTGGAGGACCATGACGCCCGCCGCGATCATCTGGCCGCCCAGCTTGATCAGGGCGTCGATCTCGAACTTGTCGTCGAGGACACCGATCAGCCAGATCAGCGCGGCACCGGAGAGCAGCGCGCGCGGCTCGTTGGAGCGCTCGAAGAGGTCACTCAGATTGGGCAGGTGGTCGGCGACCAGCAGACCGGCGCAGAGCCCGAAGAACATCGCGATACCGCCGAGCCGGGGCGTGGGCTCCCTGTGCACGTCGCGGGCGCGGATCTCCGGCATGGCGCCGGCCACGATCGCGAACTTCCGCACCGGGCCGGTCAGCAAGTAAGTCACCGCGGCCGTGATGCAGAGCGTCAGGAGGTATTCACGCACGGGCTTCCCCACAGGTATCGCTGGCCATCTCAGCCCCACACCCTAGCTCTGCGTGCATACGGTTGGGGACTTCCGGGTAGCGACGATGGTTGCACGAGTACGCGCCTTCCCCCGACGCATCTACGCCGACCTAGGCCGGATACGGCGGAAATCTGCCCACGAGTTCACGCACTTCTTCTCTTGCTTTCGAGTCCGTCGCGCCGTCGGATGGGTCACGCACCGCGTCCGCGAAGAGACCGGCGACGCGCACCATCTCCGCGTCCCCCATGCCCTGCGTGGTCACGGCCGCCGTGCCCAGGCGCAGGCCGCGGCCGTCGGCGTACGGCAGGGCGCAGGTGTCCAGGACGAGGCCGCAGGCAGCGAGCCTGCCGCGGGCGGTGTGTGCGTCGGTGCCAAGCGGCGCAGGGTCGGCGAGGATCAGGTGCGTGTCGGTGCCGCCCGTGGTGATCGCGCAGCCCGCCGCGGCGAGCGACTGGGCCAGGATGCGGGCGTTGGCGACGACCTGATGGGCGTACGCGGTGAAGGCCGGGGTCTCCGCCTCGCCGAACGCGACGGCCTTGGCCGCGATCGTGTGCATCTGCGCACCGCCCTGCGTGAAGGGGAACACCGCCCGGTCGATACGGGACGCGAGCTCGTCACCGCACAGGATCAGGCCGCCGCGCGGGCCGCGGAGCACCTTGTGGGTCGTGGCGCACACGACGTCGGCGTACGGCACGGGGCTGGGGGCCGCTCCCCCGGCGATCAGGCCGATCGGGTGGGCCGCGTCGGCGATGAGGTAGGCGCCGACGTCGTCGGCGATGTCGCGGAAGGCCGCGTAGTCGATGTGCCGGGGGTAGGCGATGGAGCCGCAGACGATCGCCTTCGGCCGGTGCGTACGGGCGAGGGCCCCGACCTGGTCGTAGTCGATGAGGCCGCTCTCCGCGTCGACGCCGTACCCCACGAAGTCGAACCAGCGCCCCGAGAAGTTCGCGGGCGAGCCGTGCGTGAGGTGGCCGCCGTACGGCAGGCCCATGGCCAGGACGGTGTCGCCGGGGCGCAGCAGGGCGGCGTAGGCGGCGAGGACCGCGGAGGAGCCGGAGTGCGGCTGCACGTTGGCGTGCTCGGCGCCGAAGAGGGCCTTGGCGCGGTCGACGGCGATGCGCTCGGCGACGTCCACGAGCTCGCAGCCGCCGTGGTGGCGGGCGCCGGGGTAGCCCTCGGCATACTTGTTGGCGAGCGGGGAGCCGAGGGCCGCGAGGACCGCGGGCGAGGAGAAGTTCTCGGCCGCGATGAGCTGGAGGCTGGAGGCCTGGCGTTCCTGCTCGGCGAGGAGGATCTCCGCCATCTGGGGGTCCGCGCCGCGGAGCGCGGCGAAGTCAGCGGGCGCCGTCGAGGCGGCGGTGGGTGCGGTGCCGACCGGCATGTTGGGCTCCGGGCCTCGCGAGGGGTGAGGGTCCCTCCAATGTAGGCCCGCCACACCGTGCCCGCGCGGCGTCGGGACCACCCCGGCCCTACGCCTTGGCCGGTACGCCCGTCAGCGCCGTCACCACGGGATCGAGCGCCTCGTTGATCTCGTCGCCCACCGAGCGGAAGAAGGGCAGCGGAGCGCCGTAGGGGTCGTACACCTCGTCCGCCTCCGCGGTGGGCGCCAGGAGCCAGCCACGCAGCGCCGCGGCGGCCCGTACCAGGGCCCTGGCCCGCTCGACGACGCCTCCGTCGGGGTCGGGCAGGGTCGCCGGGTCTATGGCCCGCACAAGGCGCGTGAACTCCTTGAGCGTGAAGGTGCGCAGGCCCGCCGAGTGGCCCATCGAGATGACCTGCGCCCGGTGGTCCCTGGTCGCCGTCAGGACGAGGTCCGCGCGGATGACGTGCTCGTCGAGAAGCTCGCGTCCTTTGAAGCCGGAGGCGTCCGCGCCGAAGTCCGCGAGCACGGCCTCGGCGTTGGTCTCCATGGGGGCGCCCTCGTGCCCCCAGGTGCCCGCGCTCTCCACGATCAGGCCGCCGGTGAAGGGATCACCCAGGCGGTCCGCCAGGGCATGCCTGGTCAGCCGCTCGGTGATCGGCGAGCGGCACACATTGCCGGTGCTGACGTGGAGGATGCGGAACGAATCGGGATAAGCCGCTATGCCACGCCCCGTCTCAGGGGCTGTCAATTCGCCACCTCGAGGTCGGGTACCACCTTGCGGAGCTCCTCGGCGTCCAGGGCGCCCGCGCGCAGCAGTACCGGCACCTTGCCGGTGACGTCCACGATCGACGAGGGGACGATGCCCGGCGTCCTGCCGCCGTCCAGGTAGACGGAGACGGAGTCGCCCAGCATCTCCTGCGCGGCGTCGCAGTCCTCGGGAGCGGGGTGTCCCGTGAGGTTCGCGGAGGAGACGGCCATGGGGCCGACCTCGGTGAGCAGTTCGATGGCGACGGGGTGCAGCGGCATCCGGATCGCGACGGTCCCGCGGGTGTCCCCGAGGTCCCACTGGAGCGAGGGCTGCTGCTTGGCGACCAGGGTCAGCGCGCCGGGCCAGAAGGCGTCGACGAGCTCCCAGGCCGACTCGGAGAAGTCGGTGACCAGGCCGTGCAGGGTGTTCGGGGAGCCGATGAGGACGGGCGTGGGCATGTTGCGGCCGCGGCCCTTGGCGTCGAGGAGATCGGCACACGCCTCCGGTGTGAAGGCGTCGGCACCGATGCCGTAGACGGTGTCGGTGGGCAGCACGACCAGCTCGCCACGGCGGACGGCCGACGCGGCCTCGCGCAGACCGGTCGTCCGGTCGGTCGCGTCGTTGGTGTCGTATCGCCGTGCCATCAGCGGGCCTCCTCGTACACGTACTGCTGGCTTGAAGTGGGTGTGCTCACGGCATCGCCTTGCGGGCGGTCGCGAACCTCGGCCTGTTGTTGAGGTCGGGGTGGTCGGCCGCGTCGGCCCAGCCCCGCTCCTCGGTGAAGATCCACGGCACCTGGCCGCCCTGGGTGTCGGCGTGCTCGATGACGACGACACCGCCGGGCCGCAGGAGGCGGTGTGCGGTGCGCTCGATGCCGCGGATCAGGTCGAGGCCGTCCTCGCCGGAGAAGAGCGACAGCTCCGGGTCGTAGTCGCGGGCCTCGGGAGCCACGTACTCCCACTCGGTGAGCGGGATGTACGGCGGGTTCGAGATGAGGAGGTCGACCTGGCCGTCGAGCTCCGGCAAGGCGTCGCGCGCGTCACCCTTGGACAGCTGGACCCTGGACCCCTCGACGTTCTTCCGGGTCCACTTCAGGGCGTCGTCGGAGAGCTCCACGGCGTGCACACGGGAGCGCGGGACCTCCTGGGCCATGGCGAGGGCGATGGCCCCGGAACCCGTACAGAGATCGACGATGAGCGGCTCGACGACGTCCATCGCGCGCACGGCGTCTATGGCCCACCCGACGACCGACTCGGTCTCGGGCCGCGGCACGAAGACGCCGGGCCCGACCTGAAGTTCGAGGTAGCGGAAGAAGGCGCGCCCGGTGATGTGCTGGAGCGGTTCGCGTGCCTCGCGGCGCGCGATCGTCTCCCAGTAGCGGGCGTCGAAGTCCGGGTCCTTGACGGAGTGCAGCTCGCCCCGCTTCACGCCGTGCACGAAGGCGGCAAGCTCCTCCGCGTCGTTGCGCGGCGAGGGCACGCCGGCGTCGGCCAGCCGCTGGGTGGCCTGGGCCACTTCCGCGAGCAGCAGGTTCACGCTGGTCCTCCGGGGCTGTGCTGAGCGATGGGCGGGTGCGGTCGTGGCTCAGGCTGCCGCGAGCTTGGCTGCGGAGTCCGCGTCGACGCAGGCCTGGATGACCGCGTCGAGGTCTCCGTCGAGCACCTGGTCCAAGTTGTACGCCTTGAAGCCGACGCGGTGGTCCGAGATCCGGTTTTCCGGGAAGTTGTACGTACGGATCTTCTCGGAGCGGTCGACGGTGCGGACCTGGCTGCGGCGGGCGTCCGCCGCCTCCTTCTCCGCTTCCTCCTGGGCCGCGGCAAGGAGCCTGGAGCGCAGGATACGCATGGCCTGCTCCTTGTTCTGGAGCTGGCTCTTCTCGTTCTGGCAGGAGGCGACGACTCCGGTGGGCAGGTGCGTGATGCGCACCGCGGAGTCGGTGGTGTTGACCGACTGGCCGCCGGGGCCCGAGGAGCGGTAGACGTCGATGCGCAGGTCGTTGGCGTGGATCTCCACGTCGACCTCCTCGGCCTCGGGCGTCACCAGGACACCGGCCGCGGAGGTGTGGATCCGGCCCTGCGACTCGGTGGAGGGCACGCGCTGCACGCGGTGCACGCCGCCCTCGTACTTCAGGCGGGCCCAGACGCCCTGGCCGGGCTCGGTCGCTCCCTGGCCGCCCTTGGTCTTCACGGCGACCTGGACGTCCTTGTAGCCGCCGAGCTCGGACTCGGTGGCGTCGATGATCTCGGTCTTCCAGCCGACGCGCTCCGCGTACCGCAGGTACATGCGCAGGAGGTCGCCGGCGAAGAGCGCGGATTCGTCGCCGCCCGCGCCCGCCTTGACCTCGAGGATGACGTCCTTGTCGTCGCTGGGGTCGCGGGGCACCAGGAGGAGGCGCAGCTTCTCGGTGATCTCCTCGCGCTGCTTCTCCATGTCCTTGACCTCGGCGGCGAACTCCGGGTCCTCCGCGGCCAGTTCACGGGCCGTCGCGATGTCCTCGCCGGTCTGCTTCCAGGCGCGGTACGTCGAGACGATCGGGGTCAGCTCGGCGTAGCGCTTGTTGAGCTTGCGCGCGTTGGCCTGGTCGGCGTGGACCGAAGGGTCCGCGAGCTTTGTCTCCAGATCGGCGTGCTCGCCGATCAGTTCCTCGACCGCCTCGAACATCGGGGGCTCCTGAGCTTTCTACGCGAAGGTTCTACGCGACGTAGTTCTGCACTGCGCTTGCGTCAGACGGCAAAGCGCCGGTCCCAACCGCCCCCTCCCGGGGGCGGCCGAAGACCGGCGCAGTGGCTCGCTACTTGTTGGCGGAGCCTGCGGCCTTGCCGAAGCGGGCCTCGAAGCGGGCCACACGGCCACCGGTGTCGAGGATCTTCTGCTTGCCCGTGTAGAACGGGTGGCACTCGGAGCAGACCTCGGCACGGACGGTGCCGCTGGAGATCGTGCTGCGGGTGGTGAACGACGCGCCACAGGTGCAGCTGACCTGCGTCTCGACGTACTCGGGGTGGATTTCGCGCTTCAAGGTGTCTCCTAGTTTCGGGAGGGCGCCGGGTCGTACGTGCGGATTGCTCGTACGTGAACCGGGGCCGACGTACCAGTCTGCCAGGACCGGTCGCATCTGCCCAAACCGGGGTGGGTTCTGTTCTATTCCCGGCGGGCTCCCGAAACGGTCGGCGGCTGCTCGCGACAGCGGCTAGTGGCTGCTCACGACATCGCTCGCGTCGCCCTTGTCGCCGGCGGACTTCTCGGTGGCGGACTTGGGGATCGGCTTGTCGGCCTTGAGCGCGTCCCAGACCTGCTGGTCGGCCTTCTCCAGGGGAAGGACGCGGTTGGGGTCGGCGGGGTCGTACTGGATGGGCAGCGTGACCATCTTCATGTCGCCCGCGCCGATGCCCTTGAGGCCGCTCGCGAAGCCCGCGAGGCTCTTGACGTCGTTCAGGTCGGAGTCGGTGGTAATGGCGCTGGTGGCGTCGTTCGCGAGGTCGTAGAGCTTCTTCGGGTTGCTGAAGACGCCGACGTCCTTGACCTGGTTGATCAGGGCCTTGATGAAGGCCTGCTGGAGCTGGATGCGGCCCAGGTCGCTGCCGTCGCCGACGCCGTGCCGGGTGCGGACCAGGCCCAGGGCCTGCTCGCCGGTGAGCTGGTGGGTGCCGGCCTTGAGGTTGAGGTGGCTGTCCTTGTCGTTGATCGCCTTCTTGGTGGTGATCTCGACGCCGCCGAGGGTGTTGATGAGCTTCTTGAAGCCCGTGAAGTCCACTTCCAGGTAGTGGTCCATCCGGATGCCGGACATCTTCTCCACGGTCTTGACGGCGCAGGCGGGGCCGCCGACCTCGTACGCCGTGTTGAACATCTGCCGCTGACCGCCCGGGTCCTTCTCGCCCTCGTCCGTCTCGCACTCGGGGCGGGATATGAGGGTGTCGCGGGGTATCGAGACGACGCTGGCCGTCTTGTGGCCCTTGTTCACGTGCACGATCATCGCCGTGTCCGAACGGGCGGCGCCCTCGTCCTTGCCGTACTTGGCGTTGTCGCCGGAGCGGGAGTCGGAGCCGAGGACGAGGATGTCCTGCGAGCCGTTGTCGATGTTCTCCGGGCGGTCGGTGCCGAGCGCCTGGTTGATGTCGACGCCCTTGATGTTGCCGTTGAGCTTGAAGTACACGAAGCCGAGGCCCGTGCCGCCGAGGACGACCACCGATGCCGCGGTCCACGCGGTGACGACGAGGACCTTGCTGCGCTTCTCGCGCGGCTTACGACGCCGACCGCCTCCGCCCCGGGAGCGCTTCGATGCCGTATCCGCCGCGGGTGCGCTCTCGTCGCTCATGTGCTCCTCAGTCCTCGTCCGGGTCGGGTACCCCCTGCTTTCAGGGTCAGGCGTGGTTTGTCGTCACTTGGCAGACTCACTAGTCAGACGTGGAAACCGAAAGAAGGGTTGCACAGCGCTTTGTGAGCGCCCCGGCGCACGCTCGTCACGCATCGTGCACTTCTGCCCCGCTTTCCCGGCTTCTCACCTGCGAGTTTTCCCCTCGCGGAGCTACTGCCCGTGACCGTAAGAATCTCTTAGGCATGTGGCCAAGGTCATTCGGCGGCGGTCACGCGGGGTCACACACGAAGGGCCGCCCCCGTCGGATGACGGGGGCGGCCCTTTGCGTGCGTGCGGTACGCGAGGACTAGTCGTTGCCGTTGCCCGGCGTCGGGGTCGTCTTCGCGATCTGCATGAGGAACTCGGCGTTCGACTTCGTCTGCTTCATCTTGTCGAGAAGCAGCTCGATGGCCTGCTGCGAGTCGAGCGCGTGCAGCACCCGGCGCAGCTTCCAGACGATCGCCAGCTCTTCGCTGTTGAGCAGGATCTCTTCCTTGCGGGTGGAGGACGCGTCGACGTCCACCGCCGGGAAGATGCGCTTGTCGGAGAGCTTCCGGTCGAGCTTGAGCTCCATGTTGCCGGTGCCCTTGAACTCCTCGAAGATCACCTCGTCCATGCGCGAACCGGTGTCGACGAGCGCGGTCGCGAGGATGGTCAGCGAGCCGCCGTCCTCGATGTTGCGCGCCGCACCGAAGAAGCGCTTCGGCGGGTAGAGCGCGGTCGAGTCGACACCACCGGACAGGATGCGACCGGAGGCCGGGGCCGCCAGGTTGTACGCACGGCCCAGACGGGTGATGGAGTCGAGAAGCACGACCACGTCGTGGCCCAGCTCGACGAGACGCTTGGCGCGCTCGATGGCCAGCTCGGCGACCGTGGTGTGGTCCTCGGCCGGACGGTCGAAGGTCGAGGAGATGACCTCGCCCTTCACCGACCGCTGCATGTCGGTGACCTCTTCCGGACGCTCGTCGACCAGGACGACCATCAGGTGGCACTCGGGGCTGTTCGTGGTGATCGCGTTGGCGACCGCCTGCATGATCATGGTCTTGCCGGTCTTCGGCGGAGCCACGATCAGACCGCGCTGACCCTTACCGATCGGCGACACGAGGTCGATGATGCGGGTGGTGAGCACGCCCGGGTCGGTCTCCAGACGGAGCCGGTCCTGCGGGTAAAGGGGCGTCAGCTTGTTGAACTCCGGTCGCCCGCGCCCGGATTCGGCCGCCATGCCGTTCGCCGAGTCGAGGCGGACGAGCGCGTTGAACTTCTCGCGGCGCTCGCCGTCCTTGGGCTGGCGGACGGCGCCGGTGATGTGGTCACCCTTGCGCAGACCGTTCTTGCGGACCTGGGCGAGCGACACGTACACGTCGTTCGGACCCGGGAGGTAGCCCGACGTACGGATGAACGCGTAGTTGTCGAGGATGTCCAGGATGCCCGCGACGGGGATCAGAACGTCGTCCTCGGCGACCTGCGGCTCGTTCGCCCCGCCGAACTCGTCGCGGCCACGACGGCCACGGCGGTCGCGGTAACGGCCACGGCGCCCGCGGCGGCCACCGGCCTCGTCGTCGAAGTCGTCCTGCGGTCCGTTGTCCCGCTGCTGGCGGTCACCGCGGTCCTGACGGCCGTCACGGTCCTGGCGGCCGCCCTGCTGGCGGTTGCCGCCCTGCTGGTCGTCGCCCTTGTTGCCGCGGCGGTCACGGCCCTGGCCGCGGCCCTGGCGGTCACGGCCCTGGCCGCGGTCACGGCGGCCTTCGGCGTTGTTGTCGCCGGAGCCGTCGCCCTTGGCCTCGGACTGCGCGTCCGTCCTGGCGTCGTTCCTGGTGTCGCCCTTGGCGTCGTTCTTCGACTCGTTCTTCGCCTCGGCGGTGACCGTCTCGGGGCTGCCCGCGTCGGCGGTCGCACGGCGGCGGCCGCGGCGCTCGCCCTTGTCGGCACCCGCGGGCTGGCCCGGGATGTCGATCTGCTGCTGGGCGGCCTCTTCGGCCTTGGCGGCGGCCGGCTCGGCCTTGTCGGCCTTGCTCGCCTTGGCGGCCTTCTCCGTGCTCGCCGCGGCGGCCGCGTTGTCTTCACCCGTCCGGGCCTTCGAGGTGGCGCGGCGCTTGGGCTTCGTCTCGCCCTCGGCGGCGGGCGCGGCGCTCTTGGCGGAGGCACCCCCTCCGGCCTGCGCCTCCTTGATGACCTCGATCAGCTGGCTCTTGCGCATCCGCGCGGTGCCCTTGATACCGAGGCCGGATGCGACCTGTTGCAGTTCCGCCAGCACCATGCCATCGAGGCCGGTGCCGCGGCGCCGCCGGGACCCGGCCGAAGCACCGGTGGCAGGCGCCGCAGAGGCGTCCGTGGCGGGCGTGTCGGCAGTCACGCCCATCAGATCGGTGGTGTCGCTCACGAAGGGTCCTTCCCTGGAGCGGACGTCGGCCTGTCTGGCTCGGCGACCGGTTGTGCTGTCCGGAGGTCCTTTGGTGTGTGGACCGTGCCGGGGCGGTGGTCCGCCAACGCGCGGCGGAAGAATTCACTGGTGATGGCGAGTCCCGGTGAGGTGCCACTGATGTGCGGTGTCACTCGGCTCGGTCACGCCGGTTCCGGAGCGTGCTCGGCACCGCTCAGTGCGGGACACAGAGCAGTTTGGGAGGCTCCCGGAAGGATGGATGTCCCGGACGGGGACACGAAGCACCTCGCCATGGTGGGGTCGGGTGCAGACTTGAGGTTAACACTACCGGATCCAACAAACATTCCCCCTCTCCAAATCCGGCTATCAGGTGTCAAGGCGCAAGCGGCAGCACGCTCGCACCGGTCGCGTCGAGCGCCAGACGGTTGGCCGCCCAGCCCTCGCCCGCGAGGCGTGCGACCTTGTCCGCCGCACTCTCATCGGCCAGCGCGAGGACCGTGGGCCCCGCACCGGAGATCATCGCCGGGACACCGTCCGCGCGCAGGCGTTCCACCAGGGCGGCGCTCTCCGGCATGGCGGGTGCGCGGTACTCCTGGTGGAGCCGGTCCTCGGTCGCGGGAAGCAGCAGCTCGGGGCGCCTGGTCAGGGCCTCTACGAGCAGCGCGGCACGGCCCGCGTTGGTGGCAGCGTCGACGTGCGGCACGGTGCGCGGGAGCAGTCCGCGCGCCGTCTCGGTGAGTACGGGCTTTCCGGGTACGAAGACCACCGGAACGATGGATTCTGCGGGGTCCATCCTGATCGCCCTGGCCGCTCCCCCGTCCATCCAGGAGAGCGTGAAACCGCCGAGCAGACAGGCGGCGACGTTGTCGGGGTGGCCCTCGATCTCGGTGGCGAGCTCAAGGAGGGCGTTGTCGTCGAGCCGGGCGTCGCCGCCTATGGTCACGGCGCGCGCGGCGACGATGCCCGCGCAGATGGCGGCGGACGAGGAGCCGAGGCCCCGGCCGTGCGGAATGCGGTTGGCGCAGACGATTTCGAGCCCGCGCGGCTGTCCGCCGAGCAGATCGAAGGCGGTGCGCAGGGAACGTACCAGCAGATGCGACTCGTCGCGCGGGAGCGTTTCGCTGCCCTCACCTGCGATGTCGATGTTCAGTCCGGAGTCGGCCACCCGCACGACGACGTCGTCGTACAGACCCAGCGACAGGCCGAGGGCGTCGAAGCCCGGGCCGAGGTTGGCGCTGGTGGCGGGGACGCGCACCCGGACGGCGGCGGCGCGGAACGCGGGACCGGCCATCGCTCGATGACTCTCCTTGAGCTGCGATCTTTTGAGGACTTGCCACGTGATGAGGCACTACCCGAAGGCCGCTCTGCGGCAGCACCGCGGCATATGCGGCGGGGCGGGTTCGGTACAGCCTATCGAAGGAAGGTTCTGTGGCGACATAGGGCGCACAGGAGGCGCACGATGCGTGTCGTAAGCCCCCTGTGCACCCCCTGTGCGGAGTTGCGGGTTTTCCGGACGGTTATGCCCGCCGTGGTGCGGCGGTCAAGCCGTCGTACTACAGCGGTTATCCCCGGCCGGGAGGGTTATGCCAGACCGAGACGCTCGGCCGCGGCGGCCGAGTCGACCGGGACCGTGACCGGCTGCGGAGCGCCCGCGACGGCCCAGTCCGGGTCCTTGAGGCCGTTGCCGGTCACCGTGCAGACGATGCGCTGGCCCTTGTCGACCTTGCCCTGCTCGGCGGCCTTCAGCAGTCCGGCGACGGAAGCGGCCGACGCCGGCTCGACGAAGACACCCTCCTGGGACGCCAACAGCTTGTAGGCGCGCAGGATCTCACGGTCCGTCACCTCGTCGATGAAGCCGTCCGACTCGTCGCGCGCGTCGAGGGCGTGCTGCCACGACGCGGGGTTGCCGATGCGAATCGCGGTGGCGATGGTCGACGGGTCCTTGACGATCTCACCGCGCACGATGGGCGCGGAACCGGAAGCCTGGAAGCCCCACATCCGGGGGGTACGCGACGAGATCGAGTCGGCGGCGTACTCCTTGTAGCCCTTCCAATAGGCCGTGATGTTGCCCGCGTTGCCCACCGGCAGGACATGGATGTCGGGGGCGTCGCCGAGCGCGTCCACGATCTCGAACGAGGCCGTCTTCTGGCCCTCGATACGGAACGGGTTGACCGAATTGACCAGCGCCACCGGGTAGTTCTCGGAGAGGGCGCGGGCGAGGTTCAGGCAGTCGTCGAAGTTGCCGTCGACCTGGAGGATCTTCGAGCCGTAGACGAGCGCCTGGCCCATCTTGCCGAGCGCGATCTTGCCCTGCGGCACGAGGACCGCGCAGACCATTCCGGCCCGTACGGCATAGGCGGCGGCCGAGGCCGAGGTGTTGCCGGTGGAGGCGCAGATGACGGCCTTGGCGCCCTCCTCCTTGGCCTTCGTGATCGCCATCGTCATGCCGCGGTCCTTGAAGGACCCGGTCGGGTTGGCACCCTCGACCTTGAGATGCACCTCGCAGCCCGTGCGCTCGGAGAGCACCTGCGCGGGCACGAGCGGCGTGCCGCCCTCGCGGAGCGTCACGACCGGCGTCGTGTCGGAGACGGGGAGACGATCCCGGTACTCCTCGATGATTCCGCGCCATTGGTGGGTCATTGCTGACTACTCCCCTTCAACCCGCATGATGCTGGCGACACCACGCACGGTGTCGAGATTCCGCAGCGCCTCGACGGTGCCGGTGAGGGCGGCGTCGGGTGCGCGGTGGGTGACGACGACGAGGGAGGCCTCGCCGTCCTTGCCCGTCTGACGGACCGTATCGATCGATACGCCGTGCTCGGCGAAGACCGTCGCGACCTGGGCGAGGACACCCGGCTTGTCGGCCACGTCGAGGCTGATGTGGTAGCGCGTGACGACCGCGCCCATGGAGCTCACGGGCAGCTGGGTGTACGCGGATTCGCCGGGCCCGGTGGCCTCGGCGAGCTTGTTGCGGCAGACGGCGACGAGGTCGCCGAGCACCGCCGACGCGGTGGGCGAACCGCCCGCGCCGGGACCGTAGAACATGAGCTGTCCGGCGGCCTCGGCCTCGACGAAGACGGCGTTGTACGCCTCGCGGACCGATGCCAGCGGATGGCTGAGCGGAATCATCGCGGGGTGCACGCGCGCGGTGACGGACCCGCCGTCGGCGGCCCGCTCGCAGATGGCGAGCAGCTTGATGGTGCAGCCCATGCGCTTCGCGGACGCGAAGTCGGCGCCGGTCACCTCGGTCATGCCCTCGCGGTAGACGTCGTCGAGACGTACGCGCGTGTGGAAGGCGATACCGGCGAGGATCGCCGCCTTGGCCGCGGCGTCGAAGCCTTCGACGTCGGCGGTCGGGTCGGCCTCGGCATAGCCGAGCGCGGTGGCCTCGTCGAGGGCTTCCTGATAGCCGGCACCGGTGGTGTCCATGGCATCGAGGATGAAGTTGGTCGTGCCGTTCACGATGCCGAGGACGCGGTTGACCTTGTCGCCGACCAGGGACTCGCGCAGCGGCCTGATCAGCGGGATCGCGCCGGCGACGGCTGCCTCGTAATAGAGGTCGCGGCCGTGCTCCCCGGCGGCGGCGTGCAGCGCGGCGCCGTCCTGCGCGATGAGCGCCTTGTTCGCGGAGACGACGGAGGCGCCGTGCTCGAAGGCGGTGGTGATGAGGGTCCTGGCGGGCTCGATGCCGCCGATGACCTCGACCACGACATCAATGTCGCCGCGTTTGACCAGCGCGGTCGCGTCCGTGGTGACGAGTGAGGGATCGATTCCGTCCCGCACCTTCGACGGACGGCGGACGGCCACCCCGGCGAGCTCCACCGGGGCACCGATCCGGGCCGTGAGGTCGTCGGCGTGCGTCGTCATGATGCGCGCCACCTCTGAGCCGACGACCCCACAGCCCAGCAGCGCCACCTTCAGCGGACGCGTACGCATCATCCGACCTCACTTCTCATACATCTACAGTGGGACCAGTCTCGCCCACCGGATCGCGGATTCCGTCCACGGTCCGGATCGTGAGACATCTATTTCACTGGCCGATACTCTGCCAGACGCCGTTGCCCGGCCGTCATTTCCTCAGTTGTTTCTTCAGCCGACATCAAGGCGAAGGAGATCCTCCTCCGTCTCGCGCCGGACGATGACCCGCGCCTGTCCGTCCCGCACGGCGACGACCGGCGGACGCAGGGCGTGGTTGTAGTTGCTCGCCATGGAGCGGCAGTACGCGCCGGTCGCGGGCACGGCGATGAGATCACCGGGCGCGAGGTCGGCCGGCAGGAACGCGTCCTTCACCACGATGTCGCCGCTCTCGCAGTGCTTGCCGACGACGCGGACGAGCATGGGCTCGGCGTCCGACTCGCGCGAGACGAGCGCGACGCTGTACTCGGCGTCGTAGAGCGCGGTACGGATGTTGTCGGACATGCCGCCGTCGACGGAGACGTACGTACGCAGGCCTTCGAGCGGCTTGACGGTGCCGACCTCGTAGAGGGTGAAGGCGGTGGGGCCGACGATGGCGCGCCCGGGCTCGACGGAGATGCGGGGGGTGCGGAGATTGGCGGCCTCGCACTCCCTCGACACGATCTCGCCGAGCGCCTTGGCGATCTCGTGCGGCTCGCGGGGGTCGTCCTCGGAGGTATAGGCGATGCCGAGGCCGCCGCCGAGGTCGATCTCGGGGAGCTCGACTCCGTGCTCGTCCCGGATCTCGGCGAGCAGCTGCACGACGCGCCGCGCGGAGACCTCGAACCCGGCCATGTCGAAGATCTGCGACCCGATGTGGCTGTGTACGCCGATGAGTTCGAGCCCGTCGAGCTTGAGGGCCCTGCGTACGGCCTCGGCGGCCTGGCCGCCGGCGAGGGCGATGCCGAACTTCTGGTCCTCGTGGGCGGTGGCGATGAACTCGTGGGTGTGGGCCTCGACGCCGACGGTCACGCGGATCTGCACGCGCTGGCGGACACCGAGCCGGTCGGCGACGTGCGCGACGCGCACGATCTCCTGGAAGGAGTCGAGGACGATGCGCCCGACACCGGCGGAGACGGCCCGCTCGATCTCGTCCTCGGTCTTGTTGTTGCCGTGGAAGGCGATGCGGTCGGCGGGCATTCCGGCGTCGAGCGCGGTGGCGAGCTCGCCGCCGCTGCACACGTCCAGGTTGAGCCCTTCCTCGTGCAGCCACCGGACCACGGCGCGCGAGAGGAAGGCCTTGCCGGCGTAGAAGACGTCGGCGTCGGAGCCGAAGGCGCCGCGCCAGGCGTGGCAGCGGGCGCGGAAGTCGGCCTCGTCGAGGAAGTAGGCGGGGGTGCCGAACTCCTCGGCGAGCCGGGTCACCTGCATCCCGCCGACGGTGACGACACCGTCGGCGTCACGATCGACGGTCTGCGACCAGACCTTCGGGTCGAGGGAGTTCAGGTCGGCGGCCGGGGCGGTGTAGTGCCCTTCGGGCAGTACGTCGGCGTGGCGGGGCCCGGCGGGGTGTGCGGAACGGCTCATGTCGCGTTCGTCTCTCTCACTTCATTCACGTCTGTCTTCACGTGTCACAAGTACTCGGGGGCGCTGATGCCGAGCAGGGACAGGCCGCCTGCGAGCACCGTCCCGGCGGCTTCGGCGAGCGCGAGCCGGGCGCGGTGGGCGGCCGAGGGTTTCTCGTCGCCGAGCGGCAGAACCGCGGGCTGGAAGGCGAGGAGGGCGTCGGCGGTGTGGACGAGATGCCGGGCGATGCGGTCGGGCGCGTGGTGCTCGGCAGCGGCGGCCAGGACGCGGGGATGGGCGGCGAGGGCGTCGAGGAGGTCGCGCGCGTCCGCCGCCGTGTCCCCGGCTATGTCGCCGGGCGCGGCGGTGAAGCCGAGGGCGGCGGCGTTGCGGGTGAGGGCGCGGGTGCGGGAGTGGGCGTACCGCACCCGGAAGAGGGGGTTGCTCGCACGCTGGACCAGGTGCTCCTCGCTGATGCGGGGCCGGTCGTGGGCGGCGGGGCTGAGGAGGGCCCAGCGGGCGGCGTCGCGGCCGAGGAAGACGGGGTCGGCCGGGGCGGGAACGGGCCGGAGGGTCTTGAGCGGCACGGGAGGCGTCCCGTGCGCGTCGACCCGTACGCCGAGGGTGGCGGCCCAGCCTGCGTCGGGGGCCTCCTCACAGGTGCTCCGCACGAGGGCGCCCTGCGCGACGAGGATGCGGCGGAGGGAGTCGGCGAGGACGGCGGCGCGGACTTCGCGGGGGAAGTGGAGCTGGTGGGGGCCGCGGGAGCCGGGGCGGGCGTGTCCGTAGCGGGCGCCGCGGGTGAGTACGTCTCGTACGAGCTCGGCGGAGGGGCTGTCTCCCTGACCGCCTTCGCTGCCGCTGCCGCCGCTGCCTCTGTCGAGGGTGATGTTGAGAAAACCGGGGCCGGTGATGTCGATGGCCGCGATGCCGGGTTGCCCGGCGAGGCGCGGCGACAGTACTTCGGCCACCTGAAGCGGCGAGCGTCCGGCGGCACGGGCGATCTGCAGGGCGACGTTGGTGGCGTAATCCCCGCATCCGCCGGGCCGCGACCGCTCGACGAGAACCTTCCGGGCGACGCCTTCTCCCCCGCTCTCCCCCAGGTCACCAAGGCCACGGAGCTCCCCGTCAGCAACGGCACCACGCATGGCGCGCAGCACGGTACGGGAGAGCTCGACGGGGGTCACGGGTCAAGCGTATGGGAGGAGGGGGGTGGGGACGCGACCCGGTTTCCCGGATGGTCCGGGATGTGGACGGGTGGGGGGTGCGGGGGCGGCCGGAGCATCGGCGGGGCGGGGGTGGGCGGTCCGGTCTCTGGGTGAGAGAGGTCGGGCGGGCGGACCGGCAACCAGGCTGTCGGTTGCTCCCTGCTCGGGTCAGCCACCGGGTGCTCCCTGCTTGGGTCAGCCGCCGGTTGCTCCCTGCTCGGGTCAGCCGCCGGGGCGGCCGGCGCGTTCGGCCTCTCCGGCGGCCCCGCGTTCACCGCCGAGGGGACCACGCCCGTTCTCGCCGCCGTCGCCGCGTTCCATCAACTGCCTTACGATCCCGAGCAGTTCGTTGGGCTCGAAGGGCTTGGCCAGGAACGCGTCCACCCCCACCTCGAGCCCGCTCTCCACCTCGTACTGAGTGCAGGCGCTGACGATGACGATGGGCAGATGCCGGGTCCGCGGATCGGAGCGCAGCCGCGCGGCGGCGCGCAGTCCGTCGAGGCGGGGCATGACCACGTCGAGCGTGACGACATCGGGTCTGACCTGATTGACCACGTCCAGACACTCGGCACCATCAGCCGCGGTCACGACCTCGAAGCCCTCCAGCTCGAGGTTGACCCTGATCAGTTGCCGGATGACCTTGTTGTCGTCCACAACAAGCACGCGGCCGGACACGCCTGACACAACTCGAGAGTAGGTCCGCGCCCACCGCCGCGTCCGGCGTTTCCCCACTTCCGCCCCGTGCGAGGGCGCGCGCGAGGGAGCGTGCGGGCGGTCGATCGTGACCCCCGGGACAGGGGGTGCGGATGCGGCGGCTCCCGTACCCATGGAGTGCGGAAATACCTGTTCATAGGGAGCCGTTCGGAGCTGGTAGGGTTCTACCCGTCGCCGCGCAACCCGCGCTGACACGCCCCCGTAGCTCAGGGGATAGAGCAACGGCCTCCGGAGCCGTGTGCGCAGGTTCGAATCCTGCCGGGGGCACTCGCCACGCAGCCAGCACAGATCATGCGCTGAGCAGGGCGGATGCCGACAGGAAGAGCGGGAGTCAGTCTCACTGACTCCCGCTCTTTTTTGCTGTCTCTCAGCGCCGGGTTCCCGAGATGTCGGTGGTGCTAGGGTTTTCGCCTGATCATCAGGAGGCTCACTGTGGGTAGTCAAACCGACATCATCAAGGACGATGCCGTACCAACTACCCCCGAGCCGACGACGACGTACAAGGTCGTCGACCTCTTCTCCGGCGGCGGCGGGATGAGCTTTGGATTCCATGCTCATCCGCACTTCGAGGTGATCGGCGCCGCCGACGCCCAGCTGGGAAAGCCGAGCAGCCCCAAGGGATCTCTGGCCTGCAACACCACCTATGAATCCAATATGGGCATCGCCCCGGTCGAAACCGACCTGGGAACAGTCGATCCCGAAGCACTGCGACAGTCCATGGGTGTGACGTCGCCGATCGATATCCTGTCGGCCTGCCCGCCGTGCACCGGATTCTCTCGGACCAACGCCAAGAATCACCTCGCGGACGACAAAAGGAACAGTCTCGTCGGCCGCACCATCGTCTTCGTCGACGCTTTCCAGCCCAAGATTCTTGTCATGGAGAATGCCCGGGAGCTTCTTCAGGGGCGCTGGGCCCATCATTTCGAGGTCCTCAAGGGGGATCTCGAAGCGCGGGGTTATACCGTCCACGCCCAGAATCACGTCCTCAACAAATTCGGGCTTCCGCAGGTGCGCGAGCGCGCGCTCGTCATCGCCGTCGCCCCCGGATACGACCTGCGGACACTCGAAGACGCGTGGGCCGGCCGGACCCTGGTGCCGGAAGCGACTACCGTACGGCGCGCCCTCGACGGGGTTCCCGCCATCGACGCCGGTGAAGCGCATCCCTCGGACGACGCGCACGCCTCCCCCAGCTTCCATTCCCCCGCCACGCTCGGGCGTCTCCAGAAGATCCCGCACGACGGGGGTTCCTGGCGGGACCTTCTCAATGTCCGGGGCGGGAGCGATTTCCTGACGCCCGCCATGGTCAAGTCCGTGGACAAGGGGGACTTCGGCAGCTTCCCCGACGTATACGGACGCATGGCCTGGGACCGGCCCGCTCCCACGATCAAGCGGGAGTGCGCGCACGTCGGCAACGGACGCTACTCCCACCCCACGGAAGACCGTCTGTGCTCCGTCCGGGAGCTCGGGATCCTCAATGGATTCCCGCGTGACTACAAGTTCGACGGAACCAGCCTCAGCAACAAGTACCGGCACATCGGTGACGCCGTCCCTCCCCTCGTCAGCTACCAGCTCGCCTCCGTGTGCCGCTGGATCCTGACCGGGGAACGCCCGACTGTCGGCGATCTCATCCTGCCGGGGACTCATCTGCGGCCCGACGACATCCGGGAGACCGGTGCGGCCGAATCGGCAGCCCCGCAGGTCCCGGAATTCGCCGCCGCCTGACCGCGAAGGAACTCGAAAGACGAGCGCGAAGGGCCTCTGAGGACCGCGATGAACAGTGCCGATCAGAATGAGTTGCTGGCGGGCATATCTCAGCTCGACGAGCACCAGGCGCATGTCGTGCGTGGTGTCGTCACGCAGGTTCGGGCTTCCGCCGACTCCGCGGACGCGTACGCCCTCCTCGGCAAGTGCGACGAGGCCCAGCTGAGGCAGATCCGGAATATCGTCGACTCGATGCTCCGGCCGATTGATTCGTTCGTCAATCCGCAGAGCAATCTCGTCTCCCATTCCTTCTCCGCCGAATTCAAAGCCCGCCTGCAGGCTCATCACGGGACCCACACCACGCCGCTGGACCGGCTGGCGTTCGAGAACGCGCTCGCGGCCTCCTGTGGCGTCGAAGGCATGGCCGTCGAACTGGCGCCGAGCAAGACGACCCGCTTCTGGGACCTTCGGGTGGACGGCAAGCAGGTCTCGGCCAAGAGCACGAGTGCCAAGGACATCAAGCTCCATGAGCTGCACACCTCGAAGCTCAGCGAGGGCGCCTGGATCCAGGACTGCCGGTCGGCACGGATGCGGTACGACGGCACGATGAAGCTGTTCGACGAATTCCTGGCGGCGGTCCAGCGCTGGATCATGCTGCGCACGTTCAAGCTCAGGAGTGCTCCCGGCACCCTCGTCTATGAGCTGGTCGAAGTGCCGATGTCGCTCGTCGCCGCCGTCAAGGATCTCGGTGTGCAGGACTTCGCGTCGGACTCGCCCCGCATAGACGTGCACGACGAACAGGGCATGGCGCTTCAGCTCGTCCTCGACCGCAGCGACTCGAAGATCACCATCAAGAAGATCCCCAAGCAGCGTTGCATCGTGCACGGGACCTGGAAACTCCAGGGCGAGTACGCGGGCCCGTTGATCGCGGGATGACGGGCCCGGCGCGTTCCTAGGCTCTAGGCTCGGTGGATCCGCGGGAGCTCGTACGTCCCGTTGAAGACTGCTGCCCGCGGTGTGTACATCCGCAGCAGCGGGCGGAAGCGGCCGCTCGGAGTGGGGAGCCAGTTGGCGGCCGTCTTGTCGTCCGTGGGGCGTTGCTGCCGCAGGTGGAGGGTCAGGGAGCCGTCGTCGGCGTACGTCAGGCCCGGGGTGCGGTCGCCGATGGAGTAACGGTCGACGGGGTTGGGGACCAGGCGGCGGTCCTGCGCGTCGTACATCGTCAGTGACCAGAACGCGTCCACCGGCGGGGGCTTCTCGAAGCGCAGGGTGTAGGCGTTCTCGCCTTCGAGGGGGTGGCCCTCCGCGTCGGTCCAGGTCATCGCGTACGCCGCTTCGTAGCCGTGTTGGCCCCAGAGCGCGGTGTGGGCCGTCGTGGCGCGCAGCAGGTGGGCCGTATCGCGGTCCTTGCAGATCCATTGGGGGTCTTTGAGGGTGCCCACCTCGAAGTGGTCCGCGTTGTAGTCGTGATCGTGATAGCTGAGTTTCCAGGCGCTCTGCTGTTCCTGGTCCCTGTCGCTCGACGTCGACGCGTGCTCGATCCTCGCCCTGGCTTCGGTGAATCCCGCGCGCAGCGCTTCGGCGAGCTCAGGTCCGGGGTGTGGGTACGGGCTCTGTGCGTCCAACAGGCCCAGTGGGGCGAAGCGTTGCTGGTACGCCGTCTCCGCCGGGGCCGGCGGGAAGGCCGCCATCCTGACCCGCAGCTTCTCGTAGAAGAGCAGCTCCGGTTCGTCGTCGGAGACGTACGTGTGGGTCGGCAGGCCCAGGGGCTCATCGGAGGCCGTCCAGTACGGCTCCAGGAGTGTGTCCTCCTGGAGCGCCCGCACCGCCGCCAGGTCATCCGGTCCCTCGCAGGCCCACCGGCCGACGATCATCGCCACCACGGTCGGCGCGGAGATCCGGGTGGCGCCCGGCGGGACCTCCTCGTCCCAGCCGGGCGGGGTGAGCAGGTAGCTGGCCTCGCCGGTGCCGGTCGCCCTGCGGCCCACGTACGCGAAGTTGTTGGTCCACGCGTCCGTGAACTGCAGGACGTAGTAGCGGCCGCCGGTGTCCGGCACGGTCAGGAGCAGGGCTCCGCCGGACAGGTCCAGGTGCGCGATCGAGTAGACGGTGTCGCGGTTGGCGTCCGCGGCGGAGTCGTCGGGGTCCGCGAGTTTGCTGCCGTGGCTGAACTCGTTGGACGGCGCGGGAGGCACCGAGCCCATGCCGTTGCGGGAGAAGCGGTCGACTTCGTCGAGGTTGCGCACCATCGGGTAGCCGTAGATGTACGCCTCGGCCGCCAGCGCCCGGAGATCGGTGGTGCCGTCGGTCATGCCGTCCGTCATGCGCGCCGCCTTCTCGTGATCAACGTCCTACGGACATCGTCGGGCCGCCGGGGCGCTCCTGCCACTCTTGACCGTCCGCGCGGCGTGGCGTGGCGTGGCGGTGGCCCGGCGGGGGCTCGGCGGGGGCCCTTCGGTGGCTCGGCGGGCTTCGTCACCCGGCGGAGGGCGGCGCGGGCGGGCTCTGGTCGCCGAAGCGGCGTTCGAACTTGGCGACCTGGCCTTCGGAGTCCACGACCCTGGCCCTGCCTGTGTAGAAGGGGTGGCTCTCGGAGGAGATCTCCACGTCCACCAGGGGGTACGTTTCGCCGTCGTCCCACTCGATGGTCTCGTTGCTCTCCGCGGTGGAGCGGGTGAGGAAGGCGTAGCCCGCGGAGCGGTCCCTGAAGACCACCGGGCGGTAGTTGTCGTTCTTGTCCTGGGTCATTTCTTCAGGTTGGCCGGGTGCGGGGGCCGGGGCGAGCCCTGGGGCGCCACGCGGGGTACCCGCCGATCGCCCCGCGGCCGCCTGTGCCGCCTGTGCCGCCTGTGCCGCCTATGCCGAGGACGTTCTCTTCTTCGCGGGCGTCGACTTCTTCGCCGTGGTCTTCTTCGCCGTTGCTTTCTTCGCCGTGGTCTTCTTCGCGGGCGCCGACTTCTTTGCCGCGGTCTTCTTTGCCGTGGTCTTCTTCGCCGTCGACTTCTTCGCCGTCGACTTCTTCGTTCTGCCCTCCAGTGACGTCACCTTCGCCACGCCTCCGTCCGGCCCGTCCTTCTTCGCCGCGCGGACGCTGCTCTCCAGTGCGGCCATCAGGTCGATCACCTTGCCGCCGTCCGCGTCCGAGGCGTCCGGTGCCGGTTCCGCGGGGCCCGTGCCCTCTGCCTTGGCGGTGACGAGCTCCTCCACCGCCGCGCGGTAGTCGTCGTGCAGGGAGGACATGTCGACCTCCCCCAGGGTGTCCATCAGGGCGTCCGCCAGGTCCAGTTCCGCGTCCCGCACCCTCACCCCGGACTCCGGGGCCACGCCCTCCGACGTACGGATCTCGTCCGGCCACAGCAGCCCGTGCATCGCGATCACGTCGTCCACCACCCGCAGCATCCCCAGGCGCTCGCGCCCCCGCAGCGCGAACCGGGCGACCGCCACCTTGCCGCTCCGCTTCAGCGCCTCCCGCAGCAGCGTGTACGGCTTCGTCGCGGGGACTCCGTTGGCCGACAGGTAGTACGCCGTGTCCATCTGCATCGGGTCGATCGTGTCCGCCGGCACGAAGGCGACGATCTCGATGGTCTTGGCCGTCGGAATCGGCAGCGCCGCCAGATCCTCGTCCGTGATCGGGATGATCGAGCCGTCCGCGTCCTCGTACCCCCTGCCTATCTCGGCGGACGTCACCTCCCGCTCCTCCAGCTCGCACACCTTGCGGTAGCGGACGCGGCCCCCGTCCTCCACATGGACCTGCCGGAAGGAGACCGAGTGGTTCTCGGTGGCGTTCATGAGCTTGATCGGGATGCTGACCAAACCGAAGGAGATCGCACCGTTCCATATCGATCGCACGTCAGGCACCTCTCAGCAGCCGAGCTCAGATTTACGGTGATTCGTCCGTATTCGTGGGATTCTCATCGTATGACGCCGATCACCGAGGTGGAGGGGCGGCGGCTGGCCCTCAGCAATCTCGACAAGGTCCTCTACAGCGCATCCGGCTTCACCAAGGGCGAGATGCTGCACTACTACGCCACTGCCGCCGAGGCCCTCCTCACCCATCTGCGCAACCGGCCCGTCTCCTTCCTCCGCTTCCCGGACGGGCCGGGCGGCCAGCAGTTCTTCGCCAAGAACGTGCCGCCCGGCACCCCCGACTGGGTGCACACCGCCGACGTACCGCGTTCGGAGGGGGACATGCGGCAGATCGTCGTGGACGACCTGGCCTCTCTGATGTGGGCGGCCAATCTCGTGACCGAGTTCCACACCCCGCAGTGGCAGGCGGACGCCCCCGCGATGGCCGACCGGCTGGTCCTTGATCTCGATCCGGGCGCACCCGCCACCGTCGTCGAGTGCTGCCGGGCAGGTCTCTGGCTGCGCGAGCGCCTCGAGGCGGACGGCCTCGACGTCTACGCGAAGACCTCCGGATCCAAAGGGCTGCATCTGCTCTGCCCCCTGGAGCCGACCCCCTCCGAGCAGGTCACCTCGTACGCGAAAGAGCTCGCCAAGGAGGCCGAGACCGAGCTGCCCGCCCTGGTCGTCCACCGGATGACGCGCAGCCTGCGCCCCGGCAAGGTCTTCGTCGACTTCAGCCAGAACGCCGCGTCGAAGACGACCGCCACCCCCTACACCCTCCGCGCCCGCGAGGAACCGACCGTCTCCGCGCCCGTGACCTGGGAGGAGGTCGAGGCGTGCGGCGCCCCGGCCGATCTCGTCTTCCTCGCCGGCGACATCGCGTCCCGCCTTGAGGAGTACGGGGATCTGCTGGCGCCGCTCACCGATCCGGACCGGGCCCGCCCGCTCCCCCGCAAGGCCGGCACATGATCACCCCGCCCCTCCGGGCCGCCCTCGCCGAGTCCGTCACCGCGCTGCCGCAGGGCGAAGGATGGGCGTACGAGCCGAAGTTCGACGGGCATCGTCTGATCGTCTTCGCCGACGGCCACCGCGTGCGGTTGCAGGCCCGCTCCGGTCGGCTTGTCACCACCGCGTTCCCCGATCTCGCCGACGCCGCGAAACAGTTGCCGGACGGGACCGTGCTCGACGGCGAGGTGGTCGTCTGGGCCGACGGCCGCATCGACTTCGCCGCCGTCCAGCGCCGCGCCGCCGGCACCCGCGCGCACGCCACACATCTCGCGCGTACGCTCCCCGCCTCGTACGCCGCCTTCGATCTGCTCGCCGACCGGGGCGAGGACTGCCGCGCCCTGCCCTACGAGGAGCGGCGAGCACGCCTCGTACGCATCCTCGAACCGCTCGGCCCGCCGCTCCAGGCCGTACCGATGACGACCGACCGCGCGCTGGCCCTGACCTGGTACGAGACCCTGCCCGCCACCGGCATCGAGGGACTGGTGATCAAACGTCTCGACGGGAGCTACCGCGGCGGCGCCCGGGCCTGGCTGAAGCTGCGGCACAGCGATACGCGGGACGCGGTGGTCGTCGGGTTCACCGGGAGCAGGGCCCGCCCGCAGGCGCTCGTGCTCGTCCTGCCGGGGGACGGTACGCCCGTGGTGTCGTCGCCGCTCGGCCCCGCGCTGCGGACGGCGGCCGGGGCGGCGCTGCCGGAGGCCAGGGGCGAAGGGACCGCGATCGCCGCCGGGATCGGCGAGGTCACGTACACCGCCCTGCCGACCGAACCGGCCGTCACGGTGGAGGTGCGGCAGAACACGACCCGGCATGCCACCGCGGTGGTCGTCCGGTTCCGCTGAGGTGCCGTGAAGCATCCCGGGGCATGGACGTGACCGGCATCACCTCTAATCAAGTTTGACTACGAGCCCGATCGAGCATACCTTTCTCTGCGCACCGCATTAGTCAAACTTGATTAGGAGCCTGCATGACCGTTCTGCCCGAGACCGGATACGTCCCGACCGACGAGGACCGCGCGAGCCTGGCCGCCTGGTTCGCCGAGTACGACGCCCACAGCGCACGGCGCGACGTGGAGCGCATGGCCGACCTGGCCGTCTTCCCCCTCAACCTGGTCAGCGACGACTCCGCGGGCGACGGACGCTCCGCGCAGTGGGACCGGGAACAGTTCGTCGCGACCATGACGCACGTGATGGGGGACGGGAGCGAGGACATCACCTTCGAGTCCACGCGCACGCCCGTCTTCCTCTCCCCCGCCATGGCCGTGGTCTTCACCGACTCGGTGATGACCGCGAACGGCGAGACGCAGCAGTTGCGCTACGCCGACATCCTGCTGAGGCGGGGCGGCGCCTGGGCGTTCCAGACCATGATCCAGGGCGGCTGGGGCGACAACCTGTGACAGGGGAACAGCCGGCGGAGAACTAGACCCGCAGCCACGTGTGCCGGTCGCGGGCCATCGCGTGCAGCGCCTCCACATCGGCCGGTTTCAGTACGCCGCCGGTGGCCGCGACGGCGGACACCTCGGCGTCGCGCACGATCCGCACGTCGCGCGGCGGCGCCGTGACGTCCAGGCCCGCCGCCCCGGAGAGGGCGAGGACCGGGCGGATCTCGGCCGTCAGCGCGAAGGACGCCCGGTCGGCGTCGGCGCGGATCTCCCTCAGAAGTGGACGCGGGTCCGCGCGGCCGACCGCGATCATCGGGTCGGCGACGCGGACCCGCTGCTTGCGGGCGGAGAGGGTGTGAACGCCGAACAGGCCGCCGGGGCCGATCAGGAGGTGATGCATGCGGGCGCCGCCCGGCAGGGGCACCGAGTGCAGGGTGTGCCAGCCCCCGCCTTCGAGGCCGTCAAGCACCTCGCCGATGGCCTGCTCGGCGGCGAGCGCGCGCTGGCGCGGATCGGCGCGTAACCGGCGGGCGGGGGCCGGGTCGCGGTCGAGGGCGATCAGAAGGGCCTCGCCGGGGCGGTTCGGGGCCAGGTCGTCATCCGGGTGGAGGGCGAGGCGGGCCAGCTCGGCGGGGGTGGGGACGGGCGGCGGGCCGACCGAGTAGCCGCCGGTCAGGAAGGGGGCGAGGGCGCGCAGGACGGCCTCCCTGTGCTCCTCGCTGAGGAGGTTCACGCGGGACGACTCCCTCTCGTACCACGCAAGGCTCCTGCCGTCCGCGAGGCAGACGTACAGCCGCTCCTGTCCGTGCCGCCAGGCCGGTATGACGCGCAGTCCGCTCATGCACCATCACCCCACGGACCATGGGAGCAGCAAGGACATGCCCGGGGCAAGAACCCGGGCGCCGGGGAGAGAAGTTGAGCCATCCGTGACGGCACCGCCCCCACAGTTATGGCCCGCTGTTACATAGCTGATGAATTGCCGCAATCACGGACATCTAGTGTCAGAGGTGCTTTGATCCCCCTTCCTCGCAGCGATCAGCCGCACGGCACCCCCTTCCAGGAGCCCCCGTGAGCACCTCCACCCCCACGAAGCGCCGCCGCCCCGCCCGTATGGCGGCCGCCGCCACTCTCACCGCCACCCTCGGCGTCGGCCTGATCGCCTGCGGCCAGGGTTCCGGTGACCCCGCGCCCGACATCAGGGTCGACCACGCCTCCGCCGCCCCGGCCGCCAAGCCCCACACCCCGCTGGAGAAGTCCCGGCCGACGGGCCTGCGGATACCGGCGGCCGGGGTCGACGCCACCTCGATGCTCGACCTCGGCGTGGGCGCGGACGGCGCCCTCGACGTGCCGCCCGTGGACAAGGCGGACCAGCCGGGCTGGTGGACCGGAGGTGTCACTCCGGGCGAGAAGGGAGCGGCCGTTCTGGTCGCCCACTACGACACCGCGAAGGGGCCCGCGCTGATGAAGAACGTGGCGGAGGTGAGAATGGGGGACGAGATCGAGGTGCCGCGGGCGGACGGGAGTACCGCGACGTTCAAGGTGCGCGAGATTCAACAGGTGGACAAAAAGAACTTCCCCACCCATAAGGTGTACGGGGCGACCGACCGCCCCGAGCTGCGCCTGCTGACCTGTGGCGGGCCGATCAAGGACGGTCACCGCACCGACAACATCATTCTCTACGCAGACCTCGCGCCGTAAGCCGGACGGGCCGGAAAGCCGGACCCCGCAGCGGCGCAACCGGACCAAGCGCCGCAGCCGAGCCGCCCCCGTGGCCGCTCCGCGGGCAGGCAGGAGTGCAGTGCACCGCAGCCGTTTCGCGCTCGCAGCGGGCCTCGTCCTGTCCGCGGCCCTGCTGGCCGGCGGCTGCGGCGACCCGGGCGATCTGCGCGGCGCGGGATCGACGCCCACCGCCGAGGCACCCACCCGTCTGTGGCCGAAGCTGCCGCCTCCGTCCGCGCCCGCCGAGGACTACGGAACGATAGAGAGCCTGCCGGTCAAAGGCGTGAGCGTGCCGGACGGTGATCTGCGCAAGGTCAATCCCGTCGCCGTCGCCAAGGCCGATTTCGACGAGAATCCGGGGATGTACGGCCGGTCCGACGCCGTCTACAAGGAGACCGCCCGGCAGCTGGACAAGTGCGGCACCGGCGAGACCGGCGGCGACGAGTGCCCCGTGCTCAACGCCTACTACCGCGATCTCACCGGCGACGGCGAGGACGACCTGATCGTCGGTATCCGGCTGGCGAAGGGGCACGCCGAGAACCTCGACATCCGCGCCTACGCGATGGAGAAGAAGCAGCTCACGCAGATCATGGAGATGGGGGACGCGGTGCTCGGCGTCGAGCTCGCCGGGCACGAGGTGATAGTCCGCGCCGTCTCCGGCATGGACGGGTACGAGTACCGCACCGTCTGGTCCTGGGACTCCCACCAGAAGACGATGCTGCCCACGACCGACGAGATCGTGCGTTCCGCGAACGCGCCCTCGGGCAAGCCGTCGCGCAAGCCATCCCGCAAGCCCGAGCCCGCGGGCAGTGTCCGGCCCGCTCCCTCCCCGAGCGCGAGATCATGAGTCACCGGATGCCGCGCGGGCCGCGGCTGCCCGCCTGGACGGCGACGCTGACCTGGAAGGCCGCCGTCTTCATCACCGTCATGTGCTGCGCGCTCGCCGCGCTGCTCGGCGCCCTCGTCCATGTCTCGGTGACCAACCAGACCGTGGGCCAGGCCCGCGAGCACGCCCTCACCCGGCTCGACGACGCCACCGAGGCGTACGAGGCGGGCGACGACCCCGGTCCCGGCGCGGGCATCGACCCCGCGGGGCTTCCCGGGCGGCTGCGGGAACTCGCGGTGGGCGGGGAGCGCGGCACGATGGTCGACACCCGGGACTCCCGGCCGACGATGTGGGCCGCGGGGCCGACCACGGACCGGCGCGCCATCGCCGTCCGGGTCGACTACGCCCAGGGCGCCCGCACCATCGACGGGCTCGACCGGGCCATCCTCGGCTCGTCCGTCCTCGCGATCGGGGCGACGCTCCTGGTCGGGGCGTTCGCCGTGACGCGCGTGACGCGCCGCCTGCACCAGACGGCGCGGGTGGCGCGCCGGATCAGCGCGGGAGACCTCGACGCCCGCGTGAACGATCCGCGTACCCGTGAGCCGTCCCGCACCCAGGACGAGGTGGCGGCGGTCTCCGGCGCCCTCGACACGATGGCGTCCTCGATGCAGGGCAAGCTCCAGAGCGAGCAGCGGTTCACGGCGGACGTGGCGCACGAGCTGCGCACGCCGCTGACCGGTCTGCACGCGGCGGCCGAGCTGCTGCCGCCGGGGCGCCCCACCGAGCTGGTGCGCGACCGGGTCGCCGCCCTGCGCACCCTCACCGAGGACCTGCTGGAGATCTCCCGGCTCGACGCGAAGAGCGAGCACGTGGACCTGGACGACCACCATCTCGCCCCACTGGCCGAGCGCGCGGCGCGGGGTTCGGGCGTCGGTGCCGAGCTGGTCGTCGTGCGCGATGCCTGCGTCCACACCGACCGGCGGCGCCTGGAGCGGGTGCTCGGGAATCTCATCGCCAACGCGGACAAGCACGGGCGGCTGCCCATCGTCCTGACCGTCGACGGGCCCGTGGTCTCGGTGCGCGACCACGGCGACGGCTACCCGGACTACCTGGTGGAGCACGGGCCGCAGCGGTTCCGCACGGAGGGGACCTCGCGGGGGCACGGGCTCGGTCTGACGATCGCGCTGGGCCAGACGGCGGTGCTCGGCGCACGACTCACGTTCACGAACGCACCGGACGGCGGAGCGGTGGCGACCCTGACGCTGCCGTACGAGGAGACGGCGGGGAACGGCGGCAGAGGCTCCGACGGGGCGGCTTGAGGGGCGGTTTGACGCCGCGTGACCTTTTGCGCGCTCAGCGTGCCGATTTTAGTGTGAATTGCGGCTTACGTCCCGCATTCCAGGGCCCGGAGCCGCATCGCATCCGCCCTTCCCCAGAGGAGGCCCTCATGTCCCTTCGGCCCACCGCGACCACCACCCGCCTCGGCATACTCGTCGCCGGCGGTGCGCTCGCCGCCCTCACCCTCACCAGCCCCTCCGCCGTCGCCGCCGACGACGCCAACAACAACCCGCGCATCTACAAGGGCCGCGTCACCGCCAAGGGCGGACTGCTCCTTCGCACCGCGCCGACCCGCGGCAGCCGCGTGGTCCGCAGCGTGCCGCACGGCAGGATCGTCTCCATCTACTGCAAGACGACCGGCAGCAACGTGAGCGGCAACAACCGCTGGTACCTGCTCACCAACGGCACCTGGGCGTGGGGCGCCGCGCACTACATCTCCAACATCGGGCCCGCGCCCCGCTGGTGCTGACGTCTCACCGGCACGGACGCCTCACCCAGCACACCGTGACATAAGCGGACATCAGTGGCTATCGCTTGCTACGTTCCGGAGCATGACCGGAACAGCAGCGGCGCCCCCTTCCGTACCCGCTGTCCGCGTACCCCGGCGCCGTGGCACCGAAGTCGCCCTGATCGTCGTGGCCGTACTCCTCTCGGTCTACGGCTACTGCGACGTCGGTCTCGCCAAGAACGGCACCGTCCCGCCCGGCGCCGCCGGTTACGGCGCCGGGCTCGGCGTGCTCGCGCTCCTCGCGCATCTCGCGGTCCGCTTCCGCGCGCCGTACGCCGATCCGCTGCTCCTGCCGATCGCCGTGCTCCTCAACGGCCTCGGCCTCGTCCTGATCTACCGGCTCGACCTGGAGACCCCCGGCGACGAGGCGGCGCCCACGCAACTCGTCTGGTCCACCGTCGGCGTGGCGCTCTTCATCGGCGTCGTGCTCCTCCTGCGCGACCACCGGGTCCTCCAGCGGTACGCGTACATCTGCGTCGTCACCGCCCTTGTCCTGATGATCGTGCCGATCTTCTTCCCGGCCGTGAACGGCGCCCGGATCTGGATCAGGATCGGCGGATTCTCCATCCAGCCCGGCGAGTTCGCGAAGGTCCTGCTCGCGATCTTCTTCGCCAGCTATCTCGCCGCCAACCGCAGCGCCCTCGCCTACACCGGCCGTACGGTCTGGAAGCTGACGAAGCTCCAGCTGCCGACCGGGCGCGTGCTCGGGCCGATCGTCGCGATCTGGCTGCTCAGCGTCGGCGTGCTCGTCCTGGAGCGCGATCTGGGCACCTCGCTGCTCTTCTTCGGGCTCTTCGTGGTCCTGCTGTACGTCGCCACCGGGCGCATCGGCTGGATCGCGGTCGGCCTGGTGCTCGCCGGGGTCGGGGCGTTCGCGGTGGGTTCGCTCGAACCCCATGTGCACAGCCGGGTCGAGGACTGGCTGCACCCCTTCGCCTCCATCGACGCGGGCGAGGGGCCCAACCAACTGGCGCAGTCGCTCTTCGCGTTCGCGGCCGGGGGGATGCTCGGCACCGGGCTCGGCCTCGGGCACTCCATCCTGATCGGCTTCGCCGCCAAGTCCGACTTCATCCTGGCGACGGCGGGCGAGGAGCTCGGCCTCGCGGGGCTCACGGCGATCTTCCTGCTCTACGCGCTGCTGGTGGAGCGGGGCTACCGGGCGGGGCTCGCCCTGCGGGACTCCTTCGGGCGGCTGCTCGCGGTCGGGCTCGCCTCGATCGTCGCCCTCCAGGTGTTCGTGATCGCGGGCGGGGTGACCGGGCTCATCCCGCTGACCGGCATGGCGATGCCCTTCCTCGCGCAGGGCGGCTCATCGGTCGTCACGAACTGGATCATCGTGGCGCTGCTCATCCGGGTCAGCGACTCGGCGCGCAGCCAGCCGGTGGGGCCCGCGGGACCGGCGGAGGGGGCCGCGTGACCAGGTACATCCGGCATGCCGCCGCCTTCTGCGCGCTGCTGCTCATCGCCCTGCTCGTGAACGCGACCCGCGTCCAGGTCGTGCAGTCGGGCACCTTCGACGACAACTCCGCCAACCGCCGCCAGGCCATCGCCCGCTTCGGCCAGCCGCGCGGCGACATCATGGTCGACGGCCGCCCGGTCACCGGCTCCAAGGACACCGGGGAGCAGCTGCGCTATGAACGCACGTACAAGAACGGTCCGTTGTACGCCCCGGTGACCGGCTACGCCTCGCAGGTCTACGGCACGGCGCTCCTGGAGAACGCCGAGGACGACATCCTCTCCGGCACCGACCCGATGCTCGCCCCGCTCCCCCTGTGGAACGACGTCAGCCGCACCCAGAACCCCGGCGGCCAGGTGCGGACCACGATCAGGGCCGCCGCTCAGCAGGCCGCGTACGCGGGGCTCGGCGGCAAGAAGGGCGCGGTCGCCGCGATCGAGCCGTCGACGGGGAAGATCCTCGCCCTGGTCAGCACCCCTTCGTACGATCCCGAGCGGCTCTCCGGCACCAGTGCGTCGGTGGCGCGGTCCTGGGCCTCGCTGAACGCGAGCGCCGACAAGCCGATGCTGAACCGGGCGATCCGCCAGACCTATCCGCCCGGTTCGACGTTCAAGGTGGTGACGGCCGCCGCGGCCCTCGACGCGGGCACGGTCACGGATCTGGACGCCGCCACGAAGTCCCCCGCCCCGTACACGCTGCCCGGCACGCGCACGCAGCTCACGAACGAGGTCGAGGGCTGCAAGAACGCGCCCCTCCGCTATGCCTTCGAGTGGTCCTGCAACACGGTCTTCGCCAAGCTGGGCGCGGACACCGGCCTGAGCGACATGCTGGGCACCGCGAAGAACTTCGGCTTCAACGACGACGGTCTGAAGATCCCGTCGTCGGTGGCGGCGAGCAACTTCGACACGTCCATGGACAGTGCGCAGCTGGCGCTCTCCTCGATCGGCCAGTACGACACGAGGGCGACGCCGCTGCAGATGGCGATGGTCTCGGCGGCGGTGGCCAACGGCGGCTCGGTCGAATCCCCGCACCTGGTGGACGAGACGACGACCGACGACGGCGACGTGGTGCGCAACACCGGCACCGGCACCCTGCACCGGGCGATGAACCCGGCCACGGCGATGCAGTTGCGGGAGCTGATGACCGACGTGGTCGAGGAGGGCACCGGCGGCAACGCGGCGATCCCCGGCGCCACGGTCGGCGGCAAGACGGGCACGGCCCAGCACGGCATCGACAACTCCGGCACGCCGTACGCCTGGTTCATCTCCTGGGCCCAGAAGTCCGACGAGGCGCAGCCATCGGTGGCGGTGGCCGTGGTGGTCGAGGACGCGGCGGCGGACCGGAGCGACATCAGCGGCGGCGGCAGCGCGGCGCCGGTCGCCAAGGCCGTGATGGAGGCGGTGCTCGGCGGGTCGTAGAGCGGTCCCCGGCACTCCGCGTCAGGGGTTGGGCGCGCCGCCCGAGGCGATCATGTCCTCGACCTCCGCCACCCGTGCGCCCTCCTCGGCCGCGAACCGCTCCGCGTCCAGTTTCTCGGCGATCTCCTCGTCCTGCGCCATCAGCTGGTCGAGGTTGGCGTTGCCCATCTCGAAGACGCCCATGTCGACGTACGCCTCCTGGAGCCGCTTGCCCCACAGGCCGATGTCCTTGACGCACGGCACGATGCGGCTGAAGAGCAGCTGCCGGAAGAGGGCGAGGAACTCGGAGTTCTCGCTGCACTCCTCGGCCTCGGCCTTGGGGATGCCGAAGTTCTCCAGGACCTCGACGCCGCGCAGCCGGTCGCGCATCAGATAGCAGCCCTCGATGACGAATTCCTCGCGCTCGCGCAGTTCCGCGTCGGAGAGCTGTTTGTAGTAGTCGCGCAGGGCCATGCGGCCGAAGGCCACGTGCCGGGCCTCGTCCTGCATGACGTAGGCGAGGATCTGTTTGGGCAGCGGTTTGTCGGTCGTGTCGCGGATCATGCCGAAGGCGGCGAGCGCGAGGCCTTCGATGAGGACCTGCATGCCGAGGTAGGGCATGTCCCAGCGGGAGTCGCGCAGGGTGTCGCCGAGCAGCGACTTGAGGTTGTCGTTGATCGGGTAGAGCATGCCGATCTTGTCGTGCAGGAAGCGGCCGTAGACCTCCGCGTGCCGCGCCTCGTCCATGGTCTGGGTCGCGGAGTAGAACTTAGCGTCGAGGTCGGGGACCGACTCCACGATGCGGGCCGCGCACACCATCGCGCCCTGCTCGCCGTGCAGGAACTGGCTGAACTGCCAGGAGGCGTAGTGCTTTCGCAGTTCGCCCTTGTCGCGGTCGGTCATCTTCGCCCAGTGCCGGGTGCCGTAGAGCGACATGGACTCGTCGGGGGTGCCCAGGGGGTCGTACGGGTCGACCTCGAGGTCCCAGGCGATGCGCTTGGCGCCGTCCCACTGCTTGTCCTTGCCCTTCTGGTAGAGGGCGAGAAGACGGTCACGGCCTTCGTCGTACTCCCAGCTGAAACGGGCCGCGCCGGTCGCCGGTATCTGCCAGGTGGTCTCGTCGGGGGCGTGTGTGTACAGCTCATGAGTGGACACTGACGGCTCCTAGGAATCGGCCTCGGGGTCTCCGTACTCGCCTCGTGCTGTTTTCGACTGCCGCGTACCAGTTGGTAGTTGGCAGGCTCACACGTTTGTAGATGCCGGGTCAACAAGTTCTGCGCGGGGGATTGACGGCCTTGCTGACAAGCAGTCTCATAATTTGTGACCGCCGGTAACTCTGACGACGAGGCAGGGGCAGAGGCAATGACGACCACCACGGAGGACGCGGCGATCGAAGGGCTGCGGGACGCGCTGGGAGCGCTCAAGGACCGCGAAAAGGTGGCCGAGCGGCTGCTCGACTCCTCCGCCAAGCACTCCTTCGACCCCGACAAGGAGCTGGACTGGGAGGCACCCTTCGAGGCGGGCAAATGGTTCTGGCCCCCGGAACTGGTCTCCCTCTACGGCACGCCGATGTGGCGGCGGATGAGCGAGGACCAGCGCATCGCCCTCTCCCAGCACGAAGCCGCGGCGCTCGCCTCGCTCGGCATCTGGTTCGAACTGATCCTCATGCAGCTGCTCGTCCGGCACATCTACGACAAGCCCGCCACGAGCGCGCACGTGCGGTACGCCCTGACCGAGATCGAGGACGAGTGCCGGCACTCGAAGATGTTCGCGCGCCTGATCACACGCGGGGACACGCCGTACTACCCGGTCAGCGCCGTGCACCGGAACCTCGGGCGGCTCTTCAAGACCATCTCGACGACGCCCGGTTCGTTCACGGCGACGCTGCTCGGCGAGGAGATCCTCGACTGGATGCAGCGCCTGACGTTCCCCGACGAGCGCGTCCAGACCCTCGTACGCGGTGTCACGCGCATCCACGTCGTGGAGGAGGCGCGCCATGTGCGGTACGCCCGTGAGGAGCTGCGCCGCCAGATGGTGACCGCGCCGCGCTGGTCCCAGGAGTTCACCCGCCTCACCTCCGGCGAGTTCGCCCGCGTCTTCTCCGTCGCCTTCATCAACCCCGAGGTCTACACGAACGTGGGCCTGGACAAACGCCAGGCCATGGCCCAGGTCAAGGCGAGCCCCCACCGCCGCGAAGTCATGCAGACAGGAGCCAAGCGCCTCACGGACTTCCTCGACGACATCGGGGTGCTGCGCGGTGCGGGGCGGCGGCTGTGGAGGAGCTCGGGACTTCTGGCGTAGCGAAGAGGGTACGCAGGGTTCCGGGGCGCTTGTTCGAAAGGCCCGATACGCTTCGAGGCATGACCTCGCCTGCTCCCACCCGCGCGTACCGGCGCCTCAGTGTCGAAGAGCGGCAGCGGCAGCTCAAGGAGGCTGCCCTGTCCCTTTTCGCGGTGCGCGCACCCGACGAGGTCTCCCTCGACGACGTCGCGGAGGCGGCCGGAGTCTCCCGGCCGCTCGTCTACCGCTACTTCCCCGGCGGCAAGCAGCAGTTGTACGAGGCCGCGCTGCGCTCCGCCGCCGACGAGCTGGAGCAGTGCTTCGCCGAGCCGCCCGAGGGGCCGCTCACCCAGCGCCTGGCCAACGCCCTCGACCGCTATCTCGCCTTCGTCGACCAGCACGACGCGGGGTTCAGCGCGCTCCTCCAGGGCGGCAGCGTCGTGGAGACCTCCCGGACGACCGCCATCGTGGACGAGGTGCGCAGGACGGCCGCCGACCACATCCTGGCCCACCTTGAGGTCGCGGGCGCCACGGGCCCGCGGCTGCGGATGACGGTGCGGATGTGGATCACTTCCGTCGAGGCGGCGTCCCTGATCTGGCTCGACGAGGAGAAGCAACCGCCGCTCGACGAGCTGCGGGACTGGCTGGTCGAGCAGTTCATGGCGGTCCTCGTGGCCTCCGCGGGCCGCGACCCGCAGACCGCGGAGGCGGTACGGGTGGCGCTGGCCCTGGAGACGTCCGAGGGGCCCGCCGGCTCGCTGGCCCGGCGCGTCCTGCCCGTGGTGAGCGACGCGGCGCACCTGCTGTGACGCCGGTGCTGTGACACTGGGCGGGTGAAGAGCGAAGACACCCCCTTCGTGGGCGGACCCCTGGACGGCCGCGTACTGCCCATCCTGCTCGGCCCGACCGGCCACCCCCCGAAGGTGTACCGGGTCCCGGTGCCGGACGACGCGGGCGGCCCGGCGACCGTGCTCGTGTACCGCAGGGTGGCCAAGGCCGCGGGCAAGCGGCTCGGGCTGCACCAGGGCTGGAAGTACGAGTACGACCCCGAGGGCGACAAGGCGGGGCCGGGCCTGAAGTGGCCGTGGTCGAAGCCGGGCGGCGGGGCGGCCTGAGTCCTTTTCCGGTGAGCAAGGGCGGCGCGCCGTGGGGCCCTGGACGAGTGATCGCATTGCGCCAACCCGCGCACCTTCCGGAGGCGGGCCGCGCCGGGGCGGCTGATGCTCGCGGTGCGGGGCGGACGTGCCGCCGCGCATCGGAGGTGATGGCATGTCAGGCAGGCTGCTGCGGTGGGTCGGTACGGGGGCGGCGGTCGGTGCGCTGCTTGCGACGGCCTCTCCGGCGTACGCCGTCCCGGAGCCCGACGACGTCACCGAGCGCCCGGTCTCCGAGCTCCTGACGGACCTTCAGGAGCTGTACCGGAAGGCCGAGGAGTCCACGGAGACGTACAACGCGACCGCGGAGAAGCTGAAGGAACAGCGCGCCGAGGTCACCCGCCTCAACCGCGGCCTGGCCCGCGCCAAGACCTCGGTGCGCGACGGCAAGGGCGCGGCGGGGCGCTTCGCACGCCAGCAGTACCAAGGCACCACGGACATCTCCCCGTACGTACACCTGCTGCTCGCGCGCAACCCGCAGCAGGCCGTCGACCAGGGGCATGTGCTCGGCCGGGTGGCGGCGGAGCGTGCCGCGACGCTGGATCGCCTCGTCGGGGGCGAGCAGACGGCGGCCACGCTCGCGGCCGACGCCAAGAGCGCCCTGGAGTCCCAAGTCGCCCTCGCCGCGGAGCAGAAGAAGGCGCGGGACTCGGTCAAGGGGCAGCTGAAGGAGGTCGAGGAACTGCTCGCCTCGCTGAGCACGGACCAGCTGGCGGAGCTCGCGCGGGCCGAGGAGGAGGGGATGGCCGCGGCGCAGCGGAAGTTCCTGGACTCGGGCTCGCTGAGCGGGGTTGGAGGGTCGGCGGGGGCTGCGGGCTCCCCGGCGACCCGGCCCCCGTCACGGAAGGGCGACTCGGCCCTCGACTACGCCGTGCGGCAGATCGGGAAGCCGTACAAGTGGGGCGCGGAGGGGCCCAAGTCCTTCGACTGCTCGGGGCTCACGTCGAAGGCGTGGGCGAAGGCGGGCAAGGAGATCCCGCGTACGTCGCAGGAGCAGTGGGCGCAGCTGCGGCGGGTCTCGCTGCGGAAGCTGCGTCCGGGCGACCTGATCGTCTACTTCCCCAAGGCCACGCATGTGGCGATGTACCTGGGCGACGGCATGGTCATCCAGGCGCCTCGCCCCGGCAGCCGGGTCAAGGTCTCCCCCATCGCCTCGAACCCCCTCCTCGGCGCGGTACGCCCGGACCCCTCGGCCAAGCCGATGAAGAACTACGTCCCCCCAAAGCTCCCACGCGGGGCACGCAAGGGGGAGGACGCGGGGTACGACCGGTCGAAGGCTCCGCGGACCTAGAGGAACTGGCGCCGGGCGGCACCTGAGCCGCCCGGCGCACTGGTTACAGCGGCTAGCCCGAGAGACCTGTGAGGTACGCGTTCGTCTTCTCCGGCTCAGAGAAGCAAGCCCGCAGCCGGGCAGGCTCCCCACCAGGGGTTTCACCCCACCCGGCGGTCCCGTCACGGGCCGTGGGCCGTCTGTGGGCCGTCAATGCGATCGTTGGGCCCCGCCGTAAAGAGTCGCGATCGCAGTCCGTGTGCGCTCTCGGCTGCTCGGCATGAGATGGGCGTAGATTCTCAGCGTCAAGGCCGCGTTGCTGTGCCCAAGGTACTCGCTGACGGCCTTGATGCTCTCCCCCGCGTCCAGGAGCGCGGACGCGTAGAAGTGCCTGAGCGCGTGCATGCCGTGCTCCCGAGCTGCCGCGTGCGCGTCGCCCTTCGTCTCCGGCTCGGGGATAACTCCGGCTGCTACGAGTGCGGGCTTCCACGAGTCCTCGTTCAGGGTCGTGCGCCACACGTGGTTGCCACGGGGCGCCGTGAAGACGATTCGACGGGTCACCAGCGGCCCGTCAGCCTTCCGCCACGGCAAGGTGATCTCGACCGGCGGGTACCGCTTCATGTGGGCCCGGAGTGCGTCGGCCACCGGGCCCGGTAGAGGTACGTCCCGCGTCTTGCCGCCCTTGGGCAGGGCGAACACGGGCCTGCTTTGGCTGAGCTTGAGCTGCTGAACCACGTGGAGCGTGTCCGACTCGAAATCGAGCGCGTTCACGGCGATACCTAGGATCTCCCCTTGCCGCATGCCGCATCCGGCGCCGAGGTCGATCATCGCCTGGTACCGCTCCGGCAGCGCGTCTCGTACAGCGAACACGCGCTCGGGCGTCCAGGGCACGATGCGCTTCGAGTCAACCGCCGGTGGCTTCACTGAGCGAGCGGAAACGGGGTTGCGGCTCAGGTAGCCGTCATCAACGGCGGCGTTCAGGGCGGACCGTACGTTGGCGTAGATGATGCGGCCGTACGAGCCCGGCACGCTCGCTTCGAGCACGGCCACCCACTCTCGGATGTGCTCCGGCTTGAACGATCCGAGCGGCCGAGACCCGATGTGCGGGAAGGCGTGCAGCCCGAGTTGGGATCTCATGGACTCCAGGGTGTTCGGGTCCGACCCGAGCGTGCTCAGCCAGTTCTCCGTGTACTGCTGAAACGTCTTCTTGGCTGCGCGCGGGTCGACGTACTGCCCGCTACCCATGTCAGCCTCAGTGTTGCTCAGCCACTTCTCTGCGAGACGCTTCTGTCCGTCGCGGAAGCTCTTGGACTTCTCGGTGCCGTCGGGCCCCACATAGCGGGCTCGGTAGCGCATGCCGATGCCGTGGCGTTCGGTCTTCACGCGCCGGGTCTTGTCTTCGGCGTCCTTTTCCGTCTTGAACCAGCGGTCTTGGATGTGGCCTGCCATGGGGCGGGGTCCTCTCAACACGCAGCAGGGAGAGCCGCTGGGTAGCGGCTCTCCCTGCTGTCTGCGGTCTGTGTTGGGCTAAGCGGCGTCCTGGTCGGCGCTCTTGCGCTGGGTGACGTAGGCCCGAACGTCGGCGGGGTCGTAGCGGATGTGCTTGCCGACGCGGAAACCGGGCGGGCCGATGCGCTTCTTACGCCACTGGTAGACGGTCTCCTTGGGCACCTCGAAGATCTCGGCGATGTCGTCGGGGGTGAGGTACCGGTCTGGGAGGCCGCCCCGGAGGGTGGCGCGGGGGTCTTGTCTGGCGGGGGCGGGTGCACTCACGGGGTCTCCGAACGGATGGCAGGGCCGCATTCCGCTGACAGAACTGACAGAACCTCGCCGGTAGGTCGTTGACCTGCGGTTTCGAGGTGTTCTGGATCTTTGACAAAATTGAATTAAAACCTGACAGAACCTCTCGGAGGGAGGTTCTGTCACAGGACACCCGACGGCGGGGCCGGGGGTTCTGTCGAGTTTTAATTCAGTTCTGTCAAAACCGTGATCGCGGCCGTTCATGCAGGTCAGCGGCTTGCGGGGGGAGTTCTGTCAGTTCTGTCAGCGGTCCGGGGGTTGTGTCAGGCTCCGCGCGCGATGCGCGGATGGGTCTCGTAGCGGGGCGAGGGCGGCCGGCCGCCGCGACCGGTGCGCGGGGGCGGCGGCTGCTGGCGAATCCAGCCGTGTTCTTCAAGCAGGGCCAGGGCGGGGTCCAGGTCGCCGATGGCGGGGAAGTCGGCCCGGCGCAGCATCCGGAACAGTTCCCGCTTGGTGAACTGCGCGGGGTTGCCGGCGACGAGCTGGGCGAGGACGGTCACCGCGGATTCGTGGGCGGGGTCGGCGCTCATGACGCTGAAGACGTCCAGGGCGTGCGCGGTGAAGTAGACGCCCAGCTCGGTTGCGGCGGCCATGGTGGAGGCGTCGATGGGCTTGTGCCACCCGTCCTCGGGGTGAGTTGCGAGGTGCAGGAGTCCGGCGATGCGGGCCACGGCGCCGTCCCTCTTGGACGCCCATTTCACGATCGGAGCGAAACTCCCGTCCGGACCCAGACGCGACTCGGTGACCTTCTGAAAGGCCAGCAGGACCGCGTCGGCTTCCGGGGTGAGCTGGATGAGGGCGGGGTCGGTCCAGTCCGCCAGGGCGAGGGTGAGGCCCGTCAGGTGCTTGGCGTAGGTGGCGGCCACCTGCTCGTCCAGCAGATCGGGGGTCAGGCTGCGGGAGCCGACCAGGGACAGGGGCTTGGAGTAGAGGAACCGGGCGAGGAGCCCGCGCCCGTCGGCCCCGTCGATGCGACTGAGCGCGTCCAGAACTTCCGGCTGCACCGCCAGACCGATCGTCACCGCCGGGGAGTCGACGTGCTGGGCACTGCGCCCCTGCCGGTTGACGCGCAGCATGTCCCCGGCGTGGCCCTTGAGGAACATGCCCATGTTGGGCTTGCCCGTGTAGCGACCGGCGATGATGTCGAACAGCTCCCCCTCGGCACTCAGGCAGGAGATGCGTCCGCCCTGCTCGTCCAGGAGCGTGCCGACGTTCTCCGGTGTCACGTCGTCCGCGACAAGCTGAGGTTCGGCCGGGACACGCATCTTGTCGGCGTCCTGGGCCAGTTGGACGGCTTCGGCGGTCAGGGAGTCGCGGTGCTCGGGCTCCGCGCCGGCGGCCTTGCCCGCGGCCTTCTCGGCGGCGGACTTGGCCAGCCTCGCCAGGGTTTCCGCTTCCGCCCTCACGGGTCCGGAGAGTTCGATCAGGGCCTTCTCCGCATCGAGCAGCGGTTTGACCATGAGGTCGAATACGGCGGACTTGCGGTTGCCAGGGGGCAGGGCGATGGCGGTGTAGAGGTTCACCGGCTCGCGCCAGTGCCCCCGTACGCACACCTTGACCCGCCCACCGGCGGCGGTGGCCAGGACCGCCAAAGCCAGGCAACCGGCGAGGTCCGCCGGTGTCTGGGTCTCCTCGGCCACACCCCGCACCATGGCGCCCAGCCATGCCGGGAGGGCGTCCACGGGGAAGTCCGGAAGAGGCGGGCGGGCCCTCAGAGGGACGGGTTCGTCCCAGGCGGGGCCAGTGATCTGCTCGGGTTCGATGTGCTCGAACCCTTCCCACAGATCCGCGTTGGCGTCGTTGGTCGTCATGCGGCGGCCCTGCCTTCCGTGGTCGGGCCCAACAGCGGGCATGCAGTGCGGTGTTCGTTGTGAGCGGCGACCAGTTGCAGAACGGCGGCACGGCCGAGGGCCTGTCGCTCGTATCCGCAGGTGCACCAGGAACGAGCGGAGGGGGTCACGCTCCAGGACGGCGGCGCGACGATGTGCAGCCAGGCCACGGGACGGCGCCCGTCGCCCGTGTGGGGGTCAGGGCGAACAGCAGTGGGGACGCCTTCGGCGACGCCCTTCGGCTCGCCCACGGCCGGATCGTCCACAGGCTGTGCAGCGGCCTGGGGGCCGTTCGGGGTGGTGATGCTCTTCAGTGGGGAATGCCGGCGGGTGCTCATGCCGCGTCCCGGCGGTTCTGGTTGTGGGCGATGGACCAGTTCAGGGCGCTGCGCAGGGTGGAGCGGCACTCGGACGCGGTCAGTCCGGCCGCCTCGCCCCCCTCCTGAAGAGCCTGTTCAACCACGTGCCGGGGAAGGTCGCCCCACGCGACGAAGCGCCCCAACGCGCGTGCGGCCCTGAACAACTTCGCTTCCCGTTCGCCGACTTGAGCCGCCGCGACGTTTCGCGTCTCGGCAGCGAGCGCTACGTCTGCGTATCGACGGGATTGCCCCGCTACGGCCATAGAAGGGGCCGCAGGGGCTTTGGGGGCGGGTTGCAGGATGCTTTGGAGCCAGGAGGGCAGAGGGGCGGTCTGGGGGCTGCTCAGCGGCTCGTAGGCTCCGGTGGGGGTGGTGCTGCCGGCGGCGACGACGTAGCCGCCCCATCCCCGAGTGTCGATCTTCGGGGCGAGGCGTCCTTTGGTGGAGTGCAGCCGCGCGCCGGGGGGTTGGGTGAAGTACAGATGCTCCCCACCGCGCGCGGTCCGCACCCGGTAGGTGTCCGGCGCCGTTTCGCGGGCGCGCTCGCAGAGCGCTGCAAAGGAAGTCGCGCCGTCAGGCGTTCCTTTCAGATCTTCGGGCTTGAGCGTGTCCAGGTCGACGACCAGCAGCCCGGAGGGGCCGGTGGCGATGCCGACGTTGTAGGGCCCGGTGGACCAGGTGGCGCGGATGCGGTCGGCGTCGGTCGTGGCGCGCTGCTCCCACTTGCGGTGCCCGCTCGCGCACGCCCCGGTGCCGGTGCACGTCCGCTCCCCGTGCAGGGCAGGGAACTTGACGCCCGGACGCAGCGGGAAGACGTACCAGCCGCGTGCGGCGGCACCCAGGGCCGCGTTCAGAAGGATCTCGCTCACGCCGCCACCCCCAGCGTGCGGGAGGCGAGGAACGCGCGGCCGATGTGCTCGCTGTAGGCGGGCGGGATGGCTTCGGTCAGTTCCTCGCGGACGTCCGTCCACGTGATGCCCATCGCGGCCTGAAGCTCAGGGATGGACGGCTTGCCCCCGCCGTTGCCGTAAGCGGCGACGTAGGGGCCGTCGAAGTAGCGGCCGTGCCGGTAGCCGCGCACCCGCCCGCGGTGCGGGATGTGCGCCGGCTGCTCGATGCTCCAGCCGCCCAACTCGAAGTTGCGGTGTCGGATGACCCCGAGCCCGAACATCTCCCCGCACAGAGTGAGGTCTTTGCGGATGGCGGCGCGGCCGTTGGGCTGCTCGATCACGTACGGCAGGCCCGTGCGCTCCAGCAGCTCACGCGTGGGTGCCACCAGGTCGACGTGCGCGCCGCCCCACCCCTGGGACCGGTTGGTGCCCACGGTCAGCGCGCATCCGGCCTGGCACGGGCAGGAAGCGTGCACGAACGAATACCGCTCGATCTCGCCCGACGCGATGAGATGGGCGAGGTGGGCGAGGGCGTCGCCCCGGTGGTAGGGGAAGGGGTAGTTGGGCCGGTCGGCGATGTCGCAGCCGTGGACACGGAAGCCGGCGCGGGCGTAGCCGGTGGCGGCGCCGCCAGCACAGGAGAACAGGTCCAGCAGTAACGGCCGGTGGCCGTCTCGCCGGATGTGGGTGGGTTGGGTCATGCTGGATTCCTCCGGTTCGATGTCGAGGAACTGGCGAAGGGGCAGCCGCGGACTTTGGCGAGACGGCGGCTGCCCCGGCCCGTAGGAGTGGGGGATGCGTGAGTGGTGAGGTCGTTGCCCTCGTTGCTGCGGTATTTGGCGTGACAGGAACCCTGTTCGCGCCGGTGCTTGCTCAGCGGTCACAAGCGAAGGCGCTGAAAGCGGACTTCGAGCGGCAGCAGGAGGCGGCCCGTATCCAGTGGGAGCGAGAGCAGGAGCAGGCGGAGCTTGCGCAGCGCCGCGCCTGCTACATAGCGACGAATGCCGCCTACCGCCGCTACCGAATACAGCTGATGCAATACGTCTGGTACGTGCATCGTGGTGTTGCTGGTGATGCCGAGCGGCAGGAGGTCGAGGCGGCCCGTCACGCGCATCACGCTGCTTTTGCGGAGGCCCAGATGGTTGCTTCCGGCGTGGTTCTGGGGCAGTTGGACGAGATGGCCCAGGCACTCTCCGACACTTATCGCAAGATCATGTGTCTCCAAGAAGGAAACCCTGCACCGGATGGCTCTTTCGACGAGATCACAGCGTCGCTGGAGTTGCTCTGGGAGAGATGGAAGCGGATGCGTCTCGTGATGCGTGTTGACCTGGGGGCCAACACCTCCCCTGTGGGTCCACCACATACAAGTTGGAGTGTGTAGCTCAGCTGCGGAAGTGGTTGCGCTTGAAGACGGCTTTGCGGATGTTGACCGAGGTGCCGCCGCGCGAGCCGCTCAAGACTTGTACGCCGATGAAGCCGCCGAAGATGACAGCGGCCAGGATGATGAGCTGCTGCACCAGGGCGGTGAGTGCGGCGATGAACGAGGTGAGCAGGAGCAGGCCCCCGCAGACGGCGGCGAACCCGACACCTCCGAGGGCGACGTTCACCGCCATGCGGGAGACGACGGGCTTGGCGGTGGGTTCGGGCTTGGCGGGCTCGACGGCGTAGCCGGTGACGACGCGGCCGTCGGGCAGCACGATGGACTGCACCACCGCGACCGTGGCCGGCTGCCCCGGCATCAGATGATCGGCCTGAACGACCTTGACGGGGGCGGGATGGTGAATCTCCGGGGGGCGTTCGAGGGGCGCGTGGGTGGGATGTTCGGGGTGCATGCGGAATCCCTTCATGGCGTGGTCCGGGGAGGCGGGGGCACCCCCTGCGGGAGGCCCCTGGGAGGGGGTGGGGGCGTTGACCTTGCGGTGCCTCCCCGCCTCCCCCCAGGGCTGTTTTTGCTGATCAGTGCGGGGGATGCGGTCCGGGGAGGGGGTCGGGGAGTTCTCCCCGCCTCCCCGGACCGGGCGGTCTTGGCTCCCCGCTATCCGGCGGTGGAAGCGGAACCGTTGTCGTCGCGGTTGGCGAGGGCCCGCAGGACGTGATCGCGGTGGATGACCATGACCCCGTGGGACTTCTTCGGCTCCTCGCCGTTCTTCTCCAGCAGCTGCTTGAGGCGGTCGTTGGTCCACTGGGCCCCATAGACCGTGGAGTCCAGCGCGTGCAGCCGCTTGAGTACCTCGTTGGTACGCAGCCGGGGCGCGTCACCCAGGACGGTGGCCACGTCGGCGAGGGCGTCGCGCTGCTCGCCCCGGTCGATGCTGTGCACGGTGGCCACCCCGTCACGCAGCAGTTTGGCCCGCTCCGCAATCGCGGTGGCGTCCTCGGTGCTGATGTAGTGCGTGCGCACGGTGATGGACGACTGACCGGCGGGGATGTCGATGCCGTCGGAGGCGATGACCAGGGTGCCCTTGTCCAGCCCCTGCCGCAGCAGATGCGGGGCGGCCCCACCGTCGACGGCCTTATCGCCCAGTGCCATCCGGGCCTGCGACTCGGTGCCCAGCGCGAGCGAGGCACGCGTGTGGGCACCCTCGCGGACCAGCTTGGGCAGGTTCTGGTCGGTGGGGTCCTGGGTGCCCTGCCACAGCAGCACGTTGACCGCACGGCCCTGGTTGTGGACCTTGCGGCAGCCCATGAAGTACCGCGAGGTGGCCTTGGAGCCGCCGTAGGGCCGCTTGTCCTCATCGACCAGCGGGCACATGAACGCGACCTGCGCCTCATCGACCACGAGCAGCAGCAGCGGGAAGGCCGTGCCGGGCGGGGCCTGAAGGCGGCGGTTCATCTCCTCCACCCCGGACTCCACCATCTCGGTCGCCTCGATCACGTGCTCATCGGTCGGCCCCTGGATCAGGACGGTGGCCAGGCCCTCGAACATGGCCCAGTCCCCCGCCCCCTTCAGATCGGCGATGCGGAACTCCACCGACCGGCACAGGGCGAGCCACAGCACCAGCGCCCGCAGCGCGGCCGTCTTGCCCTGGTTCGAGAGACCCGTGATCAACAGCATCCGCTGGAACAGACTCAGCAGGGCCGCGTCCCCGCGCAGGTCCTGCCCCCAGGGGGCGCGGCCCTTGGCGTAGTCGGCGGTCAACGATTCATCGGTGACCAGCGGGGACGGTCCGATCGGCTCATCCAGCGCCCCCGAGTCGGCGATCCACAACCGCACCGTGCGGGCCGCCTGGGGAAGGGTGATGAACACTTCGTGCTCGTGCCGGGTCAGGTTCTCCGCCAGCTTCCGGCGCTTGTTCTGCACCTCGACCGTGGACACCCCGGACGGCAGGGTGACGTCGACTTCGACCCCGCATCCGGCGATCCGGATGGGGCCCAGCATCGCGGCCCCGGCATCCCCCATCTCCTTGATGGCGTTCTTCAGGGCGGGCACCCCCAGATCCCGCAGCGCCTTGACCACGATCGACGGGGTGATCGGCTCCCCCTCGCCGTTGCGGACGTTGGCGGGCAGCGCCCACGCGGGGGCGGCCTGCTGCTTGCGGCCCACGCTCCACAGGGCGAGCAGGGCGAGGAACGGGCCGATGGTGAGGGCGGGGCCCCAGACGACCTGCACGATCCGGATGAGCAGGCCGATGAACTCGATCGTGGCGGCGAGCGGGGTGATGACGTCCTTCACCTCGCCGTTGTTGACGGCCATCACGATGCCGAGCGCCACCAGGGCGCCGATGCCCACGCCCGTGCCGACGGCCAGACCCTTGGCCGCGTCCACGGGCGAGTGGAGCAGGTCCATGCGGCGGCGGTGGCGCCCGTCGCGGAAGCGCTGAAGACGCTCCTCCCACTCCTGGGCCACCTCGTAGTTGCCGGCCGCTTCGGCGGCCCGCAGCATGCGTTCGTAGCGGGAGCCGGTGCGGCCGTCCCAGGTGCGGCGGGCCACGATCCGGCCCCCGCCCAGCACGTACATGCTGTGGCGGGCCACCGCACGCGCGGTGGCCGTGGTGCGCTCGTCGGTGGCGAGGCGGCGCACCGTGCGCCCGGAGCGCACCCACAGCGGCACGACCGGCGCGGCGGCGGGCTCGGGGACCACGGTCAGCGTGGTCACGGTCGCGGTCTCGGCGGGCGGGTCGGGGTTCTTGTGCAGGTGAACGACGTTGTCACCCATGGCGGACAGACTCCTGACTACCCCTTCCGGGGCGGGAAGTTGAGGGGCCGCCGGGGCGCCCGTACAAGGGCGGCCCCGACAGGGGAGCGCTCAGAACCAGCGGGACTTCTTGGGCACGCGGTCGGGGCAGCCGTTGACCATGTGGTCGATGCACGGCGTGCAGTCCTCGCGCGGCTTGAGGCGGCGGTGGATGCTCTTGTCGTAGGCGTGCTGCCAGCACTGCGGGCACTCACCGGGCGGCACCGGTTTGGCGGCCATGCTCAGAACCAGCCCGAGGACTTCTTGGCGGCCTTGGCCTTGGCGTTCTCGTTGACGATGCGCTGCCGCTCCACCTGCAACGCAAGGATCTCGGCGTTCAGCCGGGTCTCGGCCGCACCCCAGGCGGTATCGGCCTTGGCCTTGGCGCGCTCAGGGCTCTTGTGCCGTACGACCTTGACGGAGGTGCTGACGATGGCGGAGGCGACGGCGCGCCGCTCGCGGCCCTCCAGCGGCCACATCTCCCGGTTCTGAACGGCGGTCAGCTTCCGCTGCGCCGCCTGGATCTCACGGTCCAGGCGGCGGGTGTCGGGCTTACCCATGGCAAGCACTCCTTGGGGAGTCGGGAGGTTCGGGGTAGGCGCAGGGCACGCAGGTGCCGAGCGAGGCGGGGATGACGTAGCCCGCATCGCGTCGGCAGGCGGGGCACAGACGGCGGGCGGCGTTGGCCCTGTCCAGGGCCGCCCATCGGGCCGGGGTCATCGGCCGGACCGGTCGGGCGAGGTCGACGCGGTAGAGGTAGGCGACCTGCGGCCCGCGGCGGCGGCGCGGTCGTTCGAGCTGCGCGGCCACGCACTGACCACCGGGCCGCAGACCGCGCGCCCGCAGTTGGCGGCGGGTGGCGTAACCGTCCGGAGCCAGATGCCACCGGAAGACCGGCAGCGTGGCCATCACGCGGCCTTGGCCGCAGCGGCGCGCTCGGCCAGCAGCGTGTCGCGCAGGCTGCGGGCGTTGGCCGGCGAGGTGCGGATGGCGCGGCGGATGCCCTCGCCGGTCACCCTCGCGTCCGGCCAACCGGCCGTGGCGGTGCGCGCCTCGTCGAGCAGCTGCTCGGGGGTGCGCTTGGGCCGGGGCGACTTCGCCACGTCCGGGACACGACCGGTGGCGCGGCGCGGCCGGGTGGATTCTGCGGCCACCGCACGCGGCTCGATCGGCACGGCCGGCGCCGCAGCGATCGAGACGAGCGGCTTGGCCGCAAGGGTCGACTTCAGGAAGCCGACCGGTACCGGGCGCGGCAGTGCTGCCGGATGCGCGGTGATCGGGGGCGGGGTCGATACCGGCAGGTCAGCCATAGACCGATTGCTCACGGTCTCGGTAGATTTCTCCGCATTCACGGTCGGCGCGGGAATCGGGGCCGGGCGGTGGTGCAGGACCTTGGCGACCAGATCGGAGCCGAAGTAGATCGACCCGACCGGCAGCGAGGTGGCGAGCAGCACGAGGGCCCAGTTGGCGGGGTCCCAGTCGGCGAGGCGCCCCCAGTCGACCGTGCGGCCGTGCAGTTCGGGGACGAGTCCGTGCACGTAGTTGAGGACCAGTGAGGCGAGGGTGTAGGTGCCCAGCACGCGCAGTGCGAACGTCCGGTCGCGCCCGGCGAGCACGAGCGTGGCGACCAGGGCGAGGGCCATCAGGCCGTCGACCACGAACGGGTAGAGCGTCGCGGCCGTCGCATCCGCGCCCACCGCGTTCGCGATGTCGCGCAGCGCGTTCCAGGAGACGCGAAAGGCCATGGCGACGACCGCGACCAGTGCGGCCACCAGGAGGACTTTTCCCTTGCGGTTCATGCCAGCGCACCCCCCGCTGCGATCAGGGCGGCCAGGACGAGCAGCGCGCCGCCCGCGCAGGTCAGGTCGACTGCACGCTTCAGGCCGGTGAACTTGGCGACGGCGAGCCGGGACAGGCCCGCGATGTCCGCGCTCAGGTCCGTAGCCAGGGTGGCGGTGATCTCCTCGGCGGTGAGCGTGGCCCACAGCGGGAAGCCGTGGCGGCCTCCCAGGTTGGGGCGGACCGAGCGCAGCAGCAGAGCAGCCGCAGCGAGCAGCAGTACCGTGCCGAGTCCGCCGACCGCGTAGGCGGGGGCGGTCAGGGGCGCATCCTTGGCGACGGTCCAGGTCCCGGCGAGCAGCGCGCCGACGAAGGCGAGCAGCAGGCTGGTCTTGGTGTCGGTCCGGGCGATCTCGGCCTTCACCTCGGCGTGCGCGGCCGTCAGCTTCGAGTCGATGGCACTCACGCGCCCACCCCCGGCAGCACAGCGGCGGCGTTGGCGAGCGTCACCCGGGCGGCCAGTGCCTTGCGGCGGGCCCGACGCAGGCGCCGCGCGTCCAGCTCGCTCGGCGTGCGGTCAAGCGTGATGATCTGCGCGTCCAGCAGCTCGACGTCCGCCAGGATGACGGGCATCTCGTGCTCGATGGCGTCCAGCTCGGCGGCCGTGGGCTCCCTCCACGGCTCGAAGGCGGTAACAGCGTCCTGAACAGTGACGATGTGATCCATGGGTCGTGTTCTCCCTAGCAGGTGGCAACGGCCCGAACAGCGCCCCCGGAGCGGCAACTCCGGGGGCGCGCGCCGTTGTGATGAAAGGCCGCGCGATCGGCGACCGAAACCCCAGGGGGGCGGGTTAGCGGTTGGCGTTCTTGTGCTGCTGAGCGATGTTGGCGGCGGTGAGGCTGTGCCGTCCCGCGTACTTGTGGAACCCGCAACGGCACTTGACGACCCACGTGCCGTCGCCCGCGATCGAGTGGCGGATGGAAGTGATGTGCTTCGCCATAACTGGCCTCTCGCAAAGGGCTCGGGGCTCTCCCGGCTCCCCTCGGCGCTGCTCGTGCGAGACGAGCAGCGGAGGCAACCGGCCGCAGCCCGATGAGCTGCGGAAAGGGTGAGGTAGTGCGTTGTCTCCTTCAGGAACACGAGCTCCCGTTTCAGGCGTATGGAGACGTGACCTTTCGGTCTAAGCCCTCCGGACTGCCAAGGGGTCCGGGTCCCTCGCCCCCATCGAGATGGGGCCTCATGGCTCCCTCACGAGAGCCCTTCACACCCCGCAATGCGTGGTGTGTATTACCTACCACTCACGTTGGCAGAAGGTTTCCGCGTCGTCAAGCGCTCCGGCTTTTTGATCTGGAACCCGCCTGCCTTGCGGCGGTGACTCAAATATCGCCAAGGGGAAGGGACTTCAGGAGGGTGTACTCGGGGGTGCAGTCGTGCACCCCCGTGGGCGAAGCCTCCGCACTCATGCCTTGACCTGCGTAGAGTGACGGTGCGTCAAGCTGAGACTTCTGCCGATCCTGGGGGACCCGTGGCAGACCGGAACGCCAGACTGGCCGCGTTGATGAATGAGGGCGGCTTCTCACACAAGTCGCTTGCCCGCGCGGTGATCCTCGCGGCGACACGATCCGGCGTGGATATCAGTTGTGACCACACCTACGTGAGTCGGTGGCTCAAGGGCTCCATACCGCGCGGGGACATGCCGCGCTTCATCGTCGATGCCATCGGGCGCAAGCTTGGGCGCCAACTCTGCATCGACGATGTCGGGATGGGCGACGCGGCCGTGAATGCCGTACGGCCTGAGCTGGGTCTCGACTTCGCGGACCGCCCGGAGACCACCACATCCACCGTGGCAGACCTCTGGCGCGCCGACCTCGCCGAAGCCGAGCCGCTGGTTCATGCCCTACCGGACTCGGCCGCGTGGAACGAAGCGTCTGTGCGATGGCTTGTAGCGCCGCCGGACGGCGAACTGACGCGATCGGGCAACCGCTCGGTCGGAGCGGTCGACGTCGACATGGTGCGCTCGACTGCCGACGCGTTCAGCATGCTCGACGGCAAGTTCGGTGGCGGCCATGCCCGGCGTGCACTGATCCAGTATCTCCACACGGATGTACGCCCCATGCTCGACGGCAAGTACTCCACCGGCGTCGGCCAGCAGCTCCACTCGGCCGTAGCCGAAGCGCTCATGCTCGCCGGATGGATGTCGTACGACAGCGGCTTGCACGGCATCGCTCAGCGCTACTTCATCCAAGCCCTGCGCATGGCTCAGGCCGCCGGTGACCGACTGCTCGGGGGAAGCATCCTCTCCGCGATGAGTCACCAAGCAACCTTCGTCGGTCGGTATCGCGAAGCCGCGACGCTCGCACGTGCGGCATTCACGGGGCCAGCCGGAAGCCTCACACCACAGATGTCCGCGCAGTTCCACGCGATGGAAGCACGGGCACTCGCGCGCCTCGGTGACGACCGGAACTGTGACCTCGCCCTCGCCGAAGCCGAACGCCAACTCGCTAAGCGCACCCCGGACAGCGATCCGGCGTACATCGCCTACTTCGACGAGGTGGAGTTGGCGGCAGAGTTCGGGCACTGCTTCCGCGACCTTGGCCGATCCGTTCAGGCGACGGAACGCGGGGCAAGCGGCATCTTCGGCGACGGCCTGAACAACCGCAGCGACTTCTTCGTGACCTTGGTACAGGCAGAGGCGTACATCAACCAGGGCGAAGCCAGCCGCGGATTCGAAATCGCGTTGAGCGGGCTGCAACTCGGTGAGGGGCTGAAGTCGGCACGCTGCGTGCAATACGTGCGGGAGTTCCAAGGCCGCATCACGGGCAGCATGCAGCGGGCCGCAGAGTTCCGCGACTTCGCCGAACAAGCCCGTGGCTTCCGCCTCTGGCAACAGGTTGGTGACCAGTCCTAGAAGGGCGCCCAATCACGGCGCGAGCCGTTAGAACGCAGTGTCTCCACGCGCTTCTCGACTTCCTCGGCAGCACGGGGATTCGTACCAGCGTTCTGCGAGAGCCACGTGACCATGAGCAGCTCGCGGATACTGCGGAGCACGGCGTACCCGGACCACTCCCGCACGTCGAAGCCGTAGCCTGCGACGAAGTCGGCGTACTCGGTTTCGGTGTGCCATCCGAAGCTGTCGTAATACATCGCCGTCTGCATCAGGTCCCACTCGCGCGGGCCCGTGACGAAGCCGTCCAGGTCGATAACCTTCGGTCGGCCGGCCGCGTCACGCAGGACGTTCCCGACGTTGAAGTCACCGTGCAGAGGCCCCGTCGGGAGGGCAAAGGGCAGACGATCGTACTCAGCCGTCAACTCCCCAGCCATTGCGCTCAGATACGCACGCGTGCTGTCAGAGATAACCGCTCGCTCCAGACGCTCCGTAACCTTGTCGAAGGGGCGCAACGGTGGCAAAGAAAAGGGCGGCGGCTCCAGTTCGTGGAGCCGCCGCAGCAGCGCGCCCATTTCCCCCGTACTCGCGTACGTGTCTCCGTCTGAGAGACCTTCCCAAAAGGTCACCGGGTGGCCCTGAATGACGACCGGCTGTTTGGCTGCCGTAACGAGTCGCGCCGCCGGATACCCCTCGGCCGCGAGCCATTCCGCCACGGCCACTTCCCTCTGCACAGAGGTGCGCCGATCGGGACTCCGGCCGACCCGGGAAACGATACGGCCGCCGTCCAGACGGAACACCACGTGGTCGCCGAACCGCACCATCTCGATTCCGTCCGGGTCCACGTCCGCGACCTCGCACGCCTTGCGCAGGATGGCGCCCGCCGCGTCAGCGTCAAACTCGGTTCGTTCAGTCGTCGTCATGCCGTCTGTGTCCCCCGTCCGACCGGCAACGCACGTACTTCCCGCCCTCGCGCGACACCCTTGCCGATGAGTCCTTGCCCCTCCATCTGCGCGATGGCAGAACGCACAGCCGTCCGCGACGCTCTGAACCTCTCGCACAGTTCCTTCTCGGTCGGGAAGCGGTCACCCACCTTGACCTCGTCGGCCCGCAACAGGTCAGTCACCCTTTCGACCAACGGCCGACGGTCACCGGTCCCCGCCACGAACCACCCGGCACCCTGTACCGACTCGATGACGCCCTCCGCCTTGAGCGCGGCAAGCGCCCGCTCGATGGTGCTGCGGCTCACGGTGTACTCGCTGACGAGTGCCGACTGAGATGGCAGTGCCTCAGCGATCTCGCCCTTCCTGATCTTCTCGCGAAGAGATTCCGAGACCTCCAGGTACGTACCTCGCGGACTACCCTGCGGCACGTGGCCTCCCCTTTCTCTGCTTCGCCGGCGCCCTGGTGGGCGCCTCACGGATTCAAGTTTTCCACGTACGCCGCGACTGACTGACGGTCTCGTATGCGGTGCCACTCTTCGATGCGCGGCTAGCGGTGCGGCCGACCAGCGTCGGCACGGTTATCGTCGTTCCAGATGTAGACGCCGAAGGTGCCTGATCCGTACCAACTCTCGGGCCCGACCTCGGCCGTGAGAGACGGGTACTCGCTGATGAGCTCCCAAATGTCGGCCGAGTCCACTTGCTCGTACGGCTGGTTGAAGACCAGAGCGGGCCTACCGGTGGTGCGGGAAAGCCACGTAGTCGTGTGGTCGTAAAACCCCGGCCTGCCGTGGCACTCCCTCTTAGCGCAGCGACCCTTGTCGAGCCAGTGGAGCCCCGATTCACACCCCGTGTTACCGCTCTTGACGTCGTGTTGGTCCGCCCAGCTCAGCAAGTCCGCGCGCATGTGAACGTAGACGTTCGGGCCGTACGGCCACTCCACGCCGTCTGCGTGACGGTCGAGGACGCCCTGGGCACGGTCATCCAGAGAGCTAAGCAGTTCCTTCTGGGCGGTGCTCTGGCATCGCCAGCACCACCACTTCGCATCACTCATCCCAGAGCCGAAGAACAGTCCCTCCCCGGACGACCGTCCACATCCTTCGCAGTCGTACATGTCTTCACACCTTCGCTTCTCGTCGAGCCCGGCTCACAACCACGCGCATAAACCGGGTATGAGCTGGGCCTTTGCCTGAACTCCTCCCAGTCACGAGCTTTAGCATCGCGCGTGGCGCGCTTCTGCGGACCCAAAACCACGTAACTGATCGCATTCCATGGCACGACCGGCTTTCTTGCGCTGCTCGTTGCCACCTTTGCCCAACGCCCGGACGGCACCGCCGTCGGTTACCCCAGCGCACACACCCTATGTGCGTCAAACCTTACAAATGTCACATATAGAATAAATAGATCATGCGCTCCCTAGCGAGTCACCAGACCATACGCTGCAATCTCCGACTCTGAACGAGCAAGGCAGGAGATGGCTATGCATACGTGGGAAACGCGCCTTGTTGTACGCATCGCGGAGAACCCGACCCACTACCCAACCGCAGCCTTCACTATGGAGATGGGGGAGAATGCGTTCGGAGGGGATGAAATTCTTGAGCAGTTGCACAAAATTGCGTCTCTCGACGGCAAGCTAGAGTTTCCGGAAATGCACCAACTCTCCGGACGTGAGAGTCAAACAAACTGGGGCGCGTCAGGATCTTTCGCTGAATACGTCATCGAAATTTCAGCCAACATCCTTTCTACCGCAGGAGCAGCAGGAGTGGGCCTTCTTGTGCACAAGGCATTCTCAAAAATTCGAGCCAGAAATGACTACCACCCTGAACCTTTAACCCTAGAGGCAGCTCAGAATCTCCTGAAGGCGCACATCTCACTCCACTATGACATCCCCCATGAGGAGTTGACGGAAAAAGAGTCTACGTCATCCCTGACCGATGGGGCTTTCACGATTGTTTTCTTCTCTCCCGACGGGGCTGAATATGGAGGAAGCGTGGGCGGAGAGGATCCCCTACAGTGCACCAAGGTGTGGCGTAAAAACTCAGGCCCAGCAATTCGACCCGAGTATCGCTACATCACAGATGATACCGGCGACATCGCTTAAAGGAGCACGATGAATTTCAACGAATTCCCCTACTGGCACGAGCGCGATTTAGCCACAGAGGTCGATAGATGCTTCCTATGTGGCTGCTACTTGAACACAGAAAACAAGTCCCTTGAACATGTTTTCCCCAAGTGGCTGCTCGACCGATACGGCATACGGAAGACTAAGGTTCAGCTACTGAACGGCTCGGTAATCACTTACGACAAGCTCCTTATTCCTTGCTGCAAGCAATGCAATAATCAACATCTCTCTAAAATTGAGGTCGACGTCTCCGCAGCTTTCAAGTACGGAAGGGCCGGCGTACAGACCTTGTCAAAAGACGCACTGTTCATCTGGGTGGGTAAAATTTACTACGGCCTAATGTATCGCGAACTGACGCTCAGATCGGACATTCGCAACCCAGGTTCGGAGAGCATCATGGATCCGGAGTTTCTTCGAATGTTCTCCAGTCACCACTTGCTCCTCCAGCACGCTCGCGGATTAGTCAATTGGCGGACGGGTTATTCACCCGCATCATTCCTCCTCTATGACTGCCAGGAGTCAACAGGCAATGCGCGCCTGAATTTTGACTATTTCGATGTTGTGACCCTCCCCTTCCTTGCCTTGCGGATTGGCAAGGTCGGCGTTATCTGCTGCCTACAAGATTGGGGGAGGCTAGAGAATTACCAGGATGACGAGCTTCTCGTGCGGGCGCAGGCAGCCGAACTACATCCTCAACAATTCCGAGAGATTGCAGCGAGAGCCGCATACGCCATTTCGCTTCTCGGCACAAAGGTCTCTCATATACCGGTGTACGGTCCATCATCTGTAACTGTCCTCGATCCAAAACTTACCGACTACTTCGGAGAAGCACCAAAGCCCGAAGATGACCCTGCTTCATATGCCGCATTGCTCGCTACAGCTCTGCGGCAGCCCATTGAGGATGTCCACGACGGCATAACCACCCTATCCCTTCTGGATGATCAGGAAGGCGGCATCTTACGGCTGCCTTGGTCAGTTGACGAATGGAAGCGCGTCCATCTTTAGATACGGCGGTTCTTCACGCGACACTAAATCTATTGGTGGCTAGAATTCCAAGACCTTTGCGCCTGGTCGTCTACGCTCCTTTCTGAGCCAAGCCTGCGGGAGCTAGAGACCGGACCAGAAGAGCCAGCTGGCCGCGACCTGTCGCTGTCTCTGCCATCTACGCCAGCGTCAGGGCATTCACCTCGCCCTCGGGAGGTAGCGGATTCGCGAGCTGCACGTGTCGGCCCCGCGCCCGTGCCGTACCGGCCTAGCCCCGCCTAGAGGACACATCGAGGGCACAACAGTTTCAGGCGGGTTCAACGGCAGCCAACGCCAGCAAACGCTGTTTGACCTGGTCAGCGGCTTCCCTTGACAGTCTCCGCAGAGAATGCGCGAAGGGGCAGCTCCCCGCACAGGGTGCTGCCCCTTCTTGGTGAACCGGTCCCGACACCGCATCGTTGCCCGCCAACCCACAGCCGGAATCCCGAACAGGGGGCAGGAGCCGCAGCTCAGCCGAGCGAAAGTCGGGCCGTCTCTGGGCCGTCAAAGGGCGGCCCACGATGGCCAACGACGACCAAGGACGACGACTACACCGCAGGTCAGAAGACCGTCAGGCGCCGGAGATAGAGGCCAGGTACGCCCCCGTCTTCTCCGGCTCATAGAAGAAGTTCTCGAAGTCCGCCGGGTCGTTGAAGCCGTTCGCGAAGCGGTCCGCCGCCGGCTGGAGCTGGCCCGCCGCGCCGATCAGGTTCAGGACGTGCTCCGGCGGCGGCGACAGCATCGCGTTCGTCCACTTGGTGACGTGCTGCGCCGTCTCCCAGTACCGGTCGAACGTGGACTGCATCCACTCCTCGTCGAACGGCTTGTCGCCGTGGGAGACGATCGAGGAGAGGTACGCGGCGGCGCACTTGGACGCCGAGTTGGAGCCCTGCCCCGTGATCGGGTCGTTCGCGACGACCACGTCGGCGACGCCGAGGACGGCCCCGCCGCCCGGCAGCCGCCCGATCGGATTACGCACGGTCGGGGCGTAACGCCCGGCCAGCGTGCCGCCCGCGTCCGTCAGCTCGACCTTGGTCGCCCGCGCGTACTCCCACGGCGTGTACTTCTCCATGAGCTCCAGCGTCAGCGACAGGTGCTCGGAGGGGTCCTTGACCCCCTTGAAGACGTCGAGCGGGCCGCCGGGCACACCCTCCCAGAAGAGGATGTCCGCACGTCCGGACGTGGTCAGCGTCGGCATGACGAAGAGCTCGCCCACACCCGGCACGAGGTTGCACCGCACGGCGTCGAACTCGGGGTGCTCGGGCCGTACTCCCATCCCGTGGACGTACGCGACGGCGAGCGCACGCTGCGGCGCGTCGTACGGGGAGCGCGAGGCGTCCCGCTCGAACATCGAGACGAGCTCGCCCTTGCCCGCGGAGACGAGCACCAGGTCGTAGGTGCGGGAGAAGTAGTCGAGGTCCGAGACCGCCGCGCCGTGGATGACCAGCTGGCCGCCCCGCTGCGCGAACGTCTCCATCCAGCCCGCCATCTTCACGCGCTGGTCGACGGACTGGGCGAACCCGTCCAGCTTGCCGACCCAGTCGACGACGCGGGAGGAATCGGGGCCCGCGACCGAGACGCCGAGGCCCTCGATCTTCGGCGCCTGCGACTCCCAGAAGTTCAGCTGGAGGTCGCGCTCGTGCTGCAGTGCGGTGTGGAACATGCACTGCGTGGACATCACACGGCCGGACCTGACCTCGTCCGCCGTGCGGTTGGACATCAGGGTGACCTCGTACCCCTGCGACTGGAGTCCGAGAGCTATCTGGAGCCCGGCCTGACCGGCTCCGACGACGAGTATCTTCCGCATGCGGCAACTTCTCCTACTGCTCAAGCAAAAAACTATTCGGGGGATGCTTCAAGGGCGTGGCCCACCAGCGAGAGCAGCGACTCGATCACCGAGATCCGCTGCCGCGCGTCCATGATCAGCACCGGTATGTGCGGCGGGATCGTCAGTGCCTCGCGGACGTCCGCGGGCTCGAACTCCTCGGTCCCGTCGAAGTGGTTGACGGCCACGATGTACGGAAGACCGCAGCTCTCGAAGTAGTCGAGCGCGGGGAAGCAGTCGGGCAGCCTGCGGGTGTCGGCGAGGACGACGGCGCCGATCGCGCCGCGCACCAGGTCGTCCCACATGAACCAGAAGCGCTGCTGCCCGGGCGTACCGAAGAGGTAGAGCACCAGGTCGTCGTCGAGCGTGATCCGGCCGAAGTCCATGGCGACCGTGGTCGTGGTCTTGTCCGGGGTCGACGTGAGGTCGTCCGTGTCCTCGCTCGCCTGCGTCATCAGCGCCTCCGTCTGGAGGGGCGTGATCTCGGAGACGGCCGTGACCAGGGTCGTCTTGCCGACGCCGAACCCGCCCGCGACCACGATCTTCGTCGCGATCGGGGCCCGGGTACGGTCCGTCTGCCAGGCTTGGAGGTTCTCGTCCGGGTCGGGGCCCGGGTGACGCAGGTCAGAGACGGCGGAGGCCACTGAGCACCCTTTCCAGCAGCGCGCGGTCCGGCTGTCCCGGGCCGTGGCCCGTTCCGTACACGCGGATCTTTCCCTGGTCTGCGAGGTCGCTGAGCAGTACGCGGACCACGCCGAGCGGCATCTTCAAAAGCGCGGCGATCTCCGCGACCGTACGCATACGGCGGCAGATCTCGACGATGGCCCGCATCTCCGGCATGACGCGGGCGATGGCATTGCCCTGCGGCAGTTCGCGGCGCTCCTCGGGAGCTTCGAGGGCGGCCACGAACGTCTCGACGAGCAGGACGTGACCGAAGCGGGTGCGGCCGCCGGTGAGCGAGTACGGGCGTACTCGGGCGGGTTTGCGGTCGCCGCCCCGCTGGGGCAGCTTGCCGGGCTTACTGCTCATCGGACGCTCTCCATCGACTGGCGCAGCTCACTGCGGAGTTCGGGGGTGAGGACATGCCCGGCGCGGCCGACGAAGAGCGCCATGTGGTACGCGACGACGCTCATGTCGCAGTCCGGGGTGGCGTGCACGCCGAGCAGCGAACCGTCACTGATCGACATCACGAAGAGGCTGCCCTCCTCCATGGCGACGACGGTCTGCTTGACCGGTCCGGAGTCCATCAGCTTGGAGGCGCCGATACACAGGGAGCCGAGGCCGGACACGATGGTGGCGAGGTCCGCGCTCGAACCTCTGGGGCCCGAACTGTTGTCGACCGCCTCTTCGTTGTTCCGAGCGGGGTCGGAGGAGAGCAGGAGCAGTCCGTCGGAGGAGACCACCGCGACCGAAAGCAGGCCCGGCACCTCCTCGACGAGGTTCGTGAGCAGCCAGTGCAGGTTGCGTGCTTCGCTGCTCAGTCCGAACCCGACGGATCTCTCACCGGCGGTGGAAGTACTGCTTCCGGTGGAAGAACCGGGTGAGCGCATGGGCGCAGTCAACTACTTGCCTCCTCGACTGTGTCCCCCATGTTGTTTTCGGTCCCTGCGGTCTCTGCGGATTCAGCGGTGTGTTCGCCGCGTTCGTTCAGCTCGGCCTCGACGTCACGGCGGCCGCTGATGGCTCCCTGGTGGAAGCCGCCGAGGCGCTTGCGCAGCGCTTCGGCGTCGACGGAGCCGCCGCGCGCCTTGGGCACGGCGGGCTCGGGCGCGGTGATCTTGGGCGTGCGCTTGGGAAGTCCCTTGTCGGTCACGCGCTCCCACTTGGGGGCGGGGGCCGGCTCTTCCCCGGGGGCGGGTTCTTCCTCTTGGGCGGGCGCGGGCTCTTCTTCCCGCTGCGCGCCGGGTGCCGGGGCCTCGGGGACTGCCGGAGGGGTCAGCTCCATGGTCGTTTCGGGCGAGGCCTCGGGCTCGGGCTCGGGCTCGGGGACAGAATCCGGCTCGGGGCCGGTCTCAGGTTCCGGCTCCGGCTCCGCGTCGGCTTCCCGTACCGCGTGCTCCGCGGCCGCGATCAGCGGATCCTCACCGGCCGCCACGGCGACCGTGCCCGACGCGCGCCCCGGCAGCACATTGGAGTTCGCCTCGGCCTCGGAGCCCGGCAGATGCATCGCGGGCGCCGCTCCGGCGACCGGAACACCCACCGGCGGCGTCCCCACCGCGGGCGCGGCGGCCAGGATCGACTTCGGCAGGACCACGACGGCCGCGATGCCGCCCTGCTTCTGCTCGCGCAGCCGCACCCGCGCCCCGTGCCGCGCGGCGAGCCGGGCCACGACGTAGAGGCCGAGCCCGAGCCCGTCCCCGCTCTCCTGGTCGTACGCGTCGTCCGGACGGAAGTCCGCGAGGCGGGAGTTGAGCTCCTCCATGCGGTCCGGCGTGACACCTATGCCCTCGTCCTGCACGGAGAGCATGACCTCGCCGCCCTCCAGGAGCCAGCCGGAGACCTCGACGGAGGCGTCCGGCGGCGAGAACGAGGTCGCGTTCTCCAGGAGCTCGGCGACCAGGTGGCTGATGTCGTCCGCGGCGAAGCCCGCGACGTGCGCGTGCGGCGGCAGGGTGGCGATGCGTACCCGCTCGTACCGCTCGATCTCGCTGACGGCGGCGCGTACGACGTCGACCAGCGGGACCGGGCCGGGGTGCTGGTGGCCGTGCTCGGCACCGGCGAGGACCAGGAGGTTCTCGCTGTGGCGGCGCATGACCGTGGCGAAGTGGTCGAGCTTGAAGAGCGTGGCGAGGCGGTCGGGGTCCTGCTCGCGCTCCTCCAGGTTCTCGATGACGGCGAGCTGCCGTTCCACCAGGCCGAGGGTGCGCAGGGCGAGGTTCACGAACGTGCCGTGGATGGACTGGCGCACCTGCTCCAGGTGGGCGGCCGCCTCGGCGAGTTCGGCGCGCAGCTTCTCGCGCTCGTCTGCCATGGCCTGGCGCTTGCCGATGAGGTGCTTGCGGTCGGCTTCGAGCGTGGTCAGGCGCTCGGTGAGGGCGGCCGCGTGCTCGTGCAGGGCGTTGACGGACCGTACGACCTGGGCGAACTCGTCGTCGCGGCCGGTGAAGCGGATGGGCTCCTGCGGCGCGGGCTCGGTGGCGAGGCGGGCCGAGCCGATGCGCAGGACGGCGAGCGGCCGGGTCAGGCTGCGGGCCATCGCCATGGAGACGCCGACCGCCACGAGCAGCGTGACGCCGACGAGCGCTATGCGGATCTCGAGGGCCGTGACGTCCTCGTCGCGCAGGTCGGCGAGGTCCTTGGTGCGCTGCACGATGAGCGCGGACTCGGCGCCGCGCATCATCTCGATGCGGGCGGAGAGCGCGGTGTCGATCTTCTTGCGGTCGTAGCCGCGCTCGGCGGTGGAGAGCGTGGGCTGGTCGGTGAGGCGGGAGAGGTACTTCTCGGCCGTCGTCACCTCGCTGCCCGTGACCGTCGAGTCGTACGTGCCGCGGGCGCCGTCCGTGGCCGCGTCCCGGAAGTCGGCGACGGCGGCCTGTCCGCGGATGTGGGCCTGCTGGCCCGCGGCGCTGAGGGCGTCACGGGCCCGCGCCGCGGCGGGCGACTCGTCGACCACTGTGGTGGGCAGGCCGGTGACGGGGTCGACGGAGGTGCTCGTCTCCGTGGAGCGCGGTACGGAGAGGGCGGCCAGGAGCAGGCCGCGGGCGCTCGCCGCCTGTTCGACGGCGTGGTCGAGGTCGGAGAGGGCGTAGCCGCCGGAGCCCGCGCGGGGCGGGGTCTGCTCGGCGAGTTCGCGGGTGAGGCCGTGCAGTTCGGTGATGACGGCCGAGTACGCGGTGTGGGCTTCCAGAGCACTGCTCTTGCCGGTGAGCGCCGCTCGGCGTACGGCACCGATGTCGGCGAGGTCCTTGCGCAGGGCCGCCGGGGCGTCGGCCGTGCGCAGCTCGTCGATCTGGCGGTCGACGCGGGCGCTGCGGCTCTCGGAGAGCCCCTGGCCCTGCGGGCGGCCCGCCGCGATGAAGGAGGTGACCTCGTCGCGTTCGTCGGCCAGCGAGTGGCCGAGGGACACGGCGTCCCGCGTGTGCTCGGCGAGGGTCACCAGACGCTGCGCGTCGCTCAGCTGCCCGGAGGCGGCGACGATGGCGGGCGCTCCGGCACCGGCTATCGCGGCGGCCACGACGGCGACGGCGACGATCAGCCGATTGCGTACGCGCGCGGTGGGCTTGGAGTTGACGGACTTCGCGGGAGCCGGGGGCTTCGAGGGGCCTTTGCCGGCGGGGTTCGCCGCGGGCTTCGGTCCGTCAGGAGCCGTCACGCCGGGGGCGTTCGGCTCTCCCGCCGTGTTCTCGGGCGTCGGGTTTCCCGGCGTCGGGCTGCCCGGCGTCGGGTTCCCTTGCGTCGGGTTCTCTCCCGCCGTGTGCTCGGGCGTGCGCTCTGTAGGAGTGGTCGCGCCCGGCGTGGCTCCTTCGGGAGTCGTCTGCTTGCCCTTGCGCCCAGGCCGCATCTTCTGCACCGGTGCTCGCATTCTTGTTTTTCGTCTGCCCATGGGCCCGGGTGACGATTCGTCAACGCACGAGCCCCCCGGTACGGCTCCAGACCCTTCCAGTGCCGATGGGTGGCAGTCGTGCATCACATGCCTGGCCACCCGAAGGAGTGAACATCGGCGGGGAGTTGGCGAGCAAGTCCCGGCCGGGGCCGAAAGTCTCCGCCGCGGAGCGCCGGTTGGACGTCGACCGCAGGCTTTGGCAGGATGCGCCGCCACACGCGGCTGGAAGCGATCATTCCGACTGAAATCCGGCGTCTGACCTGCTGGTCCGGGTCAACCCCCGGCTTTTTTGCGGCTCTCGGAGGACCTTGTGAAGGCCTCGTGCAGACTGGCTGAATGCGCATCGAACTGGCCACCGAGCCCGGAGACCCCGCACGCCCCAACGAGGACTATGCGGCGGTCATGCTTCCCGCATCCGGACAGGGCGGATCGCTCGTCCTTCTGGACGGAGTGACTCCGCCCGCCGGGGACGTCGGCTGTCTGCATTCCGTCCCGTGGTTCACCGCGCGACTCGGGGGCGCACTGGGGGAACTGTCCGTTTCACGACGGGATATGACGCTCTCCGGGATTCTCGCGGCGGCAATCTCGCGCACCGCCGACGCCCACCGCCAGACCTGTGACCTTTCTCACCCGCGCACCCCTCAGGCAACCGTGGTTCTGGTGCGTTGGGACGACGAGCAGGTCGAGCACCTGGTCCTGTCCGACTCCGCGCTCCTCCTCGCAGGCCCGGACGGCCAGGTCACCCCGGTGCTCGACGAGCGCCTCGCGGAGCTGCCGCCGAGGATCGGTGAGCTGCGCGCCGCGGTCCGCGCACTGCCACTGGGTTCCGCCGAACGCGCGGAGGCGGGCCGGGGGTACGGCGCCGCGGTCGAGGCGCTGCGGAACGCCGAGGACGGTTTCCACACCGCCGCCGCGGATCCGTCGGCGGCGGCGCGGGCGATCACCGGTATGTCTCCGCGTACCGAGGTTGCCGCGGTGGCCGCCCTGACGGACGGGGTCGGCCGCTGGGTCGAGGTATTCCGCCAGGGCGACTGGGCGGAGTGCTTGGCGCTCCTGCGCAAGGAGGGGCCGCAGCGCATGGTGGACCGGGTAAGGGAACTGGAACGAGCGGACCCCGAGGGCACGGCGCACCCTCGCGGGAAGCGACACGACGACGCGGCTGTCGTTTACGCGGAGTTGTGACTCCGAGCAGCGCCGGGCCCTCACGACGTTGCCTGCGGGTCCCTCGTGGCTGAGCGCGCAGTTCCCCGCGCCCCTTCGGGGCCCGGCGGCCCCTCAAGACTCCGGGGACTCGTTCAGCTGCCGCAGCAGGCGGGCCAGTTCCGCCACCTCCGCCCGGTCCCACCCGGCGAGCTTGCGCACGTACTGCTCCCGCCGGCCCGCCCGCACCGTACGGAACCGGGTCGCGCCCTCCGCCGTGAGGTGGACCAGCCAGGCGCGCCCGTCCGCGGGATCGGGCTCGCGGGCGACGAGCCCGAGCTCTTCCAGGGCCCGCAGCTGACGGCTCATCGTCGCCTTGCCGACGCCGATGTACGCGGCGAGATCCGTGGCCCGCTGCGGGCCCGAGTCGTCGAGGCAGACCAGGAGTCCGTACGCGGCGGGCTCCAGGTCGGGGTGGACCTGGCGCGCCATCTCGCCGGACGAGGCCCGCGCCCGGCGCAGGAGCAGCGTCAACTCCCGCTCCAGGGAGAGGAACTCGCGGTCGACAAGGCGTTCCACGCCCTCTCCCCGCACACCCTCCCTGTTCACGTCGGATCCACCGTGGTTCTCGCCCTCGTGCACTTCAGCACCCATGGCACGCTTTCTTTTCCGGATCAGGCAATTTTTCCGCCCCGCACGGCGGCAGAGGCCCGCGTCGGCCCATCGCCGCAGCTCGACCAGTATTTCGTAACGCCCTGTGCTCCCACTCCGCGGACGCCGCCGCAGGAGTAGACCAACGGCAGGCACCGGACCCTCTTCCCGGGCGCGGGTCTACGTGCGTAGCGTCGTGCGTGACATGTTCACACCACAACATGTCGGCAGGTCCCCCCACGAGCTCCATCGAGCTCAACCGAGGCCTACGGAGGCACGCTCATGCCCGTGCACAGACCCGGAACGCCCCGCCGCTCCCGCTGGTCAGCGGCCGCAGTCCTGCTCTCAGTCCTCTCCGCCCTCTCCCTCCTGCTCACGCTGCCGGGTGCCGCACAGGCCGCCGGCGGCGACGACGTACCGGTCCGCGGCACGGCCCGCATGGGCCAGGGCGTCATCGAGCACGACGGGCAGGGCAGTCTGCCGCCCGGCGGTGACGCCGTACAGACCGAAGGCGTCGACGTCAGCAGCCACCAGGGCAACGTCGCCTGGTCGACGCTCTGGAACAGCGGCGTGAAGTGGTCCTACGTGAAGGCCACCGAGGGCACGTACTACAAGAACCCCTACTTCGCCCAGCAGTACAACGGCTCGTACAACGTGGGCATGATCCGCGGCGCCTACCACTTCGCGACGCCCGACACGACGAGCGGCGCCACGCAGGCCAACTACTTCGTGGACAACGGCGGCGGCTGGTCGCGCGACGGCAGGACGCTGCCCGGCGCGCTCGACATCGAGTGGAACCCGTACGGGGCGGCCTGCTTCGGCAAGTCCCAGTCCGCGATGGTCACCTGGATCCGTGACTTCCTGAACCAGTACAAGGCGCGCACCGGACGCGACGCGGTGATCTACACGGCCACCAGCTGGTGGAAGCAGTGCACCGGCAACTACGGCGGCTTCGCGGCCAACAACCCGCTCTGGATCGCCCGCTACAACACCTCTCCGGGCGAGCTGCCCGCCGGATGGGGCTTCCACACGATGTGGCAGTACACCTCCACGGGCCCGACGGTCGGGGACCACAACAAGTTCAACGGCGCGCTCGACCGGGTGAAGGCGCTCGCCAACGGCTGAGCACCCCCTCGCCGCCCCGGTGCGCACGAGGGCCCGGAACCCTTCCCGGGGTCCCGGGCCCTCACGCACCGGCCGCCTCCGTCACGCGGCGGCCGGAATCCTCACCTCGGCCTCGGTCAGCGCCAGGTCGAGCACCTGACGGACATCCGTCACCGGGTGCACGTCCAGCTTCTCCAGGATCTCCGCCGGGACGTCGTCCAGGTCCGCCTCGTTCCGCTTCGGGATGATCACCGTGGTGATCCCGGCGCGGTGCGCGGCGAGCAGCTTCTGCTTGACGCCGCCGATCGGCAGGACGCGCCCGGTCAGCGAGACCTCACCGGTCATGGCCACGTCCGTCCGGACGAGACGGCCGCTGAGCAGCGACGCGAGGGCGGTCGTCAGCGTGACGCCCGCGCTCGGCCCGTCCTTGGGGACGGCGCCCGCCGGGAAGTGGACGTGGACGCCCCGCTCCTTCAGGTCACCCACCGGAAGCTCCAGTTCGGCGCCGTGCGAGCGCAGGAAGCTCAGCGCGATCTGCGCCGACTCCTTCATGACGTCGCCGAGCTGGCCGGTGAGGGTGAGCCCGGAGGCTCCCGTCTCCGGGTCGGCGAGCGACGCCTCCACGAACAGGACGTCACCTCCCGCGCCGGTGACCGCGAGGCCGGTGGCCACGCCCGGCACCGCCGTGCGCCGCTCGGCCGGGTCCTGCGCCGACTCGGGCACGTGGTGCGGGCGCCCGATCAGGCCGCGCAGATCGTCCTCGCCGACGGTGTACGGCAGCTCCTGCTCGCCCAGTTCGTGCTTGGCCGCGACCTTGCGGAGCAGCCGTGCCACGGACCGCTCCAGGTTCCGTACGCCCGCTTCCCGGGTGTACTCCCCCGCGAGCTTGCGCAGCGCGCTCTCGTCCAGGGTCACCTCGTCCGTCTCCAGACCGGCCCGCTCCAGCTGGCGCGGGAGCAGGTGGTCGCGGGCGATGACGACCTTCTCGTCCTCGGTGTATCCGTCGAGGCGCACCAGCTCCATGCGGTCGAGCAGCGCCTCGGGGATGGATTCCAGGACGTTCGCCGTGGCCAGGAAGACCACGTCGCTCAGGTCGAGCTCGACCTCCAGGTAGTGGTCGCGGAAGGTGTGGTTCTGCGCCGGGTCGAGGACTTCGAGCAGGGCCGCGGCCGGGTCGCCGCGGAAGTCGGAGCCCACCTTGTCGATCTCGTCCAGGAGCACCACCGGGTTCATGGACCCGGCCTCCTTGATGGCCCGCACGATGCGTCCGGGCAGCGCACCCACGTACGTACGACGGTGTCCGCGGATCTCCGCCTCGTCGCGTACGCCGCCGAGCGCGACCCGCACGAACTTGCGGCCCATGGCGTGCGCGACGCTCTCGCCGAGGCTCGTCTTACCGACGCCCGGAGGGCCCACCAGGGCGAGGACCGCGCCGCCGCGACGGCCGCCGACGACCCCGAGGCCGCGGTCGGCGCGCCGCTTGCGCACCGCGAGGTACTCGGTGATGCGCTCCTTCACGTCCTCCAAGCCCGCGTGTTCGGCGTCGAGGACGTTCTGGGCGCCCTTGATGTCGTACGCGTCCTCGGTCCGCTCGTTCCAGGGCAGTTCGAGGACGGTGTCCAGCCAGGTCCTGATCCAGGAGCCCTCGGGCGACTGGTCGCTGGAGCGCTCCAGCTTGTCGACTTCCTTGAGGGCGGCCTCGCGCACGTTCTCCGGGAGGTCGGCGGCTTCGACGCGGGTGCGGTAGTCGTCGGACTCCTCACCGTCCTGCTCGCCGTTGATCTCGCGCAGTTCCTTGCGCACGGCGTCGAGCTGGCGCCGCAGCAGGAACTCGCGCTGCTGCTTGTCGACGCCTTCCTGTACGTCCTTGGCGATGGACTCGGCGACGTCCTGCTCGGCAAGGTGCTCGCGCAGCTGTTCGGTGGCGAGCTTCAGGCGGGCCGCCGGGTCGTCGGTCTCCAGGAGCGCGATCTTCTGCTCGGTGGAGAGGAAGGGCGAGTAACCGGAATTGTCGGCAAGGGCGGAGACGTCGTCGATCTGCGTGACGCGGTCGACGACCTGCCAGGCCCCGCGCTTCTTCAGCCAGCTGGTGGCGAGGGCCTTGTACTCCTTGACCAGCTCGGTGACAGCGCCGGGCAGAGGGTCGGGCACGGTCTCGTCGACCTTGGTGCCCTCCACCCAGAGCGCGGCACCGGGGCCGGTCGTCCCGGCGCCGATGCGCACCCGGGAACGGCCGCGGATGAGGGCGCCGGGGTCTCCGTCGGAGAGACGGCCGACCTGCTCGACGGTGCCGAGGACGCCGGTCGCGGCGTACGTACCGTCGATGCGCGGAACAAGAAGGACCTGCGGCTTGCTGCTCCCACGGGAGCGTGCGTCCGCCTGGGCTGCCTCCACGGCGGCACGCACATCGGCGTCGGACAGGTCGAACGGAACCACCATGCCGGGCAGGACAACCTCGTCGTCGAGCGGCAGCACGGGCAGCGTGAGTGGTGTGGACGCTGTGGACTCAGAAGCCATGATCTCCCCTTCGGCATTCAAGTTGAGCTATGTGGACTCAATGCTCGTGAGTCCATGAATGTTCCCCGGGGGATGTTCGCTGTGAGCGATCGCTTAAATCTGCGGGTCGGACGCGTACGAGCGACGCCGCAGGAGCGGCCACGTGGCGACACCGATCGACAGGGCGAGCAGATGGCCCCAGTTCGTCATCGGGTCCGTGAAGGCGATCAGGTCGTCGATGAGCATGCCGCCGAAGCCCGCGAGAACCAGCCACCGCAGCCACGGCCTGAAGAGCCCGGCCAGGGCGCCGACGCTCGCCGCGACACCGAAGCTGATCCCGTAGTCGAGGCGGTGCAGGGAGCTGTCGGGCAGATGACCCGCGAGCACCGAGAGGCCGACGGGGACCTCGGTCGCGAGGGTGGCCACGACATGGCCGAGCAGGAAGACACCGGCCGTGCGCAGCGGACCTATGCGGCGCTCCAGGGCCGTGAGGACAAGGAGGAAGCCGATCGCGTACGGCGACGCGATGCCGCCCGCGATCCACAGCGCACTGGCCACCAGGACGAGGAACGGCTCCTGCGTCAGATGCGCCACGTCCGTGCTGGAGTGCCGGTGCAGGGCCGAGACGAGCGCCGGGTCCGCGTACTGCGCCAGGAGCGAGGTCAGGGCGAGGACCGCGGCGTAGCCGAACGTGAAGGGCGTACCCACGGGAGTGGGCAGCAGGCGCCAGGGGCGCAGCCGGCTCAGACGGCCCATCCGGCCCGGACGGCCGAGACGGACGCCCTCGACCGCGGTAGCCGCGCACTCCGCCCCGGCGGGGGCGGCCGGCTCTCCGGGCTTCCGCTGGCGCGGGATGCCGTCGAGGCCGGGCGGGGCGGTCTCCTCGGGTGCCGCGGGGGCAGCCGACGCACTCCGGTTCACGCTGAGGCGCTCCTTCTGTCCACTCCACCCTCGGGCGACTTTTCGGGCGTTGTCTATGACCGGAGCCACGTGAGACGCGAATCACATCAACCTCACAGGTCACACGCGCGTCCGGGGTCGCGGAGCGCGCATCCGGAGTCTTCCCCCGCCCCTCGCCGCGCACCCATACGCTGTCGACCATGCACACCCAGACCACCGCCCCCGTCGTCATCGACCGGCGCGAGGGGCCGTACGGCGAAGTCGTACTGCGGCGCCACGGTGCGCTGCTGCAGATCATCGCCAACGGCTGTTTCCTCATGGACACCTCGGACGGCCGCTCGGAACGACTGCTCGTCGACGCGGCGTACGACGCCCTGGACGGCCGTCCGGAGCCCGCGCTGCTGATCGGCGGGCTCGGGGTCGGCTTCTCGCTTGCCCACGCGGCCGCCGACCCGCGCTGGGGCCGTATCGCCGTCGTGGAGCGGGAGCAGGCCATCATCGACTGGCACCGGGCGGGCGCGGACGCCCCGCTCGCCGGACTGTCGGGCCCCGCGCTCGCCGATCCCCGTACGGAGATCCTGCACACAGATCTTCTGGTCCATCTGTCCGGCCCCGGGTCCGGCGTCGGCACCACGGAAACCTACGACGCGCTCTGCCTGGACATCGACAACGGCCCGGACTGGACGGTGACGGAGGACAACAACTCCCTCTATTCTCCCGCCGGTCTGGCGGCCTGTCAGGCTCACCTCAACCCCGGCGGAGTGCTCGCCGTATGGTCCGCCCAGCCCTCGTCCGCTTTCGACGACGCTCTACGGAATGCCGGATTCCAGGCGGTACGGACGGAAGAGATCGCCGTTGCCCGAGGCGTACCGGACGTGGTTCATCTCGGCGTAAGGGCTGCGTAGCCGAGGTGCCTTCGCGACCCGTACTCTGCTGCACGAACACAAGCGATCAGTGTCAGGGGCGGGCGATGGAGCAGACACACACCTCCCACAACGGTGCGACGGCGGCGATGCCAGGCGCCCAGCGCCGGGTTCTGGTGGTCGAGGACGACCCGACGATCGTCGACGCCATCGCCGCCCGGCTACGCGCCGAGGGTTTCGTAGTGCAAACGGCGATGGACGGTCCTTCGGCGGTCGACACCGCACAGGCTTGGCAGCCCGACCTGCTGATCCTGGACATCATGCTGCCGGGCTTCGACGGGCTTGAAGTGTGCCGTCGGGTACAGGCCCAGCGTCCGGTTCCCGTCCTCATGCTGACGGCCCGCGACGACGAGACGGACATGCTGGTCGGGCTCGGCGTCGGCGCCGACGACTACATGACCAAGCCGTTCTCTATGCGGGAGCTCGCGGCCCGCGTGCACGTCCTGCTGCGCCGGGTCGAGCGGGCCGCGCTCGCCGCGACCACGCCGCGCAGCGGGATCCTGCGGCTCGGCGAGCTGGAGATCGACCACGCCCAGCGGCGCGTCAGGGTCCGCAGCGAGGACGTGCACCTGACGCCGACGGAGTTCGACCTCCTGGTCTGCCTGGCCAACACGCCGCGTGCGGTCCTCTCCCGCGAGCAGCTGCTCGCCGAGGTCTGGGACTGGGCGGACGCGTCGGGCACCCGGACCGTCGACAGCCACATCAAGGCACTGCGCCGGAAGATCGGCGCCGAGCGGATCCGTACGGTGCACGGCGTCGGGTACGCCCTGGAGACCCCGACCCCGTGAGGCGGGCCGTCCGATGAGTGGTCCCTTCGGCGGCCTGCGGCCGTTCTCCATCAAGACCAAGCTCGGCATGCTGGTCGTCGTCTCGGTCTTCATCACCACCGGCCTGCTGATGGTGGCCATGAAGACACAGACCGAGCTGCGGTTCATCACGGTCTTCTCGGTGATCGCCACACTGCTGATCACGCAGTTCGTGGCGCACAGCCTCACCGCGCCGCTCGACGAGATGAACTCCGTCGCGCGCGCCGTCTCGCACGGCGACTACACGCGCCGGGTGCGCGGCGCCGACCGGCGCGACGAGCTGGGCGACGTGGCCACCACGATCAACCGCATGGCGGACGATCTGGAGGCCCAGGACCAGCAGCGCAAGGAGCTGGTCGCCAACGTCTCGCACGAGCTGCGCACCCCCATCGCGGGCCTGCGCGCGGTCCTGGAGAACGTCGTCGACGGAGTCTCCGCCGCCGACCCGGAGACCATGCGCACGGCCCTGAAGCAGACGGAGCGCCTGGGGCGGCTCGTGGAGACCCTGCTCGACCTCTCCCGCCTGGACAACGGCGTCGTGCCGCTGAAGGCCCGCCGCTTCGAGGTGTGGCCCTACCTGTCGGGCGTCCTGAAGGAGGCCAACATGGTCTCCTCCGCCCGCGCGGGCATCGCGTCGGGCTCCGGCAGCCACACGCGCACGGACGTGCACCTGCACCTGGACGTCACGCCGCCCGAGCTGACCGCGCACGCGGACGCCGAGCGGCTCCACCAGGTCGTGGCCAATCTCATCGACAACGCGGTCAAGCACAGCCCGCCACACGGCCGCGTCACCGTACGCGCCCGGCGCGGCCTGTACCCCGAGTCCCTGGACCTGGAGGTCCTTGACGAGGGCCCCGGCATCCCGGAGTCGGAGTGGCACCGGGTCTTCGAGCGCTTCAACCGCGGCAGCCACACGAACAGCCCCCCGCAGGGCCCCGGCAGCGACGGCGGAACCGGGCTCGGGCTCGCCATCGCGCGCTGGGCGGTCGATCTGCACGGCGGGCACATCGGCGTGGCCGAATCCCCTCGCGGCTGCCGCATCCAGGTCACTCTTCCGGGCCTGCCCGACGTACGAGGTTGACGTAGGGTTCGAAACGGAAGCGATTCGCGGGCGCATCGGAAGCGCGCTCGGGTGAAGCCGCCGCGCAGGGCAGGGCCCGCGCGGCCATCTCGCGTTGCGGAACCTCGCTTGTTTCCCGCCAATTCTGCCGCCGAAACCTTCCGTCCGATGTGACTTACGCGACGGATGACGGGGCCGGTCTGCACCTGGCGGCAATGGAGGCGTAGCCTTAATTCCCGCTGTCCATCACCTTGTGAAGCGGAAGAGGGCGGTTACCGCCGTGTCGTCACAGTCCCCCAGTAGCTCGAGCATCTCGACCGACCAAGACGGTCAGGGCAAGGACCCTGCTGCTGCCTTCGGTCCCAATGAGTGGCTCGTCGACGAGATCTATCAGCAGTACCTCCAGGACCCGAATTCGGTCGACCGAGCCTGGTGGGACTTCTTCGCCGACTACAAGCCAGGAGCAGCGGGCGCATCACCTGCCGCTGCCCCGGCCAAGCCGGCGGGTGACGCAGCCGCGGGGGCTGCGGCCACCACGTCCCCCGCAGCTCCTGCCGCACCCGCGGCCGCTCCGGCGGCCCCCGCGAAGCCCGCCGCGTCCGCCGCGCCCGCAGCCCCTGCTGCGAAGCCCGCGGCTGCCGCACCGGCCCCCGCCGCGAAGCCCGCGGCCGCGAAGCCCGCCGCCAAGGCGGAGCCCGCGGCCCCCGCCGACACGGCCCCGGCAGGACCCGAGTACGTGACGCTGCGCGGCCCCGCCGCCGCGGTCGCGAAGAACATGAACGCCTCGGTGGAGGTCCCGACGGCCACGTCGGTCCGCGCCGTCCCGGTGAAGCTGCTCTTCGACAACCGCATCGTCATCAACAACCACCTCAAGCGCGCCCGCGGCGGGAAGATCTCCTTCACGCACCTCATCGGGTACGCGATGGTGCAGGCCATCAAGGCCATGCCGTCGATGAACTACTCCTTCGTGCAGAAGGACGGCAAGCCGACGCTGGTCAAGCCGGAGCACGTGAACTTCGGCCTCGCCATCGACCTCGTGAAGCCCAACGGCGACCGCCAGCTGGTCGTCGCGGGCATCAAGAAGGCCGAGACGCTGAACTTCTTCGAGTTCTGGCAGGCCTACGAGGACATCGTCCGCCGCGCTCGCGACGGCAAGCTCGGCATGGACGACTTCACGGGTGTGACGGTCTCGCTGACCAACCCCGGCGGCCTCGGCACGGTCCACTCGGTCCCCCGCCTGATGCCCGGACAGTCGGTCATCATGGGCGTCGGCTCGATGGACTACCCCGCGGAGTTCCAGGGCACCTCGCAGGACACCCTGAACAAGCTCGGCATCTCGAAGGTCATGACGCTCACGTCGACCTACGACCACCGGGTCATCCAGGGCGCCGCCTCCGGCGAGTTCCTGCGGATCGTCGCGAACCTCCTCCTCGGCGAGCAGGACTTCTACGACGAGATCTTCAAGGCGCTGCGCATCCCGTACGAGCCGGTCCGCTGGCTCAAGGACATCGACGCCTCGCACGACGACGACGTCACGAAGGCCGCCCGCGTCTTCGAGCTGATCCACTCCTACCGCGTCCGCGGCCACGTCATGGCCGACACGGACCCGCTGGAGTACAAGCAGCGCAAGCACCCCGACCTCGACATCACCGAGCACGGCCTCACCCTGTGGGACCTGGAGCGCGAGTTCGCGGTCGGCGGCTTCGCCGGCAAGTCGATGATGAAGCTGCGCGACGTCCTGGGCGTCCTGCGCGACTCGTACTGCCGCACCACCGGCATCGAGTTCATGCACATCCAGGACCCGAAGCAGCGCAAGTGGCTCCAGGACCGCATCGAGCGCACCCACGCCACGAAGCCCGAGCGCGAGGAGCAGCTGCGCATCCTGCGCCGGCTGAACGCCGCCGAGGCCTTCGAGACGTTCCTCCAGACGAAGTACGTCGGGCAGAAGCGCTTCTCCCTGGAGGGCGGCGAGTCCGTCATCCCGCTGCTCGACGCCGTCATCGACAGCGCCGCCGAGTCGCGCCTGGACGAGGTCGTCATCGGCATGGCTCACCGCGGCCGCCTGAACGTCCTGGCGAACATCGTCGGCAAGTCGTACGCCCAGATCTTCCGCGAGTTCGAGGGCAACATGGACCCCAAGTCCATGCACGGCTCCGGCGACGTGAAGTACCACCTGGGCGCCGAGGGCACCTTCACCGGCCTGGACGGCGAGCAGATCAAGGTCTCGCTCGCCGCGAACCCGTCCCACCTGGAGACGGTCGACCCGGTCATCGAGGGCATCACCCGCGCCAAGCAGGACATCATCAACAAGGGCGGCACGGACTTCACGGTCCTGCCCGTCGCCCTGCACGGTGACGCGGCCTTCGCGGGCCAGGGTGTGGTCGCCGAGACGCTGAACATGTCGCAGCTGAGGGGCTACCGCACCGGCGGCACGGTCCACATCGTCATCAACAACCAGGTCGGCTTCACCGCCGCCCCGGAGTCGTCGCGCTCCTCCATGTACGCCACCGACGTGGCCCGCATGATCGAGGCGCCGATCTTCCACGTGAACGGCGACGACCCCGAGGCCGTCGTCCGCATCGCGCGGCTCGCGTTCGAGTTCCGTCAGGCGTTCAACAAGGACGTCGTGATCGACCTCATCTGCTACCGCCGCCGCGGTCACAACGAGTCGGACAACCCGGCGTTCACGCAGCCGCTGATGTACGACCTGATCGACAAGAAGCGCTCGGTGCGCAAGCTCTACACCGAGTCCCTCATCGGTCGCGGCGACATCACCCTGGAAGAGGCCGAGCAGGCCCTCCAGGACTTCCAGGGACAGCTGGAGAAGGTCTTCACGGAGGTCCGCGAGGCCATCTCGCAGCCCGCCGAGGCCGAGGTCCCGGCGCCCGAGGCCGAGTTCCCGGTGAACGTCGACACGTCGATCACCCAGGAAGTCGTCAAGCGGATCGCCGAGTCCCAGGTCAACATCCCCGACCGGGTCACCGTCCACCCGCGTCTGCTGCCGCAGCTGCAGCGCCGCGCGTCGATGGTCGAGGAAGACACGATCGACTGGGGCATGGGCGAGACCCTCGCCATCGGTTCGCTGCTCCTCGAAGGCACGCCGGTCCGGCTCTCGGGCCAGGACTCGCGCCGTGGCACGTTCGGCCAGCGTCACGCGGTCCTCATCGACCGCGAGACGGGCGAGGACTTCACGCCGCTCCTGTACCTCTCCGAGGACCAGGCCCGCTACAACGTCTACGACTCGCTCCTGTCCGAGTACGCGGTCATGGGCTTCGAGTACGGCTACTCCCTGGCCCGTCCCGAGTCCCTCGTGATGTGGGAAGCGCAGTTCGGTGACTTCGTCAACGGCGCGCAGACGGTGGTGGACGAGTACATCTCGGCCGCCGAGCAGAAGTGGAACCAGCACTCCGGTGTCACGCTGCTGCTCCCGCACGGCTACGAGGGCCAGGGCCCGGACCACTCGTCCGCCCGCATCGAGCGCTTCCTCCAGCTGTGCGCGCAGAACAACATGACGGTCGCGATGCCGACCCTGCCGTCGAACTATTTCCACCTCCTGCGGTGGCAGGTGCACAACCCGCACCACAAGCCGCTGGTGGTCTTCACCCCGAAGTCGATGCTGCGCCTCAAGGCGGCGGCCTCGAAGACGGAGGAGTTCACGACGGGTGGCTTCCGCCCGGTCATCGGCGACGACTCGGTCGAGGCGTCGGCGGTCCGCAAGGTCGTCTTCTGCTCCGGCAAGCTGTACTACGACCTCGAGGCCGAGCGGAAGAAGCGCGAGGTCACGGACACCGCGATCATCCGCATCGAGCGTCTGTACCCGCTGCCGGGTGCCGAGCTCCAGGCGGAGATCGCCAAGTACCCGAACGCCGAGAAGTACCTGTGGGCGCAGGAGGAGCCGGCGAACCAGGGGGCATGGCCCTTCATCGCCCTCAACCTCATCGACCACCTGGACCTGGCGGTCGGCGCGGACATCCCGCACGGCGAGCGCCTGCGCCGCATCTCGCGCCCGCACGGCTCGTCCCCGGCGGTCGGCTCGAAGAAGCGCCACGAGCAGGAGCAGGAAGCGTTGCTGCGCGAGGTGTTCGAGGCGTAAGCCCGAGCGGTCCGTTAAGTCGGTGGGCCCGGCTCCTGGTGCCAGTCACCCGGGGCCGGGCCCACCGCCGTACCGGCTTATCCTGAACGTACCGAACACATCGTTCGTCCCGTCCTACGTCCCCTGTGCGGAGCCTGTCTTGTACTTCACCGACCGTGGCATCGAGGAGCTGGAGAAGCGGCGCGGCGAGGAGGAAGTCACCTTCGAGTGGCTCGCCGAGCAGCTCCGCACCTTCGTGGACCTCAACCCGGACTTCGAGGTCCCGGTCGAGCGCCTGGCGACGTGGCTGGCCCGCCTGGACGACGAGGACGAGGACGAGTAGGGGCGGCTCAGCCCCTCCCGAAGCCGCCGTCGGAGGCGCGCACCCTGTCGTACGCAAGACCCAGTGAGCCGTGTACCAGCAGGAGTGCCGCCGTCGCGGCCCAGCCGCCGCTGCGGCGTCGCCATGCCCAGGCCGCCATCGGGAGTCCCGCGGCCAGTTGTGCCGCGGCCAGTGCGCGGGCCCTGGAGCCCCGCAGCCATGGCCCCAGCGGGCCCTGCTCGACCACGTCGAGTTCTGCCCGTACCGCGTCCCGCCAGCCCGACCACTCGACCTCCCGTACGCCCGGCGACACCCGGGCCACCGCGCGCAGCCGGTCGGCGGGCTCGCCCGGGCCCAGCCCGGCCGGCAGCGCCACCCCTGCGCGGGCGAGGACGGCGACCAGGCCCAGGAGCCGGGCCCTGGCGTCGGCCTCCGTGTCGGGGCGGCCCAGCTGCTCCAGGGACTGCACGTCCAGGACGGGGTCGAGCCCGAGGCGCGCGGCGAAGGTGCGCAGTGCCTCGTCCTCGCCGACGGGGGTGCCGTTCGCCAGCCATACGTATTCGACGGTGCGCCGGAAGCCCGCCGCGAGGGTGCAGCCCGCGTGGTCCGCGTCCCACCACAGCGCGAGCACCGGCCAGGTCGACCCGACGGCGAGCGCGGTGGCCCACCCGGTGAGCACCCGGTCCACCGGTTCGTCGCCGTGCACCCAGGGCTTGCCCTCGGGCACGAGCACGCTCCAGCCCTGACCCGCCGGGGCGAGCAGCATCCGTTCGCGCATCAGGCGGGCGACGGGCTCGACCACGTCGGGGGCGGCCCGGCAGAGGAGCAGCGCACCGGCGGCGTGATCGACAGCTTCGGACGGCATGGCCCCACGCTAGGTCAAATCACCGCATTTGGCGCAGAGAAGCGAGGGTGTCTTGACTTTCCGTGACCGCGATATATCGTGTGTATCAGAGACGCGATATGGCGCGTTGCTCGTTCTTCGCCGCAGCCCGCTAGAGGAGGTAGGTCCGATGCCGGAGTGGTCCGTCGCCGAGCCACAGAAGCTCACGTTCGACGCCCCTGTGTCCACGCTCCACGTCCGCGTCGTCAACGGAACGGTGAACGTCGTGGGCACCGACGAAGTTTCCGCCCGCCTCGAGGTCTCCGAGATCGACGGGCCGCCGCTGACGGTCACCCAGTCGGACGGCACCCTGTCCGTCGCCTATGACGACCTGCCCTGGAAGGGCTTCCTCAAGTGGCTCGACCGCAAGGGCTGGCGCCGCAGCGCGGTGATCTCCCTGGCGGTCCCCGCGGGCACCCGCGTGGAGGTGGGCGTGGTCGGGGCGGGCGCCGTGGTCTCGGGAGTCGAGGGGCACACGGAGGTCAAGAGCGTCACCGGCGACACGACCCTCGTGGGGCTCTCCGGACCGGTCCGCGCCGAGACCGTCTCGGGCAGCCTCGAGGCCCAGGGCATAGCGGGCGACCTGCGGTTCCACTCCGTTTCCGGGGACCTGACGGTCTTCGAGGGCGCGGGCTCCTCCGTTCGGGCCGAATCGGTGAGCGGCTCGATGATCGTGGACCTCGACCCGGCGGGCACCCCGACCGACATCGGTCTGACGAGCGTCTCGGGCGAGATCGCCATCCGGCTCCCGCACCCGACGGACGCGGACGTGGAGGCGAACACCGCGAGCGGCGCGGTGTCCAACGCGTTCGAGGATCTGCGGGTCAGCGGCCAGTGGGGGGCGAAGAAGATCACCGGCCGCCTGGGCTCGGGCAGCGGAAAGCTCAGGGCGACGACCGTCTCGGGGTCCATCGCGCTGCTGCGCAGGCCGCCGACGGAGGAGGATGCGTTCGACGGGGCCCCACCGGCCCCCTCGCCCGAGGACACTCCCCCGACCGCGACCGAAGACGCCGCCCCGACCGACAAGAAGGTGCTCTGAGATGGCCCCCGTGTTCGCCCACGGCCGACTGCGCCTGTACCTGCTCAAGCTCCTGGACGAGGCTCCGCGCCACGGCTATGAGGTGATCCGCCTCCTGGAGGAGCGCTTCCAGGGGCTCTACGCACCCTCGGCGGGCACGGTCTATCCGCGCCTGGCCAAGCTGGAGGCCGAGGGCCTGGTCACGCACACCACGGAGGGCGGCCGGAAGGTGTACGCCATCACGGACGCGGGCCGCGCCGAACTGGCCGACCGCAGCGGTGAGCTGGCCGATCTGGAGCTGGAGATCCGTGACTCCGTCGCCGAGCTCGCCGCCGAGATCAGGGACGGCGTGCGGGGTGCGGCCGGTGAGCTCCGCCGTGAGATGCGGGAGGCGGCCAAGGAGGCGCGCGCGGCCGGCGGCGCGTCCGAGGACAAGAGCGGCGCCGGTTCGGGCAAGGCGTTCCCCGACCCCGCCGACTTCTTCGACGGCTCCTGGGGCGACAAGGAGGGCTGGCGCCAGGCCAAGGAGGAGTTCAAGCGCGCCAAGCAGGAGTGGAAGGAGCAGGCGCGGCGCGCGAAGGACGAGACCCGCAGGGCCCGTGAGGACGCGCAGCGCGCCCGCCGCCAGGCCATGGACGCGCAGGAGGCCGCGCGCGCCCAGGCGCAGGAAGAGGTGCAGCGCATCGCACGGCGTGTCCAGGACCAGGTGCAGGACCACTTCACGCGGGGCGACTGGCCGACGGGGGTCCGCGAGGGGCTGACGGAACTGGCCAAGGAGTTCACGGAATTCGGCAGGAACGTGGGCGCGGGGGGCGCCTCGGGCACGGCAGGCACCTCCGGCACGGCAGGCGCCTCGGGCACGGCAGGCGCCTCCGGCAAGGACTTCGGCCGCAAGGGCTCGGGATCCGCCGCGGAGGAGCCCAAGTTCACGGGCGCCCGTGAGGACGAGGTTCCCGCGGAGTATGTCCCGGAGTGGGCCGAGGAGGACTCCACCGGCAACCCGGCCCGCGATCTGGACCGCCTCCTTGACCGCTTCCGGGACGACATCCGCGACGCGGCCCGCGATCACGGGGTGACGGAGGAACAACTCCGCGAGTCCCGCCGCCACTTGTCGTCGGCGGCGGCCCACATCGCGGCGACCCTGCACGCTCCGAAGAGCTGACCCCGGCGGCCGGCGGGAGGAGCGCCGCCGGGCACATGAGGCGCCGCCCGCCGAGAGCAGCCCCGTCGGGAGCAGCCCCGTCAGGAGCAGCCCCGTCAGGAGCAGCCTCGTCAGGCCTGCCCGGCGGCGCCCCCGCCGTACAGCACCCTCTCCACCGCTTCGTGCGTCACGCCGTGGTCCGCGAGGACCTCGCCGACGGGGCCGGGGCGGGCGGTCAGGGCGAACAGAATGTGCTCGTCGCCGATGTGCCGGTCCCGGTGGGCGGTGGCGATGCGCAGGGACCGCACCAGGGTGTCCTTGGCCTCGCGGGTGAAGGGCCGGTGCCCGGACCAGCCGCGGCCGGGGCGCCCGCCCCTGCCGCCGGTCCTGCTTCCACCCTTGCCGCCGCCCTTGCCGCCGCCCTTGCCGCCGCCCTTGCGTGCGCCCGCCAGCGCGCCCACGCCGTGGGTCTCCTCGACGCGGGAGACGATCTCGGAGACGTCGATGCCGAGCTCGGCCAGAGCCTGCGCATCGGCCTGCGACAGGCCTCCGCGGCGCCGCGCCTCGCCCAGGGCGCCCTCGATCGAGTCCCGGCGGCGCGTGGCCCCGAGCGAGGCCAGGGCGAAGGATGCCCGGCTCGCCTCGCGGTCGAGCAGGGCGAGCAGCATGTGCCCGTCGTCGACGGACTGCGCGCCCTCGCCCTCGGCATGCTCCACCGCGCCCTTGACCACGGCGCGGGCGTCCTTCGTGAACCGCTCGAACATCACTGCCTCCCGTACTTCTTGTGCACGGCCTGCCTGCTCACTCCGAGCTCCGCGGCGATCCCCTGCCACGACCAGCCGTGCAAGCGCGCACTGCGCACCTGCACGGCCTCCAACTGCTCCACCAGCCTCCGCAGCGCGGAGACGGCCCGCAGTCCGACTCGTGGGTCACGGTCACCCGCACGCTCGGCGAGATCCGTAGCTTCGGTCATGCATGTCAACTTACGTTGACAGGGAGGGTGTGTCAACGGTGGTTGACACGCAACGGCAGCGTCAGGCCTCCAGCACGATCTTTCCGAACAGGTCGCCCGACTCCAGGCGCTCGAAGCCCTCGCGCGCCCGGTCGAGCGGCAGCACCTCGTCGATGACGGGACGTACGCCCGTGGCGGCGCAGAAGGAGAGCAGGTCCTCCAGTTCGTCCTTGGACCCCATCGTCGAGCCGACGATCTTCAGCTCCAGGAAGAAGACCCGCGTCAGTTCCGCGTGCGAGGGGCGGTCCCCGCTGGTCGCGCCCGAGATCACCAGAGTGCCGCCCGGCTTGAGGGACTTGACGGAGTGCGACCACGTCGCCGCCCCCACCGTCTCGATGACGGCGTCCACCCGCTGCGGCAGCCGCGCGCCGGACTCGACGGCCTCCACCGCGCCCAGTTCGAGGGCCCGCTTGCGCTTGGCCTCGTCGCGGCTCGTGGCGAAGACCCGGAGCCCCGCCGCCTTTCCGAGCACGATCGCGGCCGTCGCGACCCCGCCGCCCGCACCCTGGACGAGGACCGAATCCCCGGGGCGTACACCGGCGTTGGTGAAGAGCATGCGGTACGCGGTCAGCCAGGCCGTCGGCAGGCAGGCCGCCTCGGCGAACGACAGCTCCTTGGGTTTCGGCAGCAGGTTCCACGTGGGCACGGAGACCTGCTCGGCGAACGTCCCCTGGTACTTCTCGGTGAGGATCGAGCGGCCCTCGCCGACGTCGACCCCGTACCCGGTCTGGCCGATGACGGAGTGCAGGACGACCTCGTTGCCGTCCTCGTCGATCCCCGCGGCGTCACAGCCGAGGATCATCGGCAGCCTCCCCTCCGGGAGGCCGACCCCGCGCAGGGACCACAGGTCGTGATGGTTGAGGGAGGCGGCCCGGACCTTCACGGTCGACCAGCCGGACCTGGCGTCGGGGGCGGGACGCTCCCCCAACTCAAGGCCACTGAGCGGCTGGTCACGGTCGATGCGGGCGGCGTAGGCGGCGAACATGAGGCGACGATAGGCCGCGGGCCTACCCGTACGTAACCACGCACGAATGTGACACGCGCCGCGCCCCCCACACCCGCCGCGCCCCCGCTCCGTACACAGCCGCGCCCCCGCCCCGTACACAACACGTGCGTACGAGACGGGGGCGCGGTGTCACACCGAAGGAGCGAGCCTCAGCGGCGGGCAACGCCCTCCGCACGGGCAGCCGCGGCCACGGCGGCCGTCACGGCCGGGGCGACCCGCTCGTCGAACGGCGAGGGAATGACGTAGTCGGCGGAGAGCTCGTCGCCCACCACGCCGGCCAGCGCCTCAGCCGCGGCGATCTTCATCGTCTCGGTGATCCGCGAGGCCCGCACCTGCAGCGCACCGGCGAAGATGCCGGGGAACGCGAGCACGTTGTTGATCTGGTTCGGGTAGTCCGAACGCCCCGTCGCGACGACCGCCGCGTACTTGTGGGCGATGTCCGGGTGCACCTCGGGGTTCGGGTTGGCCATGGCGAACACGAACGAGTTCGGCGCCATGGAGGCGACCGCGGGCTCGGGGACGGTGCCGCCCGAGACGCCGATGAACACGTCCGCACCCGCGAGGGCACTCTCCAGGGAACCGCTGAGGCCGGCCTTGTTGGTGATCTCCGCGAGCTCACGCTTGACCGGGGTGAGGTCGTCCCGGTCCCGGCTCACGACGCCCTTGCGGTCCGCGACCGCCACATCGCCGAGGCCCGCTTCGAGCAGGAACTTGGCGATGGCGACACCGGCCGCACCGGCGCCGGAGATCACGGCACGCAGCTCGCCGAGCGTGCGCCCGGTCAGCCGGGCCGCGTTCCGCAGCGCCGCCAGCGTCACGACCGCCGTGCCGTGCTGGTCGTCGTGGAAGACGGGAATGTCGAGCCGCTCCTGGAGCTTGCGCTCGATCTCGAAGCAGCGCGGGGCCGAGATGTCCTCGAGGTTCACGCCGCCGAAGGACGGCGCGAGCCGCACCACGGTGTCGACGATCTCGTCCGCGTCCGTCGTCGCGAGCGCGATCGGCACCGCGTCCACGCCGCCGAACTGCTTGAACAGAATGGCCTTGCCCTCCATCACGGGGAGGGAGGCCTCGGGACCGATGTCACCGAGACCGAGCACGGCCGTGCCGTCGGTGACCACGGCCACGACGTTCGACTTCCACGTGTAGTCGTTCACCAGCTCCGGCTGCTCGGCGATCGCGGTGCACACTTTCGCGACGCCGGGCGTGTACGCCAGGGACAGGTCGTCCTTGTCCCGCACCGGCACGGTGGCCTCGACGGCCATCTTGCCGCCGCGGTGCAGCGCGAACGCCGGATCGAAGGGCTCTTCTTCGCCTTCGTGACCGGTATCGCTGTCGCTGCGAGGATTGACGATCTCCGCTGCCACTTGTCTGACCCCTTAAGTCTTAAATCATCAGTTGAGGGTGTCCACTCCTGGTTGAGAAGTGGGCGGGCACCGCGTCTGTGCCCCGCCTGTCGGCGGGGGGAGGTACAGACGCGCGAGCGCGCCGCACACGCGCTCCGGGCCCCGGATGAGGGGTGTAACGCACCTTTCTACCTGACGGCAGCGGGCACGGGCGAGTGGGATTGGTTACCTCTGGTGCTCCAGGTCCTTGTAGTGGTCCCACAATTACGGAGCGGTGGTCGGAGCAAGAACGGGCGACGGCCCCATGCCCGAATTTTCCGAAGTACACCCGCGGTCGGTCCACATCGCGAGATTGCCCCGAGTTTCACGGAAGATCTCAAATGGCGGTACTTCGTTCCCCGTCGGTACGGCCCTGTTGTCCCGGCCTGTCTGGGTTCGGGGATCACCCGTTATCCGATTTTGACATCACCGGCACCCAGAATCGGACGGTCCGAATGGCAAGATGCGGTCATCACACGAGGTCGCGACACCCGAAGGTGTGTGCACACGACCGCTCGGCAACTCCCTCATCCGCCGGAGGACCCTCATGACCGCAAGCTTCATCTGTCGTACCACCGCCGGTAAGTCCGCGAAGTCCCGGATGGCCACGGTCGGCGCGATCGCGGTCGCCGGCGCGCTGCTGCTCACCGGCTGCGGTGACCAGACCAAGAGCAAGGACGAGGGCAGCGGCAAGGTGAGCAACGCACCGCTCGCCGACAAGCTGCCCCAGGAAATCCGCGACGCCGGTGTCATCAAGGTCGGTTCGGACATCGCGTACCCGCCCGTCGAGTTCAAGGACAAGTCGGGCAAGACCGTCGGCATCGACCCCGATCTCGGCGACGCCCTCGGCAAGCAGCTCGGCGTGGAGTTCCAGTTCGACAACGGCACCTTCGACACCCTGCTCGGCGGTCTGCGCTCCAAGCGCTACGACCTCGCGATGTCGGCCATGACCGACACCAAGAACCGCCAGGAAGGCGTCGACGAGGAGACCGGCAAGAAGATCGGCACCGGCGTCGACTTCGTCGACTACTTCACGGCCGGCGTCTCGATCTACACCAAGAAGGGCGATGACCAGGGCATCAAGACCTGGTCCGACCTCTGCGGCAAGAAGATCGTTGTCCAGCGCGGCACCGTCTCGCACGACCTGGCCAAGGCCGAGTCGAAGAAGTGCAAGAGCGGCAAGAAGATCGCCATCGAGTCCTTCGACAACGACCAGCAGGCCCAGACCCGACTGCGCTCCGGCGGCGCGGACGCGGGCTCCTCCGACTTCCCGGTCGCCGCGTACGCGGTGAAGACCTCGGGCGGCGGCAAGGACTTCGAGCTGGTCGGCGAGCAGGTCGAGGCCGCTCCGTACGGCATCGCGATCTCCAAGAAGAACCCGGAGCTGCGCGACGCGATCAAGGCCGCACTCGACGCGATCATCAAGAACGGCGAGTACGAGAAGATCATCGCGAAGTGGGGCGTCGAGGACGGCGCGGTCGAGGCAGCCAAGATCAACGGCGGCAAGTGACCGCGACCCGGCGCTGAAAGGCCACCCCTGTGACTACCGACATCTCCAAGAAGGGGCCTGAGGACACACCACCGTCCTCCCGCCCCGAGGCCATCAAGGCCATCCCCGTCCGGCACTACGGACGGTACGTCGCCGCGCTCGCCGCCATCGCGGCGCTCGGCGCGATCGTCTACGCGTTCTCCCAGGGCGACATCAACTGGAACGCGATTCCCGACAACTTCTTCGACGACCGCATTCTGCGGGGCGTGCGCGAGACCCTGATCCTGACGGCCCTGTCGATGCTCATCGGCGTGGTCGGCGGTGTCCTGCTCTCCGTGATGCGGATGTCCCGGAACCCGGTGACGTCGTCGATCGCCTGGTTCTACATCTGGTTCTTCCGCGGTACGCCGGTCCTGGTCCAGCTCTTCGTCTGGTTCAACCTCGGCTTCGTCTTCGACTACGTGAACCTCGGCCCCGTCTACAAGGACGAGTGGTCGGACTTCATGACGCCGTTCCTGACGGCGCTGCTCGGCCTGGGTCTCAACGAGGCCGCGTACATGGCGGAGATCTGCCGCGCCGGTCTGCTCTCTGTCGACGAGGGCCAGACCGAGGCCTCGCACGCGCTCGGCATGAGCCACGGCAAGACGCTGCGCCGGATCGTTCTTCCGCAGGCGATGCGCGTGGTCGTGCCGCCGACGGGCAACGAAGTCATCAACATGCTGAAGACGACGTCGCTCGTCGCCGCGGTCCAGTACTACGAACTCCTGCGGTACGCCCAGGACATCGGCACCTCGTCGGGCGCGACGGTGGAGACCCTGCTGCTCGCCGCGTGCTGGTACCTGATCATGACGTCGATCCTCAGCGTCGGTCAGTACTACCTGGAGCGCTACTACGCGCGCGGTTCGTCGCGCACCCTGCCCGACACCCCGTTCCAGAAGATCAAGGCCAACATGCTGTCCCTCGGCAACCGCGCGGGAGGTGTGCGCTGATGACCACCGCCATGGTGAAGTCCGAAGGCGTCCACAAGTCCTTCGGCAACGTCGAAGTCCTCAAGGGCATCGACCTGGAGGTCAAGTCGGGCGAGGTCTTCTGCCTCATCGGCCCCTCGGGCTCCGGCAAGTCGACGTTCCTGCGCTGCATCAACCACCTGGAGAAGATCAACGCCGGGCGGCTCTACGTCGACGGCGACCTGGTGGGCTACCGGCAGAAGGGGGACAAGCTGTACGAGCTCAAGGACAGCGAGGTCGCCCTCAAGCGCCGGGACATCGGCATGGTCTTCCAGCGCTTCAACCTCTTCCCGCACCTGACCGCCATCGAGAACATCATGGAGGCGCCGGTCCAGGTCAAGGGCGAGACGAAGTCGGCGGCGCGGGAACGCGCCGGCCAGCTTCTGGAGCGCGTGGGCCTGGCCGACAAGGCGAAGAACTACCCCTCGCAGCTCTCGGGCGGCCAGCAGCAGCGCGTGGCGATCGCCCGCGCGCTGGCGATGGAGCCGAAGCTCATGCTCTTCGACGAGCCGACGTCCGCGCTCGACCCGGAGCTGGTCGGTGACGTGCTCGACGTCATGCGCGACCTCGCGGAGTCCGGCATGACGATGATCGTCGTCACGCACGAGATGGGCTTCGCGCGCGAGGTCGGCGACAGCCTCGTCTTCATGGACGAGGGCGTGGTGGTCGAGTCCGGGCACCCGCGCGACGTCCTGACGAACCCGCAGCAGGAGCGGACCCAGTCGTTCCTGTCGAAGGTCCTCTAGCAGGTACACGCGAGGGGCGGTACGGATCTGATGTCCGTACCGCCCCTCTCGCGTGTGCGCACCGCTTCAGGTCTCGCGTGTGCACGCTACTTCAGGCCGAGCACCATCGCGTCGGACGGCGAGGACCACACCGTCCGTGCCTCGCCGAAGCCCGCGTCGCGCAGTGTGCGCGCGTGCCACTCGGGCGGCGGGGTGTCGCCGTCCGCGTGCTCGCCGTAGATCTCGAAGCGCTTGGCGGTGGGTCCGGCGAGGACCGGGTCCTCGGCGGCGAGCTGCCACCATTCCTTCCAGTCCACGGCGCCCTCGGCCTTGGCCCGGTCCATGCGGGCGTGCCGCTGGGCGCGGTCGGCGTCGTTCAGGCGGGGCGTCGCGGGGTCGGGCATGTGGTCGGCGTTCATGAAGACGCCGCCGTCCCGCACGACGCCCGCGATCTGCCCGTAGAGGGTGGTGAGGGGTTCGCTGTGCAGCCAGTGCAGGGCGGTGGCGGTCAGGACCGCGTCGTACGCGTCGTAGGGGAGCTGCGCCGTCCAGTCGGGGTCCTTGAGGTCCGCGGTGACGAACGTGACGCGGTCGTCCCCGGCGAAGGTGCCCTCGGCGATGGCCAGGAGCGCGGGGTCGAGGTCGACGCCGGTGCTGACCGCGTTCGGGAACCTCTTGAGCAGCCGGTCCGTAATACTCCCCGTACCGCACGCGAGGTCGAGGACGCGCGGCTCGGTGCCGACGACGGCCTCGACCATGTCCAGCATCACCCGGAACCGCTCCTCGCGGTCGGGCAGATACCACTCCTGCTGCCGGTCCCAGCTGTCCTGCCAGGCCCGCCAGTCGGTTCCGGACACCGTTTCCGTCATCAGAAGCCCTCCCGTACGTAATACGCTCTCGTAATACCCTCGAACTACGCGCAACCGTTACTCACGCACTGACGAAGATAGCCCGCCCCGGTAAGGACTACAAGTGGAACTGGCCTATTACTCGGACTACGCCGTACGTCTGGTCAACAGCGAGGAGCCGGGTCGCAACAAGGACACGCTGACGTCGGTCGAGGCCGTCCGTGAGCTGTTCGGAGGCAGTTCGCAGGCCGCGCGCCGCGCCACGGACTCCGACGTCACCCGCTTCCGCTCGGTGCGGGCCAGGCTCAGGGCGGTCTTCGAAGCGGCCGACGGCGGCGACGAGACCCTCGCGGTCTCCCTGCTGAACTCACTGCTCATGGAGTTCCCGGTCAGCCCGCAGATCTCGGGCCACGACGACCGCGACGACGACGGCAACCCGCTGTGGCACATGCACCTGGCGGACCACCCGTCGAACGCGACGTCCGGGTACGCCGCGATCGCCGCGATGGGCCTGGCCTTCCACCTCACCGAGCACGGCGTCGACCGCCTCGGCCTGTGCGAGGCGGCGCCCTGCCGCAACGCCTATCTCGATACGTCGACGAACCGCTCCCGGCGCTACTGCTCGGACCGCTGCGCGACCCGCGCCAACGTCGCCGCCTACCGCGCCCGCAAGCGCCTGGAGACGGACCGGTCGGCCAGCACGGGCCGCGCCGCCGAGACGGCCCAGCGCAGCAGGGCCAACGGCGAGCGCTGACCGGACGCGAACCGGGGCGGGCGGTAGCGGAACCGCACCTTCCCCAGGACGAGTTCCTCGGGCACCGTGCCGTAGTCCGTGCTGTCCCCTCCCGCGTACGCGTTGTCCCCGAGCACCCACCAGCCGCCCTCGCGCCGCTCCGCGGCGCGCTTGACCACCAGCAGGTCCTGCTGGAACGGATGGCGTAGCACCACCACGTCACCCGCTCGGACCCGTGCGCCCCACTGCACCACCAGACGGTCCCCGTGGTAAAGCGTGGGCACCATCGACGGACCGGTCACCTCTGCCGCGCCCAACGGCAAGACGGACCTTCTCCGTTCGCTCTCCTGCGACAGCTCCGGCATCACCGGCACCTCCCCGGTCCTATCCTCCACCAGTACGAGTCCGTCCCCGGACTTTTGACCTAAGCCCATGGGGGCACTCGCGAAAACACGTCTCTCACGGAGTAATGTCCCACCTGAGAAGACGATCACGAGGAAGGACCGCTGCATGCTTTCCCGCCTGTTTGCCCCCAAGGTAAAGGTCAGCGCCCACTGCGACCTGCCCTGCGGCGTGTACGACCCGGCTCAGGCCCGTATCGAGGCGGAGTCGGTCAAGGCCGTCCAGGAGAAGATGGCCGGCAACGACGACGCGCAGTTCCAGACGCGTGCCATCGGCATCAAGGAGCAGCGCGCGGAGCTCGCCAAGCACCACGTGTCGGTGCTCTGGAGCGACTACTTCAAGCCCCCGCACTTCGAGAAGTACCCGGAGCTGCACCAGCTGGTCAACGACACCCTCAAGGCCCTCTCGGCCGCCAAGGGCTCGTCGGACCCGGCCACGGGCCAGAAGGCGCTGGACTACATCGCCCAGATCGACAAGATCTTCTGGGAGACCAAGAAGGCCTGACCTCAGGCTTTTAGTCCCTTCAGTACAGACGAAAGCACCCGGCATCCGCGCGGAGCCGGGTGCTTTCGGCATTCCCCGTACCGTTCTCAGGCCCGGTCGTGCAGGGCGAGGTTCGCGGCAAAGCCCAGGAACGCCACCCCGCTGAGCTGTTCCAGACGGCGGCGGAACGACGGGCGGCGCATGCGTTCGCCGAGAGCGGCGGCAGCGTAGGTGACGATCCAGTACCAGAGGGCGAGTTCGACCAGGTCGATCGCCGTGAGCAGCAGTGTCGTGCCGAACACCGGTGCGCCCGCGGGGATGAACTGCGGGATCAGGCTCATGTAGAAGAGACCGGCCTTGGGGTTGAGCAGGTTCGTGCCGAGCCCCGCGCGGAAGGCCGCCCAGCGGTCCCGGGGTGCCGCCGGTTCGGCCGCCGTCTCATCGCCGCGCGCCCGTACCTGCCCGTTCCCCGCCCGGCGGCGGGAGCGCCACAGCGCCGTCCCGCCGAGCCATGCCAGGTAGACGGCGCCCCCGATGCGCAGGGCGTCGTACGCGAGATGCGATGCCGTGAGCAGTGCCGTCAGGCCGATCGCGGTGGCCAGCCCCCAGGCCAGGCACCCGGTGAGGATGCCGAGCGCCGCGGCGAAGCCGCCGTCCCGGCCGTGGGCCACGGACGTGCGCAGGACCAGGAGCGTGTCCAGGCCCGGCGTGACGTTGATGATCGCGGCGACGCCCGCGAACGCGAGTGCGGCGGTGAGCATGACCGGAGATTAGCCGCGCTCCGTGCCGTCGCGCCGCCGGATAAATCAGTTGCCGGGGCGGCCGGGCCCTGCTGCACTCTCCGTACGCCTAGACCCGTCGAGGAGACGCAATGCGCCGTTCGTTCATGTCCAGCCAGAAGGGAATTGCCATCAACCCAGAGGACATGACACTTCGTGCATACGTCGAGCACATCCAAGACCCTGAACCTGGGGATCCTGGCGCACGTTGACGCCGGGAAGACCAGCCTGACCGAGCGGCTTCTGCACGCCGCCGGTGTCATCGACGAGATCGGTCGCGTCGATGCCGGAAACACCCAGACCGACTCACTGGCCCTGGAACGGCAGCGCGGGATCACGATCAAATCCGCCGTCGTCTCCTTCGCCGTCGACGACGTCACCGTCAATCTCATCGACACCCCCGGCCACCCGGACTTCATCGCCGAGGTGGAACGGGTGCTCAGCGTGCTCGACGGCGCCGTACTCGTCGTCTCCGCCGTCGAGGGCGTCCAGGCGCAGACCAGGGTGCTCATGCGGACCCTTCGGCGGCTCCGCATCCCCACGCTCGTCTTCGTGAACAAGATCGACCGACGCGGCGCGCGCCACGAGGATCTGCTGCGCGACATCGCGGAACGGCTCGTGCCGGACATCGTGCCCATGGGGACGGTCACCGGCCTCGGCGGCCGCGAAGGGGCGTTCGTGCCCCGCGCCGCCGGTGATCCCGCCTTCACCGCCCGCCTCGTCGACGTACTCGCCGCGCACGACGACGCCCTGCTCTGCGCGTACGTCGAGGACGAGGCGGGGCTCTCCCCCGAGCGGCTGCGCGCCGAACTCGGCGCACAGACCGCGCGGGCCCTCGTCCACCCGGTGTTCTTCGGCTCGGCCGCCACCGGCGCGGGCATCGGCGAACTCATGTCGGGCATCCGGGAGTTGCTGCCCTCCGAGGACGGGGCGCTGCGGGCCGGCGATCCCGTGTCCGGCACCGTGTTCAAGGTCGAGCGCGGGAGCGCCGGGGAGAAGGTCGCGTACGTGCGGATGTTCGCGGGGACTCTGCGCACGCGGGACCGGCTGCCGTTCGGCGGCGGGCGCGAGGGCAAGGTCACCGCGGTCAGCGTCTTCGACCAAGGGTCCGCCGCCCCGCGCGAAAGTGTCCGCGCGGGGCAGATCGGGAAGGTGTGGGGGCTCGGCGACGTCCGGATCGGTGATGCCGTCGGCGTACCGCACGCGTCGGGGAGGAGTGCCGGCCGGCACCACTTCTCGCCGCCCACCCTGGAGACCGTCGTCGTCCCCGCCCGCCCCGGCGACAAGGGCGCGCTGCATCTCGCGCTCGCCCAGCTCGCCGAGCAGGACCCGCTGATCGATCTGCGGCAGGACGACCTCCGCCAGGAGGTGTACGTGTCGCTGTACGGCGAGGTCCAGAAGGAAGTCATCCAGGCGACCCTCCTCGACGAGTACGGGATCGACGTCACGTTCCGCGAGACCACCACCATCTGCGTGGAGCGCGTGACGGGCAGCGGTTCCGCGTACGAGATCATCGACAAGGACGACAACCCCTTCCTGGCCACCGTCGGGCTGCGCGTCGATCCCGGACCGCCGGATTCCGGCGTGGAGTTCCGCCTGGAGATCGAGCTCGGATCGATGCCGTACGCGTTCTTCCGTGCCGTCGAGGAGACCGTGCGCGAGACGCTGGCGCAGGGGGTCCACGGGTGGGAGGTGAGTGACTGTGTCGTCACCATGACGCACTCCGGTTACTGGCCCCGGCAGAGCCACGCGCACGGCACCTTCGACAAGAGCATGTCGAGCACGGCCGGGGACTTCCGGCAGCTGACCCCGCTGGTGCTGCTCGGCGCGCTGCGGCGGGCGGGCACCGAGGTGCACGAGCCGCTGCACCGCTTCCGGCTCAGCGTCCCCGACGACGTGTTCGGCACGCTCCTGCCCGCGCTCTCCCGGCTGCGGGCGGTGCCGCACACCCAGACGGCGCGCGGCACCTCGTACGTCGTCGACGGCGAGATTCCCGCTGCCCGCGTGCACGAGCTGGAGCAGCTGCTGCCCTCGCTGACGCGCGGCGAGGGCGAGCTGGAGTCCTCCTTCGAGCGGTACAGGGCGGTCCAGGGCGAGGCCCCCGCCCGGCCGCGCACCGACCGCAACCCGCTCTGCCGCAAGGAGTATCTGCGAGAAGTGGCGGGAGTCAGGCGCTGAGCGCCCGAGCCTGGTTATGGTCCATCCGCCACCCCCTGCCACTTGGAGGAGAACAGCAATGAGCGCACCGCGCCCGCCCGAGCAGCGCAAGCAGGACGTCCTGCACCGCCTCACCCACGACGTCGACGCCTGGGTGGCGACCGCCGACGCCGACAGCGGCACCCCGTACCTGATCCCGCTGTCCTTCCAGTGGACCGGCGAGGCCCTGCTCGTGGCCACTCCGGCCAGCAGCGTCACCGGCCGCAATCTCCGGGCGTCCGGCAAGGCGCGGGTCGGCGTCGGGCCGACCCGCGACGTCGTGATGATCGAAGGGACCGTACGCGCTCTCGGCGAGGGCGAGTTGACCTCCGATGACCTCGACGCCTTCGCCGAGCGGACGGAGTTCGACCCGCGCAAGCTCGACACCGTGTACACCTACTTCCGCATCACTCCGCAGCGGATCCAGGCGTGGCGCGAGGCCGATGAGCTGGTGGGACGGGAGTTGATGCGGGGCGGGCGGTGGACGGTGGGGTGAGGTGAGGTGAGGTGAGGTGAGCCTGCCGGGGGCGGGGCGGACCAGGGCCGGGGCCGGGGTCAGTCCCGGCCGAGGATCGGTGCCAGCGCCTCCCGCAGGTCGTCGGGTCCCTTGTAGTGGAGCCCCGTCATGCCGAGCGCGACCGCCGCGTCCACGTTCTCCTTGCGGTCGTCGACGAACAGACAGCGCTCAGCGGGGACCCCGGTCCGCTCCAGGGCGATCTCGTAGATCCGGCGGTCCGGTTTGACGCTGCCGACTCCGGCGCTGCTGACCACCGTGTGCGCGAGTCCGGCGATGCCGAGTTCGGCCAGGTCCTCGTCGAGCCAGGGGGTCGCGTTCGTCACGAGCGCCACATGCAGGTGCGTGCGGGCCCGCCGGAGCAGGTCGACCACGGTGGCGTCGGCGGAGAACCCGGCTCCGGCGAGCGCGGTGCCCAGGGCGTGACCGCGCTCGTACGGCACGCGGTCCGCGAGGCCGCGCGCGATCGCCGCCACCCACTCCTCCCTGCCGGAGCGCCCGAGCATCAGCGGCAGATCGGTCTCGGGCGCGAAGGCGATCTCGGCAGTACTGCCGTGCGGGAGACCGGCGGCGCGCTCCATCGCCTCCAGCTCCGACATGTCGTAGAAGCGGATCACGCCGTCGAGGTCGCAGAACACCGCGTCGAAGGGCAGCGGCGGCTCGGGGGCCGGTGGCGCCACGGCCTCGGGGGCCTGCGGCGCCACGGGCTCGGGGGCCTGCTTCGTCACCGGTTCCGGGGCCTGCTGCTCCATCGGCCAGGTGAAGCGCACCTTCTCCCGGGCTTCGGCGCCGATACGGCCGTAGAAGCGGATCGCGCCCTCGTTCCACGCGGGCGTCTGCCACTGGACCTCGGGGAGGCCCAAGGCGCGTGCTTGGGCCGCCACCGCGTCCGTCAGGCGCTCGCCGAGGCCGAGGCCCCGGTGCCCGTCACGCAGGAAGAGGCAGTCCATGTGCAGGTACTCGGTGCCGTCCCAGGTGGAGATCTGCGGCGCGCACGTGGCATAGCCGACGACCTCGCCGCCGGGCAGCTCGGCCACCAGGCAGCGCAGACGCGGGTCCGGCTCCCCGAAGAGCATGGCGTCCAGCCGCCGGTCGAGGCCGGGGGCGGGCGGCGCGCCCTTCTCGTACGCGGCGTGCTCGGCGATCAGTTCGACGATGCGGGGGAGGTCGGCGGGGCGGGCGTGGCGGATGCGGGGGGCTTCGCCGTTCTGCTCGCCGTCCTGTGCGCGGGGGGATGCGCCGGGCTCTTCGCCGTCCTGTGTGCGCGATCTGTCGTACGTCACCGCAGGTCCCCCTCGATGACGTCCTTGCCCCACGCGGAGAGCCGCTCCGCGAGGGTCCCGCCCCCGTCGAGCACGCACCGCACGTACGCGTCGCGCTCGTGCGTGAGCACGGCCGCCTCCCACACACAGGGCGCGAGACCGGCCCGTCCCGGCCGCAGCCGCCCGGGGTCACCGGCGGGCCCGGTGAAGACGGCGAGGTCCGACATGTACCCCTCGATCCAGCTCTGCACGAGCACATAGTCGCCGTCACCGCCCGCGTGCACGATCAGTACGGCGAGCCCGACCGACCCGCGCGCACGACCGAGCCCCAGGTGCGCCCCCGCGATCGCGAGCGCGGACTCCTCGTCCTGCCCGGTCACCTTCCGCCCCGGCGCCTCGACTGCGTACGCCTTCACCAGATGCCCGCCGGCCTCCCGGACGCCGAGGGGCCGTGCGGTACGGGAGTGGTGGCCGTCGGCGAGGGCAAGCAGTTGATCGGCGTCGACGGCCGACGGAAGTACGTCAAGCTCGGTCATGTCCATCCGCCCATAATGCAACTGTCCGCTGCTTCTTGTGATGCGGGTGGGCACTACCGCTGCTTCTTGTGATGCGGGTGGGCGCTACCGATGCTTCTTGTGACTCGGGCGGGCGCTACCGCTCCCCCAGCACTCGCTTCACGTTGGCCCGCAGCCGGTTCTGGTCCGCGCGCACCGCCTCGTACGTGTCCTTGTGGCGGGCCACGTCTTCACGCTGCTTCTCCTCGCGCACCGCCCACCACACTCCGGCCGTGTTGTGCTCCCGCTTGCACTCGACGTCCGCGGTCGCCGTGGCCCGCTCCTTCGCTGACCGGTCGGTGTTGCCGCCGTGGTCGTTCCCGCGGCTCCACGCCTTGTCGCCGAACGCGTCGTACGGCGTCCTGTAGCGCTTGACGCCTTTGCTCTCCAGGCAGTCGGACCAGGTGTCGAGAGCTTCGCGGACCCGCTTGTCCTTGGCGATCACCTTGTCCAGGCGCCGGCTCCGCTCCGAGACGTACGTGTACATGCGCGTCTTGTCCCGTACGCCTTCGGTGAGGCGCTCGGCACCGCTGTTCGCACAGCCGCTCGCACGCTTGCCGCCCCGGCCGTAGAGCGCCTCCTGCTCCTCCTCGCGCACGGCACGCCCCTCGGGCCACCGGGCGTCGGTCCGGGATCGCGCCGGTTCCCAGCCGTAGCCCCAGCGGCGGGCGCCGTCGAGGTCGAGCGTCCCGTACGGGTACGACGGCATCGCCACCGCGACCATCGCAAGCGAGTTGGCCATCTCCGGCCGCGCGGGACGGAGGGGAAAGTCCTCGAAGCCGCGCTTGCGCATACAGGTCCGCGTCATGCGCTCCTGCGCCTCCGTCTGACGCTCGCTGTCCCGCGTACTGAACTCGTAGCGCTCAAGCGGCAGTTCGGGCAGGTCCTTCTCTTCCCGCACGGAGGGCACACCGGCGCCTCCCGCCCCTCCCCCGGGCGGCTCGGAACCGCACCCCGCGATCCCCACCGCCACAACGCCCGCAACAGCCCACCGGGTCATCCCCCGCAGCCCCATCGGTCCGTCCCCTCCCCGGGCGACTCACGCACCGGAACCGTCGGACCATACCTGCCGCCAGTCCGTACCTGCCGTCAAGCCGTACCTGCCGTCAGGTCCTGAGCGCCGTGTCCACCAGGGAACGCACCTCGTCCTCCGAGAGCCCGAGCTCCAGCGCGTCCGCGACGAACGCCCGTACGCGCTCACCCAGTTGAGCCCGCGCCTGTGCCACCGCGCCGTCCACGACGATCGCACCGCGCCCCCGCCGGAGTTCGATCAGGCCCTCCTCGCGCAGCCGCTGGTAACCACGCAGCACCGTATGGACGTTGACCCCGAGGGAGTCGGCGAGCAGCCGCGCGGAGGGCAGCCGCTCGCCCGGGCGTACCGAGCCGTCGGCGACCGCGCGGCGCGCGCAGGCGGCGATCTGGTCGCCGAGGGGCACCGCTGATGTCGTATCGATCCGGAACAACATGGCGTCAGTGTCGCCCGTCCCGGGCGGATGCCTCGCGGTCCACCAGCGTGTTGAGGAGCGCGGCTGCCGTCGCGGAGTCCTCGACGGTGACGGCGAAGTCGTTTCCGTTGGCCCGGCGCACGACCAGCGCCTCGCCCGACCGCATGATGACGCCGGAGCGTCCGGGGACGATGCGGTATCCCCAGCCCCCGTAGTCCGCGAAGGCGCTGATCCGGCGGGTGTCCGCGCGCTCGATGCGGTCGAGCGGCAACCGGATGCGCGGCCACGGCACAAGGCCCGACGACACCGTGAGCCCGCGCCGGTCCACGGTGACACAGGCCCGCGCGAGGGCGGCGACCAGAATTCCGGGGACGAACAAGGACAGCGGCGTCACCCAGCCCCCGTCCGGCAGCCACAGGGTTGCGACGCCCGCGACCGCCAGCGCGATGCCCGTCCCGCTCAGCAGCCGGGAGCCCGTCTGCCGTACCCACCCGGCGACCTCGTCGCGCCCCAGATCGATGCGGCCGGACCCCGCCTGCTCGTCCGCACCGAGCGGCGGACGCGCGTCGGGCAGCGGCACGAGCCCCGCGGTCGCCGCGCCCGCTCCCGCCGCGAGCGCGGCGACCGCGACCGCGACGGCGAGGTGCCACAGGGGGAACTGCGCCGCCGCGCCGTCGGCGGTGCCGCGGTTGGCGAGCAGGCTCGCACCCATCGGCCAGGCCAGAAACGCGGAGGTCGCGTACACGATCGCGACCAGTCCTCGCAGCCCGCGCCGGTAGGTGGCGAAGTCGCTCCTCACCGCGAGGAAGGCGCTGATCGCGCCGAGCACGACGAACATCCCCACGAGCATCGCGAGGAACCCGCCGTGCCCGACGAAGCCGTCCGCCTCGCCGTCGGCACCGAAGTGCCGGGCCAGCCGATCGGGCAACTGATCACGGACCCTCACGTACACGGCCAGGTCGGCGACGAGCCCGAGCACGAAGGGCAGCGCGGCGAGCAGGGCGATGCGGGGGCGGTTGGGGTGACTGGGGCGGTTGGGGCCCTTGGACGAGCGAGCAGACTGATTCATGGAAACCTCCATTGTTCGCATCCTAGTAGAACAATGAGGCCGCGGGGAAGCACGAGGGCGGAGAAGTGCTGTGCGCACCGGCAAGGTCTCTGAGCTTCAGTCACCATCGGAGCAAGCCGGTGCGGTCTCGGCTCCCGCCCCGGCCTCTTCCCCGGCTTCGGGGCCGACTTCGGCTTCGGCAGCGACCGATCCGGCCTCCCCGCGTTCTTCCCGCCTGCCGCGTCGCCCGCGCCTGCCGCGCTTCCCGCGTTTCCCGGGTTCTTCCGCACACGCGTCGCACTGCGGATTGCGGCACGGGCCGGGTCCCCAGACGGGGACGAACACCCCGAGTGTCTTGCGCCGCTTGATGGCCGTACCGACGGGACGTCCGCAGCTCGCGCACACCGGCTCGCTCTGCGGGCGGGGGCCGGACCGGCGCCCATCGCTGCCCATGCGCCGAGAATATGGCGGGCGACGCGGGCCGGAAAGCCCACCGCCGCCCGCCGCCGCCCGCTGTCAGCGCGGACCGCGTGCCTAGGGCCGGCGGATTCCCTCCGTGTCGAGCTCGCCCGCCACCACCTGTCGCGCGCACTCCGCGAGCCTCATCCGGTTCGCCCGCGCATGGCGTCGCAGCGCCCCGAAGGCGTCGTCGACGGTGCACCGCCAGCGCTCGGCGAGTACGCCCTTGGCCTGCTCGATGGCGACCCGGCTGGTGAGCGCCTCCTGCAACTGGCCGCGCTCCGTCTCGCTGCGTTCCAGGGAGCGGCGCTGGACGATGGCGATCGCGGCGACGTCCGCGAGGGCCTGGGCGAGCGCGACCTCGTCGGGGCTCAGCACCCGCGGCTTCGCCTGGAACAGGTTGAGCGTGCCGAGCATCTGATCGCCCTGTTGCAGGGGAAGCACCTGCGTCATCTCGTAGCCCGCCGCCCTGGCGCGCGTCGAGAACTCCGGCCAGACGGTGGTCGCCTCCAGACCGCCGAGGGCGATGTTCGTGTGCGCCGACCCCGAGCGGTAGCAGTCCAGGCACGGCCCTTGTTCCTGTTGCAGGGCGAACAGATCGAGCACCCAGGTGTGCTCGCCGGACGAGGCGACGAGCCGCAACTCGCCCTGCGAGTCGGCCAGCAGGACGCCCGCCGCCGAAACGCCGAGCAGTTCCACGCAGCGCACGGCCAGGCTCTGCAGGAACGCGGCGACGTCGAAGACGCCGTTCAAGGAGTCAGCCACCTCCACGAACGCCTCCGCCAGACGTCGTTCGCGAGACGTATCACCGGTCACTGCACCGGTCACTTCACGGGTCATTTCGCCGGACACTTCTCGGGTCGTTTCGCGGGACATTTCGCGGGACATGGAGCTCGCGCCCCCCCTTCGGCGTGTCTACGGGCAACACAGAGGTGCTGCAAAGACTTTACGCGAACCGACTCGTCTCGCCACCGTCCGTGACGAAGGGCCGGGGCTCCCGCCACATCGGCCACAGCTGCGGGCCGTCCGGCAGATCGATGGCATGTCCGGTGAAGTGGAACCCGAGCCGTGTGTACAGCGCGCGGCTGCGGCTGTTGCTCGCCTCCAGATAGGCGTGCAGCCCCTCCCGGTCGCACCGTTCGAGCACGGCTTCGATCAGCGCCGTGCCGAGCCCTTCGCCCTGCCGCTCCGGGCTCACGCCGATCATGTGCAGATACTGGTGGGGCCGGTCGGTCGGGTGCGCCTCACCGGTGAGGCGGCCTATCTCCTCGACCCGCTCGTTGTCCGGGTCGACCGCGGCGCGAAGCTGCGCGGGGCCTTCCTCGGCACCCTCGTCCTCGCCCGCGGGGACGGACCACCACAGCGCGACGGCCGTACCGTCCTGCGTGACGTCGACGAAGCCCTCGCTCAGCGCGAGGTCGAAGAAGGCTTCCATCAGGGCCCCGTGCCTGCGGCGGCGGTGCTCCTCGCCGGGGAAGACCCAGCTGCTCACCGGATCGTCCTGGAACGCCTCGTCGAGCAACCGGACCACGTGCGTCCTGTCGCTCTCCCCGGCCCTCCGGATCACTACGCCCACAGCCCGCCCCTTTTGCCCCTCGACCTGCCCCCGGACCACGTTCAACCACAATTGACGCAGTTCAACTGCGTGTGACGCACGACCGGTTGCTTCGGTTGCAGCCTAGGCGATCCGGACCGAGCACACGGGTGAGCCCCGCCCCCTGACCGGTTCTCGGCGGGGTGCGGGGCTCATCAGTCGCGCCTCGTTCAGTACGTACGCCGCGTCACGAACTCCGCGAGCGTCAGAAGGCTGCCGGCCGCCTCCGGGTTCGGCACCGCGCGGGAGAGCTGGTTGAGCGCGCGGGACATCCGGTCGGCGGCGTGCATCAGCGCCCAGTCCTTGCCGCCGGCCGCCTCGACGGCATGCGCCATGCGCTCCAGCTCGCCGTCGTCCCCGGGGCCGGTCGACGGCTGTCCGTACAGCACGGCCAGTTCGGCGGCGGCCGGGGTGCCGGAAGCCAGGGCCGCGACCACCGGCAGGGACTTCTTGCGGGCCGCGAGGTCGGCACGGGCGGGCTTTCCGGTGTGCCCGGGGTCGCCCCAGATGCCGATCACGTCGTCGATGAGCTGGAAGGCGAGCCCCGCCTCGCGGCCGAACCCGTCGAGCGCGTCCACCTCACTGCGCCCCGCACCCGCGTACAGCGCCCCGAGGGCACAGGCGCAGCCGAGCAGCGCTCCCGTCTTGGCCTCGGCCATGGCGAGGCACTCGTCGAGCGTGACCTCGGCCGGGCCGCGCCGTTCGAAGGTGCTGTCCGCCTGCTGGCCCGCGCAGAGCTCCACCACGCAGGCCGCGAGCCGGGCGGCCGCCTCACAGGCACCGGGATGCGGGTCCTCGGCGAGCAGCCGCTGCGCGAGCGCCTGCAACGCGTCACCGGCCAGGATCGCGTCGGGTTCGCCGAACACGGCCCAGGCGGTGGGCCGGTGCCTGCGGGTGGGATCGCGGTCCATGACGTCGTCGTGCAGCAGGGTGAAGTTGTGGGTCAGCTCCACTGCCGCCGCGGCCCTGACGGCCATGGCCTGCTCCCCGCCGAGCGCCCGCACCGCGGCGAGCACCAGCGCAGGCCTGATCGCCTTGCCCGCGTGTCCGGCCGCCGGTGCGCCGTCCGCGTGTTCCCAGCCGAAGTGATAGCGCGCGATGCGGCGCATCGCCGGGGGCAGCGAGTCGACCGCCCTGCGCACCTCAGGGTCGACGCGCAGCCGCGCCGCCGTCAGAAGTTCCGCCGCTTCGGACGCTTCGTACCCTCCGTGCTGGTCGTGAGTCTCGAACTCTTGGGTGGGCCCCTGTTCTGCGGGGCCTTGCGCCATCTCCGTCATGTCCGTCGTCGTGTCCGTCATGAACTCACCCCGGGGAGGATGCGGACGGTGGCGTTTCCTGGGCCTGTGGGCGTGTACGCAAGGGGTGTACCCGGCAGCACGCCCACAGACACGGCCTCAACTCCAGCGGCCGATCTCGACGTTCTCCAGGATGCCCAGCGCGTCCGGCACGAGGACCGCGGCGGAGTAGTAGGTCGACACGAGATACGACATGATCGCCTGCTCGCTGATGCCCATGAAGCGCACGGACAGGCTCGGCTCGATCTCGTCCGGGAGACCGACCTGATGCAGGCCCACGACACCCTGCTCCTCCTCGCCCGTACGCATGCAGATGATCGAGGTGGTGCGGGCCTCGCTGATCGGGATCTTGTTGCACGGGAAGATCGGCACCCCGCGCCAGGTGGGGATGCGGCTGCCCGCCATCTCGATGGTCTCCGGCACGAGTCCGCGCTTGTTGAGCTCGCGGCCGAACGCCGAGATCGCCCGCGGATGCGCCAGGAAGAGCTTCGAATCCCGCCTGCGGCTGAGCAGTTCGTCCAGGTCGTCAGGGGTCGGCGCGCCGTCGTGCGGCTGCAGCCGCTGGTCGTACTCGCAGTTGTTGAGCAGCCCGAACTCGCGGTTGTTGATCAGCTCGTGCTCCTGGCGCTCCTTGAGCGCCTCGACCGTCAGCCGCAGCTGCTGCTCGGTCTGGTTCATCGGCTGGTTGTAGAGGTCGGCCACGCGCGTGTGGACGCGCAGGACGGTCTGGGCGACGCTGAGTTCGTACTCACGCGGTGCCGCTTCGTAGTCCACGTAGGTGCCCGGCAGCACGGCTTCGCCGACGTGGCCCGCGGAGAGGTCGATGGGCGCCTCGCCGAAGTTGTTCGTCCGCTGGGCCGGGATGGCCCGCAGCCGCTGGAGGTGCTCGCGCAGCGAGTCCGTGCGCTCGGCGATCTGCTCCAGGTCCTGGCGGGGCAGCGTGAGCACGGTGCACGCGGTCACCGCGCGCGTCGTGTACTCCCAGATGGCCTCGGGGTCGAGCAGTGCCTGTTCGCCGAAGTACGACCCGTCGGCGAGGGAGCCGAGGACCGTGTCGTCGCCGTACGGACCGGTGCCGATCTTCTCGACCCTGCCGTGCGCGAGCAGGAACACCTCGTCGGCGCGGCTCCCGAAGGACGTGATGACGGCACCGGGGGCGAACTCGCGCTGCTGGCAGCGCTGGGCCAGCTCACCCAGGACCTCGGTGTCCTCATAGTCCCTGAGGACCGGCAGCTCGCCGAGCTCGGCGGGGATGACCTGCACCCGGTCCCCGGTCTTCACGAATGTCACGCGGCCGTCGCCGACCGAGTAACTCAACCTCCGGTTCACGCGATACGTACCGCCCTGCACCTGCACCCAAGGCAGCGTCCGCAGGAGCCAGCGGGAGCTGATCTCCTGCATCTGCGGCACGGACTTGGTGGTGGTGGCCAGATTCCGTGCGGCTGATGTGCCCAAGCTCTGCTGCGGCTCGGCCTGCTCCGCACGGACCTCTTCGCCTACCGACATTTGCGATGCCTCCCGCTCAAGCGCTGATCTGCGCCGACAAGCCTTCCAGCACGGAACGTGCTCGCGCCATTACACAAACGAGCGGGGTTGGATCACGCGAGGACGGGGCATCCGCCCGCGCCTCCGGGGAACCTCAAGATCCGCGCACCCGTTGAACAGGACACAACGACGGATAGCATCTGTACCGATATGCACCACTCCGCACCAATCCGTAGGAGACGGCAATGGCAGGCTTCCTGGATCGCGCCAAGGAACAGGCGCAGCGCGGACTCAACCAGGGCAAGCAGAAGATCGACGAGGTCCAGGCGCAGCGCACGGGCGGCGACCTCCTGAAGAAGCTGGGCGCCGCGTATTACGCGCAGCAGCAGGGCCAGGGCACCCCCCAGGCCACCCAGCAGGCACTTCAGGCACTGGAGGCCCACATCGCGGCGAACGGCGACGCGTTTTTGCACGGCGGCGACCAGCGCGGCTGACGCATTCGACTCGCACGGTGCCCGAACAGCCACGGAATAACTGCGAACGGCTGGTCCGGGCACCGTCGGTTCGGGTAAAAGCGCCGTACAAGACGGTGCGCGACCGGCGGCCGTCGTGCTCCGCGAAGGAGTAGGCCATGGCCCCACCCATGTCCGCAGGCACGTTCCTCGACGCGCTCAAGGACGAAGGCGTCACGGTCGTCGAAGTCGGCGACTGGCCTCACCACAACCGCAACCACAAGGGGCCGTGGGGCCCCGTGCACGGCGTAATGATCCATCACACGGTCACATCGGGCAGCAAGCGGACGGTGGAGATCTGCCGCGACGGGCACCCCTCCCTGCCCGGCCCGCTCTGCCACGGCGTCATCACCAAGGACGGCCGCGTCCACCTCGTCGGGTACGGCCGCGCCAACCACGCCGGCCTCGGCGACGACGACGTCCTGCGTGCGGTCATCGCCGAGAAGGCGCTCCCGCCGGACAACGAGGCGAACACCGACGGAAACCGCCACTTCTACGGCTTCGAGTGCGAGAACCTCGGCGACGGCGAGGATCCGTGGACGGACGCTCAGCTGGAAGCCATCGAAAAGGTCTCGGCGGCCATCTGCCGCCATCACGGCTGGACCCAGCGCTCGGTGATCGGCCACCTGGAGTGGCAGCCGGGCAAGGTGGATCCCAAGGGGTTCACCATGAAAACCATGCGGGAGCGCATCGAGGAGCGCCTGAAGTAGCGGCCACCGCCCGCAGGCGGCCCCGCCCCACACCCACCCCCACGCCCGCGCCCGTGCCCGGCGGCACGGCGCCGGGCAGAATGGCGGGGTGAGCACCACCCCGCCGACCACCCCGCGCCCGCGGCTCCCGTCCCCGCTCCAGGAGCTCGGGGACGAGCGGTTCACGCGGCACGGGGTCACCCTCACCCTCAAGCGGGACGACCTCATCCACCCGGACCTGCCCGGCAACAAGTACCGAAAGCTCTTCCTGAACCTGGACGCCGCCGCCGCAGCGGGCCACAAGGTCCTGCTGACCTTCGGCGGCGCCTACTCCAACCACCTCAGGGCGACCGCCGCGGCGGGCCGCCTGCTCGGCCTGGACACCATCGGCGTGGTCCGCGGCGACGAACTCGCCGGGCGCCCCCTGAACCCGTCGCTGGCGCAATGCGCGGCCGACGGAATGCGCCTGCACTTCACCGACCGCTCGACCTACCGCCGGAAGACCGACCCGGAGGTCCTGGCCGCCCTCGTGCACGCCTCGGGCGCCGACAACCCCTACGTCATCCCCGAAGGGGGCAGCAACTCCCTGGCCGTACGGGGCTGCACCGCCCTGGGCGAGGAGTTGCGCGGCCGCACCGACACGGCGGCGGTGGCCTGCGGCACCGGGGGCACCCTGGCCGGAATGGCGGCGGGCCTCGCCCCGGACCAGCACGCGCTCGGCATACCCGTGCTCAAGGGCGGCTTCCTGGGCCCCGGGATACAGGCGCTGCAACAGCGGGCCCTGGGGACCCCCACCGCCAACTGGCATCTGGACGAACGCTTCCACTTCGGCGGCTACGCCCGCACCACCCCTGAACTCACCGCGTTCGCAAACGACTTCGAGGACCGGCACGGCCTCCCCGTGGAACGCGTCTACGTGGCCAAGCTCCTGTACGCGCTGACGGCCCTCTCCGAAGAGGGTGCCTTCCCCTCCGGCACCAGGGTCACGGCGGTGATCACCGCGACGGAGCCGGAGCCCTCCGCGGCTCAGTCCTCGACCTCCCGGTAGGCCGCCGCCTCCTCCAGGTCCAGCTTGCGCAGCAGCGTCCGCATCATCTCGTCGTCGATGCGCCGCTCGTCCCGCATCGTCACGAACACCTCGCGCTCCGCGGCGATCGCCTCCCTGGCGAGCCTGCGGTAGGTGTCGTCCGCGGACTCCCCCGTCACCGGGTTGGGCTGCCCGAGCCGCTCCCACACCGAGTTGCGGCGCCGTTCGAGTACGGTCCGCAGGCGGTCCTGGAGGGGCTGCGGGAGGCAGTTGCGCTCGTCCTCCATCAGTTCGTCCACCCGCCGCTCCGCGGCCTGCGAGGCGGCGTTCTGCGCCTGTGCCTCCGCGAGCGTCTGTGCCCGCGTGTCCCGCCCCGGCAGCTTCAGGACGCGAATCAGCCACGGCAGCGAGAGCCCGTGCACGACCAGCGTGCCGATCACCGTGGTGAAGGTCAGGAACAGCACGAGGTTGCGCGCGGGGAACGGCTCCCCGTCGTCCATGACGAGCGGGATCGAGAAGGCGATCGCCAGCGACACCACCCCGCGCATCCCGGCCCAGCTGACGATCAGCGGCCGCCGCCAGTCCATGTCGCTCTCGCGCTCCCTGATGCGCGCCGACATCATCCGCGGCAGATAGGTGGCCGGATACGACCACACGAAGCGCGTGAGCACGACGAAGAAGAGGACACCCAGGGCGTACCAGGTGGCCTGAACGCCGCTGTACTCACCGAGCCCCTCGACCACGAGCGGCAGTTGCAGGCCGATGAGCGCGAAGACCGCCGACTCCAGGATGAACGCGACCACCTTCCACACGGCGGCCTCCTGGAGCCGTGTCTCGAAGTCGACCTCCCAGGAGCGGTGCCCGAGGAACAGGGCGACGACGACCACCGCGAGCACTCCGGAGGCACCGACCTGCTCGGCGGCCGCGTACGCGACGAAGGGGATCAGCAGGGAGAGGGTGTTCTGGAGCAGCGCCTCCTTCAGGTGCCGGCGCAGCCAGTGCAGCGGCACCATGAGGATCAGCCCGACACCGACCCCGCCGACCGCGGCCACCAAAAACTCCCTGATGCCGCCCGCCCAGCTCGCGCCCTCGCCGACCGCCGCCGCGAGGGCGACCTTGTAGGCGGTGATCGCGGTCGCGTCGTTCACCAGGGACTCGCCCTGGAGGATCGTGGTGATCCGCGACGGCAGCCCCACCTTCCGCGCGATCGCCGTGGCCGCCACCGCGTCCGGCGGCGCGATCACGGCGCCGAGGACCAGGGCCGCGGTCAGCGGCAGATCGGGGATCAGCAGATACGCGAGCCAGCCGACGGCGAGGGTCGCGAACAGCGTGTACCCGACCGAGAGCAGCGCCACGGGCCTGAGGTTGGCGCGCAGGTCGAGGTACGAGCTCTCCAGGGCCGCGGTGTGCAGCAGGGGCGGCAGGATCAGCGGCAGCACGATGTGCGGGTCCAGGTGGTAGTCCGGGACTCCCGGCACGTACGCGGCGCCGAGCCCCACCGCCACGAGCAGCAGCGGCGCGGGCACCGGTGTCCAGCGCGCGGCTCCTGCCACCGCGGCACTCGCCGCGATCAGTGCCACCAGGGGCAGTACGTCCATGGGTAAGGCCCTCCGCGATACGCGTTCCCGTCGTAACCTGGCAATCATGAACGAGTGCCCGCATGTGGCAACGCTGCCGCACCCTGAGCCCGAGCCGCTGAGCGACACCTGCCCGGAGTGCCTCGCGGCCGGCAGTCACCCGGTGCAACTGCGGCTGTGCCTGGTCTGCGGGCATGTGGGCTGCTGCGACTCCTCGCCCTTCCGGCACGCGACGGAGCACTTCAAGGACACCGGACACGCGGTGATGAGGACCTTCGAACCGGGCGAGAGCTGGCGTTGGTGCTTCGTGGACGGTTCGATCGTCTGAGGCCTGGGTACGTCAACCCGGCGCCCGTACTCTCCAATTGGGACCGTGAGACCCCTAGCCACTCTCCGTACCCTTAGGCTTACTATGAGTGACAGCAACGGAGCGGGGTCCCCGGGACACGGAACTGGGGAGCGCGGTAGCGTCACCGCAGAACTACGTGGTGCGTTACCCGTGTGACGCAGTCCGGACCGCCGCTGGCCGGCGGACCTGGAGCCCCGAAAGTGCTTGTACCACCTTGGAGGTGAGGGTGTCCCAGATCGCAGGCGAGCCCGGGAATCAGGACTTCGTCGAGGTCCGCCTTCCGGCTGCGGGTGCCTACCTGTCGGTGCTGCGTACGGCCACGGCCGGTCTCGCGGCTCGTTTGGACTTCACTCTCGACGAGATCGAGGACCTGCGCATCGCGGTCGACGAGGCCTGCGCGATCCTGCTCCAGCAGGCCGTGCCCGGTTCGGTGCTCAGCTGCGTCTTCAGGCTCGTCGACGACTCGCTGGAGGTGACCGTATCGGCGCCGACCACCGACGGCCGGGCCCCGGAGCGGGACACCTTCGCCTGGACGGTGCTGTCCGCCCTCGCGGGTCAGGTCGACTCCTCCGTGGCCGAGGACAACACCGTCTCGATCAGCCTCTACAAGAAGCGCGGCGCGGGACCCGGGCCGGCGTGAGGGACGGGGAGGGGCCGGTGCGGGAGGAAGAGCGCGGCACACGGGATCTGCCCGATGGTCGGGGAGGGACGCCGACGAGGGGGCGCGAGGCTCCGGTGGAGCCGGCTCTCACGGGCATTCCCGAGCAGCAGGCCAGGCCGCACCCGGAGGATCCGGAGCAGCCGGGTCCGCCGACGGTGGCCGACGCGTCGCAGCAGACAGAGCCGACCGCCCCGGAGGAGCGCGCCAAGCCCTCCGCCCGGGGCGGCGCGCAACGGGCGGGATACATGAGCGAACACGGTGAGCGTCAGCACACCCGGCACGATCCGCAGGACCGCAGTGGCGCACGCGCGATGTTCGTCGAGCTGCGCACGCTGGAGAGCGGCAGCTCCGAGTACGCCGAGCTGCGCAACAAGCTGGTCCGCATGCACCTGCCGCTCGTCGAGCACCTGGCCCGCCGTTTCCGCAATCGCGGCGAGCCCCTCGACGACCTCACGCAGGTCGCCACCATCGGCCTGATCAAGTCGGTCGACCGCTTCGACCCGGAGCGCGGCGTGGAGTTCTCCACGTACGCGACGCCCACGGTCGTCGGCGAGATCAAGCGGCACTTCCGCGACAAGGGGTGGGCGGTCAGAGTGCCGCGTCGCCTCCAGGAGCTCCGGCTCGCCCTGACCACGGCGACCGCCGAGCTCTCCCAGCTGCACGGCCGCTCTCCCACGGTGCACGAGCTCGCGGAGAAGCTGGCCATCTCCGAGGAGGAGGTCCTGGAGGGCCTGGAGTCGGCCAACGCGTACTCCACGCTGTCCCTGGACGTCCCGGACACGGACGACGAGTCCCCCGCCGTCGCGGACACCCTGGGCGCGGAGGACGAGGCCCTGGAGGGCGTCGAGTACAGGGAGTCCCTCAAACCGCTCCTGGAAGACCTTCCACCACGCGAGAAGCGCATCCTGCTGCTGCGGTTCTTCGGCAACATGACGCAGTCGCAGATCGCGCAGGAAGTCGGCATCTCCCAGATGCACGTCTCCCGGCTTCTCGCCCGCACACTCGCGCAGCTGCGCGAGAAGCTCCTCGTCGAGGAGTGACGAAGGAGCAGGCCGCCCCTCCGGGCCTGCTCCTTCGGGACGTCTCGTGCGGGACGGCTACTTCACGTCGTCCTGTGCGTTGCCCGGCCCGCGGATACCGAGGGCCTCGGTCGTGGCGGGATTGACGAGCAGGACGAGCGCGGCCACCGCGACGGCGGCGAGCGCGATGCCCGCCGGGATGGCCATGCTGTCGGCCTGCAGCAGCTGCCAGGCCACCGGAAGCGCCATGATCTGCGTGATGATCGCGGGTCCCCGGCTCCAGCTGCGGCGGCGCAGGAGGCCGCGGGCGGCGAGCAGGGGCAGCAGCGCGAGGACGATCAGCGTGACGCCGCCCGTCGTGGCCTGTTCCGGGTTGTCGGGGTCCCCCGCGAGGCCCATGACGAGCATGTAGACACCGGCGGCGATGAGTGCGACGCCCTCCAGCGCGGCAAGGGCCGCCGCGGCGGTCAGACGTCCGGGACGCGGGCCTGACGCGGGGGCTTCGGGGGTGGGGTTCCGCTGGGTACTCACCCTTGCAGGGTAGCCGTGCGGGTCCGTGGACCGGCCCCCGGTCCGACCCCTCGGTCTAGGCCTGTTCAAGACAGCTAGGTACCCTGCTTCGCATGCGTGCACTTCTTGTGGTCAACCCGGCGGCAACCACCACCAGTGCGCGTACGCGTGACGTACTGATCCACGCGCTGGCGAGCGAGATGAAACTCGAGGCGGTCACCACGGAGTACCGCGGCCACGCCAGAGACCTCGGCAGACAGGCCGCGGAGAGCAAGGACATCGAGCTCGTCGTCGCCCTCGGCGGGGACGGCACGGTCAACGAGGTCGTGAACGGCCTGCTGCACCACGGACCCGATCCGGAGCGTCTGCCCCGTCTCGCGGTGGTCCCCGGCGGCTCCACCAATGTCTTCGCCCGCGCCCTGGGTCTGCCCAACGACGCCGTGGAGGCGACCGGCGCGCTGCTCGACGCGCTGCGTGAAGGAAGCGAACGCACGGTGAGCCTGGGCCAGGTGTCCGGAACGCCGGGCACGGAGGACGAAGCCGTCCCCTCGCGCTGGTTCACCTTCGCCGCGGGATTCGGTTTCGACGCCGGAGTGGTGGGACGGGTCGAACAACAGAGGGAACGCGGGAAGCGGTCCACCCATGCGCTGTATTTGCGCCAGGTGTTCCGTCAGTTCCTCGACGAGCCGCACCGCAGGCACGGAATGATCACGCTGGAACGGGCCGGCGAGGACCCGGTGACCGACCTCGTGCTCTCCATAGTCTGCAACACCTCCCCGTACACCTACCTGGGCAATCGCCCGATGTACGCGTCCCCGCAGGCCTCCTTCGACACCGGCCTCGACGTGCTCGGTCTGAGCAAGCTCTCCACCGGCGCGGTGGCTCGTTACGGGACCCAGCTGCTGACCTCGACGCCCGATCGGGGACCCCACGGCAAGCACGCGGTTACGCTCCATGACCTCACGGACTTCACCTTGCATTCGAAGGTGCCCCTGCCCCTTCAGATGGACGGCGACCACCTGGGACTGCGTACGAGCGTGACGTTCACAGGCGTTCGCCGTGCACTGCGTGTGATTGTGTGAGTAGAAGGGCCCAAAGTCCTTTCACTCGAACGTTTAGGCCAGGCTCCACCCCATGGAAGTACGGCTGTGACCCAGTCGACACTGAGGAATCAAAAAAAACTTTCCTGAAGGGGTTGTATCCGCCGCCGAGGTTTGCGAATCTCTACATGGCGATCGGGACGGCCCGCAACATCGGCCCCACAGAGAGCCAGAACCCCCTCCTCAACGCATAGGACATCGTCGCGTATGTGACGAAAGTCCCTTCCGTCGTCGAGGGATTCGTGAAAGCGTTCACATTCACAAGCAACCTGCATGTAATACCAAGGAGAGGTAGCAGCCATGGACTGGCGTCACAACGCCGTTTGCCGCGAGGAAGACCCCGAGCTCTTCTTCCCCATCGGCAACACCGGTCCTGCGCTGCTGCAGATCGAGGAAGCCAAGGCCGTCTGCCGCCGCTGCCCCGTCATGGAGCAGTGCCTGCAGTGGGCGCTCGAGTCCGGCCAGGACTCCGGCGTCTGGGGTGGCCTCAGCGAGGACGAGCGCCGCGCAATGAAGCGCCGCGCCGCTCGCAACCGTGCACGCCAGGCAAGCGCCTGACGCTCACGCCCCCTACGAGCCTGAGCCCGGCGGCGCGTACAGCGAGTACGCATCTCCCGCCCCCGAGCCGCAGCCGCGCAGTACCCCCGATGCGCAACGCAACGTGAGCAGTGAGCCCCGGACCACTTCGGTCCGGGGCTCACTGCTTTGCGTATGCGGTCGCGGCTTTGCCTATGCGGTCGCGGCTTTGGGTACGCGGTCGCGCTACTTGTCGCCGCGCACCGGAATGTCCAGGACGACCTGCGTGCCGCGCTCCGGGGCCCGGACCATGTCGAACGTGCCGCCCATCTCGCCCTCGACGAGAGTGCGGACGATCTGCAGGCCGAGATTGCCCGAGCGGTGCGGATCGAAGCCCTCGGGCAGACCGACGCCGTCGTCCTGGACGGTGATGAGCAGCCGCCCGCCCTTGCTGGTGCCGCCGCGTACGGCGGAGACCTCGACCGTGCCGGTGTCGCCTTCCTGGAAGCCGTGCTCCAGGGCGTTCTGCAGGACCTCCGTGAGGACCATCGACAGCGGGGTCGCGACCTCGGCGTCCAGGATGCCGAAGCGTCCGGTGCGCCGGCCGGTGACCTTGCCGGGCGAGATCTCGGCGACCATCGCGAGGACGCGGTCGGCGATCTCGTCGAACTCCACGCGCTCGTCCAGGTTCTGGGACAGCGTCTCGTGCACGATCGCGATCGAACCCACGCGCCGTACGGCCTCTTCGAGGGCCTCACGGCCAGTAGCGGAATCGATACGGCGGGCCTGGAGGCGCAGGAGGGCCGCCACCGTCTGGAGGTTGTTCTTCACCCGGTGGTGGATCTCCCGGATGGTCGCGTCCTTGGTGATCAACTCCCGCTCCCGGCGGCGCAGTTCCGTGACGTCGCGCAGGAGTACGAGCGATCCGATGCGCGGCCCCTTGGGCTTGAGCGGGATCGCGCGGAGCTGGATCACGCCGTCGCCGCCCTCGATCTCGAACTCGCGGGGCGCCCAGCCGCTGGCGACCTTGGCGAGCGCCTCGTCCACCGGGCCGCGGGACGGGGCGAGTTCGGCGGTGGCCGTGCCGAGGTGGTGGCCGACCAGATCGGCGGCGAGGCCGAGGCGGTGGTAGGCGGAGAGGGCGTTCGGCGACGCGTACTGGACGATGCCGTCGGCGTCGAGGCGCAGCAGTCCGTCGCCCACGCGCGGGGACGCGTCCATGTCGACCTGCTGGCCGGGGAACGGGAAGGACCCGGCGGCGATCATCTGCGCCAGGTCGGACGCCGACTGGAGGTAGGTCAGCTCCAGGCGCGAGGGAGTGCGCACCGTGAGCAGGTTCGTGTTGCGGGCGATGACACCCAGGACGCGCCCTTCCCTGCGTACGGGAATGGACTCGACCCGCACCGGGACCTCTTCGCGCCACTCGGGGTCGCCCTCGCGCACGATGCGGCCCTCGTCGAGGGCGGCGTCGAGCAGCGGGCGGCGGCCGCGCGGGACGAGGTGACCGACCATGTCGTCCTGGTAGGAGGTGGGGCCGGTGTTGGGCCGCATCTGCGCCACGGAGACATAGCGGGTGCCGTCGAGGGTGGGGACCCACAGCACGAGGTCGGCGAAGGAGAGGTCGGAGAGCAGCTGCCACTCCGAGACCAGCAGGTGCAGCCACTCGAGATCGGAGTCACCGAGAGCGGTGTGCTGGCGTACGAGATCGTTCATGGAGGGCACGTGTGCGAGCGTACCTGGCACGTCCGGCGGGGCCGCCCGGAGAGATTTCCCGACGAGCCGCGGCGCCAGGGCGGGACCCTCAACCCACCCACGGCACCGCAGCCCTTCAGGAACACCGACCACCGGAATGTGCGGTACCGACGGCCGATCGGAGGATCCGACACGGTCAGGGCAGAGAGTGCCGGTTCCTCGGTCCGCCCTCCTGTGCGGGAAGGACGGATGCTTTACCACCGCATTGTGGACTAGACCATTCACCTGTGTCTACGCGTTGGCAGATGTTTGTTGTTGTCTCTTTCTCTCCGGGCGCGGCCGGGCCAGCTCTGCTAGATTGGTCTATACCACATTGACCCCCGTGAGTCCCCTCTCCAGATCGGCAGGCCCAGCGTGGAAGTTGTCATCGTCCCGGACGCCAAGGCAGGCGGCGAGCTCATCGCGGAGGCCATGGCCGCCCTGGTGCGCCGCAAGCCTGACGCCCTGCTCGGTGTCGCCACCGGATCCACCCCGCTGCCCATCTACGAAGCCCTGGCCGCCAAGGTCGCCTCCGGCGCCGTGGACGCGTCGCGGGCGCGGATCTGCCAGCTCGACGAGTACGTCGGACTGCCCCCGGGCCACCCCGAGTCCTACCGCTCCGTCGTGCTGCGCGAGGTCGTCGAGCCGCTGGGCCTCGGCGAGAAGTCCTTCATGGGGCCCGACGGCAGCGCGAAGGACGTCCAGGCGGCCTGCGAGGCGTACGACAAGGCGCTCGCGGATGCCGGCGGCGTCGACCTCCAGCTCCTCGGGATCGGCACCGACGGGCACATCGGGTTCAACGAACCGTGCTCCTCGCTCGCCTCGCGTACGCGCATCAAGACGCTGACGGAGCAGACCCGGGTGGACAACGCGCGGTTCTTCGACGGGGACATCGAGCAGGTCCCGCACCACGTGATCACCCAGGGGATCGGGACGATCCTGGAGGCCCGGCACTTGGTGCTGCTCGCCACGGGCGAGGGCAAGGCGGATGCGGTCGCCGCGACGGTCGAGGGGCCTGTCGCCGCGGTGGTTCCGGCGTCGGCCCTTCAGTTGCATCCGCATGCGACTGTCGTCGTGGACGAGGCGGCTGCCTCCAAGCTGAAGCTTGGGGAGTACTTCCGGGCTACGTATGCGGCTAAGCCGGACTGGCAGGGGCTTTAAGCGGGGTCCGCTTTACGGAAGATGCCGGGTGCCCCCTTTCCTGGGGGCACCCGGCATCTTTCGTTCGTATTCTTCCGCAGGTGCGTGGGGGCTGGTCGCGCAGTTCCCCGCGCCCCTGAGGGGCGCTTCCTACGCCCCCGTGATCACCTCTGCCGCCGCCAATCCGCAGACCCTTGCCGCGCCGTGCGTGGCGATGTGGAGGGAGCCTGTCGGCGGGGACTGGGGGACGCCCATTTCGACCACGATCGTGTCGGGGCGGGCGGACAGGAGGGTGTTCAGGGCCTCCGCCATCCACGCGTGGCGGTGTGCGTCGCGGACGACGGCCACCACGCGCCGCTCCCCCGCCTCGGCAAGGGCGAGCGCCCCCGCGTCCGCGCCGGTGAAGCTGCCGGTCTCCGTGCCGGGGAGCAGGCGCGCCAGTTCGGCGGCCACGCCCCACGGCGTCTCGTCGCCCACCGCGATGTTGGCCATCGGGGTGAAGGCAGCGACGAACGGGGCCTCGGTGAGCGGAGCCGTGTAGGACTCGCCCCGGGTGACCGTCAGGGCGCGGCGGGCCGCGACCAGGCCGATCTCGGTGCCGGGCGCGCCCCCCGAACGATCGGCCGCGCCCGACACCGAAGTCCAGTGGGCAAGGGCCCGTACGCGCGTGGCCGCGTCGGCGAGGCGCTCCTCGGAGAGCTCGCCCGAGCGGACGGCACCGACCAGCGCGTCACGCAGGCGCAGGACCGTGTCGTCGTCCGCGAGGCCGCCGCCCACGCAGATCGCGTCGGCGCCCGCGGCGATGGCGAGGACGCTGCCGCGCTCGATGCCGTAGGTGGCGGCGATGGCCTGCATCTCCATGCCGTCCGTGACGATCAGACCGTCGTAGTTCAGTTCCTCGCGCAGGACGCCCGTCAGGATGCGGCGCGAGAGCGTCGCGGGGTACTCCGCGTCCAGGGACGGGACGAGGATGTGCGCGCTCATCACCGCGCGCGAGCCCGCGGCGATCGCGGCCCGGAACGGCGCGAGGTCACGTGCCCGGAGGACCTCGGGGTCGACCCCGATACGCGGCACGTCATGGTGCGAGTCGACCGCGGTGTCGCCGTGCCCGGGGAAGTGCTTGGTGCAGGCGGCGACGCCGGCGGACTGCATCCCCTCCACATACGCGGCGGTGTGCCGGGCCACCAGGAGCGGATCCGAGCCGAAGGACCGTACGCCGATGACGGGATTGTCCGGGTTGGAGTTGACGTCGGCGGACGGCGCCCAGTTGAGGTTGACGCCGCAGGCGGCGAGCCGGCGGCCCAGCTCGGCGGCCACGTCACGGGTGAGCTGCGTGTCGTCGACCGCGCCGAGCGCGTGGTTGCCGGGGAAGGAGGAGCCGGAGCGGACCTCGAGGCGGGTCACGTCACCGCCCTCCTCGTCGATGGCGACCAGGACGTCGTCGCGCTCGGCACGCAGCTGGGCCGTCAGGGCGGCGAGCTGTTCGGGCGAGGCGATGTTGCGGCCGAACAGGCCGACCGAGGCGAGTCCTTCGCCGATCCTGCGCAGCAGCCACTCGGGCGCGCTGGTGCCGACGAAGCCGGGCTGCAGGACGGTCAGGGCGTCGCGGGTCAGGGTGTCGGTGGGGCTGGTGAGTGTCGTCATATGGCGGTTATCCCTTCACGGCACCGTCGGTCAGACCGCTGACGGCCCTGCGCTGCAGGAAGACGAAGAGGACGAGGATCGGGATGGCGAACAGCGAGGCGGCGGCCATGGTGGCGCCCCAGTCGTCGCCGAAGGCGGTCTGGAAGCCGGACAGCCACACCGGAAGCGTCTTGGACTCCGCCTCCTTGTTGAGGACAAGGACGAGCGGGAATTCGTTCCAGGCGGTGATGAAGCCGAAGAGCGAGGTGGACATCAGGCCCGGCGCGAGCAGCGGCAGGATCACCCGGCGGAACGCCTGCATCCGGGAACAGCCGTCGACCATCGCCGACTCCTCCAGCTCGCGCGGCACCGCGGCGACGAAGCCGCGCAGCGTCAGGAGCGTGAAGGGCAGAATCATCACCATGTAGAAGAGGGTGAGCGGAACCAGGCTGTTCAGCATGTCGGCGTCGCGCACGATGATGTAGATCGCGATGACCATGACTTCCCAGGGCGCCATCTGGGCCAGCATGAAGCCGATGATGAAGCCCTTGCGGCCCTTGAAGCGCATCCGGGCCAGCGCGAACGCCGACGCCAGGCCGATGATCAGCGAGAAGATCACGGCGAGGAGCGTGACGGTGAGGGAGTTGCCGACCATCGTCCAGAAGTGGTCGGCCTCCACGGCCGTCTTGAAGTGCTCGAACGTCACGTCGGTCGGGAACCACACCGGGTCCTCGCTGATGATGTCGCCGGTCGGCTTGAAGGCCGTGGCGAACATCCAGTAGACCGGGAAGACGAAGCCGACGAACAGGACGACGGCCACCGCGTTGGGCCAGATGCGGCGGGCCACCGAAGACCGCGCCGATCGGGATGACGTCGACGATGCGGTGCGGTTCACAGCTCGTCCTCCTCTTGCTTGAGCACGATCCGCAGGTAGAAGGCGGTCAGGGCCAGCAGGATGACGATGGTGAGCAGCGCGATCGCGGCACCCATGCCGAAGTGCTGGTTGCCCATGCCCTCGATGTAGGCGTAGACGGGCAGGATCTCGGTGAGCCGGTCCGGGCCGCCCTCGTTGAGCGCCATGACCTGCGCGAACGCCTTGAAGACCCAGATGATCTCCAGGAACGTCGTCGCGTAGAGGAAGGGCCGCAGGTAGGGCAGCGTGACGTTCGTGAAGCGCTTCCAGGCGCCGGCGCCGTCGAGCGACGCGGCCTCGTAGAGCTCCTTGGGAATCACCGTCGTCGCGGCGTACAGGTTGATCGCCACGAAGGGGATCGACATCCAGACGATCAGGAAGATGACCACGAAGAACGTGGAGAACTGGCTGCCCATCCAGTCGAAGTCGGCCATCGAGTGCCAGCCGGCCTTGTCGAGGACCCAGTTGACGACACCGAAGCGCTGGGCGAAGAGCCACTGGTAGACGGTGGTCGCGGCGATGATCGGCATCGCCCAGGCGAGCACGAGCCCGATCAGCAGGAAGGTCCGCATCCGCTTGCCGAGCCGTGCGAGCAGCAGGCCCACCAGGGTGCCGATCAGCATGATCAGTGCGACGTTGATCGCGGTGAACGCGATCGAGCGTCCTGTGACCCGCCAGAAGTCCTCGCCGCTGAGGACCTCCTTGAAGTTGTCGATCCCGTTCCACTCCGTGAGATGGAGGATGAACTGCCTCATGTTGAGGTTCTGGAACGACAGGATCCCGTTGTTGACCAGCGGCCAGCCGAGGAACAGCAGGGTGGCCACAAGCGCGGGAAGCAGCAGCAAGTAGGGCGCGAACGACCGGGCCCCCGTGCGGGGCTTACCCGGATCCGCCGGCCGTCTGTCCGATTTCAGATCCTCCGTCGGGCCGGAGGGCGGCCGTTCGGTCTGCACGGTCATGCTTCGCCATCTCTTTCGTGGGCATCGCGGAACGCAGCGCTGAGCCGGGGCAGCGGGCCCGGGGGCGGATGACACCCCGGGCCCGAAGTCCCCGGCGAAAGCGCGTCCTTACTGCTTCTGCGACAGGCGCTTGTTGAGCTCGCCCTCGACCTGCTTGGCGGCGGCGTCGTTCGACTTACCGTTCAGCACCGCGGTCATGTAGTTCTTGATCGGGTTCGGCGGGTTCTCCACCGCGGCCCACTCCGGGATCAGCGGGGTCGTGCCGCCGCCGGCGGTGGCGGGCGCGGCTGCCTCGGCGGCCGCGTTGCCCTTGAGGTTGGACTCCAGGGCCTGCTTGTTCGGGATGACGCCGCTTTCCTTGGCGAGCGCGCCCTCGAACTTGTCCGACAGCGCGATCTTCAGGAACTCCTTGGCGAGCTCCTGCTTCTTGCTGGTCGCGGCGACGGCGAGGTTCGAGCCGCCGAGGAAGACGCCCTCGGGCTTGGCCGCGGTGGCGCCGGGGATCGTGAAGTAACCGATGTCCTTCTCGATCTTCGGGTTGGCCTTGATCGCGGTCGCGGCTTCCCAGCTCATGCCGATGAAGGCGCCGGTCTTGCCCTTGGCGAAGACCTCGGCCTGCTGCGGGGTGGCCTCGTCCTTGTTCTTGGGGGCCTTGGAGAGGTCCGCGAACTCCTTGTACGTCTTCATGGCCTTGGCGACCTTGGGGTCGGTCAGGTTGGAGACGTACTTGTCGCCGTCCTTCTTGACGAGCTCGGCGCCCTCACCGATGGTCAGGCCGACGAAGTGGTACCAGTTCTGGCCCGGCAGGTAGATCGGCTCGGCCTCGGTCTTGGAGCCGATCGTCTTGAGGTCCTTGAGGAACTCGGCGCGGGTCTTGGGGGTCTCCTTGATGCCGGCGTCGGCCCAGACCTTCTTGTTGTAGATCACGACGCGGTTCAGGACGAACCACGGGGCGGCGTACTGCTTGCCGTCCACGACCGAGGAGGTGTTGATCGACTCGGTCCAGTCGGCGCCGAGGCCCTTCTTCAGGTCGCTGAGGTCGGCGAGGCCGCCGGTCTTGGCGTACGCGGCGGTCTGGGTGTTGCCGATCTCGAAGACGTCCGGCGGGTTCTCCTCGGAGAGGGCGGTGGTCAGCTTCTGCTGGATGCCGTTCCACTGCTGGACTTCGAGCTTCAGCTTGGCGCCGGTCTTCTTCTCGAAGGCGGCCTTGACGTCCTTGGTCCAGCCGTCGGGCGTGGAGCCGTCCATCGCCCAGAGCGTCAGGGTCTCCCCCTTGAAGCCGTCTGCCCCGGCCTTCTTGTCGTCGCCGTCGTCGCCGCCACAGGCCGCGATCGAGACCAACATGCCCGCGACACCGATGGCCGCAATGAGCTTGCGCTTCACGTCACCCTCCTCAAGGGATGCGCCAGTCAACCCCCCACCCGCAGCGACCAAATGGACCGAGATCTGCCCGTGGGACTGGAACCTGGTCTTTAATGGTGTAGACCAGTACGGGGAGCTTGGCCTAGACCTTTAGGGGTGTCAAGGGTGTATAAGAAGGGCTGTCAGGTCCGTTATCGGACCGACACCTGAGCGGGCACGGTCCCCGCAGCCCGGTACGTGCCACCATGTGAGCCGCGACAGACGGAGGAGCCGGTGACGGCAGCAGCACAGGAGCCGAACCAGCGTGCCGCGCGGAGCGCGTCGTTCAGGGGTGGCGGCCGGGAGACGGGTGGAAGCATGGGCGAGGCAGGGAGTACAGAGACCGACGCGGGCGCGGCACCGAGCGTCGGCCGCACCGCGCGCGTGCCCAAGTACTACCGCCTGAAGCGGCACTTGCTCGACATGACCGAGACGCTGCCGCCCGGCACCCCGGTCCCCCCGGAGCGCACGCTGGCCGCCGAGTTCGACACCTCGCGCACGACGGTGCGCCAGGCCCTCCAGGAGCTGGTCGTCGAGGGCCGCCTGGAGCGGATCCAGGGCAAGGGCACCTTCGTGGCCAAGCCCAAGGTCTCCCAGGCCCTGCAACTCACCTCGTACACCGAGGACATGCGGGCCCAGGGCCTCGAACCCACCTCACAGCTCCTGGACATCGGCTACATCACCGCCGACGACACCCTCGCCGGTCTCCTCGACATCAGCGCGGGCGGCCGGGTGCTCAGGATCGAGCGGCTGCGCCTGGCCAACGGCGAGGCCATGGCCATCGAGACGACGCACCTCTCGGCCAAGCGCTTCCCGGCCCTGCGCCGCTCCCTGGTCAAGTACACCTCGCTCTACACAGCACTCGCCGAGGTCTACGACGTCCACCTCGCGGAGGCCGAGGAGACGATCGAGACGTCACTCGCCACTCCCCGCGAGGCCGGTCTGCTCGGCACGGACGTGGGCCTGCCGATGCTGCTCCTGTCGCGGCACTCCCTGGACGGCGGCGGTCAGCCGGTGGAGTGGGTCCGCTCGGTCTACCGCGGCGACCGCTACAAATTCGTGGCACGCCTCAAGCGGCCCACGGACTGACCCGGGTACGGGGTCTGGCGCGGGGGAACCGTGCTGCTCTACGTTCCTCCCGTCATCGCATGATGAACGGGAGGACGACCCGGTGCGCACAGCGAATCCCCGATCCATCGTCATCTGGACCCTCGTCGCGCTGGTGGGCGCCGCGGGCTGGACCGTACTCGCGCTGGCGCGCGACGAGGAGGTGTCGGCGGCCTGGATGGTGGCCGCGGCCCTCGGCTCGTACGCCATCGCCTATCGCTTCTACTCCACATTCATCGTCAACCGGGTCCTGAAGGTCGACAAGAGCCGGGCCACTCCGGCCGAGCGCCTGAACAACGGCATCGACTTCCACCCGACCGACCGGCGCGTCCTGCTCGGCCACCACTTCGCGGCGATCGCGGGCGCGGGGCCGCTGGTGGGGCCCGTACTGGCCGCACAGATGGGGTATCTGCCCGGCACCATCTGGATCATCGTCGGCGTGATCTTCGCGGGCGCCGTGCAGGACATGGTCGTCCTCTTCTTCTCCACGCGGCGCGACGGCAAGTCGCTCGGCCAGATGGCGCGCGAGGAGATCGGCCCCTTCGGCGGGGCGGCCGCGCTGCTCGCCGCCTTCGCCATCATGATCGTCCTGCTCGGGGTGCTCGCACTCGTCGTCGTGAACGCCCTCGCGGACTCGCCCTGGGGCACCTTCTCCATCGCGATGACCATCCCGATCGCGCTGTTCATGGGCTTCTACCTGCGCGTCCTTCGGCCGGGACGGGTCAGCGAGGTCTCCCTCATCGGGATCACGCTGCTGCTCGTCGCGCTGGTCGCCGGGCGCTGGGTCGCCGAGTCATCGCTCGCGGAAACGTTCACGCTCGCGCCGTCGACACTGGTCATCTGGCTGGTCGCGTACGGATTCGTCGCCTCGATCCTGCCCGTGTGGATGCTGCTCGCGCCGCGCGACTACCTCTCGACGTTCATGAAGATCGGCACGATCCTGCTGCTCGCGCTCGGCGTCGTCTTCACGCTGCCGACGCTGAAGATGGACCCGGTGACCGACTTCGCCTCGCGCGGCGACGGGCCCGTGTTCGCCGGATCGCTCTTCCCGTTCGTCTTCATCACCATCGCCTGCGGCGCCCTCTCCGGCTTCCACGCGCTGATCTCCTCGGGCACGACGCCGAAGATGGTCCAGAAGGAGACGCAGATCCGGATGATCGGCTACGGCTCCATGCTGATGGAGTCGGCGGTCGCGGTCATGGCGCTCGTCGCGGCGAGCATCATCGACCCGGGTCTGTACTTCGCGATGAACGCGCCCGCGGGCGTCATCGGGGACAACGTCCAGGCCGCGTCCCAGGCCGTCGCGGGCCTCGGGTACTCCATCTCGCCCGAGGACCTGGCGCAGGCCGCCAAGAACGTCGAGGAGTCCTCGCTGCTCTCGCGCACCGGCGGTGCGCCCACCCTCGCGGTCGGTGTCTCCGAGATCTTCTCGAAGGTCACCGGCGACTCCATGAAGGCGTTCTGGTATCACTTCGCGATCATGTTCGAGGCGCTGTTCATCCTCACCGCGCTCGACGCGGGCACGCGGGTGGGCCGCTTCATGCTCCAGGACATGCTCGGGAACGTCTACAAGCCGTTCAAGAAGGTCAGCTGGAAGCCCGGACTCATCATCACGAGCGCGGTCGTCACCGGCCTGTGGGGCTACTTCCTGTGGGTCGGCGTCCACGAGCCGCTCGGCGGGATCAACCAGCTCTTCCCGATCTTCGGCATCTCCAACCAGCTCCTCGCCGCGGTCGCGCTCGCCGTCTGCACGACGCTCCTGGTGAAGTCGGGGCGCCTCAAGTGGGCCTGGATCACCGGAATCCCGCTCGCCTGGGACGCCACGGTGACCCTGACCGCCAGCTGGCAGAAGGTCTTCTCCAGCGACCCGCGCGTCGGCTTCTTCAAGCAGCGCTCGATCTACCAGGACGCGATCGACGACGGCAAGGTCCTGCCGCCCGCCAAGTCCATGGACGACATGCACACCGTCGTCACCAACTCCACGGTGGACGGCGTCCTGACGGCCGCGCTCGCCCTGCTCATCGTCGTCGTGATCGCGGACGCGGCCCGCATCTGCGTGAAGCACGTCCGCAACCCCGGCTCGTCGAAGCTCAGCGAGGCCGCATACGTGGAGTCGAAGCTGACCGCGCCGGCCGGGCTCGTGGCGACCCCGGAGGAGAAGGCGGAACTGGCGGCGGCGAAGGCGGCCGACGACGCGCGGGTCCCGTCATGACGTGGGTCCTGCGCGGGCTGCGCTGGGTGCGGTGGTACGCACGGGAGCTGACCGACGAGTCCGCGTACGACCGCTATGTCGCCCATACGCGCAAGACGCATCCCGGTGCATCCGTCCCCTCTCGCCGGGAGTTCGAACGAATGCGGACGGACCAGCAGGAGGCGGACCCCCGACAGGGGTTCCGCTGCTGCTGAACAGGTGCTTTGACCCCGTCCGGTATCCGGACGGGGGTTCCATTGATCGAAACTCTCGCTTAGATTTCCCGCACGTTAAAGGTGGGATAAGCGAGGGAGCTGAGCCGCGAAGTGTCAGATGCGCCTGAAGTGAGCAGACCGGTGATCACGCCGGTCCGCGTGGTCATTGCCCTCTGTCTCGTCGCGCCGTTCGTGGCGATGCTCTGGGTGAGCTCCTACGCGAAGGTCGACCCGACCTTCATCGGCATCCCTTTCTTCTACTGGTACCAAATGCTGTGGGTGCTCGTCTCCACCGGCCTCACGATGATCGCTTACAAGCTGTGGCAGCGTGACCAGCGCGCCCGCAAGGCCGAGCAGGCCCAGGGGGGTGCGACCCGATGAACGAGCTCGCAGCGGAGGGCGGCGTCAACGGCATCGCCCTCGGTGTCTTCATCTTCTTCTTCGCCGCCGTCACGGCGATGGGCTTCCTGGCCGCGCGCTGGCGCAAGGCCGAGACCGAGAGCCTGGACGAGTGGGGCCTGGGCGGTCGTTCGTTCGGCACCTGGGTCACGTGGTTCCTGCTCGGCGGCGACCTCTACACGGCCTATACGTTCGTGGCCGTCCCGGCGGCGATCTACGCGGCGGGCGCGGCCGGCTTCTTCGCCGTGCCGTACACGATCCTGGTCTACCCGCTGATCTTCACCTTCCTGCCGCGTCTGTGGTCCGTCTCGCACAAGCACGGATACGTGACCACCTCGGACTTCGTGCGCGGGCGCTTCGGCTCCAAGGGGCTCTCGCTGGCCGTCGCGGTCACCGGCATCCTCGCCACGATGCCGTACATCGCGCTCCAGCTGGTCGGCATCCAGGCCGTGCTCGACGTCATGGGCGTCGGCGGCGGTCCCGACACCAACTGGTTCATCAAGGACCTGCCGCTCCTGATCGCGTTCGCGGTGCTCGCCGCGTACACGTACTCGTCGGGTCTGCGCGCCCCCGCGCTGATCGCGTTCGTGAAGGACGGCCTGATCTACCTCGTCATCGCCGTCGCGATCATCTACATCCCGATCAAGCTCGGCGGATTCGACGCGATCTTCTCGGCGGCGAACGACAAGTTCTCCGCGGCCAACGAGGCGGCGGGCAAGCCCGTGGCGGGTCTCGCGCCGGGGCACACCGGGCAGTGGACCTACGCCACGCTCGCGCTCGGGTCCGCGCTCGCGCTGTTCATGTACCCGCACTCGATCACGGCGACGCTCTCCTCCAAGAGCCGCAACGTGATCCGCCGCAACACCACGATCCTGCCGCTCTACTCGCTGATGCTGGGCCTGCTGGCGCTGCTCGGCTTCATGGCGATCGCGGCCGGGGTCAAGGTGGAGAACGGGCAGCTGGCCATTCCGCAGCTGTTCGAGAACATGTTCCCCGACTGGTTCACCGGCGTCGCGTTCGCCGCCATCGGCATCGGCGCCCTCGTGCCCGCCGCGATCATGTCGATCGCGGCCGCGAACCTCTTCACCAGGAACATCTACAAGGACTTCCTCAAGCCGGACGCGACGCCCGAGCAGGAGACGAAGGTCTCCAAGCTGGTCTCGCTCCTGGTGAAGGTGGGCGCGCTCGCCTTCGTCCTCACCATGGACAAGACGGTCGCGATCAACTTCCAGCTCCTGGGCGGCATCTGGATCCTGCAGACCATGCCCGCACTGGTCGGCGGCCTGTTCACGCGCTGGTTCCACCGCTGGGCGCTGCTCGCCGGCTGGGCGGTCGGCATGGTCTACGGAACGGCCGCCGCGTACGGTGTCGCCTCGCCGACGCAGAAGCACTTCGGCGGCTCGTCGGACGAGATCCCCGGCATCGGCGAGATCGGCTACATCGGCCTCACGGCGTTCGTCCTGAACGTGTTGGTCACCGTGGCCCTCACCTTCGTCCTGCGCGCCGTGAAGGCCCCTGACGGCATCGACGAGACCTCCCCCGGCGACTACACCGCGGACGTCGGCGACCCCGGCGTCGTGGAGGAGCTTCCCCCGGCCACGGCGGGAGCGCCGGTCGGGCACTGAGCCGTCCTACGCAAGCGAATGACACGGGCCGCCGGAGCAATCCGGCGGCCCGTCGTCGTATGCGTACGGCGTCACGAGGTCCTGTAGAGATCCGTCCGGACGTGTGCGGCCGCCTTGGCCGCCGCGAGTATCGCCACGTCCTTGTCGGTGCCCGCGTCCACCAGGACGAGCACGCCGCCGACCCGCACCTCGACCTTGTGGCGCGCGGTGCCGTCGTACTCGTCGCCGCCCGTGGTCCGCGTGCTCTCCACGATGGCTTCGTCGCCGAGGTCCGGCAGCTTCCCGGCCGTGTGGTGCTCCCGAACCGGAGCCGCCTCGGTGTCGACGGTGACGCGGGGGCATGCGTCGTTGAGCTGCCTGCGCAGCGTGACGTGGCGCTTCGCCCGCTCGACCGGCATCGAGACCAGGGCCACGTGGACGAACGGGTCCTTGTCCTCGATCGCGCCCGGGAAGGGCCGCACCGTGTGGCCCGCGCTGTTCCCCCGCAGTCGCGCCAACTCCTCGCGCGCGTCCTTGCCGGGAGCGCAGCTGCCCCAATCGCCGCCGCCGTACTGCTGACCGAAGGCGCCGGTGGTGACGTCGTATGCCTTGGCCTTCGGCCCGACCTCCTTCGCGGGCAGCAGAGCGGCCTTGAGTTCGGCCTCCGTGAAGACCTTGCGGGGATCGGCCTCGCCGTCGACCCCGACCTCCCCGGTCCGCTTCTGCGTCGGCACGGGCTTCGGATCGGCCGCCTTCACCTGGTCCTCACCGCCGCCGCACGCGCTGAGCAGCGTCATCAACAGCGCGGCACAACCCGCGACCCGAGCTCGCACACCGACTCCCCCCGTTGGGCCATCAGTTCGGCCTCCAGTTCGGCCTTCAGTTCGGCCGCCACCCTAGAGGATCCACGCACCGACACAAGATATGGGGCTGCCGCTCAGAGCCAGCACAAGATGTATGCTCGTGCTCGCTGTCGCCGCAGGGGAATCCGGTGCAAGTCCGGAACTGTCCCGCAACGGTGTATGAGTACGTATTTGTCGTACCCATGAGTCCGAGGACCTGCCGACAGTGCACCCGTTCCGTCCGGTTCGGGTGCCGACGACGTCCGGGCCTCGTGGAATGGGCTGGTGGACGCGGAGCACCGCCCTGCCCGGGCGCGCCCGTGTGTCACTCCTGCCCTCCCTCAAGGCTCCGAGCCGAGCGAGGGAGTGCTCCGTGACCATCGCGCCAGCCGAACCTGCGTCAGCGCAGACCACCGACGGTCAGCAGACCGCCGACGGCCCGGGAACCGCGCTGCTGCGTACCCTGACCGAACTGACCGCCGACCTCCCCGACGCCGACCCCGGCAGAGTCGCCGCCGCCGCGCTGCGGGGCCGCTCGGCCAAGGCCGATGTGGCGGAGCTGCGGGAGCTGGCGACCGAGGCGGCTGCCGGGCTCATCTCCGAGGACCCCACGTACTCGCAGCTGGCGGCCAGGCTCCTCACGCTCAGCATCCGGGAGGAGGCCGCGTCGCAGGGCGTGCGCAGCTTCTCCGACTCGGTCGCCGTGGGGCATCGCGAGGGCCTGATCGCGGACCGCACCGCCGCGTTCGCCGTGGACCACGCGGAGCGCCTGGACGGTCTCGTGGACGACGCCATCGAGGACGGCGCCGACTTCCGCTTCGGCTACTTCGGCCTGCGCACCCTGCACAGCCGCTATCTCCTGCGCCATCCGATCACCCGGCACGTCATCGAGACCCCGCAGCACTTCATGCTGCGCGTGGCGAGCGGCCTCGCCGAGGACGGCAGCGCCCGCTCGGTGGACGAAGTCGCCTCCCTGTACCGCCTGATGAGCCGCCTGGACTACCTGCCGTCGTCGCCGACGCTCTTCAACTCCGGCACGCGGCATCCGCAGATGTCGTCCTGCTACCTCCTCGACTCCCCGCTGGACGAGCTGGACTCCATCTACGACCGCTACCACCAGGTCGCGCGCCTCTCCAAGCACGCGGGCGGCATCGGCCTCTCGTACTCCCGCATCCGCGCCCGCGGTTCGCTGATCCGCGGCACGAACGGGCACTCCAACGGCATCGTGCCGTTCCTGAAGACCCTGGACGCGTCGGTCGCCGCCGTGAACCAGGGCGGCCGGCGCAAGGGCGCGGCCGCCGTCTACCTGGAGACGTGGCACTCCGACATCGAGGAGTTCCTGGAGCTGCGCGACAACACGGGTGAGGACGCCCGTCGCACGCACAACCTCAACCTCGCGCACTGGATCCCGGACGAGTTCATGCGCCGGGTCGCCGCCGACCAGGACTGGTCGCTGTTCTCCCCGGCCGACGTGCCCGAGCTCGTCGACCTGTGGGGCGACGACTTCGACGCCGCCTACCGCAAGGCCGAGGCCGCCGGGCTGGCCCGCAAGACCATCCCGGCCCGCGACCTCTACGGCCGCATGATGCGCACCCTCGCGCAGACCGGCAACGGCTGGATGACGTTCAAGGACGCCGCCAACCGCACCGCCAACCAGACGGCGGAGCCCGGCCACACCGTCCACTCCTCCAACCTCTGCACGGAGATCCTGGAGGTGACGGACGACGGGGAGACGGCCGTCTGCAACCTGGGCTCGGTGAACCTCGGCGCGTTCGTGGACACGGCTGCCGGTGACATCGACTGGCAGCGGCTGGACGAGACCGTCCGTACCGCCGTCACGTTCCTCGACCGCGTCGTGGACATCAACTTCTACCCGACCGAGCAGGCGGGCCGCTCGAACGCCAGGTGGCGTCCGGTGGGCCTGGGCGCGATGGGCCTCCAGGACGTCTTCTTCCAGCTGAAGCTGCCCTTCGACTCCCCCGCCGCGCGCGCCCTCTCGACGCGCATCGCCGAGCGGATCATGCTCGCCGCATACGAGGCGTCCGCCGACCTCGCCGAGCGCAACGGTCCGCTGCCCGCCTGGGAGAAGACCCGCACCGCGCGCGGCGTCCTGCACCCCGACCACTACGGCGTCGAGCTGACCTGGCCGGAGCGCTGGGCCGCGCTGCGGGAACGTATCGCCACGACCGGCATGCGCAACTCGCTGCTCCTGGCCATCGCGCCGACCGCCACCATCGCGTCCATCGCGGGCGTCTACGAGTGCATCGAGCCGCAGGTCTCCAACCTCTTCAAGCGCGAGACGCTGTCCGGCGAGTTCCTCCAGGTCAACTCCTACCTGGTGCAGGAGCTGAAACGGCTCGGCGTCTGGGACGCCCAGACCCGCGAGGCGCTGCGCGAGTCCAACGGCTCCGTGCAGGGCTTCGGCTGGATCCCCGCCGAGGTGCGCGAGCTGTACCGCACCGCGTGGGAGATCCCGCAGCGCGGCCTGATCGACATGGCCGCCGCGCGCACGCCGTTCCTGGACCAGGCGCAGTCCCTGAACCTGTTCCTGGAGACGCCGACCATCGGCAAGCTCTCCTCGATGTACGCCTACGCCTGGCAGCAGGGCCTGAAGACCACGTACTACCTGCGTTCACGCCCGGCGACCCGCATCGCCCGCGCGGCGGCCGGCAAGACCGCCGAGCCCGCTCCCGCCCCCTCCCCTGTACCTGCGCAGGTGTCGGCCGAAGACGCCGTCGCCTGCTCCCTGGAAAACCCCGAGTCCTGCGAGGCCTGCCAGTAATGAGCTCCACCACCAACGCCGAGAAGAACCTCCTCGACCCGGGCTTCGAGCTGACCCTGCGTCCCATGCGCTACCCGGACTTCTACGAGCGCTACCGGGACGCGATCAAGAACACCTGGACCGTCGAGGAGGTCGACCTCCACTCGGACGTCGCCGACCTGGCCAAGCTCTCGCCGGGCGAGCAGCACATGATCGGCCGTCTGGTCGCGTTCTTCGCGACCGGCGACTCGATCGTCTCCAACAACCTGGTGCTCACGCTCTACAAGCACATCAACTCCCCCGAGGCCCGGCTCTACCTGAGCCGCCAGCTCTTCGAGGAGGCCGTGCACGTCCAGTTCTATCTGACGCTGCTCGACACCTATCTGCCCGACCCGGAGGACCGCGCGGCGGCCTTCGACGCGGTCGAGGAGATCCCCTCCATCCGCGAGAAGGCCGAGTTCTGCTTCAAGTGGATCAACGAGGTCGAGAAGCTGGACCGTCTGGAGACGCAGGCGGACCGGCGCCGGTTCCTGCTGAACCTGATCTGCTTCGCCGCCTGCATCGAGGGCCTCTTCTTCTACGGTGCCTTCGCGTACGTCTACTGGTTCCGCTCGCGCGGTCTGCTGCACGGCCTCGCGACCGGCACCAACTGGGTGTTCCGCGACGAGACGATGCACATGAGCTTCGCCTTCGACGTCGTCGACACCGTCCGCAAGGAGGAGCCCGAGCTCTTCGACGACGCGCTGCGGACGCAGGTCACGGACATGCTCAAGGAGGCCGTCGAGGCCGAGCTGCAGTTCGCGCGCGACCTCTGCGGCGACGGCCTGCCCGGCATGAACACCGACTCCATGCGCGAGTACCTCCAGTGCGTCGCCGACCAGCGGCTCCAGCGGCTCGGGTTCGCGCCGGTCTACGGCTCCTCAAACCCGTTCTCGTTCATGGAGCTCCAGGGAGTCCAGGAGCTGACCAACTTCTTCGAGCGGCGTCCTTCGGCCTACCAGGTCGCGGTCGAGGGTTCGGTCTCCTTCGACGACGAGTTCTAGCCCCGCCGGGCCGCGGGTGGCGGCGGACGCCGCCTCCCGCAGCTCGCGGTCGATCCGGCGGTCGTGGACGTACCCGACGAGCGAGGGTGCGGCCAGGAGAAGGAGGACGGTCAGGACGGTCGCGTAATCGAGGATTGCGTTCATGTCCTCACTGTCCTGCGCGCCGGACGGACGCGTCAGTGGCAGGACTGCCACACACCATCGACTTACTGCCAGACCTGCGGGACACTGCCGACATGGTGGATTCCGGCACTCTGAAGAACGTGGCCGTCGCGCTGCTCGACGGCGTGAACCCCTTCGAACTCGGCGTCGTCTGCGAGGTGTTCGGCCTCGATCGGAGCGAGGACGGCCTGCCCGTGTACGACTTCGCGGTGGTCGCCGGCGAGAGCGGGCCCCTGAGCAATCACGCCGGGTTCACGATCACCACCCGGCACGGCCTCGACCGGCTCGAAGAGGCCGACCTCATCGCCGTCCCCGCGGGCCAGTCGTTCGCGAGCCGCGACTACCCCGAGGATCTGCTCGCCGCCCTGCGCCGCGCGGTGGACCGCGGGGCCCGCGTCCTGTCCGTCTGCTCCGGCGTCTTCGTGCTCGGCGCCGCCGGCCTGCTCGACGGCCGCCGCTGCGCCGTGCACTGGCGGCACGCCACGGAGCTCGCCGTGCAGTATCCGCGCGCCCGGGTCGAGCCCGACGTCCTGTACGTGGACGAGGGCCCGGTCATCACGTCGGCGGGCACCGCCGCCGGGATCGACGCCTGCCTGCACATCGTGCGCCAGGCGCACGGCATCGAGGTCGGCAACGCCATCGCCCGGCGCATGGTCGTACCACCCCACCGCGACGGCGGGCAGGCCCAGTTCGTGGAGCGCCCCCTGCCGCGCACGCAATGCGACACCGTGGGCGGGGTCCTTGCCTGGATGGAGCGGCATCTGGACGCCGACGACATCACCGTCGAGCGGCTCGCCGAGCGCGCGCACATGTCGCCGCGCACCTTCGCCCGCCGCTTCCAGCAGGAGACCGGCACCACGCCCTACCGCTGGCTCCTGCGCCAACGGGTCGTGCTTGCGCAGGAGTTGCTCGAGGCTTCGGACGAGACGGTGGACGCCATCGCCGGGCGTGCCGGTTTCGGCAACGCCGCGGCGATGCGCCACCAGTTCCTGCGGTCGCTCGGCACCACGCCGAACGCCTACCGCAGGACCTTCCGCGGCCCTGTGGCCGTCAGCGCCGCTCGGCCCGCATGACGAGCTTCTTCGGTTGCAGGGTGATGCCGATCTTCGTCTCGGCGTCGGTCTCCGCGACCGGTGCCAGGTGCCACTTCGGGGCCACGGTCGCCAGGATGATGGCGAGTTCGGCCAGGCTGAAATGGTCTCCCGGGCACTTGCGGTTACCGGTGCCGAACGGCATCATCGCGAACTCCGGTACGTCTGAAGCCCGTTCCGGATTCCAGCGGTCCGGGTCGAACCGGAGATGTTGCTCGAAGGAACGCGGATCGCGCTGCATCGCGTACACGCTGTAGACGATGTCGGCGTCGGCCGGAATGCGATAGCCACCCAGGTTGGTTTCGCCCACCGAACGCCGTGTGAATATCCAGGCAGCCGGCTGTATACGCATGGCCTCGGTGACGACATTCCGCGTGTGCGGAAGGTCCTTGAGGTCGGCGAATGTGATCTCCCGGTCCGGGGCGACGGCATTTACCTCTTCAACCAATCGCCTTTCCTGCTCGGGGTGTTCGGCCAACAGGTGGAACGTCCACGCCAGGGTCGACGCGATATTCTCGGCGCCCGCCACGATGAGGGAGACCACATGGTCGTGGACTTCTTGAGCGCTGAGCGGCTGCCCTGATTCATCGCGGGCCCGCAGCATTTCGGCCAACAAGTCGTCGCGGTCCGCGTCCGCTGCCCGGGCGGCGGCGATGATCTCGTCGACCACCGCGTGCAGATCGGCGAGCGCGCTCTGGAAGCGCCGGTTGCCCTGGGTCGGCACGCGGTACAGCGGCCCGACCGAGAGGACCATCCTGCGGTAGAGCCCCTCGAAGACGGTGTGCAGCGACTCGGCGATGCGGTCCGCCTGCTCGCCGATCGCGTCGACCTCGAGGAGCGAGCGGGAGATGACGCGTACGGCCGTGCGGAACATCTCCGACCCTATGTCGACCGTTTCGCCCGGGCCCCAGCGTGCGGCCGTGGCACGGGCTTCCTCCTCCATCACTTTGGCGTAGTCCGCGATCCGCTCGCGCTTGAACGCGGGCTGCATCATGCGCCGCTGGCGCCGGTGCAACTTGCCGTTGCTGGTCGCCACGCCCTTGCCCAGGAGGACCTCCAGGGTGTCCCAGAGCGGCCCTCCGACGATGTAGTCGGGGCTGCGCAGGAGCTGCCCGACGAGCTCCGGATCGCAGACCGCGTACGCCGTCTTGGGGCCCAGCCTGATGCGTACGAGATCACCGTGGTCCCGCAGTGCGGCGAAGAAGCCGAGCGGGTCGCGCACGAGATTCCAGGCGTGGCCTATGAGCGGGGCGCCGCCGCTGACAAGCGGAGGAGTTGTCGCGGATATGACGGATTCGACGCTCATTCCTCACCTACCAATTCAATTTCGGCCATGTCGCTGATTCCTGTTTCGCCGATCGCCGCGTCGCTCACGTAGGGGGGAATGGACCTGTCGTCCCAGCTGTCCACCCGATAGCGGCCGGATTCATGGTGGAACCAGTACACGGAAGAGAACCAGTTCCGCATGTTGAAGACACAGGATTCCACCGCGTCCGAGAGTTTCTTTCCGTACGCACTTCCGTCCGCCAGCTGACCTGCGAGCCGCAGGACTTCTTTTTCCGCCGCGAGGAAATCCGATATGCATCGGGTCACTCGGCTGTGCACTTCCGCAACGGCTTCTTCGAGCGAAAGGCCCTCATGCTGGATGAGACTGATCCCGAGATTGTGCAGTTCATCTCCCGCGAGTTCTTTGGGGAGTGAACACAGGTCGTTGTACCAGGCGGAGAAATCCTGCGTGGCGAGCGCGGCCCGCCGGTATGCCGGATGCTTCCGCACCTCCCTCGGCAGCTCGTGCCGCGCCGTGGGTTCGAGCAGGTCGATCCACGCCCAGTGCGCGAACGTCAGCCTGCGCAGCTCGATGTACGCCTCGACCGTCGGGACCGTGCCGGTCCTGCGGTTCCTGAACTCCAGGTCGTACGCCTCGATCACGCTGTGGAAATGCCGGGCGAACCGGGCGTTCCAACTGGGCCCGAGCTGCGAGTACAGCCGCAGGACGCAGTCGGCGAACCCCGCGACCAGAGGGTCACGGTGGTGCAGTTGCTGCCGGGGCGCCCGGAGCGTCTCGTGCAGACCCCGGCACAGGCGCCGCCACTGCGCCGCCCTGCCGTGCACCGAGTCGCGGTCGTGCCGGTCGTCCCACGCGAAGAACCAACTGCTGAGGTCGGCTATCGCGCTGAGCAACTCGTCCGGCGCGCCAATGTAGTACCCGGCCACCAGATCCGTGTAGCACAGGCTGTCTGCGTACCGCTCCACCTTGTCCGGGGGCATCAGGCGCATTTCGCGCAGCCATGTCCTGGACGTTTCCTGAAGCTTCGGCCAATACGGATGTAGCCGTCGTGGGAAATCTGCCTCGATCACCGGGAGTGCCAACGCCGGCGGCACGGAGACCGCCGGTGTCTGTGGCTGTGTCGGTGAAGTGCCATATGAATATGCAGGCACGAACAAGCCCCTCTCAGCCGCCTGAGGACGCACGCCCCTCCCGCCGTACCGGGCGCGCGCCGTTGCGTATCCCCGCGCTTTCCATTCAGCACCACAACTGACCGTTCAGGGAACAGATTTGCGCCATTCACTACCCCCCAACGCCGAAAAAATCCCCCTACGTGACTGATTATGGATCACCAGAAGCCTGTTTTGCTCGCACAACTGACCGGTCAATGCGAACGGCCCCCGGACGGGAGGGAGTTCCCGACCGGGGGCCGCAGGTGGCTCGCGGTGCGCGCGTGCCAGAGGTGACTCAGGCGTCCGGCGCTACGTCAGTGCAGTCGTGGGGCGCGGCGACGGTTCAGTCGTTGGGCACGACGGGGTAGCGCGGAGTGCCCTCTTCCATCTGCCGCAGCGCGTCCTTGCGGTCGCGCTTGGAGAGGCGGTCGATGTAGAGGTAGCCGTACAGGTGGTCCGTCTCGTGCTGGAGGCAGCGCGAGAAGTAGCCGGTGCCCCGCACCTTGATCGGGTTGCCCTTCTCGTCCTGCCCGGTCACCTCGGCGTAGTCCGGGCGGGCCAGCTCGGCGTAGGCCGTGGGCACGGAGAGGCAGCCCTCGTTCGAGTCGTCGAGGCGGCGCCGCTCCGCGGGCAGGTCGCGCACCACGGGGTTGCAGACCGCGCCGACGTGCCGCTTGCCCTCGTCGTCCATGCAGTCGTAGACGAAGACCTTCAGGTCGACGCCGATCTGGTTGGCGGCAAGGCCCACGCCCTCGGCGGTCCGCTGGCTGGCGAACATGTCGGCGACGAGCTGCTCGAGGTCGGCGTCGAAGGCGGTGACGTCCTTGCACTCCTTGTGCAGCACGGGGTTGCCGACGACCGTGATGGGCCGGGACGTGCCGCGCTCGCGCCAGGCCGTCTCCCGCTCCTCGCAGTCCTCCGTGTCGATGACGAAGCCCTCGTCGTCCACGGGGAGGACCCCGCCCGAGGCCTGCTGCTCAGTGTCCTGCGCCATTGTCCGACGTACGCCTTCCTGGGAAACCACAAGAGATGTGCCGGTACAGCCTACGGCCAGGAGTCAGCAGACCTCTTCCAGATCCCGCCAGTCACGGGAGTCCGGGCTGTCCGCGACCCAGCCGTCGAGCAGCCCGCGCACCAGTGCGGCGGGGGCCGCGATGCCGCACTCGCGCTCGGGCACCCACAGGGCGCCGGGGCTGCGGTGACCGAGCGGTCCGGGGTGGCCGGGCTCGCTGTGGTCGTGCGGGTCCAGGTGCTCGCCGTCGCCCTCGTCGCTCGGCATGCGGCTCTCGGAGCACATGCGGCACAGCAGCCGCACGGACGACGACCAGTCCTCGGCCGCGAAGCCCGCGTCCGCCGCGAGTCTCTCCAGGGCGTTCCGGTCGTCCTCGGTGGCGGCCTCCAGAAGAACCACCCAGGTCGGAACCGGTGAGGGCGCCCACAGCTCGATCTCGTCGAAGACGGGATACGAGTCCCCGGCCCCGGTCGTCCGCTCGCCGTGCGGGACGCCGTCGTGCAGCACGACCTCGCCCCAGCGGCGCCCGGAGGAGGGCAGCGGGATGGAGAGCACCTCGATACGGGCGGGGTCGAGCCTGCGCCCCCACACGACCTCGGCCTCGCCCTCGGGCGAGAGCCGCACGGCGGCGCTGCCCAGGTCCATGCCCGTCGGCTCCCCCGAGGCGGCGACCCCGCCCGGCACCTTCAGGCCGTACGCCTGCCAGGCGCGCCTGGCCAGCGGCCAGTCCTGCAACGCGGTGGCCGCGATGCCCACGTTCCACCAGTCGGGGGCGCCGGCCGACCGGTCGAGCAGCGCGACGGCCCGCAGGCCCGCGGCCCGTGCCTGCTCCCAGTCGTGCCGGAACTTGTGGAGCAGCGCGAGGTTGAACCAGGACTCCGAGAGCCACGGCTCGAGATCCGCCGCGCGGGTCAGTAGTGCGCCCGCGTCCTCGTACCGCCCGTCGCCGATCAGCGTGAAGGCGCGGTCGGTGGCCTGCCGCCATGAGGCGGAGGGCCGGTGCCGTCCCTTGCCGAAGATCCTCACGATTCCTGCCTGCCGGTACTTGAGTTCCTGCGTTCCGATGTGGCCTGAGGGCCCTCTTCGCATCCAACCACGTACGGTCGGACGGCCGCTCATTACCCATGGGTTACCCAACCGGCGGCAAGCTATGACCGCCCCGTGAAAGCACCCGGGCCAGGGCTTCGACGACTTCGGGCTGGTAGTCGCGTCCGGTGGCAAGACGCAGCCGCTCCAGGGCGTTGAGAGGGCCTCCGGGACCTTCTGTCCTGGCCATCTCGTCGTACGCGTTGGCCGTCCGCACGATACGGGCGGTGAGCGGCTGCTCGCGGTACGGGTCCGCCTGCCGCTCCACGACCACGGCGACGGCGCCGTTCACCCCCGTCTGCCGCACGACGGCGCCCCCGAGCAGCGCGATCCGCCGCTGTTCCGCGTCCGGCAGGGCGGCGGTGGCGCCCGCGGGCACCGGGTCGACGAGGGAGAGCTGCCCGATGTCGTGCATCAGCGCCGCGTACTCCAGGACGGCGAGGTCGGGCGCGGAGAGACCAAGCTCACGCCCCACGGCCCTGCTCAGCGCGGCGACCCGGCGGGCATGGCCCTGCGGGGTGTACCCGGCGATCTCGGTGGACCGGGCGAGCGAGGCGATGGTCTGCCGGTAGGTGGTGCGCACCGCGGCGTACCGCCCGAACGACAGCTGGGTCAGGAGCAGCGGCAGGCTGAACACCGGCAGCGCCCAGAGCCCCGCCACGGCGACCGCGAGCGCCATGACGGCCCCCGTGGCGCACACGGCGGACCCGATGCCCGGCATGGCCCGCAGCTCGTCGCGCAGGAGCGGCCCGAAGGGCCAGCGGGTGCGGGCGTACGCCATGGCGGCGGCGAGCACGGCGTCGCAGAGGGCGGTCAGGACGAGCAGCGCGACGATGACGACGGCGAAGCCCGGCCCCTGTCCCGCCCACTCCCCCAACTTTCCCGCGTTGTAGAGCGGTTGGAAGCACGCGGCGGCGAAGCCCACCGTCAGCACGCGCCGCGCCAGGTGCGAGAGGGCGGGCCCTCGGCCGAGCGCCACGTGCGGCACGGCCCCGACGAGCGCGGCGGCGACCACGACGGCGATCACCTGGAACACGCCGTGGTGCGTGGGCCGCCCTCCGACCTCCCCGAGCAGCGCGTAGGCCAGCGCCCCCGCGGCCCCGAGCGGCGCGGGCTCCCGCTCGCTGCCCCCGGCCCCCCACCGGGCCAGCTCCCCCACGGCGACAAGCCCCCCAAAGGCGAGCGCGACCCCGCCTTCGTCGAGCCCGTGCCAGAGGGTCCAGCAGAGGGCGAACAGGGTGAGAGTCCCGGCGGCGCCGTAGACGAGGATGCTTACGGTTGCGGGCAGGCGCTCCGCACGGCGATTGGGGCCTCCCCTGCTCGAGCGAAGCCGAGAGCTTGGGGAAGTGTGGGCACGACCCTCAACGCCGGGTTCCGGCAGAGCGGCGCTCATCGCGTCCCCGCCCCGGGGGCAGCGGGAACACCGGAGGCCCCCGGCCGGGGCCCGGGGACGACCTCCCCGGTGTCCGAGGTGACCGCCGGGTCCCACCCGTGCCGATCCAGCGCCCGCCGCAACGCGGCGACCATCGCGGGGTCGAACTGAGACCCCGCGCACCGCGACAGCTCGGCCAGCGCGGCAGCGACCGGCCGCCCCCTGCGATAGGACCTCGTGGACGTCATGGCGTCGAACGCGTCCGCGACGGCCACCACCCGCGCGAACTCCGGAATCTGCTGCCCCACGAGCCCGTAGGGATACCCGCTCCCGTCGATCCGCTCGTGGTGGTGCAGGATCGCCGCCCGCGCCTCCCCGAGGAAGCCGATGCCCCGCACCATCTCGTGGCCGTACTCGGGATGCAGCTCGATGACCCGCCGCTCCTCGGGGGTCAGCGGCCCGTCCTTGCGCAGCAGCCGGGTCGGCACGCCGAGTTTGCCGACGTCGTGCAGGATTCCGGCGAACCGCAGGCTCTCCACCCTCTCGTCCGCCATCTCCAGCTCCCGGGCGATCAGCACGGAGGCGTGCCCCACGCGCTCGCTGTGTCCGCGGGTGTACCGGTCCTTGATGTCGACGGCCTGCACGAGCGCCCTGATCGTTGCCTGGTGGGCGGCCCGCTCCCGGTGGTACTGGGCGAAGACCCAGCAGGAGACCCCCATCGGGAGCAGCACGAGGAGCGCGGCGAGCGGCCCGTACGGACTGCGCCAGAGGACCGCCATCATCAGGCCCGCGAGGCCGTGCACGGCGACCGGCGCGAACGACCGCGGGAAGAGCCCCCGCCAGGCGGTCCGCGGCGGGACGCGTTCCGCGGTGGCCAGGATGCCGCCGTCCAGGGCGGTCAGTACGGCGGAGAAGGCGACGACGGCCGCTCCGGCGGGCAGCAGCGCGTACGGGAAATCGGGCGCGGCCACCGCGTCGGGCCCGCCGAGCTCTCCGTACAGCCGGGCCGCTGTCCAGGCGGCCAGGGCGAGTTGGGCCGCGCGCCAGACCTTGCGCACCCACCGGGGGCGTCGCTCGACGGGGGTGAGCAGCGCCCCCGGCACCGCGACGAGCGCGGCGGCGGCCGGCGGCAGCAGGAAGACGGCGGCGAGCAGGACGGGGAAGAAGGTGCCGAGGCCGTTGGGTCCGCGGCGGCCGATGACCCGGCACCGCGAGGCCTGCTCGCACCCGGCGTAGAGCCCGGCGAGGAGCCCGAGCGCGGCCCACGGCGTGTGCGGGGCCAGCGCGGGCGCGGCGCAGGCGGCGCCGGCCAGGGTGACGCACAGGATGTAGGCGCGAGCCCACGGAGCGATGGACCGCATGGCACTGTCTCCTCCCCCGTGGCCCGTCCGGAGACTAGAACGGCTGCCGCCCGCTCCGAGCGCGCCCGGCGGAAATTGGCACGTACGAGTGAAGGTGAACAGAAAAAAGCAGGCCGTGACGGACTCCCGTCACGACCTGCTCACACTCAACTACCCGAGGATCAGGCTTCCTTGGCCCGCAGCCCCTTGGCCTGCACACCGCCCTCGGCGGCCACCGTCTCCACGGTCACGTCGTGCTCCGGCACGGCCTCGCCCGAGCGGATGAGGTCGATGCGGCCCATGACCTTGGCCCGCAGGTCGGTCGGCACGTCGTCCTGGCCGCAGCAGCGCTTCACCAGCTTCTTGACCGCCTGCTCCAGGCCGTACTTCTCCAGACACGGAGAGCACTCCTCGAAGTGCGTCTCGAACTTGGTGCAGTCGCTGTCCGGCATCTCGTGGTCCAGGAACTCGTACAGATGGTCCAGGACTTCACTGCAATCCGTCTCGTGCGGCTCTCCGCAGCTCATGAGCCTGAGCCTTTCGCTTCGTTCGACGACTCTGAGGCGGCGCCGGCGGGGACGAGGCCGCGGTCACGGGCATAGTCCTCGAGCATGCCGCGCAGTTGGCGACGGCCACGGTGCAACCGGGACATCACCGTACCGATGGGTGTCCCCATAATGTCCGCGATCTCCTTGTACGCAAAGCCCTCGACGTCGGCGAGATAGACGGCGATGCGGAATTCCTCGGGGATCGCCTGGAGCGCGGACTTCACGTCCGAGTCCGGCAGGTGGTCGAGGGCCTGCGACTCGGCCGAGCGCAGACCGGTGGACATGTGCGACTCGGCCCGTGCGAGCTGCCAGTCCTCGATCTCCTCGGCGGCGCTGCGCTGGGGCTCGCGCTGCTTCTTGCGGTACGAGTTGATGAACGTGTTGGTGAGGATGCGGTACAGCCACGCCTTGAGGTTGGTGCCCTCACGGAACTGGTGGAACGACGCGTACGCCTTGGCGTAGGTCTCCTGCACCAGGTCCTCCGCGTCCGCCGGATTGCGCGTCATGCGCAGCGCGGCCGAGTACATCTGGTCGAGGAAGCCCAGGGCGTCCCGCTCGAAGCGGGCCGTGCGCTCCGCCGACGTCTCGGCGCTTCCGTCGGGTCGCTCCGCCTGGCCTTGCTCGGCCCCTGCGTCGGTCCCAGTGACCGGACCCACCTCCTCCAAAGACGTGGCAGGACCGAAAGCAGTCCCACTCGAATCGGAGGATAGACGACGATCCGGTCCCGCCGCCGCCCGAATAGGGGCGGCCTTGGGCGCGCTCAGCACCGTCCATTCCAGGTCAGGGGCGCTGGAGCGAGCCGGGCAGATGGTCGAACCCATGCGGCTGACTTCCTCTCGTACCAACAGCGTTTAGCTTCTGTTCGGCACAACAGAGGTCATGCACCCAACATTCCCGTCCATCGGATGACGCCATCCGTGATGAGCGTCATGGCTTCCGCCTCCCCGATGTCGGCCCGTTTGGGAATAGCGAAGCCGTGATCGCCGTGGGGGACCTCCACGAGCTCGTACGTCCCTTCCGGGAACTCGGCGGGCTTCCCGAAGGGGTCGTTGCCGCCCTGTACGACGAGGGTCGGTACCCCGGCGCCGAGGAGTTCGTCCGCACGGGACTTCTCCGGCTTGCCCGGCGGGTGCAGGGGGAAGCTGAGGGCCAGTACGGCGGCAGCGCCCAGCTCGGTGGCGGTGCGGCAGGCGACGCGTGCCCCCGCGCTGCGGCCGCCCGCGATCACCGGGAGGCCGGGCTTCGTCAGTGCGGGCCACAGGCCGCGCCATCCCACGTCCAGGGTCTTCGGCGCGGGCGCCAGCTTCTTGCCCGCGACCCGCCAGGGCTGCTCCACCAGGGCGACGGTGACGCCGTGCGCGGGCAGGGCGGCGGCGATGGCCCGCAGGTCGCGGGCCTCGATGCCGCCGCCGGCTCCGTGGCTGACGGCCAGCACGAACCGTGCTCCGGCCTTGGGGGCGGGATGCCAGGTGATGCGCGCCTCACCGGCGTCGGTCTCGACGATCTCGCTCTGGGGCCGGCTCTGGGTCTCGTTCTGGGGCTCGCTCTTGGTCACGTCAGAAGAGTGTGCCTTCTTCGGGGCCGTCCAGCTCCTTCAGCAGCTCCGGGCCGTTGTTGCGGACGTTGCTGACGGCCGTCGACACCGGGAAGGCCCGCATGAGGCCGTGCGGCGGGGGCTCCAGGAGGGTCCGCAGGTCCTCGGGGTCGGTGCGCGAGGGGTCGAGCCAGGCGTCCCAGCGGTCCGGCGTCAGCATGAGGGGCATCCGCGGGTGGATGTCGTGCAGCGAGCGCGGCCCTTCCTCCGGGGCTACGGCCAGGGGCGCGGTCTCCGCCTCCGTGGTGATCACCGTGCACGTCACCCACCAGGCGAGGGGGTGCTCGTCCGGCAGGGTCTTGTCGCGCCAGAACTCGTACAGACCCGCCATCGCGAAAACCGAGCCGTCGGCGGGCGTCACGAAGTACGGCTGCTTGCGGGGGCGCTTCTTCTTGCCCTCGACCTCAAGGTCCCGCTCGCCCGTGCCGGTGACCCACTCGTAGTAGCCGTCGGCCGGGATGACGCAGCGGCGCGACGTGAAGGCGCGGCGGTACGAGGGCTTCTCGTGGACGGTCTCCGCGCGGGCGTTGATCATCCGGGCGCCGCCCTCGGGCGTCTTCGACCAGGACGGGACGAGGCCCCACTTGAGCGTGCGCAGCTGGCGAACCGGACGCGGGTCATCGGCGTCTTTCACCGGACGGTCCAGGACCGCGTAGACCTCCTTGGTCGGAGCCACGTTGAAATCGGGGGCCAGCGCCTCCTCCGGCTCCCACTTCTCGATCTCAAAGATTCCTGCGAGATCCTCGGGCCTACGACTCGATGCATACCGTCCGCACATACGTGCCAGACTGCCAGACCCCGTACGACCTGAGGAGCCGGTCCAGACAATGGCCCACGCAATGGAAGTCACCGCGAACGCCAGCCTGACCGACCTCTGGGACCGGGTATTCGGCACCCAGGCAGCCCCCGACGAGTGGCTGGTGATCATCACCGGTCTCGTCGCGCTCGCCGTCGTCGTCCCGCACGGCATCTGGCGGGTCGCCCGCAACGCCATCACCATCGCGCACGAGGGCGGCCACGGCCTGGTGGCCCTGCTCACCGGGCGCCGCCTCGACGGCATCCGGCTGCACTCCGACACCAGCGGCCTCACCGTCTCCCGCGGCAAGCCCACCGGCCTCGGCATGATCCTCACCGCGGCCTCGGGCTACACCGCGCCGCCCCTGCTCGGCCTCGGCGGCGCCGCGCTCCTGGCCGCCGGGCACATCACCGCGTTCCTGTGGCTCGCCACGGCGCTGCTCCTCGTGATGCTCGTCATGATCCGGAACGCGTACGGCGCCCTCACGATGATCATCACCGGCGGCACCTTCCTGCTCGTCTCCTGGCTGACCAGCTCGCAGGTGCAGGCGGCGTTCGCGTACGCGGTGGTGTGGTTCCTGCTCCTGGGAGGCGTGCGGCCCGCCTTCGAGCTGCAGTCCAAGCGCAGGCGCGGCGGTGCGGGCGACTCGGACGCGGACCAGCTCTCCCGGCTCACGCACGTCCCCGCGGGGATGTGGCTCTTCCTCTTCCACGCCGTCTCACTGTGCTCACTGATAGGCGGCGGACGCTGGCTGCTCGGCCTCTGACCCGGCCTCTGAGCAGCGCCGACTGCGCCGTCACCGTGAGCCACTAAAGTGTGGGCATGACCGTGAACCCAGCGCACGACACCCTCTGGCCAGCCCCGCACGCGAGCGGAGCCGTCGCCGCGACGGTCCATGTGCCCGGGTCCAAATCGGTCACCAACCGCGGTCTCGTCCTCGCCGCCCTCGCCGCCGAGCCCGGCTGGCTGCGCCGCCCGCTGCGCTCCCGCGACACCCTCCTGATGGCGGGCGCCCTGCGCGCGCTCGGCGTCGGCATCGAGGAGGGCGTGGGCCCCGACGGCTCCGGCGAGGCCTGGCGGATCATCCCCTCCGGCCTGCACGGCCCCGCCACGGTCGACGTCGGCAACGCCGGTACGGTCATGCGCTTCCTGCCCCCGGTCGCCGCCCTCGCCGACGGCCCGATCCGCTTCGACGGCGACCCCCGTTCGTACGAGCGTCCGCTGAACGGCGTGATCGACGCCCTGCGCGCGCTCGGCGCCCGCATCGACGACGACGGCCGCGGCGCGCTGCCGCTGACCGTGCACGGCGGCGGCGCCCTGGACGGCGGCCCGGTCGACATCGACGCCTCCTCGTCCTCCCAGTTCGTCAGCGCCCTGCTGCTCTCGGGCCCCCGCTTCAACCAGGGCGTCGAGGTCCGGCACACCGGCTCCGCCCTGCCCTCCATGCCGCACATCCGGATGACCGTCGACATGCTCCGCGCGGTCGGCGCCCAGGTGGACACCCCGGAGTCGGGCGGCGAGCCGAACGTGTGGCGGGTCACCCCCGGCGCCCTGCTCGGCCGCGATCTGACCGTCGAGCCCGACCTCTCGAACGCCCAGCCGTTCCTGGCCGCCGCCCTGGTCACCGGCGGCCGGGTGACGATCCCGGACTGGCCCGCGCACACCACGCAGCCCGGCGACAAGCTGCGGGAGATCTTCACCGAGATGGGCGGTTCCTGCGAACTGACCGCGCAGGGGCTCGTGTTCACCGGCTCCGGGTCGATCCACGGCATCGACGTGGACCTGAGCGAGGTCGGCGAGCTCACCCCCGGCATCGCGGCCGTCGCGGCCCTCGCCGACTCCCCCTCGACCCTGAGCGGCGTCGCCCACCTGCGGCTGCACGAGACGGACCGCCTCGCGGCCCTCACCAAGGAGATCAACGGCCTCGGCGGCGACGTCACCGAGACCGCCGACGGCCTGCACATCCGCCCGCGCCGCCTGCACGGCGGGATCTTCCACACGTACGACGACCACCGCATGGCCACGGCGGGCGCCGTCATCGGCCTCGCCGTGGAGGACGTACAGATCGAGAATGTCGCGACGACGGCGAAGACGCTGCCCGACTTCCCCGACCTCTGGACCGGAATGCTCGGGAACTGACGGGCGGAACCAGAACATGCGCCGCTACGGAAAGAACCCCGACGAGGACGACATCCGCGTCCGCCCCAACCGCAAGGGCAACCGCCCGCGCACGCACATCAGGCCCAAGCACGAGGACGCGTCGGACGGCATGGTCCTCACCGTCGACCGGGGCCGCCTGACCGTCCTGGTCGACGACCGGATCGTGATGGCCATGAAGGCCCGCGAACTGGGGCGCAAGGCCGCCGTGGTGGGCGACCGGGTCTCGCTCGTCGGGGATCTCTCCGGCAAGAAGGACACCCTCGCGCGCATCGTGCGCATCGCGCCGCGCACGTCCGTCCTGCGCCGCACCGCCGACGACGACGATCCGTACGAGCGGGTGGTCGTCGCCAACGCCGACCAGCTGGCCATCGTCACGGCCCTCGCCGACCCGGAGCCGCGCCCGCGCCTGATCGACCGCTGCATCGTGGCCGCGTTCGACGGCGGTCTCAAGCCGGTCCTCGTCCTGACCAAGTCCGACCTGGCATCGGCCGACAAGCTCCTGGAGACCTACTCCACGCTCGACGTTCCCTACGTCGTCACCAGCCGCGAGGAGTTCACGGACGGCGCCGAGCTCGCCCGCGTGCACGAGCTGCTCGACGGCAAGGTCACCGCGTTCGTCGGGCACTCCGGGGTGGGCAAGACGACGCTGGTCAACGCCCTGGTCCCGGAGGAGCGCCGGCGCACCACCGGGCACGTCAACGCCGTCACTGGCCGTGGCCGGCACACCACCACGTCGGCGCTCGCGCTGCCCCTGTCGGGCGACTCCGGCGGGTGGGTGGTCGACACGCCCGGCGTGCGCTCCTTCGGCCTGCACCACGTCGACCCGTCCCGCGTCATCCTCGCCTTCCCCGACCTGGTGCCGGGCACGGAGGACTGCCCGCGCGCGTGCAGCCACGACGAGCCGGACTGCGCGCTCGACGCCTGGGTGGAGGAGGGGCACGCGGACCCCGCGCGTCTTTACTCGCTGCGCAGGCTCCTGGCGACCCGCGAGCGACGCGAGGGCGACTGACCTCGTCGTTGTTTGCGCCGGGGCGTTGCGGCAAAGGCATAATCACACCAAGCCTGTGCCAAGCCCGTACCAAGCCAGGCGAAGCGGTCACCGGACGCAGAGATGCGGGAGGCAGAAACATGGCGTGGCTGCTTGTCATCGTCGCGGGGTTCCTGGAGACCGGTTTCGCGGTCTGTCTCAAGCTCTCGCACGGCTTCACCCGGCTCTGGCCGACGATCACCTTCGCGGCCTTCGCGCTCGGCAGCTTCGGCCTGCTCACGCTCGCGCTGCGCAAGCTCGACGTGGGTCCCGCGTACGCGGTCTGGACGGGCATCGGCGCCGCGGGCACCGCGATCTACGGCATGGTCTTCCTCGGCGACGTGGTCTCCACGCTCAAGATCGTCTCCATCACGCTGGTGATCGCCGGCGTCATCGGCCTCCAGCTGTCGGGCTCCGCCCACTGATCCTGAGGCGGCCGCGGCCCGCTCAGGCGTTGGTCCAGCGCCCCAGGACCCCGCGCACCAGCTCCACGGGATCCTCGCCCGCGGGCGAGGGCGCGACGACGTACGAAAGAGCCATCCGCACGGCGCTCTCGCAGGCCAGGGCCAGCTCCTCCGTGTCCTTGGGCCGCGCCCTGCCGTTCAGCGCGTTCACCGCCTTGTCCCGGACGAGGGCGAGCAGTTCGGCGGGCGACGGAACGCCCGCGTCCGCGCGCCGCTGCGCCGGTACGGGTGAAGCGGAGATCCCCGGCCTGGTCGGCGCGGGCAGGCGTTCGCTCCAGCAGCCGGTGAGCATGGCCCTGGCGAGTTCGTTGCCGCGCGCCGCGGCGATCGTCCACGCACTCACGGCGGCGAGCCGGTCCACCGGACCGCCCTCCACGGCCAACGCGTGCTCCACGCCGTGCAGATAGGCGTCGGTCTCGCGCCGGAGCAAGGCGCGCGCGAGGCCGTCCTTGCTGCCGAACTCGTTGTAGAGGGTCTGCCGGGACACTCCGGCGGTGGCCGCGACATCGACCATGCGGACTGCTGGCCACGGCCGGCGAGCCAACGCCGTGGCGGCCGCGTCCAGTAAGGATTCCCGTGCTGCAGGCATCGTCGCCTCCCGGGGCCGAAGCGGCTCTGCGGCCAGCGTTGACGTGCTCGGAGGCGGTGTCAATAGCTCCGGCGGGACCTCGCAAGGGATGCGTCATGTCCCGGAATGGCCCGGACATACGGCGCTGTGGCTCAGCCAGAACGAGATCGATACTGTTCACTCATGCCCGACTACCACGATGATCTGCGTCTTGCCCACGTCCTCGCGGACGCCGCCGACGCCGCGACGATGGACCGGTTCAAGGCTCTGGACCTCAAGGTCGAGACCAAGCCGGACATGACGCCGGTGAGCGAGGCGGACAAAACGGCCGAGGAGCTGATCCGGTCGAACCTGAAGCGGGGGCGGCCGCGCGACGCGATCCTCGGCGAGGAGTTCGGCGTCGAGGGCACGGGCCCGCGCCGCTGGGTGATCGACCCGATCGACGGCACCAAGAACTACGTACGCGGGGTGCCGGTCTGGGCCACGCTGATCTCCCTGATGGAGGCGGGCGAGGGCGGCTTCCAGCCGGTGGTGGGTGTCGTCTCGGCGCCCGCGCTGGGCCGCCGCTGGTGGGCCGCGAAGGGCGCCGGTGCCTACACCGGGCGCAGCCTGACCTCGGCGACCAGGATCCACGCCTCCAAGGTGTCGCGGCTCCAGGACGCCTCCTTCGCGTACTCCTCGCTCTCTGGCTGGGAGGAGCAGGGCCGCCTCGACGGATTCATGGACCTCACGCGCGCGGTCTGGCGCACCCGCGGTTACGGCGACTTCTGGCCGTACATGATGGTCGCCGAGGGATCGGTCGACATCTGCGCGGAGCCCGAGCTCTCGCTCTGGGACATGGCGGCGACCGCGATCATCGTGACCGAGGCGGGCGGCACCTTCACCGGCCTCGACGGCGCTCCGGGCCCGCACAGCGGCAACGCGGCCGCGTCGAACGGTCTGCTCCACGACGAGTTGCTCGGCTACCTCAACCAGCGCTACTGAGGCGCACGCACCCCGCGCGTCCCTGACGCGCACGCCCAGAACCGGCGGCACGCGCCCCCTTGTTGACGACCCGCATGGCTGCGACTCTGAGAGTCCCCCCACTTGTGAACTTGTGAATCGCTTCTCTTGCGGTCCACTCAGGAGGTGGCTCAAGCCCATGCTCGTCCGCGACGCCATGAGCACGATGGTCCTCACCATCGGTCCCGCCCACACACTGCGCCAGGCGGCCAGGCTGATGTCGACGCGCCGCGTCGGCGCGGCCGTCGTCCTCGACGCCGACACAAGCCTAGGCATTCTGACCGAGCGCGACGTCCTCATCTCGGTGGGCCTCGGCCAGAACCCCGACACCGAGACCGCAGGCACCCACACCACGACCGAAGTCGTCTTCGCCGCACCGTCCTGGACCCTGGAGGAGGCCGCGGACGCCATGTCGCACGGCGGCTTCCGGCACCTGATCGTGATGGACGGGAACGAACCGACCGGGATCGTCTCGGTCCGCGACATCATCCGCTGCTGGGCCCCGGGCAGGAACCGCGTGCCGACGCTCACCGTGTGAACGAAAGGCGGGCCGGGCCCCCGAAGGGACCCGGCCCGCCCGTCCTTCCCGGACGAGATCCGACCAGCGAGGTCAGCCGCGCAGGGCCTGGACCGCGGCCTCCAGACGCTTGCCGAAGTCACCGTCCGCCTGACGGAAGTTGTTGATCGCGCGCTCGGCGATGTCGTCGCGCGAGACACCCGCGATGTTGCCCGCGAGGTTCTCGATCAGACGGCTCTTCTCGTCCTCGGACATCTTGCGGTAGAGGTTGCCCGCCTGCACGAAGTCGTTGTCCTCGGCGTGCGAGGGAGCCTCGTGGTTGCCCGTGCCGCCGGTGACGGGGGTGGACACCCACAGCGGCCGGTCCGTCTGGAAGGGGCCGCCGAAGGAGTTCGGCTCGTAGTTCTTCGCGCCCTTGTGGCGGCCGTCGTACAGGAAGCCGTCACGCGAGTTGGTGCGCGCCTCGGTGGCGTGCGGGCGGTTCACCGGCAGGTGGTCGGCGTTGATGCCGACGCGGTAGCGGTGGGCGTCGCCGTACGCGAAGAGGCGGCCCTGGAGCATCTTGTCGGGGGACGGACCGATGCCGGGAACGAAGTGCGCGGGCGAGAAGATGCTCTGCTCGACCTCGGCGAAGATGTTCTCCGGGTTGCGGTTGAGCTCCAGCTTGCCGATCTCGATCGGCGGGTAGTCCTCGTGCGGCCACACCTTGGTGAGGTCGAACGGGTTGAAGCGGTAGGTCGCCGCGTCCGCCGCCGGCATGATCTGCACCTGCACGGTCCAGGACGGGAACTCGCCGCGCTCGATGGCCTCGCGCAGGTCGCGCTGGTGGGAGTCGGCGTCCTCACCGGCGAGCTTGGCCGCGTCGGCCGCCGTCAGGTTCTTGATGCCCTGGTCGGTCTTGAAGTGGTACTTGACCCAGAAGACCTCACCGGCCTCGTTGTTCCACTGGTAGGTGTGGGAGCCGTACCCGTTCATGTGGCGCAGCGTCGCCGGGATACCGCGGTCACCGAAGAGCCAGGTGACCTGGTGGGTCGACTCGGGGCTCAGGCCCCAGAAGTCCCACACGTTGTCGGCTTCCTGCGAGCCCGTGTACGGGTCGCGCTTCTGCGTGTGGATGAAGTCGGGGAACTTGATCGCGTCCTTGATGAAGAAGACGGGGGTGTTGTTCCCGACCAGGTCGTAGTTCCCCTCCTCCGTGTAGAACTTCAGCGCGAAGCCACGGGGGTCGCGCACGGCGTCGGCGGAGCCGAGGTTGCCGGCGACGGTGGAGAAGCGAAGGAAGGTCTCCGTCTGCTTGCCGACCTCGGAGAGGAACTTCGCCCGCGTCCACTGCGAGACGTCGCGGGTCAGCGTGAAGGTGCCGTACGCACCGGCGCCGCGGGCGTGGACGATGCGCTCCGGGATGCGCTCGCGGTTGAAGTGCGCGAGCTTCTCGAGCAGCGCCTGGTCCTGGACCAGGACCGGACCGCCGGCACCAGCGGTCTCGCTGTTCTGGTTGTCGGCGACCGGCGCGCCGGCCTCCGTGGTGAGCGGTCCCTGCGTCACGTGCGCCTCCTGCGTCATTTCCTGCAAGTCCTGTCCATAGGCGTTGCCCTTTGCTTCGGCCGATGCTCTTGCCCTTGGCCTCTGCCGAACTCGATCCTACGATGGACTTTGTCTAAGTCAAGTAAACATCCAAAGTCACACATGGTCGGGAGTTAGCCTCCCTGCCTGCTAGGCTGGTTTTCATGAGCGACCTGTTGGAACGACTGCGCGGACGCGGCTGGCGCATGACCGCGCAGCGACGCGTCGTGGCCGAGGTCCTCGACGGGGACCACGTCCACCTGACCGCGGACGAGGTGCACGCCCGCGCCGTGGACAAGCTCCCCGAGATCTCCAGGGCGACGGTCTACAACACCCTGGGCGAGCTGGTGACCATCGGCGAGGTCCTCGAAGTCTCGACGGACCGCAGGGCCAAGCGGTACGACCCGAACGCCCACCGCCCCCACCAGCACCTGGTGTGCGCGCAGTGCGGCACGATCCGCGACGTCCACCCCACGGGCAACCCCCTGACCAGCCTCCCCGACTCGGAACGCTTCGGCTTCACGATCGAGGGCGCGGACGTCACATACAGGGGCACGTGCCCCAGCTGCGCGGGGGCGTAGCACTCTCCCGCGGGCTTGTGGGCAGGCGTTCCGCAGGGCGGAACGGGTGGGCACAAACCACCAACGGTCCGCAGGCAAGGGCGAATCCAAGCCAGGGCACACCCTCTTCCGGAATCTGACGCCCCGTCATATGGTCGGCGGCGCCAAATATCCGCCTGCCCTCCGCAAGGAGACCCCGTGGGAGACCCGCACCCGAAACTAGAAGCCCACGCAGTAACAAGAACCTTCGGCCGCGGCACCAAGGCCGTGGACGCACTGGGCCCCGTAGACCTGACCGTCGCCCCCGGCGAGTTCACCTGCATAGTCGGCCCCTCAGGCTGCGGAAAATCAACACTCCTCCGCATAGCCGCAGGCTTACTGCGCCCCAGCAGGGGCAAGCTGGCCATCCGCACAGCCGCGCAGCGCCCCGCCGCGATGATCTTCCAGGACTACGGCATCTACGACTGGAAGACCGTCCAGGCGAACGTCCGCTTCGGCCTGGACATCCAGAAGACCCCCCGCCGCGAGGCGGACGCCCGGGCCAGGGACTGGCTCACCCGCCTTGGCCTCGCGGACTTCGCCGACGCCTACCCCGCCACCCTCTCCGGCGGCATGCGCCAACGCGTGGCCATCGCCCGCGCTCTGGCCGTGGAGCCCGAGATCCTTCTGATGGACGAGCCGTTCGCGGCCCTGGACGCCCAGCTCCGCACGATCCTCCAGGACGAACTCCTCGACCTCACGCAGACCACCCGCACCACCACCCTCTTCATCACCCACAGCCTCGAAGAGGCGATCGTGCTCGGCGACCGCGTGCTTGTCATGTCCGCACGGCCGGGCCGCATCATCGCCGAACACCGCCCGCCGTTCCCCAGGCCCCGCACCGGCGACGTACGCGCGACACCCGAGTTCACCGCCCTCAAGGGCGAGTTGTGGGACCTCCTGCGCGGCGAGGTGGTCGGCAGTAGAGACGGGCAGGGTTCGCAGGACGAGGCGGTCCCGGCATGACGACGGCCACCCCGCGCAAAACGGCGGCCCCCGACGACGGCCTGCTCGTCCGCGAGCCGGGCCCCCACGAGCTCCACCCCACCCGCACCCACCGCAGGCGTCGCACCCTGGAGATCGGCCTCGCCGTCGCCGTCCCCCTCGCCCTGATCCTCCTGTGGCAGCTGGCCGCCACTCAGGCCTGGATCGACGACCGCGTCTACCCCGCGCCGCAGACCATCCTGGAAGACGGCTGGCAGCGCGCGGCGGACGGCGACCTGTGGCCCGACGTATGGGCCACGCTCAAGCGCGTGCTCGCCGGCTACGCGATCGGCACGGTCACCGGCTATGCGCTCGGTCTCCTCATGGGCTCGCTCTCCCTCGTACGCGCCGCCCTCGAACCGCTCCTGGACGCGCTGTACGTCGTACCGAAACTGGCCCTGCTGCCCGTCTTCCTGAACATGTTCGGCCTCGGCGAAGGCCCGCAGATCGCGCTGGTGGCGGCCACCGTCTTCTTCTTCGTCTGGATCTCGACGATGGCCGCGGTGCTCGCCGTACCCTCCGGCCATCGCGACGCCGGCCAGGTCTTCGGCGCGTCGCCGTGGCAGATGTTCCGCCACGTCCTGCTGCCCGCCTCGCTGCCCGCCGTGCTCGTGGGCGCGCGGATCGCGGCGGGCGTCGCCGTCCTGGTGATCGTCGCCTCGGAGCAGATCGCCGCGTCGAACGGCCTGGGCCACCTGATCTTCGACTCCAGGGCGCTGTTCCAGAACGACGTGATGTTCGTCGGCATCGTCTGCGTCGCCGTGCTCGGCGTCGTCTTCTCCGAACTGGTGCGGATCGCGGGCCGGCTGCTCACTCCCTGGGCCCCGCGCGACCGCGGCAGAAGCCAGTCATGAACCATTCGTACGCGTACGGAGGCTCCATGCACACCCGCATCCGCATCCGCATGTTCACGCTGCTCGTGGCGGGCTCGCTGCTCGCCTCCGCGGGCTGCGCGAAGGAGGACGACACCGCTGACCCGGCCGCGCCCGCGAAGCCCCGTACGGTCAAGGCCGTCGCGGGCTGCGGCAAGGGCAGTTGGACGGACCCGTCCGACCTCGCCGAGGACCGCAAGCCCGCCCGCTGCGACAAGGGCGCCCCGGCCCCGCGCCCCCTGCCCGAGGAACGCAGCCTCACCATCGCCACCGGCACGCTGAGCGCCGAGTATGTCGCGCCTCTCCAAATGGCCGTGCAGAAGGGCGAGTTCAAGAAGGAGGGCCTGAACGTCCACCTCAAGGTCCTTCCGACGCCCGATGCCCTCCCCCTCCTCGCCAAGGGAGACATCGACGCCCAGTGGGCCGCCCCCGAGGCCGCCGTGATGAACGGCATCACCAGCGGCTTTACCATCAAGTGGGCGGCCGGGAACTTCTCCCCCGACCCCCGATCCAAGAGCGGCCTGTGGGTGAAGCTGAAGAAGGGCGAGAGCGCGGACCATGTCCCGATGGCGGGCCGCAAGCTCGGCACCATGATCGGCAAGGGCTCGGTCATCTCGTATCCCATGGGCACGACCCTGAAGAAGCACGGCGGCGGCCTCGACAAGATCCAGTTCCAGCAGCTGGGGTCGGCGGACGTCCTGACCGCCCTCCAGAACGGCGGCACCGACTCCGCCTGGCTGCTCGACCCGGTCTGGCGCAAGGTCGACGGCGACAAGCGGTACGCCTTCCTCGGCGGCCAGCCCAAGGGCGAGCCGCTCGGCGGCCTTCTGTTCGGCCCCAATCTCCTGGCCAAGGACCCGGACGCGGGCGTCGCGCTGCTGCGGGCGTACATCAGGACCGTGAACACGTACTTCGCCGGTGACTACAAGGCGGACAAGGCCTTCGTCTCCGATCTCGCAAAGCTCCTCAAGACCGACGAGGCGGTACTGAAGTCGACTCCGTCCCTGCGCATGGACTGGGAGATCCGGTCGGGGACCACGGACCGGCTCCAGGCGGCGTACAAGGCGGCGGGCGTCGCCGAGGGCGACAAGGTCCCGGAGGACGAGGCGGTGGACCGCAAGCTGTACGAGGAGGCGGTGGGCCACAAGCGGTAGCTGCCCCTGAACGCACCAGAGGCCGGGAAGCTGATGCTTCCCGGCCTCTGGCCTTTAGTAGCGGGGACAGGATTTGAACCTGCGACCTCTGGGTTATGAGCCCAGCGAGCTACCGAGCTGCTCCACCCCGCGCCGTTGTGCTGTAACCGTACGCCAAGGGCGACGACCAGCGCAAATCCGTTCCGTACCGCCGCTGTGGGCAGGCGTTCCGCAGGGCGGAACGGGTGGGCACAGCCCACCCACGGCCCGCACCCGCCCCACGACAGCGAGCCGCACCAAGCGCAGGCGCAGGCCCGCAAAGGCACCGGCAGAGGCTACGCAGTCAGCTCCTGCTGAAGCGCCTCCCGCAACCGCGCCCCCCGCTCGGAAACCTCAGCCGGCCCAAGCTCCACGGCACGGGACGCCCACCGCTGCCCCTCCACCAGCTGCCCGCGCCGTGCGTAAAGCAGCGCAAGCCGAAGCGCGGCCCGCCCGTGCCCCGCGTCCGCGGCCCGGGTCCACCACAGCGCGGCCTCGGGCTCACTGCCCTCACGCGCAAGCAGCAGCCCCAGGTTGAACGCCCCGTTCCGGCTCCCCGCGTCCGCCGCGAGGCGGTACCACCGCGCCGCCTCGACGACATCCCCGCGCCCCGCGGCCAGCATCCCGACCCGCACCTGCGCACGCCGATGCCCCTGCTGGGCAGCCCGCTCGTACCACTCCTCGCACTCGGTCTTCTCCGCGGCGGGCTCCCCGAGCGCGGGCGGCCCCGCGGCGGACCGCCGCGCGTCGAGCACCGTGCCGAGGCGGTACGCCGCCTCCGCGCTGCCGCCGCCCGCCGCGCACCGCAGATGCCGCTCGGCCTCCTGCTCGTCGCCGTCCCGCAGCCGCGCGGTACCGACCTGGAGCGCGGCCTCGGTGTGCCCGGCGGCCGCCGCACGCTCGTACCAGGGCAGGGCGGAGTCCTCGTCGTCACGCGACGCGTACAGAATCCCGAGGTTGAAGGCCGCGTCCACGCTGCCCGCCTCGGCGGCCTTGGAGAACCACGGCTCGGCGCCCGCCGCGTCGCCGCCCTGGAGCAGCAGTACGGCAAGGGCGTTGGCGGCCTCGCGGTGACCGGCGTACGCGGCGCGCCGGTACCACTGGTCGGCCTGTACGGTCCGCCCCTGCTCGGCGCAGAGCAGGCCGAGGTTGTACGCGCCGTTCACGTCCCCCGCGTCCATGGCGGCCCTGTACCACCGCTCGGCGGTCTGGGTCTCGCCGCGCTCGGCGTGCAGCGCGCCCAGGGCGTTCGCGGCGTTCCCGTCGCCGTCCTGGGCCGCTTTCAGCCACCAGACGGCGGCGCTCTCCTCGTCGCCCGCGTCACGCAGCAGGAAGCCGAGGGCGCAGGCTGCGCGCGCCTCGCCGTCCTTCGCGGAGTTCAGGTACCAGCGCCCCGCCTCCTTGAGCTCGCCGCGCTGCTCCAGGATCGCGCCGAGGTGCAGCGCGGCCCGCCGGTGGCCGCGCGCGGCGGCCTGGCGGTACCACTGCTCGGCCTCGGCGGACGCGGAACGCGCTCCTTTGGCGCCGCCCTTCGTACCGGCCTTCGCGCCGGGCTGTGCGCCGGACTGCGCCCCGGACTTCGCGCCGCCCTTCGCGCCGGACTTGGCATCGGCCTTCTCGGCCGTGGCACGCCGGTCCAGGGCGCGGGCGATCCGGTACGCGGCCTCGCGGTGGCCCCGCTCGGCCGAGGCCCGCATCCAGCGCTCGGCTCCGACGTCACCGCGGTGTTCGAGAAGATCGGCGAGGGCGTACGCGCCCAGGGCGTGGCCCTGCTCGGCGGACTGCCGCAGCCAGTACTCCGCGGCGGGCTCGTCGCCGCGCTCGCGGTGATGGCGCCCCAGCGCGTGCGCGGCCGCGGCGGAACCGGCGACGGCGGCGACCCGCCACCATCCGGCGGCCTCGTCGGCGTACCCGCGCTGGTGCAGGAGGACTCCGAGGTTGTTGGCGGCGGCGCGGTCACCCTCGGCGGTCGCCGCGCGCAGCAGAGATTCGGCCCCGTCGAGATCGCCGCGGCGCAGCAGAAGGCTTCCGAGGACGCTCATCGCGTCGACGTCTCCGGCCTCGGCGGCCAGCCGATGGCGCATCTCCTCGGCGGCCGCCCCGGGATCCTCCCGGTCGGCCGGCTGCACAAACCGCCCTGTCTCCAACAGAGTTGCCTTGTCCCCCATAACGTCCATCGTCGCACCACCTGCAACCTGGGTACACCTGGTATACCGCAGCCAGTGAGGTCACTTCAGCGTTTTGTCGACATGCCCACAGAGAGATAAGTCAAACACAGATTTCCCAACTCCCCCCGTGCGGAGCACGGTTCGCACAGACCAGCGCACGGCCCCGACGACCCCACGCGCACATGACGAAGGCCCGGATCCGATAAGGATCCGGGCCTTCGTCGTGAGTAGCGGGGACAGGATTTGAACCTGCGACCTCTGGGTTATGAGCCCAGCGAGCTACCGAGCTGCTCCACCCCGCGCCGTTGTGATGCAACCGTACCACGGCGCGGGGATGGTGTTTCGCAGCTGGTCAGCCGCCCGTCTTGTCGCCGTTCTTGTCCGCGTCTCCGTTCTTGCCGCCCTTCTTGTCGGCGTCCTCCGCCGCCTTGGCCTGGGCGTCCTCGGCCCGCTGCAGGGACTCCTCGAGCTTCTCCTGCGCCTTGCCGTAGGCCTCCCAGTCGCCGTCCTTCAGGGCCTGCTGCCCGTCCTCGAACGCCGTCTGGGCGTCGTCGAGGGCTGCCTGCACCGTCGGGTCGCTCGACTTGGGCGGATCGGCCGGCTCGTCCGTGTCGTCGGCCGGTGGCTTCGTGGTCCCGTCGGCACCGAAGACCTGGTTGAGGCCGTCGCTCAGGGAGTCCGCGAACGCGGTCTCCGTGCCGTACGACACCGCCACCTTCTTCAGGAGCGGATACGCCGACTTGCGTCCCTGTACGTACACGGGCTCGACATAGAGGAACCCGTCGTCCAGTGGCACGGTCAGCAGATTTCCGTAGAGGACGTCGGAGTCGGCGCCCTTCATGTCGCGTACGAAGTTACCGACCTCGGTCATCGAGTTCAGCTTGTTCTGGACCTGTTCCGGGCCGTCCACGTCGCCCGTGACTCTCAGCAGCTTCATCTTGCCGAAGTTCTCACTCGTGGCGTCGGCGTCGACCGTCATGAAGGCGCGTAGGTTCGGGCGCCCGCTGGGGGTGAACGTCGTCGTCAGGGAGAACTGCTGCTGCGTCTGACCCGGGGTCTTCATGGACAGGTAGTACGGCGGGACCGCGCTGTTGTCCTTCTTCGTCGGGTCGTTCGGCACCTGCCAGGCGTCACTCGCGTTGTAGAACTGGCCGGCGTCCGTGACGTGGTAGAGCGTCAGGAGCTCGCGCTGCACCTTGAACATGTCCTGGGGGTAGCGCAGGTGGTCCATCAGGGCCTTGGGGATCTCACCCTTGTCCTTGACGGTGTCCGGGAACGCCTTCTTCCAGGTCTTCAGGACCGGGTCCTTGTCGTCCCAGGTGTAGAGCTTGACCTCTCCGGTGTACGCGTCGACGGTCGCCTTCACCGAGTTGCGGATGTAGTTGACCTGGTTCTGCTGGGCCACCACCGCGCGCTGGTCGTCGGACTCCGAAAGGGAGTCGGCCGTCGTGTCGCCGAGCGTGGTCCGCGACGCGTACGGATAGCCGTTGCTGGTCGTGTAGGCGTCGACGACCCACTGGATCCTGCCGTTGACCACCGTCGGATACGTGTCGCCGTCGATGGTCAGCCACGGCGCCACCGACTCGACGCGCTCCTTCGGAGTGCGGTTGTAGAGGATCCGCGACCCGTCGCCGATCGCGCCCGAGTACAGCATCTGCGGCTCTCCGAAGGAGACCGCGTAGGCGGCGCGGTTGATCGGGTTGGAGAGGTTGACCCCGCTGTCGCCCTTGTAGCTGTAGGTCTTCTGGCCTCCGCCGTCCTCTTCGTAGTCGAGCTCCTTCTGGGGCCCGCCCACGATCGAGTACTGGGTGGTCTTCTCGCCGTAGTAGATCCGCTGCTCGTACTCGCCGAGCTTGCCCTTGGTGGGCAGGCCGGACTCCGTGAAGTCCGGGGCGCCCTTGGAGCCCTTCTTGGTCTCCGTGCCCTTGGCGGTGACCATGCCGTACCCGTGGGTGTAGGCGAAGTGGTCGTTGATCCAGTTGCGCTTGTCGAGCTTGTCGAGGCTCAGCTCACGCAGACCGACGATGGTGTCCTGGCCGTTGTAACGGTCCACGTCCAGGGTCTTCGGGAAGCGGTAGTACTCGCGCTCCTGCTCCAGCTGCTGGAACGTCGGCGAGACGATGTTCGGGTCGTTGAGCCGGTAGTTGGCCGCCGAGTCCGCGTTGTCACGCTTCTTCTTGGCGTCCTCGTCGGCCTTGCCCGCGCCCGTGTAGTCCTCGGCCTTCACGCCATTGATGCCGTACGCGTTGCGTGTGGCCTCGATGTTCTTCTCGATGTACGGCGCTTCCTTGGCCTGCTCGTTCGGCGAGACCTGGAACTTCTGCACGATCGCGGGGTACAGACCGCCGATGAGGATGGCGGAGAGGACCATCAGGCCGAAGCCGATGACCGGCAGCTGCCAGGTGCGCCGCCACAGCGTCCCGAAGAAGAGCAGGGCGCAGATGACGGCGATGCAGAACAGGATGGTCTTCGCGGGCAGGTACGCGTTCGCGTCCACGTAGCGAAGGCCCGTCCAGTCGCCCGTCGCCTTGAAGTCACTGGACTTCACGGCCAGGCCGTACCGGTCGAGCCAGTACGCCACGGCCTTGAGCGTCACGAAGACGCCGAGCAGCACCGACAGATGCCCCGTGGACGCCGCCGTGGCGCGCGCGCCGGGGCTGGTGACGCGCAGCCCGCCGTACAGGTAGTGGGTGAGGGCCGCGGCGATCAGGGAGAGCACCGTGGCCGCGAAGCCGAAGCCGAGCAGGAAGCGGTACCAGGGAAGGTCGAACGCGAAGAACGACACGTCCAGCTTGAACTGCGGGTCCTTCTGGCCGAAGGAGACGCCGTTCACCCACAGGAGCCACGTGCGCCACTGGCCCGCGGCCGACGCGCCCGCGATCAGGCCGACGAGCGTGGCGATGCCGAGCAGCAGCCACTTCTTGTACGGCGCGATGCTCATGCGGTACCGGTCGAGGCTCTGCTGCTCCATCGACATGGCACTCAGCGGCGGGCGCAGCCGGTGCGCCAGCCAGATGTTCAGTCCGACCGCGGCCGCCATCAGGAGGCCGAAGACGAAGAACAGGCCGATCTTGGTCCACAGTGTCGTCGTGAAGACCGACGAATAGTTGACCGAGCGGTACCAGAGCCAGTCCGTCCAGAACCCCGCGAACATGACGAACACCATGGCGAGTACAGCCAGGATGCCCAGTGTCATGAGCAGGGTCCGGACACGACGGGACGGTCGGCCCACTCTGATCCGTGGCCCCGTCGGGCCTCCGCCGCGGTCCGGCATCTGGAAAGCCAAGGTGCGCACCTCGAAGTTCGATGTTGATTCTGTTGATCCGTCAGGGCCCTGTGATCGTGGACCTCTACCTATGCAACTTACTCACGCTTTACTCGGTTCCCGTTTCTCGGGACTAACGAGGCAGGATTGTGACCATGTCCAACACTCCCATGGCAGCGAGCCCCCTCACCCGTGCCGTGCTCGAGATCGATGAGTACGCGTCCGGCCTCGGCTGGGACCAGCCCGCGCGCCTCTTCGCGCTCGTCGACACGGCGCGACTGCGTACCCAAGAACCCGGCCTCGCCACCCAGCTCGGCCTCGACAACTCCCCCGAAGAACCCGGTCTGACCCCCATCGAGCAGGAGGAGATCCCGGCGGGCAAGCCGCTGGACGAGTTCCTCGGCACCATCGCCTGGCCGGACGCCGTGGCGGGCTGCGCCCTCACGGTGGAGCGCCTGATGCTTCCGCCGTCGGCGGAGACGTCCGTGCCCGACGGTCTCGGCGAGGCCCAGCTCGCGAAGTGGGTGGCCGAGCACCCCGACCGCCAGGAGGTCCGCATGACGGTCGCGGTGCTCCGTGACGGTGCGCGCGAATCGGCGCTGCGGCTGCGCGAGAAGGACTCGCCGACCGAGGTCCTCACCGGGGCCGACCTGGTTCCGGGGCTCGCGGAGGCGCTGTCGGCCACGTTCGCCGACTGACCGTTCCCGTACTCGTACGCGGGTGGGGTCGCCCCCCCCGCCCGCGTACTCTCGTCCGCCGCTACTTCTTCACCGTGCACTGCGGCAGGTCCGCGGTGCGGCCCTTGCGGATGTCGTTGAGGGCGTCGACCGCGTCGTCGATGTTGTCCACCTTGACCAGCGTGAGGCCGTCCGGGACGTCCTTGGCGGCGGTGGAGCAGTTGTCCTTCGGCGTCAGGAAGTACTCGGCGCCCTTGGCGCGCGCGCCGACCGTCTTCATTCCGATGCCGCCGATCGGGCCGACCTTCCCGTCGACCTCGATGGTGCCGGTGCCTGCCACGAAATTGCCGCCGGTCAGGTCGCCGGGGGTCAGCTTGTCCACGATGCCGAGCGCGAACATCAGTCCGGCGCTGGGACCGCCGACGTCGGCGAGCTTGATGTCGATGGTGAACGGGAACGTGTGATCGGTGCCCGCCTCGATGCCGACGACCGCGCGGCCGTCCTGCGCCTTCTCCGTGGTGATCTTGAGGTCCTCCGTCCGGGTCGGCTCCTTGCCCGCCTTCTCGGCGGCGGCCGCCTCCTTGACGGGCACCACACTGAAGACGACGTCCTGGCCCGGCTTGTGCTTGGTGACCAGCTCGGAGACGTCCGTCATCTCCTTCACGGGCTTGCCGTCGACCGTCTTGATGACGTCGCCCGCGTGGAGCTTGCCCTCGGCGGGGCTGTCCTTGAAGACGGTGGAGACGACGACCTGGGACTTCACCGGAAGGTCCAGTTCCCGCAACGCCGCGACCTTGGCGGCCTCCTGGGACTGGCTGAACTCCTCGGCGTTCTCCTGGCTCGACTGCTGCTCGGTCTTGCCGTTCGGGTAGAGGGTCTCGTGCGGCACGACGATGTTGTCGTGGGCCAGCCAGCCGTACACGGCCTCAGCGATGTTCATGTTGTAGTCGGCGCTGGTGACCCTGACCGTCGTCATGTTGAGGTGACCGGACGTCGGATAGGTCTTGTGGCCGGAGATCTGCAGCACCGGCTCGCCGCCGTGGTCGCCGAGGGTGTTCACCGTGGGGCCCGGGGACATCACCGAGTACGGCACTTTGATGAGGACTCCGGCGCAGAGCAGCGCGATGAGCATCAGGGTGGAGGCGAGCATCGTCGCGGTGCGGCGTGGCATGGAACGACAGTACGGGACCTGCCTGTCAGTGCACCGCTGGGGCCAGTCCGTACGGGGGCTGCGGGCCTTTCGGCGGCCGCGGACCCCGTGGGCTCATGTGCCGGAGTGGGACTTCTCCATCGCCTCGCGGAAGGCCGCGTAGCCGTGGAGCTCGTTGTTGTCCCCGGTCTTGCCCGACCTGCGGTTACGCGCCGCCCAGGCGGCCCAGAGACCTCCACCGACAGCTGCCGCGAACGGAATCAGCAACCAGGCGAGTGACGCCATGTCGACCTCCCGACCCCTTGAGCGACCACAACTGACAGATCAGCAGATTAACCATCCGCTCCGTCAACGCTTACGCCAGGGGTCGGGTTACGCAACTGGAGCCTCTTGGGCCAACCGGCTCCACGCGCGCGAGCAGTGGATCAGCAGGCGCCGACCCACTCCTCTTGACCGTCCGAGAAGCGCTGGTGCTTCCAGATCGGCACCTCGTGCTTGAGGTCGTCGATGAGCTTGCGGCAGGCGGCGAAGGCTTCCGCGCGGTGCGGGCAGGAGACGGCCACGACGACCGCGAGGTCGCCCACCGCGAGGTCGCCGACGCGGTGGACGGCGGCCAGGGCGCGGACCGGGAATTCGGCGACGACCTTCTCGGCCACCCGGCGCATCTCGGCCTCGGCCGTCGGGTGGGTCGAATAGCCGAGCTCGTCGACGTCCGCTCCGCCGTCGTGATTGCGCACGGTCCCCACGAAGAGTGCCGTTCCCCCCGCCGCGTCGTCGCCGACGGCCCGGAAGACCTCGTCCAGGGAGAGCGGTGCGTCACGGATCGCCAGGAGCCGGATGGGGTCCCGGGCGGCCTGCTCGCCGGGGTGGTCGTTCGTGGTGCGTGCCATGCGGCCATGGTGCCGCACGGCACGGACATCACGGAATAGCGCTTTCGCCCGGCACGCGCGCGTACCGCGTTGGAGCTCTCTACAGGTCCGCACAGGTCCCCGCGGGTCCGCGGGAAGGATCAGATACGGCGCCGCGCCTTCCGGGCGCGTCGCACCACCGCGGCGGCGCCCAGCAGCGCGACCGTCGCACCCGCGGCGCCCGCGGCCGTCGCGTCCTTGCGCCCGAGCCGGCGTCCCGCCACGGTCCGGCGCCCCGCGACCTCCTCGAGGAGCTCCGAGAGAACCTCCTCGTTGGTCCACTGCGGCCGCCATCCGGCGTCGTGCAGCCTGCTGACGCTGACCACCCACGGGTACATCGTGTACGCGAGGTCACCGGCCGGAGACGGAGTGAGACCGATCCGGTGCAGCCGGGCCGCCGCGCCGAGGGCCACCGTCGAGGGCAGCTCCATCCGCCGGATCTCGCTGAGCTCCTCGACCTCTTCCTGCTCGAGCCATCCGTCGCAGCCGACGGCCAGCTCCCCGTCGACCTTCTCCAGGACGGCGTACTCCAGGGCGCTGCACAGATCCTCGACGTGGCAGAACTGCCAGGCCGGACGCGAGCCGGCCACCACGAGCAGCCGGGGCGACTCGAAGTACCGCGTGAGCGCGGTATCCGTGCCGCCGACCAGGACGGCGGGCCGCACCACGGTGACGTTCAGACCGGGGTGGGCGCGCGGTGCGCGCCGGGCGAGTCGCTCGACCTCCAGAAGGTCGCCGACGCCGGTCGCCTCCGCGGTCGCGCGCAATTCGGCGTCTTCGGAGAGGGGCAGTTCGTTGTCCGACAGCGCTCCGTAGACCATCGCCGACGTGCAGAGCACGACGCGGTGGACACCGGCCGCCGCGGCGGCGGTCAGCACGGTCTGCGTACCGCGTACGTTGTACGCGGTACGGGCCGCGGCATCGGTCTCCAGGTCGAGATCGAGCGCGAGGTGGACCACGACGTCCGCGCCCCGCAGCTTCTCGGCGATGGCCGGATCCCGCACGTCCAGGATGTGCCACTGCGCATCGGCGCACTCGCCGCGCCGCTCGTCGATGGCGACGACCTGCTTGATCTCCTCGGACGCGGCCAGGCGCTCGACAAGGAGCGCGCCCACGCCGGACGCGGCGCCGGTGACGGCGACCACGGGCCCGCGCACGGGGGCCGGGGTAGAAAGGTTTCGCGCTGCGCGAACCTGTGGATCTGGGGAACTCACCAGGCGTCTCCAGCGGTTGTCTTCAGTAGATACGCGAATGACGCGTACGTACCAGGTGGCATCCATCCTGCCGCAGGCCATGAGTCGGCGAAGCACTGAGGCCCGATCCCGTCACGGTGTCTACGCTGGGTGGTGTTGTAAGGCAGCCGCCGCCGGAACAGTACCGGCGGCCTGACGAGCCGAGGAATCCCGTGAGTGACACCCCATTCGGATTCGGCCTTCCGCCGGAGGAGCCGGAGAACGGCGACGAGGGCAAGAAGAAGGACAGCCCCGGAGGGGGACAGGGTGCGGGCGGCCCTGGGAACCCGTTCGGCTTCGGCGGCCTGCCCGGCGCTGGCGGGCCGGGCGGCGACAATCCGTTCGCAGCGATGTTCGGCTCGATGAACCCGAACGACCTGGGCGCGGCCTTCCAGCAGCTGGGCCAGATGCTCTCGTACGAGGGCGGCCCGGTGAACTGGGACATGGCCAAGGACATCGCCCGCCAGACGGTCTCCCAGGGGACGTCGGACGGCACCAAGGACGCCAGCGTCGGCCCCGCGGAGCGCGGCGCGGTCGAGGAGGCCGTGCGCCTGGCCGACCTGTGGCTCGACGACGCGACGTCGCTGCCGTCCGGCTCGGGCGTGGCCGTGGCCTGGAGCCGCGCCGAGTGGGTCGAGGCGACCCTTCCGGTGTGGAAGGAGCTGGTCGACCCGGTCGCCGAGCGCGTCGGCCTGGCCATGGGTGACGTGCTGCCCGAGGAGATGCAGGCCATGGCGGGCCCGCTGATCGGGATGATGCGCTCCATGGGCGGCGCCATGTTCGGCCAGCAGATCGGCCAGGCCGTGGGCGTGCTCGCGGGCGAGGTCGTCGGCTCCACCGACATCGGCCTGCCGCTCGGCCCGTCCGGCAAGGCCGCCCTCCTCCCGGTGAACGTGGAGGCCTTCGGCAAGGACCTGGGCGTCCCCCAGGAAGAAGTCCGGCTGTATCTGGCGCTGCGCGAGGCCGCCCACCAGCGGCTCTTCGCCCACGTGCCGTGGCTGCGCTCGCATCTGTTCGGCGCGGTCGAGGGCTATGCGCGCGGCATCAAGGTCGACACGGCCAAGCTGGAGGACGTGGTCGGCCAGCTCGACCCGCAGAATCCCGAGCAGCTTCAGGAAGCACTCCAGCAGGGCATGTTCCAGCCGGAGGACACCCCCGAGCAGAAGGCCGCTCTGGCCCGCCTGGAGACGGCTCTCGCGCTCGTCGAGGGCTGGGTGGACGCGGTCGTGCACGCGGCGGCCAAGCCCCGCCTGTCGTCCGCAGACGCCCTGCGCGAGACGCTGCGTCGCCGCCGTGCGACGGGCGGCCCCGCGGAGCAGACCTTCGCCACGCTCATCGGCCTGGAGCTGCGTCCGCGCCGGCTGCGGGACGCCTCGCGCCTGTGGGCCTCGCTCACGGACGCGCGCGGCGTGGACGGCCGGGACGGCCTGTGGGCGCACCCGGACATGCTGCCGACGGCCTCGGACCTGGACGACCCCGACGGCTTCGTGCACCACGAGCAGCTGGACTTCTCCGAGCTCGACAAGATGCTCGGCGAGGCGGCGGGCGGCGGCACCGCGAAGCCGGACCTCAAGAAGGACGACGCCGGCGACAAGGACGACGAAGAGGGCGACGACGGCAAGTGAATCTGTACGACGACGCCGTCCTCGTGCTGAAGGGCTACGAGGACCAGGAAGACCTGCGTCAGTACTACCTCGACCACCTCGCGGCCCATCCGGACGACGGCATGTGGAAGGCCTGCACGGATGGTCACGTGACGGCGAGTGCGCTGGTCATCGACCCGGAGCGCGGGCGCGTGCTGCTCACCCTGCACAAGAAGCTGCGGATGTGGCTCCAGATGGGCGGCCATTGCGAGCCCGGCGACCCGACGCTGGCCGCGGCGGCGCTGCGTGAGGCCACCGAGGAGTCCGGGGTGCCGGGCCTGACCCTTCTCGCGGGCGGTCCCGTCCGCCTGGACCGCCACCCGATCCCGGGGCCCTGCACCCAGCACCTCGACGTGCAGTACGCCGCGCTGGCCCCTTCCGGAGCGACCGAAGCGATCAGCGACGAGTCCCTGGACCTGCGCTGGTTCGCCTACGACGAGGTGGCGGATGTCGCCGACACGTCGGTGGTACGCCTGGTCGAGGCGACAAGGGCGCGGCTGTAGGACGGGCCCCTGAAAGGGGCGCGGGGAACTGCGCGACCAGCCACAACCGGCCCGCAGATTCCCCGCGCCCCTTCTGGTTCATCCCGCCCGGAGAGGGTTCAGCTCCAGACGTTCCCCTGGTTCTGCCCCCGGGCGCCCTGCTGGCCCATGCCGTACTGCGCCCTGGCGCCCTGCCCGATGACCGCGTTCTGCGGCGGCAGCATCTCGCTGGGCTGGACGATGGCGTAGCCCTGGCCCATGAAGCTGAGCTCCCAGCCCTCACCGGTGTTGCCGCGGCGCCGCCACACGCCCGACGAGTGCGTCTGGGCCTGCATCTGGACCCGCAGTCCGTTGGTCCAGGCGACGATCGCGTCGGCGTCGGCGTTCACGTACCGGTCCGGCGTGACCTGGAGCATCAGCGGCTGGCCCGAGGTCATCAGGGCGACCTTGCCGCGGCCCGTGATGTTGAGCTGGTACTTGCCGGAGCCGGAGATGCCGTACTGGCTGTCCACGGCGATGACCTGGTGGGTCAGCGACGAGTCGAGCGCGAGGACATAGCTGCTGTCCACGGTCAGACCGTCCTGGTCCACGTCCACCACGTGGATGTACTGGGCGAGGTTCGCGAGATAGACCGTGCCCTGGCCGTGGCAGCGCATCAGGTCCAGGCCCTCGCCGGTGTGCGCGCGGGCCCGCTGGTTGCCCTGGCTCTGGTACTCCGCGTCGAACTCCATGAGCCCCTGGTAGGCGACCATGGCGCCCTTGCGGGCCAGGATGTCGTCGTGGCCCTCGAGGGCGATCCGCAGCAGCTGCGGGTTCTGGACGGTGTAGCGCTCCTGAGTCTGCTGCTCGGTGTGCGCGAAAAGTGGGCTCTGCATGGTGTGTTGCTCCCCCTCAGCCCCGGGCTCGGAGACGGTCGGTGCTGTCCTCGCTGGGCTGTACGACGACGATGCCCTCTCCGGAGAAGCCCATCTGGTAGGCCTCGCCGCTGCCGCGCCCGATGAGCGAACCGGCCTTGAAGCTGCGCTTGCCCTTCACCTTGAGGTTCGGGGACCAGGCGATCAGGGCGTCCGGGTCGACGTAGGTCTCGTCCTCGCCGCGGCCGCAGTCGACGACGATCGGGGTGCCGCGGGAGGTCAGCGCCACCCATCCCTGGCCGGAGATCTTGACGTTCCACAGGCCCTGGCCCGCGAACTTGGCCATGCCCTTGACGCGCTCCACGCCCCACTGGAGGGACGTGTCGAAGGCCAGGAGGTTCGTGCCGTTCACCGAGAGCGAGTCGCCCGCGAGGTTGATGACGACGACATCGGCTCCGTAGTCGGCGAGATAGAGCAGGCCGTCTCCGGAGCACTTCATCAGAGGTGCGCCCTCGCCGGTCATCCACTCCCGCGCGACCTGGCGGACGGCGGGCGGATTGGGCTCGTACTGCACGAAGCCTTCGTAGGCGACCATCGAGCCCACGCGCGCGAGGAGGTCGTTTCCGGTCTGCATCGCCACCTTGAGCATGTGGTGGCCGTGGTTCTCCATGCGGGCGGCGACAGGCGCCGGGGCAAAGCCCGCGAGTTGCTGATTCATGACGGGCTCCCTCAGACCTCGAACGGCTGGACGATGATGAAGTTTCCGGGCGCGCCCCGGAACTGGAGGTTCACGCTCTCCCCCGTGGAACCGGCGTACGCGTTGCTGCGCAGCCGCACCTGGCTGGAGACGATCGCCTGGGCCGCCGCCGACCACGCGACCACGGCGTGGCAGTCAGCGAACGTCGTCGGCGTGACGGGCAGGACGACGGGCACGCCGTGCGTCTTGACGATGACCGTGCCGGTGCCCTGGAACTGCATCACGAAGAGCGCGCCACCGGGGATGCCGTGGCCCTCGATCCTGCGCACCTCGTGCTGGAGCGACTCGTCGAAGGCGAGGACGTTCTCCGCGGAGACACAGATCGCGTCGCCCTGGAGCTCGATGGGGTGCAGGTGGGTGGCTTCCTCGGCGAGGAAGACCTGACCGCGGCCGGAGCAGCGCATCAGCTGCATCTCCTGGCCGGTCGCGTTGCCCACGACGCGGCCCGCGAAGCCCGCGCCCTTGTAGCTGAATTCGACCTTGCCCTGGTAGAGCACCATGCTGCCCTGCCGGGCGAGTACGGCCTGCTCGCTGACGCCGAGGTCGACGCGGACCAGCTTCTCGTTCTGCTGCGTCCAGCGCTGCCCGGTGGGTGCCTCGCGGTACTTCTGGAGGGCGGCGGACACACCGGCGCCCTGCGGGGCTGCTCCTTGCGGGGCGGCGCCCTGCGGGGCCGCGGGCTGACCGGGGAACTGGCCGGGGGGCTGCTGGCCGTAGCCGGGGGGCATCGGAGCGCCGGGCTGCTGGCCGTAACCGGGCGGCGGGGGCGCCGACTGGCCGGGCACCTGGGCGTAGTGCGGCTTCGGCTGCCCGTAGGGCTCGGGCGGCGGGGGCGGGATCGTGCCGCCCGGCGGCTGGTTCATCGGGGCCACGATGGTCTGCGCCGCGTGCACGGAGGGGTCGACCGGGGCCGGGGCAGGCGGCGGAGCGGCACCCTGCGGCGGCGCGAAGTTCTGGGCCGGAGCAGGGGTGGGCGCGGGGGCCGGAGCGGGCGCGGGTGCCGGAGCCGGGGTCTGCGCGGGGCCCGCCGGGGCGCCGAACGCGGGCGGCGCGGCGGCCTGGGCCGGCGGCGCGAAGGACGGGGCGCCGGTGGCCGGGGGTGCCTGCGGTGCGGGCTCCTCCTCGGCGACCTCGCCGCCGAAGTTCCTCAGGAGCGCGTCGAGACCGCCGTCGAAGCCCTGGCCGATCGCGGCGAACCGCCAGACGTCCTTCATGTAGAAGTCGCCCAGCATCACGGCACGCTCCGTGGAGAACTCCGCGCCGTTGAAGGAGTAGCGGGCGACTTCCTCGCCGCCCGCGACGATCCGGATGTACCCGGGGGCGACCTGCGACATCTGTCCGGCGCCGTCGATCGTCGCGGTGAACGACAACTTCTGGATCTTCGCCGGGATGCGGTCGAGCGTGACCCGGAAGGACTCCGTGTCACCGGCCTGCGCGCCCAGGAGCTGGATGGACTCCTCTGGCGACTTCGGCTGGTTGAAGAAGATGAAGTAACTGTCGTCCGAGAGGCGCTCGTCCGCGTCCAGGCCGAAGCAACTGATGTCGAAGCTCAGTCCGGGGGCGGAGATCTGCACGCCTACGTACAGATCGGTGCCCGCGGTGAGGTCACTGATCTTGGCCTTGTGGCCGCGTTGGAATTCCCTGGCCATACGTAACGACCGTCCCCCATCCCGAATGTAAATGCGTCGCGCCAGGCTAACCGCAAAGTCCGACAGCGGACCAAGCCGGTACAGAGCCGGTACACAACCTCCGAGAACGGCGGAAGTTCACTCGTCGCGAGCGGCGGGCAGATGGGGCAGCCGGTCGGCCGCGACCACCCCTTCGAGATAACCGCGGGCCCGCTCCGTGCGGGGGTAGGCCTCGAGGAGCCGCCAGAAGTCGGACCCGTGTCCGGGCACGAGGAGATGCGCGAGTTCGTGGACGAGGACGTAGTCCACGACGTACTCGGGCATGCCCTGTAGCCGGTGCGAAAGCCGGATGCTGCCCTCCGAGGGGGTGCACGATCCCCACCGGGTGTTCTGGTTCGTGACCCAGCGAACGGACGTGGGCCTGGCCCGGCCGTCGAAGTACTGCTCGGAGAGGCGCTCGGCCCGCTCGGAGAGCTCTGCGTCGCCCAGGACCCGCTTGCTCTCCTGGGCCGCGAGCTTGTCGAGCATGACGTTGACCCAGCGCTGTTCCTCGGCCTCGGACATGCGGGCGGGGATGAGCACGACGGTGCGATCGCCCTCTCGGTACGCGGAGACCGTTCTGCGGCGGCGGGCGCTTCGTCTGACCTCGACCGCGCTCACCCCGGAGCCGGGTGGCGGCGGGCTGGTCATGCTGCGCTGTGGGTTTCCGGCGCGGTGCAGTGGGTCGGCGGGCACGCCCCGACGTTACCCGCTGGGTGTGGGGGAAGTCCCGCCTCCGGGACGGTTCGGCGGGGTATCGCTCCCCGTGCGATCGATTAGTACGACGAATACCCCATGCCTGTGGACAACGCTCGGCGGCCTTCGACCGGGACGGGCATCCTGGCTGTCGACCGGCGATGCGGGCGGGGACGGGCAGCGCCGGATGACCACGGGGGGACGACCATGCATCCGATGTTGAAGCCGGCGCTGCGGCGCGGCTGGCGCGATCTGAACACCATCCAGTTCGGCGTGGCGCCCGCTCACGCCCTGACGCTCGGACCAGTGGATACGGCGACGGGCAGCTTTCTCCAGCTTCTGGACGGGACACGCGGGCTGCCGCTGCTGCGCGAGGAGGGCAAGCGGATGGGCCTGCCCGACGGTCACGTGGACAAGCTCGTGCGGCGGCTTTCCGCGGCCGGTCTCCTCGACGACGCGACGGGCGGCGGCGCGGCGGCCGACGCGCTGCGCAAGCGGGATCTGGCCATGGACCGGCTGCGCCCGGATCTGGCTTCCCTGTCGGTCGTGACCGCCGGGCCCGGCGAGGGGATGCGGAAGCTGGCGGCGCGCCGCGCGATGCGGGTGAGGGTCCGGGGCGCGGGACGGGTGGGTGCGGTGGTGGCCTCGGTTCTGTCCGGGGCGGGAGTCGGGCAGGTGGACGTGATGGAGGGAGGAGTCGTCGAGCCCCGGGACGTGGCGCCGGGCGGCCTGCCCACCGACGCGATCGGCAGCCGCAGGGACGCGGCGGCGCGACAGGCGGTGCGGCAGTGGGCCCCGGACCGTCCGCCCCGCCGGGTCCGGAGGGCAGCGGGGGCGGCGGGAGACGCGGGGGCGACGGGGGTAGGGGGAGAAGCGGGAGCGGTGGGAGAAGGGGAGCCTGCGCTCTCCCTCGTGATCATCGCCCCGCGGGACGGGCTCGACGCACACGCCCCCGACCCGCTGACCGCCGAGCCGCTCGTCGCGTCGGGGACACCGCATCTTTATGCCGGGGTGATCGAGGGAACCGGAGTGGTGGGGCCGCTCGTCCTCCCGGGGGCGACGGCCTGCGCGGGCTGTATCGCGCTCGGGCGTGCGGAGCGGGATCCCACCTGGCCGCGCATGCTGGCGCAGTGGCGTTCGGGACGCGCGCGTCATGTCACCGCGTGCGACCTGGCCCTTTCGACCACCGTTGCCGGCCTTGCCGCGGCGCATGCCCTGGCCTTTCTGGACGGGCTTGACGGGGCGGCGCCGGCGAGCGCGGGAGTCCGCTGGGAGGCGTCCGTGCCGGGACTCGACTGGCATGCACGGCCGGTGCCACCGCATCTCGCGTGCCCGTGCGGGGCGGGTGTGGTGGATAAGGGGGAACACCCCGCCGGGGACAAAGAGCCGCACGACACAATGGTCGGGTAACCGCCTGTTGAGGCGTGGCTGTCTGGGACTTGGAGGGGCGCATGTCTGATCTTCCCCGGAAGGCGGTAACCCGTACCGCCAAACTGGCCGCGCTGCCACTCGGCTTCGCCGGGCGGGCGACCTGGGGGCTCGGCAAGCGGATCGGGGGCAAGTCGGCGGAGATCGTGGGCCGTGAGCTGCAGCAGCGCACTGCGGATCAGCTGTTCAAGGTGCTCGGCGAGCTCAAGGGCGGAGCCATGAAGTTCGGCCAGGCCCTGTCGGTCTTCGAGTCGGCGCTTCCCGAAGAGGTCGCCGGGCCCTATCGCGCCGCGCTGACGAAGCTGCAGGAAGCGGCGCCGCCGATGCCGACCCGCACCGTGCACGCCGTCCTTGCCGAGCGGCTCGGCGACGACTGGCGCGAGCTGTTCCTGGAGTTCGAGGACAAGCCTGCCGCAGCGGCGTCGATCGGCCAGGTCCACCGGGCGGTGTGGGCGGACGGGCGCGAGGTCGCGGTCAAGGTGCAGTATCCGGGGGCGGGCGAGGCACTGCTCTCCGACCTGAACCAGCTCAGCCGGTTCGCCCGGCTCCTGGGGCCGCTGGTTCCGGGGATGGACATCAAGCCGCTCATCGCGGAGCTGCGCGACCGGGTCTCCGAGGAACTCGACTACAGCCTGGAGGCCGAGGCGCAGCACGCGCACGCCGAGGAGTTCGCGGACGATCCGGATGTCCTGGTGCCGGACGTGGTGCACCAGGGCGAGCAGGTCCTGGTGACCGAGTGGGTCGACGGGATACCGCTGTCGGACGTGATCGCCGACGGCACCCAGGAGCAGCGGGACCGGGCGGGACAGCTCCTTGCCCGTTTCCTCTTCTCGGGACCGGCGCGCACCGGACTGCTGCACGCCGACCCGCATCCGGGCAACTTCCGGCTGCTGCCCGACGAGAAGGGCGGCCTCCGGCTCGGGGTCCTCGACTTCGGCACGGTGGACCGGCTGCCCGGCGGACTGCCCCCGACCATCGGCCGCTCCCTGCGGATGACGCTCGACGGCGAGGCCGACGCGGTCTACGCGATGTTGTGCGAGGAGGGCTTCGTCCAGGATTCCGTGGAGCTCGACCCGGACGCGGTCCTCGACTATCTGCTGCCGATCATCGAGCCCATGCTGGTGGAGGAGTTCACCTTCACCCGCGGCTGGATACGCGGGCAGGCGGCGCGGGTGGCCGATCCCCGCTCCCCCGCCTACCAATTGGGCAAGCGGCTGAACCTCCCGCCGTCGTATCTGCTGATCCACCGTGTGACGTTGAGCACGATCGGGGTGCTGTGTCAGCTCGGGGCGACGGTCCGGATGCGGGACGAACTCGAGGAGTGGCTGCCGGGCTTCGTGGAGGAGGAGCCGCAGGAGCAGGAAGAGCAGGAGGCGGACGACCCGGCGGCCGGCGCCTGAGAAGCGTGGCCCGCCCTCACCACCAGGGTGAGTCGAGCCGCCCCTCGATGGCCCTGAGGTTCTCGCGGGCGCAGGTGTCGCAGAAGTAGCGATGGGCGCCGTTCTCCACGGAGCAGGTCCAGGTGAGCGGCGCGCCTTCGGCCACCGTGCCGCAGCGGGAGCACACGAGATTCCCGGCGTCAGCGGGCTGGGGATTCTGCTGGTCCACCCGACGACCCTATCGCCGCGCGCGGAGGTTCGCCCGGCACAACGCACCGCGGGGGCCGGTCCGTTCGGACCGGCCCCCGCGGGCTTCGTGGTGTGCCTCAGGCAGTGCGTCGGTTCGTCACTGCATGACGGCCAAGGCGAGCGCGCGCTTGGCGCGCAGCGACGCGCGCTCGGCGCGGCGCTGCATCCGGCGAGCCGCCATCAGGCGGGCGGCCGGACGCTGAGCCTCGGCTTCCAGCATGCGTTCGTGCATATGCGCACGCGCCAGGGCTTCTGGGATGAGTTGCATTTCGCGGGTCCTGTTCTGGCGCGAGTCGTTCGCGCCGGTGGTGGAGAAGTCCGGGGTGGCGGAGCCTGCGGGCTCGGCGGTGGCTGCCTTCATCGGGGCCTGCTTCTTGGGGTCGTGCGTCAGGGGGCGATCGATCGTTCCGATGGCGTTCATGCGGCAACAACCGGGTTCTTGCGCGGACGGCCACGCGGCCGCTTGCGGGCGACGACGACACCCTGGACGAAGAGCTCGCCGCCCCAGACGCCCCACGGCTCACGCCGCTCCTTGGCGCCGGCGAGGCAGGCCTCCATCAGCGGGCAGGTACGGCAGAGGGACTTGGCGTACTCGACGTCGGCCGGCGACTCGGCGAAGAAAACCTCGGGGTCGTAGGCGCGGCAGGGGACGGGTACGCCGAGGTTCTCGATGGCGTCGTCGAGCGCGGTGAGCGCGGTGAGGGGAGTCAAGGTCGGGTCCTCCGTGGGAGCGGGCGGGGAGAGAGTCTCTGAAGGCGGTACGGACGGGGCGTGCGCTTCGAGTTGCACGGTGGTGTTTTCCTCGTCTGGTCGTGCCGGCCTGGGTCGGCCGGTTGGCGGCTGGTACCGGGTCTTGCTCGGCCCCTTCACTCCGTCATCCCGTTTTCGGGAAAACAAAAGGGCCGCGGATCCCGGGTGGGGTTCCGCGGCCCTGAAGGCGCCGGTCTGATCGAGGATCAGACTGGATCACTCCAGGGTTCGAGCCCACGGAAGGCCCACATCGTGTGGTGGTGCTGCGTCTGCTGCTGGGTCGTGCGCTTCTTGGCTCCGGCACCGGCGGCGGCAAAGGCATAGGCCTGCGCCTGTGCCGTCACTACTGCTGCCGGTGCCTTGGTCGCTCGCTCGCTGCCTTCATTGACCTCGCGCATCGGAAGACCGTTGAGAGCGGTGCGGGCGATGCGAGGGAGGGTCAGCGGCAGGACAGAGGACTCCGGACGGACGGCGGCGGCAGCAGCGATGCCTCCGGACAGACCGGTGCCCTCGTTCGAGAAGCCGAGCAGGCAGGAAGCGACGGCCGAGCGATCGGTCATTTTGGCGGTGCTGACGAAGCTGTCGTTGATGCTGATCACTGGAATCGCCTCCTCTCGGCGTCTATGGGATCGGCCGGAACCGATCCTGCGGGCGGACTATTAAGTACAGCACGAGGCGAGGGCTTCGGAGAAGCCGCCGTTCCCGTGCTTAAGAACCTATGGGTCTTCCTTGCGCATGCGCAAACTATTTTTTCGACGAGTTTGAATCAGTTGCCATCGGCGCCCCTTACACGGTCCTCACCTGCACAAATGGCGAGGACATCAGATCCGTAGCGATTGAGCTTGCGCACGCCGACGCCAGGGATCCGGGCCAGCTCCCCCTCCTCGTCGGGTGCGGCCTCCGCGATGGCGATCAAAGTCTTGTCCGTGAACACGCAGTACGCGGGCTGTCCCAGCTCCTTCGCCTGGCCCGAACGCCACTCCCGCAGCCGTTCGTAGATCCCCTCGTCCATGTCGGACGGGCAGTCCTCGCACCGCATGAGTTTCATTTCGCCCGCGTCGGTCAGGGACCGCCCGCAGACCCGGCACCGGGCCGGGGACTTGCTCGTCCGCCTGCGGCCCCTGGGTCCGCCGCTCTCCTCGCCGCCGCTGCCGAAGCCGCGCTCGATGCCGCCGGGCCCGCCGCCCGCCGCGCGCGCCGCGGAGCCCGCCCCCGAACCGGGGCGAAGCCCGTCCAGGAAGCGGCTGGGGCGGCGCCCCGCGCGACCGCCCGGAGAGCGGGAGAGCGCCCACGAGAGGGAGAGCCGGACACGGGCCCGGGTGACCCCCACGTACAGGAGGCGGCGCTCCTCCTCGATCTGCTCGTCGGTCTTGGCGTACGTGATCGGCATCATGCCCTCGGCGAGGCCGACCAGGAAGACGGCGTCCCACTCCAGGCCCTTGGCCGCGTGCAGCGAGGCGAGGGTGACGCCCTCGACGGTCGGGGCGTGCTGGGCGTTCGCGCGCTCGTCGAGCTCCCCCACCAGGTCGGCGAGCGTCGCCCCCGGCTTGGCCCGCTCGAAGTCCTCGGCGAGGCGCACCAGGGCCGCCAGGGACTCCCAGCGGTCACGGGCGGCGCCGGAGCCGGCGGGCGGCTCCGTCGTCCACCCCTTCGTCGAAAGGACGGCACGCACCTGCGAGGGCAGGTCCACGACGTCGTCGAGCAGGGAGTCGTTGCCCCCGAAGCGGGCCGCGCCGCGCAGGGCCGCGCCCGCCTCACGGACCTCGGTGCGCTCGAAGAACCGCTCGGCGCCCCGCAGCTGGTAGGGCACACCGGCGTCGGCGAGGGCCTGTTCGTAGATCTCGGACTGGGAGTTCGTGCGGAAGAGGATCGCGATCTCGCTGGCCGGGACGCCGTCGGCGATGAGGGCGCGGATGCGGCGGGCGGCGCCTTCGGCCTCGGCGGGCTCGTCCGCGTACTCCATGTAGACCGGTTCGGCTCCGGCGTCGCGCTGGGAGATCAGTTCGAGCCGGTGGTCGGCGGCGCGTCCGCGGGCCTGGGAGAGCAGGCCGTTGGCGAGGTGGACGACCTGGGGCGTGGAGCGGTAGTCCCGGACGAGCTTGACGACCGTCGCTCCGGGGTGGCGGGTGCGGAAGTTCAGCAGGTGGTCGGGGGTCGCGCCGGTGAAGGAGTAGATCGTCTGGCTGGCGTCGCCGACGACGCAGAGGCTGTCGCGGTCGCCGAGCCAGAGCTCCAGGAGGCGCTGCTGGAGCGGGCTGACGTCCTGATATTCGTCGACCACGAAGTGCTGGTACTGGGCGCGGACCTGGTCGGCGATGTCGTGGCGGTCCTGGAGGATGCCGACGGCCAGGAGCAGGACGTCCTCGAAGTCGATGACGGAGCGGTCGCGCTTGAGGTCTTCGTACGCGCCGTAGATCTGGGCGATCTCCGCCGCGTCCCGGGGGATCAGGCGGCCCGACTTCGCGGCGGCGGCCGCATAGTCGGCGGGGACGGTCTGGGTGACCTTGGACCACTCGATCTCGCTGGTCACGTCACGCAGTTCATTGCGGTCCAGGCGGATGCGGGAGGCGGCCGCCGCGTCCGCGACGAGTTTGATCTTGCGGTCGACGATCCTCGGCAGCTGGCCACCGACTGCTTTCGGCCAGAAGAACTGGAGCTGGCGCAGGGCGGCGGAGTGGAACGTACGCGCCTGGACCCCGGAGGCGCCGAGCTGGCGCAGGCGGCCGCGCATCTCGCCCGCCGCGCGGTTGGTGAACGTGACGGCGAGCACGCTGGCGGGCTGGAGGATTCCGGCCCGCACGCCATAGGCGATCCGGTGCGTGATCGCCCGTGTCTTGCCCGTCCCCGCGCCCGCCAGGACACACACCGGCCCGTGCAGGGCGGTGGCCACCTCGCGCTGCTCGGGGTCGAGCCCGGCGAGCACCGCGTCGGCAGAGTCCGGAACCTGCGGGAAGAGGGTGGAGTGCGTTGCTGCTGTCACCCCGCCATGCTGCCAGGTCGCCGGAGGCGCATGAGCCGGTTGTCCACAGGGATGCCCCCGCAGTCGTACTAATGCGGGAATGGTGGCCGCATCACGTACGTTCAGGTCATTGCGATGACGCACCCCGAGCAACAAAGGAGCGCGAGACACATGCCGGGCACTGTGACGATGTACAGCACCACGTGGTGCGGCTACTGCCGCCGGCTCAAGGGCCAGATGGACCGCGAGGGCATCACGTACAACGAGATCAACATTGAGCACGACCCGGATTCCGCGGCTTTTGTGGAGAAGGCGAACGGCGGGAACCAGACGGTTCCGACACTGCTGGTCATCTCCGACGCGGGCACCGAGTCCGTGATGACGAACCCGAGCCTCGCCCAGGTGAAGCAGGCCATCGCCGCCTGAGTCTCCCGCTCCGCACAGAAGACCCCCGCACCTCACGGTGCGGGGGTCTTCTCGCGTACGCGTGCGTTACGGCGCGCGGCGGGGACTCAGCCGACGCTGCCCGGCTTCGGCAGCGGCTTTCCGTACCAGAGTTCGATCAGCCGGGCCGCGATCGAGATCCCGTAGGGCGGCAGAACCTCCCCGGACTCGAACGCCGCCCGCAGGTCCTCCCGGGAGAACCAGCGAGCCTCCTCGATCTCCTCGCCGTCGACGTTGATCTCCGAAGAGGTCGCCGACGCCATGAAGCCCAGCATGAGACTGGAGGGGAACGGCCAGGGCTGGCTGGCGACGTACTCGACGTCACCGACCACGACACCGGCCTCCTCCCAGACCTCGCGGCGCACGGACTGCTCGATGGACTCGCCGGGCTCCACGAAGCCCGCGAGGGTCGAGAAACGGCCCTCGGGCCAGTGCACCTGGCGGCCGAGCAGGATGCGGTCCTCGTCGTCCGTGACCGCCATGATCACTGCCGGGTCCGTACGCGGGTAGTGCTCGGCGCCGCACGCCTGGCAGCGGCGGATGTGGCCGGCCGCCGCGATGACGGTGCGCTCGCCGCAGCGCGAGCAGAAGCGGTGCAGGCGCTGCCAGTTCTCCAGGGCCACGGCGTGCACCATCAGGCCCGCGTCGCGGGGCGACAGGAGGAGGCCCGCCTCGCGCAGGCCCGCCGGGCGCGCCTGCTGGTCCATGCGGCCGGGCAGGGAGTCCTTCTGCAGCGCGAAGTAGCTGACGCCGTCGTCGTCCGTGCCCAGGAAGTAGCGGTGGGCTTCGGTGAGGGGCGCTTCGAAGGTCGGCGTCATCACCAGTTCGGTGGTGCCTTCGGGCGTCTCGTCGATGAGCACCTGGCCGCCGGAGACCACGAAGACCCGTGTCGTGGGGTGGCTCCAGGCGGCGGCGAGCCAGGCCTCGTCGAGGCGGTGGTGGGCTGCGCGATCGATGCCGCTCGGTGCGGTGAGCGAGACGGGACGGTCAGCGGTGCGGTCGGTCCAGGTGGTCACAGGTGCTTCCAACTCCCCCGATGGAATGGGTGGTGCGGCAAGGTCGTCAAGGCGCGGCTCAGTGTGCACCGCGCCAGTGCTCGGCGAGATCGCCCCACAGGTAGGCCGTCGTCTCGACGCCCTTGAGGAGCAGATCGAGCTCGACCTTCTCGTTCGGTGCGTGCCAGCCGTCGGACGGCACGGAGATGCCCAGGAAGAGCACGGGGGCGGCGAGTACATCCTGGAGGTCGGCCGCCGGTCCCGAACCGCCCTCGCGGGTGAAGCGGATCGGCTGCTCGAAGGCCTTGCCCATCGCCCGTACGACGGACTGCAGGGCGGGGTGGTCGAGCGGCGTCAGACACGGGCGGGTGGCGGCGCCGAAGGTGATCGTGTGGCTGATTCCGTTCGGCAGCTGCTCGCCGACCCAGGTGCGCACGGCCTCTTCGACGCGGTCCGGGTCCTGGCCCGCGACGAGCCGGAAGGAGAGCTTCAGGAAGGCGGACGACGGGACGATCGTCTTGCCGCCCGGTCCTTGATAGCCGCCTCCGATGCCGTTGACCTCGGCGGTGGGGCGGGCCCAGATGCGCTCCAGGGTGGTGTGGCCCGCTTCTCCGTGGGTCGCGTGCGACTTGGCGGTGCGCAGCCAGCTCTCCTCGTCGAAGGGCAGCTCGGCGAAGAGTTCGCGCTCCCGGTCGGTGAGTTCGGTGATGCCTTCGTAGAAGCCCGGGACGGCCACGCGCGCGTGCTCGTCGTGCAGCGCGGCGACGAGGCGCGCGGCGGCGGTCGCGGGGTTCGGCACGGCGCCGCCGAAGGAACCGGAGTGGATGTCCTGGTCGGGTCCACGCAGCTCGATCTCGCAGTCGGCCAGGCCGCGCATGCCGGTGCAGACCGTGGGGGTGTCCTCCGACCACATGCCGGTGTCCGAGACGATCACCGCGTCCGCCGCGATGCGCTCCTTGTGCTCCTCGATCAGCGCGCGGAAGTGCGGGGAGCCCGACTCCTCCTCGCCCTCGACGAGGAGCTTCAGGTTCACCGCGGGGGCGCTGCGGCCGGTGGCGGCGAGGTGGGCGCGGACGCCGAGTGTGTGGAAGAACACCTGGCCCTTGTCGTCGGCGGCACCGCGCGCGTAGAGGCGGTTGCCCTGGACGACGGGCTCGAAGGGTTCGGTGTGCCAGCCGTCCTCGCGGGCCGCAGGCTGCACGTCGTGGTGGCCGTAGACGAGGACCGTGGGGGCCTGCGGGTCGCCGGAGGGCCACTCGGCGAAGACGGCGGGAGCGCCCGCCGTCTCCCACACCTCGACGGTCGGGAAGCCGGTCTCCTTGAGCTGGGCGGCGAGCCAGTCCGCGCTGCGCCGTACGTCGTCCGCGTGGTCCGGCTGCGCCGATACGGACGGGATGCGCAGCCACTCGGCGAGATCGTCGAGGAAGGCGGCACGGTGGGTCTGGATGAACGTACGGACGGCGCTGCCGCCACTGACGTCGCTGTCAACGGACTGGCTCATGGTCACGAGCCTAGCCGCCCTCGAGAGCCGATTCGTCCGGTGGTTCGTCACCCGGCTGCCCGCCCGGTTCCTCCAGGAGGATCCGCTCCAGTTCGGCCCGGCCCGGCAGGTGCGCGGGGCGCGAGGTCTCACCGCTGCGCACGTACAGGAACGCGGCCTTCACGGACTCCGGGGGCACGTCGTGCAGCTCGGCCCAGGCCAGGCGGTAGACGGCGAGCTGGAGGGGGTCCGCGGTGCGGGTGCGGCTGGTCTTCCAGTCGACGATCTCGTACGTCACGTCGTCGCCGTCGACCTCCTTGTAGACCGCGTCGATCCGGCCGCGGATCACGCGGCCCGCGAGGGTCAGCTGGAAGGGCACCTCAACGCGGTGGGGGGCCCGGTGGGCGTACTCGGTGCGCTCGAAGGCTTCCTTGAGGGCGTCCAGATCGCGTTCGTCGGCGATCTCGGCCTCGCCGGGGCCGCCGCCCGGCAGGTCCTCGGGGGCCAGCAGCGGGAGGCGCAGCTCTTCGAAGCGGGTCTCGATCCAGGCGTGGAAGCGGGTGCCCCGGCGGGCCGCGGGCTGCGGCGGGCGCGGCATGGGGCGCGCGAGCTCCTGCGCGAAGCCTTCCGGGTCGTCGGCCAGACGCAGTACTTCGGACGCGGTGAGCGATGCCGGTACGGGGACGTCCCTGATCGCTTCCCTGGCGCGCAGGAGTTCGCCGGTGAGGGCGTCCAGGTCGCGGTCCCAGGAGGCGAGCGTGCGGGCCTCTTCGGGGGTGAGACGGGCCTCCTCCGGGGCTGCCTCGGGGCCGGGGGCTGCCTCCGGGCCGGGGTCGGCAGCGGGGTCGGCGGGGTGCGGGCGGGCGGTCACGGAGGGCGGGGCGGCGGCCTGGTGCGGGATCGCCGGACGGGCCGCTGTCCAGGAGTCCCAGTCACCGGTGTCGGCGTCGGCGTCGGGCGGCTCGGCCTCTCCGTAGGGCGGCTCTTCGTAGGGCGGCTCTTCGTCCTCCGGAGGGGGCGGCCAGTCCGGGTCCTCGGACGGTGGCGCGTCGTCGTACGCCGAAGGGTGGGGCTCCGCGTGCGAGCGGGCGACGGCCGGTGCCCCCTGGTTCGTCTCCCCCGTCAGCTGGCCCGTCTCCCCCGTCAGGCCGTCCAGATGCGAGAGGACCGTCTGCGCGGCGGCCCGGCGGCGGGCCAGGGACCTGTCGTCGAGCGGCAGCGGCCACGCGTGCTCGGCGGCGGCCTCCGCGAGGGCGGGGTTCTCCTCGTCCTCCTCCGGCTCGTCGGCCCAGGCCTCGATCTCCCCGTAACCCAGCACGCAGTGGTCGTACAGCGCGCGCAGGAAGTCCGACGGGCCGCGCGGCTTCTTCTGCGAGGGCCCCCACCAGTGGCCGGAGCCCAGGAGCAGCGAGCGGGGCCGGGTGAAGGTCACATAGCCGAGGCGGAGCTCCTCGGTGCGCTGGTGCTCCTTCATGTCCTCGTGGAACGCCTTCATGGACCGGGAGTCCCACGCCTCGATGTCGGGCAGGGTCGACGCGTCCCCGCGCAGCGCGTGCGGCACGACCTTGCCCTGTGCCGTCCACTTCTCGCGGCCCTGGGTGCTGGGGAACGTGCCGGTGACGAGGCCGGGGACGGCGACGACGTCCCACTCCAGGCCCTTGGACTTGTGGGCCGTGAGCACCTTGACCGTGTTCTCGCCGCCGGGCAGGGCGTTGTCGAGGCCCTTCTCGTACTGCGCGGCCGTCCGCAGGAAGGCGAGGAAGGCCAGCAGGCTCGCTCCGCCGTCGTTCGCGGCGAAGGACGCGGCGACGTCCAGGAAATTCGAGAGCGTCTCGCGGCGGCGGGCCGCCAGGGCGTGCGGCGACGCGGACAGCTCGACCTCGAGGCCCGTGACGGCGAGCACGCGGTGCAGCACGTCCATCAGGGGGTCGGCCAGCGAGCGGCGCAGATCGCGCAGTTCGGCGGCCAGGCGCGCGAACCGCACCCTCGCCTCGGGCGAGAAGGGCAGCCCGTCGTCCTCCGTCTCCTCGTCGAGGGGCGTCTCCAGGAATGTGTCGAGCGCGTCCGCGAGCGATATCACCTCGGCGGGATCGACCCCCTCGACGGCTTCGGCGAGCCGCCGGTCCGGGTCGTCCGGGGTCGCGTGCCCGTGCCGTACGAGAAGGCGTGCGCGGCGGCCGAGGAGGGCGAGGTCGCGCGGGCCGATACGCCAGCGCGGGCCGGTCAGGAGGCGCACCAGGGAGGCGTTCGCGCCGGGGTCCTGGAGCACCTCGCAGACGGCGACGAGGTCGGCGACCTCCGGGAGGTGCAGGAGCCCGGCGAGGCCGACCACCTCCACGGGGACGTCGCGGGCGACAAGGGCGCCCTGGATCTGCGCGAAGTCCGTGGCCGTGCGGCACAGGACCGCGATCTCGCCGGGTGCCTTGCCGGTGCGCACGAGATGCGCGATGGAGTCGGCGAGCCAGTCGATCTCCTCGCTGTGCGTGCGCAGGAGGGCGCAGCGCACCATGCCGTCGCGTTCGGCGCCGGGTGCGGGCCGCAGGGCCTCCACGCCCGCGTGCATCGCGCGCAGCGGCTCCGCGAGGCCGTTCGCGAGGTCGAGGAGGCGGCCGCCGCTGCGGCGGTTCTCGCTGAGCGCGTGGCGGGCTGCCGGGCGCCCGTCGGCGTACGCGAAGTGCTCGGGGAAGTCGTCGAGGTTCGCCACGGAGGCTCCGCGCCAGCCGTAGATCGCCTGGCAGGGGTCGCCGACCGCCGTCACCGGGTGGCCCGTGCCGCCTCCGAAGAGGCCCGCCAGGAGGATGCGCTGGGCCACCGACGTGTCTTGGTACTCGTCGAGCAGGACGACGCGGAACTCCTCGCGCAGGATCTCGCCGACCTCCGCGCGGGTGCGGGCCAGCGTCGCCGAGAGGGCGATCTGGTCGCCGAAGTCCAGGAGGTCGCGGGAGCGCTTCGCCTCCCTGTAGCGGACGACGAGCTCGGCCAGTTCGAGCCGGGCCGCCGCCGTGTCCGGCACCTTGCGCAGATCGGCGTTGGAGAGCTTGGCGCCCTCCAGGGCGTGCAGCAGTTCGGTGTCGTACGCGCGGAGCTTCTCGGGCCGTACGAGGTGTTCGGCGAGCTCGCCGTCGAGCGCGAGGAGGTCGCTGACGAGGTCGGGGAAGGAGCGCGTGAGCGCGGGATACGGGCCCGGCGCCTCGCGCAGGACGCGCGCGGCGAGCTGGAAGCGGGTGGCGTCCGCGAGCAGCCGGGCGGTGGGTTCGAGCCCTATGCGCAGCCCGTGGTCGGTCAGGAGGCGGCCCGCGAAGGCGTGATACGTGGAGATGACCGGCTCGCCCGGCGGGTGGTCCGGGTCAAGCGCCTCGGGGTCGGTGACCCCGGCCTTGATCAACGCCTGGCGCACCCGCTCGGCCAGCTCGCCCGCCGCCTTGTTCGTGAACGTCAGGCCGAGGACCTGCTCGGGGGCGACCTGGCCGGTGCCGACCAGCCAGACCACGCGGGCCGCCATCACCGTCGTCTTGCCCGACCCGGCTCCGGCCACGATCACCTGCGGGGCGGGCGGCGCGGTGATGCAGGCCGTCTGCTCCGGGGTGAACGGGATGCCGAGGAGCTCTTTGAGCTGCTCGGGGTCGGTGATACGAGGTGCCACGTCAGAGAGGCTAGCGGCGGCCACTGACAATCGGGGCGTACCCGCCTTTCAGTGACCGCCGTCGCTCAGAGCGTCAGGACGTCAGAGCGTCAGGACGTCGGAGCGTCAGGGCGCCAGGACGTCGGAGGTTCCGGACGTCAGGACTTCATGAGCTCTTCGAGGTCCACGACCTCGTCCGGCGCCGGAGCCTTGATCGCGACCGACTTGCCGTAGTCGGAGAAGTACATCGTGCCCGGGTCCGACTTGTCCTCCGTGACGACCTTGAGGAAGTACGGCTTGCCCTCGGCCGCGACGTAGAAGGTGGTCTTCTTGCCCGACTCGCTCTTCGTGAGCACGGCCGCCTTCTTGCCGTCGACGTCGGCGTCGTCCTCGCGCTTGAGCTTCTTGAGGTCCTTGGACTGGAACATGGCGTCCGCGTCGCAGACGCCCGTGCCCTGGCTGTTCGGCGTCTTCACCCACTTGTCCTCGAAGCGCGAGGTCTGGCCGCCGCTGCCGCCCATCGCGTTCTTCCAGTAGGCCGCGTCGCCCTTCATGTACTGGGTCTCGCCGGACACGAGGAACTCGGCGGTGCCGCCCGCCCCGCCGTCCATCTTCCCCTCGCAGTCACCGGACTTGGCGACGGAGAAGTCGACCTTGATCGGCTTGCCTTCCTGCTTGCCCTCGCCGGTCACCTTGAAGGAGCCCGCGCCCTTGGACGCGTCGGCCGCCTTCTTGGCGATCTTGTCGGCGCTCATCCCCTCGAAGGGGTCCTTCTCCTCGCTGGAGCATCCCGTGATGCCGACGAAGGCGGCGGCACAGGCGACTGCCGCGACCATGAGCTTCCGGTTGGCTGCCATGTCTGTATCTCCTCGGGAAGGTGCACGATCGGAGGGTCGCTGGTGCACAAATCAGCTTTACCGAGACTTTAGATGGCCTGTGAGGCTGCTATGAACGCGAGCGCCGCGACGTGAGGTTGGCCACCAACCGCACTGGTGCCGCCCCCGTCACCCGACCACCCGTCACTCACTCCACCACCTGCCTGCCCTCGGGCCGGGCGCTGCACGAGGCGCGGAAGGCGCAGTGCGTGCAGTGCTGGCCCGTGGTGGGCGAGAAGCGTTCGTCGAGGACCTTCCCGGCCGCGGTGGCCAGGAGGTCGCCGACCCACTCCCCGGCGAGCGGCTCCTGGGCCTGCACCTTGGGGAGGGCGTCGCCGCCGTCCTTCTTGGCGGCGCCCTGGCGCAGTTGCACCAGTTCCGCGCCGCCCGCTTCGGGACGTACGCCTTCGAAGGCGTCGTCGACCGCGCCCTCGCGCAGTGCGAGCTGGTAGACGGCGAGCTGGGGGTGGCGGGCCACTTCCGCGGCGGTGGGGGCCTGCTTTCCGGTCTTGAAGTCGACTACGTAGGCACGGCCTTGCGCGTCCTGTTCGACGCGGTCCATGGAGCCGCGCACGCGTACTTCGTAGGGGCCCGCTTCGAGGGTCACGTCGAAGTCGTGCTCGCTGCTGACGGGGGTGCGGGTCGCGCGGTCCATCACATGCCACTGGAGGAAGCGTTCGAGCGCCACGCGCGCGTGCTCCTTCTCCTGCGACGACTTCCAGGGGGCGTCGAAGGCCAGCGCGTCCCAGACCGAGTCGAGGCGCTCCATGAGGACGGCGAGGTCGGCGGGTGTCCTGCCGGACGCGACCTCGTCGGCCAGGACGTGCACCACGTTGCCGAAGCCCTGGGCGGCGGTCGCGGGGGCGTCCGCCTTCACCTCGCGGCCCAGGAACCATTGCAGGGAGCAGGTGTTTGCGAGCTGGTCCAGGGCGCTTCCGGAGAGGACGACGGGCTTGTCGCGGTCCCGCAGGGGCACTTCGCTCGCCGTCGGCTCGTACATGCCCCACCAGCGGTACGGGTGCGCGGACGGCACCAGGGGGCGCCCGTCGGCGTCGCTCAGCGCGGCGAGCTTGGCCAGGCGCAGGGCGGCGGCCTCGCGCAGGGGCTCCGAGACCCGCGGGTCGACGGTGGTGGAGCGCAGCTCGGCGACGAGCGCGGAGACGGCCAGGGGGCGGCGCGGGCGGCCCGTGACGTCCTTGGGCTCCACGCCGAGTTCGGTGAGGAAGCGGGAAGGCTGGTCGCCGTCGTCCGCGGGCGCCTTGACGGCGGTGACGACGAGGCGTTCACGCGCGCGCGTGGCGGCCACGTAGAACAACCGGCGCTCTTCGGAGAGGAGCGCTCCGGGGGTGAGGGGCTCGGCGAGGCCGTCGCTTCCGATGCGGTCGGCCTCCAGGAGGGAGCCGCGGCGGCGCAGGTCGGGCCAGAGGCCTTCCTGTACCCCGGCGACCACCACGAGCCGCCACTCCAGGCCCTTGGACCGGTGCGCCGTCATCAGGCGTACGGCGTCGGGTCGTACGGCCCTGCGGTTGAGGGTGTCCGCGGCGATGTCCTGCGCCTCGGTCTCCTCCAGGAAGTTGAGGGCGCCGCGCCCTCCGGTGCGTTCTTCCGCGCGGGAGGCGTACGCGAACAGGGCGCAGACCGCGTCGAGATCGCGGTCCGCGTTGCGCCCCGCGGCGCCGCCGCGGCGTGCGGTCCGCTCCAGGCGGCGCGGCCACGGTGTGCCGTCCCACAGCTCCCAGAGCGCCTCCTCAGCGGTGCCGCCGCCCGCGAGGCGTTCACGGGCCTTGCGGAGGAGCGCGCCGAGCCGCTGGGCGCCGCGCGCGTACGCGGGGTCGTGCGCGACGAGCCGCTCCGGTTCGGCGAGCGCTCTGGCCAGCAGTTCGTCGGAGGGCGGCGGCAGGTGGTTCCCCGCGGCCCGCTCCTCCGCACGAAGGGCCCGCCCGAGCCGCCGGAGATCGGCGGCGTCCATCCCGGCGAGGGGCGACGCAAGGAGGTCGAGCGCGGTCTCGGTGTCGAGCCATACGGGGGCCACGGCGCCGGGCCCGCCGCCGTGCGGGCCGGGGGCAGTTGAGGGCGCGGGTCCGTCGTGTTGCGGGCCGGGGGCAGCCGAAGACTCGGGTCCGTCGCCCTGCGGGACGGAGTCAGCCGAAGGCTCGGGGTCGGCGTCGGTGCCGGGCGCAGCTTCGGGCTCGTCCCCCGCCTCGGGACCCGCCCCGAACTCCCCCCGAAGCCCGCGGCCCCCCGCAGGCTCGGACACCACCGATGTCGCCACCGCCCGCAGCGCCGTCAGCAGTGGTGTTACCGCCGGCTCGTGGCGCAGGGCGATGTCGTCGCCGTCTATGTCCAGGGGGACGCCCGCCGCGGTGAGGCTGCGGCGGAACGCGGGGATCGTGTGGGCTCCGGCGCGGACCAGGACCGCCATCTCGCCCCAGGGGACGCCGTCCTCCAGGTGCGCGCGGCGCAGGATGTCCGCGATGTTGTCCAGTTCCGCGCCGGACGTCGGATACGTGTACGCATCGACGCGACCGCCGTCACGGACGGCGGAGAGCTCCCGGTGGGCCCGTACCTTCTCGGCGGGCAGCCTGGTCAGCGGCATGCGCCGGGTGAGCAGGCGCGTGGCGGCGAGGAGACCGGAGCCCGATCTGCGGGACGTGGTCAGGACCTCGACCGGCGCCTCGGTGCCGTCCGCGCGCGGGAAGCGGGAAGGGAACTCCAAGATGCCGTTCACGTCGGCGCCCCGGAAGGTGTAGATCGACTGGTCCGGGTCGCCGAACGCGACCAGGGAGCGCCCGCCCCCGGCAAGGGCGTGCAGCAGCCGTACCTGCGCCGGGTCCGTGTCCTGGTACTCGTCCACGAACACCGCGTCGTACTGCGCGCCCAGCGCTCGCGCGACCTCGGGACGCCGCGCGAGCAGCACCGCGCGGTGCACCAGTTCCGCGTAGTCGAGCACGCCCTGCATGTCGAGCACGTCCAGGTACTCCGCGAGGAACGCCGCCGCAGCGCCCCAGTCCGGGCGCCCCGCACGCCGGGCGAAGGCATCCAGGGCGTCGGGGCCAAGGCCCAGCTCACGGCTGCGGGCCAGCACCGCGCGCACCTCGTCGGCGAAGCCCCGCGTCGTCAGGCAGGCCCGCAGCTCGTCCGGCCAGCGCACCCGGGAACGCCCCTCCCCCGCCAGGTCGATCTGCCCCGCGAGCAGCTCCCGTACGGCCACGTCCTGCTCGGGACCCGAGAGGAGCCGCAGCGGCTCGACGAACAGATCGGCGTCCTGGTGGGCGCGGATGAGGGCGTAACAGAAGGAGTGGAAGGTCGTGGCCTGCGGGGCGTTGGCCGCGCCTATGCGCAGCGCCATGCGGTCGCGCAGTTCCACCGCGGCCTTGCGGCTGAAGGTGAGGACGAGGACCCGCTCCGGCTCCGTGCCCTTCGCGATCCGCGCGGCGACGGACTCCACGAGGGTCGTCGTCTTGCCCGTGCCGGGCCCCGCCAGGACGAGCAGGGGCCCTCCGGGGTGGTCAACCACCGCACGCTGCCGTGCGTCAAGACGAGGGGGATCCACGTGCACCGGCGGAGTGCGCACCAGCCGATAGGCACCCCGGGCCCCCTGTCGCACCTGGGGGTGCGACGGGTGCCGGGTGTGCCGGGCGGAAGAAGTGGAGCTCACGTGGGTCGCCGGTCCTGGTGGGTGTACGTGGTGAAAAACGGCTGCGCGATGGCTGTGGATGACACGCGCGGTGCGAGGTGGGCTGAGGTGCGGGGGTGAGACACGAGATGGGATACGGGGCGGAATACGGGGCGGGCTACGAGCCGGGATACGGGGTGAGGAAAATGCGTGCTGTCGACGCTACGCCAGCGGGCGCGCGGGACGTGCCGCTTCCCTCGTACGAGCCGACCGGTGCGCGGGGCGTGCCGCTTCCCCCGTACGAGCCGACCGGTGCGCGGGACATCCGGCGTCCCCCGTACGGGCCAGACAGCCTGCGGAACGTCCGGCGTCCCCCGTACGGGCCACCGGCCCCCCGCGACGCCGCGCGATGCCCGAAGCTGTCAGGTGTGAGCCCCCGGAGCCTGCCGGAGAGCGGCACCGCCGCTTCCCGACGCGCCGCCACGAGCCGTGCCGCCGCCACGAGCCGCGCCGCCACCCGCCGTCCCGCCGCCCTCGGGCGCACCGGCGCCGTCCCAGCGCGCCCGCCGCATGTCCAGGCGCGGCACATGGCCCTCGGCCGCACGGCTCGCCTCGCGCAGCGGTGTGCCCTCCGCGCGGTAGTGGCCAAGGGCCCGCAGTTCGTGGCCCGGCAGCAGCCGGCCGTCCGCGCGGACCACGCGCCACCACGGAACCGCGTCTCCGTAGAGGGCCATGACCCGGCCGACCTGCCGGGGGCCGCCCTCCTCGAGCCACTCCGCGACATCGCCGTACGTCATCACCCGCCCCGGAGGGATCAGCTCCGCGACGTCGAAGACCCGCTCGGCGTACTCCGGGTACGCCGAGAGCCCCTGCTCCGCTCCGCTCTCCTCGCTCATCCGGACCATCCTGCCGTACGGCACCGACACCGTGACCGGCCCGCGACAGAGTGTGCGGTAAGAGACAAACTGGAACTCGGTGAACACAATGCGGCCCCGCATTGCACCCTGATGCCCCCCTCTGTCGGTGGGACATGCCACCATCGTGCGGGCGGTGACTGGTGATACGAGATCAAGAAGAGGCGACGGAGCAGCAGGATGTGTACCCCGATGAGACGGCGGGCACCCCTGCGGCCGAGGCGCACCCGGACACCGGTGGGCACTCCCTGACGAAGCACGAGAAGTTCGAGAAGCCCGGCAGGAGCGAGGACGGGCAGGCCGGGGCCGGACAAACCGGGGACGGGCAGGACGCGCACGACGCCTCCATGCGCGACTCCTCCGCGCACGCCGACCCCGTTTCCGCCCCAGCCCCCGCCCCCGCCCCCGAAGCCTGCGCAGAGGGCGAAAGCGAAGGCGCGCACGCCGACCGCGTCGCCGGTGACGAACCGCTGCTCGCCGCGCGCGTGCACCGCCCCTCGGACCTGATGCGGCTGCTCGTCGGCATCCTCGGGATCGTCGTGGTCCTCGCCATCGCCGCGTTCGCGCACGGCACGACGTCGGGGCTCGCCCAGGACATCGACAAGGGCACGGACCAGGCGCCCGACCTCCTGATCAAGTTCGCCGGCCTCACCGCGAGCATCGGCGTCCTGCTCGTCCCCGTCGCGTTCGCCATCGAGCGTCTCGTCAAACGGGACGGGCTGCGCATCGCCGACGGTGTCCTTGCGGCCGTTCTCGCGCACGGCGTGACGCTCGCCACCGACCTGTGGGTCGCCAAGGCCGCCCCTGACTCCATCCAGGAGGCGCTGACCAGGCCGTCTCCCGGCGATCTGCACGCGCTCACCGATCCCGTGCACGGCTATCTGGCGCCGGTCATCGCGTATATGACAGCGGTGGGGATGTCCCGCAGACCGCGCTGGCGCGTGGTGCTGTGGGTGGTGCTGCTGCTCGACGCCTTCACCATGCTGGTCACCGGCTACACGACGCCGTTCTCGATCATCCTGACGGTCCTGCTCGGCTGGAGCGTGGCCTACGGAACGCTCTACGCGGTCGGCTCGCCGAACGTCCGTCCCACCGGCCAGACGCTGCTCGCGGGCCTGCGGCACGTCGGCTTCCACCCGGTGAGCGCGTCCCGCGAGGACGCCCCCGACAGCGAGCACGGCGACCGCGGCCGCCGCTATTTCGTCACCCTTGAGGACGGCCCGCCCCTGGACGTCACGGTCATCGACCGCGAGCAGCAGGCGCAGGGCTTCTTCTACCGCGTGTGGCGCAGGCTCACCCTGCGCGGCATCACCCAGCGCCGCAGCCTTCAGTCGCTGCGCCAGGCCCTGGAGCAGGAGGCCCTTCTCGCGTACGCGGCCATCGCGGCCGGGGCCAACGCACCCAAGCTGATCGCCACCTCCGAGCTGGGTCCCGACGCGGTGATGCTCGTCTACGAGCACACGGGCGGCCGCACCCTCGATTCCCTGCCGGACGAGGTCATCACCGATGAACTGCTGTGCGACACCTGGCGGCAGGTGCAGGCGCTCCAGTCGCGCCGGATCGCGCACCGCAGGCTCACGGGGGACGCGATCTTGGTGGATCGTTCCGGCACGGTGATCCTGACCGACCTGCGCGGCGGTGAGATCGCCGCGGGCGACCTGGTCCTGCGCATGGACATCGCCCAGCTCCTGACCGCCTTCGGGCTGCGCGTGGGCGCCGAGCGCGCGGTCGCCACCGCCCTCGACGTGCTCGGCCCCGACACGGTCGCCGACTGTCTCCCGCTGCTCCAGCCCATCGCCCTGACCCGCTCGACGCGCGGGACCCTGCGCAAGCTGGCCAGGGAGCGGTCGCAGCGCGAGCGCGAGGCGGTCCTTGAGGCGTCCCACAAGGACAAGCTGGCCCGCGCGGCGGAGGCGGAGGCCAGCGCGGCGGCACAAGAGGCGGAGAAGGCCGACGGCGCCAAGGGCCCCGACCGCAAGACCGTACGCGCGGAGAAGCAGGCCGAGAAGCAGGCCATAGACGTCGCGCTCGAACAGGCCCGCGAGGAGGATCTGCTCACCCAGATCCGCCACCAGGTGCTGCTCATCAGGCCGCAGGCGCCCGTCGAGCCCGCCCAGCTGGAGCGGATCAGGCCGCGCACGCTGATCAGCTTCATCGCCGGTGCCATCGGCGCGTACTTCCTGCTCTCGCAGCTCACCCACGTCGACTTCAACACGATCGTCGCCGAGGCCGAGTGGGGCTGGGTCGCCGTGGCCGTGGCCTGTTCGGCGCTGAGCTACTTCGCTGCGGCGATGAGCCTGCTCGGCTTCGTGCCGGAGCGCGTGCCGTTCCTGCGGGCGGTGCAGGCGCAGGTCGCCGGGTCGTTCGTGAAGATCGTGGCCCCGGCAGCGGTGGGCGGCGTCGCGCTCAACACGCGCTTCCTGCAACGCTCCGGAGTGCGCTCCGGCCTCGCCGTGGCGAGCGTGGGGGCCTCGCAGCTGTTCGGGCTCGGCTCGCACATCATGCTGCTGATGATCTTCGGTTATGTGACCGGTACGGAGAAGACACCCTCCCTGTCGCCGTCCCGTACCGTCATCGCCGGTCTCCTCTCCGTCGCGGTGCTCGTGCTCGTGGTGACCGCGATCCCCTTCCTGCGGAAGTTCGTCGTCACGCGCGTGCGCTCGCTCTTCGCGGGCGTCGTGCCGCGCATGCTCGACGTGTTGCAGCGCCCGCAGAAGCTGCTCACCGGCATCGGCGGCATGCTGCTCCTGACGCTCATGTTCGTGCTCTGTCTCGACGCTTCGGTACGGGCCTTCAGCACCACGGAGATGAAGCCGCTGACCCTGGCCAGCGTCGCCGTGGTCTTCCTGGCGGGCAACGCGCTCGGCTCGGCGGCGCCCACCCCCGGCGGTATCGGGGCGGTCGAGGCGACGCTCACCCTCGGCCTCGTCGCGGTGGGCGTGCCCAAGGACGTGGCCGCGCCCGCCGTGCTTCTGTTCCGTCTCCTCACGCTGTGGCTGCCGGTGCTTCCGGGCTGGCTGTTCTTCAACCACCTGACGAGGAAGGGCCTTCTTTAGAGGAGAAGGGGGCCTTCTTTAAAGAAGGCGGCCTGTTCACGGAAGGGCGAGCAAGCCGCAGAAGGACGAGCAACCACGGAAGGGCGAGCAAGCCGTGCGCCCCGTCTGCGCCCCCCGCAGGATGGGGAGCATGCCCAACCACAAGGCGCGTGCCGCCGCCACCGTCGTCCTGCTGTCTGCGTCCCTCGCGGCCTGCGGCGGTGACGGTTCCAAGGCCCCCAAGGACTCCAAGGACTCGGACCTGTCGGCCCAGGAGCTCAGCTGGAAGGACTGCCCGGCGCCCGATGCCGCCGAAGGCGGCGGCGAGGCTCCCTCCCCGCTGCCCGGCGGCGCCGCATGGCAGTGCGCCACCATGAAGGCCCCCCTCGACTGGGACAAGCCCAAGGGCGACACCGTGGACATCGCCCTGATCCGCGCCGCGGCGAGCGGCGAGAAGGACCGGCGGATCGGCTCGCTCGTCTTCAACTTCGGCGGCCCCGGCGGCTCGGGCGTCACCACGCTGCCCGCCTTCGGACAGGACTACGCCAAGCTGCGCACCCGCTACGACCTGGTGAGCTTCGATCCCCGTGGCGTCGGCCGCAGCGCGGGCGTGAAGTGCGAGGACGACGAGAAGCTCGACGCGTACTTCCAGGAGGACGCCACGCCCGACGACGACGCCGAGCAGAAGAAGCTCGTCGCCAACGTGAAGGGCTTCAACGGAGCCTGCGAGAAGAACTCCGGCAAGGTGCTCCCCCATGTGCGCACCACCGACGCGGCCCGCGACATGGACCTGATGCGCCAGGTGCTCGGCGACGACAAGCTGCACTACTTCGGCATCTCGTACGGCACGGAACTCGGCGGCGTCTACGCGCACTTGTTCCCCAAGAAGGTGGGCCGTGCCGTCTTCGACGCGGTCGTCGACCCCACCGAGACGGCCGAACAGGGTTCGCTGGGCCAGGCCAAGGGCTTTCAGCTCGCGCTCGACAACTACGCAAAGGACTGCACCTCGAAGATCGAGGACTGCCCGGTCGGCGACACCGAGCAGGACGTCAAGAACAAGATCGCAGGGCTTCTGAAGAAGCTGGACTCCAAGCCGCTGCCGGCCAGCGGCCCGCGCAAGCTGACGCAGACCGCCGCCACGAACGGCATCGCGCAGGCGCTGTACTCCCAGGACTTCTGGCCGTATCTCACCGAAGGGCTCGACCAGGCGTACGACGGCGACGGCAAGCTCCTGATGACGCTCTCCGACTCCATGAACGGCCGCAACGAGGACGGCACGTACAGCAACTTGCAGGCCGCCAACATCTCCGTCAACTGCGCGGACGACAAGGCGCGCTACACGCCGGAGTACGTCGAGAAGAAGCTCCCCGAATTCCGTTCGGCGTCACCGCTGTTCGGCGACTACCTGGCGTGGGGCATGGTCGGCTGCACCGACTGGGCGGTGGACGGCGCCGCCGAACACCCGGACGTCAGCGCACCGGAAGCGCCGCCCGTCGTCGTGATCGGCAATACGGGCGACCCTGCCACTCCGTACGAGGGCGCGAAGAAGATGGCGGAGGCGCTCGGCAAGGGCGTCGGCGTCGAGCTGACGTACAAGGGCCAGGGGCACGGGGCGTACGACAGCAAGAACAAGTGCGTGCGGAACGCGGTCAACGGCTATCTCCTGGACGGCAAGGTGCCCGAGGAGGGCACTGTCTGCTCCTGACGCGACAAGGCCGTGCCCCTCCGGAATCCGCCCCCCGAAGGCCCACGAAGGCCTACGAAAGCTCACGAAGGCCCACGAAGTCTCCCCCAAGCCGCCCCCCGGAGCCACTGTCGGTGACCCCACTTAGTATGGCTTGACTGTCTTTTGAGGCTGTCTTCCAAGGGGGGAAGCGCTCCATGCCGCGTCTCGTACGGCCAGCAGCTCTGGCCGCCGCAGGAATACTGCTGGCGGGACTCACCGCCGGCTGCGGCGGCTCCGGCGGGGACAAGGACGACGCGAAGCCCGCGCCGACCGGCCCCGAGCAGTCGCCGAGACCCGACCCCTCCTCGACCCTGCCCGCCTCGCTCACGACCCAGAAGCTCGACTGGGGCGGCTGCAAGGCGGTCGGCGAGGATCCCGCGCCCGGCCCCGAGTGGCAGTGCTCGACCCTCAAGGTCCCCCTGGACTACGAGAAGCCGGACGGCGAGACGATCGACGTCGCGCTGATCCGCACCAGGTCCACCGGCAAGGGCGAGCGCATCGGTTCGCTCCTGTTCAACTTCGGCGGGCCGGGCGGCTCCGGCGTCTCCATGCTGCCGTCCTTCGCCGACATGTACGACTCGCTGCGCGGCCGGTACGACCTGGTGAGCTTCGACCCGCGCGGGGTCGGCGGCAGCGAGGGCGTGCGCTGCCGCAGCGACAAGGAGACCGAGGCCGCGCTGGGGTCCGTCGACATGACTCCGGACACCCCGGCCGAGGAAGCGGCGTACTTCAAGGACGCGGCCGAATTCGGCGCGGGCTGCGCGCGCGACGCGGGCCAGTTCCTCGGACATGTCTCGACGGTCGAGGCCGCGCAGGACATGGACGTGATGCGCCAGGTGCTGGGCGACGAGAAGCTGCATTACATGGGCGTCTCGTACGGCACCGAACTGGGCGGCACGTACGCCCACTTGTTCCCGAAGAAGGTGGGGCGCCTGACTCTGGACGCGGTCGTCGACCCGTCCGCGGACTCGCTGGGCCACGCCAAGAACCAGGCGCGGGGCTTCCAGCGCGCCCTGGAGAACTACCTGAAGTCCTCGGGCCAGGACCCCAAGGCGGGCTCGCAGAAGATCGTGCGCCTCCTCAAGCGCCTCGACTCCGAGCCGCTGCCCGCATCGGGCGGCAGGAAGCTCACCCAGTCCCTGGCGACCACCGGCATCACGGTCACGCTCTACAGCAAGGACAGCTGGCCGGCCCTGACCAGCGGTCTGGAGCAGGCCGAGAAGGGCGACGGATCGGAGCTGCTCCGGCTGGCCGACGCGTACAACGAACGCTCCGCGTCCGGCCGTTACAGCACCGCGAGCCACTCGCAGCGCTCCATAGCCTGCCTCGACGCCAAGGACCGGACGACGCCCGCGCAGGCGAAGGCGCGGCTCGGCGAGTTCCGGGAGATATCACCGGTGTTCGGTGAGTTCATGGGCTGGGACACGGCGGGCTGGTGCCATCAGTGGCCGGTGGACGGGCTGCACGACTCCCCCGACGTGAGCGCTCCGGGCGCGGACCCGATCCTGGTCGTCGGCAACACCGGCGACCCGGCGACGCCCTACGAAGGCGCCCGCAAGATGGCGGACGAGCTGGGCAAGGGGGTCGGTGTCCAGCTGACCTGGAAGGGCGAGGGCCACGGGGCGTACGGCAGCGGCAGCGACTGCGTCGACGACACGGTCAACGCCTACCTCCTGAACGGCAAGGCACCCCAGGACGGCAAGGTCTGCGAGACCTGAGGCCGGGTCTTTCCTCGCAACGAAAGGGGGCCCGCACCTCTCGGTGCGGGCCCCCTTTCCGTTCAGGCGCTACGCCTAGTAGACCGGCTTCTCGGGCTCGATCTGGTTGACCCAGCCGATCACGCCGCCGCCCACGTGCACCGCGTCGCTGAAGCCCGCGGACTTCAGCACGGCGAGGACCTCCGCGGACCGGACACCCGTCTTGCAATGCAAGACGATCTTCTTGTCCTGCGGAAGGCTCTCCAGGGCGGTGCCCATGAGGAACTCGTTCTTCGGGATCAGCTTGGCGCCGGGGATCGAAACGATCTCCCACTCGTTCTGCTCGCGCACGTCGATGATCTCGATCTTCTCGTCCGCGTCGATCCACTCCTTGAGCTGCTTGGGAGTGATCGTCGAGCCGAGCGCCGCCTCCTGCGCCTCGTCCGACACGACGCCGCAGAAGGCCTCGTAGTCGATGAGCTCGGTGACGGTGGCGTTCGGGCCGCAGACCGCGCAGTCCGGGTCCTTGCGGACCTTGACCTGGCGGTACTGCATCTCCAGGGCGTCGTAGATCATCAGGCGGCCGACCAGCGGGTCACCCACGCCGGCCAGGACCTTGATCGCCTCGGTGACCTGGATGGAACCGATGGACGCGCACAGCACGCCGAGCACGCCGCCCTCGGCGCAGGACGGGACCATGCCGGGGGGCGGGGGCTCCGGGTAGAGGCAGCGGTAGCACGGGCCGTGCTCGCTCCAGAAGACGGACGCCTGGCCGTCGAATCGGTAGATCGAACCCCATACGTACGGCTTGTTGAGCAGCACGCAGGCGTCGTTGACCAGGTATCGCGTGGCGAAGTTGTCCGTGCCGTCGACGATCAGGTCGTACTGGCCGAAGATGTCCATCACGTTCTCGGCTTCGAGCCGCTCTTCGTGGAGGATCACGTTCACGTACGGGTTGATGCCGAGGACGGAGTCCTTCGCCGACGCCGCCTTGGAGCGGCCGATGTCGGCCTGGCTGTGGATGATCTGGCGCTGCAGGTTCGACTCGTCGACCTCGTCGAACTCCACGATGCCGAGCGTGCCGACGCCCGCCGCGGCGAGGTACATCAGCGCCGGTGACCCGAGGCCGCCGGCGCCGACACACAGCACCTTGGCGTTCTTCAGCCGCTTCTGCCCTTCCATCCCGACGTCGGGGATGATCAGGTGGCGGGAGTACCTGCGGACCTCGTCGACGGTGAGCTCAGATGCTGGCTCGACCAGGGGTGGCAGCGACACGGAGACTCCGTTGGTCGGTATGTGGAAACGGTTGTTCTGTCCGTAACACTGCCACGCCCCTCTTCATTCCGAGACACCCGTTCCGATGCGCGAGACGATTTCGTCCCAGTACCCGGGCAGTGACTCCCAGGGGTCGGCCGCGCCTCCCACGTCCACCCGGTCGGTGAAGTAGATCGTCGAGGCGCCCTGCCAGCGGGCGATGCGCAGCGCCTCGTCGAGATGGCCGCGCGGCATCCCGTGCACGAAGTGGCAGAAGCGCTCGGGCGGGTAGTCGGCGGTCCACTCGGCAACCTGTGACCAGCGGTAATCGCTCCAGGGGCCGGTGAAGGTCACCAACTGGTCGGCGGATTCGGCGTATCCGGGATACGGATGGGTGCCGTGCCCCAGGACGATGTGGGCGTCGTCGCAGAGCGCCCGCAGCGTCGTGACCGTCCTGCGCACCTCGGGGAGCGCGGCGCGCTCCGTGGGACAGCGGTCGAGGGAGAACCCGTCGACCTGGTACCAGTCGAGGTAGCGGTGGGCGTCGGAGACGAGCTCACCGAAACTGCGCGCCCCGTACGTCACGTCGAGGTGACCGAGAACACGTACGCCCGCGTTCCGCAGCCGCCCCGCCGCCTCCAGGCAGTGCGGGTCGGGGCGGTCCCCCGGCCCCCTGCTCACGTTCAGGACGACCCAGTCCAAGGGGGTACCGGGTCGGGTCAGTTCGGACCATTCGCCCGGTGCGACGAGAGGGTGCGCGAAACCGGGGATGCCGAAGCCGAGACGTACGTCGGTGTGTGCGGTGCCTGTGGCTGTGCTGGTCAGATGCGGCATGCCGCCTCCATCCAGATGTCGGCGAGTGATTCTTCGAGGTTGATCCGGGGGCGCCAGCCGAGCCGGTCGCGCGCGGTGCGCACGTCCGCCTGCTGCCAGCTGCCGCAGCCGTCCGGGTAGGGGTAGGCGGCGGGGTTCCCGTGGTCGGATTCGGTGCGGGGGTGCCCGATGGATTGCCGCAGGGCCCCCTGGTCGAGCTCGTGCAGGGCTCCGCCGTACCCGGCGACGCGCGCGAGGACGGCGGCCGCGTCACGAAGTCGTACGGCACGGCCCGCGCCGATGTTCACGATGCCCTGGGCGGCGGAGAGCGAGGCGGCGTGCACGGCGCGTGCCACGTCGCGTACGTCGATGAAGTCCCGCTGCACGCCAAGGCCCCCGAGCTTGAGCTCGCCGTCACCGGACTGCATGGCGCGCCGCATGGCCTCGGCGAGCCGCCCGAGCGGCGAGCCGGCCGGCGTGCCGGGCCCCGCGGGCGAGAAGACCCGCAGGACGACGGCGTCGAGCCCCGACCCGAGGACCAGCTCGGTGGCGGCGAGCTTGCTGACTCCGTACGGTCCGCCGGGCCTGGGCACGGCGTCCTCCGCGGTGGAGGACCCCGGCTGGCTGGGCCCGTACTCGGCGCCGCACCCGAGCTGCACGAGGCGCGCCCCGCATCCGCTGCGGCGCAGGGCCTCGCAGATCGTGGCGACGGCGACGGTGTTGTGCCGGGTCAGCTCGCGGGCACCGCCGCGGGTGGCGCCCGCGCAGTTGATGACGACTCCCGGGTGCACCGCGTCCAGGAAGCGGGTGAGCGCGCCGGGGCTGCCGCTCGCGAGGTCGAACCGTACGTCCGAGTCGTCTCCGCGGCCGAGCGCGGTGAGCTGCACCGCAGGGTCGGCGAGCAGCCGGTCGGCGACGAACCGGCCGAGGTATCCGTTGGCTCCGATCAGCAGCACCCTCATCGGGCGGCTCCCGGGTCGGTTGCGCGGATACTGGTGGTGCTCATCTGGCTGTCTCCTTCAGGGGTTTGCCGTAATTCACGGGGTAAGGCCCGCGGTGTCGGCCCCGCGGGAGAGATGGTGTGCGAGGGCGTGGCGTCGGGTGAGCCGCGGCCTGCGGCGGGCACACTCACGACGTTCCGCCCGCGTGCGCGGAGGCCCGGCTGAGGACCCGCAGGGAATGGAGCAGCAGCACGGCCGCGGCGGCGCCGCACGCGACGACGGGCACGGCGCCCGGCCCCCAGGCCCGCACCGCCCCTTCCACCGGAGCGGCAAGCCACGCGCATCCGGGCAGCCGCCCCGCGAACACGCAGGCGACGGAGCCCGCCTCCACGGCACCGGCGGCGCCCAGCATCAGCGAGGGCGCCCGCGTGAAGCCGTACGAGGAGAGCAGCCGGGAGAGCAGCAGCAGCGCTCCGAGGGCGCCGGCCCCGGCGGATACCGGCACTCCGCGGACGGCCGCGGCCCCCGCGAGCAGGGCGGCCAGGGCACAGAGGTAGAGCGCGAGCACGCCCAGGAGCAGCGGCCTCACGGAGGCGGTGAATTCGGTGAGCCCCCGGCTGAGCGAGAGCCTCCTGCGCGCCCCCACGGTGAACAGCCGCACGCACCACACCGCGGGCGCCACGGCGAGCGCGAGCCCCAGCGCGGCGGCGGTCGACGGCGCCGGGGGCCCGTCGGGACCGCCCGAGACGGCGTCCAGCAGGAGCCCGTCGCCGAAGAGGGCGTACGCGACGAGAAGGCACGCCCACGCGCGCGTGCCCGGCAGAACCTGGTGCGTGGAACGCAGCGGGCCGTGCCGGAGGACCACCCGCAGCGCGACGGCCACGGCGAGCGCCCCGCCGAGCCATACCGCGAGCCGCGCACGCCCCTCGCTCAGTTCGAGGCCGGCGATCGCGAGCCCGCACGCCGCGCCCGGAAGCAGCGCGAACAGCGCCCAGCCTGCGGGCACTTCGGGTGCGCCCTGCGAGGGAAGCGCCACAGGGACGGCGCGTTCCTCCTCGTCGCGCGGCACGCGCGCGTACATCTCCTCGGCGAGCGCGAACACGTCCCGGTGCCTGAACCGCGCGGCGGTCCTGTCGGTCACTCCGTGCGCTTCGAGGCCTGCGGCGATCTCCAGCGGGTCCACGGCCCGCTCGCACAGTTCCTTGTGCCGGTGCATCAGCGTCTTCACGGGGTCGGCGCCACCGCGCCGCGCGGGCTTGGCGCCGGACCCGGTGCCGGAAGCCGCCGACCGCCAGGCCGCGGGCTCCCGTACGAGGGCGGCGTCGGCCACCAGCTCCTCCGACCGGACGTCCCAGCCGCCGGGGCTCCCCGGAGCCCGTGGCGCGTCGATCTGCTGTTCCTTGCTCATACGCCCGCCTCCTTCAACTGCTCCGGTGCGTCGGTCTCCTGCGCCCAGCTGGGCGCGCCCGTGTCCCCGCCGCCCGCGGCCGCCGCCCCCGCCCAGCGGCCCGGCATGCGGGCCTCCGCCGGGTTGCCGAACGGCACCGGCTCGCCCGCGTCGTCGAGCGTTTCCCTGCGCACCGGGCAGCGCGAGACGATCTCCAGGTAAATGCCGCGAAATGCCTCGATGTTCTGCTCAACGGTGAACAGTTCGAGCGCCCGCGCACGCGCCGCCGCCCCCAGCCGTTCGCGCCGCCCCGCGTCGCGCAGCAGCGCCACGCACGCCTCGGCGAGCGCTCTCGGGTTGCGCGGCGGCACCACGAGCCCCGTGCCGCCGATGACCTCGACGACCGCTCCGACATCCGTGGAGACCGTCGCGCGCCCGCAGAACATCGCTTCGATCAGGCTGATCGGGAAGCCCTCTATGACGCTCGACAGGACGACCACGCTGCCCGCGGCGTACGCGTCTTCGAGCTCGGGCGCCCCGGGCGCGCCGATCTCCTCGAAGGACACGGGGTTGTCGCCGACGGCGTGCGCGCCCTGTGCCTCGTCCGGGAAGAGCTGTGCCGCGAGCGCCTTGCAGTGCGCGAGGTACGCGGCGGCCTCCGGGCCTTCGGCGGGGGCCCCGACGATGCGCAGCCGGGCCTTCGGCTCCTCCTTGCGGACGTCCGCGAAGGCGTGGAGCAGGGAGATCAGGTCCTTGGCGGGCTCGATGCGTCCGACCCAGAGGAGGGTGTCGGGGTCGCCGGGGTCCTCGCGCTCGCCGACCTCCGCGAAGCGGGACGCCTCCATGCCCGGATACACCGTGCGCAGCTTCGTCCGCTCGGCCCCGCACCGCTCCTGCCAGCGGCGGGCGTGCGTGTTGCCGGGCGTGACGACCGTGGCCTTGTCGTACACCTCGGCGGCGAGCCTGCCGTGGAAGGAGGTGAGCAGCGCCCGCGCCGGCGCGCTCAGGGCCTCGTCGCCGGTCGCGAGATAGTGCGCCCGCAGCTGCACGCCGTACTCGGTGACCAGGAGCGGGACTCCGGAGAAGTGCTCGGCGAGAAGGCCGGGGAGCGCGGCGGGGCCGCCGGACGTGGCGTGGCACAGGTCCACCGCGCCGAGGCCGTCGTCGCCGTACCAGTCGAGGGAGAGCGGCCGCAGCGCTCGCTCCAGGAGGCCCGCCACGACGAGCAGGTCGGGCACCCGTGCGGTGCGCGCGGCGCGGAGTGCGCCCGGCGCGCGGCAGGCGCTCTCCAGGACGCGCACGGCCGCTTCGGAACGCAGGGCGCCGACGAGGCCGCCCTCGTCACGGGCGAGTTCGGCGAGGCCGTAGAGCGCACTGCTGAAACGGTCCGCCAACGCGCTGGAGGTACCGGGGGCGGAGTCGCACACCGCCGAGGCCAGTTCGCCGAAGCACTCCGCGAAGCGCCGCCGCGCCCGCCGTCCGTGCCGGGGTGCGGTGACGGTGCCCGCGGTGTCGTCGACCGTCCACAGGGGCGCCGTCAGCACCCGGTTCACCTGGGGCGGCAGCTCGATCCAGCCCTGTGCCTCCTGCCGCTCGCTGCGGCTGAGTGCGTAGACGTCGAATTCGTGCTGCCCGAGCCCGCGCACGAGCCGGTCGCACCAGAGCCTGGCGTCACCGCTCACATACGGATAGCCACCCTCCGTAAGCAGTCCGATGCGCACGCGTACACCCCCGATCTCCCATATGGAGAGCCGCCGTTGGACCAGCGGCTCGCAGCGGGACGAACGTATGCGGACATGAAGGTGGCGTGATGGACGGTTGTCCATCACGCCACCAAAAGGGGTGAACGGCCGTAACTTTCCCGCGCCGGTTGCGTTCCGTCGCGCTATGACGCTCGGAGAGCGCTCTTTCGCTACCGAGCGTTAAGCTGCGGCCAGCTCCCTGCGGGCCGTACGGCGCCGCGCCGCTGCCTCCGGGTCGAGTGCGGGCACGGCCGCCAACAGCTGTTTCGTGTACGCCTGCCGCGGCGCTCCGTACACCTCGTCGACGGAGCCCTGCTCGACGATCCGCCCCTGCCGCATCACCGCGACCCGGTCGCTGACCTGGCGTACCACCGCGAGATCGTGCGCGATGAAGACGAGGGCGAGTCCGTGCTCCTCCTGGAGTTCGGCGAGCAGCGCGGTCACCTGCGCCTGCGTCGTGACGTCGAGCGCCGACACCGGCTCGTCGCACACGATGATCCGGGGCTCGGTGGCAAGGGCCCGGGCGATCCCCACGCGCTGCCGCTGGCCGCCGCTGAACTCGTGCGGATAGCGCCCGTAGTACGCCGGATCAAGCCCGACGCGCTCCATGAGGGCGCGCACGCGAGCGCGCACCACGGAGTCGTCGTGCTCTCCCTTGGCGCGCAGCGGATCGGCGATGGACTCCCCGATGCCGCGGCGCGGATTGAGCGAGGAGACGGGGTCCTGGAACACCATCTGCACCCCGGCCCGTACGCCGCCCGGCGCCGGATCGCCCCCGTGGCGGATCTCCCCCGCCGTGGGATCGAGCAGCCCCACGAGCATCCTCCCCAGGGTCGTCTTGCCACTGCCGCTCTCCCCCACGATCCCGAGCGTCTCGCCCCGGCGGACCGTGAGCGACACCCCGTCGACCGCGGCGAACGCGCGCTTGCCCCGCCCGAACTCCCGCCGCAGCCCATCCGCTTCGAGCACGACGTCGCCCCGCGCGGGTGCCGACGCCTCCCGCGGCGAGTCCACCCGCGGCACCGCCCCGAGCAGCTCCCGCGTGTAGGCCTCCCGGGGCGCCCCCAGGATCTCGCGCACGGGCCCGCGCTCGACGGCCCTGCCGTACCGCATGACCAGGACGTCGTCGACGCTCTCCGCCGCCACGCCCACGTCATGGGTGACCAGGAGCAGTCCCATGCCGGTCTCGGCCCGCAGGGCGTGCAGCAGGTCGAGGATCTGGGCCTGCACGGTGACATCCAGGGCGGTCGTCGGCTCGTCGGCGATCAGGAGTTCGGGTTCGCAGGCGAGCGCCATGGCGATGAGCGCGCGCTGGCGCATGCCGCCGCTGAACTCGTGCGGCCTGGACCGCGCCCTGCGCGCCGCGTCCGGGATGCCCACCCGGTCGAGCACGTCGACGGCACGCGCGCGTGCCGCCCTGCGGGAGGCTCCGGTGTGCACGCGGTACACCTCGGCGATCTGGTCGCCCACCGCGTAGTACGGGTCGAGGGACGAGAGCGGGTCCTGGAAGACCATCGCCGCCTTCCCGCCCCGCAACCGCCGAAGCTCCTGACCGGACGCCTCCTGTACGTCGATGCCGCCGACCCGCACCTCGCCGCCGACGTGCGCGCCCGTGCCCCGGTGGAGCCCGAGCAGCGCGGAGGCCACCGTGCTCTTGCCGGACCCCGACTCGCCGACGAGGCCGAGAGCGGCGCCCTTCTCCAGCGTGAAGGAGACCCGGTCGACGGCGCGGGTCTCCCCGAAGTCGACCACCAGGTCGGTCACTTGAACGAGACCGGCGAGGCTCATGAGAGGACCACCCTTCGGTCGGCCACCGCGTAGAGGACGTCCGCGACGGCGTTGGCGAGCACTACGAAGAAGCCGGTCACCAGGACCATGCCGACCACGACCGGCAGATCGACGACCTTGACCGCGTGCACGAGTTCGCGCCCCATGCCGGGCAGGCCGAAGAGCGTCTCGCTGAGCACGGCGCCGCCGAACAGCGACCCGAAGTCATTGGCGCTGAGCGCGATGACCGGGGCGATCGCGCCGCGCAGGGCGTGCTTGCCGATGATCGAGCGCTCCCCGACGCCGTACGCGCGAAACGTCCGTACGTGGTCGTCGGCGAGGGTCTCCAGCATCGAGGCGCGGGTGAGGCGCGCGTACTTGGCGGCCTCGATCAGCGCCAGGGACAGCCAGGGCAGGAGCAGGTTCCACGCCCACTGCTGGGGGTCGTCGGTGAACGGAACGTACTGCGGGAAGGGCAGCCAGTTCAGCTGGCCGCAGACCACGATCATCAGGAGCAGGCCGATGACGAAGACGGGGGTGGCGGTGCCCGCGAGCGTGACGGCGGTCAGGACGCGCTCGGTGACGCGCCCGCGCCGCCAGGCGGACAGGACGCCGGTGCCGACGCCGAGGATCAGCCACATCACCATGGCGCCGATCGCGAGCGACCCGGTGACCGGGAGCTTCGCCAGGATCAGCTGGGTGACCTGCTGGTCGCTCTGGTAGGAGAGCCCGAGGCAGGGGGCGTCGCAGTGCTCGGTGCCCGTGCCCGTCGAGTAGTCCTGGCCCGCGAAGATGCCCTGGAGGAAGTCCCAGTAGCGGACGTACACCGGATCGTCCAGCCGCAGTTGCTCGGTCACCTGGGCCACCTGGGCCGGTGAGCAGCGCGGCCCGCAGGTGATCTGGGCGACGTCGCCGGGAGCGACGTAGAAGACCGCGTAGATGATCACGGAGATGGCGAGCAGCGTGACCAGGGCGCCGACCGCGCGCCGCAGGAGGAAGCCGGTCATGCCCTGGCCGAGGCCGCTCATGCCGTTGCGGAGGCCGCTCATGCTGTGGCGGAGGCCGCTCATGCCTTGCCCTCCCGCTTCTGTCCGGTGCCGATCCGCAGCCGCGACGCGGCCCGTGGATCGAGCGCGGTCCGTACGCCGTCCCCGAGGACGGTCAGCGCGAGCACCGTCACGAACAGCGCCCCCGCGGGCAGCAGGAGGTACTGCGGCGCGGCCTGGTACCAGATGTCGGCCGAGGTCAGCATCTGTCCCCAGGAGGCGGTCGGCGGTTTGACGCCGACGCCGAGGAAGGAGAGCGCGGCCTCGACCGTGATGTTCAGCGGGACCAGCAGCGCCGCGTACGTGATGACGGGTGCGGCGAGCCCCGGCAGGAGTTCGCGGCGCGCGATGCGCCAGGTGCTCCAGCCGCTGAGCCGGGCGGCGGCCACGTAGTCGAGCTCCTTGAGGGTGATGGTCTGCGCACGGACGATCTTGGCCGTGCTGCCCCAGGCGACGAGCCCGATGACGAGGGCGACCAGGGCGGGGCGCGGGAATCCGCTCGGCACGATCGCCATCAGGGCGAGCGAGAGGATCATCAGCGGCATGGCGACGATGACGTCGGTGGCGCGGCTGAGCACCTGGTCGACCAGGCGGTTGCCGAGACCGGCCGCGATGCCGATGCCGACGCCGAGGAGCACCTGCACGAGGGTCGCGGCGAAGGCGACCCCGAGGGAGACCCGCGCGCCGTACACGAGCCGGGCGAACAGGTCACGCCCGGTCTGCGGTTCGACGCCGAGCCAGTGCTCGGCGCTGATCCCGCCGAACGAGCCGATCGGCACGCCGCCGCGCCCGGAGTCGATGAGGTCGGGGTGGTAGGTACTGGGGTCCTGGCCCTCCACGGCGGTGAGCAGCGGCGCGGCGAGCGCGACCAGGACGAGCAGCGCGACGACGACCGCCGCGACGAGGGCGGCGCGCTGCGTGCGCAGCCGCCGCCAGAACTGACGGGCTCCGGAAGTCGGGGCGGGCGCCGTGGCGCCCGTCCCCGCTCCCGAGGCCAACAGGGCCTCGCTCATGGTGATGTGACCGCTAGCCCTTACTTGACCGCGACCTGCGAGACGTCGAGGACGCCCGTCCAGTCACTGATCACGATGTTCTTGACGTCCTTGCCGTACAGGCGCTTGTAGACCGGGTGGAAGAGCGGCACGGTCAGGGCCTGCTCGCCGATCTTCTTGTCGAGGGCGCCCCAGCGCTTCGCGGCCGCCTCGAGGTCGGTGAGCTTGTTGATCTCGTCGATCTCGTCGTTGACGGACGTGTCGTCCAGGAATCCGGTGTTGAAGTTGGCGCCGTCCTTCACGATCTGCCGGCCGTCGAAGATCGGGGCGAGGAAGGGACCGCCGGAGGGCCAGTCGGCACCCCAGTGCGCGAGGAAGAGACCGGGCTCGTCCTTGGCGCTGTGGATCTTGTCCTTGTAGTCGTTGTCCTCGAGGCCCTGGAGCTTGACGGTGATCCCGGCCTTCTTCAGGGCGTCCTGGATCGACGTGGCGATCTCCGGGCTCGTCTCGAAGTCCTTGGCGTTGGAGTGGGTCAGCGTGATGGTGAGCCCGTCCTTGTGACCGGCTTCCTCCAGGAGCTGCTTGGCCTTCTTCGGGTTGCCGGACTTGCCCGCCGGGAAGTGGTCGTACTTCGTGTATCCGAAGGACTTCTGGTTCGGCAGGTACGTGGTCGCGGGCTCGGCGAGCGACGAGCCGCCTGCCGCGTTGACGACGGACGACCGGTCGACGGCGTACGAGATCGCCTGGCGGACCTTCGGGTCGTCGAAGGGCTTCACCTTCGGGTTGAAGGCGAGGTAGTTCGTGTATCCGAAGTGCCCGGTGCCGACGCGCGAGGCGAGGGCCTTGTCGCCGGTGACCTTGGCGAGTTCGGCGGGGCCGAGGTTCGTGTCGGTGGTGACGGCGGCGGCGTCCGAGCCCTGGCCCGCCGAGAGCCGCTGGTTGATGACGGAGGAGTTGAGGCCGGACCGCACGTCGATCTTGTCCGGGTAGGCCTTGCGCTCGGGGTCGGTCTTCGCCGACCAGTGCGGGTTGCGCTCCAGGGTGAGGCGCTCGCCGTCGTTCTCGTTCTTCACGACCTTGTACGGGCCCGAGGAGACGGGGTGCTCCTCGTACTTGGTGCCCTTGTCCTTGCTCTTGGGGACGGGCGTGAACTGCGTCTGCGTCGCCAGATAGGGGAATTCGCCCTCGGGCTTGTTGAGCCGGAAGACGATCGTCCGCTCGTCCGGGGTCTCGATGGAGTCGAGCCCGCCCTTGTCCTTGTAGGGCCCGGCGTACTTGTCGCCGCCGATCAGCCAGTCCCTCAAGTAGGGCGCGCCGCCGGAGAGTTCACCGGCGAAGGAGCGCTCGATACCGTACTTGATGTCGGCGGAGGTGATCGGCGAGCCGTCCTCGTACTTGAGGCCCTTCTTGAGGGTGTACGTCCACACCGTGGCGTTCTTGTTCGACTTGCCGAGGTCGGTGGCGAGGTCCGGCACGACCTCCGAGCCCTTGGCGCCGTCCTCGCGATTGCGGGTGGTCAGGGTGCGGAAGACGAGCGAGGGGACGTTGCCGCCGCCGGAGGTGTAGAGCCGCGCCGGGTCGAAGTCGACCTGCGGGTCGCTGTTGAGGACGGTGAGCGTGCCGCCCTTCGCGGGCTTGCCGTCGGCACTCCCGGCGCCCTTGCCCCCGGCGTCCTCGGGGCCCGCGCAGGCGGCGGCGCCCGCTGCCAGGACGAGGCTGACGGATGCCGCTGCCACGCGGCGGGCTATGACGGACGGTTGACGCATGATGCGGGGACCTCTCGGGAGCGCTGCGCGCACGGACGTACGGCAGCAGCCAGCAGGGAAAGAGAGCAGAGCTCGCCCCGGGGTCGCCGAGAAAGGTCAGGACCGCGAAAAGGTCATGAGAAAGCGACGCACACGCCAGGGGCGGGCGTCAGCAACAGTGAATGTCGGACACGCAGAGCGCGGTCACGCCGAAGAGCGCCAGCTCAAGGGCTGCGCGCGAGGAGGCGTGACGAGGCGACATGCGGAGAAATATGAACGAACTTGCGGCGGATGTCAAAGCTGCCGATCGAAAAGCGACCGCATTCCGATCACTTCTGTCTCAGCCCTTGAGCTCAACTTTTGGGAAAAGCCCAGGGGTTGGCCTTGCACTTGATTCCGTCGTGGTCGAGGAACTTCGTCTGCTGCTGCATGACCGGCGCGAGCTGGCCGTCCTTCGTGCAGTCCGTGTGGTTGAAGCCGAGCCGGTGACCGACCTCGTGGTTGATCAGCATCTGCCGGTAGGGGTAGATGCGGTCGCCGTAGGTCTTGGCGCCCTGCGCCCACCGATAGGCGTTGATCATGACGCGGTCCGTGGCCGCGGAGTCACAGGAGACGTTCTGCTGGAGGGTGTCGAGACCGGACTTCGCGCACCACTTCCCGGTCGTCCCCGGGCTCGCGAGCGTGATGACGAAATCGGGCTTCCCCGAAGAGATCCGCTCGAAGGTCCGGCCGCCGCCGTGCGCCCAGCTCCGGTCGTCGTTCAGGGTCTTCTGCACGGCCGAGGCGAACAGCTCGCCGTCCAGACCCATGCCCTTCTCGACGTCGACGCGGTAGCGGAACTTCTGCCCCTTGCCGGGCGCCTTGTCGAACCCGGCCATCGCCTCGAAGTCACCGGACGCCGTGAGCTTGGCGTCCAGCGGATACTTCTTCGCCATCTTCGCCTCGTACGTCGCCGGGGCGGACTCCGGGGGCGTGGGCCGGTCGTCCGAGCGGGACGCGTCCTCACCCGCGGCACGCTGCTCCTGGCCCTCCGCGGCCCGCGTCTTGGGGGCGGAATCCGCCGGCCCGTCGGTCACCTGACCGGCCACGACGACCGCGAGAACGGTGGTGACGGCGGCCGCGGCGATCCCGGTGAAGGTGCGGCCCCTGCCGCCCGGCTTGCCGTCCTGCGCCTCGTCGTCCGCGACATCGCCGGGGCCGTCCGAGCCGTCGGCGTCGGACCAGAGCTCTCGGTGCGCCTCCTCGTCCTCGTCGACCGCGCGGCCCCAGTCGGTGACGGAGGCGTACGGGTCGCGGGGCGGGCCGACCGTCGCGCCCTTTACCGCTGGTGTCGCACCGCTGTTGAAGCGGGCGTCCTCGTCGTGCTCGCCGTCGAACGCGTCCACGTACTCACGGCGGGGCCCCGGCATACGGGGCGGCGCGGTCCGCGCACCCGGCACTCCGTGGACGGCGCCCGTGTGCGGCCCGGATCCCCAGCCGCCGCCCGGCTCGCGCTGCTCGGGATGCCCGCCGCGGACATGCGGCGAGCCATGCGGAGGAGTGGCCTGCGGGACTCCGCGCGGAGGCGTGGCCTGCGGGACCCCGTGCGCGGGCGTGCCGCCGTCGCCGGGGGCTCGTCTGCGGCGCCCCGTGCCGGGACCCGGCGTCCGTACGCCCTGCGATGACGCTATGTCGGTGGTGTCCGTGCTGCCCGTGTTGTCGGCGAGGTCGGTCGAACCCCGGCGGCTATGACGTCCCACTCGCCGCCTCAGCTCCCTGCGTCCGACTGACCGGATGCGTGCAATTCGTCCGTGTCCGCGAGCAGTTCGCGGAATGCCGTGGCCACCGTATCCGGATACTCCATCATCGCCACATGTCCCGCGTCCGGCAGGGTGAGCAGCCGCGAGTCACGGAACGCCGCGGCGGCCTTGCGCGCCATACGGTACGAGACGAGCAGGTCCCGGCCGCCGTAGACGAGCAGCGTCGGCGCGAGCACCCGCTCGGCCTGCCGCCACAGCCCCTGCTGGCCGCCCAGCGTGTACGCGTTCACGATGCCGCGTGCCGAGCGTGCCATCGCGTCCCACATGTACGGAAGGGCGAGCCTGCGCTCCATCTCCCGCACGGCCGCGCTGTACCCCTCGGAGGAGACCCGGCCCGGATCGCCGTAACAGAGTGCCATGACGCCGCTGACCCGCTGCTCGGCCGTCCAGTCCTTGGTGAGCCGGGTGAACAGGCTCGCCACTCCGGGCACCGCGAGGAGCCCGGTCGGCAGTGCCGTGCGCTGCACCCGGAGCTCCGGGAGCGCGGGCGAGATCAGCGTGAGGGTGCGGACCAGGTCGGGGCGGACGGCGGCCACGCGGGTCGCGATCGCGCCGCCCAGCGAATTGGCGATCAGGTGCACGGGCGCGTCGTCGCGCGCGTCCAGATAACGGATGACCGCGCGCGCGTGCCCCGTGACCGAATAGTTGCCGTCGTCCGGCGGCGGCGAGTCGCCGAACCCCGGCAGGTCGACCGCCGCACAGTCGACGACGTCCTCGAGCAGCGGCATCAGGGCCGACCAGTTCTGGGACGAGCCGCCGAGCCCGTGCACGAACAGCGCGGGCGGCAGTCCTTCGCGGACGGACGGCCTTGACCGCACGGAAAGCGTGAGCCCCGGCAGGGTGACCGAGTCGAGCCGCTCGCCCGCCGCGACCGCGACGGCACCCGGTTTGGGTGCGACGGAGGCGGCGATCACATGCGGCAGATCGGTCGAAGACATGCGGCAATGTTACGAGACGATCACACGGTGGTTCATGTGTTCGCAGTCACAGATCCAGCCGATGTCGCGCGAAGGTCGTCCAAAGATCGCACAGAGCTCCCACAGAGATCGCATAGCGCCCGCTCCAGCCGTCTCCTAGGCTCGTAGATAGAGAGATAGAAGAAGGTGAACCGGGCACTCGCACCACTAGTCCGCTAGGGAAGAGAGCCACGATGACCGTCGATCCGTCCGACCCCGAGACCTTCGAGGCCGGGGAGACCCCCGAAATCGCCGACCAGAGCCCCGAGGCACCCGAGGCCGATGCCGCGGAGCAGCAGACCGATCTCGCGCCGCGCGAGGACGACTCCTTGCGGGACGTGGATACGGCCGCGGCCAACGAGGCCGACCTGGCCGAACAGGCCCGCGTCGTCAGCATCGACGAAGACGACTACCGCTGAGCTGCCCGTGTTTGCCCTGCTACGCACGGCTTTCCCGGTCATCCAGTCCGTGAAATTCTCAGCTCGTACCGCGCACATCACGGTTACCGAAAAGTACGATGGCCGCGCGGCGCACACCGCACATTCACGATCATGGGAGGCGGCGTGACAGCCATCGAGCAGACAGAGGCAGCGCGCCCGCGGGGCACACGCCTGCCGCGTCGTGCCCGACGCAATCAGTTGCTGGGCGCGGCGCAGGAGGTCTTCGTCGCGCAGGGATATCACGCGGCGGCGATGGACGACATCGCCGAGCGGGCCGGAGTCAGCAAGCCGGTGCTGTATCAGCACTTCCCCGGCAAGCTCGACCTCTACCTCGCCCTGCTCGACCAGCACTGCGAATCACTGCTCCAGTCCGTCCGTACGGCACTTGCCTCGACGTCGGACAACAAGCTGCGCGTGGCGGCCACGATGGACGCCTACTTCGCGTACGTGGAGGACGAGGGCGGCGCTTTCCGGCTGGTCTTCGAGTCCGACCTGACGAACGAGGCCGCGGTCCGCGAGCGCGTGGACCGGGTGACGCTCCAGTGCGCGGAGGCGATCTGCGAGGTCATCGCCGAGGACACGGGGCTGCCCCGTGACGAGGCGATGCTGCTCGCCGTGGGCCTCGGCGGCTACTCACAGGTCGTCGCCAGGTACTGGCTCGCGAGCGACAGCACGGTCCCGCGCGAGAAGGCGGTGGAACTGCTGACCTCGCTGGCCTGGCGCGGTATCGCGGGCTTCCCGCTGCACGGCGTGGACGGCCACTGACCCGGATTCCTCGTTCCGGCATTCTGTTCCCGGTCCCTGTTCGCTACTGGCGTGCAGCGGCGAAGCGTACGCATCGCTTCACCGGGCTAATGTGTGCTGAGTACGGCGCGGACGGCCGCGCACATCACTGACCGTCGGAGGGACAAAGCCGTGGAGGTCAAGATCGGCGTGCAGTACGCGCCCCGCGAGATCGTGCTGGAGAGCGGCCAGAGCGCCGAGGAAGTCGAGCACGCGGTGTCCGAGGCGCTGACCGGCAAGTCGCCGCTGCTGAGCCTCGTGGACGACCACGGCCGCAAGGTCCTGGTTCCGGCCGACCGCCTCGCGTACGTCGAGCTCGGCGAGCCGACCGCACGCAAGGTGGGCTTCAGCGCCCTGTAGTCCAAGGCGCTGCACGCAGAACGAGAAAACGGGAACGGCCCGGTGGTTGCGAACCACCGGGCCGTTCCTTTGCGTTGACGCGCCGTCGACTCTCCCCGCACGGAGGAGTCGAGCGGACCTGGAGGATTGCATTCCGGGCTCCGGGGGTAATACCGGCTACGACCGTTTTGCACCTGGCCGCGAGGGAGGGACACCCTGTGATTCTGGAAGCACTCGGCGCTGCACTGCTCGGTTTCGCCCTGGCGTGGGCCGCGGCCCACCGACTGGCCCACCGGCTCCCCGCACGCAGCCTGGTCCTGTCGACCGGCGCGGCGGGCGGCGTGATCGGCGCCATCGTCGCCCACATGGCCCTCGGCGCGGGCCACGCCGCCGGCACACTCGCGGGCGCGGTCGCCGTGGCAGCGGCCCTGCTCTCACTCCTGCTCCGCCCCACCCGCAGCCGAGTACGCCGTCGCTCAGCGACGGCGTAGGGGCGCCCCGTAGGGGCGCGAGGAACTGCGCGACCGGCCACGACGCACCCGCACAAGCAAGAACCACCTGCACGCCCCGCAAGGGGCGCGGGGAACTGCGCGCCAAGCCACGACCGACCCGCAGGGAAGGCGAACCCGCAGAACAACGGCGCCCCCAGTCCCCGCCCCCTGGAGCCCCGCGACTACGCGGCGAGGCCCAGCGCAGCCATCCGCTTCGTGTGCGCCTCGGTGATCCGCGAGAACATCCGCCCGACCTCGGCAAGGTCGAACCCATCGGCGACGCCCCCGACCAGCATGGTCGACAGGGCGTCCCGGTCGGCGACCACCCGCTGCGACTGCGAAAGCGCCTCGCCCATCAGCCGCCGCGCCCACAGCGCGAGCCGTCCGCCCACCCGCGGGTCCGCCTCGATCGCGGCACGTACCTTCTCCACGGCGAAGCTCGCGTGCCCCGTGTCGTCGAGCACGCCGAGGACGAGACGCCGGGTGTCGACGTCGAGCCGCGCCGCCACCTCGCGGTAGAAGTCACTGGCGATCGAGTCACCCACGTACGCCTTGACCAGGCCCTCCAGCCAGTCGGACGGCGCAGTCTGACGGTGGAAGCCGTCGAGCGCGGCCACGAAGGGCTCCATCGCCTCGGTCGCGTCCGCGCCGATCGCCGTGAGCCGGTCCCGCAACTGCTCGAAGTGGTGAAACTCCGCCGACGCCATCTTCGCCAGCTCCGCCTTGTCGCCGAGCGTCGGCGCCAGCTTCGCGTCCTCCGCGAGCCGCTCGAACGCCGCGAGCTCTCCGTAGGCGAGCGCTCCGAGCAGATCCACGACCGCGGCGCGGTAGTGCGGCTCGTCGGCGGCGGCCTTCCAGTCCAGGGCGGCGATTCCGGTGGGTTCGGCAGGTGTGTCAGCGGCGGTGTCAGGCGTCTCCATAAACCGCACAATAGCCCGCTCGCAGCAACGTGTAAGGGCCTGGTCAGTGACTGTGACGACGGCTACGTGACGAATTCGCCAGACACGGCTGCGAGATTCCGGGGTACAGTGGTAATGCGCCCGCCGAATATTCGTCGGGCCGTACGAATGAGGATGCCCGGTCGGAGGCCCGATCGGCTCCGACCCGACAGCCCTCCAGGCGGCCCGCACAGTGCGGACGGCACGAGGAGGGAACCTCAGCGGTACGAGCGCTCGAGCGCAGGCAGTGGTCCCGCGCCCCCGGCCCCGCCCCCCAAGCAGCCGGCGGTAGTGGCACGGTCACGACCCCCAGCGTTCGCCTCGGGCCGCGTCTCACAGAAGAGGCAATGCTCTGACTACGACTTTCCGCGATCTCGGGATTCTTTCCGAGACGGCCGAGGCCCTTGAAGCCGTCGGCATCACCAGCCCTTTCCCCATCCAAGAGATGACGCTGCCCGTGGCGCTCTCCGGGACCGACGTCATCGGCCAGGCCAAGACCGGCACCGGCAAGACGCTCGGCTTCGGACTGCCGCTCCTGGAGCGCGTCACCGTCCCCGCGGACGTCGAGGCGGGCCGGGCCAAGCCCGAGCAGCTGACCGACGCCCCGCAGGCGCTCATCGTCGTCCCCACGCGTGAGCTCTGCCAGCAGGTCACGAACGACCTCCTGACGGCGGGCAAGGCCCGTAACGTACGCGTCCTCGCCATATACGGCGGCCGTGCGTACGAGCCGCAGGTCGAGGCCCTCAAGAAGGGCATCGACATCGTCGTCGGCACGCCCGGCCGTCTGCTCGACCTCGCGGGCCAGAAGAAGCTCAACCTCAAGCACATCAAGTGCCTGGTCCTCGACGAGGCCGACGAGATGCTCGACCTGGGCTTCCTGCCCGACGTCGAGCGGATCATCAACATGCTGCCGGTGAAGCGCCAGACGATGCTGTTCTCGGCGACCATGCCGGGCGCGGTCATCGGCCTCGCCCGCCGGTACATGTCGCAGCCCACGCACATCCGCGCCACCGCGCCGGACGACGAGGGCCAGACCGTCGCGAACACGAAGCAGCACGTGTACCGCGCGCACAACATGGACAAGCCCGAGATGGTCTCGCGCATCCTGCAGGCCGAGGGCCGCGGACTCGCGATGATCTTCTGCCGTACGAAGCGGACCGCCGCCGACATCGCCGAGCAGCTCGAAAAGCGCGGCTTCGCCTCGGGTGCCGTGCACGGCGACCTCGGGCAGGGCGCCCGCGAGCAGGCGCTGCGCGCGTTCCGCAACGGCAAGGTGGACGTGCTCGTCTGCACGGACGTCGCCGCGCGCGGCATCGACGTCGGCGGCGTGACGCACGTCATCAACTACCAGTCCCCCGAGGACGAGAAGACCTACCTGCACCGCATCGGCCGTACGGGCCGTGCGGGCGCCAAGGGCATCGCGATCACGCTGGTCGACTGGGACGACATCCCGCGCTGGCAGCTGATCAACAAGGCGCTGAACCTCGGCTTCAACGACCCGGTCGAGACGTACTCCAGCTCTCCTCACCTGTACGAGGAGCTGAACATCCCGGCGGGCACGAAGGGCATCCTGCCGCGCGCCGAGCGGACCCGCGCCGGCCTGCGTGCCGAGGAGATCGAGGACCTCGGCGAGACGGGCGGCAAGGGTGGCCCGCGCGGTCGCGGTGGCCGCGACCGGAACCGCGCCGCCGAGCCGGAGCGCGAGCCGCGCGAGCCCCGTGAGGCGCGTACGCCGCGCCGTCGCCGCCGCACGCGTTCGGGCACGCCGCTGGAGGCGCCGTCCACGCAGGCCGCGCCAGTGACCGAGGCCGCAGCCCCCGCCGCGGCCCCCGTGGCCGAGCCGACGGAGCCGCGTACGCCGCGCCGCCGTCGTCGCACGCGCGGCGGTTCGGAGGCCGCTGAGGCCGTGGTCGACACCGTCGAGGCGGTGGAGACGGCGGCGCCCGAGGCCGAGGCCGAGGCTCCCGCCACGAAGCCGCGCCGCCGTACCCGTAAGGCCGCGGAGCCGGTGGCCGAGGTGACCGAAGCCCCCGAGGCCGAGGCCCCCGCCACCAAGCCCCGCCGCCGTACGCGCAAGGCAGCGGAGGCCGCGGAGACCGTGGTCGACACGGTCGAGGCCGAGGCCCCCGCCGCCACGAAGCCGCGCCGCACCCGCAAGGCTGCGGAGCCGGTCGTGGAGGCAGCCGAGGTCACGGCGACGGAGACCAAGCCGCGCCGCCGCACGCGCAAGGCAGCGGAGGCCGTCGTCGACACCGTCGAGGCCGAAGCTCCCGCCGCCACGAAGCCGCGCCGCACCCGCAAGACCGCGGAGCCGGTCGTCGAGGCAGCCCAAGCCACTGAGACCGAGGCCAAGCCCCGCCGCCGCACGCGCAAGGCAGCAGAGGCCGTCGTCGACACCGTCGAGGCCGAGGCCCCCGCCACCAAGCCGCGCCGCACCCGCAAGACCGCGGCGTCGGCCGTCGAGGCGGAGATCCCGGCTCAGCCCACGGAGGAGGCCAAGCCCCGTCGCCGCACCCGCAAGGCTGCGGAGGCTCCGGCGGTCGCCGCGGAGGAGCCCACGGTCACCAAGCCCCGCCGCCGCACGCGCAAGGCGGTCGCTGCCCCGGCAGAGGAGAGCTGAGCGCTCCCCTAGGTCATAACGCAGAAGGCCCGGCCCTCCCCTGACGGAGGCGCCGGGCCTTCCGCGTCCCCTCACACAACCGCCGGCCAGGCCACGGGGTAAACGGGTGGGTGGGAGACGTCCGGCGCGAAGCGCCGGGTCGGTGGAGAGCAGGGCGCAACCCAAGGGCACCCCGCACCCCGCCCCCGCCCAGCGCAGCGCCCCGCGGCTGCGGATAGCCTCAAGGGCATGAGCAGGCCCCCGACCTTCACCCCGCCCCCCGGCGTCGACGCGCGGCGTCTGAGGACCGTGCGCGGCGACTTCGCCGTCCTGGACGCCCGCCCGGCCGGCGAGGCCACAGGCACCGTTCTGCTGCTCCCCGGCTTCACCGGGAGCAAGGAGGACTTCATCGCCCTGCTTAGGCCCCTCTCGGATGCCGGGTATCGCGCGGTAGCCGTCGACGGCCGCGGGCAGTACGAGACCCAGGGCCCCGAGAAGGACGAAACCCCATACGCGCAGGGCGAGTTGGCCCAGGACGTACTCGCCCAGGCAGACGCGCTCACCCGAGCCGACAAACCCTCCGAGGCAGACGCGCTCACCCGGACCAACGAACCCTCCGAGGCCGACGCGCCGCCTCAGGCCGACGGCACCCTCAGCACCCCGCTCCACCTCCTAGGCCACTCCCTCGGAGGCCAGATCGCCCGCGCCGCCGTCCTCAGTGCCCCCGCGGAGACCTTCGCCTCGCTCACCCTCATGGCATCGGGCCCCGCCGCCATCTCACCCCCGCAGCAGGCCCGCGCCAAGATGCTGGCGGACGCACTGGCCGTGATGTCGATGGCCGAGGCCTGGGCCGCCATCCAGGCCTTCGATCCGCCCGAGGACACCGACGTCGACGGTGACGCCCTGCGCGAGCGCTGGCTGCGGCACAGCCCCGCCCAGCTCATCGCGACCGGCAAGCAACTCTGCGTCGAGCCGGACCGCGTCACGGAGCTCGCCGCCCTGCCCCTGCGCAAACACGTCATCTCCGGCGAGCGCGACGACACCTGGCCCGTCCCCTGGCTCGACGAGATGGCCCGGCGTCTCGCGGCCCACCGCACGGTCATCGGCGGCGCCGAGCACTCCCCCAACACCGACCGCCCCGCCGAGACCGCCGCCGCCCTCATCGCCTTCTGGGACCAGTCCCGGGACCAGCCGGGCAGCACCGCCCGCTAGGCCCCGGGGCCCTAGTACTGCGTCTGCAGGTGCTCCCAGAAGCCGTCCCGCAGCGCCCGCCGCAGATCCGACTGCCCCCGCAGCGAGTACGCGAGCAGCTTCTCGGCCTCCACCAGGAGCTCCTGGTCCACCGACCCCGGCAGATACGGATGGCCCGGCAGCAGGTCCACCAGCGCCTCGCGCCCCCGCGCGGCCAGCCACTTCGCGGCGATCTGCGCGCCCACGAACCGCACGTCGTCGCGGGGCGGCCGGGGCGTGCCCGCCGTCTCGTACGACATCGTGACGCTGCGCCGGGACACGTACGGCTTGAAGAAGTCGAGGTCGAACGTGCGCTGGCTGTCGACCTCCCACAGCAGCGGCTCCGCCTGATTGCGGCCCTCGGACGCCTCGATGCCCCACAGATGCACCCGCGCGCCGTACCCCTGCGCGGCCTCCACCGCCGAGACCAGGTCCTCGTCGCCGCCGATCAGCGCCGCGTCGCTGATCGCGCGGTGCCGGGCGAGTGACTCCAGGTCCGTACGGATGAGGGAGTCCACGCCCTTCTGCTGGTTGTTCGCGTTGAGGTTGCCCAGGCGCACCTTGACGTCGGGCAGCTCGGCGATCGACTGCTGCTCCACCGTGTGGATGCGGCGCCGCGCACCGTCGTACCAGTACACGCGCAGCAGACGGCTGTCCGCGAAGATCGTGCGCGCCTTGTCGATGAACGCCTCGATCAGACCCTCCGCGTCCAGGTCGAAGGCCCGCCGGTCCTCCGTGCCCACCGCGAGCCGCCCCGCCGCCGCGTATACGTACCCGGCGTCGACGAAGATCGCGTGCGTGGACGGCGTCTTCGCCACCTCGGCGAGCACGCGCTCGAGGAGTCCGTTGGCGCGCTCCAGCTGGGCGCTGATGGCGGTGATCTCGATCTCGTCGTTCATCGCCTTCATTGTCCCGTTGGTCACGCAGCGAACACAACCGATCTCGCTACTCGTGAGTAATTAGTCTGTCGAAAAATTTCTTTAGCGTAGGGAATGTTTGCTGGGGGCAACTCGTTGTACCCCTATGGAACGCCGGACACAGCTGTCCCGGCGGCCACACACCAGTAGTTCTCCTCAGGAGGATGACCAGACGAAGGGAGAAGCCTCATGCGCTTCGAAATCATGCGACTCGACGACGTCGACGGCGCCGCCGTGGACCGGACCGTCGTAGACGCCGCCTCCGTCAATCGGATCGTGCAGCAGGCCGCAGCGATCGGCCAGCGCATCTATATCCGCCCGGCCGAATCCCCGGCCTCGTAACGCACATGTTGCACATTTAGGTAGCACGTTGCACATATAGGTTGCACGTACAGGTTGAAGGGCCCCCGTACACCGTTGGTACGGGGGCCCTTGGCATGTCCCGGCATCCGTGCGGGCCGCCCCGGGACCGGCGCCCTAGGCGCCGTTGATCACCTGCGTCACGCCGTTGATGATCTGCTGTACCGCGATCGCGGAGAGCATCATGCCCGCGAGCCGCGTCACCAGGACCACGCCGCCGTCCTTGATGACCCGGATGATCAACAGCGAGTAGCGCATCACCAGCCACAGCACGACGTGCATCGCCACGATCGCCGCCCATACGGAGATCTGCGTGCCGAAGCTGTCGGCGTCCTGGACGGCCAGGATGACGGAGACGATCGCGCCGGGCCCCGCGAGCAGCGGCATGCCGAGCGGCACCAGGGCGACGTTGACGTCCTTGGTCTGCGTCGGCTCGTCCGACTTGCCGGTGAGCAGATCGAGCGCGATGAGCAGGAGCAGCAGACCGCCCGCGATCATCAGCGCGGGGACGGAGACGTGCAGGTAGTCGAGGATCTGATGGCCCAGGACCCCGAAGACCGCGATCACGCCGAAGGCGACGCACACGGCCTGGAGGGCCATCTTCCGCTGCACCTTGGCGGGGCGGCCGGAGGTGAGTCCGAGGAAGATCGGGGTGATCCCGGGGGGATCCATGATGACAAAAAGGGTGAGGAAGAGGGATCCGAAGACGGCGACGTCGAACACAGTGATGGCCTTGCGGTGAGTCGTACGAAAGTGCCGCGCGAGGGCGGCGGAAAAGGTGGCGGGGAGGCCCGCGTTACGCAGAGAGGCCCGCGTTACGCGGAGGGCCGTCCGCCCGCGCCCGGCACCGGGAACGCCCCGGTCGCGCGGCGCGTGATCTCCCCGTAGATCTCGGGGTCGGTGGTGAACTCCCCGAGCACACAGGTCTTGCGGCTGCCGTGGTAGTCGCTCGACCCCGTGGCGAGGAGGCCGAGGTCCGCGGCGAGGCCGTGCAGCCGGGTGCGGGTGTCCGGGGCGTGGTCCATGTGGTCGGCCTCGATGCCGTCGAGACCCGCGGCGGCCAGTTCCGCTATCGCGCCCTCGGGCACCACCTGACCGCGCTTGACGGCGGCGGGGTGCGCGAAGACGGTGACGCCGCCCGCGGCCTTGACCAGGCGGATCGCGTCGAAGGGGTCCAGTTCGTGCTTCCCGGCGTACGCGCGGCCGCCGTCGGCGAGCCAGTCGGGCGTGAAGGCGTCCGAGACGGTGGGCACGACGCCCAGCTCCACCAAGGCCTCGGCGATGTGCGGGCGGCCGACCGAGCCGTCGCCCGCGATGCGCGCGACCTGCTCCCAGGTGACCGGAACGCCGAGTTCCCGGAGCTTGCCGACCATCGTCTTCGCGCGGGGCACCCGGTCGTCGCGCACGAGCTCGCGCTCACGGGCGAGTTCCGGCTCGTCGGGGTCGAAGAGGTAGGCCAGCATGTGCAGGCCCACGCCGTCGTGGCGGCAGGAGAGTTCGGCGCCGGTGACGAGGGTGAGGTCCCGGTCGATGTCCGCGAGCGCCGCGACGGCCTCCGCGTGCCCGCGGGTGGTGTCGTGGTCCGTGAGCGCGACGACGTCGAGCCCGGCAGCGGCGGCGTTGCGTACCAACTGCGCCGGGGTGTCCGTGCCGTCGGAAGCGGTGGAGTGGGTGTGCAGATCGATGCGCACGACGCGGACTCCAGGCTCTGGCGGGCGGACGAAGGGGACGCTCAAGGATAACGGGAGCCGAACGCTCCGCCGCCCGCCACAGAGGAGACACCCCTCACCTCACGGCACCCACACCGATCACGCCGTAAGCCGTCACAGCACCCCACCGCCCCGCCGCCCACCATCAAGGCGACAGAATCCGCGGCGAAAGCGCCCCGCACGGCAGCAGGTCCGTCTCGGCACCGGCGTCCCGGAGATCGGTGAGCACCAGCTCGTCGTACATCAGGAGCCCCGACTGCTCCGGCCACGCCACCGCCCACAGCCACAGGCCGCGCGCCTCGCCCGCGAAGACCGCGCGGTCGTCCGGCGTGCCCGCCACATGCCACATCGGGGTCGGCCTGCCCGCCGCGAGCAGCTTGGCCTGCGGCGGCTGCTCGACGTTCAGATAGGGGCCGGGGTCCGGGCCGTCGATGCCCGCATACCGCGCGCCGAGCCCGACACCGAGCTCCTCGGCGACGAGCACCAGCTCACCGATGCCGCCGAGCGGCGCGGGTCCCGAGCAGGCCACGGCGGTCGCACGGCCGCCGCTGCGGTCGTCGCCCGCGCAGGCCACGCCCGTGAACAGCCAGCCGACCGGCAGCGGCCAGGGCATCCAGACCGGCACCTGCGCGCGGTGCACGACCACTTGGAGCGCCTCGACGCTCGGCGGGATCACAGGCTGCAGCGGATGCACGGTCCCGTGCACATCGCACTGCCAGGAGTCGGCAAAGAGACCGGGAGCCCTGACCCGGCCACCACACTTCGGGCAACTGGGTTCGCCCCTCATAACGACCAACGGTCCTCCCCGGTCGTCCCCCCGTCAAGGACGATCACCCGTCCGGTGGCCCTGTCACCAGGAGAAACTAGATGTAGCTTGCATCTTTTAGCTTGGCTAACTAATATGTGTATACGTCAATGAACTCGACGTGAGCCGCTAAGGAGCAGGCATGAACAGCAGCACAGGAGGTCCCGCCGAAGGGGACCCACTGGACAAGGGGGCGACCAGCCTCCTGCGCCAGCCGAAGGCCGTCTGGGCCACCGCGGGCGCGTCCGTCGTCGCCTTCATGGGCATCGGGCTCGTCGACCCGATCCTCCCCTCCATCGCCAAGGGCCTCGACGCCTCGGCAAGCCAGGTCTCCCTGCTCTTCACCTCGTACTTCCTGATCACCGCCGTCGCGATGCTGGTGACCGGGTTTGTCTCCAGCCGCATCGGCGGCAAGAAGACCCTGCTCCTCGGGCTCGCGCTCGTCGTGGTCTTCGCGGGGCTCGCCGGCACCTCGGGGTCGGTCGGCGAACTCGTCGGGTTCCGCGCGGGGTGGGGGCTCGGCAACGCGCTCTTCGTGTCGACCGCCCTCGCGGTGATCGTCGGCGCGGCGGCCGGCGGCAGCGCCGCCGCGATCCTGCTGTACGAGTCGGCGCTCGGACTCGGCATGGCCTGCGGGCCGCTGCTCGGCGCGGTCCTCGGCAACGCGAGCTGGCGCTACCCGTTCTTCGGCACCGCGGTCCTGATGGCGGTCGGCTTCCTCAGCATCACGGCGTTCCTCAAGGAACAGCCGAAGCCCGCGCAGAAGACCTCGCTGCTCGCCCCGATCAAGGCCCTGGGCCACGGCGGGCTCGCCTCCGCCGCCGCCTCCGCGTTCTTCTACAACTACACGTTCTTCACGGTCCTGGCCTTCACGCCGTTCGTGCTGAACATGACCCCGTACAAGTCGGGGGCGATCTTCTTCGCCTGGGGTCTGCTGCTCGCCGTCTTCTCGGTGCTCGTGGCGCCCCGGCTGCAGGCGAAGCTGGGCTCCCTGAAGGTGCTCGGCGGTTCGCTGGTGCTGCTCGCGGCGGACGTGCTGATCCTCGGGTACGGCAACCACGCCACGGCCATCGTCTGCACGATCCTGTCCGGCGCCTTCATCGGTGTGAACAACACCGTCTACACCGAGCTCGCGCTCGGCGTGTCGGACGCGCCGCGCCCGGTGGCGAGCGCCGGTTACAACTTCGTGCGGTGGTTCGCCGCCGCCGCGGCGCCGTTCTTCGCGCCGAAGATCGAGGAGTGGAGCAACATCCACGTCCCGTTCGTGGTCGCGGCCGTCACGGCGGTGCTCGGCGCGGCCGTGGTGTGGGTCCGCAGGGAGGCCCTCACCCACGAGGCCGAGGAGCTCGAACCGCGGCACGCCACGGAGGACAGCGTCACCGTCTTCGCCAACTGAGCTCCGTACGAAGGAACTTCAGTCCAGGGACACGGACTTGCGCAGCGGATCGCGCAGGTCCGTTCCGCTGTTCAGCCAGCGCTCCTGCAATGCCTGCGCGCCGTGCACCCGCTTCCACGCGCCCTCGTTCGGCGTCATGGGCAGCAACGGCAGGAACCGTACGGGCTCCATCGGCTCGTCCAAGTCCAGGTCCTCCACCAGGCCGCCCGGTTCGGCGACGAGGACCGACGTGAACTGCGCGCCGGGCCACAGCGGTTCGCCCGTGTCGAGCGAGGCTCCCGGAGCCACGATCAGGCCCTCGACCTGCGGCGAAGCCGCCAGTACGGCCAGCGGGCGCAGCACCTTGTCCGTGTCGGCGACGCCGGCGCGCACCGAGAGAATCAGCTCCGCGCGCGGGCCCTTGACCGGGTCGGCCAGGGCGGCGGTCGGATCGGCCATCGGCTGCGCCGACATGCCGAGGGTGGCGTATCTGACCAGGTCCCCGTCCGTGAAGCGCAGCACTTCGACGCGGTCGGTGCCGAGGAAGGTCACCGCGGCGCGGGCGTCCGGTTCACCGAGGGCGCTGCGGAGGCGGGCCTCGACCAGAGCAAGAACATCAGCCATCCCGTGAGCATAGAACTCGTCTGTGGCGGGTAAAGACGGGGCTTGACTCTTCAGTCGGCTGATAGTGTTGGCCGCTGGTTCCGGGCAGCACGCAGAGCGCGCTCTCAAGCCCGGGCAGATGACTTCGCGCGCTACGCGCTAGGGACTTCCCCTACGGGGGACCGGCCGGAGGAGGTGGGGCTGCCATGGATCGAAGTCGACCGTGCAGTACCACCCGTTCTTCCGTCTGACACCTCACGCAGCCCTGTAGCTGCCACCGTGCGTCTGTACTCCCCGTGCTTGCGTGCGACGGAAGAGCACTTCGTTTCCACCTGATCTCTCTGAGTTCTTTGATCTGAGTCAGTAGCGAAGCTGCCACCGCGATGGTGCGGTGCTCCCCGCTTTGTGGACGTGCCAAACATCCTCAGCAGGACGTCCCCATTCCGGGTAGTTCCAACCGTCGCCGGCGGCCTCCGTCAAAGGAGCCTGCCCCATGTCGATGATCCGTGACCTGCGCGCCGCCGTCCGTCCCTCGCTCCGCAAGGACGGCGGCGCCTACAGCTCGTACGACACCACCCGTGACCCCACCGCCGCCTCCGCGGTCGTCGACTGCGCGGTCTACCGCGACGGCCGCCGGGCGGCCTGCGACGACACGCTGACGCCGCACGAGGCGATGCTCCAGGTGCGCCGCGAGGGCGGCTTCGCCTGGATCGGTCTGCACGAGCCGACCGAGGCCGAATTCTCCGGTATCGCCGCCGAGTTCGGGCTGCACCCCCTCGCCGTCGAGGACGCGGTGCACGCGCACCAGCGGCCCAAGCTGGAGCGCTACGACGACACGCTCTTCACGGTCTTCAAGACCATCCACTACGTCGAGCACGCCGAACTCACCGCCACCAGCGAGATCGTCGAGACCGGCGAGGTGATGTGCTTCACCGGGCGGGACTTCTTCATCACCGTGCGGCACGGCGGGCACGGCTCGCTGCGCGCCCTGCGGCGCCGCCTCCAGGAGGACCCCGAGCTGCTCGCCAAGGGCCCCTCCGCGGTCCTGCACACCATCGCCGACCACGTCGTCGACGGGTACATCGCGGTCGCCGACGCCATGCAGGACGACATCGACGACGTGGAGAGCGAGGTGTTCTCCGCGCCGAGCAAGGGCAAGGGGACCTCGCGCGGCGTCGACGCGGGGCGGATCTACCAGCTCAAGCGCGAGGTACTGGAGTTCAAGCGGGCCGTGTCGCCGCTCCTGCGCCCGATGCTGCTGCTCAGCGAGCGGCCGATGCGCCTGGTCGACCCCGACATCCAGAAGTACTTCCGGGACGTCGCCGACCACCTCACGCGCGTCCAGGAGCAGGTCGTCGGCTTCGACGAACTGCTCAACTCGATCCTGCAGGCCAACCTCGCGCAGGCGGCGGTCGCGCAGAACGAGGACATGCGCAAGATCACCTCCTGGGCGGCGATCATCGCCGTGCCGACGGCGGTCTGCGGGGTCTACGGCATGAACTTCAAGCACATGCCCGAGCTGGAATGGCGCTACGGCTACCCGATGGTGCTCGTCCTCATCGGCGGCGTCTGCTGGGCCATCCACCGCACCCTGAAGCGCAACGGCTGGCTGTAGACAGCGCTCGATAGGCTGCGCGCATGACAGAAACGCTGCTCGCCCGGGCCCTCGTCGAGGAGGCCACCAAGAAGTCGGGCCTCATCTGGGTGCGCGGCCAGGAACCGGCCCGCGCCCTGTGGCACGTATGGCACGAGGGCGCGGCGCACCTCATCGGCGACGGCCCCGGCGAGCAGCCGCTGCCGGGTCTCGTCGACGGCGGCACCGCCGAGGTGACCGTACGCAGCAAGGACAAGGGCGGGCGCCTCATCGCCTGGACGGCGGAGGTGACCGAGCTCGCGCCGCGCTCCGAGGCCTGGGAGGCGGCCGTCGCCGAGCTCAAGGGCAAGCGCCTGAACGCCCCGGACGGCGAGCGGATGCCGCAGCGCTGGGCGGACGAGTGCCGGGTCGTCCGGCTGACCCCGCGGGACATCAGCACCGACCTGCCCGACGCGTCCCTCGCGGCCCCGCCCCTGCCGACCCCGGCGACCACCCGGCAGCCCGTGCCCGAAGGCCTCCCCCGGCTGCTGTTCAAGAGGAAGAAGCGGCGCGGCTAGACCCGCGCGGCGCGACCGGGCCTGGCGCGCCCTACGACTGGGGCAGCTGCTCTCCGTAGTCCACCATCTCGTCCTTGTCCGGCTCGCTGAGGGTGAAGTCCCTGCCCCAGTCGCTGAGCCGCAGCGTGCCCGCGTCGCCCGCGCGCTTCAGGCGCAGCGGGTAGGGCTTGCCCTCCAGAGAGACGTTCAGGGTGCCGCCCGCGCCCTCGTCGCCGTTGATCTCGATGCTGGGGTTGCCGTCGATCGTGCCGCGGTCACCGGTGGCGAGCTTGCCGTGCAGGGCGAGCATGCCCTCCAGGAGGCTGTCCTTGTCCGTGAAGCCGCTCAGCTGCCGGTAGGCCGCGTCCTCCTCGGGCACCTTCACGTACTTGCCGTCGAGCTTGGCCGCGGCCTGGTCGTCCGCCTGGCCGGGCTTCTCGCCGCCCTTGGCCTCCTCGTGGGTCCAGAAGGCGGAGTCGGCCTTGAGGAAGAGGTGCTTGCCCACGCGAAGGAGCTGGAAGGTCTCGCCCTTGGAGGTGACCGAGCCGGTGCCGCCCTCTTCCTTCAGGCGCATGTCGAGCTTGTACGTGTGGCCTTTGCTGACCAGGGTGCCCGAGAGCCGCACCGCGGGCGCCGCGTCGGCCGCCGCGCGGGTCTTGCTCTGGATCTTCGCGGCGGAGAGTTTGCCCATGCCGTTCGTGCCGGCGTCCGGGTCCTCCTCGCTGCTGCACCCGGTGAGACCGGTGACCCCCACGACGAGACCCGCGCACATCGCGCTCACCAGTGCTGCTCTGCGGGTACGGCGGACCGGGGGAATCGCTGACACAGGGGGCGCTGCCTCTCGTGGGGACGACGGCTACGGCTACGGCAGTACGGCAGCGTACCCGTGCTGACCAGTTGGATCGGCCCCAGTCCGGTCGGCCGCTCCGCCGGGGCGTAACCGACCGGGACGGGCTAGCCTGAAGCCCGCATTACGGGACAGAACGGCATAGACGCTACGAGCGAGGGAGGCGTGTGCGATGGCGGCGAGCGCCTCCCGGGTCTTCGTCTCGCATCTGGCCGGCACCGCCGTCTTCGACCCGAACGGAGACCAGGTCGGACGGGTGCGCGATCTGGTGGCGACGCTGCGGGTGCAGCGCAGGCCGCCCCGGCTCCTCGGCCTGGTCGTCGAGCTGTCCACGCGGCGCCGCATCTTCCTGCCCATGACCCGCGTGACCGGCATCGAGACGGGCCAGGTCATCACCACCGGCGTACTGAACGTACGGCGTTTCGAGCAGCGGCCCACCGAGCGGCTCGTGCTCGGCGAGATGCTCGACCGGCGGGTCAGGCTCATCGAGACGGGCGAGGAGGTGACCGTCCTCGACGTGGCGGTGCAGCAGCTGCCCGCCCGGCGCGACTGGGAGATCGACCGGGTCTTCGTGCGCAAGGGCAAGGGCGGCGCTTTCCGGCGCAAGGGAGAGACGCTCACCGTCGAGTGGTCGGCCGTCGACGGATTCGCCGTCGAGGAGCACGGCCAGGGCGCCGAGAGCCTGCTCGCCACCTTCGAGCAGCTGCGCCCCGCCGACCTCGCCAACGTCCTGCACCACCTCTCGCCGAAACGGCGGGCCGAGGTGGCGGCCGCGCTCGACGACGACCGGCTCGCCGACGTCCTCGAAGAGCTGCCCGAGGACGACCAGATCGAGATCCTCGGCAAGCTCAAGGAGGAGCGCGCGGCCGACGTCCTGGAGGCGATGGACCCGGACGACGCCGCCGACCTGCTCGCCGAGCTGCCCGAGGACGACAAGGAGCGTCTCCTCACGCTGATGCAGCCGGACGACGCCGCCGACGTGCGGCGCCTGATGGCGTACGAGGAGCGCACCGCGGGCGGTCTGATGACGACCGAGCCGATCGTGCTTCGGCCCGACGCGACGATCGCGGACGCCCTCGCGCGGGTGCGCCAGCAGGACCTCTCCCCCGCGCTCGCCGCGCAGGTCTACGTCTGCCGCCCGCCGGACGAGACGCCGACGGGCAAGTACCTGGGCACCGTGCACTTCCAGCGGCTCCTGCGCGATCCGCCGTACACGCTGGTCAGCTCGGTCCTCGACGACGATCTCCAGACCCTCGCGCCGGAGACGGCGCTGCCGCAGGTCGCCGGGTTCTTCGCCACGTACGACATGGTGGCGGCCCCCGTCGTCGACGAGGGCGGCTCGCTGCTCGGCGCGGTCACGGTCGACGACGTGCTCGACCACATGCTGCCGGACGACTGGCGCGAGACGGAGTTCCACCAGGACGAGGAGGCGCCCCGTGCCGCCGGCTGACCGCGAGCGGGACACCCGCGTCGAGCAGCGGCCCGCGCCCCGCTTCCGGCTCGACCAGCCGCGGCCGCCGCGCCGCAGGCTCCTGCCGGAGTACGACCCGGAGGCGTTCGGGCGGCTCTCGGAGCGGATCGCGCGGTTCCTGGGCACCGGGCGCTTCATCGTCTGGATGACGGTCACGATCATCGTGTGGGTCGCCTGGAACGTCTGGGCACCGCAGGCACTGCGCTTCGACCCGTTCCCCTTCCTGTTCCTGACCCTGGCGCTGTCCCTCCAGGCCTCCTACGCGGCGCCCCTGATCCTGCTCGCGCAGAACCGGCAGGACGACCGGGACCGGGTCAACCTCGAACAGGACCGCAAGCAGAACGAGCGCGCGATCGCGGACACCGAATATCTGAGCCGCGAGATCGCCGCCCTGCGCATGGGCCTGGGCGAGGTGGCCACCCGCGACTGGATCCGTTCCGAACTCCAGGACCTGGTCAGGGAGCTGGAGGAGCAGCGGCACGGGGGCCGCGTCGTATTCCCGGCCGAGGAGAGCGGCGGGCGTGATGTAGGCGACCGTTGACGGCTCTTTCCGGGGCAGGGTTACCGCGCCGTACTATCGGTGTTATGGCTACGGAAGACGCGGTGCGGGAAGCACTGGCGACGGTGAACGACCCCGAGATCCATCGACCCATCACCGAGTTGGGGATGGTCAAATCGGTAGATATCTCCCCGGATGGGGCGGTAGCGGTCACCGTGTACCTCACGGTCTCCGGGTGCCCGATGCGCGAGACCATCACGAAGAACGTGACCGACGCGGTCGCCGCCGTCGAGGGCGTCACGCATGTCGACGTCACTCTCGACGTGATGAGCGACGAGCAGCGCAAGGAGCTGGCGAACGCGCTGCGCGGCGGCACCGCCGAGCGCGAGGTGCCCTTCGCCAAGCCCGGCTCGCTGACCCGTGTGTACGCGGTCGCGTCCGGCAAGGGCGGCGTCGGCAAGTCCTCGGTGACGGTGAACCTCGCGGCCGCGATGGCGGCGGACGGCCTGAAGGTCGGCGTCGTGGACGCGGACATCTACGGCCACTCCGTGCCCCGGATGCTGGGCGCGGACGGCAAGCCCACCCAGGTCGAAGACATGATCATGCCGCCGTCGGCGAACGGCGTGAAGGTCATCTCGATCGGCATGTTCACGCCGGGCAACGCCCCGGTCGTGTGGCGCGGCCCGATGCTCCACCGCGCGCTCCAGCAGTTCCTCGCCGACGTCTTCTGGGGCGACCTGGACGTCCTGCTCCTCGACCTGCCGCCGGGCACCGGCGACATCGCGATCTCCGTCGCCCAGCTCGTCCCGAACGCCGAGATCCTGGTCGTGACGACGCCCCAGCAGGCAGCGGCCGAGGTCGCCGAGCGCGCGGGCTCCATCGCGGTGCAGACCCACCAGAAGATCGTCGGCGTCGTCGAGAACATGTCCGGGCTGCCCTGCCCGCACTGCGGCGAGATGGTCGACGTCTTCGGCACGGGCGGCGGCGAGCGCGTCGCCGAGGGCCTCACGAAGACGACGGGCGCCACCGTCCCGGTCCTGGGCTCCATCCCGATCGACGTCCGGCTGCGCGAGGGCGGCGACGAGGGCAAGCCGGTCGTCCTGACCGACCCGGAGTCCCCGGCGGGCTCGGCACTGCGTGCGATCGCCGGCAAGCTGGGCGGCCGTCAGCGCGGCCTCGCGGGCATGACCCTGGGGATCACCCCGCGCAACAAGTTCTGAGGCTTCCCTGCCCTTCTTCCGTACGCCGGTGGGGGCGCCGCTCATGACGAGCGGCGCCCCCATCGGCGTATGTGTGCGGCAGTCGGGCTATCCCGCGTACTCGTGGATGTCCTTGACCACCGAGAAGCCCAGGCCGTACGCGCTCATGCCGCGTCCGTACGCGCCCAGGTGCACGCCCTCCTTGGTGGAACCGGCGAGCACCCAGCCGAACTCGGACTCGCGGTAGTGGAACGAGGTCGGCACGCCGTCCACCGGCAGTGACAGCGTCGACCAGTCCTCGCCCTGCAGATCGTCCGCGAGGACCCAGGCCGTCTCGGTCTGCTGGTCCAGCCAGTCGTCCCGCAGGCTGTGGTCCATCTGGCTGGGCCAGGTGACGGTCAGCAGGCCCACCCCGGCGAGCCAGGCCGCGGACGACACCGACGTCGCCTCCAGCAGGCCCGTGCCGTCCGGGCTGCGTCGCACCGGGTTGGCCGCGACGGTCACCACGGCCGCGAAGCGCTCCTTGTCGCTGTTCCCGAAGGGCCCGTCACTCCGTACCGACGGCTCATCGCCGTGCCCGATGGAGCCGTGCTCCACCGCGCCGTCCGCGGCGGTGCCGACCTGCATCAGCCAGCGCTCGCCCGTGAAGGCCTCGTCGAGGCCGTACCAGGGGAAGGGCGCCAGCAGATAGCTGTCGACCGTGCGCCGGGCGGAGGGCATCGCCTCTGCGGTGCCGTCCGCGGCCGGCGCCTGTGCGCCTACGCGACTTGTCGTCTCCATGTACCCGGCCGCCTCCTCGTTCTCATCGGTCCGCAGGGCCCGCCCCCCTCGGGCGTCCTCAGCCGGACAACAAGGCAGGATAGCCACACCCGTTCCGGAACCCGGGACACCGGTAGGCGTACGAGTGTTTCGGGGAGAGCGCCAGGGGGCGTGTTCAGGGGCGTACCGAGCGTGCCTCGGAGGAGGTCAGGTGGCGTCCGCGTCGTACGGCGGGTGCTCGGGGGGCGCGGCCTTCTCCGGCTTCTTGTCCATGTCGATGCGGCCGTCCTTCTTGGCCATGTCGACACGGCCGCCGGACGTACCGGACGAGCTGTCCGAGCCGGTCGCGCCATCGGCGGATTCGCTCTCACGCCCGTGCACCGCGTCCGTGACCTCGGCCATCTCCTTCTTGAGATCGAAGCCGTTGCGGATTTCCTTCAGACCGAGCTCGTCGTTGTCGAGCTGCTTGCGGATGAAGGTCTTCGGATTCAGGTCCTCGAACTCGAAGTCCTTGAATTCCGGGCCGAGTTCGCTGCGTATATCGGCCTTCGCGCTGTCCGAGAATTCGCGGATCTTACGGATGGTGCGCGAGGCGTCCTGAATCAGCTTGGGCAGCTTGTCCGGGCCGAAAACGAGCACAGCGAGGATGACCAGCGCCACTACCTCGAGCGGGCCAATGTCTGAGAACACCTTGACTCCTTGCCGTCCGGACCGGGTCCACGGTACCCGGCGTTCCTGTCCGTCCGGTAGCCGCTGGGCGACGGACGTGGATCAGTTCCCGCCCGATGCGCCGAGCACCAGCGTCACTTTCCGGTCCTTTCCCGCTCGCTGGACGGTCAATTCGAGACTGTCCTTCGGCCGGTGGGCCCGGATCTTGACGATGAGCTCGTCGCCGGAGTGGATGCGCTGGCCGTCCACCTCGGTGATGACGTCGCCCGGCTTGATTCCGGCGCGGTCGCCGGGGCCGCCCTTGTTCACGGCGGGGCCGCCGCCTTGGCCCTTGTCGCCGACGCGGGCGCCGTCTCCCGTGTACTCCATGTCGAGCGTGACACCGATCACAGGGTGCGTGGCCTTGCCGGTGTTGATCAGCTCTTCGGCGACGCGCTTGCCCTGGTTGATGGGTATGGCGAAGCCGAGCCCTATCGAACCGGACTGGCCGCCGCCGGGCTCCGCGCTGTCGTCGGCGGAGCGGATGGCGCTGTTGATGCCGATGACATGGGCCTCGGAGTCGACGAGGGGTCCGCCGGAGTTGCCCGGGTTGATGGGGGCGTCGGTCTGCAGCGCGTCGACGTAGCTGATGTCACTGCCGTCGCCCTTCTCCCCGCCCGCGGTGATGGGGCGCTCCTTGGCGCTGATGATGCCGGAGGTGACGGTGTTCTCCAGGTCGAACGGGGCGCCGATGGCCACGACGGGGTCGCCCACCTGGACGTTCTCGGAGTTGCCCAGGGGCAGCGGGTTGAGTCCGCGCACCCCGGAGACCTTGACCACCGCGAGGTCGTACCCGGAGTCGCGTCCGATGACCTCCGCCTTGGCGGTCTCGCCGCCGCTGAAGGTCACCGATATCTCGCCGCCGGTCCCCGCGGGCTCCACCACGTGGTTGTTGGTGAGGATGTGGCCCTTGCCGTCGAGCACGAAACCGGTGCCGGTGCCTTGCGCGTCGTCACCGCTGACGTGCAGCGTCACGACGCCGGGCAGGGAGCTCGCGGCGATCCCGGCGACGCTGTCCTTGGCCCTGGCCTTGTCCTGCGCCTTGGCCTGCGGCAGCTCGATGTCCGTGCCGCCGTTGCGCTCCAGATAGGCGCCGAGGGCTCCGCCGATGCCGCCCGCCACGAGCGTGATGACGGCGATCCCGACCAGGATTCCCCGCCGGACCCGCTTCTTCTGCCTCGCCTCGTCGACGGGAACGGCGCCGCTCTGCTGAAGGGGGGCGTTCCAGGGGTCGTAGGGCTGCCGGGGAGGGGCGGGTGCGGGGGCTTGGGTGTGGTGGGGCTGGGGCTGGGGCTGGTGGTGGGGCTGCTGCGGTTGTTGCGGCTGCTGGTGCTGTGCGGGCTGGGGGTGCGCTTGAGGCTGGGGCTGCGGGGCTGTCGGAGGGGCCTGCGGCTGCGGGGCTGTTGGGTGAGCCTGCGGCTGCGGCTGCGGGGCCGTCGGGTGGGGCTGGGGCTGCGGGGTGCCGTGCGGCGGGGTGCCGCTGTGGGCCGCCGCCGGGAGCTGCGTGCCGTGGGCGGGGGTCGCCGCCGGGTGCTGTACGGGCGGGGCGGGGGCCCAGGGGCCGGGCTCGCCGTAGGGCGGGGTGCTGTACGGATCGGGGTCGTGCAGCGGGCGGGGGCGGTCGTCGGGAGCGTCCGCCCGGGTCAGGCCAGGAACGGCCGCGGTCCCGGAGCCGGAGCCGGAGCCGGACGTGAACGCGGAACCCTGCCCCGGCTCAGCACCCGGCACAGAGGGCGCAGAGGGCACAGAGACCCCCTCCGTCACAGGCCCGGGGCCCGGCGCAGAGGCTGACGCCGTCACGGGCCCACCGGGCGCGGACGCAGCTCCGGACGCAGGCCCGGCGCCCGGCGCGGACCCGGACTCCGGGGCGGGCGCAGGGCCCGGCTCAGCGGCAGGCGCGGGTACAGAGAGGCCGGGCTCGGTACCCGGCGTGGAGTCGGCCGGTGGGCTGGCGGCGGCCAGGGTGAAGTCGCCGGACGCGTCTTCCGCTTGCCCGGCGGACCCTGCCGCCCCCGCCCCCGCCGACCTGGGGCGGCTCCACCACTTCGCCTTCGTGGGCTTGCCCTCGTCCATGCTCTCCCCACACCTGGCCTACGGCGGACGCCGTTCACGAGCTCAACTCCGCGCCCGCCACAAGCCTCGGGCAGGCACGGCCCACCCAGGATTCAACCAGGTTCCCGCGCCGAAGCGCAGAGCACGTCAGCGGATCTGCGAAGTGCCCTGCAGCGTGCCCAGGATGGGCGACGACGCCGCCGCGGTGTGCGTCGGCTCGGCCTCGCCGTCCCCGGTCGCCTCGCCCGGTGTCGACGCGGAGCCGACGGGGGAGGTGCCGCCCGGTGTGACGGGAGAGACCGGCCGTATGAAAGGGGACATGACCGCCGCACCCGTCAGCATCGGCGCCGTGACGTCGTGCCGTGCGGTGACGGGCTCGGGCTGCTGGACGCGGGGCCCCCGCGCCGTCACGCCGGGCAGCAGCGGTCCGGTCGCCTGTGTCGGCGCGACCGGCGCCGCCAGGACGCCGGGACGCGGGCCCTGCGCGGACAGCGGGCCGCTGCCACGGCGGCGGACGGAATCGGGAGCCGTCGTGGCACCCGAGCCCGGCGAACGCTGCGGCGACGCGTTGCTGCTGTTGCTCGCGTTGTTGCTGCCCGAGCTGTTGCTGCTGCCCGAGCCCGCGCGCGGGTCACCGGGGTCGGAGGGAATGCCCGTCGTGACGCCGCCCAGGGCGATCGCGGCCAGCGACACCGCACCCGCGGCGGCGAAGGCGAACCGCCTCCCGCGCCAGATCGAGCGCTCGGCCTCGTGCCGACCGACGTCATGCCGGTCGACGTCACGCCGGTCGACGTCATGGATGCGGAAACCGCGCCCCGAGCCGGGCAGCACCGCGGCATGGGCGCCCGAGGGCGCGTAGCCGAAGGTCTCCGGTCTCACGCCGAAGACTCCGGTCGGGGGCAGTCCCGACTCGGTGTCCGAGGTGGCGAAGCCGCCGCTCCCCGGAGGCTTGGGACCGGAGGGAGGCTCGCTGCCACCGCCGGGAAGACCCTGGAGGCGGGCGAGGAAACTCTCGGAGGGAGGCGGCGGCGCCGCCTCTGCGAAGACACTCTTGAGCCGCCGCTGGGCGTCGGCCTCGGTCTTGCACTTCGGACAGGTGGCGAGATGCGCGAGGACTCGCTCGCGCGCGTCATGGCCCAACTCGCCGTCCACCAGGGCTGCGAGCCGGTCCCCCAGATGCTGCTCGGCCAGACGTCGCTCAACAGGATTCGGCCGTGATCCACTCACGCGGTCGCGCCCCCTCCTCCCGGCGCCACGGCTCCTGCGAGCGAGCGACGCTCGGCGCGGGCTTCGGGCGACCGGTGCTGAAGGGCCTTGCGCAGCTGCGAGCGGCCACGGTGGATACGGCTGCGGACCGTGCCCAGCTTGACGCCCAGGGTCGCGGCGATCTCCTCGTACGAGAGGCCTTCGATGTCGCACAGGACCACTGCCGCGCGGAATTCGGGAGCGAGGGTGTCGAGCGCCTGCTGCACGTCCGCGTCGAAATGCGTGTCGTTGAAGACCTGCTGCGGCGACGGCTCGCGGCTGGGGAGGCGCTCCGCCGCGTCGTCCCCGAGGGCGTCGAAGCGGATGCGCTGCTTGCGGCGCACCATGTCCAGGAAGAGGTTCGTGGTGATGCGGTGCAGCCAGCCCTCGAACGTGCCGGGGGTGTAGGTCGACAGGGACCGGAAGACACGGACGAAGACCTCTTGGGTGAGGTCCTCGGCGTCGTGCTGATTGCCGGTCAGGCGGTACGCCAGGCGATAGACCCGTCCGCTGTGCGTGCTGACGATCTCCTCCCAGGTGGGGGGAGTCCACGCCTGCGATTCCGCATCAGCGGCAAAGGTCGCGGTCTGAGCGGAACTGGCAGCGTGGAAACGGTCAGCGGTGTCGGTCACGGATTTCGGCTCACCCGCCAACCCGAGAAAGCGCCTCAGCACTCCTCCCCGATCGCCGGACGCAGCCGCACCTCCCCTGTCGGCTCTGGTGGTGTCCAGTGGAGCCCCTACCATAACCACCTCGCCCGTTAGCTCCGGATAAGCGTTTTTACTGGAATTTGGTACGGGCTTCCTGCCAGGTGTCCTGCCTGGTCGAAGGGCCCGCCGCCAGTCTTGATCCATTCGTTACCCCCGGCGTCCGCTCACCCCTACTAAACGCCCGGTCCCATCTGCGGGTTCCCGCCCCTTACGGATACAGTCACGGCCAGGCACCCGCGGGGACAGGAGAGGGCCATTACCGGCAACCGGCAGACGAGCTGGGCGTTCGCCGACGCCTTTGTCGCCGAGGACGAAGCAGCGCGCTGGGCCCGTGACCGGGCCAGGGACGCGGGCCTGCCCTCGGTGTCTCCCGGTACCGGTGCCGCACTGCGCATGCTGGCCGCCACGGCGGACGCCAAGGCCGTCGCCGAGATCGGAACGGGCACGGGCGTGTCCGGGCTCCACCTCCTGCACGGAATGCGGCCCGACGGCGTCCTGACCACGGTCGACCCCGAGCCCGACCGCCAGCAGTTCGCCAGGGAGGCCTTCCGCGCCGCCGGGTTCGCCGGCAACCGCGCGCGGTTCATCCCCGGCCGCGCACTGGACGTACTGCCCCGGCTCGCCGACGGCGGCTACGACCTCGTCTTCTGTGACGGCGACCGCACGGAGTACCTCGACTACCTCGCTGAATCGTTGCGCCTGCTGCGGCCCGGCGGGCTCGTCTGCTTCGAGGGCGCCTTCTCCGACGGCCGGACCGTGGACTCCGGCCCGCAGCCCACGGAGGTGCTGCACGTCCGCGAGCTGCTGCGCGCGGTGCGGGAGAGCCAGGACCTGATGCCGGCGCTGCTCCCGGTGGGCGACGGGTTGCTCTGCGCCGTCAAACGCTGACGACTCCGCGGGTCGGGCAACACTCACATCTGCGGGCCGGTCGTGGCTGAGCGCGCAGTTCCCCGCGCCCCTTCGGGGCGCTCCTGCCGACCTCGGACATAGCACTGCCCCGGCTCGTCTGGCGAGGCCGGGGCAGTGAAAAAGTGTGGGCGCTTCCGCGTCAGCTGACGACCTTCTTCAGGGCGTCGCCGAGTGCATCGGCCTCGTCCGGAGTCAGTTCGACGACAAGTCGTCCGCCGCCTTCGAGCGGAACGCGCATGATGATGCCCCGCCCCTCCTTGGTCACCTCGAGCGGGCCGTCGCCCGTCCGCGGCTTCATGGCCGCCATGCTCGTTCCCCTTCCTGAAACCAGCTCATCGCAGCCGACAACCCAGGTGTCACCGGCATCGAACACATTGCTTCCAGGCCATTATCCCGCATGGCAGGACCCGATGACCAACATCGGTCTGCATCGCTTGCGCAACGCGCGCCCGCAAAACCACTCAATTCGGCGATGTGGCTGCGATACTTCGCCGCCTCTTACGCCTCCGGGGCCGGGAATTCTTTGACGCAGGTCACATATCTCCCCTCATGTCGGAGCCCGATGATCTCCGTCATGCTGTGCTCGGACAAAGATGACCGCCGCAGGACCACTGGAGGGGATTCACCATGGCCGACACCGTGCTCTACGAGGTGAGCGACGGGCTCGCGACCATCACGCTGAACCGCCCCGAGGCGATGAACGCGATGAACACGGAGGCCAAGGTCGCCCTGCGCGAGGCGGTGCAGTCGGCCGGGTCGGACCCCGCGGTCCGTGCCGTACTGCTCACCGCGACCGGCCGCGCCTTCTGCGTCGGGCAGGACCTGAAGGAACACGTCGGCTCCCTCATGGCGGACCGCGAGGCGGGCACCGGACAGACCATGAGCACGGTGCGCGAGCACTACAACCCCGTGCTGCGCGCGCTCACCGGCATGGCCAAGCCGGTCGTCGCGGGCGTCAACGGCGTCGCGGCCGGTGCGGGCCTCGGCTTCGCCCTCGCCGCCGACTACCGGATCGTCGCGGACACCGCGCGTTTCAACACGTCCTTCGCCGGGGTCGCGCTGACCGCCGACTCGGGCGTCTCCTGGACCCTGCCGCGCCTGATCGGGCCCGGCCGCGCCGCCGATCTCCTGCTCTTCCCGCGCAACATCGGCGCACAGGAGGCGTACGACCTGGGCATCGCCAACAGGGTCGTCCCCGAGGCCGACTTGGCCGCCGAGGCCAAGGAACTGGCCCGCACCCTGGCCGAGGGCCCGACCCTCGCGTACGGCGCCCTCAAGGAGTCGCTCGCCTACGCGGCGGGCCACACCCTGGAGGAGACCCTGGAGAAGGAGGACAAACTCCAGACCAAGGCGGGCGCCTCCGAGGACCACGCGATCGCCGTCCAGGCGTTCCTGGACAAGGCGAAGCCGAAGTACCTGGGCCGCTGAGCCCCTAGGGGCGACCCGCGGGGACGCGGATCACGCAGTCCTCCAGGTGGTCGTTCACCAGGCCGCAGGCCTGCATCAGGGCGTACGCCGTGGTGGGGCCGACGAACCGGATGCCGCGCTTCTTCAGGTCCTTGGACAGGGCCGTGGACTCGGGCGTGATCGCCGGTACGTCGGCCAGGGCGGCCGGGGCCTTGCGGGAAGCGGGGTCCGGTGCGTACGACCAGATCAGCTCGTCCAGTTCGCCGTCGGCCCAGCCGGCGAGCACGCGCGCGTTGGCGAGGGTGGCGTCGACCTTGGCGCGGTTGCGGATGATGCCGGGGTCGGCGAGGAGCCGCTCGCGGTCGGCGTCCGTGAACCGGGCGACCTCATCGATCTTGAACCCGGCGAAGGCGGCGCGGAAGCCCTCGCGGCGGCGCAGGATCGTGATCCAGGAGAGGCCCGACTGGAAGGCCTCCAGGCAGAGCCGTTCGTACAGGGCGTCGTCCCCGTGGACCGGGCGGCCCCACTCCTCGTCGTGGTACGCCACGTAGTCCTCGGTCGAGAGGCCCCAGGGGCAGCGCAGTCTGCCGTCCGGGCCCGCAAGCGCGTCGCCGCTCACCGGTCGTTCTCCTCTTCGACGGCATCCTTCGGGGAGTTCTTCGGGTCGACCCGGTCTTCTTGGTCCTCGGTGAGCGACGCCGGGGCGTGCGTCTTGAGGAGGCCGGGGCCGCCGACCGCGGTGGCCTGGGCGCCGGCGAGCGCCGCCTCCAGCTCCGCGATGTGGGCGTCACGCTCGGCCAGTTCGGCGGCGAGACGGCCGAGGGCGTCGTCCACGTCCGCCATGCGGTAGCCCCGCAGGGTCAGCGGGAAGCGCAGCTCTTCCACGTCCGCGCGGCGCAGGGCGCGGTCGGGGGGCAGCGGGTCGGTGAACCGCTCGGCCGCCACGTCGGGCAGCACGGCGCGCTCACCGCCGCCGACCACGGCCAGCGTCACCGCGCCGACCACCACGACGAGGGCGATGACCAGGAACAAGAACAAGACCATCTCTTCAGGCCCCCACGCTCGACTGCCGTGCTCAAACTGTCAGAGTCTGATCGTGCCATGAGCCTGTGACAGTTAAGGTCGCAGGCGGCCGAAGGACGGCACCGACAGAGGAGGCTCACAGGGGATGCTCAGGCTTGGCAGGCGTGAATTCGACGCGCACGAGCCGGTGATCATGGCGATCGTGAACCGGACCCCTGACTCCTTCTACGACCAGGGCGCCACGTTCCGCGACGAACCCGCGCTCGCCCGCGTCGAGCAGGCGGTGGCGGAGGGCGCCGCCATCATCGACATCGGCGGGGTCAAGGCCGGTCCGGGCGAGGAAGTCACGGCCGAGGAGGAGGCGCGGCGGACGGTCGGCTTCGTCGCCGATGTGCGCAAGCGGTTCCCGGACGTCGTGATCAGCGTCGACACCTGGCGGCACGAGGTCGGCGAGGCAGTCTGCGAGGCGGGCGCCGATCTCCTGAACGACGCATGGGGCGGTGTCGACCCCCGGCTCGCGGAGGTCGCCGCGCGCTACGGCGTGGGGCTGGTGTGCACGCACGCCGGGGGCGCCGAGCCGCGGACCCGCCCGCATCGGGTGACGTACGACGACGTCATGGACGACATCCTCTCGGTCACCGTGGGCCTGGCCGAGCGTGCGGTCTCCCTCGGGGTGCCGCGCGAGTCCGTGATGATCGACCCCGGCCACGACTTCGGCAAGAACACGCGGCACTCCCTGGAGGCGACGCGGCGGCTCGGGGAGATGGTCGACACGGGGTGGCCCGTCCTGGTGTCGCTGTCCAACAAGGACTTCGTCGGGGAGACGCTCGACAAGCCGGTCAAGGAGCGCGTGGTGGGCACGCTGGCCACGACCGCGGTGTCGGCGTGGCTGGGGGCGCAGGTGTACCGGGTGCACGAGGTCGCCGAGACGCGCCAGGTGGTCGACATGGTCGCGACCATCGCCGGGCACCGGGACCCGGCCGTGGCACGGCGCGGGCTGGCGTAGGGCCGGTGACGACCGCCGGGCGGGCGCAGAAGAGGCCGCGCCCGGCGGGAGACCCGGCCCGCTAGCGGCCCACTTCCTTGGTGACCAGGGCGACCGCTTCGTCCACGTCGTCCGTGACGTGGAAGAGGTGTAGATCGTGCTCCGAGGCCTTGCCGCCCGCGATCACCGTGTCGCGGAGCCAGTCGACGAGGCCGCCCCAGTACTGCGACCCGAAGAGGACGATCGGGAAGCGGGTCACCTTGCGGGTCTGGACGAGGGTGAGGGCCTCGAAGAGTTCGTCCAGGGTGCCGAGGCCGCCGGGCAGGACCACGAAGCCCTGGGCGTACTTCACGAACATGGTCTTCCGCACGAAGAAGTAGCGGAAGTTCACGCCGATGTCGACGTGGTCGTTGAGGCCCTGCTCGAAGGGCAGCTCGATGCCGAGGCCCACGGAGACGCCCTTGGCCTCCCGCGCCCCCCTGTTGGCCGCCTCCATGGCGCCGGGGCCGCCCCCGGTGATCACGGCGAAGCCCGCGTCGACCAGCGCCTTGCCGATGCGGACGCCCGCCTCGTACTCGGGCGAGCCGACCGGCGTACGGGCCGAGCCGAAGACGCTGATGGCGCTGGGGAGTTCCGCGAGCGCGCCGAAGCCCTCCACGAACTCGGACTGGATGCGCATGACCCGCCAGGGGTCGGTGTGCACCCACTCCGACTCGCCCTCCGCGTCGGTGTCGAGGAGGCGCTGGTCGGTGGTGCCCGGGGTGATCTGCTCCCGCCGCCGCACCACGGGCCCCAAGTGCTGCTCGTCCCGCGGGCCCTGCCCTTCTGGACTTCCCATGAACATCCCCTTCCGCTGAGGTCTTGCTCGACGTGCCACTTCAGCGTAGGTCTACGGGTGTTACAGGCGGCGCACCCTTAACAGAACTCAGGATGTCAGCCAGGCGCTCAGCCGCTTCTCGGCCTCCGGGATCAGCGACGCCCGCACGCGCTCGTCGACCTTGTGGGCGAGCAGCGGGTTGCCCGGGCTGTAGTTCACGGCGGGCACGCCGAGCGCGCTGAAGCGCGAGACGTCCGTCCAGCCGAACTTGGGCTTCGCCTCGCCGCCGACCGCCGCCATGAAGGCCGCGGCGGCCGGGTGGTTCAGGCCGGGGCGCGCGCCGCCCGTGTGGTCGTCGACGACGAACTCGTCGATCTCGCAGTCGGCGAAGTAGTCGCGCACGAAGGCCTCCGCCTCCTCCTCGGTGCGGTCCGGCGCGTAGCGGAAGTTCACGACGACGGTGCACTCGTCGGGGATGACGTTGGTGGCGACGCCGCCCTCGACGCGTACGGCGTTGAGGCCCTCGTGGAAGCGCAGGCCGTCGACCACCGGTGTGCGCGGCTCGTAGGCGGCGAGCTTCTCCAGGATCGGCGCGGCCTTGTGGATGGCGTTCGAGCCCATCCACGCGCGCGCGGAGTGCGCGCGCGTGCCCTTCGTCTTCAACAGGACCCGCAGCGTGCCCTGGCAGCCGCCCTCGACCTGGTTGTCGGTCGGCTCCAGGAGGATCGCGAAGTCGCCCGCGAGCCAGTCGGGGTGCGCCTCGGCGACATGGCCGAGGCCGTTCAGATGGGCGGCGACCTCTTCGTTGTCGTAGAAGACGAAGGTGAGGTCGCGGTTCGGCTCGGTCACGGTCTGCGCGATGCGCAGCTGGACGGCGACGCCCGACTTCATGTCGCAGGTTCCGCAGCCCCACAGGATGCCGTCCTCGTCCAGGCGGGACGGCACGTTGTCCGCGATCGGGACCGTGTCGATGTGCCCGGCGAGGATCACGCGCTCGGCCCGGCCCAGGTTCGTGCGCGCCACCACGTTGTTGCCGTGCCGGTCGACCGTGAGGTGCGGCAGGCGGCGCAGGGCCGTCTCGATGGCGTCCGCGAGTGCTTTCTCCTCGCCGCTCGGCGACGGGAAGTCGACCAGCCGGGCGGTGAGCGCGGCGGCGTCGAGCGTGAGGTCGAGCGGAGCGTCGTGTGAGGTCTGAGCCATGGTTTCGACCCTAACGCCCCTGGCCGCACCGCCGTGTCGGTGGCCTCCAGTACCTTGGTCGCGTGCCTGAGCAGCCCCCCATCCTCGTCCGGCGCGGCCGCCTCCTGCGCATCGGGGCCGCCGTCGCGGTCCTTGTCGCGCTCGCGGGTTATGTGGTGGTGCAGTACGTCTTCGGGGGCAAGGCCGATCCGCGCTGCAAGGTCGTCTCGGCCAACGGCGACGGGGCGTCGTACGAATTCGGCGCGGACCAGGCGGAGAACGCGGCGACGGTCACCGCCGTGGGCACGTCACGCGGCATGCCGGAGCGGGCGATCACGATCGCCCTGGCGACCGCCCTTCAGGAGTCGGGCCTGCGCAACATCAGCCACGGCGACCGGGACTCGCTCGGCCTCTTCCAGCAGCGCCCTTCGCAGGGCTGGGGGAACGCGCGGCAGATCATGGACCCGGCGTACTCGGCGGCGCGTTTCTACGCCCATCTCGAAGACGTCCCCGGCTATTCGCGCCTGCCCCTGACCGTCGCCGCCCAGCGCGTGCAGCGCAGCGGCTTCCCCCAGGCGTACGCGAAGCACGAGCCGGACGCCGCACTGCTCGCCGCCGCGCTGACCGGCCGCTCCCCCGCCACCCTCACCTGCGAGGGCCGCACGGCCGAGGAGCCTGGCGACCCGGCGAAGGTGCGGGCGGCGCTGATCCGCGACTTCGGCCGCGACGTGGCGCCGAAGGGCGGCCCCGGCGGCACGGTCACCGTGCCGGTGGACGCTCCGGCGGGCGGCGCGGAGGGCGGGGCCGGGCAGCGGGGCTGGGAGCTCGCGCACTGGGCGGTGGCCAGGGCGTCCGCGCTGGGCATCGAGCGTGTCTCGTACGGCGGCCGGGAGTGGGGCACCGCCGACGCCGGCAAGGAGTGGCGCAAAATCGGCGACCCGGCCAAGGCGGACAAAAAGAGCTCCGGCGGGCGGCCCGGCGACCCCGGGAGCGGCACGGACCAGGTCCGAATTGTCGTTGGTCATTAGTGCGGCGCATCACCTGATCGAGCCACGCTGATCACTCAGGGGCGACCTGCCGCCCGGGCTTTCGCGCACGCCACCCCGTACATGCCAAAGCCCTTGCGAACACAGGGCATTGACGATTCAGCAGACCCCGTTGCGGCAAGCCTTTTGCCCGTTTTTATCCACAGAAGATTATGCGATGCATTACTAATTCTTTACGTTCGCCCACCGCAACCTTCGAGGGCTTCGAGCGGTAGTCACTGCGTCCGAGGCGCCGGACCCCATCCGGCCCGGGCACACCAACGTTCTCTCCCGTCTGAAGGAGCATCATGTCCCTCCCCCTGACCCGCCGGATCGCCCGTGCCGCGCTGCTCATCGCAGCGGGGGCGGCTCCCGTGGTCGGTGCGGCCAGCTCCGCAAGCGCCGCCGAGCTTCCGGCCTCCCCCGACCTCGGCGGTGTGAGCTCCCTGGACACCGCAGGTCTGGGCAACACCGTCGACGGCGCCTCCCGCAGCGCCACCGGTCTCGCGGGTGAGACCGGCAGCAAGGCAGTGAAGAAGGGCGTCCCGGCCGCGGGCAAGGTCGTCGGCACGGGCGCCAAGACCACGACCCCCGTGGCGCAGAAGGCCGCGGGCGACCTCGCGGGCAACGCCGGTGACGCGGTCGGCGAGACCACGGACACGGCCACCAAGGGCGGCCTGCCCACCGACACCGTCGGCAAGGGCCTGCCGACGGACTCCGTCACCAAGGGCGGCCTGCCGACCGACCAGCTGCCGGTCAAGAGCCTGCCGCTCGGCTGACCGCCGCACACCCGGAAGGGCCCGGAGCCACTGGCTCCGGGCCCTTCCGGCGTATCAGCCGCGGCTCAGGCGAGCCGCTCGACCGCTGCGGCCACGCGCTCGTCCGTCGCGGTCAGGGCGACGCGCACGAAGCGGTCGCCCGCGGGGCCGTAGAAGTCACCGGGCGCCACGAGGATGCCGAGGCCCGCGAGGTGCCCGACCGTCTCCCAGCAGGACTCGTCGCGGGTCGCCCAGAGGTAGAGGCTCGCCTCGCTGTGCTCGATGCGGAAGCCGCGGCCCAGCAGGGCGTCGCGCAGGGCGGTGCGCCGGGCGAGGTACCGCTCGCGCTGCTCGCGCACGTGCGTGTCGTCGCCGAGCGCCGCGACGACCGCCGCCTGCGTCGGCGCGGACGTCATCATGCCGCCGTGCTTGCGGATCTGCAGCAGCTCGCCGAGGACGTCCGCGTCACCGGCGAGGAACGCGGCGCGGTAGCCCGCGAGGTTCGACCGCTTGGAGAGCGAATGGACGGCGACGATTCCCTCGTACGAACCACCGCACACGTCCGGATGGAGGACCGAGACCGGCTCCGCCTCCCAGCCCAGTTCCAGGTAGCACTCATCGCTCACGAGGAGCACGCCGTGCTCGCGCGCCCAGGCGACCGTGCGGGTCAGCTCGTCCTTGGACAGGACGCGACCGGTGGGGTTCGAGGGCGAGTTGAGCCAGAGCAGCTTGAGGCCGGTCGGGTCCAGGTCGGTCGGGTCGTCGTACGCGACGTACTCGGCGCGGGCCAGCCGCGCGCCCACCTCGTACGTCGGGTAGGCGAGGCGCGGGTAGGCGACGACGTCGCCGGGGCCCAGGCCCAGCTGGGTCGGGAGCCAGGCCACCAGTTCCTTGGAGCCCACGATCGGAAGGACGTTGCGGTGCGTGACGCCGCGTGCGCCCAGGCGCCGCTCGCACCAGCCGGTGATCGCGTCGCGCAGCTCGGGGGTGCCCCAGACCGTGGGGTAGCCCGGTGAGTCCGCCGCCGCGATCAGCGCTTTCTGGATCAGCTCCGGCACCGGGTCGACCGGGGTGCCCACCGACAGGTCGACGATGCCGCCGGGGTGGGCGGCTGCCGTCGCCTTGTAGGGCTCGAGCTTGTCCCAGGGGAAGGTGGGAAGGCGGCCGGAAAGACCTGAGACTGCGGACACGTGCTGACTCCCGTACTGCATGTACGTACTGCCTGTATGGACAAATGCCTCGGCCCCGTACAGCGACATGTGCCGTACGGGACCGGGGCGGCGCTTCAAGCTGCCGTTACTGGTTCTGCGGCGGCAATGCGGCGATGAAGGCGTGGTCGCGCTCGATCAGGCCGAGCTTGCTGGCACCACCGGGCGAGCCGAGCTCGTCGAAGAACTCGACGTTCGCCTTGTAGTAGTCCTTCCACTCTTCCGGAGTGTCGTCTTCGTAGAAGATCGCCTCGACCGGGCAGACCGGTTCGCAGGCTCCGCAGTCGACGCATTCGTCCGGGTGGATGTACAAGGACCGGGAGCCCTCGTAAATGCAGTCGACCGGGCACTCCTCGATGCACGCCTTGTCCTTGACGTCGACACAAGGCTGCGCGATGACGTATGTCACGCTGTCGTTCCTCCTCGATACGGGCGTTGGCGGGCCGTCTTCAGGCTCCGCTCGCCTGGCGCGCGGGAGCGCGGCGTCGTCGATGCCCGCCCCTAGTATCTCCGTTCCCGGGCATGATCCGAACAGGAGGGGCGCACAGAGCTGTGGAATTCACTGCCGGCGGACGGCTCGAGGTCCGCATTACCCCTGCTGACGTGGGCAAACGAGTGTCTGTACGACGCCTCAACGACGGGTCGAGAACGGGTGGCAAGTTCACTGACACGGTGGGTGTTCTCACATCGTGGGACGACGGTGTGGTACTGATCACACGGCGCGACGGTGAGCGTGTCCGCATCGCGGAGAACGCCCTGGTGGCGGGGAAAGTCGTCCCCGCGGCCCCGGCCCGCAGGCGCGGCCCCGCGGCGTCTTACGCGGAGCTGGCCAGGGTCGCCGCCCGTGCCTGGCAGCCCGTGGAGAGCGAGGCGCTCGGCGAGTGGGAGCTGCGGGCCTCCGCCGGATTCACCCGGCGGGCCAATTCGGTGCTGCCGACGGGCGATCCGGGACGGCCCCTCGACGAGGCCCTGGCGTACGTACGCCGCTGGTACGGGGAGCGGGAGCTGCCCGCGTACATCCAGACCGCGACCGGCGCCGAGGGCACCCAGGAACTGCTCTGCGCCGAGCTGGCGGAGCGGGGCTGGGAGCGCGAGGTGAGCTCGGAGATCCACGTCGGTGCTCTCGCGCCGCTCGGCGATCTGGAGGCGCCCGGCGCCGGGGCGGAACAGGTGCGTCTTGCACGCTCATTCGACGAGGCGTGGCTGCGCCGGTACAACCGGTCCAAGGTGCCGGGACCTCATGTGCTCCAGGTGCTGGCGGGCGGACCTTCGGTGTGGTTCGCTTCCGTGCCCGGGTCCTCTTTTGACGCGGGGCCCGCGGCGATCGGGCGGTGCGTCGTGGACGGGCGCTGGGCGGGATTCATGGCGGTCGAGGTGGATCCGGCGCACCGCAGGCAGGGACTGGCGACCGCGGTGATGGCGGCGCTGTCCCGGCAGGCGCTCGCCGAGGGCGCTTCGGCGGCCTGGCTGCAGGTCGAGGACGGCAACGAGGGTGCGCGGGCGCTGTACGGCGGTCTTGGCTTCGCCGCGCACCACACGTACCACCACTATCGATACCCGTCGGCTCGGTAGCTTCTACCGGTCGGCGCGGTAAGTAAGGCACGAGGCACGCATGCACGAGGAGTCAAGGACCGCCGCGTCCCGGCGGCGGTTCGCCGATGAGGCCAGGTCCGAGCGGCCCGACCTGTCCCTGCTGTGCCTCCTGGTGAGCGCGGAGGCGGATCCGGAGGTCTGCGACGACGACATCGACGCGGCGCAGATCGAACTGGACCGGCTCGCCGGACAGCTGCCCTACCGCCCCGGCGGGGCACGGGAGTGGGCGGCCGCGCTCGCCGAACTCCTGGGCGCGCAATGCGGGTTCATGGGAACGCCCGCCGACTACCAGCGCCTGGAGTCCTCCCTCCTCCACGAGGTCCTCCGGCGCCGCCGCGGCCTGCCGATCCTGCTCTCGGTGGTGTGGATCGAGGTGGCGCGCCGGGCGGGCGCGCCCGTCTACGGCGTCGCGCTGCCCGGCCACTTCGTGGTCGGCTTCGGCGCGCGCGAGGAGCAGGTGCTCACCGACCCGTTCGCGGGCGGGCGGATCCTGACGGGCGAGGACGCGGAGGAGCTGGTCGCGGGGGCGTCGGGCGGCACGGTGACCCCGTCGATGCTGACGCCCACCGATCCGCTGAACATCGTGCTGCGCATCCTGAACAACATCCGCGCCTGGGCCGCGGCCCGACCCGAGCGCTCGGACGTCGCACTCTGGGCGGTCGAACTCTCCCTCCTTCTGCCCGCCCATCCGGCCCGGCTGCGTTACGAGCGTGCCCAACTCCTCGTTCAGCGCGGGGACTTCCTCGCGGGCGCCGCGGAGCTGGAGACGTACGCCGATGTGGTGACGGCGGTGGAGCCGACCACGGCGGACCGGGTGCGGGACCAGGCGCGGGCCGCCCGGGCGATGCTCAACTGACCCGGCCCGCCCGGCCACCGGCTCCCGTACGGGCGTAGCGCCCCGGTGCGATGCCCACGACCCGCTTGAAGTGCCGGGTGAGGTGCGACTGGTCGTAGAACCCCGTGGTGGTCGCCACCTCGCCGGCCGGCTGCCCCGCCAGGAGGAGCCTGCGGGCGCGGTCGACGCGGCGGGACATCACGTACTGGTGCGGGGCGATGCCGAAGGCCCCGCTGAAGGCGCGTACGAGATGGCTGGGATGGGCGTGGACCAGGCGTGCGGCCTCGTCCAGGGTCAGGCCGTCGGCGAGCCGCTCGTCGAGCAGATCGCGGAGGTCGTGGGCGAGGCCGCGGCCGGTGCGGCCGGGGGCGGCGGGGGTGAGCGCGGGGCGCAGGTGGCCGCGCAGCCGCTCGCCGATCAGCGCGAGGCGGCTCTCGGCCTCCAGCTCGTCGCCGGGGTGCGCGAGGGCCGCGTGCAGCTGGCCCACGCGTCTGCGCAGGACGGGGTCGACCAGGTCGGGGCCGTCCACCGCGGGGCCGATGTAGCTCTCGTCGAGCTGGGTCATGTCCAGGTAGAGCACGCGCTTGCGGAAGCCGTCGGGGGTGGCGGGCGAGCCGTTGTGCGGGATCTGCGGCGGGAGCAGCGAGACGGTGTCGCCCGGTGTGCCGTGCGCGTGGCGCTCCAGGTCGTAGCGGACGGCCCCGTCGTCCACGATCAGGAGGGTCCACGCGTCGTGGACGTGCATCGGGTACGCGTGCTCGGTGAAACGGGCGTGGAAGACCTCCACGACACCCGCTACCGGCGGGCGCCATGCGCGGATCTCCTGCCGGGCCACCATGCAAGAAACGTACAAGACGGGCGGTCGGGCGGCCCGGCAGTCTCGATGCATGAGAACCACCGCTGAGACAGCCACCGCAGCGCCCGGGAACGCCGGGGCGCAGACCGCCGGGATCACGGGCGAGGCGCCCGTCCGCTTCGACACGAAGATCGCCGTCCTGCTCCGCGACGACCTGGAGACCTGGCAGCGCCTCAACGTGACGGCGTTCCTGGTCAGCGGGCTCGGCACGGCGGCGCCCGAGGTGATCGGCGAGCCGTACGAGGACGCCGACGGCACCCCCTACCTGTCCATGATCCGCCAGCCCGTACTGGTCTTCGAGGGCTCCAAGGAGACGCTGACCGCCGCGCACGGCCGCGCGCTGTCCCGCTCGCTGCCGCGGGCGGTGTTCACGTCGGACCTGTTCACCACCGGCAACGACCGGGACAACCGGGCGGCGGTGCGCGCCGTGCCCGCGGACCAGCTCGACCTGGTGGGGCTGCTCGTCCACGGGCCGCGCAACGCGGTCGACAAGGTCCTCAAGGGCGCCCGGATGCATCCCTGAGCGACGCGGCCCGGCGCGGGAACGCCGGAGCGAGCGACGCACCCGGCAGCGCGGCACGAGATCGGAGCGCTATCGATCGGCCGGGCCGGGCACGAAGGACCTATGCACCCCCAATCCCCCGAGCGGCGACGCCTCTTCGCCGATCAGGTACGGTCCGCGCGGCCCGATCTCGCGCAGCTGTGCCTGCTGATCGGCGCGGAGGCGGACCCCGAACTCGACGACACGGACATGCGTGCGGCACGGCGCATCCTCGACCGCCTCGCCGACCAGCTGACCGAGCTGCTCTCGGACCGGCCGCGCGGACCCCGGTCCCTGGCGCTGGCCCTGGCCGAGCTGCTCGGCACCCGCTACGGGTTCAGGGGCAGGCCCGGCGACTACCAGCACCTGAGCTCCGTGCTGCTGCACGAGGTGCTGCGCAGGCGCAGAGGCCTGCCCATCCTGCTCTCGGTGGTGTGGATCGAGGTGGCCCGGCGCGCGGGCGTGCCCGTCCACGGGGTGGCCCTGCCCGGCCATTTCGTGGTCGGCTTCGGCACCCGTGACGAGCAGGTGCTCGCCAACCCCTTCGCGGGCGGGCAGGTGCTTTCCCGTGCGGACGCGGAGTTGATGGTAGCGGGGGCCACCGGCGCCCCGCTCGCGCCGTCGATGCTGAACCCCGCAGGGCCCCTCGACATCGTCCTGCGCATCCTCAACAACGTCCGTGCATGGGCGGCGACCCGCCCCGAGCGCTCGGACGTCGCGCTCTGGGCGGTCGAACTCTCCCTGCTTCTGCCCGCGCACTCCGACCGGCTGCACTACGACCGGGCCCAGCTCCTCGTCCAGCGGGGCGACTTCCTCGCCGGTGCCGTGGAGATCGAGACGTACGCCGACACCCTGGCCGCCACCGACGAGGCGGCGGCGGTGCTGCTGCGCCGGGAGGCGCACGGTGCGCGGGCGATGCTGAACTGAGTGCGTGGCGAGCGTGGTTCAGGGGTTCTTGGCGAGCGTCGTTCAGAGCCAGCCCTTGTCGCGGGCGACGTTCACCGCCTCGGCGCGGTTGCGGACGGCCAGCTTCTGGATCGCCGTCGAGAGGTAGTTGCGGACCGTGCCCGCGGAGAGGTGCAGGGCGGTGGCCAGTTCGGCGTTGGTGGCGCCGTCGGCCGCCGCGCGCAGGACCTCGCGCTCGCGGTCGGTCAGCGGGTTCGCGCCGCCGGCGAGTGCCGCCGCCGCGAGCGTGGGGTCGATGACCCGCTCCCCCGCGAGGACCTTGCGGACCGCCTCGGCGAGCTGGGCCGCGGGCGCGTCCTTGACCAGGAAGGCGTCGGCGCCGGCCTCCATGGCGCTGCGGAGATAGCCGGGGCGGCCGAAGGTCGTCAGGACGACGATCTTCAACTCCGGGAACTCCGCGTGGAGTCCGGCCGCCGCCTCGATGCCCGTGAGGCCCGGCATCTCGATGTCGAGCAGCGCCACGTCCACCGCGTGCTCGCGCGCCGCCGCGACGACCTCGTCGCCGCGGGCCACCTGGGCGACCACCTCGATGTCCGGCTCAAGGCCGAGCAGCGCCGCGAGGGCCTCGCGGACCATCGACTGGTCCTCGGCGAGGAGCACTCTGACGGGGGCGTCCCCACTGTTCGTACTCATGCGGAGGATCCTAGAGCCGAAGATCCCGGAGCGGTTTCGCCGTTCCCGTCCTCCGCGTCCTCGCCCTTGTCCTTGCCGTCTCCTTCGCCCAGCGGTACCCGCGCCGTGAGCCTGAAGCCGCGCCGGGTGCCGGGGCCCACGTCCAGGACGCCGCCCACCGCCTCCACGCGCTCGGTCAGGCCCGTCAGGCCGTTTCCGGGGGCCGTGGCGGAGCCGCCCCTGCCGTCGTCCTCCACGGACAGCTCGACGACCGGGCCGTCCAGGGTGTGCCGGGACGTGAACGCCACCGTGCAGCGGCGCGCACCGCTGTGCCGCACGACGTTGGTCACCGCCTCGCGCAGCGCCCAGGCAAGGGCCGTCTCGCCCTCCTCGCCGGGCAGCACCACGGGCGCCTCAAGGGGCACGTCCGCCTCGACACCGGCGGCGGTGAGCGCCGTGCGGGCGCCCGCGAGCTCCCCGGCGAGGGTGCGCCTGCGGTAGCCGGAGACCGCCTCGCGCACGTCCACCAGGGCCTGGCGGCTGACCTGCTCGATGTCCGCGACCTGCTGCGCGGCCTTGTCGGGGTGGGCCGGGAGCATCCGCCCCGCGAGCTCGCTCTTCAGCGTGATCAGGGAGAGCGAGTGGCCCAGGAGATCGTGCAGATCGCGGGCGAGCCGCAACCGCTCTTCGTTGGCGGCGAGTTGGGCGACGGTGGCCCTGGCCTGGCGCAGCTGGATCGTCGTACGGACCAGCTCCCGCACCCCGGTCATCGCGAAGCCGACCAGGACGGTGAGGACGGCGAGGCTGCCGAGCAGGTCCGCCACGCTGTCGGTGCGCAGGCCGATCAGGATCATCACGCCGGTGACGGCCGGGATGGCCCACGCCGCGTGCCGCAGCGGCAGCACGGCCCCCGCGGACACCGCCACGTACACGAAGAGCCCCAGCCAGGGCGTGCCGAAGGCGAACGAGAGGGCGACGGCGAGCGCGAGCAGCGCCCCGAACGACACGTGCACCACACGCCAGTCGAACACCTTGGAGGTGTAGCGGAAGACCAGGGTCAGGTAGCAGAACACGAAGGCCCCGAGGCCCAGCCAGCCGAACACCTTGGCCGCGTCGCCGTGGCCCTCCCCCAGCAGGTCCTGCACCGGACTGGCGAGGAAGACCAGCCAGATCCCGATCCACAGCGACTTGGTGAGCAGTTGGCGGCGGTCCGCCACCGGGCGGCCGAAACTTTTCAGGGGGTGGCCGGGTTCGGCGCGGTCGGTGTCATTCACGCCTTCGATGTGTCCTTCCGGTACAGCCATGCGGCGCCGCCCGCGAAGAGGACGAAGTACCCGACGAGGAGCGCGATGTCCTTGGCGTGCGGGGCGTCGCCCAATTCGATGGCCTGTCCGAGGGCAGCGTACGCATGGGTGGGCAGCCAGGTGGCGGCGGAGCTCAGCCAGTCGGGGAAAGTGGCCGTGGGCATCCACAGGCCGCCGAGCACCGAGAGCCCGAAGTACACGATCATCGTGATCGGGCGTACGGCGTCGCCGGTCGCGAGATAGCCGATGGCCACGCCGAGCGCGGCGAAGCAGAGGCTGCCCGCCCAGATCGCCCCGGTCAGGGCCAGCCACTGCCAGGCCTCCAGGCGTACGTCCTTGACGGCGGCGGCGACCACGAACACCACGACGATCGACGGCAGGCTGACCACGGCGGCGCTGGCGGTCTTGGCGATGACATAGCCGCGCCCCGGCAGGCTGGTGAGGCGCAACTGCCGGACCCAGCCGCTCTCGCGCTCCTTGGCGATGCGCTCGCTGTTGCCCATGAGGACGGCGGTGAGGGCGCCGAAGGAGGCCATCGACACCATGAAGAAGGCGGGCAGCGCGAGCCCCGTGTCGCCGACCATGTCCGTGCTGTCCTGGCCGCCCGCGATGATCAGGAAGAGCATCGACGGATAGATCACCGAGAAGAACAGGAACTTCTTGTTGCGCAGGGCGCGGACGATCTCCAGCTTGATCAGCATGTCCCCGCCTCCTTCCCGGCCTTCCCGGCCTTCCCGGCCTCTTCGGTCTCTTCGGCCGCGGTGATCGCCACGAAGGCCTGCTCCAGGCCGAGCCCCGCGACTTCGAGGTTGCGGGGGTAAAGACCGAGCCCGTACAGCGCGTGCACGGTGGCGTCGGCGTCCGTCGACTGGAGCCGTACGGTGCGGCCCGACACGTCGACCGCGGTGAGGAACGGCAGCGCGCGGAGCTTCTCGCCGAGTTCCGCGTCCAGCTCCCGGAGGTCGAACGAGATCTTCCGCGCCCCGGCCTTCGCCTTGATCTCGGCGGCCGTGCCGTCCGCGAGGAGACGGCCTCGGTGCAGGACGAGGACCCGGTCCGCGATCGCGTCGGCCTCCTCCAGGTAGTGCGTGGCGAACAGGACCGTGCGGCCCTGCTCCGCCTGCTCGCGCATGGTCGCCCAGAAGGCCTGGCGCACGGTGACGTCCATGCCGGTGGTCGGCTCGTCCAGGACGATCAGGTCGTTGGCTCCGGCGGTCGCGAGTGCGAAGCGGACGCGCTGTTCCTGCCCGCCGGAGAGCTTGTCGACCTTGCGGTCGGCGAGCTGGGTGAGGCCCGCGGCGGCCAGTACGTCGTCCGCGCGGTAGGGCCGGGGGTGCAGATCGCAGGCGAGCCGCACCAGTTCGCGGACGGTGACCTCCGCCATCAGGCCGCCGCTCTGCAGCATCGCGCCGACCCGGCCCGCGGTGATCGCCTCGCGCGGACTCGTGCCGAAGACCCGCACGGTGCCGCTGTCCGGGGACCGCAGGCCCAGGAGCAGGTCGAGCGCGGACGACTTGCCCGCGCCGTTCGGGCCGAGGAGCGCGACGGTCTCGCCGGGGTGGAGATCGAGCGTGAGGGAGTCCACCGCGCGGACGTCCCCGTAGCTCTTGGTCACCTTCTCGAAGCTCACCGCGGTGACGGGCGGTGCTGCGGTCGTCGTCATGCGCCCATCGTCGCCGGGGGCTGGGCTACGGCGGCAGTGTCGTGTGTGCCGGGTCCGGGATGACAGATGTCATGCCGTGCGGTCATGCCATGCAAAGGCCGGACGGTTCGAGTCACGAACCGTCCGGCCTCCGCCTTTCCGTACGTACCTGAATCAGCTGGCGTTCGTCTCGATCACGCCGACCCGCTCGGCCGGCGTCTTGCCGAGCAGCGCCTTGTTCATCGCGGCGGCCACGTCCGTCGGCTGGACGGGCGTCTTGTCGCCGTTGCCGCGCTGGATCAGGATGCCGTCGAAGACGTTGCCGTAGAGCTTCTTGAGCTCCACGAGGTTGTAGTGCGGCTGCAGCGTGCCGTTCTTGAGCACCTGCGTTTCCAGCACCTTCGGCAGCGACTTCGCCGGGCCGAACGGGATCGACGCGTTACCGGCCTTGATCGTGACGTTGGCCGACATGGCGGGCTTCGCGAAGCGCGTCATGAACTTGTCGACCTCGGCGTTCGCGACGGTCGGCTTGCGGGTCGTGACGGGGACGTCGACGGTGCCCGCGCTGCCGTTCTCGACCTGCTTCTTGTACCCCTCCGAGACGGCCTTGGTGGACGCGCCGACGTCGATGCCCTTGCCCGCCTTGCCGTACACGGCGACGGCCTTGCCGGGCACGAACTTGACCGAGCCCTCGCGGGCCGAGCCGGAGCCGCCCGCGGCGCGCTCCAGGGCGGCCGCCAGCTTCTCCTCGTCCACCGGCATCACCGGCTCGGCGACGCGGGCGCCGCCGAAGAGCGATCCGATCACCGACACGGGGTTGTAGTCGCTGCCCGCCGCCTCGCGGACGGTCGCCTGGCTGTCCAGGGTCAGGCCCGCCTGCTCCGGCTTGAGCGTGATCTCCTCGCCGTCGACCGACAGCTTCAGGTCCTTGGTGACCCGGTCGTCGAGCGCCGCGTCGAGCTTCTTCACGGCCTCGTCGCGTGTGCCGCCGCCGATGTCGACGCCGAGCGCGGTGGTGCCCTTCGGTACGTCGGCGTGGTTCATCAAGAGACCGGCGCCATAAGCCCCGCAGGCCACGACGACCACGGCGACGGCCACGAGAACGAGCTTGTTGCGCCCCTTCTTCTTGGGCGGGGCCGCGGCGACGGGCACGTTCGGCTGCACCGGCTCGGGCAGCTTGGGCGGGGTGTGCGGAACCGGTCCTTCGGCCTGCGGGCCCGCGGCGAACGGTGAGTTCTGGGCGGGCGGCACGACGGGGATGCCGCTGGTCAGGGTGTCGCCGGAGACGTTCGTGCCGGGCGTGGGCGCGCTCGGGCCGCCGGGGATGGAGCCGGGGCCGCCGTGCACCGGGCCCGCCTTCTGCGGCGTGAGGATGGCGGTGTCGTCGCTCATGACGGGCGCGCCGGTGCCTGCTCCCCGGCCCGAACGGGCAGCGGGGCCGGCCGGGTTGGGGCGCTTGCCGGGGCCACCCGGATTGCCGGGGCCACCCGGATTGCCGGGAGCGCCCGAGTTCGGCTGGGCCATGGGGTTCGCCCGGCCTGCCGGGTTGGCCTGGTTCGCCGGGTCGGCCGGGTTGGGCGTGCGGGGCGGTGCCGCCGGGTTCGGCGCCATCGGTCCATCACCGGTCGCGGGGCCGCTGGTCGGGCCCGAGGGACCCCGGCCGCCGTCGCCCCCGGCGCCCGCGGAGAAGTACGGCAGGTCCCCGCGCTGGGGGTCGCCGCCCTGCGGTGCGCCCGTGCCGAGCGGGCCGGAGGCCACGGCGCCGGACACGTCGAAGGAACCCGTTCCGGAGCTTCCCGATCCCGAACCGGAGCCGCCCGCGCCCGAACCGGCGGCGCCGCTCGCGCCGTTGCCAGCGTTGCCGCCGTTGGTGCTCGTGGGGCTCTTGCGCGGCGCGAACCAGTCGCTCGTCTTCTCCTCCGCCGGAGCGGGAGAAGGAGCGGGGGCGGGGGCGGGCGTCGGCCCGGCGCCGGGAGGCCCGGGCACGGAGCCGCGGGCGGACGTCCCGGCGGAACCGGGGCCGCCCGCGCCGTTCGCGGTACCACCCGCACCGTTCGCGGACCCCGTACGCCCCGCGCCGTCACCGGCGTCGGCCGCGTCCGCGGCGCGCCCCGCGTCCTGCGGGCGCGCGTTCAGGTCGCTCTCCGCGACGGGCGTACGCATGACGACCGGCGGAATGGGCCGCGATCCGGGGATGTTGATCCGGATGCGCGTGGTCAGCGTGGTCTCGGTCTTGGGCTCGTCGGGCCGCTCGTCGGCGGCCTGCCGCTGCGCGCCGTCCGAGGCGCCGTCCTGCGCCGGGGAGCCGTACGGCGGCGTCCCCGAGGGGTATGCGGCTCCACCGCGCCCCTGGGGCCCGGAGGACGAACTGTCAGTTTCACGACTCAAGGCAGGTTCTCCCGGTTGGCTCCGCCGCTTGTGCTCCCCGCGCGGTGGGGGTCCCCCCGGCCGAAGAGGCTGGGGGAGGCTCGGCGGCGCGCACCACCATACTGGCCGCCGTCGGCACTCATCCTGTGACCGCCTTCAAACCCGTGCGGCACACGGGCTGAAGTGGTACGTCACTTGCCAAGTCGGGCGGCGGGCCCGCCTGGTTGCGGTCGCCGGCCGAGGGTGGCACACATCACAGCGACCGCCATTCCGCCGAGCAGGAAGGCGTACGAGCCGAGTCCCGCGCCGAAGAGGAAGTCCCCCTCGGGCCGGCTGGCCGTGAGCAGCATGACGGCGACGAGCCAGCCCGCCGCCGGCGCCACCGCCCCCGCTCTGGTGCCGATCGCACGCGCCCCTCCGTAGAAGAGCCCGGCGGCTCCGAGCAGCGCGAGCAGCAACCCGCCGGGGAACCAGCCCCCTTGGACGAGCGCGCCCGCCGTGCCGATCACCGCACCGAGGACGAAAAGTCCCGCATAAGCGGCAAGTCGGCCGAAATTGATCGGCTGGGCGAGCGCGCTGCCGCCGGGCGGGGCGGCAGCGGACGACGAGCCGGAGGGCCGTCCGGAGGGACGACCAGAGGACCCGGAAGCCGATGACGCACGCGAACGAGTACTCACAGCGCCGTCACCCCTCCGCGCCCCGCACCTTCGAGCCCCGCGAACAGATCCGTCTCACGCTCGCCGTCCATCGCACCGGCTTTCCCTCGCACCAACTCGTAGTACTCCACATCGAAGATCGGCTGCGCGAGCCCGTTCGACAGGACGAAGAGCGGACCCTGCACCTCGATCTGCGTGGCGTGCGCGCGCATCGCCGCCGCCTTCGCCTGCGCGAAGGCCGTCCCGTCGATCTCCGCCGTGATCCGCTCGTCGTCCGTCACACCGGGCACGTCCGCGGGCACGCCGGGGGTGGTGAACGTCGTCTGCCCGAGGGCACCCTCCATCCACCGGAACCGCTCTTCGACGACGGAACGCGGCGCGCGGTTCCAGTAGATCTTGCCGATGGTGTGCGGTTCGCCGAGATCCGTGCGGAAGGCGCCCTCGGCCGCGAGATCCGCGGCGCGCATCGCGACCCGGTGGGCCTGGATGTGGTCGGGGTGGCCGTACCCGCCGTCCGGGTCGTACGTCACGAGGACCTGCGGACGCACCTCGCGGATCACCTCGACGAGGTGCGCGGCGGCTTCGTCGAGATCGGCTGACCAGAAGGCGCCGGTCCGGTGGTTCTGCTCGATGCCCATCATCCCGGAGTCGCGATAGCGCCCGGTGCCGCCGAGGAAGCGGTGGTCGGTGACCCCCAGCTCCTTCATCGCGGCGGCCAGCTCGCCGATGCGCTGCGGACCGAGCACGTCCTCGCGGTCGGGAGCGAGATGGGCGAGCTCGGGCGGGATGACCTCGCCCTCCTCGCCGAGCGTGCAGGTCACGAGCGTGACATGGGCGCCGTCGGCCGCGTACTTGGCCATCGTCGCGCCATTGTTGATCGACTCGTCGTCGGGGTGCGCGTGCACGAGCAGCAGACGCCGGGCGGGCAATTCCGTCATGGGACCACCCTACGAGCACCCCGCACGCCGGTCAGAACTTGATGTCGCCGATCATCCCCGCCACGTTCGTGGTCAGCTCGTTGATCGTCGGGGCGATGGAGGAACTCGCCAGATAGAACCCGAGGAGGACACAGACGATCATGTGGCCCGCCTTCAACCCTGACTTCTTGACCAGCAAGAAGACAATGATCGCCAGCAGCACCACCACCGAAATCGAGAGTGCCACGGCGGCTCACCTCCAAGTCCCAGACCCTGCACCAGTGCGGATGCCCAGCAGGTACTTACCCACTAAGCGCTACGGATCATAACTATCCGTGGGTCCGCATGACTCGGAGCACGGCAGCACAAGGGGGCGCATGCCCCATAGGCTCGGAGGATGACCACCGAGACGCCCGCCACCGCCGGGCACACCGAGAGTCAGACGCAGCGGCTCTCCTTCCCTCGTCTGCACGCCCGCACGCAACGCTTCACTCTCGGTGCGCCCCGCGCGTTCACGGTGGCGCCGGACGGGTCGCGCGTCGCCTTCCTGCGCTCGTCGTCCGGCACCGACCGGGCGAACCAACTCTGGGTCCTCGACCTGGAGGACGGCGCGGTCGAGCGTGTCGCGGCCGACCCTCAAGCGCTCCTGAAGGGCGCCGTCGAGCGCCTCTCTGCCGAGGAACGCGCCCGCCGCGAGCGCAGCCGCGAAGGCGGCGCGGGAATTGTGGGCTACGCCACGGACGCGGCGGTGGAACTCGCCGCCTTCACTCTCTCCGGCCGGCTGTTCGCCGCCGAGCTGCGCGCGGGCACGGCGCGCGAACTGCCCGCACCCGCCCCGGTGATCGACCCGCGCCCCTCCCCCGACGGCCGCCACATCGCGTACGTCGCCGGGGGCGCCCTGCGCGTGACGGGCGCCGACGGCGAGGGCGACCGGGCGCTCGCGGCGCCGGAGCCGGACTCCGCCGAGAAGGCGACCGTGACGTACGGCCTCGCGGAGTTCATCGCGGCCGAGGAGATGGCGCGTTCGCGCGGCTTCTGGTGGTCGCCCGCATCGGACCGCCTTCTGGTCGCACGCGCCGACGACGCCCCGGTGCGGCGCTGGTGGATCGCCGATCCCGCGCACCCGGAGACGGAGCCCGCAAGGGTCGCGTACCCGGCGGCGGGCACCGCCAACGCGGACGTACGGCTCTTCGTCGTGACCCTGGACGGCGCGCGCACCGAGGTCATGTGGGACCGCGCCCGCTACCCGTATCTGGCGCGCGTGCACTGGTCGTCGGCGGGGGCGCCGCTGCTCCTCGTCCAGTCCAGGGACCAGCTCAGCCAGCTCTACCTCGCGGTCGACCCGGACGACGGTTCGACCCGCATGGTGCACGCGGAAGAGGATCCGCAGTGGCTCGAACTGTTCCCCGGCGCTCCTTCCTGGTCCCCCAGCGGAAGGCTGGTGCGGATCGTGGACGAGGGCGGCGCACGGGTGCTCGCGGTGGGCGAGCGCCCGCTGACCGGGCCCCAGTTGCACGTGCGTGCCGTACTGGACGTGGCGGACGACGATGTCCTGATCTCGGCGTCGGCGGGAGAGGCCGCCGCGGCCCCCGAGACCGGTGAGGTGCACGTCTACCGGGTCAACGAACTGGGCGTCGAGCGCGTCTCGACCGAACCCGGCGTGCACTCGGCGGTGCGTTCGGGCGGCCTCACGGTCCTCGTGTCGGCCACCCTCGACCGGCCGGGCGCCCGGGTCCAGGTGCTGCGCGACGGCAAGCAGGTGGCCACGGTCGCCTCACACGCGCAGCATCCGGGGCTCACCCCGCGCGTGACTCTCACCGAGGGGGGCGCACGCAAGATCCCGTGCGCCGTGCTGCTCCCCACGGACTACGAGGAGGGCTCGGGGCCGCTGCCCGTGCTCCTTGACCCGTACGGCGGTCCGCACGGCCAGCGGGTCGTCGCCGCGCACAATCCGTACCTCACGTCCCAGTGGTTCGCCGACCAGGGCTTCGCGGTGATCGTCGCGGACGGCCGGGGCACTCCGGGGCGCTCGCCCGCCTGGGAGAAGGAGATCCGGCGGGACTTCACGCTCACCCTGGACGACCAGGTGGACGCGCTCCAAGGCCTGGCCGCGTCCTTCCCCCTGGATCTCGACCGGGTCGCCATCCGGGGCTGGTCCTACGGCGGTTACCTCGCCGGGCTCGCGGTCCTGCGCCGTCCCGACGTGTTCCACGCGGGGGTGGCGGGGGCGCCGGTGACGGACTGGCGGCTGTACGACACGCACTACACGGAGCGGTACCTGGGGAACCCCGGTGAGGACCCTGCGCCGTACGCCCAGAGCTCTCTCGTCACCGAGGAGGGCCTGGTCTCGCCCGAGGTGCCGCACCGGCCCCTGATGATCGTCCACGGCCTCGCGGACGACAACGTGGTGGTGGCGCACGCGCTGCGACTCTCCTCGGCGCTGCTTGCCGCGGGGCGGCCCCATGAGGTCCTCCCCCTCTCCGGGGTCACGCACATGACTCCGCAGGAACAGGTCGCGGAGAACTTGCTGCTGCTCCAGGTCGACTTCCTGAAGCGGTCGCTGGGCCTTTCGCGGGGCTAGCGGCACGGCGGTCGGCCGGGGCGACATGGCAAACCCCGGCCGACCTACGGCACCCGCACGGCCGTACGTTCTTCAGCCTGCGGGGCGCGTATATCGCGGGCGCGACGGGACAGTTGCCCGCGTGTTAAGGCACGACCTGCTTCTCCTCCGCGAAGTGGCACGCCGAGTCATGCGCCGCCGGTCCCGCGACCCCGCGGAACTCCGCCGGAACGGCCAGCAGCGGCACCTCCAGCGCGCACCGCTCCCGGGCCTTCCAGCACCGCGTGCGAAAGCGGCACCCCGACGGCGGGTTGGCCGGGGAAGGGACATCCCCGCTCAGGATGATCCGCTCCCGCTGCTCCCGCGCCGCGGGATCCGGCACCGGCACAGCCGAAAGCAGCGCCTGCGTGTACGGATGCGTCGGATGCTCGTAGATCTCCTCGTCGGAGCCGATCTCGACGATCCGCCCCAGGTACATCACACCCACCCGGTCGGAGATGTGCCGCACGATCGACAGGTCGTGCGCGATGAACACGTACGAGAGGTCGAACTCGTTCTGCAGCCGGTCCAGGAGGTTCACCACCTGCGCCTGCACCGAGACGTCGAGCGCCGACACCGGCTCGTCCGCCACGATGATCTCGGGGCGCAGGGCCAGGCCTCGCGCGATGCCGATGCGCTGGCGCTGACCGCCCGAGAACTGGTGCGGATAGCGGTTGATGTACTCGGGGTTGAGACCGACCACGTCGAGCAGCTCCTGCACCCGCTGCCGCCGCGACCCCTTCGGCGCGACCTCCGGATGGATCTCGTAGGGCTCCCCGATGATGTCGCCGACCGTCATACGGGGATTCAGCGAGGTGTACGGGTCCTGGAAGACCATCTGGATGTTGCGGCGGACCGCCTTCAGGGCGCGCCCCGACAGCTTGGTGATGTCCTCGCCCTTGTAGCGGATCTCCCCCGCCGTGGGCCGCTCCAGATTCACCAGCATCTTCGCGACCGTCGACTTGCCGCAGCCGGACTCCCCCACGATGCCGAGCGTCTCGCCCTGCCCGAGGTCGAAGTCGACGCCGTCGACGGCCTTGACCGCGCCGACCTGCTTGCGGATGACGATCCCCTGGGTGAGCGGGTAGTGCTTGACCAGACCCCGCACCTGGAGAATCGGCTCACGGCCGCCCGCCGAGCCGTGCGCGGCGAACTCGTGCTCCGCCCGCGCCTTGTCCATCAGCTGCCGTGCGGTCTCGCCCTCCTCCTCCAGCTGCTTCTTGCTGATGTGCTCACCGTGCGGCATCGAGCGTCTCCTTCCAGAAGTGGCAGGCGCTCCGGCGGTCCGCGGCCAGGCCCTCGTACGCCACTTCGTAGAGCGGCGGCACGTCGGTCCTGCAGACGTCCCTGGCCATCGGGCAGCGGGGGTTGAAGGCGCAGCCCGGCGGGATGTGCATGAGGTTGGGCGGCAGGCCCTTGATCGCGTAGAGCTCCTGGCCCTTCTGGTCGAGCCGGGGAATCGACTCGAGCAGACCGCGCGTGTACGGGTGCGCGGGGGCCTTGTAGATCTCGTGCACGGGGGCCTTCTCGACGATGCGGCCCGCGTACATGACGGCGATGTTGTCGGCGACGTCCGCCACGACGCCCAGGTCGTGGGTGATGAGGATCAGGCCCATGTTGAGCTCGCGCTGGAGTTCGGCGAGGAGGTCCATCACCTGGGCCTGGACGGTCACGTCCAGGGCGGTGGTCGGTTCGTCGGCGATGATCAGCGAGGGTTCCAGGGCCATCGCCATGGCGATCATGATGCGCTGGCGCATGCCGCCGCTGAACTGGTGCGGGTACTGCCCGACCCGTTCCTTCGCGGCCGGGATGCGTACCCGGTCCATCAGCTCGACGGCCTTGGCCCTGGCGTCCTTGCGGGACATCCCCTGGTGGACGACGTACATCTCGCCGAGTTGCTGGCCGACGCTGAGCACCGGGTTCAGCGACGACAGGGCGTCCTGGAAGATCATCGCCATGCCGGCGCCGCGCGTCTTGCGCCGCTCCTCCGCCTTGAGCTTCAGGAGGTCCTGGCCCTTGAAGAGGATCTCGCCGCCGGTGATCTTTCCGGGCGGCATGTCGAGGATGCCCATGATGGCCTGCGCGGTCACGGACTTGCCGGAACCGGACTCGCCGAGCACGGCGAGCGTCTCGCCCTCGGCGACGCTGTAGTCGACGCCGTTGACGGCCTTGGCGACGCCGTCCCTGGTCCGGAACTCCACGTGCAGGTCACGCACTTCGAGCAGCTTGGCCGCCCCGCCGGCGGGCGCCACGGATGCCTCGGATGCCACGGTTGCCATGGGCGTCTACCTCAGCTTGGGGTCGAGGGCGTCGCGCACCGCGTCGCCGAGCATGATGAACGCGAGCACGGTGATCGCAAGCGCTCCGGCGGGCCAGAGCAGCATGTGCGGGGCGTTGCGGATGTACTGGGAGGCGGCCGAGATGTCGATGCCCCAGCTCACCGTCGGCGGCTTCAGACCGACGCCGAGGTACGAGAGGGTCGCCTCCAGGGCGATGTACGTGCCGAGGGCGATGGTGGCGACCACGATCACCGGTGCGACGGCGTTCGGCGCGATGTGGCGGAGCAGCATCCGGGAGTTGGAGGCGCCCAGTGCCCGCGCCGCCTGGACGTAGTCGTTCTGCTTGGCGGTGATCACGGAGCCGCGGGCGATGCGCGAGAGCTGCGGCCAGCCGAGAAGGACCATGAAGCCGATCACCGGCCAGACGGTGTTGCTGGTGACGACCGAGAGGAGCACCAGGCCGCCGAGCACGACGGGGATGGCGAAGAAGACGTCGGTGATCCGGGAGAGGATCGCGTCCCAGAACCCGCCGAAGAACCCCGCGAGCCCGCCGAGCACGCTGCCCAGGATCGCGACGCCGAGCGTGGCGCAGACGCCGACGGTGACCGAGGCGCGGGCCCCGTACACGGTCCTCGTGTAGACGTCGCAGCCCTGCCCGTCGAAGCCGAAGGGGTGGCCGGACGTGGAGCTCTTCTGGGCGTTGGCGAGGTCGCAGCTGAGCGGGTTGCCGGAGGCGATCAGGGACGGCCAGATCGAGATCACGATGAGGAAGGCGATGATCAGGCCCGAGATGATGAAGATCGGGTTGCGCCGCAGCTCGCGCCAGGCGTCGGACCAGAGGCTGCGGGCCGGGGTCGAGGGTCCGGTGCCTTCGGGGCCGCCGGGGGTCTTGTCGAGCGTCGACCCCTCAGTCGCCGCGAGGTCCATCGCGCCCCCGGCACCGGTCGGGGCGATGGCTCCGTCCGGTCCGTTCGGCTCTCGGGGCTCAGGCATAGCGGATCCTCGGGTCGAGTACGGCGTACAGGAGGTCGACGATCAGGTTGGCCACCAGGAAGACCAGGACGAGGACGGTCACGAAGCCGACGACGGTCTGTGTGCTCTGGCGAAGAATCCCCTGGTAGAGCTGGAAGCCGACGCCGTGGATGTTGAAGATCCGCTCGGTGACGATGGCGCCGCCCATCAGGGCGCCGATGTCCGTGCCGATGAAGGTGACCACCGGGATGAGTGAATTGCGCAGCAGGTGCCGGGTGATGACGCGGCGCCTGGGCAGGCCCTTCGCGATGGCCGTACGGACGTAGTCCGCTCGGCGGTTCTCGGCGATGGACGTCCGGGTGAGCCGGGTGACGTAGGCCAGGGAGACCGAGGCGAGGACGAGACCCGGCACGATGAGTTCGTTGACGGGCGCATCCGAGGAGACGGAGGGTTTGATCACGCCCCATTCGACGCCGAGCAGGAGTTGGAGCAGCAGGCCGGTGACGAAGGTGGGAATGGCGATGACGACGAGCGTCAGAAGCAGCACGACGGTATCGATGGGCCGCCCGCGCCGCAGCCCGGTCACGACACCGAGCGAGATTCCGATGACGATCTCGAAGACGATCGCGACGAGCGTCAGGCGGATCGTGAGCGGGAAGGCCGTCGACATCAGCTCGGTGACCTTCTGGCCGTTGAAGGCGGTGCCGAAGTCGCCGGTGAAGACATTGCCCATATAGGTCACGTACTGCTGCCACACGGGCTTATCGAGGCCGAATTCCTTCTTCAGTTGGGTGGCCGTCGCGGGGTCGCACTTGCGGTCCCCGCACAGGCCCGCGATGGGGTCGCCCATCACGTTCACCATCAGGAAGATCAGCAGTGTGGCGCCGAAGAAGACGGGGATCATCTGCAGCAGGCGCCGGATCACATAACGTCCCATGAGGGCTCCGGAAGTAGCGGAAGCGACCGTCCGGCGCGCATTCGCTCTCGCCGGACGACCGCTCCCTGGGCCTCAGCTGACCTTGATCTCGTCGTAGACCGGGACGCTGAACTGATTCAGCGACACGTCGGAGATCTTGTCCGAGTAGCCGGCGCTGCCGTTCTGGTACCAGAGCGGAATGACCGCCATCTGCTCGGCGAGCACCTTCTCGGCGTCCTGGAAGGTGGAGACCGCCTTCTTGGTGTCGGTCTCGGCGTTGGCCTTGTCGACGAGGTCGTCGAATTTCTTGTCGGACCACTTGCCGTCGTTGGACGAGGCGTCCGTGTAGTAGAGCGGCTGGAGGAAGTTCTGGATCAGCGGGTAGTCCATCTGCCAGCCCGCGCGCCAGGCGCCGTCCAGCTTCTGCTGGGAGGCCTTGCTGCGGAAGTCGGCGAAGGTGCCGATCGGGCTCGCGACACAGGCCTTGTCGTTGCCCAGTGCCTTGTTGATGGAATTGCAGACGGCGTCGACCCATTCCTTGTGCGAGCCGGTGTCCGCGTTGTACGTGATCTTCAGGGTGCCGCCGGGGATGCCGCCGCCGTCCGCGACCATCTTCTTCGCCTTGGCCGCGTCGTACTTGCAGGGGTCGCCGCAGAGCCCGGACTTGTAGCCGCCGGCCTCGCCGAGGACCGGGGACGTCCAGTCGGTGGCGGGGGTGCGGGTCTTCTGGAAGATGGTCTCGGTGATCTGCTCACGATTGATCGCCATCGAAAGCCCCTGCCGGACCTTCTCCATCCCGTCCTTGGACCACTTGCTGTCGTAGAACGGGAAGGCGAGGGTCTGGATGATGCCCGCGGGGGTGTTGATGTAACGGTCACCCAGATCGCTCTTGGCATTCTTGAGCTGCGACGCGGGAACGTCATCGACGAGATCGAGGTTCCCCGCCATCAGATCCGTGTAGGCGGTGTTGTTGTCGGTGTAGACCTTGAGGTCCACGCCGCCGTTCTTCGCCTTGTCGTCCCCCTTGTAGCCGTCCCACTTGCGCAGGGACATCTTGGAACCCTTGTCGTACGAGTCCACGGTGTACGGACCGTTTCCGACGGGCTTCTGGAGCCACGCGTCGTGGTCGTCGTAGAAGGCCTTGGGCAGCGGCGCGAAGGCGGGATAGCCGAGGGTCTTGGGCCAGGTGGAGAACTTCTGCGTGAGCTTTACGGTGAAGGTGGTGTCGTCGACGACCTTCAATCCGGAGAGCTTGTCGGCCTTGGCGTCGCCCTTCTCCGGGTGGACGTCCTCGTACCCCTCGATATACCCGAAGAAGTAGGCGTTCTTCTGGTTGTTCTTCAGATGGGCGCCGTAATTCCAGGCGTCGACGAAGGACTTGGCGGTGACCTTCTCGCCGTTGCTGAACTTCCAGCCGTCCTTGATCTTGACGGTGAAGTTCTGCGAGTCCTTGGTGTCGATCTTGTCGGCGATCATGTTCTTGGCCTCGCCGGTCTTCGGGTCGTACCGCATCAGACCCCGGAAGATCATGTCGAGCACCTTGCCGCCCTGCACCTCATTGGTGTTGGCGGGCTCCAGCGGGTTCTGCGGGTCGCCCCAGGAGGAGCCCACGATCCCGGAGCCGTCGCCACCACCGCCGCTGTCGCCGCCTCCACCACAGGCGGTCGCCGCGAGGGCGACGGTCACCGCACATGCGGCCCACTTGGCGCGCGTGGCTCCACGCATGGAGAGCCTCCCTTTCAGGCCTAAGTCAGACTTAGGCCCAAATACACCCCAATGCGGGGTGCTGCGCATCTTTATGGGGTCTTTCCGGGTTCAGCGGACTCGGGGAACCCTCCGGATGCCGTCACATTCCTGACCGTCCAAAAAATGGGGACGCCCGGAACCGAGTGGTTCCGGGCGTCCCCATGGGTGCGGGCTGGAGCCCGCGGAGTATTACGCCGCGTGCACGACGTCCTTCTCCTCAGCGAAGTGGCACGCCGACTCGTGTGCCGCCGGAGTGTCCTGGCCCGCGAAACGCTGCGGGATTGCGAGCAGCGGGGTTTCCTCGGCGCACTTCGCCTCCGCCTTCCAGCAGCGGGTGCGGAAGCGGCAGCCCGAGGGCGGGTTCGCGGGGGACGGAACGTCACCGGTGAGGATGATCCGCTCGCGGCCCTCGCGCGCCTCCGGGTCCGGCACCGGCACGGCCGACAGGAGCGCCTGCGTGTACGGGTGCGTCGGGTGCTCGTAGATCTGCTCGTCCGAGCCGATCTCCGCCATCTTGCCGAGGTACATCACGCCCACGCGGTCCGAGATGTGCCGGACGATCGACAGGTCGTGCGCGATGAAGAGGTAGGAGAGGTTGAACTCGTCCTGGAGCTTCCCCATCAGGTTGATGACCTGGGCCTGGACGGAGACGTCCAGGGCCGAGACCGGCTCGTCGCAGATGATGATCTCGGGGTTGAGGGCCAGACCGCGCGCAATGCCGATGCGCTGGCGCTGACCGCCCGAGAACTGGTGCGGGTAGCGGTTGATGTACTCCGGGTTCAGGCCCACCACGTCCAGGAGGTCCTGGACCTTCTGGCGTCGCGAGCCCTTGGGCGCCACCTCGGGGTGGATCTCGAAGGGCTCCCCGATGATGTCGCCGACCGTCATACGCGGGTTGAGCGACGTGTACGGGTCCTGGAACACCATCTGGATGTTGCGGCGGACCGCCTTCAGGGCACGCCCCGAAAGCTTGGTGATGTCCTGGCCCTTGTAGAAGACCTCGCCGGCCGTGGCGCGCTCCAGGGTCATCAGGAGCTTGGCGACCGTGGACTTGCCACAGCCGGACTCGCCCACGATGCCCAGCGTCTCGCCCTGGTACAGGTCGAAGGAGATGCCGTCGACGGCCTTGACCGCGCCGATCTGCTTCTTGATCAGGATGCCCTGGGTGAGCGGGAAGTGCTTCACCAGGTTGCGCACCTGGAGAATCGGCTCCCCGCGCTCCACCGGCGCCTCGATGGCCGCGACGGCCTCCTCGGCGGTGGCCACGTCGACCGTTTCCACCTCGGAGACGCTCGGGGTCGTGTCCTGAGGCTCGTCGGTCTTCCTGAGCTCAGCCATGGATCGTCTCCTTCCAGAAATGGCACGCGCTGCCGCGGCCCGGCAGCTCCGCGCCGTCCTGCTCCGCCACCGGCACCAGCGGCGGGATGTCCGTACGGCAGATGTCCTGCGCCATGGGGCAGCGCGGGTTGAAGGCACAGCCGGACGGGATGTGGAGCAGGTTGGGCGGCAGTCCCTTGATCGCGTAGAGCTCCTGGCCCTTCTGGTCGAGCCGGGGAATCGACTCGAGCAGACCGCGCGTGTACGGGTGCGCGGGGCGCTTGTAGAGCTCGTGGACCGGAGCCGTCTCGACGATCCGGCCCGCGTACATCACCGCGATCTTGTCCGCGACGTCGGCGACGACGCCGAGGTCGTGGGTGATCAGGATCAGGCCCATGTTGTACTCGCGCTGAAGATCGGCCAGCAGGTCCATGACCTGCGCCTGGACCGTCACGTCGAGAGCCGTGGTGGGCTCGTCGGCGATGATCAGGTCCGGCTCCAGGGCGAGCGCCATCGCGATCATGATGCGCTGGCGCATACCGCCGGAGAACTGGTGCGGGTAGTCGTTCACCCGCTCCTTGGCGGCCGGGATCTTCACCCGCTCCATGAGCTCGATGGCCTTGGCCTTGGCCTGCTTGCGGCTGAGTCCGTCGTGCACCCGGAACATCTCGCCGAGCTGGTAGCCCACCGAGAGCACGGGGTTGAGCGACGACAGGGCGTCCTGGAAGATCATGGCGATCTTGCGACCGCGGATCTTCCTGCGCTCCTCGGGGGACATCTTGAGCATGTCCTGGCCCCGGAAGAGGATCTCGCCCTGCGGGATCTTGCCGGGCGGCATGTCGAGGATGCCCATGATGGCCTGCGCGGTCACGGACTTGCCGGAGCCCGACTCACCGAGGACGGCGAGCGTCTCGCCCGCGTCCACGCTGTAGTTGACGCCGTTGACCGCCTTGGCCACGCCCTCACGGGTGTGGAACTCGACGTGCAGGTCCTTGACGTCGAGCAGCCTGCCGCCCTTTTCCTCGCCCGAGCGGGGGGCGGGAACCGAGTCTTCCTTGATGTCGATGCTGGTCATGTACGCCTCCCTCAGCGCAGCTTCGGGTCGAGGGCTTCGCGTACGGCGTCACCCATCATGATGAACGCCAGCACCGTGATACTCAGCATTCCTGCCGGGAAGAACAGCGTGTGCGGGTTGTTCCGGATGTCCTGCGTCGCGTCGGAGATGTCGCCGCCCCAGGAGATGGCGCCGTCACCGAGACCGAGACCCAGGTACGACAGCGTCGACTCGGCGACGATGTACGTGCCGAGCGAGATGGTCGCCACGACGATCACCGGAGCCAGCGCGTTCGGCAGGATGTGGCGGAAGAGGATCCGCTTCGTCCCGGCACCGAGCGCGCGCGCCGCCACCACGTAGTCGGCGTGCTTGGTGGTGATCACCGCACCGCGCATCACGCGGGCGATCTGCGTCCAGCCCAGGAAGGCCAGCGCGCCCATGACGACCCAGACGGTGCGGTCGGTGAAGGCGTTCAGGACGACCATGGCGCCGAGCAGGAACGGGATGCCGAAGAACACGTCGGTGAGCCGGGAGATGAGGCTGTCCCAGAACCCGCCGAAGTAGCCCGCGAGCATGCCGCACAGTCCGCCGAAGAGGGTGACCAGGATGGTCACGCCGACGCCGACGAGGATCGAGTTGCGCGCGCCGTGCACGACCCGGGAGTAGATGCTGCGGCCGACCCTGTCGTACCCGAACCAGTCCGCCTGGAAGAAGTGGGTGAGCTCGGGCTTCCCCAGGAAGTGGTTGACCTGGTCGCCGCTGTCCGGGTTCGCGTCGGTGAACAGGCCGGGGAAGGCCGCCACCACGAGCAGGATCACGATCAGGAACGCGGAGATGACGAAGAGCGGATTGCGCCGCAGTTCGCGCCACGCGTCGTTCCACAGGCTGCGCGGCTTGCCCGGTGCGGGGCCTGCGGCGATCGCGTCCACGGGTGCGTCCGGCGTCACGGTCTGCTCGTCCGCGGAGGCGGACGTGGCCGTGGTCTTGGTGAGGTCAGGCATAACGGATCCTCGGGTCCAGGACCGCGTAAAGCAGGTCGACGATCAGGCTGGCTGCGAGGTACACGAGCACCAGGACGGTGACCACACCGACGATGACCGCGCCCTCACGGCGGGCGAGAGCCTGGAAGAGGAGGTTGCCGACGCCCGTCACGTTGAAGATGCCCTCGGTGATGACCGCGCCACCCATCAGGGTGCCGACGTCCGTACCGAGGTATGTGACCACGGGGATCAGGGAGTTGCGCAGCAGGTGCCGGGTGATGATGCGCTGGCGCGGCAGGCCCTTGGCCACCGCCGTGCGCATGTAGTCCGCCTGCCGGTTCTCGGCGATCGACGTACGGGTCAGTCTTGCCACGTAGGCGAGGCCGACCATGCCGAGCACGATCGCGGGAACCATCAGCTGGCCCATGTTCTCGGAGTCCTGGACCGTGGGTGTGATCCACCCCAGCTCATTGCCGAAGAACAGCTGGCACAGCAGACCGACCACGAAGATCGGAACGGAGATCACCAGGAGCGTGAAGAGCGTGACCGTGTTGTCCACGAAGCGGCCGCGCTTGATGCCGGCGAGGACGCCGAGCGTGATGCCGACGATGAGCTCGAACGTCCAGGCCATGGAGGCCAGTCGCATCGAGACCGGGAACGCCTGGGTGATCTCGTCCAGGACGGGCCGGTTGCCGGCGATCGTCTTGCCGAAGTCGCCCTGCAGCAGACCGCCCATGTAGTGCAGGTACTGCTGCCAGAGGGGCAGATCCAGACCGCGGTCGTGGCGAATCTGCGCCACCTGCGCCGGGTCCGGCGGCTTGTCGCCCCACAGCGCCCGTACCGGGTCGCCGGGGAGCACGTTGACCATAATGAAGATCAACAGGGTTGTCCCGATGAAGACCGGGATCATCTGGAGCAGTCGCCGCGCGACATATCGCCCCATTGGTGCCTCCGTCCAATCCGGAGCCGCCCGAAGCGACGCCCGGGATCGCCGGGCGTCGCTTCGGGGAAATGGCTCCGACGCCTACTTCTCGAAGACCTCGATGTCGGTGAGGACGGGGTCTCCGGCCTGGTCGAACTTGACGTCCTTCACGTTCTTGGAGTACGCGGAGAGCGTCTTGTTGTACCAGAGCGGGATGCCCGGGAACGTCTCAGCCAGGCGCTTCTCGGCCTGCTGGTAGAGCGTCGCGGACTCGTCGATGGTCTTGGCCGCATCGGCCTTCTTGGTCAGCTCGTCGAACTTCTTGTCCGAGTAGCCGCCCTTGTTGCCGTCGACGCCCGTGCCGTAGAGGTCGGCGAGGAAGTTGCCGTTGAACGGGTAGTCGAGCACCCAGCCCGACCGGTACATCGCCTTGACCTGCTTCTTGTCCCGCACCTCGGTGTCGGCCTGGAAGTCGGTCTTCGGGTCGCCGGTGCACTTCACGCCGGTCGACTTGGTGATGCTGTTGCACACCGCCGTGACCCAGCCCTTGTGCGGCTGGTCGGCGTTGTACTGGATGGTGATCGCGTTGCCGGGAACGCCGCCGCCGTCCTTGACGAACTGCTTGGCCTTCTTCGGGTCGAACTTGCAGTACTCACCACAGGCGCCGGCCTTGTAGCCCTTGACGCCCTTGGCGACCCAGCCCGTGGCGGACTCACGCGTACCGGCGAAGGTGGTCTTCGCGATGGTGTCGCGGTCGATGGCCATCGACAGGCCCTGGATGACCTTGACGTCGACGTCCTTGAACGCCTTGCTGTAGAACGCCGGGTTGACCGTGTTGATCGCCGAGAAGTCCTGCTCGATGGCGCGGTCGCCGAAGTCCTGCTTGAAGTTCGCGAGCTCGCTGTCCGGGATCAGCGGCATCGTGTCGACGTTGTCCGAGCGCAGGTCGTTGTAGGCGGCCTGCGGCGTCGTGTACGCCTTGAAGTTGATGCCGCCGTTCTTCGGCTTGTTGGCACCCTTGTAGCCGGACCACGCGGTCACCTGGACCGACTTCTTGTGGTCCCAGCTCTTGAACTTGTAGGGGCCGTTGCCGACCGGCGCCTCGCCGTACTTCTTCGGGTCCTTCAGCGCTGCCGAGGGCATCGGGAAGAAGGGCGAGTAGACGAGCTTGTACGCGTAGTACGGGATGCCCGTGTTCAGCGTGATGGTGAAGGTGTTCTCGTCGACGACCTTCAGGCCCTCCATCGTCTTCGACTTGGCCTTGCCCTTTTCGGGGTGGACCTTGTCGTAGCCGACGATGTCGCGGTACCAGCCACTGTTCTGCTGACCGTTGGCCGGGTCGGCCGCCCAGTTCCAGGCGTCGACGTACGACTTGGCGGTGACAGCCTCACCGTTGTGGAACTTCCAGCCCGACTTCAGCTTGACGGTCCACACCTTGTTCGCCTTGTCGGGGGTGACCGACTCGGCGTTCTCGTAGGTGATGTTGCCCTGCTTGTCGTAGTGGACCAGGCCCGTGAAGAGCGAGTCGATGACGACGCTGCCGTACGCCTCCATGGTGTTGGAAGGCTGCAGGGCGTTCTGCGGCTCGCCGTTGGCGTAGCTGACGATCCCCTTGGGGTCGACCTTGCCACTGCCGCCGCTGCTGTCATCGCCGCCACCACAGGCCGTTGCCGTCAGCGCCACGACACCCGCTATCGCGACCCACTTGGCGCTCTTGGCACCACGCATGGGGTTCCTCCTCATGAGTCCACTTGTTCACTACAAGAGGGGGTACGTGAATCCGCGCCGACACCCCTGACGGCGCGTAGATCGAAGTACCCCAGTGTGCTCGTGAGTCGGCGCTCCCCACAGCGCGTGACCCATTGACCCGAGCTATACGCGGTCAACTATTAGCCATGAGGTACCGCCCGACCACACTCTTTTGGTCTCGGTTCAATCACACCTGGTGCGTACAACTTCCAAAATCCGGACAAACCGATCCGAGATAGATGGTTGCGAAACGGACGTGTTACACATCTAACGGTCAACGCCGTCCGCATTCCGGACAGATGGTCCGGGAAAACCGGTTGCGGCGAACCACGCCGGAGACGACTCACGGCGACTTCGGGGGCGGCTCTGTGGACGCGCGTAGATGCGCGGAGAGTCGCGACGACAGGAATCCGTCGCCCCCGGGGCCCGGGCCAGCGTAGTGCCCCTCAGGGCCCTTCGAGGGGGTAAATCAAGCAGATGCACGGAGGCCGGTCCCCGCCACTCCCCGGAGGAAGGGCGGAAACCGGCCTCGGATGCCGAATTCGCCGGGCGTCAGCCGTGCTTGGCGCGCGAGGCGCTGCGGCCGCGCTGCTTCTGGTCCAGGACGACCTTGCGGATACGCACGGTCTCCGGGGTCACCTCGATGCACTCGTCGTCGCGGCAGAACTCCAGGGACTGCTCGAGCGAGAGCTTGCGGGCGGGCACGACGTTCTCGGTCGTGTCCGCGGAAGCCGCACGCATGTTGGTGAGCTTCTTCTCCTTGGTGATGTTCACGTCCATGTCGTCGGCGCGCGAGTTCTCGCCGACGATCATGCCCTCGTACACCTCGGTGCCGGCCTCGGTGAAGATGACACCGCGCTCCTGGAGGTTGACCATCGCGAACGGCGTGACCGAGCCGGAGCGGTCCGCGACGAGCGAGCCGTTGTGACGGGTGCGCAGGTCGCCGAACCACGGCTCGTGACCCTCGAAGATCGAGTGCGCGATGCCGGTGCCGCGGGTCTGGGTCAGGAACTCCGTACGGAAGCCGATGAGGCCACGCGACGGAACGATCCACTCCATGCGGATCCAGCCGGAGCCGTGGTTGGTCATCGTCTCCATGCGGCCCTTGCGGGTCGCCATCAGCTGCGTGATGGCGCCGAGGTGCTCCTCGGGCGAGTCGATCGTCATGCGCTCGATCGGCTCGTACGTCTTGCCGTCGATCTGCTTGGTGACGACCTCGGGCTTGCCGACGGTCAGCTCGAAGCCCTCGCGGCGCATCTGCTCGACCAGGATGGCCAGCGCGAGCTCACCGCGGCCCTGGACCTCCCAGGCGTCGGGGCGCTCGGTGTCCAGGACGCGGAGCGAGACGTTACCGATGAGCTCCTTGTCCAGACGGTCCTTCACCTGGCGGGCGGTGACCTTGTGGCCCTTGCCGCCCTTGCCGACGAGCGGCGAGGTGTTGGTGCCGATGGTCATGGAGATCGCGGGCTCGTCGACCGTGATGAGCGGGAGCGCGACCGGGTTCTCGGGGTCGGCGAGGGTTTCGCCGATCATGATGTCCGCGATACCGGCGATGGCACAGATGTCACCGGGGCCCGCCTTCTCGGCGGGCTTGCGGGTGAGCGCCTCGGTCATCATCAGCTCGGTGATGCGGACGTTCGCCATCGTGCCGTCACGCTTGATCCACGCGACGGTCTGGCCCTTCTTCAGCTCGCCCTGCTCGACACGGCACAGCGCGATACGGCCGAGGAAGTTGTCGGCGTCGAGGTTCGTGACGTGGGCCTGGAGGGGCGCGTCCTCGTCGTACTCCGGAGCCGGGACGGTGTCCAGGATCGTGGAGAAGAACGGCTCCAGGTTGTCGCTGTCGGCCGGGACGGTGCCGTCCTCCGGCTTGGTCAGCGAGGCGACGCCGTCACGGGCGCAGGCGTAGACGATCGGGAACTCGATCTGGTCCTCGTCCGCGTCCAGGTCCAGGAACAGGTCGTACGTCTCGTCGACGACCTCGGCGATACGCGAGTCGGGACGGTCCGTCTTGTTGATGCACAGGATGACCGGCATCTTCGCGGCGAGCGCCTTGCGCAGCACGAAGCGGGTCTGGGGCAGCGGGCCCTCGGAGGCGTCCACGAGGAGCACGACCGCGTCCACCATCGACAGGCCGCGCTCGACCTCGCCACCGAAGTCGGCGTGGCCGGGGGTGTCGATGATGTTGATCGTGATGACGTCGCCGCCATCCTTGGGGTGGTACTTGACGGCCGTGTTCTTGGCCAGGATCGTGATGCCCTTCTCACGCTCCAGGTCGTTCGAGTCCATCATGCGGTCGTCGAGCGACTCGGCCGCGTGCGCGGCGAAGGAGCCGGCCTGCTTGAGCATGGCGTCGACCAGGGTGGTCTTGCCGTGGTCGACGTGGGCGACGATGGCAACATTACGAATGTCATGGCGCGTGGGCATACGAGCTGCGCTTCTCCCGGGAAGAGTGGACGGCGGCGCGTACGGTCCGGTACGCGTGCCCTGCCGGGCAGACAACACGCCACGGCCTCACCCCAGTCTACGGCCCTTACGCGGAGGTGACCTCCGCGGGGGCCTTGCGGTGGGCCTGACCAGGGGTTTCGCGGTTCGTCCCGGGGGTGGATCAGGGGTGTGGGCGGGAATGCCGGGCAGGGGCGTGCGCAGAAAAGCACGCACGGGTCAACGGGGGTCAATGGGTGGGAACGACCTTGCCCGCCGGGGGTACCGGCGGGCAAGGGAGTTGAGCTGGATCTGAGTGTGACCTACGGCGTATGGCCTACGGCGTTTGACCTGCGGCGGAGCTACTTCGCCGCGGGCTTGGCCGCGGCCTTCTCGCCCGGCTTCAGGAAGCCCATGTCCTCGTAGTTCGGTGCCTGGAATCCGAAGGCGCCCGCGTTCGCGAGGTTCGTGCGGGCCGCCGTCAGCTGAGGACGCTGATAGAGGGGGATGGACCCGGCCTCGGCCCAGATGCGGGCGTCCGCCTTCTTGACCAGGGCCCGGCTCTCGTCCTCGTCCAGCTCCCCCATCGCCTGATCGAACAACTGGTCGATGTGGTCCGTGCCGACCCGCGTGTAGTTCTGCTCGACGTTCAGCGAGCCGTCCGCGGCCGGGATCGGCTTGGCGAAGATCGGGCGCGCGTCCGTGGCCGGGAAGGCCGTCGCGGGCCAGGAGTAGAGGGCGAGGTCGTACTGACCGGACGCGATGTGGTCCTTGAAGTAACTGTCGTCGGCGACCTTCGACGTCTCCGTGCTGATCCCGATCTTCTCCAGCATCCGCGAGATCCGGTCGGCCACGGTCCGCAGCGACTCCGAGCCCTCACCGGAGGGCAGGACGAAGCGCAGGGTGAGGGGCTTGCCGTCCTTGGCCATGGGGCCACTGGCCGCCGCGGAGTTCCCGGCGGGTGCCGCGGTGCCCTTGGGGGCGTACGCGCCGGGCGCGCCGCCCTTGGCCTCGTCCTGCTTCTCCGACTTCTTCGCGTGCTTCTCCGCGTGCTTCTCGGCACGCTGCTTGGCGTGCTCGCCGGGGTCCTTCTTCTTCTCCTTGTCCGCCTCGCGGTGAGCCGTGAGGGACGCGGCCTGGCGGGTCAGCGCCGCCTGCTGGTACGCGGCGGCCGGGGCGGGCGCGAGCACCGAGGTGCCGCTGTCGCCCGGCTTCTGGTCGTCCTCGCCGACGATGTACGTACCGTCGTCGCCCGAGTCGTCCCCTGAGTCCCCGGAATCGCCGGAGTCGTCGGAGCCGGAGTCCGCCTTCGCCTTCTTGGCGTCCGCCTCTCCCCCGGCCGTCTTGCCCTTCGGCTCCTTCAGCGGACCGCCCGGTGTCCACCCCGCGTCGGCGAGCAGCGCCCGCGCCTCGGTGGTGTCCTGGTCGCCCAGGGCCCCGCTGTTGTCCGCGTACGCCTGCTGCCCGGCCAGGGCCAGGTGGCTGCCGACCGGCTTGGCGGGCAGGCCGAGCGGCGAGAGAACCGCCTTGGCGAGCTCGTCGCGGTCCAGGGCGCGGGCTACCGCGCGCCGCACCCGGTCGTCGGCGAGCGGGCCCTCGGTGCCGTTGAGGGCGAGCTGGGTGTAGGCCGGTTCGAGCGACTTGCGCACGGTGTAGCTCCGCAGGCCCGTCTGCTCGGTCGCGTACTTCTTGATCGCCCGGTGGCTCTTGGCGCGGGCCTGCTGCTCGGTGTCGGCCGCCTCCTCGTCGGAGCCGTTGGCGATCGCCCAGGAGCGCAGCGCCTTGGCGGGGGTCAGCCGTGCCTCGGGGCCGTGGCTCAGCGGACCCTGCGCGCCCTGGTCGCGGGTCGCGTTCGCGATGCGCCGCGCCTCGGGGGCGTCGATCTCGGCGAGGTCGATCTTCCCCGCCGCGAGCGCCGCGGCCCGCGAACTGCGCGGCACCTCGCGCAGGACCAGCTTGGAGAGCTTGGCGGGCCTGCCCCACCAGCGCGGATTGCGGGTGAGCGTGACCTCTTCCGCCTTGCTGTCGAACTCCTGTACGGCGAAGGGACCCGCGCTCACCTTGAGCTTGCGCCGTGCGCCGTCGTTGAAGGCGTCGGGCGTGCCCATGACCTCCTTCGGGTACAGCGGCGAGAAGAGCGAACGCCAGTCCGCGTACGGCTTGTTGAAGGTGACCCGCACCTCCAGGTTGTTCTCGCCCCGCTCGATCTTCTCGATGCGGTCGTAGCCCGCGTTGCGCGCCGTCCAGTACGCACTGTCCTTGCCGGACAGGGCGCGCTGCTGCGCCGCGAAGTCATCGGCGCCGACCTCACGGCCGTCGCTCCACACCGCCTGCTGGTTGAGCTTGTAGAGCACGACCTGCTTGGGCTCGCGCTCGACGACCTCCGCGGACTCCAGGAAGTCGGCGTTCCGCTGCGGCCTGCCCTTCGCGTCGAGCCGGAACATCGAGGGCAGGACCGCGCCCGCGATGCGCGAGGTGCCCGCGTCGGCGTCCGACTGGAAGGAGTTGAGGGTCTCCGGCATCGCGTCGACGGCCCAGTTCATGGTCCCGCCGTCGGCGACGCGGTCGCGGGCCGCGGGGGCGACGTCCTGACCGGCCGTCGGGGCGCCGGCCTCGTCCTGGGAGCTGCAGGCGGCGAGGGCGGGCAGAGCCAGCACGCCCGTGGCGAGGAACACGGCAGATCTCAGTCTGGCGCGGTCTGGGGTCATGGCGGGTACCTCCGGGGCTCGCCCGGCCGCCCGCTACCAGGACCGGGGCCGGGTTTGATCACGTTTGGCGGTATATGGAGCTGATCACATCTATCGATCCACTGAAGGGGACGGGAACCGGCCCGCGGGAGCGACACGGCGCGGGGGCCCCGGATGTCACTCGTGCGGCCCAACCGACCCCGCCCCGGCGTGACCGAGCGTGACGACCGCCTCGGCGTGCGCCCCGAAGCGCGGCCGGAGTCAGGGCGTACACCCCGGCGCGTTTCGGCCAGTGCGAGCCGGGAATCCCGGCAGATCCCTTCACAAGCCGGGATGTGACGCGCGACACTCGCAGGCGCATGAACGTTGCCGCCGCACCCCTGAAGTGAGGGCAAGTCATGGCTCTGCAGGATGATCTGACGGCTGTTCAGCGCTGCGTCGACGATCTGGTCCGCACCGTCGGCAAGCTGGAGCAGCAGGTCGGCGAGGGATCCGGGGGCGGTCCGGCGGGGCTCGACGTCCGCCGCGTCCGTACGGACGCCGACCACCTGCGCGAGAGCGTCGCGCTCCTTCGCGCCGCGGTATCCGGTCCGGGCGCCGCCCCGCAGAAGCGGCCCGACCTGGTCACCATTCCCGATACGCCGTACGACAGCTCTCTGTGGACGGACTCGGACGACGAGGGCCTGGGCGCGCGCGACCGGCGTGCCCCCTGAGACACCCCCGCCCTGAGCACTGCCGTCCCCGACCTCAGGACTAAGGAGTCGAGCCTCGTTGGCCACTGGCACGGAACCTCATCTGAAAAGCGGTCAGGATTCCGGCGGCGTGAGAGCGGCGACGCGCGCCGCGATCGGCGCTGCCCATCTGCGGACCGACCGCTGGTGGCTCGCGCCCGCCGCGACCGCCGCCGGGCTCTTCGCCTTCGTCGTCTACTCGACGTGGCGGGCCTTCGCGAACGCCGACTACTACGCGGCGCCCTACGTATCGCCGTTCTACTCGCCGTGCCTCGCCGAGAACTGCGAGCCGATGCGGTCGGGACCCAACTGGGAGATCTTCGGCAGCTGGTGGGGCCTGTCCCCCGCCCTGCTGATCCTGATCTTCCCGCTCGGCTTCCGGCTGACCTGCTACTACTACCGCAAGGCCTACTACCGCGGCTTCTGGGCCTCACCGCCCGCCTGCGCGGTGGCCGAGCCGCACAAGAAGTACTCCGGAGAGACCCGCTTCCCGCTGATCCTGCAGAACATCCACCGCTACTTCTTCTACGCGGCGGTTCCGGTGGCGTGCATCCTCACGTACGACACCGTGCTCTCGTTCCGTGACGAGCACTACGAGTGGGGCCACATGGGCCTGGGCACCCTCGTCTTCCTGGTCAACATCACGCTGATCTGGGCGTACACACTCTCCTGTCACTCCTGCCGGCACATCGTCGGCGGCAAGCTCAAGCACTTCTCCAAGCACCCCGTGCGGTACCGCATGTGGCAGTGGGTCGGAAAGCTCAACGCACGGCACATGCTGCTCGCCTGGGCCTCCTTGGTGAGCGTGGCGCTCGCCGACTTCTACGTGTATCTGATCGCGTCCGGCGTCTTCGACGATCCGAGGTTGTTCTGATGTCTCAAGTGGAGCGGCAGCAGTGGGATGTTGTCGTGGTGGGAGCCGGCGGCGCGGGCCTCCGGGCCGCGATCGAGGCACGTGAGCAAGGCGCGCGTACCGCCGTGATCTGCAAGTCCCTCTTCGGCAAGGCCCATACGGTGATGGCCGAGGGCGGCATCGCGGCCTCCATGGGCAACGTGAACTCCGGCGACAACTGGCAGGTCCACTTCCGCGACACCCTGCGCGGCGGCAAGTTCCTCAACCAGTGGCGGATGGCCGAGCTGCACGCGCGCGAGGCACCCGATCGCGTCTGGGAGCTGGAGACCTGGGGCGCCCTGTTCGACCGCACGGCGGACGGCCGGATCTCCCAGCGCAACTTCGGAGGGCACGAATACCCCCGCCTCGCGCACGTGGGCGACCGGACCGGCCTCGAACTGATCCGCACGCTCCAGCAGAAGATCGTCTCCCTCCAGCAGGAGGACGAGCGCGAATTCGGTGACTACGAAGCGCGTCTGAAGGTCTTCCAGGAGTGCACGGTCACCCGTGTCCTCAAGGACGGCGAGCGGGTGAGCGGCACGTTCTGCTACGACCGCGAGTCCGGCCGCTTCTTCGTGCTCGAAGCCCCGAGCGTCGTCCTGGCGACCGGCGGCATCGGCAAGTCCTTCAAGGTGACGTCGAACTCGTGGGAGTACACGGGCGACGGTCACGCGCTCGCGCTGCTCGCCGGAGCCCCGCTGCTCAACATGGAGTTCGTGCAGTTCCACCCCACGGGGATGGTCTGGCCGCCTTCGGTGAAGGGCATCCTGGTCACCGAGTCGGTGCGCGGCGACGGCGGGGTACTGCGCAACTCCGAAGGCAAGCGGTTCATGTTCGACTACGTACCGGACGTCTTCAAGGAGAAGTACGCCCAGTCGGAGGACGAGGGCGACCGCTGGTACGAGGATCCGGACAACAACCGGCGTCCCCCGGAGCTCCTGCCGCGCGACGAGGTGGCGCGCGCGATCAACTCCGAGGTGAAGGCGGGCCGCGGCTCGCCGCACGGCGGGGTCTTCCTCGACGTGTCGACGCGCATGCCCGCCGAGGTCATCCGGCGCAGGCTGCCGTCCATGTACCACCAGTTCAAGGAGCTGGCGGACGTCGACATCACGGCCGAGGCGATGGAGGTCGGGCCGACCTGCCACTACGTGATGGGCGGTATCGCGGTCGAGTCGGACACGGCGGCGGCGCAGCGCGTGCCGGGTCTCTTCGCGGCGGGCGAGGTCGCGGGCGGCATGCACGGATCCAACCGGCTCGGCGGCAACTCGCTGTCCGACCTGCTCGTCTTCGGGCGGCGAGCGGGGTTGCACGCGGCGGGGTACGCGGCGGGGTTCGCCGATGCCAAAGCGCGGCCTCTGGTGGACGACGTCCAGGTGGACACGGCGGCGGCCGAGGCGCTGCGGCCGTTCAGCGCGGAAGGCCCCGAGGACGGGGCGACGCCGGAGAATCCGTACACCCTCCACCAGGAACTCCAGCAGACGATGAACGACCTGGTCGGCATCATCCGCCGGGAGGGCGAGATGGAGCAGGCCCTGGAGAAGCTGGCGGAGCTGCGGGTGCGGGCACGGCGGGCCGGTGTCGAGGGGCACCGCCAGTTCAACCCCGGCTGGCACCTCGCGCTCGACCTGCGCAACATGCTGCTGGTCAGCGAATGCGTGGCGCGGGCGGCCCTGGAGCGCACGGAGAGCCGGGGCGGGCACACCCGCGAGGACCATCCGGGCATGAACCGCGAGTGGCGCCGCGTGAATCTGCTGTGCCAGCTCACGGACCCCTCGGGCGGCCTCGCGGCCACGGACCCCGTGCGCGGCCAGATCGATCTGGTGCGGGTCACCACCGAGCCCATCCGTTCCGACCTGCTTGCTCTCTTCGAGAAGGAGGAGCTGGTCAAGTACCTGGCCGAAGAGGAGCTTTACGAGTGAGTACCGCTACGCCGAGTCCTTCGAGTACGTCGTACGACGCGCGGTTCCGGGTCTGGCGCGGGGACGTCGAGGGCGGCGATCTGGAGGACTTCACGGTCGAGGTCAACGAAGGCGAGGTCGTCCTCGACATCATCCACCGGCTTCAGGCGACCCAGACACCCGATCTGGCGGTGCGCTGGAACTGCAAGGCGGGCAAGTGCGGTTCGTGCTCTGCGGAGATCAACGGCCGCCCGCGGCTGATGTGCATGACGCGCATGTCGGTGTTCGACCGCGAGGACGTCATCACGGTGACACCGCTGCGCGCCTTCCCCGTGGTGCGGGACCTGGTGACGGACGTCGGCTTCAACTACACGAAGGCCAGGGAAGTGCCGGCCTTCGTGCCGCCGCCTGACCTGGGCCCCGGCGAGTACCGCATGCAGCAGACGGACGTGGACCGCTCGCAGGAGTTCCGCAAGTGCATCGAGTGCTTCCTGTGCCAGGACACGTGCCATGTGGTGCGCGACCACGAGGAGAACAAGCCCGCCTTCGCGGGGCCGCGCTTCCTGATGCGGGTGGCCGAGCTGGACATGCACCCGCTGGACGCGGCGTCGGAGAGCGGCCTCGACCGCAAGAAGACCGCCCAGGACGAGCACGGTCTCGGCTACTGCAACATCACGAAGTGCTGTACGGAAGTGTGCCCGGAGGGCATCAAGATCACGGACAACGCGCTGATTCCCCTGAAGGAACGGGCGGTTGACCGTAAGTACGATCCGCTGGTCTGGCTCGGGAACAAGATCCGGCGGCGGGGAGAGCAGTAGCGCCGCGAGCGTCGAGCGCCGCTTGTGGGCCCGGGGGTAATCCCCCGGGCCGAAGACTCAAGATTTCCCCCATGGTCACGAGGGCGGGGCGAGACCAGCATTGAGGCATGAAATCTTCCTCGGATGTGACTCGTTCGGTGTCGGCGCGGGCTCCTCGTCCGGCGTCGGCACAGGCTCCCCGTTCGGCGTCGGCGCGGGCCCCTCGTCCGGCTCTGGCCCGGCGCTCGGTGCTCGCCCTCGCGGCGGCCGGACTGACGGCGACGATGCTGGCCGCCCCGGCCCCCGCGCAGGCGGAGCCCATGGGCGTCGCGGCGAAGCTCCCCGCACCCACGGGACCGCACCGGATCGGCACGGTGTCGACGCGCCTGGTCGACACGTCCCGGCGCGACCCGTGGGTGAAGTCCGTGCCGTATCGAGAGCTGATGATCAGCGTCTGGTATCCGGCGGCGGGAGGGACAGACGGCGCGTCCGCCGCGGCGACCCACCGCCTCGCTCCGTACATGGCGCCGGGCGCGGCGGAGCGCTGGAACGCGATGTCACCCCACGGCATCCCCAAGGACGCGATCGACTTCGCGGCCATGCGCACCCATGCGCGGGAGGGAGCCCCGGCCGACAGGAGCGGGGGCCGACGACCGGTCCTGCTGTACGCGTCGGGGGCCAACGACCCGCGCACGTGGGGCACGTCGGCGGTCGAGGAGCTGGCGAGCCACGGCTATGTGGTGGTCACGATCGACCACACCTATGAGTCGCCGGGGGTGCAGTTCCCCGACGGCTCGGTCAAGGGCGACGCCCCGCTCCGCAAGGTGCTGGAAGAGACCGGGCAGAGCGAGATGCCGGCGCTGCTCAAGAAGGTCCTCGACGTCCGCGTGGCCGACTCGAAGTTCGTCCTCGACCGCCTCGGCTCCCTGCCGAACGGCCTCTCCGGGGTCGTGGACCGGCGGCGGGTGGGCATGTTCGGCCAGTCGGCGGGCGGCATCGCGGCCGCCGAGACGATGTACGAGGACCGCCGGGTCACGGCAGGCCTGAACATGGACGGCACCCTGGAGAACAACCCCGAGCCGAACGGCACGAACCTCACGCCGGTGGCCCGGCACGGCCTGACCCGCCCGTTCCTCCTCATGGGCAGCCAGGGCAATGACCGCACGACGGAGCCGTCGTGGCGCGCGTTCTGGTCCCACTCGACGGGCTGGAAGCGGAATCTGACCGTGCGCGGCTCGAAGCACCAGACGTACACGGACCTCTCCGCGCTGCTCCCGCAGGCCGGGGTGGGCCGCGAGGTCGTCGAGGAGCACATAGGCACGGTCGAGCCAGACCGCGCGGTGGCCGCGGAGCGGGCCTACGCGACCGCGTTCTTCGACCGCTGGCTCCGGGGCCGCGACAACCACCTGCTGGACGGCCCTTCGGGGAAGTATCCGGAGGTGGAGTTCGCGGGGTGAGCCGCACCGGCGTCCGGCCACGCGTTCCCGGGCCGCCGGGTCGCGCACCCCCCAAGACGGTCATACGCTCCCAAATGTGACGCCGCCCCCGCACCTGGCCGTGCGGGCGACAGCGGCAGCCACCGCACTGCTCACGTGGTGCCTGCTGCTCCTGTCCGCCCCCGCAGCACTCGCCGCCCCGGCCGACGACCCGGTCACGCTCTCCCGCGACGGTCAGATCACTGACAGGGTGGGAGCGCTCGGCGACCGCGAGAAGGCCACGGAGCGGGCGCTCGACCAGCTCTACGAGGACGCCGGACTGCAGCTCTTCGTCGTCTACGTAAGAGACTTCTCCGGACGCGGCGGCCAGGAGTGGGCGGACGCCACCGCCGAGCGCAACGGACTCGGCCTCGACGACGCGCTGCTCGCCGTCGCCACGCACGACCGGCAGTACGCCTACTCCGTGGACGTCGATTCCCGGCTGACCGAGGCCCAGCTCCAGGACGTCGCGACCACCGCGATCAAGCCCGCCCTGCGGCAGAACGACTGGGCAGGGGCGGCCATCGGCGCCGCGAACGGCTACCGCGCGGTCCTCTCCGGGCGGCCCGTCCCCACCCCGACGCCCACTCCGGGGAACCCCGATCCGGGCGGCGGCAGCAGTAGCGGTGACGACGCGGCCGCCGGTGACCTGGTCCTGCCCGTGGTGGTGGTCGGCGGTGCGGGCGCTCTCGCAGCGGTCGCGTACAGCCGCCGCAAGCGGCGCACCCACACGCGTACGACACCCGGAGGCGGCGGCTGGGGCAAGGGGGCGGCGGGCGGAGGGGCAACCCCGCTCCCGGAGCTCGACAAGCGGAGCAAGCAGCTCCTGGTGGAGACCGACGACGCGGTCCGCACCAGCGCGGAGGAACTCGGCTTCGCCACGGCGCAGTTCGGCGACGAGGCGGTACGGCCGTTCACGGACGCCCTCGCGTACGCGCGCTCCGAGCTGACCAAGGCCTTCAAGCTGCGCCAGCAGCTCGACGACGCCTATCCGGAGGACGACGCGACCAGGCGCACCATGCTGGAGGAGATCCTCGCGCGCTGCACCGATGCGGGCAGGCGCCTGGACGCGGAAGCCGCCGGGTTCGACCAGCTGCGCGCCCTCGAACGCGACGCGGCGCGGGCCCTGGAGCACGCAGAAGCGGCGTTCGGGCAGGTCACCGGGCGTACCACCGCCGCGGAGAGCACCCTGGAGACGATCCGGGAGCGGTACGCGCCGTCCGCGTCCGCGCATGTCGTGGGCCATGTGAAGCAGGCCAGGGACCGGCTCGCCTTCGCGACGACGCACCTCGACGAGGCCCGGAAGGCCGTCGACGCGGGCGACAACGGCAAGGCCGCCGTCCATCTGCGTGCCGCCGAAGGCGCCGTGGACCAGGCGGGCACCTTCGTGGACGCCGTGGACCGCCTCGCCGACGAGCTGGCCCTCGCCGCGCAGAAGCTGCCCGCCGCGCTCACCGAGACGGAGACCGACCTCGCCGAGGCGCGCGGTCTCCTCCAGGGCACGACGGCGGGAGGCTCGACGGCCGACCTGCACGGCCGTATCGCCCGTGCGCAGACGGTGGTCGACGAGGTGCGCAAGGAGATGGCGGCGGGCCCGCACGACCCGATCGACGCGCTGCGCCGGGTCGAGGAGGCCGACACGGTCCTCGACGAGTCCCTCGCGGGCGCCCGCGAGGGCGAGGTCAGCCGGCAGCGCGCCGCCACCCTCCTCGGCCAGGCCCTGCTCACCGCGCGCAGCGCCGTGGGAGCGGCGGCGGACTTCATCGGCACCCACCGGGGCGGGGTGGGCAGCGAGGCGAGGACCCGTCTCGCCGAGGCCCAGCGGCACCTCTCGGGCGCGGAGGCCGCCCGGGACGCCGACGCCACGGCGGCGCTCGCGCAGGCCCAGCAGGCGGACGCCCTGGCCCGCCAGGCGCAGCAGCTGGCCGAGCGGGACGTACGCGGCTACGGCACCCCCTACGGAGGCGGCGGGCGCGGCGGCGGCATGGGCGGCGCGGTACTGGGCGGCATCATCCTCGGCGAGCTCTTCGGGGGCAGGGGGCGCGGACCGGGCGGCGGAGGCGGCGGCTTCGGAGGAGGCGGTTTCGGCGGAGGGGGCCCAGGGAGCTTCGGCGGCGGGGGCACCCGGGGCCGGATGGGCGGGGGCGGGAGGTTCTGACCCACCGTTTCCCGGCTCTCCCGACCTCCTGTCGCCCCGACTCCCGTCGCCCCGACTCCTGTCACCCCACACAGAAGGAACCCGACATGGCTAAGCAGACGATCCTCGGACGCGTGGCCCAGCTCGCCAAGGCCAACATCAACTCCCTGCTCGACCAGGCCGAGGACCCGCAGAAGATGCTCGACCAGCTGATCCGCGACTACACGAACAACATCCGGGAGGCCGAGGAGGCGGTCGCGACCACCATCGGCAATCTGCGGATGCTGGAACTGGACCACAAGGAGGACCAGGACGCGGCTGCCGGTTGGGGCACCAAGGCGGTCGCCGCCAGCAAGAAGGCGGACGAGCTGCGGTCCGCGGGGAGCGCCGCGGAGGCCGACAGGTTCGACGGCCTCGCCAAGGTCGCGCTGCAGCGCCAGCTCCAGTCCGAGCGGGAGGCCAAGGACGCCGAGCCCACGATCGCCTCGCAGACCGAGGTCGTCGACAAGCTGAAGTCGGGGCTCGACCAGATGAAGATCAAGCTGACCCAGCTCACGTCGAAGCGCGATCAGCTGGTCGCCCGTGCCAAGACCGCGCAGGCGCAGAACCAGATGATGGACGCCGCCCAGAGCATCGACGTGCTCGACCCGGCCAGTGAGTTGGGCCGTTTCGAGGACAAGGTGCGCCGCGAGGAGGCCAGGGCGCTGGGCAAGCAGGAGCTCGCCGCGTCCTCCCTGGACGCGCAGTTCGAGCAGCTGGACAGCCTGGGCGACGAGGCGGAGGTCGCGGCCCGTCTCGCCGCCCTGAAAGCCACTACGTAGCAGGCTCAGAACAGGCTGAGCAGCGCCTCCGCCGCGTCCATCGGCTCCACGCCGCTCTCGGGCAGCGGCATCTCGAACCACACCGTCTTGCCCCGCGGCGTCCTGCGCGAGCCCCAGGCGGCGCTCAGCAGGCCGACGAGCTGGAGCCCGCGCCCGCCCTCGTCCGTGTCGCGCGCCCGGCGGCGGCGCGGCTGGACGAGGCCCCCGTCCCACACCTCGCACACCAGGGTGCGATCGAGCAGGAGCCGCACCCGGATGTCGCCCTCGCCGTACCGCAGGGCGTTGGTGACCAGCTCGCTGACCAGCAGTTCGGTCGTGTCGCAGAGCGGTTCCAGGTCCCAGCTGCGCAGCTGTTCGCAGGCCAGTTCGCGTGCGCGGCCCACCGACTTCGGGTCGCGCGCCAGCGTCCAGTCGCCGACGTTCTCGGCGGGCAGACCCTGGATGCGGGCCATGAGCAGCGCGATGTCGTCCTCTCCGTGGTGGGTGTCGAGGGTGTTCAGTACGTGGTCGCAGACGTCCTCGAGCGCGGGCGCGGGGTCGTCCAGGGCGCGTACGAAGGCCTTCAGTCCCTCGTCGAGGGGGTGGTCGCGGGATTCGACGAGGCCGTCCGTGTAGAGCGCGAGCAGGCCGCCCTCGGGCAGCTCGACCTCGACCTCCTCGAAGGGCTCGCCGCCGACTCCCAGGGGCATGCCGGGCGGCACGTCGAGCATCAGCGGTGTCTCGCCGGGCTCGACGAGCACCGGCGGCAGGTGGCCGGCGTTGGCGAACGTGCAGCGGCGCGTGACGGCGTCGTAGACCGCGTAGACGCAGGTGGCGAGGTAGACCTCGGAGAGGTCCGTCTCGTTCGCGGAACGCGTCTGACGGGCCGCTCGCGTGGCCTGCTGGGTGCCCGAGGGGTCGCCGAGGCCGCGCGCGATCTCGTCGAGCGCGGAGAGGACCTCGGCGGGCTCCAGGTCCAGGAGCGCCAGGGTGCGCACGGCGGTGCGCAGCTCTCCCATGGCGACGGCGGCGCGCAGGCCGCGGCCCATGACGTCGCCGACGACCAGGGCGGTGCGGTGGCCCGGCAGTTCGATGACGTCGAACCAGTCGCCGCCGACCTCAGTGGCCGCGTTGCCGGGGAGATAGCGGCAGGCGATGTCCAGGCCGGAGGCCTCGGGGTCGTCGGGCGGCAGCAGGGAGCGCTGCAGGATCAGCGCGCGTTCGTGTTCGCGGCGGTAGAGGCGGGCGTTGTCGATACAGACCGCGGCGCGTGCGGCGAGCTCGACGGCGAGGGCGCGGTCACGCTCCCCGAAGGGCTCGCTGCCCTTCGTGCGGGAGAACTGGGCGAGGCCGACGACCGTGTCGTGGGCGACCATCGGCACGGCGAGCGTCGACTGGATGAGCCCGCCGGTGAGCCTGCTCGCGGACCCGTCGTCGGCCGCGGAGACGATCCGGGGGCGTGCGGCGCGCAGGGCGTCGGCGCAGGGCGAGGTGAAGGGGAAGCGGTGCACGGCGCCGACGTCTATGGGCTGGCCGCCGTCCGGGAAGGGCGCGTCCGCGACGGCGCTCGCGAAGGCGACGCGGCGCAGTTCGGCGCTTCCGTCGGCGAGGCCCGGAGGGGTCTCGTCGCCGTCGAGCAGCCCTTGGTAGAGGTCCACGGATGCGAGGTCGCAGAAGCCGGGGACGGCGACGTCGAGCAGCTCGCGCGCGGTCGTCTCCAGGTCGAGGGAGTTGCCGATGCGGGCGCCCGCCTCGTTGAGCAGGGCGAGGTTGCGGCGGGCGTGGGCGGCCTCGCGGGCGGCGGCGTGCCGCCGGGTGACGTCCGTGCCGAGTCCCGCGATGCCGATGGGGCGGCCCGAACCGCTGTGCACGCGGTAGAGGTTGATCGACCAGTGACGGCGTTCGTTGCTGCCGGGGGCGGGGCCGACTATCTGCATGTCCGTGACCGAGTCTCCGGTCTCCAGGACGCGCTTGAGGGCGGCGGCCATGCGGTCGGCCTCGTGCCGGGGCAGATAGTCGTGGACGGTGCGGCCGCGGTGTTCGTCGACGCCGCCCCCGAAGACGGCGGCGAAGCGGCGGTTGGCCCGCTGCACCTTCAGATCCGTGCCGAACAGCAGGAAGCCGAAGGGAGATTGGCCGAAAATGGCCTGCGACGCGGCGAGGTCGGTCTCGATCTGCCGGAGCACCCGTACGTCGACGACGATGCAGACGGCGGCCCGCTCACCGGCCTCCGTCTCGGTCGGCATCACATAGACCTCGGCGATGCCTTCGGAGCCCTCGAAGGACCCCGCCGGCCCCTCGGCATCCGCCGGCTCCGCGGACCCCGCCGACCCCGCGCCGGGCTCCCCGGACCGCGCCGGCGCCCGGAACGGAACGGACCCGGTCCACTCCCTGCCGTCCAGGATCTCCGCCATCTTGCGGTGCCCGCTGCTGCGCAGCCCGGGCGCGACGAAGGCCTCGATGGGGTCCTTGCCCACGGCATCCTCGGCGGACACCCCGAAGAGCCGCTCGGCCCGCAGGCTCCACTGGTCGATGAGACCGTCGGGGCCGATCGAGAACGAGGCCACTCTGATGTAGTCATAGATCGAACCGGGTGGACTGCTCTGCCACATCACGTCATCCGCAGCTTCGCCCCTAGCGTCACCCGACGGCCCGTCCTGCTCCGTCGCCTTCGCTGGTATCTCGCTCACGCGAACCGTCCCCTCCAGCTCACCACGTCCGGCACCGGTCACCGGATGCAGCTGCCCGCAGTATCCAGCACTACGGAGCCACGCCACACGGCGTTCACGATCACAGCACGGACTCAACCCTTTTTGGCCCGTGACTGTCTTGTGTCCGTCCTACGCTGCCAGTCTTCTAACCCGGCAGCACCAGCTCGAACCACACCGTCTTCCCCGTCTTCCCCGTACTGCCCTGTCGTGTCCCCCAGCGCCGCGATGCCCGGGCCACCAGCTGGATACCCCTGCCCCCCTCGTCATCAGGGGCGGCGTCGCGCTCCAGGGGCGGGTCGGGCAGCGGATCGGAGACCTCTACGAGGAGGATGCCCGAAGGCCCGGCAGGACGTACGAGTCGTACACCGATAGGGCCCGAGGCGTGCCGCAGGGAGTTGGTCACCAGCTCGCTCACGAGGAGGGCGGTGAGGTCGCCCAGGGCTCCGAGTCCCCAGGCGCCGAGCTGCTTGCGGACGGCCGCACGGGCCGTGCGCACGGCGCCCGGATCTGCGGGAAAATCCCACTCGGCGCAGTCGCCTTCGGTGTCGATCACGCCGATCACATCCAGACCAGCAACAACGGACCCGTGTCCGGTTTCACGGGGTTAATGGGCACATACCCGATATCCTGCCGGAATTACCGCTTACCAAGGCGCACTGTGGCACGAACGGCGCAGGTGAGGCTCAAGCGCCGGAAGACAAGACCTCGCACGCTCCCCCACACGAGGGGCCCGTCCACCCACATAAGCGGCCCGCCCCCGGCACGGACCCGGCGCAGAGGGCTAGCGGCACTCGATCGCGGCCGCCACCGCGGGGACGTCCGCGTCGAGCCACTCCACCGACCAGATGTCGTCGGGCGAGAGCCAGCGCAGTTCGTCGTGGTCCTCCAGGGGCTCGGGGGCTCCCGAGCGGAGCTTCGCCGTCCACACCCACAGGACGTATCCCGGCTTGAGCGGCCACTGTCCCGGCACTCTCGCGACCGGTTCGGCGTCGACGCCCAGTTCTTCGCGCAACTCCCGGACCAGGGCTTCCTCGGGACGCTCGCCGGGCTCGACCTTTCCGCCGGGCAGTTCCCAGCGGCCCGCGAGCTCGGGGGGTGCGCTGCGCCGCGCGGCCAGCAGGCGTCCGTCGTCGTACAGGGCGGCGCCCACCACGATCCGTTCCGTCATGCGCCGGAGCCTATGCGCTCAGCGCGTGCGGTCGGCGCGAGCAGTCAGTGCGAGCAGTCGGCGCGAGCAGTCAGCGCGCGCTGCTGTTCTCGCTCAGCTTCTCGACCCAGTAGAGCTGCTTGTGGCCGTTCTCGTCGAGGCTGTTCGCGATCTTCTCGGCCTCGGCCTTCGTCGCGTACCGGCCCACGCGGTAGCGGCTGCCGTTGTCGTCCTGACGTATCACGAGCCAGGGAAGTACGACCGTTCCGTCATTCATCGCGTCCCTCCGCTCGCCGCTCCCGGCGCGCGCCACGCCTCGATCAGTAAGGAAACCGCATTCCGCATATGCCCGAGCCTACGCCCGACCTTTACGCAGCGGATACGACTTTGCACAAAGAGATACGCAATGAGCCAACGCCAAGGGGGCGCACTTTATCGAGTGCGCCCCCTTGGGCTCCGCCGCCGTCGCGTCAGTCCCCGCGCACCGCCTGCACAGAGGGCAGAGGCGGCGCGGAGGGCGCAGAGGGCGCAGTCAGCACGGACGGTACGGACGGCACAGTCGGCACCGGCATGAGCACCGGCACGGACGACGGCGACGTACGGCACACGTCCTTGCATTCCGCGTCCAGCGAGCAGCACAGGGAGCAGATCGGTCCGGACTGCACCGGGCAGTCCGCGATGTCCGGGAGCTCGTACGCCGTCTCGCAGACGCTGCACGCGTGCGTGGCCGTCACGTCGGGGACCTCGACGTGCGGGCCGTTCACCGGGTTCGGGCGCGCCAGGTAGTACTTGCCCTTCGTCGCCCACGCGATCAACGGGCAGAGGACGACGGCGAGTCCGGCCGCGATGAACGTCGAGAAGGCTTCCGCGTACCCTCCGAAGAGGCCGAAGAAGGCCAGGATCGACACCACGGAGGCGATCACCATCGAGCCGAAGCCCGCCGGGTTCACCGCGTACAGGTAGGCCCTCTTGAACTCGATGTACGGGGGGCTCCAGCCCATCCTCTTGTTGATGACCAGGTCGGCGGCGACCGCCACGATCCACGCGATGCCGACGTTCGAGTAGAAGCCGAGCAGCTTGTTGAGGGCCGCGAACATGTTCATCTCCATCAGCGTCAGCGCGATGGCGAGGTTCAGGAAGATGTACCAGACCCGGCCGGGGTGCCTGTGCGTGATGCGGGAGAAGAAGTTCGACCAGGACAGCGAGCCGCTGTAGGCGTTGGTCACGTTGATCTTGATCTGGGAGACGATCACGAAGAGGGCCGCCGCGGGCAGCGCGAAGGAGCCGAGCCAGGGTTTGAGGGCCTCGATCTGCGGGGCGATCGGCTCCAGGGCGTGCGTCTTGCCGACGGCTTCGAGGGCCACGAACGCGAGGAGCGCGCCGCCCAGTTGTTTGGCGGCGCCGATGATGACCCAGCCGGGTCCCGCCGCGAGAACGGCCAGATTCCAGCGCCGCTTGTTCTCCTCCGTCTTGGCCGGCATGAAGCGCAGGTAGTCCGCCTGCTCGCCGATCTGGGCGATGAGCGAGAGCGCGACACCCGTGCCGAGACCGAAGGCGACCCAGGAGAAGCCGCTCCCGGCGCCCTCGGTGCCCCCGAAGGAGCCGAAGGCCCCCCAGGCGTCCGGCGCCTCGAAGGCGAGCACCAGGAAGGGCAGCACCATGCCGATGAGCCAGATCGGCTGCGTCCAGGCCTGCACCTTGGCGAGGGCGCCCATGCCCCGGAAGACGATCGGGATCACGATGAGGGTCGTGATCAGATAGCCGATCTCCACCGGGAGCCCGACGGCCTGGTGCATGGCCTGGGCCATGATCGAGCCTTCGAGCGCGAAGAAGATGAACGTGAAGGAGGCGTAGATCAGCGACGTCAGCGTCGAGCCGAAGTACCCGAAGCCCGCGCCCCGAGTTACCAGGTCCATGTCAAGGCCGTACTTGGCGCAGGCCCGCGCGATCGGGATGCCGGTGACGAAGATGATCGTCGCGGCGCACAGGATCGAGGCGAGCCCGCTGGTGAAGCCGTACGTGAAGACGATGGACGCGCCGATCGCGAAGTCGGCGAGGTAGGCGATGCCGCCGAGCGCGGTCGATGCCACCATCGTCGGCGACCAGCGCCGGAAGGAGTGCGGCGCGTACCGCAGCGAGTAGTCCTCGCGGCTCTCGTCGGCCGCCATCTTCGCGTAGCTGCGCTTGGGCGGGCCTGCGGCGGCGCTGGTGTCGCGGGTGGCCGTATCCGTCATGTGGGTTCCTGTCGTCCGACCGGATTGCGGGTACGGGCGACGAAGTTAGGAGCCGTACATGACAAGTTGCCGCAGGACGCGATTGCTCGCGCGTTACGGAAGCGCGGCCGGTGTTAACTCGCGATCACGGCGGGCGGACGGGCCCGTCCGGATTCCGGGCGTACGCCGGAGCACTGCGGTCACCTCACCGGCAGGTGGTATGCGATCCGATACCGGTCGGCGGGCACCACGACGTCGGCCGTCTCGACCGGCTTGCCCGACGCGAAGTACGTGCGCTGCACGACGATCACCACGTGTCCGGGGACCCCGCCGAGCGACATGAGCTCCTCCGCAAGCCCCGGCCGCGCGCCGACCTCCTCCGCGACGTTGTCCACGACCACGTCGATGGCCGCCATGCGCTCGACCACTCCGCAGCCGCCGAGCGGCCCCTCCTCGGGGAGCATCACCGGGGTGCGTCCGGTGACGGCCAGGGGCTCCCAGGATGTGGAGAGCATCATGACCTCGCCCGCGTCGCGGTAGACGTACTTCGTGCACATCACGCGGTCGCCCGTGCGGATGCCGAGACGCTCGGCAATCGTGCCGTTCGCCTCCGCCTGTTCGCTGCGGGACTCCCAGGTGCCGCGCGCGCCGTCCGCCGCCTGCTCCTGACGGAAGGGCGTCGAGCCGCCGGACGCCCGGAAGCCCGTGCGTGCCACGCGGCGGGGCACCGGTCGCTCGCGCACATAGGTGCCTGATCCGGAACGCCCCTCGACCAGGCCTTCGGCCATCAGGACCTTGCGCGCCTCCAGGGCGACCGTGTCCGAAACTCCGTACTCCTCGCGGATCCTGGCCTGGGAGGGGAGCCGGGTGTGCGGGGGCAGCGAACCGTCGACGATCTTCTTGCGGAGATCACCCGCGACACGCAGATACGCCGGCTGCTCACCGAAAGTCACTGGCCACTCCCATCAGGTTGACAGACAGCAACAGCCTGGCAACCGTCGGTTGTTGGCCGCAAGCCAAGGCCAAGGAATCACCCGAAGTGATGATTTCTCCCCGTGCAGGGCTTTACGCAGCAGCTTTCCGCAGCTATGGCGATCACGTCCGCGCGGCGGCCCAGGTACCCCCAGGAGATCGCGCATAACGATGATCAGATACTCGTACCACGGATGTCGAGGAATCGGGAGATCGCCGTCCGCGCGATCTGACTTCCCCAACCACCCCAGTTCACGTCGAAACAGTGGTCGGCCCAGGGGAGTTCGACGTACGTCGCGGGCGCCCCCGCCGCGTCCAGGCGCCGCGCCAGTTCCCGCGCCTGCGCCACCGGCACCGCCCGGTCCGCGCTGCCGTGCAGCAGGAGCGTGGGCGGCACATCGGTCCGTACGAGCTTCGCGGGCGATCCCAGCAGGTAGCGGGCCGGAACGGCCTTCGCCGAACCGCCCATCAGACGCGGGATCATGGGGTCGCCGCGCAGCGCGGTCCCGGCGATGAGGCGCCCCATGTCGGTCGGCCCGTAGAGGGAGATCACCCCGGCGACCGAACTGTCACGCACCGCACAGGACGCCGGGACGCGGTCATCACCCTCCGTATAGGCGGCCGAGAGCGCGAGATTGCCGCCCGCCGAACTCCCCGCGAGGACAAGGCGGTCGGGATCGATGCCGTACACGCGCGCGTGCCGCCGCACCCAGCCCACGGCGCACTTCACGTCGCCGATCTGGTCGAGCTGGGTCACGCGGGGCGCGAGACGGTAGTCGATGTCGAAGACCGACCAGCCGCGTGCGTTGAACCAGCGGTTCCACGCTGGGCTCTGACTCCGGTGCCCCTTGTTCCAGCCGCCGCCGTGCACCCAGACCACGGCCGGGTGCCGCACCCCGTCGCGCTTCGGCAGGGTCCACAGGTCCAGCTTTCCGCGCCGCTCGCCGATGCGGGCGTAGCGGCGCGTGCGCTCGCCGTCGGGAGCCTTGGCGTAGTTGACGCCCGTGAAGTAGGCGGCGGGAGCGAGAGGTTGTCCGTTCTCCTCGGCGGTGCGGTACGCGACGGCGTACGGCATGACGCCGTACACGAGTGCGATGAACGCGGTGAGGACGGCGAGTCCGGCGCACCAGGGGTGGCGCCGCCCCGCGAGCACGCCCGCCACCAGACCGATGACCGCGGAGGGTACGAGCACCAGGCCCCAGGAGGTGACCGCCGCCGCGACGAGCACCAGGAGCGGGATGCGGGGCAGCGGGGACGCGACGAGGACGACGAGGGCGGCGTTCAGGAGGGCGACGAAGGCGAGGAGCCCGCGGGAGAGGTGCGCGACGCACGAAACCCCGGACCGTTTCCTGTCGTTGCGGCTGCCCCTTCGGCGAGAGTCCGATGGCGCGGAACCTGGAGATCGCTGGGCCGCGATGGTCGGCGTCATGACGGTCGTCACGCCGAAGAAATATCACAGAACCGGACAAAAAGCCCTTAAGGTGAGCGCCCCGCACCCCCTTGGGACCGCCGGGCCGCGCCACGCACCGCCGGGCCCCGCCCCACGCCCCCGGACCCCGCCTCACACCGCCGCGTCCGCCTCGCCCCCGCCGTCCTCGTGGCTCCCGCCCCCGCCGCCGGGAGCCGCGTCGCGAGGTGAAGTGGTCCCCAGGCCCAGGGGTTTGCGGGCCGCGGCCTCGCGCTCGCCGCCGATGTGCCGCTGCGCTTGTACGTAGTGCTCGGAGAACGCGTCGGCGTCCTCGGCGGTGGACGCCTTCTTCCAGTGCTCGCGGTTCTGCTCGATCGCGCCGACGAGAGCGGTGACATCGGCGTCCGCCTTCGCGGGCCAGCCGTGCGCGCGCAGCAGCCGCGCCTGCTCGGCGAGGCCCTTCTCCACGCGGCCCGCCCACTCCTTGTGGCCCGGCAGGTCGTCCTCGAAGCGCTCGGTGTCCGGAGCGGCGCCGTACACGTCGTAGAGGGCCTTGTCCGCCTTCAGATAGGCGAGCTGGTGGGCGTCGAGGTTCGTCGCGTCGCGGCGCAGCGAGCCCTTCAGGGAGCGCCGCTCCTCCGCGTCACCGAAGAGGCAGGTGACGTGCCGGTCTCCCTGGCGCCAGGTGTCCCTGTCGGGCACGAAGTAGTTGATGTCGGCGTCGCCCCAGTCGGTCCAGGTGTCCAGGACGTAGGTGAACTGGAGATCGACGCACTTCTTCTCGGCGAGGGACGTGAGCCCCGAGTCGCCCGGGTAGCTCTCGTCGTTCACCCGGAACGAGGCGAAGACCTCCCCGTCGTGCCGCGAGGCGCAGGGCACCTCGTCGACCTGGAAGGCGTACCGCGCCCCTTCGAGATCGCTGCCGGGAACGTTGAAGCACTCCCCCTTGCCGACCGGAAACCCCGCGCGGCTCCGGGAGGCCGCGTCCCTGAAGCCGTCCATGAAGTCACGCGCGCCCCCGGTGGCGACGGCGAGCACGAGAAGCACGACACCGACGACGGAGAGGATGCTCCCCGCGATCGCCAGCCCCTTGCCGCGCTCCCCCTTCTTCGAGATCTGCGCGAGCGCGACGAGACCGAGGATCAGGCCGACGGCGGGCAGGAAGCAGAGGATGCCGAGCACGAGCGAGGCGATCGCGAAGCCGTTGACCGGGGGACGCGAGTACGGGGAGTACGCGCCGGGCCAGCGCTGGTACGGAACCTGCGCCCCGGGCCCGCCCGGATACGGCGGCTGCGCGGGCGGCCCGTAGGGAGCCTGCCCGTAAGGGGCCTGCCCGTGCGACTGCTGGGGGCGGCCGCCGAGGTCGGGCGGCGGGGGTATGTCCACGGGTTCCGTGCTCCTGGTCCGTACGGGGCGGTCGACGCGATCGATGCAGTCGATGCGGTCGATGCAGTCGATGCGGGAGCTTCGCATCGTATGCGGGAGCACGGACAGGGCGCCCATGGAGAAGCCCGCCCCCGCGGCGGGCGGCAGCCGTGCCGCGGGGGCGGGCCGTCACCGCTCAGAACTGCAGACCCCAGGAGTCGATCTTCCCGACGTCCTGCGCCGCGTTGTCGCTCACCCGCAGCTTCCACGTTCCATTGGCCGTCTCGGAGGACGCGTTCACCGTGTACGTGGTGTTGATGTCGTCCGAACTGCCGCCGGTGCCGTAGTTCTTCAGCGTGTACGCGGTGCCGTCGGGCGCGATCAGCTGCACCCGGAGGTCGCCCACGTAGGTGTGCTTGATCGCGACCGGCACGCTCAGCGCGGCCGGAGCGGAACCGGGGACCCCGCTCACGGTGATCGGCGATTCGACCGTGGCGTTGTCGCCGATCGCGAAGTCGGTCGTGTTCTCGAACTTGCTGCCCGGCGGATTCGTCGAGCCGGTGCCCACGTTCAGGAGCCGGTTGGGCGAGCCCGTTCCGGGGCTGGTGACGACGCCCGTGGAGGCCGCGGCGACCAGTGCGTCGGACACCTGGGCCGGGGTCGCCGTGCGGTTGTCCGCGAGGTACAGCGCCGCCGCGCCCGCGGTGTGCGGGGACGCCATCGACGTACCGGAGATGGTGTTCGTCGCGGTGTCGCTCGTGTTCCAGGACGAGGTGATGGACGAGCCCGGCGCGAACAGGTCCAGGACGCTGCCGAAGTTGGAGTAGCTGGCCTTGGCGTCGGTGTTCGTGGTGGCGCCGACCGTGATGGCCTCGGTCACGCGGGCGGGAGAGCGCGTGGAGGCGTTGACGGATTCGTTGCCGGCGGCGACCGCGAAGGTGATGCCGGAGGCGACGGCGTTGCGTACGGCCGCGTCCAGGGCGCTGTCGGCGCCGCCGCCGAGCGACATGTTCGCGACGGCGGGCTTGACCGCGTTCTGGGTGACCCAGTCGATGCCGGCGACGACCTGCGCGGTGGTGCCGGAGCCCTGGTTGTTCAGGACGCGGACGCCGACGATCTTGGCCTTCTTGGCGACGCCGTGCAGGGTTCCGCCGACAGTGCCCGCGACGTGCGTGCCGTGGCCGTGGCCGTCCTGCGCGGTGTTGTCGTTGTCGATGGCGTCATAGCCGTACGAGGCGCGTCCGCCGAAGTCGCTGTGGCTGATGCGCACCCCGGTGTCGATGACGTACGCCGTGACGCCCTCACCGGCGGAGTCCGGATAGGTGTACGAGTTGTTCAGCGGGAGCGTCTTCTGGTCGATGCGGTCCAACCCCCAGGACGGAGGATTCGGCTGGGTGGCGTCGACCGTGAACGTCCGGTTCTGCACGACGGAGTCGACCGCCGGGTCCGCGGCGAACTTCCTGGCCTCGGCCGCGGAGAGTTCGACCGCGTAGCCGTTGAGGGCCTTCATGTACGTGCGCTTGATCTCGGCGCCGTACTCCTCGGCCAGCGCCTTGCCCTCCTTGGAGCCGGCCTTCGCGGCGTCCTCGTCGAGGGTGACTATGTAGCTGCCGGGTATCGCGCCGGGGACTTCGGCGTTCTCGACCGTGCCTTCCGCTTGTCGCGGCTGCGCGGTCGCGGGAAGCGCGGATACGACGCCGAGGGCGAGGGCCGCGACCGCTGTCGCGCTGATCCCGGCCACTCTTCGGCGGGTATGACGCATCACTGCCATCTGAGGGGTCCTCCTCAATAGGTGGTGCGCTGGTGGGGGGTGGTGCCTGTGGTGCCCGCACGCTGTAGCGGCGGCACTCGCACACATGCTGGTGGTGCCCGCGCACTGTGCCCGCGGAACCCGTACACGCTGCGGGTGGCGGCCGTACACGCGGACACAAATCAGGTACATGTCAAGCGACATGCCCGGTTCTTGCCTTCTTCGCGACGAAAGATTGGCGGATCCATAGGAATCCCACAAGGGTCAGTACCGGACGTAACATGACCGCCACGCACCCGTCATGACACTTCCGCCCCAACTGCCGCAACTAGCCTGCGGACATGACAGCCTTGCCGGATTGTTTCTGCCCCACCGACGGAACCCGGGTCCCCGCGGGCACCCTCACCTGGTGCTGCCCCGTCTGCCGCGGCCCGCTCGACCTGGACTTCTCCCCCAATCCCGCATCGCTGAAGTCCCTCGGCGGAAGGGTCAATTCCCTGTGGCGGTACGCGGAGACCCTGCCGCTGCCCGCCCCCGCGTTCTCGCTCGGCGAGGGCCGCACACCGCTCGTGCCGCTGGATGGCGCGATCTCGGCCAAGCTCGACTTCCTGATGCCGACGCTCTCCTTCAAGGACCGCGGCGCGGTCATGCTCGCCGCGCTCGCGCTGCGCCTTGCCCCCGAGCGGGTGATCGCCGACAGCAGCGGCAACGCGGGCACGGCGGTCGCCGCGTACTGCGCGCGGGCGGGTCTGCCCTGCACGGTGTACGTCCCCGAGGGCACGTCACCGAAGAAGCTGGAGCAGATCGGCGCGCACGGGGCGCGGCTCGAAGTCGTCCCCGGCGACCGCGAGCGGACGGCGAAGGCGGCCCGGGCGGCGGCAGACGAACCCGGCACCTTCTATGCGTCACACGTCCACAACCCCTACTTCCTCCAGGGCACCAAGACCTACGTCCACGAGCTCTGGGAGGACCTGGGCGGCCGACTGCCGGACGCCCTCGTCGTCCCCGTGGGCAACGGCACCCTGCTGCTCGGCGCGGCCCTCGCGGTACGTGAGCTGCACGCGGCGGGCCTGATCGCGAAGGCACCCGCGCTCTACGCCGTGCAGGCCGCGGCAGTGGCCCCGCTGGCCGAGGCATGGCGCACGGGCGCCGACGAACCCCTGGACACCACCCCGCCGGCGCCCACCCTCGCGGAGGGCATCGCGATCCCCCGCCCGCCCCGCGCCCGGCAGATCCTGCGGGCGGTACGCGGATCGGGCGGCGGCTTCCTGACCGTGACGGATGACCAGATCCGGCACGCCCAAATGGACCTGGCCGGACGCGGGTTGTACGTAGAGACAACCGCAGCCGCGTCCTGGGCCGCCGTACGCAACGGCACCCTCGGCGACCGCACGGCTGTGGTACCTCTGAGCGGAGCGGGTCCGAAGTCCGGCCTCGCGGCGAACTGAGCGTTGAACTGAGCTTTGGTGCCGGGGAGTTGACGATGTACGACCAATGGTCACAGCTCTGCTCTGCTCATGGCCGGAGGCCTGCCCCGGGCCGGTCTGTGGCCGTACGCTTGTCGGCACCATCGATACGCGAGTGCTGACTGCTGAACTGCTGGTGGCGATCGGGGAGGTCACGGGGGTGGAAGGGCGCAGCCCGGCGAGGGTTCGACACGAACTGGTCGCCGACATCGTCGACGTACTGCAGGACTCGGGCACGGTACGACAGGAGAACAGCGCCGACATATGGGTGCGCATGCTGGGCGACGAGCTGGGATGCCCCGTGCAGCCACTGCGCAACGCGGCGCTGCGGCCCTGGCTGCTCGACCTGGTGGAACGCTGCACGGAGGTCCCCGACGGGCTGCCGTGTCTGGTGCGCTGCCTGAAGTATCTGGAGCAGCAGTCTTCCGCCATTCTCGCGCTGATGCGGCTCGTGGACGAATGGGAGGCCGTGGAGTTCTTCGACGGCGCCGACCTGTATCCCCTGCAGCCGATCCTGCGGGACATGCACTCGTCGGCCCTGCTCGCCACGCTCGCCCGGCGCGCCAGCCGCTCGCGCACCCAGGAATTGCCCGCGTGGTGCGACACGGGATGGGCAGTCTTCCTACGACTGGCCGGCGACAACACCGCCGCGAGGGAACTCCCCGTGAGCATGGCGTTCCTGGCCCTGGCCGCCGAACGGCTCGTGGAGGACGGACAGATGGAGGCAGCGGAGACCCTGCGTCGCTGGAACCGTCAGCAGGCCAGGGCGTGGGGCCTTGAGGAGCAGATCGTCGACTGGCAGCGCAGCGGCCTGGCCCAGCAGGCCCCGCCGCCCATGGTGCCCGCGTATCTGATGATCCAGTTCGAGCCCGACGGAGTGGAACCGGACCGCTATTTCCTCTCCCACTGGCGGCAGTCGGACGCCGAGGGCTGGCATCCCGTACCGGGCGAGACGGTCCATCTGCACCGCGACGAACTGCCCGCCGAGGTCGAGGTCCTGATCGAGCAGACCGAGGAGCGCTGGGCGGATCTTCGGCAACCGGTCGTTCTGGAATTCATTCTCCCGTGGGAATTGCTCGGCGAGCCCGTGGAGTGGTGGCACAAGGAGTCCTCCTCCCTGTCGCCCACCCCTCTGGTCATGGACTACTCGGTCCTGATCCGCAGTTTCGAGCGCCTGCGCAAAGCCGCCTGGCACCGCCCCTGGCACAAGAAGTGGCGGCAGCTCAAGGAGCAGCCCGCCGACAGCCATTCGTACTTCAACCCTCCCGGCCAGTCGCACTTCCACCTGGAGCGCGAGCTGAAGGAGGACGACCACGCGGTCTGTCTGGTCCTGAGCCAGCCGCCGGGGACCGACTCGCCGACCGGCCAGCAGGAGTTCATGGCCGGCCTGCGTGCGGGGGTGCCCGCGATGATCTGGCACCGCGGCGACTGCGGCGATCCGGCCTTCAAGGAAGCGGTCGCCGAGATGGTCCAGGACCGCGGCCTGGCCAGTCTCGTCTCGCGCGCCGGAAATTGGCGCAAGGAGGCTCTGGCGCTCGGCCCCGAGGGCTGGGACAACCACGTGGGACGCCATCTGGCGATCCTGGTCGACGATCCGGAACGCAGACCCGGACCGCCCGGCCCCGACCGTGCGACGGTGACGAGTTGACCGGGCCCGCAGGCCGTCAGACCGTGACCGTGAACCTCCCGCACACGGCGACAGGAGGTGCCGCGCCGTGAACCAGCCGGCCTCCGCTGCCGTGCGGCCTTCACCCGCCGGGCGCACGAGGTTTCCCGCCGGGGGTTTCGCGCTCCCCGCCGGGGGCATCGTCCTCCCCGCCGGGGGCACCCAGTTTTCCGGCGGAGGTACCCGGCTTCCCGTCTCAGCCGCGACATTTCCTGCCGGGGCGCCGACTTCTAGCACGATTTCCGCGCTCTTGGGCCCATGCCTCCGTACCCCCTTGCTTGCAGTGCGGGCGCACTGTCACGCTGCGCCTGTGGATGTCACGCATGCCCGCGCTCTGCGGGACTCCGCACAACTGTCCTGGCCGCCACGACGCCTTGAGGGCGCATATGCATGACGACGGAGGACAGCGGCAAGGTCCGGCCACGCGGGCACGACGTGAGGCCGCGTCCGTTCTCGGCCGCCTCGGACAGACGGACCCGGCCCGGTCGGGCAGGCAGGCCCGCGCCGAAGCCGTTCTGGTCATCGACGACCACCTGACGATGAAGGTGTGGGACCAGGCGGTCGACGACCTGATCGACGAGCTGAACCGCCAGGGCGACTTCGCGCGCGTGCGCGTGCTGCGCCTGCGCGGCACCGACGAGACCGACCCCGCGCGCCTCGGCCCCGAGGAACCGCTCGGCACCCCCGGGGACGCGCGCCGCGTGATCCTCGTGCTCACCGACGGCCTCGCGGCCGGCTGGCGGTCCGGGGCGGTCATGCCGCTGCTGCGCGCCTGGGGGCGCGGCAGCCCCGTCGCCGTGGTGCATGTGCTCCCCCAGCAGCTGTGGTTCCGCACGGGCCTCGACGTCTGCCGGGTGCGGCTGCGCGCCGCCCACGCCTGGGCGGCCAACAGGCAGCTCGACTGGGAGCTGCGCGAGGCCCCGGTGGAGACCCACGACCCGGACGAGCCCGAGCCCGAGGGGGACGCCGTCCTCGTACCGGTCCTCGCGCTGACCAACCGCTGGGCCGAGGCCTGGACCCAGCTCGTCATGGGACCCGAGCCGCAGTGGCTCGAAATGTCCGCCATCCGGGCCCGCGAATGGAAACGCCGCCCCGACGCGGCGCGCGCCCTGCCCTGGACGGACGACGTGCCCGACCCGCTGAGCACGGTGCCCGCGGCGGAGCGCGTGTCGGACTTCCGCGCCGGAGCCTCGCCCACGGCCTTCACCCTGGCGACCCGCTTATCCGCCGTCCCCTTGAGCCTCCCCCTGATCCGCAAGGTCCTGGAGACCACACCGGGAGCGGGCCCGGTGCACGCCTCGGAGCTCCTGATGAGCGGCCTCGTCCGGCCCAGCGGGGCGCAGGGAGAGGACATCGCGGACGTGGCGTTCTCCTTCGCCCCCGACATCCGCGAGGAGCTGCTCGCGCTGGGCCGCCGCAGCGACACCGCACGCATCCTGCACGACGTACGCGCGCTTCTGGCAAGCGGCGGCACAGAAACCGCCTCGCTGCTCCCCTCCCCCGCGGAACCCCTGGACACCCTGGCCATGCCCCGGGTGAACAGTCGCAATATCAGTTTCCTCCGCGTGGAGCTCGCCGCGCTGAGGGCACTCTCCGGACGTTTCATGCAGCGCGCCGCCCTGCTGGCAGGGGTACTTGGCTGGCACGATCGTCGGTACGCAGTCAGCCTCGAGAAAAGCGGTGTGGTCACCGCCGCCTCTCGGTCCGATCGTGAAGGAGCATCGGTGATGTCGACTACGCCCCAGCAAACGGTGGAGGGGGACCGCACATCACAGCCGCGCGTCTGGGGAAACCTACCGCCCAGGAACCCCAATTTCACCGGCCGCACCGAGCTCCTCGAACTCCTCGGCGAACGTCTGCGTGAAGGCACGACCACGGTCCTGCCCGAGGCGATCCACGGCATGGGCGGCGTGGGCAAGACCCAGCTCGCCATCGAATACGCCTACCGGCACCAGGGCGAGTACGACATCGTCTGGTGGATCCCCTCCGAGCGGCCGGGCCAGATCGGCCAGGCCCTGGTGGAACTGGCCGGGCGCCTGGGCCTGGAGACCAGCACCGAGGCGAACATCGCGGGACCCGCGGTGCGCGAGGCGCTGCGCGAGGGCCGCCCCTTCTCGCGCTGGCTGCTGATCTTCGACAACGCCGACAACCCCGAGCAGGTACGCCACTACTTCCCCACCGGAGGCAACGGCACGATCCTGGTCACCTCCCGCAACCGGCGGTGGGGCCTGGTCGGCGGCTCGCTCGAAGTGGACGTCTTCACCCGCGAGGAGAGCAAGGAACTCCTGCGCCACTCCGGGCCGCCCCTCCAGGAGGAGGAGGCCGACCGGCTCGCCGAGGCCCTGGGAGACCTGCCACTCGCCCTCGAGCAGGCCGCCGCGTGGCGTGCGGAGACGGGTATGCCCGCGTCGGAGTATCTGCGCCTGTTCGAGAACAAGCGCACCGAACTCCTGGAGACGTCTCCGCCCCCGGACTACCAACTGCCGGTCGCGGCCGCCTGGAACGTCTCCCTGGACCACCTGGAGACCCGCAGCCCCTCGGCCCTGCGCCTGCTCCAGCTGTGCTCGTACTTCGCGCCGGACCCGATCTCGCGGTCCATCTTCTCCGGCCTCGGGAACAGCAGCATCTTCCCCGAGCTCGACGCGACGCTGAACGACCCGATGCGGCTCGCGCGCGCCATAAGGGAAGTGAACCGCTACTCCCTGGCCCGCATCGACCACCGCACGAACTCCATCGAGATGCACCGCCTCGTCCAACTCGTCCTGAACAACCGCATGTCCCCGGAGGAACAATCCCGGATGCGCCACGGCGCCCACACCCTGCTTGCGGCGGCGGATCCGAAGGCGCCGACCACGGCGGCGAACTGGCCGCGCTACGCAGAGCTCTACGGCCACGTCATCGCCTCCGACGCCATCAAGTCGGACCAGCCCTGGGTGCGTCAGCTCGTCATGAACGTCGCCCGGTACCTCTACCACTGGGGCGACCACGAGGTGTCGCTCGACTTCTCCGAACAGGCCTGGGAGACGTGGCAGAGCGTCTTCGGCGAGGAGGACCAGCAGACGCTGCTCATGGGGCAGTGGCTCTGCTACATCTACTGGGTCCTCGGCCGGCACGGCGAAGCCGTCGAACTGGTGGCCAAGCTCAAAGAGATCTACGAGCGCACGGCGCCCGGCAGCGGCGAGGACGTCCGTGAGGACGCGCTGGCCGCGATCGGCCTGGAAGCCGCGGTGCGCCGCGTCGAAGGCGAGTTCGCTCTCGGGGCCCAGCTGGACGCGACGGTCTACGAACGGGCGCGCAGGGCCTTCGGCGAGGAGGACCCCACGACGCTCGACGCCGCCCACAACCTCGGCACGAGCCTGCGTATGGTCGGGGACTTCCGCAAGGCACTCGAACTCGACGAGAGCACCCTCGCGCTGCGTCTGCGCGTCCTCGGCCAGGATCACTCGCGAACCCTGATGACGGAGAACAACGTCGCCATCGACGTCCGCGAGACGGGTGACTACGTGGGCGCCCGCGCCCGCCAGCAGGCCGTACTGAACGCCTACCGCGACGTGTTCGGGTCCGGCAACCCCTCGACCATCCACACCATGCGCCAGCTCAGCGAGGCCTCCCGCAAGGCCGGCGACCACACGCAGTCCCTGGAACTCGCCACGGAGGCGTACTCGAAGTTCTCCCGCCGGTACGGCGACGCCCACCCCTCGTCGCTGTCCGCCGCCCTGACCCTGTCGATCGCCCTGCGCCAGAACGGCGACCTGGACGCGGCACGCGAGCGCGGCATCAAGGCCTGCCAGGAGTACCGCAACATCTTCTCCCCGCAGCATCCGCATGTCCTGTCCGCGGACGTCGACCTCGCCGTCACCCTGCGCCTGCTCGGCCGGCCGGGCGAGGCGAAGCGCCTCGACGAGGCCGCACTGGCCTCGCTGACCGAACGCCTGGGCGCGGCCCACCCGATCGTCCTGACCACCGCCATCAACCTGGCCAGTGACCTGGCCGCCCTGGACGACCACGGCGCGGCCCACGAGCTCGGCCGGCGGACGCTGGAACTCTGCCGAACCACCTTCGGCGACGACCACCCCACCACGCTGGCGTGCGCGGGGAACCTCGCGATGGACCTGATCGAGCTGGGCGAGGAAGCCGAGGGCGCCGCGCTGCGCGCCGACACCCTGGCCCGCATGGAACGCGTGCTCGACGCTCCCCGGCTCATCGTGGAGTCCGGCACGCCGCACCCGGCCACGCTCCAGGCCAAGGCAGGCCAGCGGGCCAACTGCGACATCGACCCGGTGCCGCTGTAGCAGGCGGGCGGGGCGGGTGACACACACCCGCCCCGCCCGGCACCCGACCATCCGGTCACTTCAGCGTCAGCCGCGCAACTCCCGTGCGCCGCGTGCCACCCACTGCGCGAGAAGCACCGGATCCGCTCCCTGTCCCGTCGCCTTCTCCAGTGCGTGCTGCACGGCGCACACCCGCTCCGGGAAGCCCCGCAACAGCCGTGCGGCGTCCTCGTGCGCCTCCTCACCGGCGAGAGCCCGGCCCAGTCCGGCCCAGGCGCCGAGCGGCGCCCCCTTGCCGGAAAGCAGCGCGACGAAGGCGTCCCTCGCCCCGGCACGGTCGCCGTGCGCCGCCAGCAGCACGTCGGCGCCCTCCGCGCCCTCGGCGTCCCGCGCGTCCCCGCCGGCGCCGGTGAGGCGGTAGCGGGCGAGGACCGCCTCGATGTCCAGGAAGCGGGCCTCCGAGTCCGGCACGAGCACGGGCTCGGCGGCGAGACCGGGCGGGGGACGCTCGTCCCCGCGCCGCCAGGCCAGCACCGCGGCGTCCACCGCCGCGGCGGGGGGCCGCAGATGGTGGGCGCGCCAACGTGCCCGGTGGCCCGCCGCCACCTGCCGGGCGAGCCGCAGCTCCGCGTCCGGCACCGGCTCGTCCAGCCACGCGGCGCAGCGCTCGCGCAGGGTCTCCAGGAGGCGCCGCCCCAAGGGCGTCAGCCGCTCGTGCCCGCGCACGAGGTTGACCGTCGACCACACCTGCGTGCGCCACAGCGCGAACTCGAAGTGCGCGAGTGAAGCGTGCGTGCCACCGGCGGAGTGCCGGTGGGCGCGCCAGAAGCGGGCGACCCCGGCGAAGGCGTATATCCCTTGCAGCAGGCCGCCCAGCGGACGCGGATCATCGCGCCACGGCGCATAGAACAGTTCCTCGAAGCCGGGGGCGGAATCGCGGACGTTCAGGGGGCTCAGCCTCATCAGGCCGCCCAGCTTGATGTGCTGGAACTCGTGCACCAGGGTGGCGGCCAGCTGTGCGGCGTCGTCCGGCCGGGAGGCCATGACACCTCCGAAGGCGTCGCCCGCGGTCACGCTGTGCGGCCGGAACCTCTCCCGCGCGGGAGTGGGGGTCACCGACATGAGCCCGGCGCGCATCGCCTCGGCGCTTACCGGTTCGTCGCGCAGCAGGATCTCCCACGCGTCGGTGAGCAGGTCCTGCCACGTCTGTGCGTCCTGCGCGGACAGGGGCAGGGGTTCGCTCGGGCGCGGGAACGTGCGGTACGGGTCCAACTCCTCGAGGGCGATGCGCAGGTGCGGCACTTCGGTCCCCAGGGTGACCCGCCGCACCGCGTGCCATCCGGGCGCGCTGCGTTCGATCCCCGGTCCTATCAGCGCCGTGCCCTGTTCCCCGGTGATCCGGAGCTGCCCGTCCCGTGCCTCGACGCGCGCGGTGCTCCACGGCTGCGCCGCCTCGATCCGCGCACAGCCCAACGTCGGCAGGAACACAATGCCCCGGCTCACGGGCACGGCGATCGAGAAGTCGAGCCCTGCCCGCACGCCCGCCGACGCGGCGAGCGCCGCCACATGGCCCGCCATCACCCACAGCGGCTGGTCCTCGAAGGAGACGCCCCTGAGCCGCCGCATCGTGAGGGACAGCCACATCCCCGTGTTCGGTGACATCAGTACGTCGTCGAAGACCTCCGGAGCCGTCCGCTGGGCGCGCTCGAGGAGGGACCAGGCCTCCCCGTACGACACCCCCGCTCCGGCCCGGTGGGGCACGCCGTTGCCAGAGAGGCCGTCGTGCAGCGCCCGCAACAACAGCATGCGGCGGCTGCGCTCGGCGGCGAGGAGCTCCTCCACCACCGCCCGGCCGCCTTCACCCCGCGCCAGATCACGGAATCCGGCGACGGACAGCCGGTGCAGCGGCAGTGCCACCGACCCCGTGGGCCTAGCCGCCATGGGCTGCCTGCCACGGAGCCGCGGCGGTCCCGTCAGTCAAAACGGGACGGCCCTCCGTACGTATTCGTAATCGCCTGGGCATCATCGATGTGGTCCAGAAGGGGCTCCAACGCCCCCGCAATGGCACTGCCGTCCATGGAAAGCAGCGCTTCAAGAGAAACCCCCGAGAGATCTACGAGATCGGACTCGACGGCAGGCATCGATCGCTCCACGGCTGCCAAGTCCCCTCCCGTGATTCCGTGCATGCGCAGTCCCTTTCCCCCTCATGATGACCCAGCACGGCACGCTGCGAAACCCCGCATCCGAGCCCTGCTCGACATCAAGTCAGCAGTATCGCTTGGCCAGTTGAGCTGCTTCACGGTCGACGCGGGCCACTTCCGCCGACTTCCCCTCCAGGAGCCGGACGGTCTCCAGGAGCTGGTCGAGCGTGCCGCGGTAGCGCAGGCAGGTGCGCACGATGCCGTAGATGTCCATCTTCAGGCGGGTGTCCCTCGGCCGGTTCGCGGCGATCTCCGCGTCGATGCTGGAGAGCACCAGGCCCAGGCCGTTCGCGTCCCCGAGCACCGGGATGTCCACCAAGGCGTCGACCAGTCCGAGGAGTTCGCGTAACGGCAGGTCAGACGGGAGGTCGGCCAGGCTCGCGGGGGCCGCGGGGCCCGCCGGATCCACGGCGGAACCGAGCCCTTCACGCGGTGGCAGACCCGCGTCCCGGCGGAGGCGTTCGAGATCGGCGGCGGGCAGTACGTCGTACCAGTGCTCCACCCTGGAGGCCGCGAGCCGGCCGAGGCCGTCCGAGCGGTGGTGGGCGCTGATCACGCCGATGACCGCGCCGCCGGACCAGACCACCGCACCGGACATCCCCTCCCAGGGAGAACGCCGCGATTCGGGGTCCGCGCGCGGCGCGAGAACGGCCAGTTCGAGTGTGCCCTCGCGGCGGTTGGACAGCACGGAGACGGTCCCCGAGGCGTGACAGGAGTCGCGGTACTGCCCGGGAGCGCCGTCGTCCAGGAGGCGCATGCTGTCGTCACGCAGCTTGAACCGGGGAAAGCCCACCGCGCTGACGGGCAGCACCACGTCGCTCTCGGGCACGGCCGCGTAGCGAGGGCTCTCGACGTCCCCGACGCCGGGCGGCAGTTCCGTGATCTCCAGGAGTGCGACGTCCGCCGCCTCGGAGAGCAGCACAACGCGTGCGTCCGCGCTCCACTCCCCCGGCAGATCGGCGTCGAAGCGCACCCGCACCGACGTCACCGGGTCCGCGACCACGTGGGCGGCGGTCAGCACGGACCTGGTCCCCGTGCGGTAGCCGGACCCGCGCCGCCCGCGGTCTCCGCCCGGCCGCTCCACCAGCACTTCGGCGACCCGTGCCGCCTCGATCCCCCGTGGCCCCTGTGGCCTCTCTGGACCCCCTGGCACCGTCATGGCGGCGGCGCTCAGCGCTCGCGCTCGGACCGGTCACCGCTGACCCATGGCGACTGATCGGAGTCGCCGACGCGCGGGGTCAGGCTGAGGGTGACGCGATGGGTGGTGCTGGCCGTCCGCTGGCCGGAGGCGCCTGCCTCGACGACCCAGAAGCGGATCCTGCCGTCCGCGGCCTCGGACCGCTGCACGGCGAACTCGGCCTCCAGTTGTACGGGACCCAGTTCGAAGCGCAGTTCCTCGTCCTGTGCCGCGGCCATGGCGGCGGCGAGTTCCCCGCGTAACTGCGCGATCATCTCGGCGAGTTCAATCACGCCGAGCCTCTACCCCGGGCGTGTCGCCTCCACACTGCGGAGGCGACACGGGGGCAGACCGAAGGGGCCGGCCGGCACGACGACGGCCGGCCCCTGCCGGGTCCTACTGGTTGGCCGTGCCGTTGCCCGACAGGACCGGGATGTCGGAGAGGATGTGCGACAGCGGCTCGTCGCCCTTGGCCTGCGTCGAGTTCTCGGTGCACTGCTGGTTCTGCGGGGCCGAGAGGATCGGGATGTCCTGGACGGCGATCGGCACCAGGCCGACGAGGGAGCCGACGTTCGCCTTGACCGGGAGGCCGACGCAGGGCTTGTTCAGGGTGCCCTGGACGAGGGTGAGCTGGGGGCTCTGGTTGCCCTTGGTGGCGGAGTTGCCGAACGCCGTCTCGGCGCCGTTGCCGCTCAGGGACGTGGTGCCCGAGTCGTCGCCGATCGCCAGGGCCTGGGGGGCCATACCGGCGGAGATTCCGGCGACGGAGGCGGCAATGGCCGCGGATGCCAGGAGCTTCTTCATTTTGATTCCCTTCAAAGAGCGGGCTCCATTGGCAGAGCCGGCGTGATGATCAACTGCCTGATCCGGGGATGGTTTCGACCTATGACCCGGTCGGCCTAGTAATCAGACGGCCGTCAACGGCACTCCAGGGTGTTGCCGCGAACGGTCACCGGGCTGCTGAAGCTCGGCGGATCACTCAGCCTGGCCGTCGAGTTGGGGGGCGTCAGGGGCCGGTCCCGGTTGAGGGCGCCGAAGACTTTCCCGGCCTTGGCCCTGTCCCATTCGAGGGCGCCGTTCAGCGAGCTGCTGAAGCCCTTGACCGGCACCGTGGTGAACTCCATGGACGACGACGGGATCCGCCCCAGATCCCCTGCGAGCGCCAGGAGTTGCCGCGTACTGAAGCCCCGGTCGGCCTGCGCTGCGCCGACCAGCGACCGGCTCAGCCGCGCCGCCCTGAGCGGGTCGGCCAGGACGTTCTTGCCGACCACGCTGCGCAAGGCGCCGACCAGGAAGCGCTGCTGGCGCTGGATCCGCCCGAAGTCGGCGCTGTTGTCCACGTGACGGGAGCGGACGTACTGCAACGACCGTCCGCCGCCGAGCCGGTGGGTGCCGGGCGCGAGGTTCAGCTTCGTCGTCTTGTCCCTGAGGGCGCGCGGCGTACAGACCTCCACGCCCCCGACCGTGTCCACGCTGTCCATGAAGCGCCGGAAGTCGAGCTGGAGGTACCGGTCGATGCGGACGCCGGTCATGCCCTCGACCGTACGTACGGACAGTGCGGGGCCGCCTTGCGCATAGGCGCCGTTGATCTTCCCCGGATGCGCCGGGCGCACCACCCCCGTGGATTCATCACGGTGGGCGGGGATCTCCGCGTACGAATCGCGGGGGAGGCTGACCACGCTGACGTGTTTTCTCGACTCGGAGACGTGGACCAGCATGAGCGTGTCCGTGCAGTCGCAGGCGATGCCGCCCGCGCGGTATTTCCGCTTCTCCTCCTGTGTGATGGTGTCACGGCCGTCCGTGCCCATCAGAAGGATATTCATACCTCTTCCCTCGTCCGGCCGATTCTTCATATGGCCGAATACGTCGACGCGTTGGACGGAAAGCGGCAACGCCGTCGCGTTTCCCATTCCGGCGGCGGCGACGACCAGAAGAACCCCGGGAACGGCGAGACGCAGCCTTCGTGCACGCCGGGATCCGGTCGGTGGGGAGAGGTGAGTGCGCAAGCTGATCTCCGCTGCGGGGGAACCGGGACGGAGAAAAGCTAAAGCGCCCGGCGGCAACGCGGGCGCGGCATCTTCGTGGCGCGCGCGAACAACAACTCGTTCGACCTAAGCCGTTCGGTTTCGCCGGATTGCGCAACTGGAACAGATCGCTCGACACACGCCCGTCGATGGCGAGGGAATATGGCTGACTTCAAGCAGCAATGGAGGCGTCAGGGCCTCATCCCCGTGAGCAGAAGTTCTCCGGAGCGCCGCGTCGAGGACCCCATCTACACGTCGTTGCTGGATTCCTGGGCACAGCAGGGAAAGACCGTTCCGGGCCGCCCCGATCAGGAATGGCAGGCCCTCATGTCACGCGATCCCTGGCCACGGGGCTGACGGCCGGACGCGGTTGCGCACGACAGCGGGCCGCCGGGGTACGGCGGCCCGCTGCGCGGTGCTCAGGGAGATCAGTCGTTGTTCGTGCCGTTGCCCGACAGGACCGGGATGTCGGAGAGGATGTGCGACAGCGGCTCGTCGCCCTTGGCCTGCGTGGAGTTCTCCACGCACTGCTGGTTCTGCGGGGCCGACAGGATCGGGATGTCCTGGACCGAGATCGGCACCAGGCCGACGAGGGAGCCGACGTTCGCCTTGGCCGGGAGGCCGATGCAGGGCTTGTTGAGCGAGCCCTGGATGAGCGCCATCTGCGGGCTCATGTTGCCGTACGTGGCGGAGTTGCCGTACGCCTGCTTGGCGCCGTTGCCGCTGAGCGACGTGGTGCCGTGGTCGTCGCCGATGGCGCTCGCCGAACCGGCTGCGGCGGCCGACATGCCGACGACGGAGACGGCAACCGCGGCTGCAGCCATACCCTTCTTGATCACAACTAATTCCCTTCTGGAGAAACCCCGTTCGCCGGAGCGCTCTGATTAACTCCACGCCCACCGCATAGTTGCTCCGCTTCACTCTGATGGCCCAATGAGAGCCCGATGGACGCCCAACCGAGTGAAGCCCCGAAACCCGGACCCGGACAGACGAGTTGGACCGGGGGCAGTGACTCGAGCGTCTGCCAGAAAAGGAACACGCAAAATGATGAAGAAGGCTATGGCCTCGGCGGCAGTTGCCGTTTCCGTCGTCGGCATGTCCGCGGCCGCGGCCGGTTCGGCGAGCGCCATCGGTGACGACCACGGCACCACCTCCCTGAGCGGCAACGGCGCCGAGCAGGCCTACGGCAACTCGTCGACGCACGGCAACATGAGCCCCCAGCTCTCGCTGGTCCAGGGCTCGCTGAACAAGCCCTGCATCGGCCTGCCGGCCAAGGCGAACGTCGGTTCGCTCGTCGGCCTGGTGCCGATCGCCGTCCAGGACATCCCGATCCTCTCGGCGCCGCAGAACCAGCAGTGCACCGAGAACTCGACGCAGGCCAAGGGCGACGAGCCGCTGTCGCACATCCTGAACGACATCCCGGTCCTGGCCGGGAACGGTCAGTCCAACGGCTGATCTGCCGGTGTGAGGCCGCTCGGGCTGTCTGCCTTCCCCAAGGCCTGGCAGCCCGGGCTGCTCCATTTCTCGGCTGCGGTAATTCGGGTGAATTTCCCGAACGGGAGAAGTCAGTGGTTTCTTCCGCATCTTTAACTCGTTTGCAGGTTGCAGGTCATGGTGCGAGACGTAAACAGAAGTTCTCGCTCGGTTTCGACTGCCAGATCGGCATGACCACAGAGAAGGGAACATCTGTGAAGCACAAGAAGAGCGCAACGATCGTCGCTGGTGTCGTGATGGCCATGGGCGTGGCGGCTCCCGCCTTCGCCGACGCGGGCGCCGAGGGTGCGGCCGTCGGGTCCCCCGGCGTCCTCTCCGGCAACCAGGCCCAGGTTCCGGTCCACGTTCCGGTCAACGTCTGCGGCAACACCGTTGACGTCATCGGTCTGCTGAACCCGGCGTTCGGCAACACCTGCGCCAACACCTGATAGCGCTCAGCCACCAGGCTGTTCATGGCCGGCCTTGGACCGTCACGTCGAGTCCAAGGCCGGCTTTCCACTGCTCAGAGGAAGACAACTAGATTGCGACAGGTCATTGGTAAAGGGATGCTCGCGACTGCGGCCGCCGCGACCAGCATCCTCTCCCTGTCCGGCTCGAACGCGTTCGCCGTGGACGGGAACGGGGTGGCGGCGGGTTCGCCCGGAGTCTTGTCGGGCAACAGCGTGCAGGCCCCCGTGGGCGTCCCGGTGAACGCCTGCGGCAACACCGCGGACGTCGTCGGTGCGGCCAACCCGTCGTTCGGCAACAACTGCGCGAACAACGAGGCTTCGGCGCACGAGCACGCGAGCGCTCCGGCACGGGTGCCCGCGCAGCAGCGGACGTCCGACAAGACGGAGCACCGCCCCGCCGGCTACGGCTCGCCCGATGATGATGCCCGGGCTCCTGCCCCCGCCCCGGCCCCGGCCCCGCACACGCACCAGGACACCCACCCGGGCAAGCACACGGGCACCCACTCCGTGGCCCACGGTGATGCCGTGGGGTCGCCCGGCGTCGGTACGGGCAACAACGCCAAGGCTCCCGTGGACGTGCCGGTCAACGCCTGCGGCAACACCGTTGACGTGATCGGCCTGCTGAACCCGGCCATGGGCAACGGCTGCGCCGAAGGGACGTCCACGCCGGCGTTCCCGGAGGACGAGGCACCTCCCGCCGGGCCCGAGGCGCCGCCCGCGGGGCACGAGACGCCTCCCCGGGCCGCCGAGCCGCCCGCCGACCGCGCCGTCACCGGGCCGAAGCACGCCGCCGACGCACCGCGTCACGTCGCGTCCTCGACCTCGGGGCGGGCACCCTCCGCCGACCACTCGGCGCCGCTGCCTCAGCTCGCCGCGACCGGAAGCAACGAGGACCTGCTCGCCGCGGCCGCCGCAAGCGCCGCCCTGCTGATCGGCGGCGGGATCCTCTACCGCCGCGGACGCGCCTCGTCGGGCCTCTAGTACGCCCGGAAACGCCGCTGGCGGGGAAGAGACTCCCAAGGGTCTCTTCCCCGCCAGTTCGGCAGGAGGGCCGGCCCGCGGTGGGGGTGTTGCCGACCTACGGCGAAGACGCCGACGGCTGGCGGAGGGCAACCAGGCCCGTCCCATGCCACCGAGTCCACCACTTCGCCCCCGCATCCGAAGAACCGATTCACCCGTTCGCCGACGGCATCACCTGATCGGGTCCCCGGCGGGCGGCATCCCCGTTCAGCGCTTGACGGCGCCCATGAGAGAGCGGCGGTTCCCCTCGCCGACCGGCACCGGGAGCACGGAGTCCGCGGGCCCGCGCCGCAGGCTCCGGCGCACCCCCCGTACCAGCCTGGCGGCCGTGTAGGACGCCCCGTGCACGAAGCGCATGGCCGGGCCGAAGCTGGACGCCGTCACCAGTCCGGCGAGGAACAGACCGGGGTACGAGGACTCGAACTCCCCGGAGACACAGGGCTCGTCGGCCGCGTTCACCGCGAGGCCGCCGCGCATCTCCGGGTCCAGCAGTCCCAGGCGTGCGCCGGTGGCCCTGAAGCCGGTGGCCGCGATGACGTGGTCGGTCTCGAAGTCCGGTCCGCCGCTCGCGTCGCCGACGGTCGCGAGCCGCACCCGGCCCGCCTCGGCCGACGCCGTGACCACCTCGTGGCCGAGCAGCACCTCCACGCCTGACTCGACCCTCTCGCGCACCCACCAGGCTCCCGCGGGGCCGAGCGCCGACGCCGAGATGCGGGCGCGCGTGGCCTCGGGAAGCCGCCGGAAGCCGCCGGGTACCTCGGCGTAGAACCAGTTGCGCCACCCGCAGCCCAGGCCGCTGTGCGGAGCGCGGGCGGACTCCCGCCACGGCCGCTTCCACGCCGGGGGCACGGTGTTCCAGTTCAGCCGGTGCGACCGGGCGAGCACCCGCACCCGCGTCCCCTGTTCGGCGAGGAGCGCGGCGGTCTCCAGGGCGGCCTGGCCGCCGCCGATCACGGTGACGTCCTTGTCGCGGAAGCGGTCCAGGTTCCGGTGGTGGCTGCTGTGCGAGGCGTGCTGCTTGCCGAGCCCGTGCAGGACGGAGGGGATCTCGACGAAGGGGATCACCCCGACGGCCAGGGCCACCTTGCGGCCGCGGATGGCCTGACCGTCCTCGGTGATCACCTCGAACCCTCCGGGGCAGGGGGCGACCGAGTCCACCATCCGCTGGTCGACGTCCGGCACGGCGTGCTGCGCGAACCACAGGCCGTACGAGGCGAAGGTCTCCACGGAGATCGGTTCGCCGTGCCTGGCCTCCATGCCGTTGCGCTTGCAGTACTCCGCGAGGCCGTAGCGGCCGCGGGGGTCGGAGAGGTTCGACGCCCAGGGTTCCGACTTCAGGAACATGCCCGGCGGCATGTGGTCGCGCCAGGATGCCATGGGCCTGCCGAAGATACGTACGTCCAGTCCGGCGCCGGCGGCGTGCGACGCGATGGACAGGCCGTAGGGACCGGCTCCGACAACCAACAGGTCATACATCAGCAACTGCTCGCTCTCTCTTCGTCGTTACGGGCGTCGCCGGCGCGGGGGGAGCCGACGGGCGCGCCTTCCGCCGCAACCGGCCGAGGAGCCGTCGTGTCACATGGCGGCACCACAGCACCCACATGGCGAGGGCGGGCGCCATGTCGTCCCTGGCGTGCCAGGCCAGCTCGCGGCGCCGAACCGCGGTGGATGCCGGGCCCGGCGTCATGACGGCGCGCAGCGCGGTCAGCGGCGAGTAGTTCTCCACGACGAACGCCCGGCCCGGCAGGACGGCGCCGGCCGGCAGCGGCCGGTGTGTCATGTCCAGGTGCTGGGCGCGCACCACGTCGAGGTCGGCGCCGTCGGCGAAGAGGCGGAACTGGGCGCCCGGCCGGGGGTTGAAGTCGAGCAGGCAGTGCTCGCCCGTCGCGGCGTCCACCCGGAAGTCGAGGTCGAAGATGCCGCGGTAGCCCAGCGTGTCGACCAGTCTGTCCACGCAGGACCGCAGGCCCGGATCGGGCGCCCACTCGCCCACCGCCGTCAGGCCCGCCCCGCGCGGCCAGGAGCGGTGCTTGCGGCCGGAGCCGCCGCTGCGCACGGCGCCCTTCCGGTCGACGTATCCGTGGACGAACCAGTCACGGCCGGGGCCGCCGGGCAGGTACGCCTGCAACAGCAGGCCGCTGCCCGCCTCCTCGCACCGCCCGTAGAGCTCAAGGGCCTCCCGCACCGACCGCACCAGGACCGTGCTGCGCAGGCCCGTCCCGCCGGGTACGAGCCACGGACGGCTCCACTTCGCCACCACGGGGAGCCCCAACCTGCGTACCGCGTCGGCCGCTTGGGCCGTGGACCGGGGCAGCAGCGTGACCGGGTGCGGAATGCCGGCCGACGCGCACAGCCGGGCCAGCGTCGCCTTGTCGGCCACCCGCTCCGCGAGTCCGCCCGCCTGGTCCGGCAGGAGATAGGTGGCGGCCAGTTCCTTCTGCAGGCGCCCGATCGCGAGTGCTCCCGCGTCGTCCATCGGAATGAGCACGGACGGCCGGGACACCCGGTGGGAGATGCGGCGCAGTACGGCGGCGATTTCCTGGAGAGAGGCGCCGGGCGGGGGCGGCGGGTGGGTCTGGTGCAGATATCTGGATCTGCGGACCGGGCTTCTCGCGGAATCGGCTGCCGCTACATGTACCTCCACTCCCGCACGGCCAAGCGACCGAACGGCTCCGAGCGTGCCGTGATGAAAGGGGTTCCGGTCGATCCGCAGCAGAACCGCGGGGACCCGGGTATCGAGAGTCAGCACTGCCGAATTCTCTCAATTCGCTCCTCCATGCGGGCGAAGGGCACGCCCGGAGGATTAGCGGCTCGATTGGCACATCAGGCATATATATGACTGAGTGTCAGTGGACGGAGGACCGGCATCAGGAACAGCACGAGGAGCGGCCATGGCTTTGCTAAGACGCCGGATCAGCAATAAACGGCTGGCATTCGCCGCCGGGGGAATCGTCGTGTCGGCGGCGCTCGCCGTGGGGCCCGGCTACGCCTGGGGTGCGGGCCAGGACCCCGAACCGCCGGCCGGCCCGTCCGTCGCGCCGACGACGGCGCCCACCCCCTCCCCGTCCGCGGCCACCCCGGACGGCACAGCCACCCCGGCGCCCCCGGACGGCACAGCCACTCCGGCACCCACGGACGGCACCGCCGCCCCGGCCGCCCGGAAGCCCGCGTTCGGCGCCTACCTCACCTACGGGCCCGACGGCGTACGGCGCATGGCCGAGCTCAGCAAATGGCTGGGCGGCGCCGAGCTTCGCGTGGGGCACACCTACCTGCCGGGCGACCGGTGGAGCAACATCGAGGGGGCACCGGACTTCCTGGAGAGCTGGGCCAAGTGGCGGCGCGCGCAGGACGACCGGATGTTCGTCCTCAACGTCCCCATGATGGAGCGCAACGAGGACCACGTCGGCGACGACGAGGTCCGCGCACTGCTCCGCCGTGGCGCCGCCGGCGAATTCGACCAGCATTACCGCGCCCTCGCCGAACGGCTCGTGAAACTCGACGTTCCCGATACGGTCCTGGTGCTCGGCTGGGAAATGAACGGCACCACCTACACCCATCGGTGCGGTCCCGACCCGGAGGCCTGGAAAACATACTGGAAACGCATCATCACGACGATGCGTTCGGTGCCGGGCCAGAAGTTCAAGTTCGATTTCACGCCGAACAGGGGCCGGGACGCCATTCCCTGGACGGAGTGCTATCCGGGCGACGACGTCGTGGACATCGTCGGCATGGACTCCTACGACCAGCCGACGGGCACGGATTTCGACCGGCAGGTCAGCGAGCCGTACGGCCTGAAGCAGCACGTGGAATTCGCGAAGGCCCACGGCAAGGAGATCTCCTATCCGGAGTGGGGCCTCTTCCGCAACGGCGACAACGAGGAGTACATGCGGAAGATGCTCGCCTGGATGGACGAGCACAAACCGCTCTACAACACCGTCACCGACTACTGCCCGCACGGCGTGTGGCAGTGCGAGGACAACCCCAAGTCGTCCAAGGCCTACCGGACCGCGCTCTCTGGCCGGACGGGCACCGAGCCCGCTCCAGAGCCGACCGCGCCCGAGACACCGCCGAACTGCTCCCCGCTGAACCTCGGCGAGTGGGCCGAGAAGTGGCTGGGCGGCAAGCTGTGCATGAGCGTCGACTGGCACAAGTACAAGTAGCCCCGGTCAGGTACAAGCAGCACCCGTCAGGACCGCTCCCGGCGTTCCCGGCGTTCCCGCTGCTTGCGCAGGAACTCCTTGCCCCGGCTGCGGGCGCCCGCGTCCCACGCGGCGGCCCGCAGCACGGGGGCGGTGCGTCTGCGGGCAAGGAGCAGCCGGTGGTTGGTGACCGTCTCGGGCCGCCAGTGGTGCTTGTACGGTTCGTTGCCGCGCAGCAGGCTCAGGACCCGGCTCCGGTCGCCCTCGGCGTGCTCCGTGCACGCGTTCAGGAGCATCGTCGCCACGTCCACCTTGCGCTCGCGCAGCCGGGGGTGCGCTCCGTACAGATAGCCGCCGACGAGGTGCGGCGAGAGCAGGGTCAGATCGGCGGCCACCACGTCGTCGTCGAGCCGGAACTCGGTGACCACCGCGTCGCCCGCCCTGACCATGAGCCCCACCGACCTGATCAGGTGCTCGGAGAACCGGGGCTGGAGGTGCTCGGACGTCACCTTCCGGCCCTGCCACTGGAGTTGGTGCAGGTGCAGCAGCGTGCGCACCGACGCGTCCACCTCGTCGTGCCGGACGACCCGCCGCTGGACGCCCAGCGCGTCCAGCTTGCGGATCTTGGCGCGCGCCCGCTGGGCCCGTGGCGCGGGCAGCCTGCCGAGCAGCTCCTCCATGGACGCGGCGGGCAGCTCAAGGCAGAGCGAGTCCGTCAGGCGCAGGCGGGGTCCGCGCCAGCGTTCGTAGATGCGCTCGACGGCGGCTCCCGACCGGACCTCGCGGAAGTCGATCAGGGCGCCGCGCGCGAGCTGCGACAGGCCTTCGGCCAGCGCCCGGGCGGCCTCGTCGGCGCAGTCGTCGTCGAGCAGTACGTCGGTGAAGTCGGAGATCGCGCCGCCGAGGGGCACGAGCGCGGGGAGCGGGACGTGGACGCGCATCAGCGGCGCCGCCGCGACGAGTTCGCCGCCCCGGCGCACGAGGACCACGCGGAGCCGCCCGCGGGTGCCGTAGGAGAGCCACCAGGAGTGCAGCCACGCGTGGCTCTGGAACGGCGTCGCCGTCCGGCACCGGCGGTGCAACCGGGCCCACTCCGTGGCGAGGCCCTCGAACTGCGTCTCGTCGGTGCAGAGTTCGGCGGTCAGGGAGCTGTCGGCCACCCCCGTCACCTCTCCCGGTCGACGTCGGCGGACTGCGCGGGGCCGGGCACAGTGGCCGCCGCCGCGTCGTCGTCCTGGCCGCGCCGGGGTCGTACGAGAAGGGTGAGCCCGCCGAGCAGGCCTCCCGCGCAGGCGCCCACCAGGGTGGTCATGCCCGCCGAAGCCGACGCGGGCTCCTGGGGCTTGACCGCGCGCGAGAGCTGGAGGAGGCGCACCTGCGTGCTCTCCTTGGTGTGGTTCGCGTTGCTGGTCAGGGAGCGCGAGACCGCGTTGGCGATGTCGGCCGCCTTGCCCGGCTGGGCCGCGGACGCCGAGATGGAGATCATCGGGGCGTCGGGCGAGGTGGCCGCCTGCACGCTCTCGCGCAGCGTCCGCGGCGAGACGCCCGACTCCACCTGGGCGTCGCCGAGCACCGCGAGCTGCGTGGCGACCCGGCCGTACGCCGTGGCGAAGCCGAGGGCGGCGGTGGGGTCGGAGTCCTTCTGCGGGACCGCGATCACGTAACTCGTCGCGGTGTACTCGGGTGTCTTCACCGCGCCGTAGATGCCGCCGGTCAGGGCGCCGACGGCGGCGCCCGCGGGCAGGATCCACCAGACGGGCAGTCGCTTGACGCGGGCAAGGACCGGGGCGGGGAGACCGGACGGGCGCAGCCGCCTGCTGAGGGTTTCGGTCATCAGGAACTCACTCTCGGGGTCGAGCCGGAGGCAGCTGCCTCGTAGACGTGCATCAGCTGTGCCGCGCTGCGGGTGATGCCGTAGCGGTGCGCGGCCGGCGGGGCGAGGCGCGGCCGTGCCCCCGCGGCCCGGATCCGCAGCAGCGCCCGCGCGAAGGAGTCCGGGTCGCCGGTGACGCGCTCGGCGCCCGCGGTCTCGTCCCGCGGCAGGTCCTCGACGGCGGGGCACCGGACGTAGAGCACCGGAAGACCGGCGGCGAGGCCTTCCACCACGGCGAGGCCGAACGCCTCCTCGGGCGAGGGCGAAGCGAGGACGTCCATGGCGGACAGGAGCGCCGGAAGATCGGTCCCGCCCGCGGACGGGTGGGTCTCGCCCTCGGAGAGATAGGGCCGCTCCCCGGCGAAGACCACCCGGTCCGCCGTGCCGAGCCGCGCGGCGCTCGCCCGCAGCCCCGCCTCCTCTGGCCCGCCGCCGACCAGCAGCAGGCGTACGTCCCCCGGCAGCGCGGCCACCGCGTGCAGCAGGACGTCGAAGCGTTTGCCGGGGGCCAGGCGCCCGACCCCTCCCACGACGAACGCCTCGTCGGGGAGCCCGAGGCGGCGGCGGGCGGCGGTGCGGGCCGGCGGGTCGAAGCGGAACCGCTCCACCTCGATGCCGTTGGGTACGACGTGAATACGCTGCCGGGGCACTCCCCACCGGCTGAGCCGCTCGGCGACGGACGGGGACACCGCGACCGTGGCCCGGCCCAGGCGCTCCCCCGTCAGGTACAGCGCGCGGACGCCCGGCGTCAGCGGCCGCCCCTCCATCTGCGATTCGCCGAGGGAGTGTTCGGTGGCGACGACGGCGCGCGTCCCGGCGAGCCGGGCGGCGATGCGTCCGTAGAGGCAGGCGCGGTACAGGTGCGTGTGCACGAGGTCGTACCGCCCGGCGCGGATGAACTTCGTGAGGCGGGGCACCGCGCCGAGGTCGCGGTTGCCGGACATGCCGAGGTGGACGACGCGCACGCCGTCCGCCGTCAGGCCTTCGGCGACCGGGCCCGGGTTGGTGAGGGTCACGACGTCGCAGGTGGCGGGCAGATGGCGCAGGAGGAGGCGCAGTTGCTGCTCGGCGCCGCCGACTCCGAGGCCGGTGATGATGTGCAGGGCTCTCATCCGGCCACCGCCGGTTCGCGGACCGCACGGCGGCGCAGCCGGTTGAGCCGGAGCTTCAGCCGGAGCCGCAGGGCGGTGTCCCGCTGCCCGATGTGGAAGCGGGGCAGGGCGTGGACGCCGGTCAGCCCGCCCGGCGAGATCGCGCAGGCGTAGCGGTAGCCGGCCGCTCGTACGGTGTCGACGACGCGCTGGTCCACGGTGCCGTACGGATAGCAGAAGCCCTCCACCTCGCGGCCGATGAGGTCGGACAGGGCGACCCGGCTGCCGCTGGTCTCCTGCCACAGCAGCCGGTCGTCCGCCCGGGTGAGGTCGACGTGCGTCAGTCCGTGCGAGGCGACCTCCACCCCCTCGGCGGCGGCACGGCGGATGCCGTCGGCGCCGAGCAGCGGTTTGCGCGGGCCCAGCGGGTCCCAGGCGTTGTCGCCCGCGAGGCGGCCCGGCAGCACGAAGAGGGTGGCGCCGAAGTCGTAGCGGTGCAGGAGCGGCAGGGCGTGGTCGACGAAGTCGGCGTACCCGTCGTCGAAGGTCAGGCCGACCAGGCCGCGCCCCTCGCCGCGGGCCCGCGCCGTGAGGAGCCGGGACATGCTCACCCCGCGCAGGCCCCGGCGTCTGAGCAGCCGCAGTTGGGCCGCGAGGCGTTCGGGCGTGACGGTGATCTCGTACGGGTCGTCCGCGCAGTCGTCCACGGAGTGGTACATCGCCACCCACATCGGGGGCTGCGGCAGCCAGGGGCGTGTGTGCCGCGAGCGGTGGGTCTCGCCGGGTGCTGTGTCAACGGACATGCGTGAGCTTTCGTGTGACGGATGAGACGGCGGATGTGACGCGGGGTGCGAGGGACCGGCGGACGGGTTCGAAGGACTGTGCCTTCAGGGCCCAGAGCACGAGGACGAAGACGGCCACGACGGCCGGTGACCCGGTGGCGAGGGCGACGAGCGGCGAGCCGAAGAGCCCGGCGACGGCCCAGCCGACCGCGGTGGCGCACACCGCGGCGGCGACCGGCTTGGCCAGTTCGCCCACCACCTTGCGGACCCGGATCGGCACATTGCGCGGTCCCATCCCGCGCAGCAGCACACAGGCGGTGACGCTGATCCCGGCCGCGTTGGCGAGCGCGATGCCGCGCACGCCCCACAGGTCCACCGTCCAGCTGCCGATCCCGGCTGTCGCGGCGATCCCGGCCGCCATCGCGCCGAGGGGGAACCAGGTGGGGCGCCCGGCGGAGAAGTAGGAGCGCACGAGCGCCCCCACCAGCGTGTGGCCCAGGAGTCCCAGGGCGTACACGCGCATCACGGCCGCGGTGGCTTCGGTGTCCCGCACCGTGAACGCGCCGCGCTGGAAGAGGAGTTGGATGAGCTGGGGGGCGCAGGCGATCACCAGAGCGGTGCCCAGGAGGACCACGCAGCCCGCAAGGCCCAGGTCACGCTCGACACGCGACCTGGCCCGTTTGACGTCCCCTTCGGCCAGGGCACGGGCGACGACAGGGAGCGTGACCGTGCACAGCATCAGGGAGAGGATCATCGGCACCTGCGCGACTTTCTGCGCGTAGTTGAGGTGCGAGATGGCCCCCGAGGGCAGCGACGACGCCAGGAAACGCTCGATGAGCACCTGCGACTGGCGGCACAGCGCGAAGAGCAGCACGGTGGCGATGAGGGCGGTGCTCATCAGCGCCGGGGCCGACGGGCCCTTCTCCTCGTCGTGCGGCAGACCGGCCGTGTCCCGGGTGAGCTGCCGCCACAGCGAGGGCGCCTGGACGAGCACCATGAATACGCCGCCGACCGCGACGCCCATGGCCGCTGCCCGTACGCCGTAGCGGGGGGCGAGGACGAACACCGCGGTGATGATGCCGATGTTGTAGAAGACGTAGATGGCGGCGGGCGCCACGAACCGGCGGTGGGCGCGCAGGGCCGCGCTGCAGTACCCGGCGAGGCCGAAGGTGAAGACGCAGGTGGCGGTGAGCAGCGTGCAGTCGACGGCGAGCCGCGGATCGGGCAGGCCCGGCGCGAGGACCTCCACGACCACCGGCGCACCGGCCATCAGGATCAGCGCGACGACCCCGGACGCCAGCATCAGGCGCGGCAGGGACGCGGCCACCAGGGCGCGGACCGGGTCGCGGCGCGCGCCCGTGCCGCGGCGGGCGAGCGCCATACTGAAGGCGGGGACGAGGGCGAACGCGAGGCCGTCCTCGATGAGCAGCGTGGTGGCCACCTCGGGCACGGTCCACGCGACGAGGAAGGCGTCGGTCTCGGAGCCCGCCCCGAAGAAGTGGGCGAGCGCCTGGTCGCGCACGAGCCCGAGCACCGATCCGGCCACCGTGAGGACGGCGGTGACCAGGGCGGCCTTGGCGAGGAAGCCGTTGGAGGGGTCGGAGCCCCCGGCGGGTGCGGCCTCGGTGGCGGCGGGCGCGGGCACCTTGTCCGCCGTGCCCGCGTCCGCCGTGCCCGTGCCCGTGCCCGCGTCCGCGTCCGGGTCCGCCGGATGAGTCGTCGGGGTCATCGCGGGACCTCCCCCGGCACGGGCGCGCGAAGGGCACGGTCGGACAGCGCCCACCAGGCCACGAGCCCGAGAGCCACGGCCATGAGCACCGTCGACGGCCCGCCGATGTCGGCGTACGAGAAGTCCACGAGCTGCCACACCAGGAGACCGCACGCGACGAGCGCGCAGTCCGTGCCCGCTCCCCCGCGCACCCGGGCGAGGCGCCGCAGGCCGAGCAGCAGGAACGCCGCCCAGCTGCCCACCAGCGTGCACAGGCCGAGCAGCCCCTGCTCGCCGAGCACGAGCAGATACATGTTGTGCGGGGAGAGCAGCGGCTGGCGGCTGAACCCCACGCCCGCGCCCGCGGTGTCGCTTGCCGAGGAGAGGGCCAGCGAGGCGTGGCTGTCGCGGTGGTCGGGGAAGGCCTTGAGACCGACGCCGGACACCGGCTCGTCCTTCCACATGTCCACGGCAGCCGCCCACATGGTGTACCGGTCGGTGACCGACTGGTCGGGAGCGTCGGTCACCTGCGTGATGCTGCTGATCCGCTCCTGGAGCAGCTGCGTGCCGATCCCGAAGCCGCCCACCAGGACCACGGCCGCGGCGGCCGCCGCGGCCAGGGCCCGCAGCGCGCGCCGCACCCCCGCGAGCCCCAGCTGGGCGCCGCACGCCACGACGGTGGCGATCCAGGCGCCGCGGCTGAAGGAGAGCGCGAGCGGGACGACGAGCAGCAGCGCGCACACGAGCGCCGCCTGACGCTGCCTCGGGGATGCCGGGCCGAGGGCGAGCGCGAGGGCGCACACCACTCCGTACGACACCACGGTCGCCATTCCCATGACGTCCGTCGGGCCGAAGGTCCCCACGGCCCGGACGTCCGAGCCCATATAGCTGGCGCCGGTCCCCGTGACGTACTGGTGGACGCCGATCGAGCCCTGGAAGAGGGCGAGCGCGATGAGCGACCACGCCACCAGGCGGAAGTCGCGGCGGTCGCGGACGAGGAGCAGGACCGCGGCCGGTACGAGGACGAAGATCTGCAGATAGCGCACCAGGCCGGTGGCCCCCGCGGACGCGGTGCTCGCGCCGACCGCCGCGACCGCGATGCCGACGACCGGCAGACCGAGTACGACGGCGGCGGTACGCGTCAGCGGCCGCCGCGCCCCGCGCACGGTGCGGGCCACGCACCAGAGCACCACGAGGGCGGAGACGGCGTCGGCGGCCGTGCCGCCCGCGGAGCCGTTCTCGCCCGGCGGCGCGGGCAGCGCGAGCAGGGCCACCAGGGCCATGACGGGCAGTACGGGTCTCGCGCCGCGGAGCGCCGACGCGAGCGCGGCGGCCGGTGAGCCGGGCGGAACGAGCGTGATCGGGGCACCGTTCACCGGCGTCAGCTCCCCGTCGGGCGTACGAGCGACGCGGCGGTGCGCAGCAGGATGCAGAGGTCCTGCCAGATCGACCAGCTGTCGATGTAGGCGTTGTCGAACCGGCACCGGTCCTCGATCGAGGTGTCGCCCCGCAGGCCCTGGATCTGGGCGAGCCCGGTGATGCCGGTCGGCATGCGGTGGCGCTCGCCGTAGCCGTCGTACTGCTGGCTGAACTGGGCCACGAAATAGGGGCGTTCGGGGCGCGGTCCGACCAGGCTCATGTCGCCGCGGAAGACGTTCCACAGCTGCGGCAGCTCGTCGAGCGACGAGCGGCGCAGGAACTGGCAGAAGCGGCTCATGTGCTGCTCGCCCGCGACGGTCCACCGGGTCGCGGACTCGTGCGGGTCCGCGGGTCGGTGCGTGCGGAACTTCAGCAGCGTGAACGGCCGCCCGTCCCTGCCGATGCGCTCCTGCCTGAAGATCACGCCGGGGCCGTCGGTGGCCCGCAGGACGGCGGCGCAGGCGAGGAGCACGGGACTGATGAGCAGCAGCAGGATGCCCGAGGCCACCAGGTCGAGGGCGCGCTTGCTGACGCTGAAGTGCCTGCGCCCCGCGGGCAGGAGCTGCCGGCAGGGGAACCCGGCGAGCAGCCACGACCTGGACCGGCGCCCCGGCGCGTCATAGCCCGGCGGCTGCGTCGCGTCGACCGCCCATACGTCGAGCCCCGAGCCGCTCAGCGTGCGCAGCCAGCCGATCTGTTCCGGTCCCGGCACGGGTCCGACGACCAGGACGGTGCGCACGGAGTTCTGGATGACCGCGCGGCGCAGCTCTTCGAGCGTGGAGAGCACCGGCAGTTCGGCCCCCTCCGTCTCCGTGCGCTCGGCGGGCGCGTCCCCCACGATGCCCACGGGCCGCACCCCGGCCTGCGGATGCCGCAGGACCGCCTCGGCCACGCGCCGGGCGACGGCGCCGGGGCCGACCACCAGGGCGGGGCGGGGCTGGCGCAGCGTCGCCCGGCGCGCCCACCAGTACAGGGCGCCGCGGCCCGCGCCGCCAAGGCCGCTCTGCAGTGCCGCCGCCGCGCACACGGTGGTCAGGGAGATCGGGGTCAGGGCGGGCAGGCTCGCGGCCACGAGTCCCGCGGCGCACCAGCCGAGCACGGCCTGCCAGGCCAGCGACGGGAGTTCGTCGAGGGCGCGGGGCACGGCGATCGGGCGGTAGAGACCGGCGCGCGTGTTCAGGACGCTCACACAGACGAGGAGCAGGACCATCAGCAGGGGGTGGCGCTGCGGACCGGTGAGCAGCACGGTGCCGAGCAGGGCGGCGCCGCAGTCCACGGCGAACAGGGCGAAGGCCGCCGGTGAGCGGCGTGCCGATGTCCCCCGGCCGAGGCTCGTTCTGCGCCCCCGCCCGGCCCTGCGCGGAGGGATGACCGAGGCGGTGGCCCTGGCATGGTCGGTCGCCCGTGGCTGCGCGGCAGCGGTGGCGACGGTTCGTTCCGCACTCACGGGTTGCTGGACTCCCTGCACTTGATGGGCCCCACGCCCAGTAGCTCGCGGTACACGGCCGCGACTGCGTCCGCGGTGTGCCGCACATCGTGGGTGTTCAGAACGTGGCGGTGCGCCGCGCGGCCGAGGGATTCCCGGAGCGGCGGATCGCCGAGGAGACCGAGGACGGCCCGTGCCAGTGCCCGCGGATCCTCCGCGGGGACGAGGCCGTGCGGCACGAGTTCCGGCGGCAGGCTCTCGCGCGCGCCGTCCACATCGGTGACCACCACGGGACGCGCGCACGCCATCGCCTCGAGCGGTACGAGTGCCATGCCCTCCCAGCGGGAGGGCAGGACCACGAGGTCGGCCGCGCGGTACCAGGGGGCGGCGTCCCGTACGTCTCCGGCGAACAGCACGGAGTCGGGCGCCCGGTCGCGGAGCCCGGCCGCGTCGGGCCCGTCGCCGACGAGCACGAGACGGGCGAGCGGCATCCGTTCGGCGACCCCGGCCCAGGCCCGCAGCAGGACGTCCTGCCCCTTCTGCCGGCACAGCCGCCCCACGCACACCACCAGCGGCCCCTGCTCCGGCAGCCCGAGGGCGGTGCGCGCGGCCTGCGCCGCCACCGGCCGGAAGCGCTCGACGTCCACCCCGTTGGGGATGACGGACCAGGGGGCGTCGATCCCGGCCCGCTGTCCGGTGCGCCGCTCCGCCTCGCTGACGCAGATCACGTGCGTGGCCCAGCGCGCCCCGTAGCGCTCCCAGCGCAGGGCGAGTCTCGCGGTCACGCCGCCGACGGCCTCGAAGGACCACGCGTGCGGCTGGAAGACCGTGGGGACCCTGCCGCGCAGGGCGAGCCGGGCGGCGAGCCCGGCCTTGGCGCTGTGCGCGTGCACGACGTCGGGCCGCAGCCCGTCGATGATGCGGGCGAGGCGCCGCACCTCGTCCGGCAGGCCGGGGCCCGGGGACCGGGCGGCCGCCCACGGGCGGATGCCGAGGCCCGTGCCGCGCACGGCGTCCGGCAGGCCGCCGCGGTCCGGACAGGCCACCTCGACCCGCATCCCGGCGGACAGCTGGGACGTCACCAGGTCGGTGACCACGCGGGCCACTCCGCCGTCGACGGGCTGGGCGACATGGAGGACGCTCATCCGATGGTCAGTTGATGACAGTTGCATGCACGGCGCCTTGCTCAGGGCCCGGGGAATGACGCATGACCGGCGTTGGCCTTTCGTGAAAGGTCCGCACCAGGAGGGAGATATGAAATGCGACAGTCACACTCGGCTCGTAACTTCCTCGCACTTGTTCTTTCAAATGCCTTCAGGAGGTTCGCCACACTAGCCGTTTTCTCTATTTTTCCAGGAAGGCTGACAAGTGTGTCGGAAACGTGAAGTGCGTAACGCCCCGGGCCGTCCGGGAGCACGGCCGAGGGGCCATCGGGTAAACCCCGCGCCAGCAGATCACCCGTATGGGCCCACAACCCTTGTGGGCGAACTCCGTTGATCCAGGGGCCGGGCACACCGCCCTGCCGATGCACCAACTGACCAAGGAGCAACTCTCCATGTCGCGTACCGCGAAGGCCCTCGCCCTCTCCACCGTTGCCGTGGCCGCCATGGCCGGCAGCGCCGGCATCGCCGCCGCCGACGCCGGCGCCCAGGGGGCCGCCACCAACTCCCCCGGCGTCATCTCGGGCAACGCCGTCCAGGTCCCGATCCACATCCCGGTCAACGCCTGCGGCAACACCGTCAACGTCATCGGTCTGCTGAACCCGGCGTTCGGCAACACCTGCGTCAACGCCTGACATACCGGCAGCACGCGTTCAGCGACGGCCGTTCTCCCCCGGATCTTCCCCGGGGAGGACGGCCGTCCTGCGTTCCCGCGCGTCCCCCGAACGGCCCTCGCGCCCCCGAATGGCAGTCGCTCGGTTGCGGTCGGTGTCCGCCGCTTTCACGGTGAACACAAGATCCGACGCATCACCGAAGGGAACATCCATGCACGCCCTGCCCGTACGGCGTATCGCGACGTCCGTCCTCTGTGCCTCGCTCCTCATCGGGACGGCCGGCCCCGTCGTCGCAGCCGAGAGCGACACTCCGCACGGCACCACCAGAGAGGCCCGCGCGCCGGTCCCCGGAGCCGAGGCGCTGATGACCCGGGTCACGTCCATGAGCGACGCGGGCCGCGTGATCACCCCCGTCACCGACCTGCTCTCCGCGGTCCTGAAGGCCGACAAGGGGCAGCTGCCCGCCGCGGAGGCCGCGAAGCTCGCCGCCCCGGTGAAGGAGGCCGTCGACAAGGCCGCGGCCCAGGCGCCCAAGAGCCCGGCCGTCCCCGCGACTCCGGCGGTCCCCGAGGCTGCCGTCCCCGAGACTCCGGCCGTCCCCGAGGCCCAGACGCTCCCGAAGACCCCGGCGCTCCCCAAGTCCCTCCCGGCCCCGGACGACCTCGCGGCGGACCCGAAGTCCGACGCCCTGAAGGCCCTGCAGACCTCGGTCGACGCCCTGGTCAAGGCGGCCACCGGCGGCGACCCCACCAAGGTGGCCGCCGCGGTCCAGCCCGTGCTCACCAGCGTCACCGGCCTCGTCACCTCGATGATGGGCGCCGTCCCCGCCGCCAAGCTGCCGACCGGGGCCCCGGCGCTGTAGTCGCCATCGCCGCCCCGGTCCCAGGCCCCGGTAAAAGGCCCGTCGCGCCGTCCTCAAGGACCGGCACGGCGGGCCTTTTTACGTCCGTATCACCGGCCATCTCATACGAGAACCCGTGTCCATCTCATACGAGAATGAGACACCGCCTTCGTTCGGGTGGGTTCCGGGAATTTCCTCCGCACAGAGTTTCCGCCGCACAGAGCGCTCGTTACCCATGGCGAAGTGAAAATCCCCTCAGGCGACCGTCCGTCGCCGCAGAAAGGAACACGATGAAGCCCCTGAAGGCTGCAGCCGTCGTCGCCGGGTCCATGGTCATCGCTGGTGTCGCCGCACCCGCCTTTGCCTCCGACCTCACGCCCACCAGCCTGAACGGTGCACTGGACACGATCGCCGGCCAGACGGCGAACCTCGACGCGGCCCCGCTGGCCACGAACGCCCTCGACACCGAGAACAAGGACTCGGTCGTCAACGCCGTTTCCAACGCCGCGAAGGACCTGCACGCGGGCGGCGGCGCCGGCAAGCTGCTCGGTGGGCTTCCCGTCTCGCAGTAAAGCCTTCTTCTCTTCACCGCAGGAGTACTGCCGCGAGCACACGGCACGTGGCAGCGAGGGCCGGTTCGGCGGAATGCGTCCGCGGAACCGGCCCTCGGTCTTTTCCGGCCGGAGCCTCGAACTCTTCCGGCCGGAGTCCCAAATGCCGGTGCGCCCGCGCCAGTTCGACTCGGGCGTCCCGTAATTCGACCGGCGCGTGCCCCGATCGTGTGATCGCGCGCCCGAACTCACCCAGTCAAGTGACAGACCGGCTCGTGACACCGGAACGCATCGATACGGTTTCGGGATGACCTCGACATCGAGCGAAAACCGCACTTTCCGAGCCGCCGATCTGGGCACCCTCACCGTGGTCGCCTGGAGTGGTGAAAACCCCGAAGACGAACAGGACATGCCTTTCCTGCTCGCCTATTCGCTGGGCGACGGCGAAGGCGGTCCGGAGGCAGCGACCGAAGCCATCGAGCTCCTGCTGCGCAACACAGGACTCCCCATCGGCGGCCCCGTCGTGGAGGGTTCCCGCACCCCGTCTCTGCCCGTCACCCTCCTCGTCGAGGCGGGCCAGGCCGTACTGAACATGCCCTACCTCAACGCCAAGTGCGTCCCGCCGCCGGAGTGGCTCGCCGCGGTGGCCGAGCGGGGCCACGCCTATTTCATGTTCACCACGCGCCCCTGGCCCGAGGCCAAGCCCGGGGTTCCCCTCGACGAGGAGGCCCTCGCGGCCTTCGTGGGCGCCGAGGAGACCATGACCAACGCCGCGCACTGCACGCTCACCGCGAAGAGCCTGCGGGGCTGAACAGCCGCCGACAGGGCCTGCGGACGACGGGGCATGCGACCGGCCGTCCGCAGGTCCTGCCGTGCCGGGAGACGCACGACTATCGCAAAAGGGTGCCGGGCCCACCGCCCGCGCACCCGGTGAGGACCGCAGCGATGCGCACCAAGACACCCCTGCCCGAAGCCCGCAAGCCCGAGTCCCCTTCGGAGCGCGTGAACCCGCCGTCCGGCGCCACGGGCGGGAGCCGTGCGTTCGCGCTGCTTCTGGTGATCACGGGGGCGGCGGGGCTGCTGGCGGCGTGGGTGATCACGCTGGACAAGTTCAAGCTGCTCGAGGACCCGGACTTCACGCCGGGGTGCAGCCTCAACCCGGTCGTGTCCTGCGGCAACATCATGAAGAGCGAGCAGGCCTCCGTCTTCGGCTTCCCGAACCCGATGCTGGGCATCGCCGCCTACGCCGTCGTCATGTGCATCGGGATGAGCCTCCTGGGCCGGGCCCGCTTCCCGCGCTGGTACTGGCTCACGCTGAACGCCGGCACGCTGTTCGGGGTGGGGTTCTGCACCTGGCTGCAGTACCAGTCGCTGTACGAGATCAACTCGCTGTGCCTGTGGTGCTGCCTGGCCTGGGTCGCCACGATCGTCATGTTCTGGTACGTGACCTCGTTCAACGTCCGCAACGGCTTGTTGCCCGCGCCGTCCTGGCTGCGCACGTTCTTCTCCGAGTTCACCTGGGTGCTCCCGGTCCTGCACGTCGGCATCATCGGGATGCTCATCCTCACGCGCTGGTGGGACTTCTGGACCAGCTGACGGCGCCGGGCAAGGCCGGTCGACGACTCGTATCGAACTCCCGGGGAGGCAGCGGTGGGCAACGCGACGGCGGACGAAAGGCCGGGCGAGGGGCGGTTCACGCGCCGGGTCACGATGCGCGGGCTCATCGCGTTCGGTGCCGCGGCGGTGACGGCGCCCGCGGCCCTTCTCTGGTCGACCCGGCAGGCGGCCGGTGACCGTACGACGACCGACGACCTCGGCGAAGGCGCGTTCGACGAGGTGTACGAGGGACGGCACATCCGCGGGTCCAGAGCGTCCGCGGGCCATCAACACGACGGCCCTGCCTGGGAGATCACCGTCGACGGCCGTCCGCTCCACCTCATGCGGCGCGCCGACGGCGGCTATCTGAGCATGATCGACCACTACCAGTCGTATCCGACGCCCCTCATCGCCACCCGCAGAGCAGTGGACGAACTCGGCCGCGGTCAGCGGCTGCGCCGCGACAACGCCTGACCACTGCCCCGCACATCGCACCGGAGGAGCGACCCGAAGTGGTCCACACGCGCAAGAACCAGGCCCGGCTCACCCGCACGGAGAAGCGCCGCTTCGTCAACGCACTGCTCGAACTCAAGCGCAAGGGCGAGTACGACGAGTTCGTCCGCACGCACATCGAGCACTACGTCTCCGACGGGGAGGCCGGTCTGCGGGTGGCCCACATGACGCCCTCCTTCCTGCCCTGGCACCGCAGGTTCCTCCTGGAGTTCGAGCGGGCCCTGCAACGGGTGGACTCCTCGGTGTCCGTCCCGTACTGGGACTGGACGGCGGACAGGAAGCCGGGCGCCTCGCTCTGGGGCAGCGGCCTCATGGGCGGCAACGGGCGGCGCTCGGACCGGAAGGTCATGACCGGTCCGTTCGCCCGCGGGAACGGGCACTGGACCATCAAGGAAGGGGCGAGCGGCGGTGACTTCCTGATGCGCGACTTCGGCCGCCCCGCCAACCCGATCGAGCTGCCCACCAAGGCGGAACTCGCCCGGGCCATGCGCGACCCCGTCTACGACACACCGCCCTGGGACTCCACCTCCGCCAAGGGCTACCGCAACAAGCTGGAGGGATGGACGTCCGGCACCGGCAACGACAGGTGGCGCAACCACAACCGCGTCCACCGCTGGGTCGGCGGGCACATGCTCGGCGGCGCGTCGGTCAACGACCCCGTCTTCTGGCTGAACCACGCCTTCGTCGACCTGCTGTGGGACCGCTGGCAGGAACGGCATCCCCGCTCAGCGCCCTATCTGCCCGACGCGCGGCCGGACGCGGACAACGCGCCGCTGCACGGTCGCGTCGCCGCCCTCCACGAGCCGATGCCGCCGTGGGGCGTGACACCGGCCGAGCTGATCAGCCATCGCGGCATCTACCGGTACGGGTGACGGCCCGCCGCCGCGCACGGAAAAGCCCCCGGCGGTCACGGACCGCCGGGGGCTTTCGCAGGTGGGACTCAGCCGCCGTAGCCGGCCGGGCTACCGGGGTTGCCGTGGTGGCCGCCGTGGTGGTTGCCGTCGCTGTTGACGCAGGTGTTGCCGAACGCCGGGTTCAGCAGCCCGATGACGTCCACAGTGTTGCCGCACAGGTTGACCGGGACGTGGACCGGGACCTGGACGAGGTTGCCGGAAAGGACGCCGGGCGAGCCGACGGCCGCACCCTCGGCGCCCGCGTCCGCCATGGCCATTCCGGTGCCACTGAGCACCACGGCGCCGGTGCCGAGGGCAACAGCGGCTGCCTTCGCGATGCGAGACATCACGTTCTCCTTTGAATTGACGACTACCGCCGCACGTACGCGGCCGTACTGTCCCTTCAACGGCGCCACGGTCGCCAGGTAACGGCACTGATCGGTACATCATTGGTGAAATCGTCTGGAAGACCGTGTCCCGTGCTGTTCCGAACCGTTGCGCAGCACATGATCTCAACACGACGCATGGCCGCCGCCTTCGCTCTCGCCGTCGGTGCCACCGCCCTGGCCGCCCCCGCCGCGAGCGCCGCCATCTCCCCCACCGACATGGTCGACTCGCTCGCGATGAGCGGGATCCCCGAGGAGCAGCAGGACGAACTGCCGACCGTGACCAGCCAGCTCAACGGGCTGAACGAGCTCCAGGAGCTGAACCAGCTGCACCAGCTGACCGACATGGCCGCACCGGTCATGGGGCTGCTGCCCGCGATCCAGCCGTAGCCGCACACGCGCCGGACGCGTACGCGTCCGCGGACACGTACGCGCCGCGGACACATACGCGCGAAGAGACAGGGCCGGACCCCCGGGGGTCCGGCCCTGCTTTTATTCCGATGACCGCGCCCGGTACGGCTCACTAGACTCGCCCCGCAGTCTTCGATCAGTCAGCCGAAACGAGGGGAGCCGGGCCATGCGTCACCGCACAGCAGTCCGTGCTCCCCGGTCGCGGTTCGACGTGATCCTGGTGTCTTCGCGCGTGCGGTGGCGGCTGCGCGGCCGTCACTGATCCTCCGCGGCAAACGCCGGACCGTACGCACTCACTCGCCGGTCCCTTCTCGAGCCACGCCCGGACATCGCGCTGCCCCGCCCCGCATCACACCGAAAGGCCCCGGGCCGTGCGCACCAACACCCGACACCTGTCCGCCCGTTCGTCCGTCTTCTCCGCCGAAGTCCGCAATCTCGGCATCCTCGCCCACGTCGACGCGGGGAAGACCACGGTCACCGAACGGATCCTGTTCCTGACCGGCGCCACCCACAAGAGAGGTGAGGTCCATGACGGCACGACCGTCACCGACTTCGACACGCAGGAACGCGACCGCGGGATCACCATCTTCGCCGCTGCCGTCAGCTGCACCTGGGACGGCCACCGGATCAACCTGATCGACACGCCCGGTCACGTCGACTTCGCCGACGAGGTCGAGCGCTCGCTGCGGGTGCTCGACGGCGCGGTGGCGGTGTTCGACGCCGTCGCCGGGGTCGAACCGCAGAGCGAGTCGGTGTGGCGGCAGGCCGACCGGTACGGCGTGCCGCGGATCGCGTTCGTCAACAAGCTGGACCGTGCGGGCGCCGATCTCGACACGGCGGTCGCGTCGATACGGGAGCGCCTGCACACGGTTCCGCTGGTGGTGCAGCTGCCGATCGGGCAGGAGGACGAGTTCACCGGCGTCGTGGACCTGCTGGGCATGCGTGCCCTGGTCTGGAACGCGGTCAGTGGCACGCACTTGGGTGGCACGCACTCGGATGACGCGTACTCGGGTGACGCGTACGAAGTGGTCCCGATACCCGGGGCCCTGCGCGAGGAGGCGCTGCGGCGGCGGCACACGCTGGAGGAGACGGTGGCCGAGCTGCATGCCGCGGCCATGGAGGAGTACTGCGCCACGTCGGCGCTCTCCACCCCGGCCCTGGTCTCGGCGCTGCGCGACCTCACGCTCGGCGGCGAGGGCACGGTGGTCCTGTGCGGGTCCGCCTACCGCAACCGGGGCATCGAGCCGCTCCTTGAGGCCGTCGTGTCCTATCTGCCGTCACCGGTGGACGTCCCCGCGGTGCGCGGAACCGCGGGCGACACCGTGCAGGAGCGCCCGGCCGACCCGGCGGCGCCGTTCGCCGGGCTCGCCTTCAAGGTGAACGCGACGGCGACGGGACGCCTCACGTATCTGCGCGTGTATTCGGGAACGATCACGAAGGGAGACACGGTGATGGACGCCGGTACGGGCCGCACCGAACGGATCGGCCGGATCCTGCGCGTGCAGGCCGACCGCCACGCGGAACTCGACCGGGCGGCCGCCGGGGACATCGTGGCCGTGGTGGGCCTGAAGACGGCCCGCGCGGGCACGACGCTGTGCTCCCCCGCGGCACCCCTGGTGCTCGAACCGCCCGCGGTGGCGGCATCGGTGGTCTCGGTGGCGGTGGAGGCCCACAGGACCGTGGACACCGGCCGGCTGTCGTCGGCCCTTGCACGCCTGGTCGAGGAGGACCCTTCGCTGGCGGTACGGGTTGACCGCGAGACGGGTCAGACGGTCCTGTCCGGCATGGGCGAACTGCATCTGGAGGTCGCCGTGGAGAAGGTCCGCCGTGCCCACGGCATCGAGATCGACGTGGGCCGACCGCAGGTGTCGTACCGCGAGACGGTCGTCCGGGGAGTGTCGGGTCTGGTCTACCGGCACGTGAAGCAGGACGGCGGCGCGGGGCAGTTCGCGCATGTGGTCGTCGACGTCGAGCCACTGGAGGAAAACACGTTCGCTTTCACCTCCACGGTCACCGGGGGCCGCGTTCCGCAGGAGTACGTCCGCGCGGTGGAGGCCGGTTGCCGCGACGCGCTCGCCGAGGGTCCGCTCGGTGGCCATCCGGTGACGGGTCTGCGGGTGACGCTGACCGATGGGTCCACGCACCCCAAGGACTCCTCGGAGATGGCGTTCCGTACGGCGGGCAGGTTCGCGCTGCGCACGGCACTGCGCGAATCCGTCATGCAACTCCTGGAGCCGGTCGTCGAGTTGACGGCGACGGTGCCGGACGACGCGGTCGGCGGCGTGCTCGGCGACCTGGCGGCACGCCGCGGCCGGGTCACGGACTCGACCACGCGTGCCGGGACGGCGGTGATCACGGCGACGGTGCCGCTGGCGGAGCTCTTCGGCTACGCGTCCCGCCTGCGCAGCCGTACGCAGGGCCGGGGCACGTTCACGACGCGGCCGACGGGTTACGCGGCGGTTCCGGCCGGGGTCGCGGCCAGGTAGCAGGTAGGGGTAGGCGCCGCTCTCCCGAGCGGGGGCCTACCCCCGCCCGTCGACCAGGCCGGACTCCCAGGCCCAGGCGGCGATCTCCACGCGGTTGCGGGCGGACAGCTTGCTCTGCACATTGGCGAGGTGCGTCTTCACCGTGCCCACGGAGATGACCAGTTCGCCCGCGATCTCGGCGTTGGTCAGCCCTCTGGCCACCAGGCGCACCAGGCCCTTCTCCCGTTCGGAGAGCGCGGTGTGCGGCTCCTTGGGCGCGGGCACGGCGCTGTTGAGGCGCCGCAGCAGCCGAACGGTGATGGCCGGGCTCACCAGCGCCTCTCCGGAGGCGGCGGCCCTGATGGCCTCGACGAGCAGGGCGGGTCCGGAGTCCTTGATCAGGAAGCCGGACGCGCCCTCGCTCAGGGCGCGCTGGACGTACTCGTCGTCGTCGAAGGTCGTGACCACGACGACCTTCGGCGGATTCACGGTGCCGGGCCGCGTCAGTCTGCGCAGCGCCTCCAACCCGTCCATGCGGGGCATACGGATGTCCATGAGGACCACGTCGGGCCGGTGCCGCTCGGCGAGTTCCACGGCGTGCAGCCCGTCCGCGGCCTCCCCGACGACGTCGATGTCATCCTCCGCTTCGAGGATCATCGTGAACCCGGCACGGACCATGGCCTGGTCGTCGGCGATCAGTACGCGGATGCTCATGACACCGCCTCCGCCAGGCTCGCGGACGGGGGCGCGGTCGCGGACGGGGGCGCGGGGAGCGTCGCCTCGACGCCCCAGCCGCCGGACGTCACCGGGCCGGCCTGGACGCTTCCGCCGATCAGGCCCACCCGCTCGGCCAGACCCTTGAGGCCGAAGCCGCCCGCGGAGACATGGCGCGGCGGCCGTCCGTCGTCGCTGACCCGTACGGTGAGGCGGTCTCGCGAGCGCTCCACGCGCACCCGCACCTCGGTGCATCCGTGGGCGTGCTTGCGTACGTTGGTGAGGGCCTCCATCACCACGCGGTGCGCGGTGGTGGTCACCTCCACCGGCAGGTCGTCGAGGGTTCCTTCCAGATCGAGCCTGGCCCTGGCGCCGCCGACTGCGGAGAACTCCCCGACGAGCGAACGTACTTCCTCGATGCCCGACAGCGGCGTCAGCGCCACTTCTCCGTCGCCGTCGCGCAGCATCCCCACCATGTGCCGCATGGAGGTCAGCGCTTCCGAGCCCGCCTGTTCGATGCGCTCAAGCGCGGGCGGCACCAGTTCGGGCTTCCGGCCCGCGATCGCCCGGGCTCCCTGCGCCTGTACGACGATGCCGGTCACGTGGTGGGCGACGAAGTCGTGCAGGTCCCTGGCGAACTCCGTCCGCTGCTCGAGGCGGAGGGCCGCCGCCTGCCGACGCCGGTCCGCAAGGAGCAGGCGCATTCCGAGGCCGATGCCGAGCGCGGTGACGGCTGCCAGGGCCCAGAGCAGCGCCATGATGAAGGTCGACTGCCGCAGCGCGGTCGACACCGGCCGGACCACGATCGCCATGCCCAGCAGGGGGACGGCGAACGCCGCCCACGACGGCTTGCCCCGCCGGGCCACCACCAGCAGGAGCCACGTCAGCGCCGCCGGCTCGGCGAATCCCATCGCCAGGCCGCTCGCCCGCATCTCCAGATGCATCCAGAACGACACACACAGGGACACGCCTACGAGTACGCAGGCGGCCACCGGCAGCGCCCGGCTGTCGAGGCGGGGTGAAACGGCGACGACTCCGACGGCCAGCAGAGCGCCGATCAGCTTTCCGGGGCCGTACGACTCGATGTAGTAGAGACCGCCCACCGAGTCGAGCACGACGAGACCGACCAGGCCCCCGAACAGCAGCAGCCACAGCGATGCGGGCAGCCGCCGCGAGAGTCCCTTGCCTTCCGTGGCTGTTGCTGTGGCTGTGTTCGTGCCTGTGTCTGTGGCTGCATCCGTGGCTGTGGCCGCTGTCTTCGCCGCCTCCAGCATCTGTCTCACCATCCCTGTCGCGGACCGGCCGAAAGTCGGAGCCGGCCGCGCATGATCTGTCTTTCGCCCGATCCGCCGCACGTCGCGGCAGAGGAGAGTCGTATCCGCCGGGCGGCGCTCGCCCTCATCGCACGACTCATCCTTCACCGCACGAGGAGCATGTCATGGTGCCCTGCTCCTCCCCACGCACAGGAGCCACAGATGCACGACGCTGAGACGCACCACGGCGGCGGTCCGGGGTTCGGGCCGCCTCCCGAAGGGTTCGGGGCACCCGCCGGAGGTTTTGGGCCGCCCCCCGGTGGGTTCGGGCCTCCCGTCGGCGAGGCGGCGATCGAGGCGTACGGGGTCGGGAAGCAGTACCGGCGCGGCTGGGCGTTGCGGGACGTTTCCTTCCGGCTGCCGCGAGGGCGGGTGTGCGGCCTCGTGGGCCCCAACGGCGCGGGCAAGAGCACGCTGATGGGCCTGGCCACCAACATGATCCGGCCGTCGACCGGCGAGCTGCGCGTGTTCGGCGCGGAGCCGGGGTCGACGGAGGCGGTCCTGCGTACCGCGTTCCTGACGCAGGAGAAGCCGCTGTTCAAGCGCTTCACCGTGGCCGAGACCCTGCGCCTTGGCCGCGAGCTCAATCCCCACTGGGACCAGGCGGTCGCCGAGGGCATCGTCGACGCGGGCAATGTGCCGATGCAGGCGAAGATCGGGACCCTGTCCGGCGGTCAGCGCACCCGCGTCGCCTTCGCCCTGGCCTTCGGGAAGCGCCCTGACCTGCTCATCCTCGACGAGCCGATGTCCGATCTCGACCCGCTGGTCCGCCGTGAGCTGATGGCCGTACTGAAGGCGGAGGCCGCGCAGCACGGCACGACGGTCCTGGTGTCCTCGCACATGCTCGCCGAGCTTGAGCACATCTGCGACTACCTCGTCGTCATCGCGAACGGCACCCTGCGGCTTGCGGGCGAGGTGAACGAACTGCGCAACGCACACGCTCTGTTCGCCGCCCCGTTCACCGATCCGGGCGGGGGCTTGATTTCGGGCGGCGGCTCGTCTTCGGGCAACGCCACGCACCCCGCCCTCGCACCGCACACGGTCGTCGAGACCCACGGCCCCGGCGACGGCAGGCCCGGCGTCCTGGTGCGGCTGAGCGGACCGATCCAGTACGGCGGGCAGGCCGAGCCCCCCACGCTGGAAGAGCTGCTGCTCGCCTATCTGCGTTCACCCGACGCGCCCCCGCTGATCGCCCCCGGCGCCCGGGTCGGCGACATCCACGACATCATCGCCCGCGACCGGCAGAAGGCTGTGACCGCATGAGCACCCTCACCCACGACCCGGCGGCCCGCACGACGTCCGCCGGAAACCCGCAGAACGGACGGGGCTCCCGGCAGGCGGGCCCTCGGCTCAGCGGTCTGGCCTGGCTCGTCTGGCGCCAGCACCGCGCGGCGTTCTGGACCATCATCGCCGGCACCGTCCTGGGCGTGATCGGCATGATCGTTCTGCGCGGGCAGATGACGGACTACCTGAGCATCCTGGAACCGACCCAGAAGAAGCCCGGCAGCATGCCGCCCGACTTCGAGAAGTACGGCGACCTGATGACCGACATCGGGGGCTATCTGAGCTACTTCCCCATCCTGGCGGGCGTCCTCCTCGGCGCCCCGTTCCTCGCGGGCGACCTGGAGACCGGCACCGCCAAGCTGGTGACCTCGCAGTCCGTCAGCCGGCTGCGCTGGCTCACCATGAAGCTCGCCATGCCCGCCGCACTGGTCGCCCTGTCCACCGGCGTGCTCGGGGCCGTCTTCCACTGGTGGTGGAGCCCGGTCAAGGGGCTTGTCACGCAGGCGGAATGGAGCAGCGGCTCGATCTTCGACGTCACGGGGCTGATGCCGGTGGCCTACGCCCTGCTCACGTTCACCCTGGGTGTGGCGGTCGGCCTGCTCCTGCGCCGCACGCTGGTGTCGATGGTGGTCACGCTCGGCATCGTCGTGGCGATCGGGTTCGTCTGGGGCGAGCTCCGGTCGAGCCTGGGACACGTCATGACGGTGAGCACGGACCAAGGCGTCGGCCCCGGCGCCAGGCTGCCGGAGCTGCCTGACCTGGCCATCCAGCAGGGGCAGGGCACCTACTTCCTCACCGGCTCCGGAGACCGCCTGGACTGGACGACCTGCCTCGACAAGATCGACGACGACAAGGCGCACACCGCCTGCCTGGAGTCCAAGAACGTCGTCGGCCGGAGCATGGACTACCTCCCCTTCGAGCAGATGGCCACGATGCAGTGGCTCGGAGCGGGCATCATGCTCGCCGTCACCGCCGCCGTCGTCGCCTTCATCGTCGTCTGGGGCCGCAAGCGCCTCCTGTGACCGGGTCAGGTCAGGCCTGTCATGTCGTATCAGGTCAGGCCAAGCCTTTCATGTCATATCAGGTCAGGTCACCAGGCCCTGGCGGTACGCGTAGACGACCGCCTGCACGCGATCGCGCAGCCCCAGCTTGGCGAGGATGCGGGAGACGAACGTCTTGACGGTCTCCTGGCTCAGCAGGAGGGCCGCGGCGATCTCGCTGTTGGAGAGGCCGTCCGCGATGAGACGCAGGACCTCCAGCTCGCGGGGGGTCAGCGGGTTGTCGCGCGGGGTGTCGTCGGCGGGCCGGATCCGGGCGGCGTAGCGGCCCACGAGCTGCCGCGTCACCTCGGGGTCGAGGAGAGCAGCGCCGGTGGCCACAGTCCGTATCCCGAGCAGGAGTTGGGCCGGGGGCGCGTCCTTGAGCAGGAACCCGCTGGCCCCCGCGCGCAGCGCCTCGTACACGTACTCGTCGAGGTTGAACGTGGTGACGACCAAGACCTTCACGGGGTGCCGCACCCCGGCACCGGCGAGTCTGCGTGTGGCCTCGATGCCGTCGAGGACCGGCATGCGTACGTCCATCACCACGACGTCCGGACGCAGCCGTTCGACGAGGTCGACCGCGGCCTGTCCGTCCCCGCACTCGCCCGCGACCTCCAGGTCGGGCTGGGCGTCGATGATGGTCACGAGGCCGGTACGGATCAGTACTTGGTCGTCGCAGACCAGCACCCGGATGGGCTCGGGCGGGACGACGGGCTCGGGCCGGACGATGTGCCCGGGTCGCACGACAGGCTCGGTCACGACGCGCTCCCGGCCGGTATCCGGGCCCGTACGAGAAAGCCGCCGCCCTTCTGCGGGTCCGCGCTGAAGTCGCCGCCCAGGACGTCGACCCGTTCGCGGAGTCCGGCAAGGCCGCGCCCGCTGCCGCCGGGGGACGCGGCCGACGAGCCGGAGCCGTCCGTGCCGACCTCCACGGTGATCTCCCTTCCGCCGTGGCGCACCTGGACCGAAGTGCGGCTGCCGTGGGCGTACTTGAGTGCGTTGGTGAGTGCTTCCTGCACGATCCGGTAGGCGACGAGGTCGGCGCTGCCGGTCGATTCGGCCGGTGTGCCTTCCTCGGTGAACTCCACCGGCTGCCCTGCCCGGCGGGTCTGCTCGACGAGGGTGCGCAGTTCCCCGGCGGCGGGGGTCCTGGCCTCGGTGCCATGGCCTGCTCGCTGATTGCCGTGGTCGGGGTTGAGGAGGTCGAGCAGGTGCCGCAGGTCGGTGATGGCCAGGCGGCCGGTGTCGGTGACGGCGGTCAGGGCCTGGTCGAGACGGTCGGGCGCGGCGGTCAGATAGCGCGCCGCCTCGGCCTGCACGACCATCGCCGTCACGTGATGGGTGACCACGTCGTGGAGCTCGCGGGCGATACGGGAACGCTCGGCGGCGAGGGTCTCCTCGGCGACGCGGCGGCGGCGTTCGGCCTCCGCGACGCGGTTGTTGCGCAGCCACACGCCGATGCCCCACGCGAGGGCGAGCGCCAGATAGAACGTCACGAACTCGATGAGCGGATCGCCCGTGCCCTGCCGGTACAGCGCGATCGACACCAGTACGAACGCGCCCGAGAAGGCGAGCACGGTGGCGCGCCGGTGGTTTTCGAGCCGGGAGCCGACGGTCAGGAGCGCGATGGGCAGCGCGCTGCCCGCGAACGAGTGGTAGCCGCGGAGCTGGTCGGCGGCGAAGCCGACGGACACCAGGGCGAGGCAGATCACCGGCCACCGCCTGCATACAAGGAGCGGCAGGGATTCGAGAAGGATCGCGGCGACGGCCAGGGCGTCGAAGGTGCGGTCAGGCACGCTGCCGAGCACCGTCCCCTGGCTGTGCAGCGCCGGTACGAACGACGCCACCAGGAACAGCAGGCCGAGCGCGGGGTACCAGACCGCGGGCCCGATCCGGCGCCACTGCTCCGGAACCCACCGAGGAGTGATCACCGGGAGAGTGTAAGAGCGGCGTCCGCGCGGTCGGCACGTCGGCGGGGCACCAAGTGGCCGCGGCGGCGGGCCAGCCACAGGAACGCGAGGGTCACAAGGACGCCGAACAGCACCGAGTACACGCTTCCTTCGGGGCCGAACTCGCCGCCGGTGATGAGCTTCGGCCCCGATGTCGTCGAGTCGAGGAGCCCTTCCGAGGTGCCGTTGCCCGAGACCTCGGTACTGAAGATGCCCGCGGCGGCGAAGTTCCAGCCGAAGTGCAGGCCCATGGGCACCCACAGGTTGCGGGTGGCGATGTACGCGGCGGTCAGCATGCCGCCGGCCTCGACGGCGATGGCGGCGGCGCCGAGCACGCTGGCATGGGGGTTGAGCAGATGGGAAGCGCCGAAGAGAACGCCGGTCAGCACCAGGGCTATCCCCGTACCGGTCCACTCCTCGACAATCCTGAACAGGACCCCGCGGTACATCACTTCCTCGGTCACGGCGGCGGCGGCCATGAACCCTATGAACCCCACCGCGCCGCTCGCCGAGCCGATGCCGTCGACGTCGTAGTACCCGGAGGCGAACAGGTTCGTCATGACGGCCGCTAACAGCGCGACGCCGATCAGCGTCCCCCGCCCGAAGGCGGGCCCTGCCCCCTCCCACGCCATCTCCGTGACGGGCCGGCGCTCGGTCCGCCCCACGACCCACCGGTAGACGAACACCGAAAGGGCCGCAGTCGCCAGCCCGACGACAAGCGTGAGCCACGGCTTCCCGTCGACTGCCGCGATGCCCTGCCCGCCGACGAACGCGACAGCTATGACGGCCAACAGTTGCCAGACCAACCTCAGCCTCAGCCTCATGAACAGCCCCATCAACACTCCTACGCCGGATCCGCGGACGGTGCGCCGCGACTGCGTCGAACCTATGAATCCGGCGACGGGAATACGTCACCACCGGGGGGACACTTGCGTGTAGCTCGCACGGGGGACAGACGTCATGGGCCGCCGGAATTCCCGCTGTTCAGTGGTGGCGGGCGGCCTGCGCGGTGACGCGCGTGATGGCCTTGACGGCGATGTCGGGGCGGTCGACATGCACGTAGTGGCCGCTGCCGGCGGCGGTGCTGATGCTGCTGCGGTGGGAGAGCGCGAGCCACTGACGCTGGCCGTCGGCCCACATCCGCTCCAGGGCGGGCCCGTAGCCGGGGACTTCGGAGTACTGGGACTCGTGCTTGATGATCTGCACGGGAATGCTCCCGACGGAGCGAACCGCGGCATCGGCGATGACGAATCTCTCCGGGTTCTGCCCCTCGTTCACCGCGATGGTCTGATCCCGCAGGTCGGCCGCCATGCCGGTGGCAGAGGCGGGGATGGCCTTGTTGATCCCGGCGGTGAGGGCCGGAATCGTGGCGTCCATCAGCACGAGCCCCTTGACCCGGTCCCGGTGGTCGGGGGCGTACCGGGCGGCGATCAGCCCGCCCATGGAGTGCCCGGCAAGGACGACGGGCCGCTTCCCGACGACCCGGTCGAGCACCCCGCTCAGAATCCGACCACTGTCATCGATGCTCTGCAGCCCCTGCGGCTTGTCGCTCTCCCCCTCACCAAGCCGGTCGTAGGAACAGACCCGCCCCTTCTTGCCGAGGCTCTTCTGCAACGGCCGCATGGTCTCAAGCCCGTCCCCGCCACCGGCCATCAGCATGACGACGGGCTCGCGCCCCACCGCTCGCCCGGAACAGGAGACGTTGACGGAATACCCGCCGACGCGAATCGTCTGTCCCCCGGAAAACTCCTGCACCCCAGCGGACTCCTGCCCCCCGGAGGACTTCTGCGCCCCGGCGGCAACACCCCCGTACCCGAGGACCCCCGCCCCGGCGACGGCACAGAAGGCGGCGGCCACAACGGTTGCCTTGAACGAGCGATTCACGGGGACCCCCAAGAGAGGAAGGGTAGATGCCGAAGCCCGGCGACGACACCCCGAACGCTACGAATCCCCCACCCCCGAATCATCACCCCACGGAGCCCACTCCCCTGTGGCTCCCCAGAGGGACAAGACACAACAATGGGGCCGCCCCCGAAAGGGAGCGACCCCATCTGACCTGCGCTTACGTCAGACGTTGCAGCGGGATTCCACCACAACCACTCTGACCTGCGGTTATGCAGCCACATCCCAGCACGGGAGCCGCGACAAAGTACAAGAAGATCCAATGGCGCCGAGACTGCGTCGCCGGATGCGGGCCGCACAGCATTCCAGCCGATGTAATAGTTTCTGTACTAGACTGGTCCCCATGAAGTCACCCCGCCCCGGAGGCACGGAGAACATCTCCGTCTCGATGCCCTCGGAACTCCTCGGTGCTCTGCGCACGCGCACCGGCAAGCGTGGCGTGTCCGCGTACGTGACTGCGGCGGTCCGGCACCAGCTGGCGATGGACGGCCTCGCCGAGATCGTGGCCGCCTACGAAGCCGAGCACGAACCGTTGAGCGAAGCCGAGGTCCAGGCTGCACAGCGCGAGTTGTTCGGTGACGCACCGGCGCCGTACGCCTCTGGCGACAGCGCCGCATGAAGGAACCCGCGGCCAGGTCCCTGGTTCTGGACTCCCAGGCACTGTCGCTGCTCCTGCGCAACGATCGCCAGATGGTCACCCGGATCGAGGCGTCCCGGCGCGTGGGTGTGCCCGTCCTCGTATCGGCCCTGACGGTGGTGGAGGCCGTCTACGGGAAGACGGACACCGCCCGGCTGCGTTGGGTGCTCTCCCGCCTTCAGGTCCAGGACGTCACCCAGGCGGACAGCCTCACCGCCGTGCAGTTGCTGAGCGACGCCGGTGATCTGCACGGCCACAAGTACGCGATTGATGCCCTCGTTGCCGCAATGGCGCTCCGCTCCCCGGCACCCGTACTGGTGCTGACCTCGGACCGCGACGACTGGTCGAAACTGTGCGGCGGCCGCGTACAGATCAAGGACGTCTGAGCTTTCTGTTCGCGCCTCTTAGGCAAAGGCAGGTCGCGCCGTCGGCCTCACAGCTCATCGCCAACTACGCACCGATGCTCGCTGTCGAGGACCAGTGTCCCCTCGCGACTCAGCCGGCGGCGGGCCACTCTGCCTCCTCGGCGAGCACCTCGTCGAAGACCTGCCCCGCCCGCTGACGAGCCGGCTCGGAGACCGGCCCCTTGCGGCTCTCGTAATCCGCCAGGTATTCGTCCAGGACCTGCCCACGCAGCTCACGCTCGACCGCCTCGGCGATGAACGCGGAGAACTCCCGCTTCCCCACCCGCGCCCGGATCGCCTCCGCGGTCCCCTCAGGAAGCGACAGGCTCACCCGCGTCGCCGGGCCTTCGCCGATGCTGTACGTCGTCTCAGCCATGACCCGATCGTGTCGAACGAGTAGGAAAAGCGCCACGGCCTGGAGCTGCGCGGGGCCCAGACGCAACGCCCGATTCCCAGCACAGGCGCCCCACATCATCCCAGCACAACCCCAGCACGGGAAAAGACCAAGGGCCCGACCCCAAAGAGCCGGACCCTCTCTGACCTGCATGTTCGCCAGATCAGCGACGTGGTGTCACGTCAGCCGCTAGACGTTGAAGCGGAACTCCACCACATCCCCGTCCTGCATCACATACTCCTTGCCCTCCATGCGCGCCTTGCCCTTGGCGCGGGCCTCCGCGACCGAACCCGTCTCCACCAGGTCCTCGAAGGAGATGACCTCCGCCTTGATGAAGCCCTTCTGGAAGTCCGTGTGGATGACTCCCGCTGCCTCGGGGGCCGTGGCGCCCTGGGGGATCGTCCAGGCGCGGGATTCCTTCGGGCCGGCCGTGAGGTACGTCTGGAGGCCGAGGGTGCGGAAGCCCACGTGGGCCAGGGTGGCGAGGCCGGGTTCTTCCTGGCCTACCGACTGGAGCAGCTCCAGGGCCTCTTCCTCGTCCAGTTCCGCGAGGTCCGACTCCAGCTTGGCGTTGAGGAAGATCGCCTCCGCGGGGGCGACCAGCGCGCTCTGGGCCGCCTTGAAGTCGTCGTCCGTCAGCTCGTCCTCGTCCACGTTGAAGACGTAGAGGAAGGGCTTCGTCGTGAGGAGGTGCAGGTCGTGGAGGAGCTCCTCCTTGCCCGAGCCCTGGACGATGCCCGCCGAGAAGAGCGTGTCGCCCTTCTCCAGGATCGCCTGGGCCTCCTCGACCGCCTTCACCTTCGGGGCGATGTCCTTCTTGATGCGCGATTCCTTCTGGAGGCGCGGCAGGACCTTCTCGATCGTCTGGAGGTCCGCGAGGATCAGCTCCGTGTTGATCGTCTCGATGTCGTCCTTGGGCGAGACCTTGCCGTCCACGTGCACGACGTTCTCGTCCTTGAAGGCACGGATGACCTGGCAGATCGCATCCGACTCACGGATGTTCGCGAGGAACTTGTTGCCCAGGCCCTCGCCCTCGCTCGCACCGCGCACGATGCCCGCGATGTCGACGAAGTCGACCGTCGCCGGGAGGACCTTCTGCGAGGAGAAGATTTCCGCCAGTTTCGTGAGGCGGGGGTCCGGGACTCCCACCACGCCGACATTCGGCTCGATCGTGGCGAACGGATAGTTGGCTGCAAGCACGTCGTTCTTGGTCAGGGCGTTGAACAGGGTCGACTTGCCGACATTGGGCAGACCGACGATTCCGATCGTGAGCGACACGTTGCGACTTCCCGTACGTGAGGGCTGTGGGTGGACGGCCCGGAGGGCCGGACTGACCTTGGGGCGATCCCCCAGTCTACGGCGTGCGGGCCACGCCCTCGTCGGCGTATCGCTCTCCTATCGAACGCATGGCCAAGGTCGGCCAAAGGGCGTGTCCCGTGCCGGATTATCGGTATGGCTCGACCTAGGTTGGTCCGGTGGAGCAACACAGGACGCGTCCCCCTCAGCCTCCGGCCCGGCCGCGACGCACCGCACCCCTGCCACCGCAGGGCAGGCCGGGCCCCCCGCAGGGCAGGCCCGCCGAATCGGCGGCCGTCTACCGCGCCGCTTCCCACCCCCGCCGCCCCGTCCCGCCCTTCATCCGCAAGCTGCGCGCGCTGCCGCTCTACCGCTCGCTGCGCGCCATGCCGAACCCCCGCCTGACGGGGCTCGGCAGCGGGCTCTTCTGCGCCGCCGTGATGTTCCTGCTCGCCTGTCTGCTGTGGCTGCTCTTCGGCGGTTCGATCGTCGCGTACGGGGTGCTCTTCCTGCCCGTGAGCGCGCTGACCGCACTGTGGGTGCGCCCGGCCGACCTGGTGACCGCGCCGGTCGCCGTGCCGATCGCGTTCGCCGTCGGCCTGCTGCCCATCTCGGACAGCAGCGAAGGCTTCGGCGGTCACGTCATGGGGCTCGTCACGTCCCTGGCGCTGCACGCGGGCTGGCTGTACGGCGGGACGCTGGTCGCCGGTCTCATCGTGACCGTGCGCCGGATCAAGCTCCTGACGCAGCGGCGGCGGGCTCGGGCCCTCGGGGCCGGGGCGGCGGCCGGGGCAGCTCCCGCCGGGCCGCGGGGGGCCAGGGGGCGGATTCCGACCGCCCAGCGGCGCACTCCTGCGGAGTAGCGGAGCCCCGTCGCATAGCGGTGCCCCGCGCCGATTAGCGGGGCCCTGCCGAGCAGCGGGGCCCTACGCCTTGCGTGCCGTCTCCGCCGCCGCCATCGCCGCGCCCACGATGCCCGCGTTGTTCTGGAGCTGCGCCGGGACCAGCTCGGCCCTGATGCCCTTGATCAGCGGCAGGAACTTGTGGGACTTGCGGCTCACGCCGCCGCCGATGATGAAGAGCTCGGGCGAGAACAGCATCTCCACGTGCGCCAGATACTTCTGGACGCGATGCGCCCAGTGCTCCCAGCTGAGGTCCTCGTCCTCCTTGGCCTTGGACGAGGCCCGCTTCTCCGCGTCGTGCCCGTGCAGCTCCAGGTGGCCCAGCTCGGTGTTCGCGACGAGGCGGCCGCCGGTGAACACGGCGCTTCCGATGCCGGTGCCGAGGGTGAGCAGGATGACCGTGCCCTTACGGCCGCGGCCCGCGCCGAAGTGCATCTCGGCCACGCCCGCCGCGTCCGCGTCGTTCAACACGGTGACCGGGGCGTCGCCGCCGAGCCGGTCCGCGATCAGGCCCTCGATGTTCGTGCCGATCCAGCTCTTGTCGACGTTGGCGGCCGTCCGCGCCGTACCGCCCGTGATCACGCCGGGGAACGTGGCGCCGACGGGACCCGTCCAGCCGAAGTGCTCGACGACCTCGCGCACCTTGTCGGCCACGCCATCGGGCGTGGCCGGCTGCGGGGTGAGCACCTTGTGCCGCTCTTTTGCCAGGTCACCACGGTCCAGGTCCACGGGAGCGCCCTTGATCCCCGAACCGCCGATGTCCACACCGAAGATCTGCATGAGACCCACCGTACGGCCAGCGCATGACCTCTGCAGTTACTTCTGTGACAGCTCCGCGGCCTCGGCACGCAGGTCGCGGCGGAGCTCCTTCGGCAGCGAGAAGGTGATCGACTCGTCGGCCGTCTTCACCGTCTCGACGTCTCCGTAACCCCGCTCGGCGAGCCATTCGATGACGCCGTCCACCAGGACGTCGGGAACGGACGCACCCGAGGTGAGGCCGACCGTGGTCACGCCTTCGAGCCACGCCTCGTCGATCTCCTCGGCGTTGTCGACGAGGTGCGATGCGGGCGCGCCCGCGTCGAGGGCGACCTCGACCATGCGGATCGAGTTCGAGGAGTTCTTGGAGCCGACGACGATGACGAGGTCGGCGTCCTCCGCCAGCTTCTTCACCGCGATCTGGCGGTTCTGCGTGGCGTAGCAGATGTCGTCGCTCGGCGGGGAGATCAGGCCGGGGAACTTGGTCTTGAGGGCGTCGACGGTCTCCATGGTCTCGTCGACCGAGAGCGTGGTCTGCGAGAGCCAGACGACCCTGTCCGGGTCCCGGACCTCCACGTTCGCGACGTCCTCGGGGCCGTCGACCAGCGTGATGTGGTCGGGCGCCTCACCGGACGTGCCGATGACCTCCTCGTGGCCCTCGTGGCCGATGAGGAGGATGTCGTAGTCGTCCTTGGCGTACCGGACGGCTTCCTTGTGGACCTTCGTGACCAGGGGGCACGTCGCGTCGATCGTCGCCAGTTTCCGCTCGGCGGCCTCCGCGTGGACCGTCGGCGCCACTCCGTGCGCGGAGAACATGACGATGGAGCCCTCGGGGACCTCGGCCGTCTGGTCGACGAAGATCGCGCCCTTCTTCTCCAGGGTCTGCACCACGTACTTGTTGTGAACGATCTCGTGGCGGACGTAGATCGGAGACCCGTACTGCTCAAGGGCCTTCTCGACGGCGATCACGGCACGGTCCACACCCGCGCAATAGCCGCGGGGGGCGGCGAGCAGGACTCGGCGGGCAGGAGTCGAAGCAGTCATACCCCCCATCGTAAGGCCGAGCCCAGCGCGTCAAAGATCGCCTTCTTGGGGAGACTGGAGACCTGCGTTCACTTACGGAGGCATGATGTCCGGTTACTCCGGCAACTCAGACACGACGGCCGGTGGCGCCCATCCCGGCACCGCTGCCGAAGGCGACGGCCTCCGGCGCAGTCTCAGCTTCCGTGACCTCGTCGTCTACGGACTGCTGTTCATCGCCCCGATGGCGCCCGTCGGCGTCTTCGGGACGCTCGACGCCAAATCGCACGGCGCGGTGGCGCTGGTCTACATCATCGCCACGATCGCGATGGCGTTCACCGCTTTCAGCTACGCCCAGATGGTGAAGGTGGCCCCCCGCGCGGGCTCCGTCTTCGCCTACGCGCGCGTGGGGCTCGGCAACGGCCCCGGGTTCATCGCCGGGTGGATGGCGATGCTCGACTATCTCCTCATCCCGGCCGTCGCCTATCTCTTCTCCGGCATCGCGATGGAGGCCCTGGTGCCTTCGGTGTCCCGGTGGGTGTGGACGGCGATCGCGGTCCTGGTGACGACCGCGCTGAATCTGTGGGGGGTACGGGCCGCCGCGCGGGTCGGGTTCCTGGTGCTCGCGATGGAGATCGTGGTCCTCCTCGTCTTCGTGGTGTCGGCGATCGTCGTCCTCGCCACGGACGGGGCGCAGCGGGACTGGCTCTCGCCGCTGAGCGGGGACGGCACGCAGGGCGCGTTCGCGCTGGGGGCCGTGGTGGGGGCGGTGTCGGTGGCGGTGCTCTCCTATCTGGGCTTCGACGCGATCGCCTCGTTCGCGGAGGAGGTGACGGGGGGATCGGCGAAGGTGGCGCGGGCGGTGCTGTGCTGTCTGGCGCTTGCCGGTGTGCTGTTCATCGCCCAGACGTATCTGGTCGCTCTGCTCGAACCGATGTCGTCGGCGCAGCTCGCCGCCGAGCCCGCCAAACAGGGGTCCGCCTTCTACGACGCGGTCGACTCGGCGGTCGGGGACTGGCTCCACGACCTGGTGGCCGTCAGCAAGGCGATCGGCGCGGCGTTCGCCGCGCTCGCCGGGCAGGCCGCGGCGGGGCGGCTGCTGTTCGCCATGGCGCGGGACCGGCGGCTGCCGGGGGCTCTGTCGCGGACGGATGCGGGTACGCCTCGGCTCGCCTTGCTCTGTGCGGCCGTCGTGACGCTGGTGGCGGCGGTGTGGGCGGCTCGGCGGGACGACGGGATGGATCACCTCGTTTCGGTGGTGAATGTGGGTGCCTTGACCGCGTTCGTGTTGCTCCACGCGAGCGTGGTGGGGTGGTTCGCCGTGCAGAAGCGGGGCGGGGCGGTCAGTTGGTGGCGGCACATCCTGGTCCCCTTGCTGGGGGCGGCGATCACTATTGCCGTGATCGTTGAGGCTGCGGGGTCCGCGCAGGTGGTGGGGTTGGTGTGGTTTGTTGTGGGGCTTGCTGTGCTGGTTGCCCAGCGGGCTCGTCGTGGGGAGTCCTAGACCGCCGCTTCGCGGCGGATCTCTCCCGCCCGCCCACTCGAAACTCCGGGTCCAGTCGTCGACGTAGGAACCGGGGGGGCAGGGCTGGGCGCGCTCGTCCCCTCGCCGGGAAGGAAACCCGGTCGTGTCAGAGGGTGCCGATACGCTCGGTGCATGGCCTTGAATACGTCCGCTGATGCTCCGCTGCCCGTCGGTGAGGTGTCGCGGCTCATCGGTGGGTGGATCGACCGTCTCGGTGCCGTGTGGGTCGAGGGGCAGATCACGCAGCTGTCCCGCAGGCCCGGCGCCGGCGTGGTGTTCATGACGTTGCGCGACCCCTCGCACGACATCTCCGTCAGCGTCACCTGCTACCGCCAGGTGTTCGACGCCGTCGCGGACGTCGTCTCCGAGGGCGCCCGGGTCGTCGTCCACGCCAAGCCCGAGTGGTACGCACCGCGGGGCCAGCTGTCCCTGCGGGCCGTCGAGATAAAGCCCGTCGGGGTGGGAGAGCTGCTCGCGCGCATCGAGCAGCTGAAGAAGAGCCTCGCCGGGGAGGGTCTTTTCGCGCCCGACCGCAAGAAGGCGCTGCCCTTCCTGCCGCAGCTCATCGGGCTCGTCACCGGCCGCGCATCCGCCGCCGAGCGCGACGTCCTGGAGAACGCCCGGCACCGCTGGCCCGCCGTCCGCTTCGAAGTGCGCAACGTCCCCGTCCAGGGCGTGCACGCCGTGCCGCAGGTCGTGCAGGCCGTGAAGGAGCTCGACGCGCTCGACGCCGTGGACGTGATCATCGTGGCCCGCGGCGGCGGCAGCGTGGAGGATCTGCTGCCGTTCTCGGACGAGCAGCTCGTACGGGCCGTCGCCTCCTGTCGTACGCCCGTCGTCTCCGCGATCGGCCACGAACCCGACAACCCCCTCCTCGATTACGTGGCGGACCTGCGCGCCTCCACCCCGACCGACGCCGCCAAGAAGGTCGTGCCGGACGTCGGCGAGGAGTACGAACGCGTGCGGTGGCTGCGGGACCGGGCCCGGCGCTGCATGGACGCCTTCCTGGACCGCGAGGACCGCGGCCTCGCACACGCCCTGGCCCGCCCCTCCATGGAGAATCCGCACCGCATGATCGAGGAGCGCGAGGAGCAGGTGTCGGCGCTCGTCGACCGCAGCCGCCGCACCCTCGGGCATCTCCTGGACCGCGCCGAGTCGGAGCTGACGCACACCCACGCGCGCGTGGTGGGCCTCTCCCCCGCCGCGACGCTCCAGCGGGGTTACGCGGTGCTCCAGAAGACCGACGGCTCGGTGGTGCGGGCCGCGGACGAGGTGACCGCCGACGAGGAGCTGCGGGCCCGGGTCGCCGAGGGCGAGTTCACCGTACGGACAGTGGATCCGTAACAGCCGCACGCGGGAGATCCGTAAAAGCCGCGCGCGGGAGATCCGTAGAAGCCGCACGCAGGAGTTCCGCGCAAACCGCGCACCGCATGCATGCACGCACGCACAAACACTCCGCACAAGCCGTACGAACCGACATTTAGGGTGGGGCACATGACCAGCAAGACGGCCGAGGCCACGGGCCCGGCGGACGCACTCGGCTACGAGCAGGCGCGGGACGAGCTCATCGAGGTCGTCCGCCGCCTGGAGACGGGCGGCACCACGCTCGAGGAGTCGCTCGCCCTGTGGGAGCGCGGCGAGGAGCTGGCCAAGGTGTGCCGCCGCTGGCTCGACGGCGCCCGCGCCCGCCTGGACGCGGCCCTCGCGGGGCCCGACGGGGACAGCGACGAGGACGAGTCCGCGGCCGACGACTGAGCCGGCGGACGAGCGGGACCCCGCCCGCGACCTGGTGCGTTGTGAAGCGGATCACCTAACGCCGGATTTGGTTGAAACTTAAACCGCAGCGTCGTACGGTCGGTACCGCAAGCTGATCCACGCCCCACGCACGCACCGAGAAGGTTGATCCATGTCTCTCGTCCTTGACCCCGCCGCACAGGACCTGCTCTTCCGCGAGGCCCGCACCGCGAACTCCTTCACCGATGAGCCGGTCACCGACGAGCAGGTGCAGGCGATCTACGACCTGGTCAAGTACGGCCCGACCGCCTTCAACCTGTCGTCGCTGCGCGTCACCCTGGTCCGCTCCCCCGAGGCCCGCGAGCGCCTCGTCCAGCACATGGCCGAGGGCAACCAGCCGAAGACCGCGAGCGCCCCGCTCGTCGCGATCCTCTCCGCGGACAACGAGTTCCACGAGGAGCTGCCGGCGCTGTTCCCGCACTTCCCGCAGGCCAAGGACGTCTTCTTCTCGGAGCGCCCGGCCCGCGAAGGCGCCGCGCACCTCAACGCCGCGCTGCAGGCCGCCTACTTCATCATCGGCGTGCGCGCCGCCGGTCTGGCCGCGGGCCCGATGACCGGCTTCGACGCCGCCGGTGTCCAGAAGGAGTTCCTGGACGGCGACCACACCCCGCTGATGGTCGTCAACATCGGCAAGCCGGCCGAGAACGCCTGGTTCCCGCGCTCCCCGCGCCTTGAGTTCGACCAGGTCATCGAGACCGTCTGAGACCGAGAAAGCCAGGCTGCCAAGCAATAGGCAACAGGCGAGCAGTACGAGTGAGGGCCCCGGCAACAGCGCCGGGGCCCTCACTCGATTGTCCGCACCAGCGTCAGGACGTCTTCAGCGCCTGCGCCATCTCCGTCAGCTTGCCGAAGGACGCCGTGCCCGCGACCACCGTCGTCGCGCCCTTGTCCTCGCGCACCAGGGCGTCGTACGTCGACCCCTTGTAGCGGTGCCACGTCTTGCCGCCGATCTCCTCGGTGGCCTTCGTCCGCTCGGCCCGCTGCGTGGCCTCTTCGATGAACTTGGTGGGCTTCGCCGTGGACTGCTTGACCGTGACGTACTCACCGGACGGGTCGAGGTACCCCAGGTGCCAGCTGTCGCCCTTCGAGCCGTCGAACCGCACCGACGTCGGCTTCCACGCCTTGGCCAGGCCCTCGGGAGCGGCCACCGGGTAAGCCGCCGCCCTGCGCGCGGACAGCAGCTCCACGCGGTAGTCGACGCGCTTGACGGGGCTCTTGGAGTCGTCGTGCGGGATGAAGACGTACATCGCACCGGCCACGAGGACGATCACCGCCATCGACCACAGCATGTTCCGTACGGTCTGCTTGCCTTGTCTGCCTGCCACGCACCCATGTTCTCAGGCCGCCGGTACGACTCTGCCCCCGGTGGTCCCCAAGCGTCCGTTCCGCTCATGCGTGGGGCCCTCTGCTCATTTTGTCGGCCTGCCGATAGAGTCAGGGCACACCCTCATCCGGCCGTCGTCGTATCAGCAGAAAGGTGCGCTCCGATGACCGAGCATCAGCATCATCTTCCTTCCGAGCTCGAAGTCTCTCCCGAGGCTCCCGACCGCAACCTCGCCCTGGAGCTCGTCCGGGTCACCGAGGCCGCCGCCATGGCCGCCGGCCGCTGGGTCGGCCGCGGCGACAAGATCGGTGCCGACGGCGCTGCCGTCAGGGCCATGCGGACCCTCGTCTCCACCGTCTCGATGAACGGCATCGTCGTCATCGGTGAGGGCGAGAAGGACGAGGCCCCGATGCTCTTCAACGGCGAGCGCATCGGTGACAGCACCGGCGCCGAGGTCGACATCGCCGTCGACCCGATCGACGGCACGACCCTCTGTGCGAAGGGGATGCCGAACGCCATCGCCGTGCTCGCCGCCGCCGACCGCGGAGCCATGTTCGACCCGTCCGCGGTCTTCTACATGGACAAGCTGGTCACGGGCCCCGAGGCCGCCGACTACGTGGACATCAACGCCCCCGCGTCCGTCAACATCCGCCGCGTCGCCAAGGCCAAGGGCCGTTCGCCCGAGGACGTCACGGTCATGATCCTCGACCGCCCCCGTCACGAGGGCATCGTCAAGGAGATCCGCGAGACCGGCGCGCGCATCAAGTTCATCTCGGACGGCGACGTCGCCGGTTCGATCATGGCCGTGCGCGAGGGCACCGGCGTCGACATGCTCATGGGCGTCGGCGGCACCCCGGAGGGCATCATCTCGGCCTGCGCGATCAAGTGCCTGGGCGGTGTGATCCAGGGCAAGCTGTGGCCCAAGGACGACGCCGAGCGCCAGCGCGCCCTGGACGCGGGCCACGACCTGGACCGCACGCTGTCGACGACCGACCTGGTCCAGGGGGACAACGTCTTCTTCGTCGCGACCGGCATCACGGACGGCGAACTGCTCCAGGGCGTTCGCTACGCCGCCGAGACGGCCTCCACCTCGTCCCTGGTCATGCGCTCGAAGTCGGGCACGATCCGCAAGATCGACTCGGATCACCGGCTCGCGAAGCTGCGCGCCTACAGCGCCATCGACTTCGACCGCGCCAAGTAGGCTCAAACGCGCGCGAGTTGCGCACGACGGAGGGGGCGCCCCGTGCGGGGGACGCCCCCTCCGTTGTTTGTCCAGGGCTATCCGGCGGCGGCGATGGGCCCCGCGGACGTGTGTGCGGCCTTCTTGAGCTCCACCTCGCGCCGGCGCCGCCTGGCGAGCACCACCCGGCGCTCCGCGGCGGTGAGGCCGCCCCAGACTCCGTACGGCTCGGGCTGGAGCAGTGCGTGCTCCCGGCACTCGACCATCACGGGACAGCGGGCACAGACCCGCTTCGCGGCTTCCTCGCGGGAGAGGCGTGAGGCGGTTGGCTCCTTGGACGGGGCGAAGAACAGCCCGGCCTCGTCTCGTCGGCACACCGCCTCGGTGTGCCATGGAGCGTCTTGGTTCCTATCGCGCACTGGCACCCGCGGGGCCGGAACAGCGGCGACCTGCAGGGACTGATGCGACGGCTGCAGCACGGGTCTACTCCTGACGACGGCTTCGCGAGCGAGAGACGATGCAGCAAGCTCTACCCGCTGTGCATGCGCCTATGCACTGAGTTCCGATGTACGAAAGTTCGCGCCGTCCGTGACGGGGCGCGCCCCGGCGTGAGTGGCCGAATGCGCCCCCTCGTTCAGTGCCCCAGATGCTTGCGCAGCTGCTTGTGCAGGTCCCTGACGAGCTTGCCCCGCTTGGGCTTCGCCTCGATGTTGCCCAGGACCGCATAGCCGTCGACATAGACGACGGGGGCGTCCTGTTCGGCTGAATCGAGCATGTCCACTTCGAAGTTGCCGAGGACGCCGGTACCGCTGCCGCGCAGCGAGATGTTCTCCGGGACGCGGATCTCCACATTGCCGAAGACGGAGACCGCCTTGATGACGACCTGGCGCTGCTCGAAGATCGCCTCGCTGAGATCGATCTCCACGTTGCCGAAGATCGCGTACGCGTGCGTGCGGCGGCCCACGCGCCAGCGGCCCTTGCGCACGGAGCTGCTGAAGACCGCGACCAGGTTCTCGTCGGCGACCGGGGGCACCGCGCCGTCCGACGGCCGGATCGGGGCGGGCTCGGGCCGCGCCGTCGAGCGCCCCGCGCCGCTCGCCGCGGGCAGATCGCTGACCAGCGGCTCCAGCTCACCCATGGTCTTGGAGCGGTAGACCCCGTCGATCCGTTCGGCGTGCTCCTCCGCGGTGAGACGGCCCTCGGCGAGGGCCTCGCGCAGGATGTCCGCCGTGCGGTCCCGGTCGGCGTCCGACGCGCGCAGGCCCGCCGGCTGCGGTTCAGGGTCGGTCTGGGTCTGCTGGGGGCGCTTCTCTAGGTCCACACCACTCAGCGTACCCAAACGCGATAGATCGCGACTAGCCCCGGAACCCCCGGAAGCACCCGGAGATTTCCCCCGGGGCGGCCCTACTGAGCCTTACCTCACAGGCCCGTCCCGATGTGCGCGTTCTACGCTGGTTGGCGCGCCGCCAATGGAGGCCGCGCCGCCGTCTGCCGAGTGAGGAATGGCCGTAATGCCAGAGTTCGAGTACTCCGATCTGCTCCCCCTGGGAGAGGACACCACGCCGTACCGGTTGGTGACCTCCGAGGGCGTCTCCACATTCGAGGCCGACGGGCGGACGTTCCTCAAGGTCGATCCCGAGGCGCTGCGCACGCTCGCCGCCGAGGCGATCCACGACATCCAGCACTATCTGCGGCCCGCGCACCTGGCCCAGCTGCGGCGCATCGTCGACGACCCGGAGGCCTCGGGCAACGACAAGTTCGTGGCGCTCGACCTGCTGAAGAACGCGAACATCGCGGCGGCGGGCGTGCTCCCCATGTGCCAGGACACCGGCACGGCGATCGTCATGGGCAAGCGCGGACAGCACGTCCTCACCGAGGGCGAGGACGAGAAGGCGCTCTCCAAGGGCATCTACGACGCGTACACGAAGCTGAACCTGCGCTACTCCCAGATGGCCCCGCTGAACATGTGGGAGGAGAAGAACACCGGCTCCAACCTCCCGGCCCAGATCGAGCTGTACGCGACCGACGGCGGCGCCTACAAGTTCCTCTTCATGGCCAAGGGCGGCGGCTCGGCCAACAAGTCGTTCCTCTACCAGGAGACGAAGGCCGTCCTGAACGAGGCCTCCATGATGAAGTTCCTGGAGGAGAAGATCCGCTCCCTGGGTACGGCCGCCTGCCCGCCGTACCACCTGGCGATCGTCGTCGGCGGCACCAGCGCCGAGTTCGCCCTGAAGACCGCGAAGTACGCCTCCGCGCACTACCTGGACGAGCTGCCCGCCGAGGGCTCCCCGACCGGGCACGGCTTCCGGGACAAGGAGCTGGAGGAGAAGGTCTTCGAGCTGACGCAGAAGATCGGCATCGGCGCGCAGTTCGGCGGCAAGTACTTCTGCCACGACGTCCGCGTGGTGCGCCTGCCGCGCCACGGCGCCTCGCTGCCCGTCGCCATCGCCGTCTCCTGCTCGGCCGACCGCCAGGCCACCGCGAAGATCACCGCCGAGGGCGTCTTCCTGGAGCAGCTGGAGACGGACCCGGCGCGCTTCCTGCCGGAGACCGAGGACTCCCACCTGGACGAGTCCGCGGACGTCGTGAAGATCGACCTCAACCAGCCGATGGACGACATCCTCGCCGAGCTCACCAAACACCCGGTGAAGACCCGCCTCTCCCTCACCGGCCCCCTCGTCGTGGCCCGCGACATCGCGCACGCCAAGATCAAGGAGCGGCTCGACGCGGGCGAGGAGATGCCGCAGTACCTCAAGGACCACCCGGTCTACTACGCGGGCCCCGCCAAGACCCCCGAGGGCTACGCCTCCGGCTCCTTCGGCCCGACCACCGCCGGGCGCATGGACTCCTACGTGGAGCAGTTCCAGGCGGCGGGCGGCTCCAAGGTCATGCTCGCCAAGGGCAACCGCTCCAAACAGGTCACCGACGCCTGCGACGCGCACGGCGGCTTCTACCTGGGTTCGATCGGCGGCCCCGCCGCGCGCCTCGCCCAGGACTGCATCAAGAAGGTCGAGGTCGTCGAGTACGAGGAGCTCGGCATGGAGGCCGTCTGGAAGATCGAGGTCGAGGACTTCCCCGCCTTCATCGTCGTCGACGACAAGGGCAACGACTTCTTCCAGAACCCGGCCCCGGAGCCGACGTTCACGCACATCCCGGTGCGCGGCCCGGGCCTGGCGTAAGTACCGGGAAAGGCCCCTCCACGCGCGCGTGGAGGGGCCTTTCCGGGTCTGAAGCTCAAGTTCAGACGGTCAGGCGAAACGCTGGCCAGCCGCCCCCGTGCACTTCTGGAGCCGCAGCGGCTCCCTGTCCCCCGCCAGGGTCAGGCAGAGCCCGCTCGCAGCCGCGGGCCGCAGCGTCCCGGCGTCGCGGACGAACTTCTGGTTGCCGCCGCCGTGGCAGTTCCACAGGGTGACCGCGACGCCTTCCTTGTAGGCGCCGTCGGGCACGTCCAGGCAGCGGTCCTGGGTCAGGCCGGTGTGCAGCGAGCCCTGACCGCCGGGAGCGCCGTCGTACCACCAGGTCTGGTTGCGGTTGCCGGTGCAGTCTCAGCCCTGCACCTTGGTGCCGTTGCGGCTCTTGGACGCGTCGACGTCCACGCACGTCCCCGTGCCCGCGTTCTTCAGGGGCTTGTACGCGTCGTCCCAGGCACCCCCGTACAGCTTCGGGCTGCCCGTGCTCGCCGGGTCCGCGCAACCGGCTTCCCGCTGACCCGAGTTGTAGATCTGGGTCAGGCAGGACGCGAAGGCGGCGTGGCCGCGGGCGTTGGGGTGGAAGGACTGGCGCACCGAGTTGGAGTCCGGCGGGAAGGGGTTGGACAGGTCGACGTACAGACCGCGCGCCCAGGTGTCCTCCATGCAGACCTCGTGGCCCTGGAAGAGGCGGGAGTTGTCGAGGTAGACCGCGCCCGCGTTCCGCGCGGCCTTGCGCATGCCGGTCCCGAACGCGGGCACCGCGTAGTTGCGGCCCCACTCGGTGTCGGAGTCGTAGCCGAGGCCGCCGCAGACGAGCTTGCCGGGGAACTTCGGGTTGTCCCGGAAGTCGGGGCCGATCGGGCTCGGGTAGCCCATGAGGACCAGCTTGTAGTCGTCGCCCGCGTATCCGGCGTCCTTCATGACGGTCTTCAGGTCGCGGACGGACTGCTCGACCTTGGGCACGAGCGCGTCGACCCGCGCCTGCCAGCCCGCCGTGTACTTGCCCGCGCACGCGCCCTGGCTGAGCAGGAAGCGCGTCACGCAGTCGGTCATCACCGGCGAGAACTCGAGGTCGTCGTTGGCCCCGATGACCAGCATGACCGCCTTGATGCGGGTGTTGCGCGCCTTGATGGCGAGGTTGTCGCTCTGCACCAGTTCGTCGGCGTACTGCTTCTGGCCGCCGATCCTGATGTTGACGGTCTGCGCTCCCGAGCAGGCGACGTTGTACGTCTCGTCCGCGGGGATGCCGGTGCGGTGGATCGCGGCGTCCGGGGATCGGTGGCACCAGTTGTCGGGGCCGTCGGTGCCCGGTTCGTACGTGCCGACGCCCTCGCCCGAGATCTCGCTGTCCCCGAGCGAGATCAGCCCGGTCCTGCGTTCGGCCGGCGGGCGCTCTGCCGGGTCGCCGTAGAGCTCGGTCGCCTCGTCCGCCCGGATCTTCTCCAGTTCGGGCGACAGGGGCGTGGACAGGGGCGCGGTGCTCCCCCGGTGCTCCCGGTCCTTGCCGTCCGCCGCCTGCGCGGGCGTTCCCGCGACGGTGCCGAGCACCGCCGCCATCGCCACGGCCGCCGCGAACGTACATCGCGGCCTGCTCCGGCGGCCGTGTCTGATGCGCTTCATTGCGCCTCCCCGGTTTGGTGTTACCCACGGTTTTTACTGGCCGGTAAGAGCATTGGGAACACCTAGAACAAGACAAGTGCTCAACTTTTCGACGGGGTCCGACGAAGGAGTAGGTTCGAGGGATGACCAGCGACGCCAGCGCAAGCGACAGCGGTGAGTACCGGATCGAGCACGACTCCATGGGCGAGGTACGGGTCCCCGCCCACGCCAAATGGCGGGCGCAGACGCAGCGGGCGGTGGAGAACTTCCCCGTCTCCGGACAGCGCCTGGAGCGCGCGCACATCGCCGCGCTCGCCCGGATCAAGGCGGCCGCCGCGAAGGTCAACGCGGACCTCGGGGTGCTCGACAAGGACATGGCGGCGGCGATCGCGGACGCTGCGGGCGAGGTGGCCGACGGCCGCTGGGACGAGCACTTCCCGGTGGACGTCTTCCAGACGGGGTCCGGCACCTCGTCCAACATGAACACGAACGAAGTCCTCGCGACGCTGGCCACGGAGAAGCTCGGCCGGGACGTCCACCCGAACGACCACGTGAACGCGTCCCAGTCGTCGAACGACGTCTTCCCCTCCTCGATCCACGTCGCGGCCACCGGCGCCGTGACGCAGGACCTGATCCCGGCGCTCGAACACCTGGCGGCGGCGCTGACCCGCAAGTCCGAGGAGTTCGCCGACGTGGTGAAGTCCGGGCGCACGCACCTGATGGACGCGACGCCCGTGACCCTGGGCCAGGAGTTCGGCGGCTACGCGGCCCAGGTGCGCCACGGCGTCGAGCGGCTGCGGGCCTCGCTGCCGCGCCTGGCCGAACTGCCCCTCGGCGGCACGGCGGTGGGCACCGGCATCAACACCCCGCCCGGCTTCTCGGCGGCCGTGATCGACGAGGTGGCCCGGGTCACGGGACTCCCGCTGACCGAGGCGCGCGACCACTTCGAGGCGCAGGGCGCGCGGGACGGCATCGTGGAGACCAGCGGCCAGCTGCGGACCATCGGCGTCGGCCTCACGAAGATCGCGAACGATCTGCGCTGGATGGCCTCGGGACCGCGGACCGGACTCGCCGAGATCAATCTGCCCGACCTGCAGCCCGGTTCCTCGATCATGCCCGGCAAGGTGAACCCGGTGATCCCGGAAGCCGCGCTGATGGTCGCCGCGCAGGTCACCGGCAATGACGCGACGGTCGCCGCGGCCGGTGCGGCGGGGAACTTCGAGCTGAACGTGATGCTGCCGGTCATCGGCAAGAACGTCCTGGAGTCGATCCGGCTCCTGGCCAACGTGTCGCGGCTGCTCGCCGACAGGACGGTCGACGGCATCACCGCGAACGCCGAACGCGCCAGGGAGTACGCCGAGTCCTCGCCCTCCGTCGTCACCCCGCTGAACAAGTACATCGGGTACGAGGAGGCGGCGAAGGTCGCCAAGAAGTCCCTCGCCGAGCGGAAGACCATCCGCGACGTCGTGCTCGAAGGCGGGTACGTCGAGCGGGGCGAGCTCACGCTGACACAGCTGGACGAGGCGCTGGACGTGCTGCGGATGACACGGCCTTAGGGCGTAGTTCCCCTACGCACCGACAGGTTCTCCCGGACGCCTTCGGGGGGACCTGTCGGGGCGGCGACTAATATCTCTGCATGACAGACCTCACCACGCCGCCAACGACGAGCAGCGAAGCAGCACGCTGGGTTCCCGGCTCCCATGTGCTGTGGCGGTACAAGGACAACGCCGGGGACGGAATCCACATCTGCCGGCCCGTCACGGTCGTACAGGACACCGAAGAGCTGCTCGCCGTGTGGATGGCGCCCGGCACCGAGTGCGTGAAGCCCGTCCTCGCCGACGGGACCGCCGTGCACCGCGAGCCCCTCGCCACCCGCTACACCAAGCCCCGCGCCCTGCGCAGGGACCGTTGGTTCGGCACCGGCGTCCTCAAGCTCGCACGGCCCGCGGAGCCATGGTCGGTGTGGTTGTTCTGGGACCCGGGATGGCAGTTCAAGAACTGGTACGTGAATCTCGAAGAGCCGCGCGCACGTTGGGCCGGAGGCATCGATTCCGAGGATCACTTTCTGGACATCTCCGTGCGGCCCGACCGGACCTGGCAGTGGCACGACGAGGACGAGTTCGCCCAGGCCCAGCGCGCCGGCCTCATGGAGGCCGCAAAGGCGCGGGAAGTCAGGGCCGCCGGGCACGCGGCCGTCGATGTGATCCGTTCCTGGGGACGGCCGTTTTCGGACAACTGGCAGCACTGGCGCCCCGATCCGGACTGGGCGATTCCGCCCCTTCCGGATGACTGGGACCGCACGCCCGCGCATGTGACGTCATGAGACCCTTGATGCGCCCCCATGGTTCAAACGTAGGATCGTCCTCCGCAAGGGCGCACAGCAGCAACTCAGCAGCAACTCCCTGAGCTTGCGCGTTGCCTGACAGCATGTCATCGAGGGGCGGCAGAACGTGAGCGAGGCGAGCGAGCTCGACGGGTACGGCGCGCGAACCGGCGTGCGGCCCGACCGGACGGGTCAGGCCGAGGCCTTCGACGCCATCGGGGCGCACTACGACGACGCCTTCCCCCACAAGGACGGCCAGCTGGCCGCCGGGCGCAGGCTCGCCGACGCGCTGCCCTCCGGGTCGAGGGTGCTCGACGTGGGGTGCGGCACGGGAGTGCCCACCGCCCGGCAGCTCGCGGACGCCGGGCACCGGGTGCTCGGCATCGATCTCTCGTCCGGCATGCTCGACATCGCCAGGAAGAACGTTCCCGCGGACAACGCCGAGTTCCGGCAGCTCGACCTGGCCGCGCTGCGCGCCGAAGGCCCCGACGGCGTCGGCACGTTCGACGGGATCGCGGCTTTCTTCGCGCTCCTGATGCTGCCCCGCGCCGAAATCCCGTACGCTCTGCGGCTGCTGCACGGACTGCTGCGCCCCGGTGGCCTGCTCGCGCTCTCCATGGTCGAGGCCGACCTGGATGACGCGGGAATTCCGTTCCTGGGGCACACAATCCGGGTATCCGGTTACCTGCGGGACGAACTTCGGCAGGTAGTACGTGACGCGGGCTTCGACATCATCGACGAGGACACGTACTCCTACGCCCCGGCGAGTACCGACGTACCACCCGAACACCAGCTCTTCCTGCACTGCCGACGCGGCTGACCAAAGTAGCCACCGGACACCAAGGCGCAGCCCCGGACGGACGGATTCGAAACGCGTGACGGAGCACTCCATCCCCGACGAGGGCCGACAGCCCCGAGCTGCCCGGCCCGCCGCCCCCGCGGATCCCCGCGGGGCGCATGCGCGTGCCCGCAAGGCGCGGGACACCCAGGGCGCGCCCGCTTTCCCCGCACAGGCACAGTCCCGTTCGGGCGACCCCGCCGCAGGCCCCTGCGACGAGCACTCCCAGTCGTCCGGGCACTCGGGACAGCAGCCCGACCCGCACCGGCCGCGCCCCGCACCCGAGGGCGCGCCCGAACAGGGCCCCGACCCGATGGCCGCACGCGGCGGCGACCGGGACAACCACGACGGCGCCCCCTCGGGCGCCCCCGGCGGCGAGGAGCGGCGTACGGGACAACCACGACCGCCGGGCTCCGGCCCCGCGGCGATGCGACGCGACGGCGACCGGCTGCGCTTCGTGGGCGCCGCCACCCGGCGCATCGCCCGCGGCATCGACCTGGACGAGATCGTGATGGGCCTGTGCCGGGCCACGGTGCCGACGTTCTCCGACGCGATCCTGGTCTACCTGCGCGACCCGCTGCCGGTCGGCGAGGAGCGGCCCAGCGGCGCCCTCATCCTGCGCCTTCGCCGCACCGACCGGCTTCGCTCGATCGAGGAAGGCGCCGAGGAGCCCGACACCGACAGCGGCAACGCGCCCGCGCTCCAGGTGCAGAACGAACTGGTGACGACCGCCGAGCTGTGCGAGGTGCGCCCCGGCGGCGCCCTCGCCGAGGTCCTGCGCGGCGTCCGCCCGGTCTTCGCCGACACCCCGGCGGCCCGCGCCGCACTGCCCGAACTGCTCGGCGACGACCGCACCGTGCCCCTGGGCCAGCGCACGATCCTCGCCCCGCTGCGGGGCAGGCGCCGCGTGATCGGCGCCGCGGTGTTCCTGCGCCGCCCCGACCGGCCCGCGTTCGAGAACGACGACCTCCTGGTCGCCGCCCAGCTCGCCACGCACAGCGCGCTCGGCATCGACAAGGCCGTGCTCTACGGCCGCGAGGCGTACATCGCCGACGAGCTGCAGCGCACGATGCTGCCCGAGACCCTGCCGCGCCCGACCGGCGTGCGGCTCGCCTCCCGCTATCTCCCGGCCGCCGAGACGGCCCGGGTCGGCGGCGACTGGTACGACGCGATCCCGCTGCCCGGCAGCAGGGTCGCGCTCGTCGTGGGCGACGTCATGGGCCACTCCATGACCTCGGCGGCGATCATGGGCCAGCTGCGCACGACGGCGCAGACCCTGGCCGGGCTCGACCTGCCGCCCCAGGAGGTCCTGCACCACTTGGACGAGCAGGCCCAGCGGCTCGGCTCGGACCGGATGGCGACCTGCCTCTACGCGGTCTACGACCCGGTCGCGCACCGCATCACCATCGCCAACGCCGGCCATCCGCCGCCCGTCCTGCTCCACCTGGGAGGCCGCGCCGAGGTCCTGCGGGTCCCGCCGGGCGCCCCCATCGGCGTCGGCGGCGTCGACTTCGAGGCCGTGGAGCTCGACGCGCCCGCGGGCGCCACCCTGCTGCTCTACACCGACGGGCTGGTCGAGTCCCGTCTGCGTGACGTATGGACCGGCATAGAGCAGCTGCGCGAACGGCTCGCCGCCACCGCCCAGTTGACGGGCCCGGACCATCCGCCGCCCCTGGAGGCCCTCTGCGACGACGTGCTCGACATGCTCGGCCCCGGCGACCGGGACGACGACATCGCGCTGCTCGCCGCCCGCTTCGACGGGATCGCGCCGAGCGACGTCGCGTACTGGTACCTGGAGCCGGAGGACGCCACGCCGTCCCGCGCCCGCCGCCTGGCCCGCAGCGCCCTGGAGCGCTGGGGCCTGCAGGAGCTGAACGACTCGGTGGAGCTCCTGGTCAGCGAGGTCGTCACGAACGCCGTGCGGTACGCGTCGCGTCCGGTGACCCTGCGGCTGCTGCGTACGGACGTCCTGCGCTGCGAGGTCGGCGACGACGTGCCGCAGCTGCCGAGGCTGCGCCAGGCGCGGGCCACGGACGAGGGCGGCCGCGGGCTCTACCTGGTCAACAGGCTGGCCCGGCGGTGGGGCGCGACACGGCTGAGCACCGGCAAGGTGGTGTGGTTCGAGCTGAACCACGGCTGAGCGGGGCAGTAGCGGGGCAGTGCACGGCGAAGGCGCCGGAAGCGTGTGCTTCCGGCGCCTTCGCCGTGCCTGGTGACGTCCGTCCGGCCCTCGGGCCCTCGGGCCCTCAGTCCTTGTTCGGCCGCCCGTTCGGGTTCTCCGGGATCTCGATGGAGTCGGACGGGTCCGGCTCCTCCGGATCGTCCGTCGGCTGCTGGGTCGTCGGGTCGTCCGTCGGTTCCTGCGTCGTCGGATCGTCCGTCGGTTCCTGCGTCGTCGGGTCCTCCGACGGCGGCTTCGTCGTCGGGTCCTTCGTCTCCGAGGGCTCGTCCGTCGGCTCCGTGGGCTTCTGCGTGGTCGGCTCCGAGGGCGGTGCGATGGCCGCGCCCATGGAGGTGTCCAGCTCGAACTCGCTGGGCGAGCCCATCGCCTTGAACGTGTACGCCGCCCAGATCTGCGCCGGGAAGCTGCCGCCGTCGACACGCGGCAGACCGCCCGCGCCCTTCATGGAGACCTGCTTGCCCTGTTCGTCCGAGCCCGTGGCGCCCTCGCCGAAGAGGCCGACCGAGGTGACCAGCTTCGGCGTGTAGCCGGTGAACCAGGCCGACTTGTTGTCGTCGGACGTACCGGTCTTGCCCGCCACGTCCTGCACGGGGCTGCGCACCGCGCTGCCCGTACCGTCGTCGACCACACCGGTCAGGACCGAGGTGAGCGAGTCCGCGGTGCCGCGCTCGACGACCTCCTCGCCGATCGGGTCCGGCAGTTCGATCGTGCGGTCCTTGTGCTCGACGGACGCCACGAGGGCGGGGGTGACCTTCTTGCCGTGGTTGTCGAGCGTGGCGTAGACGCCCGCCATCTCCAGCGGGCTCGCGCCCATGGTGCCCAGGGTCTGGGCGGGCACGGCGGGCAGATCCTCGACGTCCATGCCGAGCTTGCCCGCGGTCTCCAGGACGTCGTCCATGCCGACGTCCACGCCCATCTGCGCGAAGACGGAGTTGATGGACTTGTTCATCGCCTTCTGGACGGTGACCGGGCCATAGCTCTTGTCGTCCTCGTTCGGCGGCGCGAAGGCGACGTCGCTGCCCTTGACCGGGCGCTCGCTCGTGCCGTCGTAGACGGTGTTCGCCGTGATCGGCTGGTCGGACTGGGTCTTGGCGCCGTTCTCGAGGGCGGCGGCCAGGATCAGCGGCTTGAAGGTGGAGGCGGGCTGGTAGTCACGCCGGGTGGCGTTGTTCGTGTAGTGCTTCACGTAGTCCCGGCCGCCGTACATCGCGAGGACCTTGCCGGTCCTGGGGTCGACGGACGCGGCGCCCGCCTGCACCCGGGCATCGGCCTTGCGCTTCTTCGGATCGAGCTCGTCGTTCAGCTTCTTGTCGACGGCCTTCTCGAGCTGCTTCTGCTTCTTCTCGTCGATGTTGAGCGTGATCGAATAGCCGCCCGCGTCGAACTGCTCCTCGCTGAGGTGCCCGGCCTTCATGACCTCGGCCTTGGCGCGCGTGACGAGGTAACCGGTCTGGCCCTCGAGTCCCGGGGCCGCCTTGGGCTCTTCCGGCACGTCGAACTTCTGGCGCTGGCGTTCGCTCGCGGACAGCCAGTTCTCCTCGACCATGTTGTCGAGCACGTAGTTCCAGCGGGCCTTGACCAGCTTCCTGCTGGCGGGCGTGGCCGACGTCCAGTCGTACTGGCTCGGGGCCTGGAGCAGCGCGGCGAGGTAGGCGCCCTGCGAGACGCTCAGCTTCTCGGCGTCCGTGCCGTAGTACGCCTGGGCGGCGGCCTGGATTCCGTAGGCGCCGCGGCCGTAGTAGCTGGTGTTGATGTACCCGGCGAGGATGTAGTCCTTGCTCTTGTTCTGGTCCACCTTCAGCGAGATGACCAGCTCCCGGAACTTACGGGTCACCGTCTGGTCCTGCGTCAGGTAGTAGTTCTTGACGTACTGCTGGGTGATCGTCGAGCCACCCTGCTTGCCCTTGCCGGTGACGGTGTTGAGCAGGCCGCGGGCGGTGCCCTTGAAGTCGACGCCCTTGTCCTTGTAGAAGGACTTGTTCTCGGCGGCCACGAAGGTGCGCTGCACCTTCTTCGGCACCTTGTCCAGGTCGACGACCTCGCGGTTCAGCTCGCCGGTCCTGGCGATGACCTTGCCGTTCTTGTACTTGTAGACGTTGCTCTGGAGCTTGGCCGCGGCGTTGCCCTCGGGCACCTCGACCATCATGTAGAGGACGACGAAGCCGAGCATGCCGAGCAGGCAGAGCCCGAAGAACGTGCCCAGGATCTTCTTCAGCGTGAAGAAGCGGCGTATGCCCGTGCGCTTGGGCTTGCCGCCGCCGGCGGGGCGCCCGCGCCATGCCCGGCGCGCGCCGCGCTGCCGCGCTTGTCGCTCTTCCGCTCGGCCCATGAGTGTGAGTGCTCCGCTTCCGTCTCGTTCACTAATCCGTATGCCGTGGCAAGTCAGCTCAAGAAGCTAACACCGCACCTGGGGACAAAGGACTGCCGATCCGGTCTTTTCCGGACGTGACAATCAGCACCTGCCCCAGAGGAACCGTTGGTTGCCCCCAGCAGACCGACCCCAGTAGATCGACGATCCCGGGGCCCAGAAGGTTGCCCGTGTTGCGAACCTGTGAGCCGCGCATCAGCCGCACACCAGCCCGGCGACAGAGCGGCAGTACGCCGTCAGCGGCTCTGAACCGACGGTATACATGCCACGTATACACACGGTGTAGAGTGCTCCGCATGTCCATCGGTCACACCCTCCTCGGCCTCCTTGAGTCGGGCCCGCGCCACGGCTACGACCTCAAGCGCACCTTCGACGAGAAGTTCGGTCACGACAAGCCCCTGCACTACGGGCAGGTCTACTCGACCATGTCCCGTCTCCTGAAGAACGGCCTCGTCGAGGTCGACGGCATAGAGACGGACGGCGGCCCCGAACGCAAGCGGTACGCGATCACCGACGCCGGCATCACGGACGTCGAGCAGTGGCTCGCCACCCCGGAGAAGCCCGAGCCCTATCTCCAGTCGACCCTCTACACGAAGGTCGTCCTCGCGCTCCTCACCGACCGCGACGCCTCGGAAATGCTCGACGCCCAGCGCGCCGAGCACCTGCGCCTGATGCGCATCCTCACCGACCGCAAGCGCAAGGGCGATCTCGCCGACCAGCTGATCTGCGACCACGCGCTCTTCCACCTCGAAGCCGATCTGCGCTGGCTCGAACTGGCCGCCGCACGCCTCGGCAAGCTCGCCCGGGAGGTGCGCTCCGCATGACACCCGCAGGTTCCCTTCTCACCGCCACCGGCCTCCGCAAGACGTACGGTCCGACGACCGCGCTCGACGGCGCCGACTTCTCCATCCACCCCGGCGAGGTCGTCGCCGTGATGGGCCCCTCCGGCTCCGGCAAGTCCACGCTCCTGCACTGTCTCGCGGGGATCGTGAAGCCCGACGCGGGCTCCATCACGTACAACGGCCGCGAACTCGCCGGTCTGCCGGACGCCGCGCTGAGCGCCCTGCGCCGCAGCGAGTTCGGCTTCGTCTTCCAGTTCGGGCAGCTGGTGCCCGAACTGACGTGCGTGGAGAACGTCGCGCTTCCGCTGCGGCTCAACGGCGCCAAGCGCAAGGACGCCGAGCGCACCGCGCAGACCTGGATGGAGCGCCTGGAGGTCGACGACCTGCTCGGCAAGCGGCCCGGCGAGGTCTCCGGCGGTCAGGGCCAGCGCGTCGCCGTGGCCCGCGCGCTCGCCACCAACCCGCGCGTCCTCTTCGCCGACGAGCCGACCGGCGCGCTCGACTCGCTCAACGGCGAGCGCGTGATGGAGCTGCTCACCGACGCCGCGCGCTCGACGAACGCCGCCGTGGTCCTGGTCACGCACGAGACGCGCGTCGCCGCCTACTCCGACCGCGAGATCGTCGTGCGCGACGGCAAGTCACGTGACATGGAGCGGGCCGTATGAGCCTCGACACCCGCGCGAAGGCCCGTACGGACCCCCCGGCGTCGCAGCCCGCGCACTCGGCACCGACAGGCATCCGCGCCTGGGCCCGCGACCTCGTGATGGGCATACGCTTCGCCGTCGGCGGCGGCCGCGCGGGCTGGGCCCGCACGATCATGACCGCGGTCGGCGTCGGCCTCGGTGTGGCGCTGCTCCTCGGCGCGGCCTCCGTGCCGAATCTGCTCCAGCACCGGGAGGACCGCTCGGTGGCCCGCTCCTCCGAGGGCCAGTTCGACGGCAAGGAGCACAAGCGCTCCGACACCAGCGTCCTCACGCGCTACGCCGACACCGACTTCCGGGACTCGACGGTGGCCGGCCGCGTGGTGCGCGCCGAGGGCAAGCACCCCGCCCTGCCGCCCGGCCTGACGAAGCTGCCCGCGGACGGCGAGATGGTCGTCTCGCCCGCCCTGCGCGACCTCATGAACAGCTCGGAGGGCAAGCTCCTCAAGGAGCGCTTCGCGAACTACCGCATCACGGGCACCATCGGCGACCCCGGCCTGGTCCACCCCCAGGAGCTGTACTTCTACACCGGCTCCGACGCCCTCACCCAGGCCAAGGGCGGCCACCGCATCGTGGAGTTCGGCTACAAGGAACCGCCGAAGCCGCTGGACCCGATCCTCATCGTCCTTGTCGTCCTGGGCTGCGTGGTGCTGCTGACCCCCGTGGTCATCTTCATCGGCACGGCGGTCCGCTTCGGCGGCGAACGGCGGGACAAGCGCCTCGCCGCGCTGCGTCTGGTCGGCGCGGACGCACAGGCGGTGCGCAGGATCGCGGCGGGCGAGGCCCTGTGCGGCGCGCTGCTCGGCCTGGCCTTCGGCGCCGTCGCCTTCCTGGGCCTGCGCGAGCTGCTCGGCGTGTTCGACGTGTGGAAGGTCAGTGCCTTCGCCACCGACGTGACGCCGGTGCCCGGCCTCGCGGCGCTCGTCCTCATTGCCGTCCCGCTGACCGCCTTCGTGGTCACGCTGGTCTCGCTGCGGTCCGTCTCCATCGAGCCCCTGGGCGTCTTCCGCAGCGCGAAGCCCCGCAAGCGCCGCATCTGGTGGCGTGTCCTCATGCCGGTGGCCGGCATCGGCATCCTGCTCGCGTCGGGCCGCCTCGCGGGCGATCTGACCCCGCCGGTCTTCGCCATCGGCCTGGGCGCGTCGCTCACCCTGATCGGCCTTGCCGCGCTGCTCCCCTGGCTCGTCGAAGCGGCCGTGGCCAAGCTGCGCGGGGGTCCCGTGCCCTGGCAGCTGGCCATTCGCAGGCTCCAGTTGAGCAGCGGTACGGCGGCCCGCGCGGTCAGCGGCATCACGGTCGCGGTGGCGGGTGCCATCGCCCTGCAGATGATGTTCGGCTCGATGCACAACGACTTCGACCGGGTCACCAACAACGACCCCGCGCGGGCCAAGCTCCAGGTGCGGGCGAGCATCGGGGACGGCGATCTCGCCACGCAGATGATCGACAAGTTCCGTACGACCAAGGGCGTCAAGAACGTCATCGGTACGGTCTCCGCGTACGTCGTGAAGCCCGGCAAGCTGAAGAACGCCGACGACCTCAGGCCCACCACGGAGCTGACGGTCGGCACCTGCGCGAACCTGCGCGAGCTGGCCCGGATCAGCTCGTGCAAGGACGGCGACACCTTCGTCGTGCACACGGGCGACGCCGAGATGAACGAGTGGGTCGACGAGACGGCCCGCCCCGGCAAGCCGATCGACCTGAACTCCATGAGCTGGGAGGAGCCCGGCCACAAACACAAGCCGTGGACGCTGCCCGCGGACACGCGCGAGGTCAAGGCCCGCCCCGACCCGGGCGGCGACCTGCACGACGGCATCTTCGCCACCCCCGGCGCGATCTCCCCGTCCGAGCTGGTCGACGCCGAGACGAGCGCCATGATCCAGGTCGACCCGGCGGTGAAGGACAACGAGGAGTACGTCCGCAACGCCGCGGCCCGCGTCGACCCGTTCCTCGACGTGATGACGCTGCGCGCGGTCGAGCGCGACAAGCAGTACGCCTCCATCCAGACCGGCCTGATGATCGGCGCGATGGCCACGATGGTCCTCATCGCGGCGTCCATGCTGGTGTCGATGCTGGAGCAACTGCGCGAGCGCAAGCGGCTGCTCGCCGCCCTCACCGCGTTCGGCACGCGGCGCGGCTCGATGGCGTGGTCGGTCCTGTGGCAGACGGCCGTCCCGGTGGTCCTCGGCCTGGCCCTTGCGGTCGCGGGCGGCCTCGGACTCGGCCTCGTCATGGTCCGCATGATCGAGAAATCGGTCGAGGACTGGTGGATCTTCCTGCCGCTGACCGGTGCGGGGGCCGTGCTCGTCGCGGTCGTGACGCTGCTCAGCCTGCCGCCGCTGTGGCGCATGATGCGCCCGGACGGCCTGCGCACGGAGTAACTCCCCGCGCGGGAGCAGGACGTTGCCGGTGCGGGGTCACAACACCCGCACCGGCAACGGCTTTACGGCCCCCCTCAGGGCGACGGCGAGCGCCTCGTACTCCGCCGCGCGCGCGGCCCCCGTACGCATCGCGAGGGCGATGCGCCTGGTCGGCGCCGGGTCCGCGAAGTACCCGGTGAGCAGCTGATTGCTGCGGCTGGTCTCGACGCGGACGGCGGTGCGCGGAAGCAGCGTCACTCCGAGCCCGCCGGCCACCAGCTGTACGAGGGTGGAGAGCCCGGCGGCGGTCGTGGTCACGGGGGCGTCCGCGCGCCCCGCCTCGCGGCAGATGTCCAGGGCCTGGTCGCGCAGGCAGTGCCCCTCGTCGAGCAGCAGCAGGTTCAGCTCGCGCAGGGCGTCGCGCGGAATCCCCTCGCGTCCGCCGAGCCAGTGGTCGAGCGGCGTGACGAGCACGAAGTCCTCGTCGAACACGGGCAGTTCGGTGACGCCGGGCACGCCGAGCGGCACGGCGAGCAGCAGCAGGTCGAGCCGCCCCGCGCCGAGCCCCTCGATCAGCGACGAGGTCTGCTCCTCGTGCACCTGGAGGTCCAGGTGCGGGTACTTCTCGTGGACGAGTCCGATGAACGTGGGCAGCAGATACGGCGCCACGGTCGGGATCACGCCGAGCCGCAGCGCTCCGGTGAACGGGGCGCGCACCGCGTCGGCCTCCTCCATCAGCGCCCCGACCTCGTCGAGCACGGCCCTGGCCCGCACCGCGAGCCGTTCGCCCGCCGACGACAGCAGCACCTTGCGGGTCGTACGTTCGAGCAGGGTGACACCGAGTGTCTCTTCCAGGGCTGAGACGGCGCCGGAGAGCGCGGGCTGGCTCATGCCGATCGCGGCGGCGGCATCCCGGAAGTGCAGATGCTCGGCGACGGCGGCGAAGGCGCGCAGCTGGGCGAGGCTCGGCTGTCGGGCGCCGCGCTTGGCCGCGGGCTTGGCGCTGGTGGCCAACTCGCTCCTCCTTCTGGGTCCCTCTCGGGTCCCTCTCGGGTCCCTCTCGGGACCTTCTCGGGTGTCCCCTTATTACTGGGACTGATAGCCAGGTCCGATCAACACGACCCACTCTAGCTATTTCCATAATCAATGCACCCTGTGCCACCATCAACACCAGTCCAACCCCCCAGGAAACTCCCCAAAAGGGATTTTCTTTGCAGCAAGGAGAGCGCGTGCTCACTGTCGGTGACAAGTTCCCCCAGTTCGATCTGACTGCCTGTGTCTCGCTGGAGAAGGGCTCGGAGTTCCAGCAGATCGACCACAAGACCTACGAGGGCAAGTGGAAGATCGTCTTCGCGTGGCCCAAGGACTTCACCTTCGTGTGCCCGACCGAGATCGCCGCCTTCGGCAAGCTGAACGAAGAGTTCGCTGACCGTGACGCCCAGATCCTCGGCTTCTCCGGCGACTCCGAGTTCGTGCACCACGCCTGGCGCAAGGACCACCCGGACCTGACGGACCTGCCCTTCCCGATGCTGGCCGACTCGAAGCACGAGCTCATGCGTGACCTCGGCATCGAGGGCGAGGACGGCTTCGCCCAGCGCGCCGTCTTCATCGTCGACCAGAACAACGAGATCCAGTTCACGATGGTGACCGCCGGTTCCGTGGGCCGTAACCCCAAGGAGGTCCTGCGGGTCCTCGACGCCCTGCAGACCGACGAGCTGTGCCCCTGCAACTGGACCCAGGGCGACGAGACCCTGGACCCGGTCGCGCTGCTCTCGGGCGAGTGAACGGAGCTTTCTGACATGGCACTCGACGAACTGAAGTCCGCCGTACCGGACTACGCCAAGGACCTGAAGCTGAACCTCGGCTCGGTCATCGGCAACTCGGATCTGCCCAAGCAGCAGCTCTGGGGCACGGTGCTCGCTTGCGCGATCGCCTCCCGCTCCCCGAAGGTGCTGCGCGAGCTCGAGCCCGAGGCGAAGGCGAACCTCTCCCCCGAGGCGTACACCGCCGCCAAGTCGGCCGCGGCCGTCATGGCGATGAACAACGTCTTCTACCGCACGCGCCACCTCCTCTCGGACCCGGAGTACGGGACGATGCGGGCCGGCCTGCGGATGAACGTCATCGGCAACCCGGGCGTGGAGAAGGTCGACTTCGAGCTGTGGTCGCTCGCGGTTTCCGCGATCAACGGCTGCGGCCAGTGCCTCGACTCGCACGAGCAGGTGCTGCGCAAGGCCGGCGTGGACCGCGAGACGATCCAGGAAGCCTTCAAGATCGCCGCCGTGATCCAGGCGGTCGGCGTCACGCTGGACTCCGAGGACGTCCTGGCCTGAGGCCCGGCACATCTCAACGAAGCGGCCCCGCTCGGCAGTTGCCGAGCGGGGCCGTTTCGCGTGCGCGCGGAGTGCCGTTTCGCGTGCGCGCGGAGTCAGCTGAGTCCGCGGAGTCAGGAGCCGGTGCCCGGCGACGGGGCCGGGGGATCCACCGGGGCGACATCCACCGCCGTGGCCCCCCGCGGCTGCGGCGACTGCTTCAGGGCCGCCTCCTGGGAGTACGCCCGCAAGTAGCCCACCACCGTGTTCGTCACGGCGACGAGCGGCACCGCCACCACCGCCCCGCCGATCCCGGCGACGAGACCGCCCGCGGCCACGGAGAGCACCACGGCCAGCGGATGCACCCGTACGGCGCGGCCGAGGATGAACGGCTGGAGGATGTGGCCCTCGATCTGCTGCACCGCGAGGACCACGACCAGCGTCATCAGGCCGGTGAAGACGCCCTGGGTCACCAGACCGACCACCACGGCGAGCGCGCCCGAGACCACCGCACCCACCAGCGGGATGAACGCGAACAGGAAGATGAAGACGGCGAGCGGCACCGCCATCGGCACCCCGAGGAAGTAGATCCCGATGCCGATGAAGATCGCGTCGATCAGAGCCACTATCACCGTGCCGCGCACATACGCGGTCAGCGTGCGCCATGCCCGCGGCCCCGCACCCGCGATACCGGGCCGCGCGGGCGCCGGGACCAGCTTGAGGACCCACTGCCAGATGCGCTTGCCGTCGTAGAGCAGGAACAGCGTCGAGAACATCGCGAGCAGGATGCCGGTCATGGCCTCCACGATCACGGTGACGCCTTCGAGCCCCGCCGACGTCAGCTCCTCCGTGTTCGCCCCGACCGCCTCGCGCAGGCTCTTGGCGATGTTGTTGATCTGGTCCTCGGTCACGTGGAACGGGCTGTTGAGCAGCCAGTTGCGCAGATCGTCGATGCCGTCCTGGACCTGGCTGGACAGCGTGTCCACGTTGTCCATGACCTGCCAGACGACGAACCAGCCGACCAGACCCATGATGACGAAGCCGAGGACGGCCGTGACGACCGTCGCGAGCCCCCTGGGAAGTCCGAGCCGCTTGAGCCGGGCCACCGTCGGCTGGAGCATCGCGGTGATGAGCAGCGCCGCGACGAAGGCGAAGACGACGAGTTGCACGGCGCTGATGACCTTCATCAACACCCAGAGCGTGCCCGCGAGTACGAGAAGGCGCCAGCCGGCCTCGGCGGCCACCCGCATCCCCCACGGCACCGCCGCGACGGGATCGGGCCGTGCGGACACGGCCGGCGCGTACGCGGGCGGCGCGGGGACGACCTGCTCCGGATCCACGTCGGCCGCCACATCGGCGTCGGCGGACCGCCGCGACGCCCTCACATCGTCCAGCGGGCCGGAATCGGGCTCATCGCGCCCCATCCGCTCGCCCATCTGCGACAGCCCGGCGCCGAGCCGGCCGATCCACCCTGGTACTCGCGACATGATCCATCCTCTTCCCCCGTCTTTCCCCACCACTCCCCCCTGGAAGTCGTCCGACTGACCGTACACGGCTGAGGCCCCCCACCGATTGACGGTGAGGGGCCTCGAAAGGTTGAGCTGAGCCGGGGCTCAGTACCAGTTGTTCGCCTGCCAGAACTCCCAGGCACCGCACGGGCTGCCGTAGCGGTCGTTCATGTAGCCGAGCCCCCACTTGATCTGCGTGGCGGGGTTCGTCTGCCAGTCGGCTCCGGCCGAGGACATCTTGGAGCCGGGCAGCGCCTGGACGAGGCCGTAGGCGCCGGAAGAGGCGTTGCTGGCCTTGTAGTTCCAGGTGGACTCGTGGTTGACGATGTTGCTGAAGCACTGGAACTGGTCACCGGGGACCATCTGCCGTGCCATCGCCTGAACCTGCGAGACGGAGTACGAGGACTGCGTGCTGAAGGACGAGGCGTCACGCGTGGAGGAGCGGCTGGCCTTGGACTCGGCCTCCTTGCGCTCCTTCGCGTCGGCGGCCTTCTGGGCCGCCTCTGCCTTCTCCGCCTTCTCGGCGGCCTTCTGCTTGGCGATCGCCGACTCGGCGGCCTGCTTGCGCGCGGCTTCCGCTGCGGACTTCTTGGCGGCCGTGTCCGCAGCCATGGCCTGTGCGTCGGCCTGCTGCGTCAGGGACGCGGTCTGCACCTGGGCCTGCTGACCCGCGGGGATGTCTGCGAGGAGTGTCGCTTCGCTTGCCGTCGCCTCGAAGTCGTTGTCATTCGAGGCGCCCTGGGTGCTGCCCGAGGCGACACCAACAACAGCGCCGACAGTGGTGACCGCGGTGGCGGATGCCACGGCGAATCCCCGGACCGAAATCCGGCTCACACGGTTTCCTTCCAGCATCGCCCGCATAGGTGACCTCGCGGACGCAATCGTGCCCCTGGACGCTGGCCTCCGCTTGGTTCTCGGTCACGGGAGGCACGGGCCCGGTGGGCAACTCCCGTGACGGGAGTGCCGCGTGGTGCTTCGGGCGGCATGCGACGGCCACTATGAAGTTCTGGTGTTTCCGGGTTGCAGTACCTCTGGGGGTACACGTGTGTCGCATGCGGGGCCTGACAGGACCCAGACTCTGCCCCAGCCGGACGCCGCAAGGCAATTCTCCGTGCCGTGTGAAAGCTCACACCTCGTTTGCCCCAGGAGTTTTTCGGAAAAGGGCGGACGCCAAGACGCCGCCCGGCTAAGCTCCTTCGCTTCGCCGGGCGGCGCCAACTACCGCGTAACCAGGGTGAACTGGCTCAGATCGATCCGTCCTCCAGCATTTCGGTCACGAGCGCCGCGATCTGCGAACGCTCGGAGCGGGTGAGCGTGACGTGGGCGAAGAGCGGATGGCCCTTCAGCTTCTCGACGACGGCAACTACCCCGTCGTACCGCCCCACTCGGAGGTTGTCGCGCTGGGCGACGTCATGAGTGAGTACGACTCGGGAGTTAGCTCCGATCCTGGACAGAACGGTCAGAAGAACGTTTCGCTCCAGGGATTGGGCCTCGTCGACGATCACGAACGCGTCGTGCAGCGAGCGCCCGCGGATATGGGTGAGCGGGAGCACTTCGAGCATGCCGCGCGCCGTCACCTCTTCGATGACCGCCTTGCCCGCCACCGAGCCGAGCGTGTCGAAAACCGCCTGCGCCCAGGGGCCCATCTTCTCGGCCTCGGTGCCGGGCAGATAGCCGAGCTCCTGCCCGCCCACCGCGTACAGCGGCCGGAAGACCATCACCTTCTGGTGCTGGCGGCGCTCCAGGACGGCCTCAAGGCCCGCACAGAGCGCGAGAGCCGACTTGCCGGTGCCCGCACGGCCGCCCATCGACATGATGCCGATGTCCGGATCGAGCAGCAGATCGAGCGCGATGCGCTGCTCGGCGCTCCTCCCCTTGAGACCGAATGCCTCACGATCACCGCGTACGAGCCGGACGTTGCCCTCTGCCGTGACGCGGCCGAGCGCCTTGCCCTTCTCGGACTGGATCGTCAGGCCCGTGTGGACGGGCAGGTCCGCCGCCTCCGGTACATACAGAGTGTCTTCCTCGAAGAGGAGATCCACCTGTTCGCCGGAGAGGGTCAGTTCGGACATTCCGGTCCAACCGGAGTCCGTGATGGCGAGCTCGGCGCGGTACTCCTCCGCGAGGAGGCCGACCGAGGACGCCTTGATCCTCAGGGGCAGATCCTTCGACACGACGGTGACGTCGTATCCCTCTGCCTGGAGGTTGCGTGCGACGGCGAGAATCCGTGAGTCGTTGTCCCCCAACCGGTAGCCGGCCGGAAGCACGCCGGGATCGGAGTGGTTGAGCTCGACTCGCAGCGTGCCGCCCAGTTCGCCGATCGGGATCGGCGCGTCCAGGCGACCGTGCCGGACCCGGCAGTCGTCCAGGAGGCGCAGGGCCTGCCGGGCGAAGTAGCCGAGCTCGGGATGGTGCCGCTTCGCCTCGAGCTCCGTGACCACGACGACGGGCAGCACGACTTCGTGCTCGTCGAAGCGGTTCATGGAATTCGGGTCTGCGAGCAGAACGCTGGTGTCGAGAACATAGGTGCGCCTGTCGGGCATGCGGCGCTTTGTGCTGGTCACCACGGAAGGACGTACCCCCTCGGATGAGGTCGGGGAGCGACGGGAAGGATGCCGGGAGAAATCCGGGCCGGTCTCGGACCCCAGTGCATGGGCCGAGCTCCGGCCCTCCGCTTCGCCCGTACTCACCGCACGGTCGTCCTGGTGCAAAGGGCCTCCCGGGCGGACGGCCCCATGCCGCCCGCTGAGATACGACATCCGTGAATCGGATGTCGACCTGGAAGGCTTATTCCCTCGAACAAGCGCAGCCATGCCACGGCATATGACGGCGCGTCCGTGAACTCTGGGTTACCCACACCTCATCGACATGGGCACTTCGCGTGCGCCCCGGGGGTGTCAGCCGCCGTAACGCCGGTGCCGGGCCGCGTAATCACGCAGCGCGCGCAGGAAATCGACCTTGCGGAAGGCCGGCCAGAAAACTTCACAGAAGTAGTACTCGGAGTGGGCCGTCTGCCAGAGCATGAAGCCGGACAGACGCTGTTCTCCACTCGTTCGGATCACCAGGTCCGGGTCGGGCTGGGCCCTGGTGTAGAGGTGCTTGCCGATGAGATCGACGTCGACCTTGTCGGCCACCTCTTCGAGCGTTTTCCCCTTGTCGGCGGCGTCGAGCAGCATCGAGCGGACGGCGTCGGCGATCTCCTGGCGACCGCCGTAGCCGATCGCGACGTTGACCACTATCCCGTCGACGTGGGCCGTGGACTCTTCCGCCTCCTTGAGGACGTTGCGCATCCCCGAGGGCAGGATGTCGGTGGCGCCGACGTGGTGGACGCGCCAGCGGCCGTCGCGGCCCAGCGAGCGGACCGTGTCCTCGATGATGCCGAGGAGCGGACCCAGCTCGTCTTGGGGCCGGTCGAAGTTGTCCGTCGAGAGCAGCCACAGCGTGACGACCTTGACGTCCGTCTCGCTGCACCAGCCGAGGAACTCCCCGATGTTGTCCGCCCCTGCCTGATGGCCCTGGGCGGTGGTGGATCCGGCGGCCTTGGCCCAGCGTCGGTTGCCATCCATGATGACGCCGATGTGCTTGGGCACCTGGTCGTGGTCCAGATGACCTTCCACCCGGCGTGCGTACAGCCTGACCAGCAGGCCGCGCAGCCTGTCCCGCAGGTTCACGGTCTTTCAGCCCCTCCGTGCAGATGGCAGTCCCCGAAGGCGAAAGCCTACCGCTGTGAGGCCGGGGTTCCGCCCGCGGGTGATGCGGGCCCGGGCCCCACAAGATCCGGGGCTGGCGTAGTTTCGTGCCCATGAACGACACGTCTCTATACCAAGCGGCAGCGGACCGTTACGACTCCATGGAGTACCGGCGCACGGGCCGCAGCGGCCTGAAACTGCCCGCCGTCTCCCTCGGCCTGTGGCACAACTTCGGTGACGACAAGTCCCTGGAGAGCCAGCGCGCGATCCTGCGCCGCGCGTTCGACCTGGGCGTCACCCACTTCGACCTGGCGAACAACTACGGCCCGCCGGCCGGTTCCGCCGAGCTCAACTTCGGCAAGCTGTTCGCCCAGGACTTCGCCCCGTACCGCGATGAACTGGTCATTTCGACCAAGGCGGGCTACCTCATGCACCCCGGCCCGTACGGCGAGTGGGGTTCGCGCAAGTACCTGCTCTCGTCCCTCGACGCCTCGCTGAAGCGGATGGGCGTGGACTACGTCGACATCTTCTACTCGCACCGCTTCGACCCCGAGACGCCGCTCGAAGAGACGATGGGCGCGCTCGCCTCCGCGGTCCAGCAGGGCAAGGCGCTGTACGTGGGTGTCTCCTCGTACAACAGCGAGCAGACCGCCGAAGCGGCGCGCCTGCTGCGGGAGATGGGCGTGCCCGCGCTCATCCACCAGCCCTCGTACTCGATGATCAACCGCTGGACCGAGGACGACGGGCTGCTCGACACGCTCGAAAGCGCGGGCATGGGCTGCATCTCGTTCGTGCCGCTCGCGCAGGGGCTGCTCACGAACAAGTACCTCAAGGGCATCCCCGAGGGTTCGCGTGCCACGCAGGGCAAGTCGCTCGACCCCGACCTCCTGAGCGACGAGGTCGTGCGCCGGCTCAATGGCTTGAACGACATCGCGGCCCGCCGCGACCAGTCGCTCGCGCAACTGGCGCTGAACTGGGTCCTTCGCGACGAGCGGATGACCTCCGCGCTCATCGGCGCCTCCAGCGTGAAGCAGCTGGAGGAGAACGTGGCGGCCCTCGCGGGTCCGAAGCTCACGGACGAGGAGCTCACCGAGATCGACACGTTCGCGGTGTCCACGCCGGGCACCAACATCTGGGCGGGACGCGGCTAGTCACGCCGGACGGTTACGGCGGCTCGTCGCGCGGGACGGTTACGGCGGCTAGTCACGCCGGAACGTTACGACGGCTAGTCACGCCGGACGGTTACCTCGGACAGTGACGGCGGACCGCCTCAGCCGGTGTACCCCTGACCCTGCCATTGCGCCGGGTCAGGGGTCTGCCCCCGCTTGAACCAGGCGCCGGCGTAGCCCTGGCTGAGCATGATCACCAGCGCGATCGAGCAGCCCACGAGGATGAGCGCGCCGAGGCCGCCGCCCCGGCTCAGGGCGCCGAACCCGACCAGGATCTGCACGCTGCTGAGCACGATCGACGCGACACGCTTCCCGTTGCCGGGCAGGTGGAAGCGGAAAGCCAGCACGCACAGCGGGATCAGAAGGAAGTTGCTCCCCAGCACCGCGCCCGCGGTCTGCGGTCCATACAGCGCACCGCCGATGACGGAACCGAGCAGGCACATCCCGGAGAGCGTCCAGATGATGACCTGTGCGGCACGGACGCCGCCCGGCATCTTCTGCGGCAGAACCGGTCCGAAGCCGTAAGCGGGGGCCGTCGCGGGGCCAGTCGCGGGGGCCGTCGCGGGGCCCGGATAGCCGGGCAGGCCCGCGTGCGGGTTCTGGGGCGGCGGGGGGAACTGGTTCGACATGTCCCTGACCATATCCGGAGGCTTCGGCTCAGCCACGGGGCGGGCGATGCGGGGGCCCGGCGTCAGGGCACAAAAAATCGGGCCGGTCCATGGGGGGGAGATGGACCGGCCCGAGGGGGGGTTTCCACCATAACCCTTCGTAAGTGATGCTGCGCGCATCGGCGTGCCACAACTACTCTCCGAAACCGCCTGACGACTCCGGGGCCCTGTTCTCCCACCGGATTTCGGCCCCGGTGGCATATTTAGGCCCCGTTCGGCGGTCGCCCGTTGGGGGGAACGGGGGCGGGGCGCCTTCTTGACGCGGCGGGCTTGGCGGGGCGGGTGGCTCCGGGGAGACGACCGGACGGCCGGAGAGACGGGCGGGCTTGACGCGGCGGGCGGGCGGGGCGCTAGCTTCGGCTCGCATGGCGACGCTTCTGCTCCCGTCCGGCCGGACACTCCCCCTGGAGATCGCGGACTCCGCCGGTGCGCGGCGGCGCGGGCTGCTCGGCCGGGACGGAGTGACCGGGGCGCTGCTGCTGAGTCCGGCGAACAGCGTGCACACGGTGCGGATGCGGTTCGCCGTGGACGTGGCCCACCTGGACCGGGAGCTGCGAGTTCTCTGCGTGCGGACGATGCGGCCCTGGCGGATCGGGCGACCCCGGCTGCGGGCCCGGCACGTCCTGGAGGCGGAGGCCGGCGCGATGGCCCGGTGGGGCGTGCGGCGGGGTGCGCGGGTGGAGGTGGTGCGGACCGGTGAGACCGGGGGCCTCGACGGGAAGTGAGGTGGCGCGCGGGGCCGCGCAGCCCCCTCCACCGCGCGGCACCGCTACACGTGGCTTTGCTCACGCGAATTCGCCTTGGTCTGAACTTACGTGATGAACGCGCCAAGATCGAGCCGGTCCCGATAACGATGCGGAATCAACGCCACCTGTTCCGGGATCACTTGGCTAACGATTGGCTCGACCGGGCAACCATCGCCCCGCTTTCCCCGTCGGGGCACCGCTCACCAGTGACCAGTGACCAGTGACCAGTGACCAGTGACCAGTGACCAGTCACCCTGCGTCAGGCGGCCGTGCCTTCCTTGTTGCACCGCCGGTTGGCCACGAGCTGCTCCATGTGCTCGTCGCCCCACACGCCCAGCGGGGCCAGCGCCTCGTTCAGGGACGTGCCGAGCGGGGTCAGGGAGTACTCGACCTTCGGCGGCACCTCCCGGTACACCTCGCGGTGCACGATGCCGTCGGACTCCAGCTCGCGGAGCTGCTGGATGAGCACCTTCTCGCTGATCCCGGCGATGTGCCGACGGAGCTCGCCGAAGCGGAGCGTCCTGCCCGCGTAGAGCGCCCACAGGATCATCGGCTTCCACTTGCCGCCGACGACGTCGACGGCGGCATCGAGACCGCAGACGTACATCGCCTTGCCGTCCTTGCCGCTGCTCTCGCCGCCCCCGTTGCCGCTCCCGTTGCCGCTCTCCTTGTCGCTCTCCGAAATGCCCTCCGTGCCGGTCTTCGGCATGGTCCACTCCTCGTGTCCGCAGAGCCACTTACCCGATGGACAGTACCGAAGGAGACCTCCGATGAGCGCCCCTGCCACCGTCACGTGGAGAGCCGCCAACGCCCGCCGCATGGACCGGCAGTTCCTTCGGACACCGGCGAAACCGGGCGAGGCAGGACCCGGCGAGGTGGTCGCCGCGATGCTGGGCGCGCAGGCGCAGGTGTCGTCCGCCGCGGAACTGTCGGTGGGGCTGCGGATGGACGGGGCGACCCGGCATGACGTACGCGACGCGCTGTGGGGTGAGGAGCCGAGCCTGGTCAAGACGTACGGGCCGCGCGGCACGATCCACTTCCTGCCCGTAGCCGAACTCCCCCTCTGGACCGGCGCCTTGTCCGCGATCCCGGGCAAGCCCAGCCCCTTCAAGGCGGGCGACCGGCTGACCGCGGACCAGACGGAGCAGATCGTGGGCGCGATCGGCGACGCGCTGGACGGGGTCCGCCTGACGATCGACGAGCTCAGCGACGAGGTGGTGGCGCGTACGGGGCCCTGGGCGGGCGATCTGGTGCTGCCCGCCTTCCAGGGGATGTGGCCGCGCTGGCGCTCGGTCATGCATCTGGCGGGCCACCGCGGGGCCCTGTGTTTCGCGCCGAACCAGGGGCGCAAGGTCACGTACACGCGCCCGCCGGCCACCGGGGAGCCGCCGCTCGACGCCGAGGTGGCGACGGGGCGCCTGGTGCGGAGGTTCTTGTACGCGTACGGCCCGGCGACGCCCCGCCAGTACGCCAAGTGGGCCGCGGCGCCCGGCGCTTGGGCGGACGGGGTGTTCGCGTCCCTCGCGGCCGACGGGGAGATCGAGGAGGTCCGGATGGAGGGGGAGCCGGGGGCGTGGGTGACGGCGGGCGACACGGAGTTCCCCGAGTTCCCGGATGAGCTGGTGCGGGGCGTGCGGCTGCTCCCGTACTTCGACGCGTACGTGATCGCCTCCCACCCGCGGGACCGCCTCTTCCCCGGCCGGGCCTACGAGAGGGCGCTGTCCGGGGGCCAGGCGGGCAACTTCCCCGTACTGCTGATCGACGGAGTCGTGGCGGGCGTCTGGCACCAACGCCGCAGCGGCCGCCGCGTGACGGTCACGGTGGAGCCCCTGTCCCCTCTGGCTGCCTCACAGGAGAGGGAGCTTGCGGGGCAGGTGGAGCGGGTGGCGGAAGTGCTGGAGGGGCGGGGGGAGTTGGTGGTGGGCGAGGTGACGGTGGGGGCGCACGCGTAGACCGCGAGCCCTTTGGTACGGGCCCCCAGGGTCAGGGCTTGCGGGCGTGGAACAGGTGTCGTGTGCTGTGGGCCACGAAGGGGCCGTCCGCTTCGATCCGGTCGTGCAGTTCCCGCAGGCGGGGGCGGTATCGCTCCACCGAGAAGTCCGGCACCATCCAGACGACCTTGCGCAGGAAGTGGACGACGGCGCCGATGTCGTAGAACTCGATCCGGAGCCGTTCGGCACGCAGGTCGACGATCTCCAGGCCCGCCGCTTCCGCCTCCGCGCGCTCGCCGTCGGGGTGGCGTCCGTTCCGTACGGAATCGGGCTGGGGCCCCAGGAAGTACTCGACGACCTCGAAGACGCTGGCGGGGCCCACGTGCTGGGCGAAGTACGTCCCTCCGGGGCGCAGGACCCGCGTGATCTCGTCGAAGTCTGCCTTCACCGGATGCCGGCTGGTGACCAGGTCGAACGCCTCCGCCGCGAACGGCAGCGGCGCTTCCTCCGGCGAGGCGACGACCACCGCGCCGCGCGGATGCAGCAGGGCGGTGGCCTTGGCGACGTTCGGGGCCCACCCCTCCGTGGCGACGGCGAGCGGCGGGAGGGCGGGTGCGGAGGCGAGGACTTCTCCGCCGCCGGTCTGGATGTCGAGGGAGGCGGTGGCGTGCCCGAGCCGCTCTCCCATGGCGTGGGCGTAACGCCAGGAGGGACGCTCCTCCGTGGCCCGTCCCTCGAACCAGGAGAAGTCCCAGCCTTCGGTGGGGGCCGACTCCGCTTCCGCCACAAGTGCGTCGAAACTGCTCATGCGGCGATCTTCGCATCGCACGGGGTCACGGTTCACCTCCATTACTCGGGAGGTAATCGCCGCCTGCCACGCCCACAAACAACAATCACGTCACACCCCACGCCGCACGCCCCACGCACGCCCGACGGAGCCCACGAGCCATGCCGGAACCCGCCAGCCCCGGAGGAAACCCCATGTCCACTACCACTACCGCTACCACCCGCTCCGTAGTGGAGGACCTCCTCGGCCGCATCGGCGAAGGCGACCCCGAGCGCATCGCCGCGCTGTACGCCGATGACGCCGACTGGAAGCTGGACTGGCCGGAGTCCGAGCACGGCCGCGCAGCCACCCCCTGGATCCGCCACCGCACCACCCGCGCCGACGCCGCCGCCCACTACCGGGAACTCGCCGAGCACCACGTGGCCGGGGAGGCGGCGACGCAGGTCGAGCGCATCCTCGTGGACGGCGACCACGCCGTACTACTCGGCGAGATCCGCCAGACCGCCCGCCCGACGGGCAAGCCGTACCGAGCACGGTTCGCGCTGCACCTCACGGTGGAAAACGGCCTCATCACCCGCCACCACGTATACGAGGACAGCCTGGCGGTGACGCAGGCGTTCGGGGAGTGCGAGGAGTAGGAGGAGTAGGAGGAGGAGCAGTGCGCGGACGCGGCAACAGCGGTACGCCGGTCTGGGCCTGTGACTTTGATCGGTTGCCGGGGCCGTCCGGTTCTCGCGAGATTGGCGGTTCCGGGCCGGGCGTAAAGGGCGCCCTTCGGGCGTCGGCTGCGCCGATTGCGCTGCGCTCCACCCTTGACACCCGTCCCTACACCGCGCGAGGGAAGACAACCGGACGGCCCGGGAGCGGGACTCTCGACCAGGGCCGCAGTCCATCCCACTTTCCGGTCGGGTGCGGACTGGTTCGTTCGGGGTGACCGCCAGAGGGTGAGGTGCGCGGTGGCTCCGGGGATGGGCGCGGGTCTCGTCAAGCGTCCGCCGACCGGATCGTCGGGGGTGACCGGGAGAGGCAATGGGGTGCGGGGGTCGGCGGTCCGTGTCGGCACGAGGGAAATGGCGACCGGCAGCATGGCGGAGAAGTGCGGGGAAGGGCGGCCGATTGGGCCGGTCACAGGGCGGATTGCAGGAAGGTCCCACGCGATGGGCCGCTGAGGGTGATGGGGCGGGACTTTCGTGCAATCGGCCTGGAGGGCCCGGGGGTAGAGGACCTACTTGGCAAAGTTGCGTTTCGGGGTGAGAGGGGCGCACGGAGAGCGCGATGCGCCCACCCGGGCCCAAGTGCTCGCCCGCAGGCTGCCTTGCCTATGTGCAATCGACTTGGAGGCCGGGGGTGGAGGACCTACTTGGCAAAGTTGTGTTCGGAGGGGAGGAGGGCGCACGGAGGGCGCGATGCGCCTGCCTGGGCTTAGGTGTTCGCCCGCAGGCCGCCTTGGGGAGCGGACGGGGCCGCCGTCGACTGCGGGCACCCGTGGCGAGGCCGCGTCGCACAGCACGCGACCGATACCGACATGATCGCGCAGCCCCCTCGCAGCCTCTCTGACCAGCGCGTCGGCGCAGGAAAGACCGCTGCGGCAACCGCTGCCACACCACGCAGCAAGACGCCGCCCACGACGGCACGCAGGCAAGGGCCGCCCCGGACGAACCGCGCCTTCACCCCCAACAACCCAACCAGCCCCAACAGTCCCAACAGTCCCAACAGCCCGGATAGCTGGTCACCGACCGCGCGACCGTCCGACCGCCGACAGCCCGGGTGGCTGGTCACCGACCGCGCAACCGTCCCTCCGCCGACCGCCGATCGCCGTCAGTCCAACGAGACCGCCCCACACCCACCGCAACCGGGCCCCCAGCCCCCAGCTTGGGGCCCCACCCCGTAAGCCTGCGGCGCTCCAACTACACCCCCGGCCCCGCCCCGCCCCCCTGGGCAGGCGCACCCCGCAACACGCGCGCCCCCATCCCCTCCGAACACAACTTTGCCAAGTAGGTCCTCCCCCTTGGGCCTCCGAGCCGATTGCACAAAAGTCCCGCCCCTCATCACTCCCAGCACCCCTCTTCGTGGGACTTTCCTGCAATCCGCCCTCCGACCGGCCCAACGGGCCCCCGACCCCGCATCCCATGCCCCTCCCACCCCCGATACCTCTCCCGGCCACCCCCGACGATCCGGTCGGCAGCCGCTTGACGAGACCGGTGCCCATCCCCGGAGCGGCCGCGCGCCCCTCACCCTCTGACGGTCACCCCAAACGAACCAGTCCGCACTCGACAAGACGACCGGAGGACGGGCCGTCCCTGGTCGAGAGTCCCGCTCCCGGGCCGTCCGGTTGTCTTCCCTCGCGCGGTGTAGGGGCGGGTGTCAAGGGTGGAGCGCAGCGGAATCGGCGCAGCCGACGCCCGAAGGGCGCCCTTTACGCCCGGCCCGGAACCGCCAATCTCGGGAGAACCGGACGGCCCCGGCAACCGATCAACGTCACAGGCCCACTGAAAGATCAGTCCTGGCTGCCGGACGGAGCCGTTCCCTCGTCCGTTCCGGCACCCCTGGGGAAGGACACCTCGACTCGGCGGTTCTTCTTGCGGCCTTCCTCGGAGGCGTTGTCCGCGATCGGATAGTCCTCGCTGTAGCCGCGTACGGAGTACGTGACCTCCGGGCCCAGGTAGCCGGCCATCTTGTCGTGTACGGCTTCCGCGCGTTCGCGGGACAGCTTCTTGCCGTGGCTGTACGAGCCGAGGTCGTCCGTGAAGCCGAAGATGCGGACGTTCGTCGCCTTCTGGGCCTGCGCCTCCTCGGCGATCGCCTTGATACGGGAGTTCGCCTCGGGGTTCAGCTTGTTGCTGTCCTTGGGGAAGAGGACCTCGGCCTGGAGGGCGAACTTGACGTCCGTGTTGGTGTCCTCGCGGCGCTCCTCACCTCCCATGTCCTCGACCACCGACTTGATGTCCAGAACCTTCGCCGGGGCCAGGGTCGCTCCGTCGGCCAGCTTGAGGCCGGGGCTGTTGGAGTCGACCTCCTGGGGCGGGGTGGTGGTCGTGCTGCCGGGGGGTGTGCTGGGGTCGTCGTCGTCCGCGTAGGCGGGGGCGCCGGTCAGGAGGACCAGCGCCGTGAGAGTGACGGTGGCTGTCGCGAGGCTGCGTGATCGTGGGTGGGACATGATCACTCACCCTCGGCTAGTTCGATGGACGCGGGGGGCATGGTCGGAACCTGGAACTGGAGTTTGGTGGCCCCCTCCGGGGGAGCCGGAAACTGGGCGTACCAATCAGCGGACTGGCTCTCGTTGACCCCGCCCTCGAACTTTGTGCACAAGCACCGCCCGGTTGTATCCCTCAGCACCAGGTACTTCTTCTTGCCCTCCTGGTCGACCACGCTGGCACCCGCCAACGATCCACCGTTCTTCTTGAGCTCGTTCTCGTCGCTCCTCCACTCACTGGCGACCCAGATACCGGAAGTGCCGTTGGTGACCTTGCCGCTGATGGTGAGGAAGCCACCCTCATCACGTTCGGCCGAACTCACGGTGAGCGTGATGCCGTTGCTCTTCACCTCGGCCAACGCCTGGCCTGCCGCAGGCTCCTCTGCATCGTCATTCCCTTCATCGCCGCCACCCTTGGCAGGCGTTGAGGCAGACGAGTCCTTGTCCGGCTTCTCCTTGTCGCCACCGTCACCGCCGCCGCAGCCGACGACCGTGAGGACCAGCCCAGTCGTGATCGCCACAGCGGTCATTGCCCTGCGGGCCTTCGTGGTGCGCCGAATGTTCATCGCTACGGCTTCCTTCTTTCGTCGATCGTTCATCAGTCGGCCAAGTGCACGGAGAAGAGAGTGGATGCGTCCGGGAGGTCATCCAGTTCGAAGTCATCGGGATCGATCTCGAAAGAGTCGCCGTCGTCGCAGTCGAATTCGATGACCTTCTCCGGGTCAGCCGAAGGATCAACGTCGCAGCGCGGCTTGATGATGGCGACGGCTTCGGCCTGGGCATGCTTGGACTCTGTGCCCGGGATGATCGAGTCACCCACCGTGTAGTTGGTCTCGACCTTCGCCCGGAAACCCGGGTATCCGTTCACTTCGGCCGGCCCGAACCCAATGACAGAGGAGTCGTTGTCGGCTGCCAGCGCCTGCGCCGCTCCCTCGGCGCCATCACCGGTGAACTCGTCACCCCCCAGCCAGTCGAGCCAGTCATCGCCCTCGCCAATGGACGCCTCCAGCCCGACAACTAGTTCATCCCTGGCATCCTGTGCGGCAGCCAGCGCTGCGGCATCAGCGGCGGATTGAGCGCCGTTCCGAGCGGATGCAGCCTGAGCGAACGCGAAGAAGGCAAACGCAACAAAGAGCAGAATCCCCGTCACCCAGATGTAGATGGGGAGCGTCTGCCCTCGGTCACTCTGTATACAGCTGAGCGTCAGCCGCCGATCACGTCGTTGACTGCGTTGCCGATTGCCTGCGAAATCTTGCCGTCCAACCCCAACTGATCGATCAACGTGTAGATCCCCGCGATCAAAATCATCAACCCCGCATACTCCACAAACCCAGCCCCCGCATCCCGCTCCCTCCCCCGAACCCGGGAAGTCACGGTTACGGTCCAGTCGACCCAGACTCTGAGTACGCGATCTTTCAGCACGACGGCCCCTTCTCTCCCACCCGATACACGCACCGCGAAACGCATCAAACGCGCCACTGGCGCGACCAATTCCGACGCCGCTGTCGTCATAGGCAACGTACGCGAGATCATGTGACCCATCAGCCACTCTCCGCAACCACTGCCGTTTGTGACGCGCAAGTTGGCGGGTTCCCTTCCCCGGCGGCGTGGTCATCACGCACTCCGGAGGCGGGCGGCAGAGGTTCTCGATCGGGCTTTCGGCGGCTCGATGCGTTTCACGACATCCCCTCCCCTGAGTACCGTGAACTCGCCTTTTGCAAAGGTCAGTTGGGGCCGCAGGCCTCGATCGGGGCCACCCCCGAGGTTATTGCGCGCCTCCCGGCCTTCGAGTGACTGTCCCACATGAGGTTGCAGCCGCGAAGAGGTTTCGCGGAGTGGCTTGATAACCGCTCTGATGCCCGCCCTGAGACCGGCTCTCATACCGGCTCCCCCGGAGAGGTCCGACGCAGCGTTCACCGCACCCCCACCTCCTCACTTCCCCAGAATCGAGCCGAAGTCGGAGCCGGACCCGAGGAACATGCCCGCCGCGATGAGGATCATCGTGGCCGGCAGCATGAAGACCAGGGTCACCATCGTCGCCTTGGGGATCGTCTTGGCCGCCCTGCGGCGCGAGTTCTGGGCGTCCGTGCGGCGCATGTCCGTGGCGAGTTGGATGAGCGTCTCCGCGATGGGCGAGCCCAGCTCCTCGCCCTGCTGGAGCGCCGAGACGAATTGCGAGACCTGCTCCGAGGCGTTCCTGCGACGCAGCTCGTCGAAGGCCTGGCGGCGGCTGACCCCCATGTCCATCTGACGGAGCGTGATGCGCAGTTCGTCCGCCCATGGGCCCTCGTAGCGCTCCGCCACGCGGTCCAGCGCCTGGCGGAAGCCGAGGCCCGCCGACACCACCACCGCCAGTACGTCCAGGAAGTCCGGCAGCGTGCGGTCGATGACCTCGCGCCGGTCCCGTATCGCCTGCCAGATCAGCGCGTCCGCCGCCGTCACTCCGAAGGCGAAGGTGAGCAGGCCGAAGAGCGGTGAGCCGTTCGAGAGGAAGACCAGGCCCATCACGACGCCGAAGATGCCGTAGACCGCCCTGCGCGCCGCATAGCGGTCGATCGTCAGGCCTCCCGGGTTGCCCGCCATGTCGATCCTGCGGCGCTTGGCGTCCACCCGTTTGGGGCCCATCAGGCGCAGGACCATCGGCGCGAAGCGCATGCCCAGGCGGTCCACCGCCGAGCCCGCCGTCGAGACGCGGGTGGCTCCGACCTCCAGGGCGATCGCCAGGTCAGAGGGGAGTTTCGCCTCCGCGCGGTACATGCGGACGCCTTGGCAGATGCCCGCCACGGCGAGTCCCATCACCACTGCCAGGGCCAGTGCCAGCATCTTGACTCCCCCTCCTCTCCATCTCTCTATCCGGTTCTCTTTGAACGGTTCTTTTTGTCCGGTTCTCTTTGTTCGGTCGTCCGCTTTGTTTGGTCGTCCGCCTTGTTCGGTCTGTCTAGACTTCGATCTTGCCCAAGCGTCTGATCGCGAAGAAGCCCACCGCGTACAGGCCCAGCGAGATCAGGATCAGCATCTGGCCCACCGGTGATCCCGTCACCCTCTCCAGTGCTCCCTCATTGGAGGAATTGATCAGGAGCAGTGAGCCCAGGCCCAGGAGCGGGACCGTGAATGCCGTTGCGTGGACCTCCGAGAGCATCGTGCGGACCTCCCTGCGGGTTTCCTTGCGGTCCTCCAGGGTCTGGGTGAGGTTCCGGAGTGAATTCACCACCGAGCCGCCCGCCTTGTTGGAGAGGATCAGGGTGGTCACGAGCACTATCAGCTCGCGGGACGGGAGGCGTTCGGCCAGTTCGCCCAGGGTGTCGTCGATCGAGCGGCCCAGCGTCAACTGGTCCGCCACCATCGACAGTTCCTCGCCCGCAGGTGCCTCCAGCTCCTCCGCCGCCATGGCCAGTGACGTACGCAGGGCCAGGCCCGCTGCCGTCGCGTTCGCCAGAATGCGGGCCACGTCGGGGAGTTGGTTGATGAAGGCTTCGATGCGTTTTTGGCGTTGCCAGTTGAGGAACACCACCGCGCTCCAGACGGCGACCACTCCCGCGATCGGGCCGAAGAACGGGGCCAGGGTCGCCGCCGCCATCAGCCAGAGCGCGGCGACGACCGCCACGACGTAGACGAAGAACTCGCCGGCCGTCAGGTCGAGTCCCGTCGCCGAGAGGCGCAGGTGGATGGAGCGGCCGAGGCGGGTGCGGCGCAGGCGGCGGTCGACGGCCGCGAAGCGGCGGCCCCGGACTCCGGCGTCGCCCGTGCCGGGGCCGATCGACAGGCGGTCGACCAGGGCCTGGCGCTGGGCCCGGCCCGAGGCGTACGCGTGGACTCCCGCGACGGCTAGCGTGCCGGTCAGGATCGTGGCGCCGAGGGCCAGCAGGGCGGCTTGGTTCTCCATCAGGCGGTGGCCTCCCCCGCGGCCGTTCCCGTATCCGTCCGCGTGCTCGCCTTCGTACCCGCCCGCGTGCCCGCCCGCGTACCCGACCTCGTACTCATCCGATCGCCTCTCTCGTGTTCAGTACGTCGATGGCCTGCGCCACGCCGAAACCGGGTGGCACCGGTTCGCCCGCGACGTAGAGGCGTTCGGCGACGGAGCGTGGCAGCGGCAGGTGCTCGAAGTAGCCGTGTACGCGGCGGTCGAGGCCGCCGCCGCCCGGCTGGCGCGGGACGAAGCGGGTCACCGGGGCGATGCGGAACTGCTCGCGGCCGTGGGACACGAGGAGAACGATCTCGGCGATCTTGCGGGAGCCGTCCGCGAGCCTGGCCAGCTGGACGACCACGTCCACCGCCGAGTTGATCTGGTCCTTCAGCGCCTCGAAGGGGATCTGGACCTCCGACATGGAGCCCAGGGTCTGGAGGCGCATGAGGGCGTCCTCGGCGGTGTTCGCGTGGACGGTGGCGAGCGATCCGTCGTGGCCGGTCGACATCGCCTGGAGCATGTCGAGCGTCTCGCCGCCTCGGACCTCACCGACGATGATGCGGTCGGGGCGCATACGCAGGCTGTTGCGGACCAGGTCGCGGATGGTGATCTGGCCCTTGCCCTCGACGTTCGGGGGGCGGGATTCGAGGCGGATCACGTGGTCCTGCTGGAGTTGCAGTTCCGCCGAGTCCTCGATGGTGATGATGCGTTCGTGGGCCGGGAGGAGGCCTGAGAGGGCGTTCAGGAGGGTTGTTTTGCCTGAGCCCGTGCCGCCGCTGACGATGATGTTGAAGCGGGCCCGTACGAACGCGGAGAGCAGGAGCAGCATGTGCTCGTCGAGCGAGCCGAGGCCGATGAGCTCGTGCAGCGTGTACGCGCGGGGGAAGCGGCGGATGGTGAGCGTGGCGCCGGTGAGGGCGAGCGGCGGGATGATCACGTTGACGCGCTCGCCGGTCGGCAGGCGGGCGTCGACCATCGGGTTCGACTCGTCGACGCGGCGGTTGACCGTGGAGACGATGCGCTCGATGGTCTGCATGAGCTGGTCGTTCGACGCGAAGCGCAGGGGGAGCTGTTCCACGCGTCCGGCGCGCTCGACGAAGATCGAGTCGGGGCCGTTGACCATGATTTCCGTGATGGAGGCGTCGGCGAGGAGCGGTTCCAGTACGCCGAGTCCCAGGGCCTCGTCCACGACGCGGCGGATGAGCTGGGAGCGCTCGGAGGTCGAGAGGACGGGGCCCTCGCGGCTGATGATGTGGCCCATGACGCGTTCCAGGCGGACCCGGCGGTCGGCCGTGGTGAGGGACGACATCTCGGCGAGGTCGATCTCTTCGAGGAGCTTGGAGCGGTAGACGGCGACGAGGCCGTCGTCGCGGCTCGGGCCGCTGTCCTTGCCGTGGTCGTGCGCGGTCGCCACGCGGTCGCGGAGGCTCATTGCTTCTCTCAGCTCCCGTCTTCGTTCTCGTCGTTGGGCATGGTGGCCGACTTCGTGACGGACCAGCCGGCGTCCACGAAGGGGAGGAGCGTGGGGACCTGGACGGTGACCTCCGCCGTGGTCGTGTCGCCGCCGCCGCTGAGGGCGACCTGCGCGTCGAGGTTCCCGTCCATCGCGGCCCTGCCCGCTGCTTCGCCGCCCTCTCCCTGCGACGCGACGCGCGCTGCCGCTCGGGCTCCGGATCCGGCCTGGTTGACGGCGTAGCCGACGAGGCCCAGCTGGATGGCGGCGAGGCCGATGAGGAGCAGGACCGGGAGAAACCCGGCGAACTCCAGCATGGATACCCCGCGATCGTTCCAGCGGGGGTTCTTGCGCGGCGACCGACGCGCTCCCGGGAGCAGCTTCGCACCCCCGGTCACCGGCTCCGCCGAGTTCGTCCTCAAACGCCGGACGGGCTGGAACTCCCCCCGCAGCCTCACCCGTCCTCCCCCTCCTTCGCCGCCCCCGCCTCCCCGCTCACGCTCCACCCCGTGTCGACGCCGGGGAAGAAGAGCGGGACGTCCGCGTCCACGTGGGCCTTCCACACCGTGCCGTCGTCCGTGCAGGACACCGTCGCGCCCTGCCACGCCGACGGCAGGTGCTCCTTCGCGGCGGCCGCGCACGCCGCCTCGCCGCCCTCGCCCACCGCGTACGCCGCCGTGGCCGCCCGCGCCGCCTCGTCCGCGGCGTTCCCGGCGAGGGAGAACGTGTAGCCGTACAGGGCGCACTGCCACAGGAGGCCCACCACGGCGAGCAGGATCGGGAACATGCCGGCGAATTCGAGAGTGACGGCGCCCCGGTCTCCCCCGACCCGCTTCCGGAGAGCCAGTGCGCCGCCCCGCTTGCCGCCGCCGGAGGCCTCCGCGTCGACCAGGCCCAGCTCGCCCGCGAGTGCCCACAGCGCCTGTTTGACCGAGGACTTGCTGTCCAGGTCCTGCATGCGGCCCGCGTCGACCGCGCCCTGGAGTTCCTTGAAGTTCGCGGGGACGGTCGTACGGGCCACTCTCGTCCCCGTCACCCGCTCGACCAGGGAGGGCTGGATGTCCGCGCCCTTGCCGTGGCGGTTGACGACCGTGAGGGTCTCCTCGGCCTTGCGGATCTGGAGGCGGTCCCAGAGGCGGACCATGCGCTTGGCGGCGCGTACGGAGACGACGTCCGGGGTGACGAGGAGGACGGCCTGGTCGGCGAGTTCGATGGCGGCCGCGCTCGCCCCGGTGACGTACGTACCGCAGTCGACGAGGACGACGTCGTAGCGGCTGCGCAGGGCGCCCAGGGTCTGGCGGGCCACCCTGTCGGTGATCTCCTCGCCCCGTTCGCCCTCGCCGGGGGCGAGGAGGAGGCCGATGCCGGTCTCGTGGGTGTAGACGGCGTCCTGGAGTACCCGGGGCGTGATGTCGGTGATCGCCGCCAGGTCCGCTATCGAGCGGCGGAACTGGACGTCGAGGTACGAGGAGACGTCACCGGACTGGAGGTCCAGGTCGAGGAGGGCGACGGTGCGGCCCGACGCGCGGGCCGCGAGGGCGAGCTGGACGGTGGCGAGCGTCGTCCCCACGCCGCCCTTGGCCCCGCTCACGGCGACGACGTGCCCGCCGCCGGGGGTCTCCCCCGGTCCCGCGTAGAGCTCCATGCCCCCGCTGCCCAGGTGCCTGCGCATCCCCGCCGACCAGGCGGCCGCCGCGTGCACCCGCTCGGCCAGCGCGTCGTAGGCGAGCGGGAAGCCGACGATGCCGCGGGCTCCGGAGTCCATCGCGGCGGTCAGGAGGCCGGGGCTGGTGTCGGCGGTGATGAGGACGACGCCGACCGCGGGGAAGCGCAGGACGAGGTCGCGGATCAGGTCGAGGGCGGGGACGGGGCCGATGCGCTCGTGGATGAGGACGACTTCGGGCAACTCGTCCAGGGACTCGGCGGCGAGCCGGGCCAGGTGGTCGAGCAGTTGGGTGGAGTCGGCGACGGGGAGGGCGGGTTCGGCGTCCGGCAGCTGCCCGACGAGCGTCGAGAGCGCGCGGGCGGCGTCCATGTCCCCGATGGCGGGGAGGATACGGGTCGTCATACGGGGTCGCCTCCCGGCCTGCCTGCGGCGGCGTTCGGCAGCAGGGCTCTTCCGCCTGCGGCGGGGCGGGGCCGTGCGGCGGCGTTCGGATGCGGGGGTCCACCTGCGGTGGGGCGGGCGGCGTGGGTTGCCTTGCCCGGCAGCTTGCCCTGACGAACAGGCCTTTCCCGCCCACCCGCCCGATTACCCCGCACCACGACCCAACCGAACAGACACCCCTCACCGCACAACGACGACGACCGCGGGGCAATCGGGCGGGTGGGCGGGAGGGACTCGCCGCGCAGCGGCGCCCCGGAGCCACTGCCCGTCGCAGGGACGACACCACGCGGCGCCCTGGAGTGGTTGCCCGTCGCGGGAGCGACATCACGCGGCGCCCGAAAACCGCTGCCCGTCGCGGGAGCGAACCTGCGTAGCCTCATCCCCGGCCCCCTACTTGTCCTCGTCGAGTGTGTACGTCCGGTCGCTCCGCGGGATGCTGCTCTCCTCGCCCTTGCCGACCAGGGCGAGGCGTACGTGCGTGGCGAACGACTCCGCGTACGCCACGCGCTGTGCGTCCGCCGTGCCCAGGGCGAACGTGATCGGCACCGCCTCCGTCGCCGTACGACGGCTGCTGCGGTCGTCCTGGTCGGGGTCGAGTGCCGTCAGCTTGCCCACGTCGATCACCTTCGCGGACTCGACGATGACCTTCGACTGGTCCTTGGTGGTGTCGGTCTCGCCCTTGAAGGTGGCGTAGATGTTCACCGTCGAACCCGGCGTGATCTTGCCCGCGACACCCGTGGCCGCGTCGATCATGATGGCGATCTCCTGCTGGCCGGGCGCCAGTTCGGGGCGGTTGACGATCATGTCCGTCTGGAGCAGCGAGCCCTTGCGCAGCTCCGTCACCGCGATCTTGCCGCGCACCTGGCGGAGGTCGGTGACCGCGTTGTCGGAGAGCCACCGCTCGGGCATCTCGACCTTCTCGAACTGGTCCGCGCTGAGCTCCTTGTACGGGGCTATGTCCCCCTTGAGCTTGTACGCGGCGACCTCGGGCCCCACCTTCGAGTTCACGTCCCGGATCACCGAGAGGACGCCCGCGAACGCGCCGAACGCGGCCAGGACCGACAGGACCAGCAGGATGACGCCGCGGCGCTGGCGTGAGTTCATGAACCGGACTACCTCGATCGGGTGCGGATGGCTACGGACAGTGATCGGCGTGGTGCGCGTTCAGTTCGGGTTCGTGCACGTCAAGGGGCCGGGCCTTACGTCGCGCCTCGCGGAAGCGCTCGTACGTGAGCAGCGGGAGCAGCGGGAGCTGAAGCGGCGGAAGCAGAAGCGGCGGGAGCCGGCGCCGCCCGTTCGGGAGGCTGCGCGAGCGGCGCCGCGCAGAAGCCGCAGCGGTCGCCGATGAGTTCGAGGCCGCACCAGTGGCAGTCGTCGCGGCGGACGGAGGACACCAGTTGGTAGAGCACGGAGATGTCGGGGATCGCCGCGGCGAACTCGACGAGCTTGCCCGTCGCCCACCACCGCGCGGACTCCCCCGGAAGCCGCGTCTCCGAAACCCCCTGGGTCCGCCACGCGGGAGCCAGCGTCTCCGTGACCCAGCCGGGGCCCAGCTGCCCGGCGGCGTACAGCATCTTCGTGCCGAAGCCGGGGCCGGAGAGCGTCGCGTCTCCCGCGACCTTGATCAGCTGGGGGCGCGGCGTGGCGAGCACGGCGAACTGGGCGCCCGGCACCCATGACTTGGCGTGCGACTGGAGGCTGACGGGGACCCGGTCCAGCTTGGCCACCGAGCCGAGCAGGGCGCCCGCGTAGATGTAGTGGGAGAGGAGCCGGGCCGCCGATGCGAGCACGCCGGGGCTGAAGTCGCAGATCGACAACTGGCGGAGCTGGAGCGCGAGGACGGCGAGGCCCAGCGGCGGCAGGTCCGGGCGCAGGATCGCGATGCGGTCGCTCTCCAGGACGGAGCGGATCGCGTGCATGCGCTGCACGACGGCGGTCGGCGCCGAGGCGGGGCACAGGACGATCACATAGCCGTGGTGCTCGATGAGCGTGTGCATCTCGGTCAGCGCCTGGTCCAGGGAGTACGTCCGGGACGACTGGACGGCGCTCTGCAGGACGGCCGCCGACGGGGTGTGCCGGTCGGGCGACGGCAGCACCAGGTCAGGGCCTGTGACGGCTATGGCGGTCGGCATGCGTACACCCCCCGGTCTTCCCCCGGTCTCCCTGCACTTCTGCCTCAGCACCATATCCAGGTCAGCGCCACCTCAACACCCAACTTCCCACTGTTCACATTGAGGTTGGCCGGACTGCCGGGGTGCCGGTGATGCCAGAGGTCTTGACAACTCAATTGGTCTGGACCAGCTTGTACGACCACTGGACCAGGCAGCAACCCCCCAAGTGAGAGCTCTCCGAATGCCCCAACTCCCCCCACCGGAGGCAGAAGTGGACCACGCACGCGGCAGGACACGCAGGAAGGCAGGTCCCGTCATCACTCTGGCAACGGCACTCGCCCTCGCGCTCACCGGCCTGCTCACCGGCGGCGCCGACAACGCCGACGCGGACACCCGCGCGGTGCCCAAACACGCGGTGACCGGCTACTGGCAGAACTTCGACAACGGCGCCACGGTCCAGAAGCTGGGCGACGTACAGGACGAATACGACATCATCGCGGTCTCGTTCGCGGACGCCACGAGCACGCCGGGCGAGCTCGCCTTCAACCTCGACTCGGCCGGGCTCGGCGGCTACACCGTCGACCAGTTCAAGGCCGACATCAAGGCCAAGCAGGCGGCCGGGAAGTCCGTGATCCTCTCGGTCGGCGGCGAGAAGGGCGCGGTGTCGGTCGCCGACTCGGCGTCCGCGACCGCCTTCGCGGACTCGGCGTACAAACTCATGCAGGAGTACGGCTTCGACGGCGTCGACATCGACCTGGAGAACGGGCTCCACTCGGAGTACATGTCGCAGGCGCTGAAGTCGCTCGCCGGGAAGGCCGGGTCCGGGTTCGTCCTGACCATGGCGCCGCAGACGATCGACATGCAGTCCACGTCGGGCGAGTACTTCAAGACGGCGCTTGCCGTGAAGGACATCCTCACGGTCGTCAACATGCAGTACTACAACAGCGGTTCGATGCTGGGCTGTGACGGCAAGGTCTACAACCAGGGCTCGGTCGACTTCCTGACCGCGCTCGCCTGTATCCAGCTGGAGGGCGGCCTCGACCCGTCGCAGGTCGGCATAGGCGTCCCGGCCTCGTCGAAGGCCGCGGGCGGAGGCTATGTCTCGCCGTCCGTCGTGAACCAGGCCCTGGACTGCCTGGCGAAGGGCACGAGCTGCGGTTCCTTCAAGCCGTCCAAGACGTACCCCGGCATCCGGGGCGCGATGACCTGGTCGACGAACTGGGACGCGGCCGACGGCAGCTCCTGGTCCAAGGCGGTGGGCCCGCACGTCCACGGCCTGCCGTAACCCCGGCAGCCCCGCAACCCCGTAGAACCGGTACTCCGGAAAGACCGCAGCGCCGCCGCTCCCCCGGCGGCGCTGCCGCATGTCACGGTGCCTACCAGGGCAGGTCGCGCACCTGCTGCACGCACAGGACGAGGAAGAGCAGTCCGGCCGCGGCGAGCATCACGTTGCTCAGCATGCCGTTGCGCCATTCCTTGGGCGTACGCGAGGAGTTGAGCAGCCACAGGAGGGTCAGCGCGAGGAACGGCATGAAGAAGGCGCCGAGCACGCCGTAGGCGACGACCAGGCCGAACGGCTGGTCCAGGAAGAGCAGGCCCATCGGCGGGAAGGTGAGCCAGAGCAGGTACGCCCGGAAGGGCACCGACTTCTCCCGCTTGCCGGCCGCGACCTCCTTGACCATCTCGTCGCCGCCCCCGGGGCCCGCGGCACTCTCCCCCGCGTCCGGCGCGCCCGCGCCCGCCCGCTCGCGCCGCAGCCGCTCCACGAAGTCCGCGAACATCAGGCTCACGCCGTGCCACACGCCCATCAGCGCGCCGAAGGACGTGGCGAAGAAGCCGATCAGGAAGAGGTTGGCGGTGACCGCGCCGAACTTGTCCTCCAGGACGTCACCGAGGTCGATCAGGCCCCGGTCGCCGGAGGTGAGGGCGATGTTCGTGGAGTGCAGGAGCTCGGCGCCGATGATCATCATGGCGACGACGAAGATGCCGGTGGTGATGTAGGCGACGCGGTTGTCGAGCCGCATCACCTTGAGCCAGCTGATGTCGGTCCAGCCCTTGGAGTTCACCCAGTAGCCGTACGCGGCCATGGTGATGGTGCCGCCGACACCGCCGATCAGGCCGAGGGTGTAGAGCAGCGAACCGTCCGGCAGGGCGGGCACCAGGCCCGCGAAGGCGTTGCCGAGGTCGGGGGCGACGCGGATGGCGACGTACACGACGATCAGGAACTTCATGCCGATGACGATCGTCATGGCCTTTTCGAAGACGGCGTACCGGTTGAACCAGACGAACGCGAGGCCGAGCAGGCCGCACAGGATCGCCCAGGCCTTCAGGCTCGGCCCGTCGGGGAAGAGCGCGACGAGCGGCAGGGCGCTGGACGACATGGCCGTGGCGCCGTAGACGAAGCCCCAGACGACGACGTAGATCGCGAAGTACCAGGTGGTCCACTGTCCGAGGCTGCGCCAGCCCTCGAAGAGGGTGCGGCCGGTGGCCAGGTGCCATCGGCCCGTCGCCTCGGCGAGCGAGATCTTCACCAGACAGCCGATGATCGCGGCCCACAGGAGCGTGTAGCCGAATTTGCTGCCCGCGATGAGCGTCGCGACGAGGTCGCCCGCGCCGACGCCGGTAGCGGCGACGACGATGCCGGGGCCGACGTACTTCCAGCTCGCCTTGCGCATGCGGGGCGCCGCGTCTCCCGTGGCAGCGTCACTGCCTGTCGTTTCAGCCATGCCGATCAAGAAACCGCATGGCGGCTCATGGCACAAGGGGTTGGCCGAAGACAGCGTTGACCGGAGCATGCCACACCTCCACGATGGGGCCGCGCAACCCGCACGCCGCAGAGCACACCGCGCAACCCGCACCGCACGCGTCGCAGTGAACCCATCCCCCACCCCCAGGAGACTTCATGCGACTCCGCATACGCGGCAGAAGATCCGCTGCCCTCGCAGTCCTTCTCGCCCTCGCCGTGGCGGCGCCCATCACCGCCAACGCCTCACCGGACACCACCGGGTCCAGCGCACGCGGCACGACCGCGTCCGCCTCCGACAACGAAACGCGCCAGTACGAGGTCCCCCTCGGCGACGACCCCGCCGCCCGCACCGCGATCGCCCGCACCGGCGTCGCCATCGACGAGGTCGACGCCCGCGCGGTGGTCGTATCGGCCGACGGCCGCGAGGCCGCGGCGCTCCGGGACGCGGGCTACGAGCTCAAGCCCCTGGCCGGGCCCCCGAAGCGGACGAACGGCGAGCCGGTGGAGGCCAAGGACTTCCCGCCCGCCGACGCGAGGTACCACAACTACGCCGAGATGAACGCGGAGATCGACCAGCGCATCGCGGCCCACCCGACGCTGATGAGCAAGAGGGTGATCGGCAAGTCCTACTCGGGCCGCGACATCATCGCCATCAAGATCAGCGACAACGTGGGCACGGACGAGGCGGAGCCGGAAGTCCTCTTCACCCACCACCAGCACGCCCGCGAGCACCTGACCGTGGAGATGGCGCTGTACCTGCTGCGCGAGCTCGGCGACGACTACGGCACGGACGCCCGCATCAAGAAGATGGTCGACGAGCGCGAGATCTGGATCGTGCCGGACCTGAACCCGGACGGCGGCGAGTACGACATCGCCACCGGCTCCTACCGCAGCTGGCGCAAGAACCGCCAGCCCAACAGCGGTTCGTCGAACGTCGGCACCGACCTGAACCGCAACTGGGCCTACCGCTGGGGCTGCTGCGGCGGCTCGTCCGGCTCCACGGGCTCCGAGACCTACCGCGGCCCGAGCGCCGAGTCGGCGCCCGAGACGAAGGTCGTCTCCAACTTCGTGCGCAGCCGCGTCGTCGGCGGCAAGCAGCAGATCAAGGCCTCCATCGACTTCCACACGTACAGCGAGCTGGTCCTGTGGCCGTACGGCTACACGTACAGCGACACGGGCCCCGGCCTCACGCAGGACGACCGCGACGCGCATGCCGCGATCGGCCGGAAGATGGCCGCGAGCAACGGCTACACCCCGCAGCAGTCCAGCGACCTCTACATCACGGACGGGTCGATCAACGACTGGCTCTGGGGCAACCAGAAGATCTTCAGCTACACCTTCGAGATGTATCCGTCGTCCGCGGGCGGCGGCGGCTTCTACCCGCCCGACGAGGTGATCGAGCGCGAGACGAACCGCAACAGGGACGCGGTGCTGCAACTCCTGGAAAATTCCGACTGCATGTACCGGTCGATCGGCAAGGAGCAGCAGTACTGCACCGGCTGAGGGGATCGGGTGCGGGGTCGCCGTACACCGGCGGCCCCGCACCCACCCCGTCCGTCAGTCGTCCATGAACACGATCCGCCGCGCCGGCTTCGCCGCGCCCGGTGCCGAGCTGACCGATGCCCGCCCCGCGGGGACGGCGCGCTCCCGGCCCCAGGCCCTGATCTCCTCGATCTGCTCCGGGTTGACCCTGCTCATCGGCACCGTGTTGGCGAAGGTGTCCAGGAGCAGCGAGGGCTTCAGGTTGGCGGCGCCGCCGTTGAGGAGTGCCTCCGCGCCCACGTCGTGCAGGGCCGACTCGATGTCGGAGCCCGCGAAGCCCTCGGAGAGGTCGACGAGCCGGTTCACCTGCTCGGTCTCGGGGGCGGTCTTCAGATAGCGGTGGTGGTAGAGGGAGATGATCTCCCTGCGCTCGTCGGCGTCGGGCAGGTCCACGAAGAACAGCTCGTCGAAGCGGCCCTTGCGCAGGAGCTCGGGCGGCAGGCTGCGGACGTCGTTGGCGGTGGCGACGACGAAGGCCCGCGACTGGGACTCCTGGAGCCAGAAGAGGAACTGGCCGATGATCCGCTGCGGCACTCCCGTGCCGTCGTCGCGGCCCGCGAGTCCCTTCTCGATCTCGTCGATCCACAGGATGCAGGGCGCGACCCGGTCGGCCATCGCGAGGGCCTCCCGGAAGCGGCCCTCGGACTCGCCCAGGTACTTGCCGTGGATGCTGCCCATGTCGAGGCGGTACAGCGGCAGCTTCCACTCGTGGGCGATGGCCTTCGCGGAGAGCGACTTGCCGCAGCCGGGCACGCCGACGAGGAGTACCCCGCGCGGCGGGCGCAGTTCGGTGCCGCGCAGGTCGGCGTGCATCAGCTCGTGCTTGCGGCGCAGCCATTCGCGCAGGCTGCTCAGGCCGCCGATCGAGTAGTCGCTCTCCCGCAGCGCCACCCGTTCCAGGCCGGTGAGATCGCTGAAGATCCGGTCCTTGGCCTGCGCGAGGCCCAGGACGTCGGCCTCCTTGATGGACCCCTTGGCCGCGATGGTCGCCATCAGGTTGACGCACTCCGCCTCGGTGACGCCCCGCAGGAACTCCGCCGCGCGCCGGGCGTCCTCCTCGCTCCACTCGATGGGGATGTGGCCCCGGTGGTCGCCGAGGAAGCTGCTGAGGATGCCGTACATCTCGTCGGCGTCCGGCAGGTCGAGGTGCAGGCTCATGCCGAGCCGCTGGAGGCCGCTCCAGATGGGGGTGTCCGTGATGAGGACGATGCTGCCCATGTTGCTGTCGGCGAGCCGGGCCAGCTCGGCCACGTGGCGGGTGACCGGGGTGTCCGCCTCCAGGCCGTCGGGGTCGACGAAGACCACCGTGGCGTTGGCCCTGCTGGTGAACTGGGTGGCGGCGAACTCCATGGCGCCGGTGAGCGACCGGTCGTCCATGACCGGCGAATTGGTCCGCAGGTCACGCAGGCCCGTGGCCCTGGTGTAGATCCAGAACGGCATGCTGCTGCGGCGCGGCTGGGTGGCGGACTCCCGCAGCAGGCGCAGGGCGCGCTGCTGCTCGATGGTGCGCATGCCGATCACCGGTACGCGCGCGGAGATGTAGCTGTCGAGGTGGTGCAGGCTCTCGGCGTAGTTCGACATACGGATGGGGCCTTCGCGGGAGTGGGCGGGGTGGGCCGGGGCTGGGTGGGCCGGCTCCTTCGTGGCGGGCGCTCGTCAGTCGGTGATCACCCGGCGCCGTGGTGCGGCGGCCGGGTCGTACCCCCAGGGGTCGGGGGCGGCGCCGGTGGCGGGGGGCGGCGGGCTCTGGGCCAGGACGCCGGTGAGGGCGTTGTCGCGCAGGGTGCGGCGGCGCTCTTCGAGGAGGCGTGCGTCCCCGCCCCGCCGTATCGCGTCGTCGAGGAAGCGTTCCAGCTGGTCCTGGAGCTCGGGGATCTGCCGGTCGACCAGCTCCGTCATGGCCGTGCGCAGCTTCTGCGGGAGCCCCGGGTGGCCGGCCATGGCGCGGATGGACTGCAGGCCGGTCCTCGCCTGGGCCAGCTCACGGCCGTAGGAGAACTCGTCGTTCGCGGGGCCCATCGCGAGGGTCAGCTGCCGGGCCCATTCCTTGAGCCGCCGGTCGAGGGCGCCGCCGAGGTGGACCGTGAGCCGCTGGACGGTCGCCCCGTCGTACTGCTCCTCGGTGATCGCGGGCAGCGCGGCCGGGTCGACGTCCTCGAAATCGGCCCAGCGGCGCAGGAAGGCGACCCAGGCCTGGTAGGCGCCGCCGTCGCCCCACAGTCCGTTCGCCCCCGTGCTCACGCCGAGCTTCCGGGGCGCCGCACGAAGGTCTCGCCGGGCGGCAGCGGCTCCCAGTCGGGCAGCCCCTCGGCGATCCTGCGCAGCCGGTTGGTGACGCGCTCGCCCTGCGGCTTGCCGGTGGCGGCCCACGGCGAACGGGTCTGCGGGCGCTGGCTGTCCGGTGACTGCCGGGGCTGCGGGGGAACGCTCATCACTGGTTCTCCTTGACGACGGTACGGCCCTCGAAGGGGGAGCCCCCCTGGGTCGCGGTGGCGAGCGACGTGATCATTTCGCGGCAGTCCGCGTCCACCCGGTCGGCGGCGCGGTACTTCTCGTACCAGTCGGTCAACTCGGCCGACGCGCCGCGCAAGTGATGGAGCGAGTCGGTCTTGGCGCGCTCCAGGAGCTGCCGCGCGTTGTCCTGGTTCCGCTTGGCCGCCTGCGCGCCGTTGTGGAGGACGAGCCCCCATACGCCGCCGGTGATGACGGCGGCGACGAGCGCGAAGCCGATGTGGATCGCCCCGACGAGGAGCAGGATTCCCGCGACGACGGCGATCAGCGGCGCGACCTTGCGGGCCGTCGGGTAGGCGAGCGAGGCGATGAACGGGGCCATGTGCTGGTCCCAGTGGCCCGCGAGTGACTTCTCCAGTTCGGCGAGCGGCCGGACGAACGAGCCGGTCCACGGCGGCAGATGGAAGGTCTGCGCACCGACGGTGTGCGCCGTGCCGAACTGCGCCGTCACGTCCTGCGGCACCGAGGTGCGGTAGTCGCGCGTGAAGCCGGTGTGCGCCTCGAAGAACCACTCGTTGCAGGCGGCGACGGCAAGGCGCTGGGTGGCGGCCGACGTGCCGATCGCGGACGGGTTGAGCGCCGCCGTGGTCTGCACCGTCAGATAGTCGAGCGTCTCCTCGTACGAGGCGGAGTCCGCGTCGGAGGCCTTGCGGGCCGCGACGACGTCGCCGTCGTGGCCGACGACCGCGTGGTTGAAGGCGAGGTCGCGGCGCAGCGGCAGCTCTTCGTCGTCGTACTCGGACACGAGCCGGTCGAGGATGTCGTCCACCGCGTCCTCGACACGGTCCGACGGCTCGAACTCCCGCTTCATGATGGCCCGGTACTTGTCGAGCAGGGCCTGCTGTGCCCGCGCGGAGCTGTAGGCCGAGTCGAGGTGGGGCCACTGCGGGGAGACCGCCGCCAGGCGCGGGAACTCGGCCTTGGCGGACGGCTGGCGCAGCGAGTCGATCTCCTCGCGCCACCGCGTGACCTGCCGGGTCCGCGACTGGGCGTCGTCGGCCAAATGCTCGCGCCAGCCCGCGAGGGTGTCGGTGAGCAGCTCACGGCCGACGAGGCCGAAGGCGCCCTGCGCGATGGACTCCAGGATGACGGCGAACTCACGGCCGAGCGCCGCCGGGTCCTGCGCGAGGAGGTAGTGCCGCAGCCAGCGGACCGCGGACTCCTTGCGGCCCTGGCGGCGCAGCACGAGCGCGAAGAAGAGCGCGGTGCGGTCCGGGGAGCGCCGGAAGGCCTCCTCCACGCCGCGCTCGCACAGCTCCCGGTCGTCGGCCGACCAGGAGGCGAGCGCGACCAGGGCGGGCGCGAGCCAGTAGCGGGGCGTCTGGATCATCAGCTGGTCGCTGACCATGCGGACGTTGTCCTCGGACACCAGGCCCACGTCGAAGGCCTGGAGCATGCCGACCGCGGTGCGGCGCACCGTCTTGTGGTGGCCGAACTCGTGGTCCACCTGGTCCTGGATGACGCCGATCCGGGTCTCGGCGCGCTGCACGTTGGCGGTGGATTCGGCCTGCTTGACGAACGCCATGAACTCGTCGCGCAGTTGCTGGAGTTCACTGCGGGTCTGCTGCTGATTGCTGTCGACAGTCGCCACCTGGCCGGACACCGAGCTCACCTGCTCGCCGAGCCTGACCACGAGGTTGCTGACTTCCTGCACCTGACGGCGCAGCGTGTAGTCCACCTCGGACATACGGGTCTCCGATCACACTGGTCTGTGGTGGTTGGGGCTGTGGGGCGGTCACGCCGGGAGGGGGCGGCTCAGGGGCGTACGACGGTTCCGTCCGCGAGCACGGGGAGGACCAGTCCGCCGTCGTACACCTCGACGTACGCGTATCCGCCGGACCTGACCAGCATCCGGGCCTGCGCGAACGGCTCGGGCATCGGTTCGGCCGGGGCGAAGTGCCGCAGGATGACGTGGAAGAGGTTGAGGACGTGGTCGATGTAGGGCGGGCCCAGGTGGCAGACGGCGACGAGTCCGAGCGGCACGTCCCCGTAGGCCGTCCGGTACTCCTCGCCGATCCACTCCGCGAGCTGCCGGCGCGCTCCCTCGTCGAGCCCCGCGTCAAGGCGGGTCACGGCGTCCATGAGGGGCCGCTCCCGTGCGCGGTACAGCTCGCGGCGGTGCGGGCCCGCCGCACCGGGAGCCCGGGTGGTGCGCTGTTCCTTGCCGAGGCCGGGCGTGAGCTGCTGCCCGGTCTGGACGATTCGCCGTGGACGCTCGATGTGCCCCATGTGTCCCCCGAGAGTCATGGGTGGTGAGCCGGCGCAGGGCCGGCGGAGTGGCGCGTGAAGTGCTCGGTGACGCGTGAAGTGCTGAGTAGTACGTGAGGAAGCAAGCGGTGCCAGAAGAATAGTGACGCCACGTCAATAGTGCGACCTGACATGGACATTTGCAGGCTCTTGACCCAACCGCGCCCGAAAGACGACCTGTTCACGCCCAGTGCGGGGGCGATGGCGGACCCCCGTCGCTGTCAGACTCTCCGCCATGGGGACGATCTATGCGCTCTTGGTGGGCATCAACGACTATCCGCGGGACATGGCGACACCGCTCACCGGATGCGTCAACGACACGAGAGAGGCAGGCCGGCTGCTCGCGGAACGCGCGGGCGCGACGGCGGACGTACGGGTCCTGCTGGACGCCGAGGCCACGACAGCCGCCGTCACGGAGGCCATCGAGCACCATCTGGGGGCCGCGGGACCCTCGGACACGGCGCTGTTCTGGTTCTCCGGGCACGGCACGCAGTCGCGGGCGACGGGCGCGGACCTCCTGATCGAGGCCACCGGCCGCAATCAGGCCCTCGTCTGCGTGGACGGCCCGCTGCCCGACAAGCGCCTGGGCGTGCTGCTCGACGCGGTCGCCGCACGCGGCGCGCACACCGCGGCCGTGCTCGACTGCTGCTACGCCGGGGGCGCGACCCGGGACTCGGAGCTCACGGCGCGCTATGCGCCGCCGGGGGACGGATGGGACTGGGGCCTCACGGGGGCGGACGCGACCGGGGCGCGGGAGGCGACGGGCGCCGGGGGCGGTCCCGCGAGTGGTCTCCGGCGGCATGTGCTGCTTGCCGCGAGCAGGCTCGACCAGCGTTCCTACGAAGGCCACTTCGCGGGCCGCAGGCAGGGCGCCTTCACCTACGCGCTGCTCGGCGCCGTACGGGAGGCGGGCGCGGACGCCACCTACCGTGAGCTGCTGTCCGCCGCCGACGCGCGGCTCCAGCGTTCCGGGGGCGGACAGCAGCCGGTTCTCCATCCTGCCGAGCCCGGCGGTGTCGCGGACCTGCCGTTCCTGGGCGGCTCGGTCTCGCGCGCGCCGAGCCCCTACCTCCTGCGGTACGGGACCGAGGGCTGGGAGGTGGACTGCGGCAGCGGGCACGGGCTGCGCGAGGGGTCGCAGGCGGCCGCTTCCGGGACCGAGTTCACGGTGCTGCCCGGTGCCGGTGACGGCGGGGTCGTACGGGCGCGGGCCGTGCACGGGCACCGGACGCTCGTCGATCCCGTGGACTGGGCGCCGGTCGCGTCGCGGGTCTATCCGGTGGCCCTGTCCGCGCTCGCGCTCGCCCCGGCGACGGTGGCGGTGGCGGTCACCGGGGCCGAAGCGGACGGCGCTTCGGAGGGGTTGCGGGATGTGCTCGGTTCGTCGCCGCTGCTCCGGGTGGTCGACTCGCCCGCGGAGGCCGGGGACCTGCACTTCCGGGTCGAGGCCCGGGGTGCGTCGGCGCATGTGCTGCGCAGGGACGGGTCGCCGTTCGTGGAGCCGTTGCCGTCGGCGGACGCGGGGCGCGTCGCGGACTGCCTGGTCCATCTCACCCGCTGGCATCAGCTCCGGGACCTCACGTCGCGGCCCTCGCTGCTGGACGGGCTCGTGCGGGTGGAGATCAAGCCGTGGGGGACGCGGGACGAAGAGGGTACGGAGCTGCTTCCGGGCGGTGACGGGGAGATCGTCTGCCCTTACGCGCGGGGAGCCGGCGGGCCGGAGAGTCCGTGGGTCTCGATCCGGCTGCACAACCGCTCTCCCGACCGGCCGCTGTGGTGCATGCTGCTCGACCTGACGGACGGCTACCGGAGTGACGCGGAGCTCTTTCCCGGGCACTTCATCGCTCCGGGGCATACGGGGTACGCGCTCGACGGGCAGCCCGTGCAGTTGTCGTTGCCCGTGGGGCGGGCCGTCGTGGGCGGGGCGAGTGCGCGGGACTGGTTGAAGCTGGTGGTGGCGGAGAGGGAGTTGAACACCGTGCCGTTTCATCTGCCCGCGTGGGGAGTGGGCGGGGGCCTTTCGCGGTCCGGTGAGGGTGCCCTCGGGGATGGTGTGCTGCGGCTTTCGGGGCGTTCGGGGAGCGGCGGGAGCCGGGACTTGGGGCGCGTCGGAGGCGGTGGGGGTCCGGGACTCTGGGCCACCCGGACCATCGCGGTGCGGACCGTGGTGCCGGGGATCACTGACCCAGGTGCGTGAACCCCGCCCACCCGCTCAAGTCATCCGGGTCCACACCCCCCGCCCTCGCCGCCAGCAACGGCGGCAGATCCGGCGGGAGTTCGCGGTCGGGGTCCAGGATCCACAGTTGGGCGCGGCGCAACGCTCTCGCGGGGCTCTCTCCCTCCGTGCGCAGGAAGTGGTGGGTCAGGAACATCAGGACGGATGTGGCGTCGTCCGGTACGGGCCACAGGGAGCCGATGACCGAGCGTGCGCCCGCCACAAGGAACGCCGTCGAGAGCGTGTACGCCTCGTTGTGGCCGCGTCCTGACACATGGCTGCGGCAGGCGGCGAGCAGCACCAGGCCCAGGCGCCCGCGGCCGCCGCCGCTCAGCGCCTCCGTCAGTTCCTCCGCCGACAACTCGCCGTCGTGGAGCGAGAGATGCGCGCTGCCCCGCAGTCCGGACCGGCCCGTCACCGTCGCGTGGCAGGCCAGGTGCAGTACGCCGCCGCTGTCCTCGTCGCCCGCCCGCAGCCAGGACACCACCTCCTGCGGAGTGCCCGCCCCGTCGGACCGGCCGCCGGAGCGATCCCCGAGGAACTGCCCGTCCGGGTAGAACACCCGCTGCACGGCGTCCGCCTCCTCGCCCGCATACCGCAGGTCCCCCGTCGGGTTGCCGACGACCAGCGCGCGCCCGGTGTGCGGGACGGCGGTCCTCGCGGCCACGTCGCACAGCAGGCGCGCGGAGGCGGCGTACGAGATCTCCGCGTCCTGCAACGCGTACCTGCGGCTTCCGGAGTCCGTGTGGCCCCAGGCCGCGTGCCAGGGGACGAGGCCGAGCGCGCCCATCGGGACGAGCACCAGGCGCGGCACCCTGCCGGGTCTGCCGGGCGCGGCGAACGCGTCGAAGAGCGGGCGCATCGCCGCGTACCAGGCCCAGCCGCAGAGCCGGTCGAGCCGTTCGCGGTGGGGTGCCGCGGCGGCCGGTGCGGGGGCGGGCGGGGCGTGGCCCGGCACCGGGCCCATGTCGCGTACGCCTTCGCCCGCGGGCGTGTACGCCTTGAGCGGGCCCGCGTCCTCCCTCAGCTTCGGCAGCGGCACGGAGTGCACGTCGCCGCCGTTGGTGACGACGACCGCCGCTCCTCCCCCGTCCTCGGACGCGGGGACGAGGTAGACCAGCGCGTCCTTGCCCAGGGTGCGCAGGGCGGTGGCGATCTCGGCGGGGGCCGGCGGGTCGAGGAGCCGGTCCTGCGCGGTGCCTTCGCCGGGCGGCGCCTCCTCGCCGGTGAGCGCGGCGAGGACGCGGCGGCGCAGGGCGCTGGGGACCGACAGGGGTGCCTGCGTGGCGGAGAGCGGGTCGGCGGCCTCCCCGGAAGCGGCGCCCACCCCGCGCCACTGGTCCGCCAGATCCTCGCGGCCGACCGCGGCGAGCCGCTCCGGCACGGTGCTCGACGTGGTCGCCGCGTGCAGGACGAGGCCACGGCAGGCGTCGAGCGCGCGTACCGCGTCCTCGGGGGCGTTGTCGCGCAGGCACCACGCGGTGACTTCGAGCGCCGATCCGGTGGCCTTCTCCGCGGCCTGCGTGGCGTGTTCGGTGCCCGACTGGAGCAGGGCGGCCCAGGCGTGGCCGCGCAGGGCGTCCAGTCCGATGCGGCGTGCGGTCGCGCGGTCGCCGGCGCGCAGCGAGTCACGGGCGCGGTAGGCGCGGGCGAGACCGAGCCCGGTGGAGGCGTACAGGCGGTGCTCGGGGCCGCCGACCACGCCGTAGGAGTACTCCAGCATCTCGATGCCCCGGGTGAGGTGGCGCTCGCGGGCCCGCGGGTCGCGCTGGATCTCGGCGAGCGCGCAGTGGCCCGCGCCGAGGCAGGAGGCGTACCGCAGCTTGCTGTCGCTGCCCTCGTCGGCCAGGTCGTGGGCCTCCTGGACCAGCTCCATCGCCTCGGCGAGGGCGGCGGAGTCCAGGGACTCCTTCGCCCGGGTGAAGCGGACGATTCCGCTGTCGCCGAGGACCCAGGCCCGGTGGTCGCGCGGCAGCTTCGCCGCGTCCCTGCGCAGCCTCGCGGCGGTGGGCCTGCCGACCAGGGGCGGGGCGGGCGGCTCGCCGATCTGCTCGGCGAAGTCGTCGCGGATCATCCGGTCGATCTCGATGAGCGTCCACAGTTCGGCGCGGGAGGGGTCCTCGGGGTCGAGACCGGCGTGCACCTCGATGACGACGGCGGTGTGCCGGTCCGCGGCTTCGAGGTCACCGTGCCGGATCGCGGTCTGGGCGTCGAAGGACGCCTGCTGCGCGTCCATGATCAGGCGGGTGTGCGCGGGCAGGCCCGGCCGGTCGCGCAGCTCCCGCCACTGGGCGCGGGCCGCCTCGACGTCGTCCGCGCCGCCGCCGGTCTGCCCCCGGTGGTTGGTGGCCATCATCCTCGCCAGGTCGAGCCCGTGCCCGGCGGATCCGCCGCCGGCCCGCGCGCCCGCGGCCTGTGCCTGGGCGAAGTGGTCGAGGACCGCGTCCATGCCGGCTCCGGCGCCCGCCATCTCGTCGGCCATCAGGGCCGAGCCCGCCGCCATGTGCGCGGTGTGCTGCCACTGCGGGTCGTCCTTGCCGTGTTCGAGCGCGGCCGCCACCAGATCGGCCTTCTGGGCGGCGCTGACATGGACGCCGTGCGGATCGAGGATCCGCAGGTGCGAGAGCAGCAGGGCGGCGCCCTTCGCGCGCCCCTGGCCGGTTTCCAGCGCACTCCACTCGGCGTACATCTCGTCGAACACGGCCGCCTGGCGTTCGGGGCTGAAGCCCGCCAGGAGCCCGGGGAAGTCCTCGTCGGTCCCGCTGAAGTCGAGGAACGTACGGCCTTCCTCGATGTCGCGGAACAACTCGCCGTAGACGTCCTTGAGTTCCACGTCCTGCGACGACCGCGCGCCGTCCTTCTGTTCGGCGCCGCGGAACTGGGCCCAGGCGGCGAGAATCCGCGCGCCTTTGCGCACCTCGGCGACCGCGTTCTCGTCCGCGAGGGCGAGTGCGGCCGCCTCGGCGACATCCGCGACGCGGGCGGGATCCGGGTCGGCGGCGTGGCGGGTCTGCTGGCAGAAGCCGAGGAAAAGGGCCGCCGCCGTGACACTGCCGTCCCGTTCGGGCTGCCACTCGGTGACCGCGCGACGCATCAGGGCGATGCCCCGGTCGCAGCCTGCCGCGTCACCGCGGACGTTCGCCCTGTCGTAGAGGAGCCGCCCGAATCCGTCGAGCATCTGCGGCAGCAGTTCCTCCGCCACGCCCGGCCTCTTGAGCAGCGCGATCAGTTCGACCTCGCCCGCCGCCGCGTGCGCCTGGTCCTTCCAGGTGGACCAGATCACGACGCGGACGAAGACGGCCCTGCTCTCCGCCTCCCCGGCCCACGACGGCTCTTCGCCGGTACGTCTGCGGGCGTCGCGGACCGCCGTGCCGAACGCCTCGCGGGCCTCCTCCAGTTCGTCCCGGTCGGCGGTCGCCCTGCCGTGCACGAGCAGCGCGACGCCCAGGCTGTGCCGTACGAACGGCAGGTCGGTGCCGGACAGGGCGGCTTCGAGCACCGCCTTGTAGTGCGCGACGGCGGCCGCCGCGTTCTCGGCGCCGCCGCCCAGCAGGCAGCGTTCGAGCCGCAGGAATCCCTGCGCCTCCCACAGGTCGACGACTTCCTGGCTGCCCGCCTCCAGGGCCGTGTCGGCGTCGGCGCTGCGGCGCAGTGCCTCGTCGAGCAGGGCGGCCCGCTCCTCCCGGGGCGCCTCCCCGGCTCGCGTGTACCGCTCCCTCGCGCAGAGCGCGAGCAGGTGGCGGCCCAGGACGCGCGGGGCGTCGTACGCGGGATCGTCGGCGGACAGGGACTCGGTTCCGTCGAGCAACAACTCCCAGCACTGTGCGAGGAGTTCGGGGGTGGGTTCGGCGTCGTACTCTAAGGCGCGTACGTGCGCGTACACGATCCGCCAGGCGTGCCAGTCGTCGTCCGCGCCGGGCGCCGCGAAGGCCAGGGCGAAGGCTTCGGAGGCCAGTTGCAGGTCGGCGTCGTCCGGCTCGCTCCCGGCCGTCAGGTAGATGCGGTAGCTCAGTTCGCCCGCGTACGCGCACAGCACGGGCGCCTCTTGCGCATCGGACGGCAGCTCCGCGATGCGGTCGAGGACCTCGTCCCGCTCTTCTTCGAGCTGCGACCGGCTGTTCTCGTCGAGCACGGTGACCCTTACGTGTGGTGGCCCTTGCGTGTGGTGACCCTTACGTGTGGTGGCCCTTGCGTGTGGTGGCCCTTGCGTGTGGTGACGCCTGCGTGTTCAGAGGGCTCTCAGGGCGCGAGGCGCGCATAGTACGGCTGGAGAACGGAGTTGAGCCATTGCTCGCCGTCCGCCGTGCCGAAGTCCACCGCGTTCGCCTCGACGGCCTCGACGGCTCCCTGCGGGCACCGGTCGCCGAACAGCAGCACCGTGCGGTCGCCGGGCTCGCGCTTCGACGACCAGACGAAGCCCTGCGCCCAGGGGTCGGTGTGGTCGCGTATCCAGTGGGCCCAGTCGCGCGTGTACGCGTAGTCGATCGCCTCGGTCTGGACGAGCCAGCTGTCCTGGTGGACGGCGGCCAGTTCCTGTGCGCTCATCAGCGATACGACGGTGAGGTCGGTGGTGAGCCGCAGCGTGGAAAGACGCCGCCCCTCGACGCCGACCCGCGGCAGCAGCCGGGGGCCGCCCGCCGGGTCGAACGGCAGGGAGCGCAGCAGCGTCTCGCAGACCGCGGCGGCCGGGCTCAGGCCCGCGTAGAGGTAGCCGTAGGGGTCGCAGGCGGTGCCGTCGAAGCGGCCGCCGCCGTAGAGGCAGTGCGCGGGGCCGGGGTTGAATCCGGCGGCGTCGCGGCGGGACTTGTGCACGCGGTGCAGGATCGTGCCGCGTTCCAGGGTGACCTTGGCGGGCGTGCCGGTCATGGTCTCGGGCGGGCGGTAGTTGGGCACGCTACTCACCCTCCATCAAGAACCGTGCGGTGTCCGCGAGTTGTCGGTCACGTCCGGCGCCGAGGAGCTGGGCGGGCGGTGTGCCGAGCCAGGCGTTGGCGGAGAGCCACCAGTCGGCGGCGCCCCAGGGGTCGCGGTCGGCGGCGAGGACGGCGTTGACTTCGAGCACGACGAGCCAGGGCATCGCGTCCTCGGAGAACTGGAAGCGCGGCAGACGCGGCAGTCCGCCCGCGCCGGGCAGCCGGATCAGCTCGGGCGCGAAGGGGTTGCCGCCGTGCCGCAGTACGGTGTCGGCGTCCAGGGCGGGCGCGGCGAGCAGCCGTTCGCGGACCGGGCCGAGCACGGGGCCGACCATGCGGTGGCCGTCGATCAGGAGTACGGCGAGGTCCTCGAAACGGAACCCCTGGTAGCCGAGGTCTTCGCCGACCGCGTCCGCCGGCCCGGCGTCCAGGGTGAGCCGCGCCTCGCCCCCGGCGCCGAACTCCTCCGGCAGCCGCTCCCGCAGCAGCCCCGCCGCCCGGTCGGCCGCTTCCCTGCGGGCGCTCTCGTCCGCGTCCGGTGCGCGTACGACGCCCAGCAGCGTGGCGAGGCGGTCGCGCAGCGGCTGGTCGAGCCGTTCGGCGATGCGGTCCCAGAGCGCGGCGGCGGCCGCGAGCACGGCGTACGGATTCACGGGTTCCCCCTGGCATCCCGGGCCCCGCGGTCGGTGAGCCCCGCGAGCAGTCTCTCGATGAGGTCGGCGCGTGCATGGCGGCGGACGACGAAGTGGATGTCCCAGTCGGCGCCGCGGGCCAGCTCCGCCTCCACCGCGGCCCACAGCGCGCCGAAGCTCTCCAGCGGCGGGAGGCCGCCGCGCCCCGCGCCGAGCAGCGGGAGGCAGATGGAGGTGAGGGGCGGATCGCTCGCCCGGGACTCCTCGGCGAGCAGGGCGAAGGCGCGGGCCACACCGCGGGTCACGTCGGCGGGCTGTACGTCGTAGTCGTTGGTCTCGGGCCGGGGCACGGCCACCGCCACGTGGTAGATCCGCCGGACGCCCTGTTCCCCCAGGGCGCCGGCGGAGGTGGCGACGACCGTGCCCGGCAGGGCCGCCCGGCCCGGTGTTCCGTGCCGGGCGGCCCATCCCCGTAACTCGTCGTGGACGTGGTCCTCGACGAGACCCCCCGTCGGGTCCTTGCGCGCGCCGGCTCTCCGCAGGGTCGCCGACACGGACGACTTGTAGGCGGCGGGCAGCGCGAAGTACGTGTTGGTCGGCGAGACGACGACGTCCACGTCCCGCAGCAGGTCCACGGAGTGGACGTGCACGGTGACGGTGACGGCGCGCCCGTGCAGGGCGAGCCGGAGCTCGCGGTGGGCGGCGGGCAGTCCACCCGCCGTCCCGCCGTCCTCCCCCGGTGTCCGGACCGCGATGCCGACGACCTGCTCGGCTATCTGTCCGAGCACCATCAACTCGTGGTGCTTGCGGAACCGTTCGACGCTGACCCCGTACACCTGGGCGGCCCTTCGGCGCCGGTCGGCGGGTGGCCAGTCGCGGGTGCCCTGGGCGAGGCCGAGGGTGTACTCGGCGGCGGTCTGGAGGCTGCCGCCGCCGATCGTGGCGACGGCGGCGCGCAGCAGCCGTTCGACCGCACCGAAGGACAACTCGCCGTCGGCCGCGGGCAGTTCCCCGGCGATACGGATCAGCTCGGGCGTGTCCGTCTCACGCAGTCTGACGACGCCGGCCCGCCGCACCTTCCTCACCTCCTCGAGCACCAATCCGTGATCGGGTATGTGAGGAGGCGGTGACATGGCGGCAAGGATCGCACCGGCGTCACAGCCATCACAAGCCCGTTCCGTTCTCCCCTCGCCTTCCATTGGACCGCTGCCGCCGGTCGTACTCCGGGCGCGCGCAGGGCGGAAACGGGTCGGGGGCGCCCCGGCCGCGACGGCCGGGGCGCCCCCATGAACGTACGAGCGCGCTAGACGAACAGGCTCACCACGGCCGCGACCGCGAAGCCCGCGATGGAGAGGACCGACTCCAGGACCGTCCACGTCTTGAGGGTGTCCCGCTCCGAGATGCCGAAGTACTTCGCCACCATCCAGAAGCCGCCGTCGTTGACGTGCGAGGCGAAGATCGAGCCCGCCGAGATCGCCATGATGACCAGGGCGATGAACGCCTGGGAGTAGTCGCCCTCGGTGAGGAGCGGGGCGACGATGCCCGCCGTCGTGACGATCGCGACCGTCGCCGAGCCCTGGGCGACGCGCAGGACCAGGGAGAGCAGGTAGGCGAGGACGATGATCGGCAGGCCGACGTCCTGGAAGGTGTCCGAGAGGGCCGTGGCCACACCGCTCGCCTTGAGGACCGCGCCGAAGATGCCGCCGGCGCCGACCACGAGCAGGATGTTGCCGACCGGCTTCAGGGACGAGGTCGAGACCGTCTCCAGGGACTTGCGGGACCAGCCGCGCCGGATGCCGAGCAGGTAGTACGCCATCAGCAGGGCGATCGTCAGGGCGACGAAGGGGCTGCCGAAGAACTCGATGACGCTGCGCAGGGTCGAGGGGTCGAAGGCGATCGACGAGAAGGTCGCGAGGAGGATCAGGAACAGCGGCGTTCCGATGATCGCGAACACGATGCCGAGCGGCACCGGCTTCTCGCTCGGCTGCACGCCCGCGGCGCGCTGCTCGGCGACGACCGCGGCCTTGGCCTCGTCGGCGGCCTCGACCATGTCCTGCGGGACGGGCACGAAGATGCGCTTGCCGATCCAGGCGGAGAAGACCCAGGCGGCGAGGACGGCCGGGATGCCGCAGACGATGCCCATGAGGATGACCCAGCCGAGGTCCACGTGCAGCAGACCGGCGGCGGCCACCGGGCCGGGGTGCGGCGGCAGGAACGCGTGGGTCATCGAAAGACCCGCGAGCAGGGGCAGGCAGTAGATCAGGATCGACTTGCCGGAGCGCTTGGCGGCGGCGTACACGATCGGCGCGAGGACGAAGATGCCGACGTCGAAGAAGACCGGGATACCGAAGATGAGGCCCGTGAGACCCATCGCGAGGGGCGCGCGCTTCTCACCGAAGAGGCCGAGGAGACGGGAGGCGAGGACTTCGGCGCCGCCCGACACTTCCAGGATCGCGCCGAGCATCGTGCCGAGGCCGATGATGATCGCGACATGGCCGAGGATGCCGCCCATGCCGGACTCGATGACGGAGACCGCGTCGGACTTCTGGACCGTGCCGAAGAGTTCGGTGACGGAGAGGCCGGCCGAGAGGCCGACGACTATGGAGACCGCGAGCAGCGCCACGAAGGGCTGGAGCCTGACCTTGATGATCAGGAAGAGGAGCAGCACGATGCCGAGCGCGGCGACGGTCAGGAGACCGGCGGTGCCGTCGATCAGGGTGAGGATGCCGCCGGTGTGAGGTGGTGCCTCTGCGGGGGCGGCGGCCGCGAGCGCGGCGAAGGGGGACGGGGACATCTTTGACCTCGTAAGTGCATGGAGCTTTCGGGGCAGGGGGGATCACGGCGCGGCTCCCGAAGGGGGGAGTTGGGAGCCGCGCCGTGACGACTTACGGCTTGCGGGGGTTTCAGCGAGAGGGGCGGATCAGCCCAGGACGGCGAGCGCGTCGATCTCGATGAGCAGACCCTTGGGCAGGCCGACGTAGACGGTGGTGCGGGCCGAGGCGGGGGCCTTGAGGCCCTGCTCCTCGAAGTACGCGTTGTAGATCTCGTTCATCTCCGCGAAGTGGTCCACGTCCGTGAGGTAGACGCGCATCATCATCACGTCGTCCCAGGTCGCGCCGCCCTCTTCGAGGATCGCCTTGACGTTGGCGAACGTCTGGAGGGTCTGCTCGCGCAGGGTGGGGCCCGCGGGGGTGGGGGCCTTGCCCTCCTCGGCGGGGAGGAAGCCGACCTGACCGGCGACCTGAAGGATGTTGCCCTTCTTGACGCCGTGGGAGAACTTCGCGGGCGGGGTCGTGTGGGTGGCCGGGGTGAGTGCTGTCTTTACGGTGTTCTCGGTCATCGGTCGTTCAGGCTTCCTTGAGGGGTGACTTGCCGGAGTACTCCCGGCTGATGGCGTCCGCCGTACGGCGCACCAGCGGGAGCAGCGTGAGGAGTTCGTCGGCGGTGACGACGACATTCGGCGCTGAGACCGACATGGCGGCGACGACCCGGCCGTCCGCACCGCGGATGGGGGCCCCGATGCAGTTGATGGACTCCTCGTGGCCACCGAGGTCGGTGGCCCAGCCCTGTTCGCGCACGGTCGCCAATTCCTTGAGGAAAGCGGCGGCGTTGGGCGTCGAACGGGACGTGTACGTGGGGTAGTCGAGCTTCTCCGCGATCGCGCGGCGCTCGGCCTCGGGGAAGTCCGAGATGAGGAGCTTGGCGACGGCGGCGACCGTGATCGCCACCGGCTTGCCGATGCGCGAGTACATCCGCACCGGGTAGCGGCTCTCCACCTTGTCGATGTAGAGGACTTCCTGCTCCTCGTAGACCGCGAGGTGGACCGTGTGGCCGCACTTCTCGTTGAGCGCGAGGAGGTGGGGGTGCGCGATCTCGCGTACGTCGAGGTTCTCGACGGCTTCCTGGGCGAGCGCGAAGAGGCGGGCGCCGAGGCGGTAGCGCTGGTCGGACTGGCGGTAGACCAGGCCGTGTTCGTGGAGCGTGCGCAGGAGCCGCAGTGCGGTGGACTTGTGCACGTCGAGGCGCTCGGCGACCTTGCCGAGGTCCGCGGGGCCTTCGGCGAGCAGCGGCAGGATGGACAGGGCTCGGTCGACGGTCTGACTCATGTACGTGCCTCCTCCTTGGCCTCAGTGTTCACGGCGTCGTGGTTCACGGTGTCGTTCCCGGGGGTGCCGTCGGTCCAGCCCGGGCCGAGACGAAGTGTCCCCCAGGCCTCGGCGTCCAGGGCGGCGAGGCGATCGGCGTCCTCCCTCGCGGGAGGCGTGGCGAGGTCGCCGGGGACGGTGAGCGCGGCGGCGGCCATCAGGTGGCCGTGGCGAAGGCGCTGGTCGGCGGGGAGTCCGCGCAGGGTGGCGGAGAGGAACCCGGCGGCGAAGGCGTCTCCGGCGCCGACGGGGGCAACGACGTCGACCTTGAGGGCGGCCCGGAAGACGGCGGGCTCGTCCTCGGTGTAGACGGTGGCGCCCTCGCTGCCCTGCTTGACGACCAGGGTCGCGGGCTCGGGGAGCGCGGCGCGGATGGCGTCGGGGCCGCCGGTGATGCCCCAGGCGTCGGCGGCCTCGTCCTCGCCGACGAAGACGAGGTCGGCGCCGCGGGCGATGTCGAGGAGGACGCGGGGTCCTTCGTTCGCCTGGTTCGCTTCCCCGCTCCACAGACCGGGGCGGTGGTTCACGTCGAAGGACACCAGCGGGCGGCCGGGGCGGGGTGCGGTCAGTTCGCGCAGGAGGGCGAGGCAGTCCGCGGAGAGGGCGGCGGTGATGCCGGAGAGGTGCAGGATGCGGGCCGCGTCCAGGGCCTGGCGGTCCACGCTGTGCGGCGCCATCGCGGATGCGGCGGATCCCGCGCGGTAGTAGAGCACCTCGTGGGCGTCGGTGTCGCGGTCGTCGGCGGTGCGGAAGTAGATGCCGGTGGGGCGCCGCGGGTCGCGCCGCACGGCCTGCGTGTCGACGCCGTAGCGGGCGATGGCCTCGACGAGGTGGTCCCCGAAGCCGTCCGCGCCGACGCGGCTGACCCAGCGGGTGCGGTGCCCGGCCGCGGCGAGCGCGCAGGCGACGTTCGACTCGGCGCCGCCGATTCCGCGATCGAAGGAGGGTACGTCGGCGAGGCGGCCGGCGCGGGAGGGCAGGAACGTGACCATGGATTCGCCGAGCGCGACGACGTCCACGTCTCCGTCCGCTGCTGCCTTCGCGGTCTGCGCGGCCTCTGCCGTCACGATCTTCCTGCCCCTCAAACGACTGCCCGGATCGACTGCCCGGATCCGTTGACCCGGCGTTGGCTCGGATGTTAGACAGCAGTAAGCGACATACGCAATGACCGTTGCACATTATGCAACGCACCTTTTCGAGGAGGCGCCATGGCCGCCGGCAACGCAGCCGACCGCTCCGCCGCAGCACGTCAGGCACAGGAGCTCGACCGGCTTGCGCAGGAGCGGGTCGACCACCGCTTCAAGGGTCTTCCGCCGGACGCGGAGGGCCTGACGGTCGGCGAGCTCGCGGCCCAGCGCCGGAACCTCTTCACGGACGGATTCACCACCCCCGTCCTCGCCCTCTCCGCCGAGCGCCTCGAACACAACCTCGCGCTGATGGAGACGTACTCCGAGCGGCACGGCCTGGCCTTCGCGCCGCACGGCAAGACGTCCATGGCGCCGCAGCTCTTCGCGCGGCAGATGGAGCACGGCGCGTGGGGCATCACGCTCGCCGTACCGCATCAGGTACGGGTGGCGCGGGCCTTCGGGGTGGAGCGGATCTTCCTCGCCAATGAGCTGGTGGACGCGGCGGCGCTGCGCTGGATCGCGGCCGAGCTCGACGCGGATCCTTCCTTCCGCTTCATCTGCTACGTCGACTCCGAGGCCGGTGTCGCCCTGATGGACGCCGCTCTGCGCGCGGCGGGCGCGACGCGTCCCGTCGACGTCGTGGTGGAGCTGGGCGCAGGCGACGGCGCGCGGACCGGTGTGCGGACCGAGGCCGAGTGCGTGGAGATCGCCAACGCGGTCGCGGCGGCGGACACGCTGCGGCTCGTGGGCGTCGCCGGGTACGAGGGCGAGGTGCCGGACGCGACGTCCGAGCGGGTGGAGGCGTGGCTGCGCCGGCTGACCACCCTGCTCGTGGAGTTCGACAAGGCGAACCGGTTCGCGGACCTGGACGAGGTCGTGGTCAGCGCGGGCGGCAGCGCGTGGTTCGACGCGGTGGCGAACGTATTCGCGGAGCTCCCCGCGCTCTCCCTTCCCGTCCTCAAGCTGCTGCGCTCCGGGGCGTACGTCTCGCACGACGACGGTCACTACCGCCACCTGACGCCGTTCAACCGGGTCCCGGACGAGGGCGCGCTGCACCCCGCGTTCCGGCTCTGGACGCAGGTGGTCTCCCGGCCGACGTCGGAGCAGGCGTTCACCAACGCGGGCAAGCGGGACGCGGCGTACGACATCGACCTGCCCGAGGCGCAGGTCGTCCACCGGGACGGCGTCGACCGTCCCGCGACGGGCGTCACGGTGACGGGCCTCTCCGACCAGCACGGCTGGGTCCGTACGACGCCGGAAGCGGATCTCGCCGTGGGCGACTGGGTGGGCCTGGGCCTTTCCCACCCCTGCACGTCCTTCGACAAGTGGCAGCTGATTCCTCTGGTCGAGGCGGACGGAACGGTCACGGACTACATCCGCACCTATTTCTGACCCCTGGGTCTTGGGCGGTGCGGGGTCACCCCGCGATGCGGGAGCAGAACAGACCCGCCGCTCCGCGGCGGAACTCTCCCGCCCACCCGCCCGATTGCCCCGCGTCACAGGGCGAGCGCCCAACCCAGACCCGCCGCTCCGCGACGGATGTCCCCCACCCACCCGATTACCCGGAGCAACGGGTGGGCGGGTGGGCAAAAACCCGGCCGGAGGCCGGGTACACCGCGCACAATCTGCGCCCACGCAAGAGAGAGGCACCACCATGGACCTGGTGATCCGGGACGCACGCGTCATCGACGGCACCGGAGGTGCCTCGTACCGAGCAGACGTCGGCGTACACGAGGGCAGGATCACCACGATCCACCGCGAGGGGGGCGCGGGCCCCCGCCCCACAGGAACCCGCACGGTCGAGGCCCACGGCCTGGCCCTCGCCCCCGGCTTCATCGACATGCACGCCCACAGCGACCTCGCCCTCCTCCGCGACCCGGACCACAGCGCGAAGGCCGCCCAGGGCGTGACCCTGGAGGTCATCGGCCAGGACGGACTGAGCTACGCCCCCGTCGACGACCGCACCCTCGCCCAGGTCCGCCAGGCCATCACCGGCTGGAACGGCGACGGCAGCGACATCGACTTCGACTGGCGCACGGTCGGCGAGTACCTGGACCGCCTGGACCGGCAGGGCACAGCCGTCAACGCCGCCTACCTCATCCCGCAGGGCACCGTCCGTATGTACGCGGTCGGCTGGGACGACCGTCCGGCCACGCCCGCCGAGGTCGAGCGGATGAAGCAGCTCGTCGCCGAAGGCATGGAGCAGGGCGCCGTCGGCATGTCCTCGGGCCTCACCTACACCCCCGGCATGTACGCCGACGACTCCGAACTCACCGAGCTGTGCAAGGTGGTGGCGCAGTTCAACGGCTACTACTGCCCTCACCACCGCAGTTACGGCGCCGGCGCCCTCCAGGCGTACGAGGAGATGGTCAACCTCACGCGCACGGCGAACTGCCCCCTCCACCTCGCGCACGCCACCATGAACTTCGGCGTGAACAAGGGCAAGGCGCCGGACCTGCTCGCCCTCCTGGACTCCGCGCTCGCGAACGGCGCGGACATCACCCTCGACACGTACCCCTACACCCCCGGCTGCACGACCCTCGTCGCCATGCTGCCGAGCTGGGCGAGCGAGGGCGGCCCGGACTCGATCCTCGCCCGCCTCCAGGACGACCCGACCGCCGAGAAGATCCGCCACCACATGGAGGTCATCGGCGCCGACGGCTGTCACGGCGTACCGATCGAGTGGGACAGGATCGAGATCTCCGGCGTCTCCGAACCCGCCCTGACCTCCTACGTGGGCAAAACGGTCGCCGAGTCCGCCGCCGAGCGCGGCGAGGAGCCCTGGGTCACCGCCCGCCGCCTCCTCATCGAGGACAAACTCGGCTCGACGATCCTCCAGCACGTCGGCCACGAGGAGAACGTCCAGGCGATCATGCAGCACCCCGTGCACACGGGCGGCAGCGACGGCATCCTCCAGGGCTTCAAGCCGCACCCGCGCGCGTACGGCACGTTCCCCCAGTACCTCGGCCGCTACGTCCGCGAACTCGGCGTCCTCACCCTCGAAGACTGCGTCGCCCACCTCACCGGCCGCCCGGCGGCCCGCCTGCGCCTGCCCGACCGCGGCATCGTCCGCGAGGGCTACCGCGCGGACCTGGTCCTCTTCGACCCGCAGACGGTAGCGGCGGGCTCCACTTTCGACGCCCCCCGCACCCTCCCGACGGGCATCCCGCACGTCCTGATCGACGGCAAGTTCGTCATGGAGGACGGCCGCCGCACAGACACCCTCGCAGGCCGATCGGTACGCCGAACTCCCTGAACAACGGAACACGGCACCACAGAGGGCGCGTAACCCAACCCGCACGCCCCCGCCCCCACATCTCGTACAACCCTTCGACTCCTCGGATTGTCTTTGGCACCGTCAAGCACAGCTCCAAGGAGAGAACCTTCATGCCCCTGTCCTTCCGCACCGCTGTCGCCACCGCCGTCGCCACCGCGGCCGTCACCTCGCTGACCGGCGGCCTCCTCGTCGTCGGTCCAGTGGCATCGGCAGCCGCCGCACCCGCCAAGCTCGCCGACGACTTCAACGGTGACGGGCACCGGGACCTCGCGGTCGGCGCGCCGTACAAGACCGTCGGCGGGGCGGAGGCCGCGGGCGCCGTGGTCGTGGCCCTCGGGTCGGCCGACGGTCTGACCACCAAGAAGGTCACCCTCACCCAGAGTTCCGCGGGAGTGCCGGGCACGCCGGAGGAGAGCGACCACTTCGGGATCTCGATCGCGAGCGGCGACCTGGACGGTGACGGATACGCGGACCTCGTCGTGGGCGCCGACGGCGAGGACGTGGGCGACTTCGAGGGCCAGGGCAGCGTCACCATCCTGTGGGGCGGCGTAAAGCCGTTCACCAGCAGCACCACGACCACCGTGGAGAATCCGGAGAAGTGGCAGTCGCACGGCTACGACGTCGCGGTGGGCGACTTCACCGGCGACAGCGGCGCGGACCTCGCGGTGATCGAGCCGGGCGCGGTCGTCGTCTACAAAGGCGGCGCCGCCCGGGAGAGCAAGCCGGCCCCCGCGTACACCCTGTCGGTCCCCGGTGCGGGGCTCCTGTACTCGGAGGCCGCCGTGGGCGACGTCAACGGGGACGGCAAGGACGACCTGGCGGTGACCGGCGACGCCGGCACCGGACGGCCGGGCACCGACATCTTCACGGGCCAGGAGGGCCGCCCGAACCGGATCCAGCGCGTGGACGACGGAAACACCGCCGTCGCTCTCGGTGACGTGAACGGTGACGGCTTCGACGACATGGCCACGTCCCTGACCTGGCCCCAGTTCTTCTCCGTCGACGACCCCAGCAACGGCTCCGGCTACGTCACCGTCCGCCTCGGCAGCCGTACGGGCTTCGGCGACCCGGTGACCCTGCACCAGAACAGCGCCGGTGTGCCCGGCGCCAACGAGGACGGCGACAACTGGGGAGCCTCGGTCGCAATCGGCGACATCACCGGCGACGGCAAGGCCGAACTGGTGGTCGGCGCCAACGGCGAGCAGCTCGGCGACCTGGACAACGCCGGTGACGTGACCGTGTTCCGTGGTTCCGCCTCCGGCGTCTCGCAGTCCGGGGTCGTGCGCGTTTCCCAGGACACCACCGGAGTCCCGGGCGCCGCCGAGACCGGGGACCTCTTCGGCGCACAGGTCCGGATCGCCGACTACGACAACAACGGCAAGGGCGACCTGGCGGTGACCGCCTCCTTCGAGAACGACCGCAGCGGTGGCCTGTGGACCCTGCCGGGCACGTCGTCCGGCCTCACCGGTTCCGGTTCCAAGTCCCTCAGCTCGGCCGACTTCGGCCTCGCGAGCGGCTCACGGTTCGGCGAGAGCCTGCTCGACTAGGACGCGGCCAGGACTCGCCCGAGAACGCCCCCCGTCCCCGTCAGCAAGTGACGGAGACGGGGGCCGCGTACCCCAAGTACCCCAAGCGGGGTGCCCTACCTCAGCCCACCCACCGGCCGCGGCAACTCACACCCCTTGCGACCAAGGTCGATCCTGCTGTCACGGCCGACGCACGGCACGATCCCGTACGTCTCCTGCGCGTAGTTGATGCCCTTGCGGACCGTCACCTTGCCGTTCCGGTCGACCTCGCACGGGTTGTTGAGGGTGCAGCGCTCGCCGTCCTCGTTCCCCGTGTTGTTCACGGCCGTGACCTTGCCGGTCTTGTGGTCGATCACCGGCGATCCGGAGGTGCCGCCGATGGTCTGGCACTCGGGGGTGTAGCGGACGGAGTCCTTCCAGGTCCACTCGCCCTCCTTGAGGCGGTAGACGAATCCGTCGATCTTGCAGGTGTACGTCTTTTTCCAGTATCCGGAGACGACCGAGATGGCCCGCTTCTTCACCGGGTGGTCGTCCTCGATCTCCAGCGCCTTGATGCCGTACTTCTTCTTGATGTCGGCGTATCTGGTGGTGAGTTGGTACAGCGAGATGTCGGTGTCGGTCATCGTCGCGTACGAGATCTTGCTCGCCGTGAGCGTCGCCTTCTCCGCGCCCTTGGCGTCGAGCAGCTTGAAGGTGCGGGTGGACGGCTGGTCGACGATGACCTCGCCCGCCGCCGGGAACCCGCTCTCCAGGCAGTGGCCGTTGGAGAGGACGAGCGCGGGGTCGTCCGGCTTCGACTGCGGCACGCGGACGACGGAGCCCGAACAGTTGCTGAGCGCGACGGTACCGGCGAAGTCGACGCCCTTCGCCGCGGCCTCCCCCGCCGCCTGTGACGAAGGTGCGCCGTCCGGAGCCGCGACCGACGGAGCGGAGCCGAACCCTACGAGGGTGAGGGCGAGTAATCCGCCCGCGAGAGCCTTGTTCATGTGTGGAGCCCCCCTTGCAGCTGTGCCCTGTGTGGTTGTGGTTGTGCTGTTGTCACGGGCATTCTTCGGGGGCCCTTGGAGGGGGACAAGGGGTGAGAACTCTTGACAATTCGGTGGGGCCGCACAATTCGGTGGGGCCGCCCGAGTCGGACGGCCCCACCGTTGCCCGGAGTCCTACGGCTTGGGGAGCTCGCAGCCCTCGCGGCTCAGGTCGATCTTGTTGCCGGCCGCCACGCAGGGCACGATGCCGTATGTCTGCTGGGCGTAGTTGATGCCCTTGCGGACCGTCACCTTGCCGTTCTCGTCGACCTCGCACGGATTGTTGTCCGTGCACTCCTCGCCGCTCTCGTTGCCGGTGTTGTTGACGGCGACCACCTTGCCGGTCGCGTCATCGATCACCGGAGAGCCCGAAGTGCCGCCGATCGTCTGGCAGTCGGAGGTGTAGCGGACCGAGTCCTTCCAGGTCCAGTTCCCCTCCTTGAGGCGGTAGGAGAAGCCGTCGATGCTGCACTTGTACATCTTCTTCCAGTAGCCGGACGCGACGGTGATCGCCTTGCCCTGCTCCGGGTGCTCCGCGTTCAGTTCGAGCGCCTTGATGCCGAACTCGCTCTCGATCTCGCTGTATGTGCTGGTCAGTTCGTAGAGCGAGAGGTCCGTGTCCGTCATCGTGCCGTACGCGATCTTGCTCGCCTTGACCGTTCCGGCGTCACCGCCGCTCGCGTCGAGGAGCGTGAAGCTGCGCGACGACGGCTTGTCCACGACGACCTCGCCGGGCGCCGGGAATCCGGCCTCCAGGCAGTGGCCGTTGGACATCACGAGCGCCTTGTCGCCGGGCTGCGAGTCCGGTACGCGGACGACGGAGCCGGAACAGTTGCTCAGCGCCACCGTCCCGGCGAAGTCAACGGCCTTCGCCTTGGCGGGACGTTCGTCGCTTACGGCCGTCGCGGGCATCGCCGTGGCTCCCAGGAGCAGGGCGGAGAAGCATGCGACGACGAGAGGCTTGTTCATGTGGGGGGTCCCCTCTGTTGACTATGTGACCGAAGTTGCTTCGGTTTTGTCATGCGCATTGTTGAGGTAGTCGGCCGCGAGGACAAGACCGCATACGGACACAACTGACCGCTCACAGGACACTCGAATGCCACACACCACACCGCCGAATGCCACGCGCCGCCCCGCGCACGGCGCCGCCCGTCCCCGACGTGGCGGAAAACACGAGGCGGGTCTCCTTACGCGGCCGTAAGCTCGCGGACATGCAGGTCATCCAGTCGACGAAGCTCGCCAACGTCTGTTACGAGATCCGGGGTCCGGTGCTCGAGGAGGCGATGCGGCTGGAAGCGGCGGGCCACCGCATCCTGAAGCTGAACACCGGCAACCCGGCGGCCTTCGGGTTCGAGTGCCCGCCCGAGATCCTGGAGGACATCCTCCGCAACGTCGGCGACGCGCACGGGTACGGCGACGCGAAGGGCCTGCTCGCCGCCCGCCGCGCGGTGGTCATGCACAACCAGACCCTGGGCATCGAGACCGACGTCGAGCACGTCTTCATCGGCAACGGCGTCTCCGAGCTCATCGTCATGGCCATGCAGGGCCTGCTCGACGACGGCGACGAGGTCCTCGTACCGGCGCCGGACTATCCGCTGTGGACGGCCGCGGTCTCGCTCTCCGGCGGCACGGCCGTGCACTACCGCTGCGACGAGCAGGCGGACTGGATGCCGGACCTGGCCGACATCGAGCGCAAGGTCACCGACCGCACCAAGGCGCTCGTGATCATCAACCCGAACAACCCGACCGGCGCCGTCTACAGCGAGGACATGCTGCGCGGCCTGACCGACATCGCGCGCCGCCACAATCTCCTGGTCTGCTCGGACGAGATCTACGACAAGATCCTCTACGACGACGCGGTCCACACCCCCACCGCCGCCATCGCCCCCGACCTGCTCACCCTCACCTTCAACGGCATGTCGAAGGCGTACCGGGTGGCCGGTTACCGCGTCGGCTGGGTGTCCATCTCGGGGCCGAAGGCGCACGCGTCCTCGTACATCGAGGGCCTGACGATCCTCGCGAACATGCGCCTGTGCGCGAACATGCCGGGCCAGCACGGCGTGGTCGCGGCGCTCAGCGGGCGGCAGACCATCAACGACCTCGTCCTGCCGGGCGGCCGTCTGGTGGAGCAGCGCGACACCGCGTACGACCTGCTGACACAGATCCCCGGCGTGAGCTGCGTGAAGCCCAAGGGGTCGCTCTATCTCTTCCCGCGGCTCGACCCGAAGGTCTTCAAGATCAAGGACGACCGCCAGATGGTGCTCGACCTGCTCCGCGCCGAGAAGATCATGGTCGTCCACGGCACCGGCTTCAACTGGCCCGAACCCGATCACTTCCGGGTCGTCACGCTGCCCACGGCGACGGATCTGGCCGAGGCCGTCACCCGTATCGGCACCTTCCTGGACGGCTACAGCCAGCACTGACCCCGCACACACGACCCGAATCAACTTTAGACAGAATCTAATGTAGGATGGCTTTCAAGCTACCCGCCAGGAGGCCATCCCATGTACGAGCCGATCCGCACCAAGTCGGTCCACGCCATGGCCGACCCCGGCGACTTCCCGCACCGCTCCCGCGAGGAGGAGCTGGACATCCAGCTCGCCGCGCATCTGGCGGCACTCCTCGCGGTCACCGACGAGCTGCGCGCCCTGGCGCCCGCTCTTGACCTCGACGACGCCGCCGAGCAGCTGTCGTCGGAGGTGGCCCGGCTGCGCGGCGGCCTCGTGCCGGTCCGCTCGGCCGTGGTGACCGCCATCCACGAACCGCACCTCACCGCCCTGCACCAGCGCGCGCACGCCCTCGCGGGCCGCGCCCTGGTCGTGGCCGCGTCCCGCGCCGACACCGCGGCGGCGATCCTCGCCGCCCACCGCATGGACGCGCACGCCGGCGCGGCCCGGCTGGTCGGCGCCCACTGACGGCCTCGGTCCGCGGCCGGGAAGGCCGCGGACCGGGCGCCACTGACGGCAGCGAGGACTGGGGGTACCCGCCGCCTAGCCGGTGATCTTCACGGTGGCCTGCGCCGACGAGCCCGCATGCAGGTCGTCGCCCTCGTAGCTCACCGCGTACACGGTCTTGCCCTTCTTGTTCGGCAGGTCCCTGATCTTGAACGTGCCGTCCGCGGCCACCGAAGCCGACGTGAGCTCACCCGTCGTGCCGAGCCTGTCGGTCCGCGTCACCTTGAGGTCGATCCCGGAGGGCAGCGCGCACCCCTGCCCCGTCAGCTTCCCGGTGATCTCGACCCCGCCCGCGCGGGTCGCCTCCGCCGGGGCCGTCATCTCGACCGCCGTCGCGGCCTTCGCCACGTCGACCGTGAGCGTGACGTCCTGCGCGGGCCGGTGCGTGACATCGCCGAGGAACCGCAGCGTGTACGTCGCCTCGCCGAGCCGGTCCGGCACGTCGAGGACGGTGAAGCCGCCGTCGGCCGCGACCTTGGCGGACGCCACCTCCGTCGTGCCGTCCGCGTCCTTGCGGACCGCCTCGACCTTCACCGCCTCCGCGGGCGCGGGCCCGTCAAGCTCCAGCCTGCCCCGGATGCCGAGCGGTTCACCGACGACGGGCTTCGACGGCGTGGTGCTCAGGGTGCCCGTGAAGCGCGAGTCGTACTGGGCGGCCGGGGGCTGGATGATGTGCAGCCAGTACTCGTTGCCGTACGCGTTGGTCGTGACGGCGAACAGCCGCCGGCCGTCCTTCGACCAGTCGAGGCCGCGCGGCACGACACGGTTGCCGTCGAGCGTGCCCTCGAAAGCGAACTCGAACGGCGTCGTGCCGTCCGCCGGATCGGCGGGCTGCACGAGGAGGTCGGCGGTGCTCCCGGAGGCGGCGGCGCCGCGCGCCACGTACTTTCCGTCACCGCTGAACGCCACCGCGGAGGCCTTGGCCCCCTCGGGCAGTGCCTGGTACGGCGTATCGGCGTCCGAGAGGTCCCCCGCGTTCAGCAGCCTCGTGCCGTACGCGGCGTCCGCGACCGCGACCCTCTTGCCGTCGGCGCCGACCGCCAGATCCTTCAGCTGCAGCGCGCCGTTGCCCTCGCTGTCGGCGAAGCGGCGCACGGCGTCACGTACGGGGTTGTCGCCCTCGGTGTTGAAGGAGGCCAGGAACGGGTTGGCATCCCCGGGGCCGGACTCCTGCCCCATGAAGAACCGGTTGGCGCCATCGGGGGCGGCTTCCAGGTTCAGCCTGCCCTTGGCGTTCCAGCCCGTCCGGGCGAGGGTGCCGCCGACCAGGCTGTCCAGATTGCTCTGCGCCGCGGGACAGTCGGAGATGTAGGTGCTTGACTGCTCGGTCCACCACACCTTGCTGCCCGTGACGGCGACCTCCCGGCCGCACGTCTCGTCGTAAGCGGTGGTGGCGGCGGTCAGCTTGAAGGTCGTGGTGTCGTACTCCGCGATCCGGGTGCGCTCACCGACGTACAGCGTGGAGCTGTCCGCGCTGAGCGCCAGGCCCGACACGCGGTTCGTCGTGGCCCAGGAGGTGAGCTTGTGCCCCTGGAAGTCGTAGACCGCGATGAAGCCGGGGTTGCTGTAGCTGCCCCGGTAGTTGTCCGAGACGAAGACCCGCTCGTGCGCCGAGTCGACGGCGATCGCCGAGTACGAGGAGATCGGCAGCTTCACCACCTCGTCCGACGGAGTGGCGGCGTACGCGGCGGGTGTGGTGCCGGCGACGAGTCCCGCCGACCCCAGGACCACCGCGAGCGCGGCGCCCGTCACACGTCTTAACCGCTGAGAGTTCTTCAACTGTGCCCCCCACAGGCTTATTTGTCGGCCCGTGACGATCAACAGGCCCCCGTGCGGGGTCATTGAAACATGTGAGAGGAGTGTGAAGGCAAGGTGTTTGAGATGCGTGCGTGTCGCACGGCCGGGCCCCCGCACGCCGTTGTGCGGGGGCCCGGCCGAAAGCGGAACGGCTGAGGTCAGCCGAGACGCTGCACCAAGGCGCGGTACTCGTCCCACAGCTCCGTGGGCGTGTGGTCGCCGAAGGTGTTCAGGTGCTCGGGGACCAGCGAGGCCTCGTCGCGCCAGACCTCCTTGTCGACCGTGAGCAGGAACTCCAGGTCGGACTTGTCCAGGTCGAGGCCCTCGGTGTCGAGCGAGTCGACGGTCGGCAGGATGCCGATGGGGGTCTCGACGCCCTCGGCGCGGCCGTCGAGACGGTCCACGATCCACTTCAGGACACGGGAGTTCTCGCCGAAGCCGGGCCACACGAACTTGCCGTCGGCGTTCTTCCGGAACCAGTTGACGTAGTAGATCTTCGGCAGCTTGGACTGGTCCTTGCCGGCGCCGACCTTGACCCAGTGGTTCATGTAGTCGCCCATGTTGTAGCCGCAGAACGGCAGCATGGCGAACGGGTCGCGGCGCAGCTCGCCGACCTTGCCCTCGGCCGCGGCGGTCTTCTCGCTCGCCACGTTCGCGCCGAGGAAGACGCCGTGCTGCCAGTTGAAGGACTCCGTCACCAGCGGCACCGCGCTGGCGCGGCGGCCGCCGAAGAGGATCGCCGAGATCGGCACGCCCTTGGGGTCCTCCCACTCGGGCGCGATGATCGGGCACTGCGAGGCGGGCGTGGTGAAGCGGGCGTTCGGGTGCGCGGCCGGGACGCCCGATTCGGGGGTCCAGTCGTTGCCCTTCCAGTCGGTGAGGTGGGCCGGAGTCTCCTCCGTCATGCCCTCCCACCAGACGTCGTTGTCGTCGGTGAGCGCGACGTTCGTGAAGACGGAGTTGCCCCACAGGGTCTTCATGGCGTTGGCGTTGGTGTGCTCGCCGGTGCCGGGCGCGACGCCGAAGAAGCCGGCCTCGGGGTTGATGGCGTAGAGCCGGCCGTCCTCGCCGAAGCGCATCCAGGCGATGTCGTCACCGATGGTCTCCACGGTCCAGCCGCGGGTCGTCGGCTCCAGCATGGCGAGGTTGGTCTTGCCGCAGGCGCTCGGGAACGCGGCGGCGACGTACTTCGACTCGCCCTGCGGCGGGGTGAGCTTGAGGATCAGCATGTGCTCGGCCAGCCAGCCCTCGTCGCGGGCCATGACGGAGGCGATGCGCAGGGCGTAGCACTTCTTGCCGAGCAGGGCGTTGCCGCCGTAGCCCGAGCCGTACGACCAGATCTCGCGGTCCTCGGGGAAGTGCGAGATGTACTTCGTGGAGTTGCAGGGCCACGGCACGTCCGCCTGGCCCTCTTCGAGCGGGGCGCCGAGCGTGTGGACGGCCTTCACGAAGAAGCCGTCGTCACCGAGCTCGTCCAGGACCGCCTGGCCCATGCGGGTCATGGTGCGCATGGACACGGCGACGTACGCGGAGTCGGTGATCTCGACGCCGATCGCGGAGAGCGGCGAGCCGACCGGGCCCATGCAGAACGGGACGACGTACATGGTGCGGCCGCGCATGGAGCCGCGGAACACGCCCTCCTCGCCCTGGAAGATCTCCCGCATCTCGGCGGGGGCCTTCCAGTGGTTGGTCGGGCCCGCGTCCTCTTCCTTCTCGGAGCAGATGAACGTGCGGTCCTCGACGCGCGCGACGTCGGTCGGGTCGGAGGCCGCGTAGTACGAGTTCGGGCGCTTGATCGGGTCGAGTTTCCGGAAGGTGCCCTTGGCCACGAGCTCCCCGCACAGGCGCTCGTACTCGGCCTCGGATCCGTCGCACCAGACCACGTTGTCCGGCTGTGTCAGTTCGGCGATCTCGTTCACCCAGGAGACGAGCTCCCGGTGGTCGGTGGGAACGGTACCCAGGGAAGCTGCGAGAAGGGGAGCCGCGATATCGCGCGCCACGATTGCTCCTATACGAGGGGTTTTGGTTTGTTTTGCCCCGTGGGGGCTCCGACCCGGACGCTTCACGTATTGACCCTCTGGCGCTCATCCGGTGCCGACCGCACTCATTTGATCATCCGACGCTTCTGCGCATATGTCCAGAGGGCCTCACACCTGAGCGGCGTGAGCATCGCCACTCGCCAGGGCGGCCTTCCGTACGCGAATCCGTCACTTGTACGCTCGGGTATCACCGTGACCATCGCCACTTGTACGCCTCGGTCCTCACTTGCCTGATGCCTAACTTACGGTTGCGTAGGTACGATGCCGATATGACCGCTCCTGTCCCCGACTCGGACACGAACCCCCCGGCCAAGAGCCACGATTCGTCCCCGCTCGACGCCCTGCCGCGCCCGGAGATCCCGGATCTCGCCGAACTGAAACCGAAGATGCGCGGCTGGCTGCACGCGGGCATGTTCCCCGCGGTGCTCGTCTCCGGCATCGTCCTCACGGCGCTCGCGGGCTCCACGCGCGCACGGATCGCCTGCGGGATCTATGTCCTGACGGCATGCCTGCTCTTCGGCGTGAGCGCGATCTACCACCGCGGCACCTGGAGTCCGCGCGCGGACGGCGTGCTGCGCAGACTCGACCACGCCAACATCTTCCTGATCATCGCGGGCACGTACACACCGCTGACGATGCTGCTCCTGCCCGAGTCCAAGGGGCAGTGGCTGCTCTGGGGCGTATGGGGCGCGGCGGTGGCCGGCATCCTCTTCCGCGTCTTCTGGGTCGGCGCCCCGCGCTGGCTCTACACCCCGTGCTACATCGCGATGGGCTGGGCCGCGGTCTTCTATCTGCCGGACTTCATGCGGACGGGCGGCATCGCCGTGCTGGTCCTGGTGGTCGTGGGCGGACTGCTCTACAGCGCGGGCGGCGTGATCTACGGCATCAAGCGCCCCAACCCCTCCCCCCGCTTCTTCGGCTTCCACGAGGTCTTCCACTCCCTGACACTGGCCGCGTTCGCGGTGCACTACGTGGGCATCTCGCTGGTGGCCTACCAGCACGGATAGCAGCCCAAGACCCCTTCCCCCCTTCATGGCCGCGGCTCTCCAGCCGCGGCCATTTGCGTGCGCGGGGACACACGGACGACGGACGCATTGACGGTGACTACCTTTTGACAGTTACTTTCAATTCATGAGGACAATGAGGGCCATGACGGCCGCACGTACCACCGCTTCCCCGCACGGCTCCCGGCCGGGGCTCCGCGAACGGAAGAAGCTGAAGACCCGCAGCGCGATCCGTGAGGCCACCTACCGGCTGATCGAGGAACAGGGGTACGACGCCACGACGGTCGAGCAGATCGCCGAGGCCGCGGAGGTGTCGGCGTCCACCGTCTTCAGGTACTTCCCGACCAAGGAGGACATCGTCCTCACCGACGAGTACGACCCGCTGCTCGAACAGGAGCTGCGGGCGCGCCCGGCGGACGAGCCGATCGTGGAGTCCCTGCGGCACGTGCTGCGCAGGGCGCTGAGTCTCGGGTTCACCGAAGACCCCGAGGTCTCGCGGCTGCGCACCCGCCTGATGGTGGAGATCCCCGCCGTGCGCTCCCGGATGCTGGAGAGCATGTCGGTCACCGGCCGGATGCTGTGCCGCGTCATCGCCGAACGCACCGGCCGCGACGCGGAGGAGCTGGAGGTGCGGGTGTTCTCGATGGGCCTGATCGGCGCGCTGACGGAGGCGACGGCGTACTGGGCGGAGCACGGCCACCGGGACGATCTGGGCGACCTCGTGGACCGCACCCTGGACATGCTGGCGGTGGGCTTCGCGTCGGGGCGCGGGGCGCCGTAAATGCCGGGTCCTGCGGGTGCCCTCCATGCCATCCTGACCGCATGAACGGTCCGGAGATCCTCATCCAATTCGCCCCCGAGCTGGGCCTTTTCGTCCCGCACGAGCGCAGGGGCGGCCCCACCGCGGCAGCTACGGACGGCGTGTCCACGCTCGGGCACGTCGTCGAATCGCTCGGGGTGCCGCTGACGGAGGTGGGCGCGCTCGTCGTGGACGGCGCGGAGGTCCCGGTCTCGCACATCCCCGCGGCGGACGAGTCGGTGGAGGTCCGCGCCGTCACCCGCCCCCAGCCCGTACCCGGCGCCCCTCTGCGCTTCCTCCTCGACGTCCATCTCGGCACGCTGGCCCGGCGTCTGCGCCTCCTGGGCGTCGACGCGGCCTACGAGAGCACGGACATCGGCGACCCCGCCCTCGCCAAGCGCTCGGCGGCCGAGCAGCGGGTGCTGCTCAGCCGCGACCGGGGGCTGCTGCGGCGGCGGGAGCTGTGGGCGGGCGCGTACGTCTACAGCGACGCGCCCGACGAACAACTCCGCGACATCCTGGGCCGGTTCGCCCCCGCGCTGCACCCGTGGACACGCTGCACCGCCTGCAACGGCTCACTGCGGGCGGCGACCAAGGAGGACGTGGCGCAGCGCCTCGAGGGCGGCACGCGGGGGACGTACGACGTGTTCGCGGAGTGCGGTGAGTGCGAGCGGGTGTACTGGCGCGGGGCACATCATGACCGGCTGGAGGCGATCGTGGCGGAGGCGGTGGCGGATGCGTCCGCGAACGCCGGCCGGGCGGGTGACAGCCCGTCCGGCGTTTGAGGACGAACTCGGCGGAGCCGGTGATGACGGCACGCAAGGCCCCCGCGCCGAGCGGGTTTTCGGGAAGGGGCGGGGTCGGGGAAAAGAACCCCGCCCAACCCCGCCCGCGACGTCACCCGGACAACTTCGCCGCCAGCTCCCCCGCATCAGCGGTAGGCGCGTCGCAAACGAACCGCCGGCACACGTAGGCCGCAGGCCGCTCCCTCCCCGCGAGCAGCGGAAACTCGTCACCGCCCGCAGGGCCGACGGCGACAACGGCCCCCGGCGCAGTCCCCAGAAGCGCCGTACGGTGCAGCTCACCCCCGACCTCACCGATCACAGCCACCTCACGAGGCCCGTCAAGCGCCGCCTCGGCCACAGCCAACCCGTTCCCGATGAACCGCGGCGCCCGAGGCGCAAGCCCCTTCACGACCCCGAGGGCCCGCTCGGCCGCCGCACGATGCGGCTCCGCCCCCGTATGCGCCGCATACGACAGAAGGGCCCCCGCAGCAGCCGTCCACCCGGACGGCACCGCATTGTCGGTGGGATCCTGCGGCCGCCTGATCAGCTGCTCCGCGTCCGCGGCGGTGTCGTACAGAGAGCCGGACTCCGCATCCACGAACTGCCCGAGCACGTGATCGAGCAAGAACCCCGCGAACTCCAGCCACACCCCCTCCCCCGTCACGGAGGCCAGCGCGAGGAACCCCTCGGCGACATCCGCGTAGTCCTCAAGGACACCCGCGTTGGCGCCCACGACACCGTCCTTGGACGTACGGGAGAGCCGCGCCCGGTCGTCCATGTGAAGGCGCACCAGCAAGTCACCGGCGCCCACCGCCGCAGCCACCAGGTCCGGCCGCTCGAAGTACGCCCCCACCTCGGCGAGCGCGGCGACGGCGAGGCCGTTCCAGGCGGCGACGACCTTGTCGTCACGTCCGGGCGCGGGCCGCTGCGACCGCGCCGCGAGGAGCCGCTCCCGAATCGAGTCGAGCCGCCCGGCATCCGCCGACACACCCGCGTCCACCGGAAGCTGCAGGACCGAAGCGCCCTCCTCGAAGGTCCCTTCCTCCGTCACCCCGAAGTACGCGGCGGCGATCTCCGCGTCGTCATCACCGAGCACGTCGCGCAGCTGCTGCGGCGTCCATACGTAGTACGCGCCCTCGACGTGCTTGCCGGTCGCGGCGTCCTCGCTGTCCGCGTCGAGCGCGGAGGCGAACCCGCCCTCGTTCGTGCGCAGTTCGCGCACCATGAAGTCGGCGGTCTCCAGGGCGACGCGCCGCGCGAGGTCGGAACCCGTGGCCCGCCACAGGTGGGCGTAGACGCGGCACAGAAGGGCGTTGTCGTACAGCATCTTCTCGAAGTGCGGCACGACCCACTCGCGGTCCACGGAGTACCGCGCGAACCCGCCGCCCAGCTGGTCGTAGATCCCGCCGCGCGCCATCCGCTCGCAAGTGTCGGCCGCCATCTGGAGGGCGCCCTCGGAGCCGGTGCGGGCGTAGTGCCGCAGCAGGAACTCGATGACCATGGACGGCGGGAACTTGGGCGCGCCCCCGAATCCGCCCTGTGTCGCGTCGTAGTCGCGCGTCAGGCCGAGCAGCGCCTGGGCGAGCTCGTCCTCGCCGGGCAGCTCGTCGGCGCCGAACGCCAGCTGCCGCTCGGAGAGATCACGGACGATCTTCCCGGCGACCTCGTCGACCTCGTCGCGCCGATCGGCCCAGGCCCGCCGCACCCCGTCGGCGACCTGCTGGAAGGAGGGCATGCCGTGCCGGGGCTCGGGCGGGAAGTACGTGCCGAAGTAGAACGGCTCGGCGTCGGGCGTGAGGAAGACGGTCATGGGCCACCCGCCCTGCCCGGTCGCCGCCTGCACGGCCTCCATGTAGACGGCGTCGATGTCGGGCCGCTCCTCGCGGTCGACCTTGATGTTGACGAAGTGCGCGTTCAGGAAGGCGGCGGTGTCGTCGTCCTCGAAGGACTCGTGCGCCATGACGTGACACCAGTGGCAGCTGCTGTACCCCACGCTGAGCAGCACGGGAACGCCTCGCTCCCGCGCCTCGGTGAAAGCCTCCGCCGACCAGGGCCACCAGTCGACGGGGTTGTCGGCGTGCTGAAGGAGGTAGGGGGACGTTTCGTGGGCCAGTCGGTTCGGCATGCCCCCATCCTCGCTCACCCGGCCCCCGGATCCGCGGACTGTGCCACGTGATCCGTGGAGTACCTCGCGCCGGAGCTCTGTACGCAGGACACTTGTGACCGCAGGCGACTATTGCTCTCGGAGGGGGACCCATATGCGGGACAGCCATCGGGCCGAAGCCGAGCGGCTGTTGGTGCGGGCGGTGGAGGAAGAGGTGCGGCGTTCCGGCGGGCGCATCGACGCGGGGGTGCTGCTCTCGCGGGCCCGGGCTTCGCTCGACTCCATGGGGCAGGCCGCCGAGGAGGAGTACGCGGCCTATACGCAGGCCGTCGACGAGTCGGAGGCCGGGCAGCTCTCCTTCGGGCAGCGTTACGCCAGGGAGGGTGCGGGAACTCCCCTGCTCGTGGCCGTCGTTGCGGCCGTGGCGGCGTGTGTGGCCGACCTCGTCCTCGGCACGGAGACCTCGACCGCTCTGGGCGCGGGCGCCGCCGTCGGCGTCATCGGCGCCGCCACCACCGTCCTGAAGGTCACCGCGGCCCATGTGCCCGCGGCCAGCCGCCGCGCCGGGGCGATCAGCCAGCCGGGCGGGCCCGAGCAGCTGCGGCTCCAGTGGCTGACGGCCCTCGAGGTGCGGGGCATCCGGCCCTTCATCGACCAGCAGCGGGTGCTCCAGGCGTCCTCCGGGGCCGCCAAGAAGAAGTCCGCGCCCCAGCTGCGGGGCACGGACAAGAGCGCGGCGGCCCGCAGGCGCACCGTACTGGAGCAGTCCTTCACCCAACTCCCCGAGCCACAGGGCCCGTTCGCGGGGCGCCGTGCCGAGCTCGCGCGGGTCGCCCAGTGGGTGCACGCCGCGCGGGCCAGCACCGAGACGCGGCCCACCGTGGTCGTGCTGCACGGCACGCCGGGCTCCGGCCGCTCCTCGCTCGCGGTCCGTGCCGCGCACGACCTGCGCGACCAGTTCCGGGGCGCCTGCGTCGTCGACCTGCGGGGCGAGAGCTCCCAGCCGCTGTCCACGCGCGACGCGCTCCTGCATCTGCTGAATCGATTGGGCGCCCCGCGCGAGCAGTTGCTGTTCCGGGAGCGTTCCTCGCAGGAACAGCAGGTCAAGCGGCTCAGCGAGCTCTACCACCAGTATCTGACCGGGCTCGCGGTGACCGTCGTACTGGACGACGCGAGCGACCCGGAGCAGGTGCGCACCCTCGTGCCCGAGCGCTCCGACAGCCTCGTGATCGTCACCTCCCGCAAGCCCCTGGAGCTCCCCGCCGACCTGCCCGCCTGGGTGCACCAGCTGCCGGTGGACCCGCTGGACGCGGCGGGCGCGGAGGAGCTGCTGCGGGAGGCCGCGCAGGACACGTCGGGGCCCTACGACGCCGAGTCGGAGGACGCGGTGCGGGAGCTGTGCGGCGGCCTTCCGCTCGCCCTGCGCATCGCCGGGTCCTCGATCGGCTCGCGCACCTCGCGCCAGCTGGCCGCCGACCTCGCCGCGTACGGCCCGGTCGAGCCCGTCGAGCGCGTCCTGTGGCTGCGCTACACCGACCAGACCGAGCCCGCGCGGCGCCTCCTGCGCAGGCTCGCCCTCGCGGGCCGCGCGTCCCTGGGGACGGCCGCCGCCGCTGCCCTGCTCGGCGCCGACGAGCAGGGGGCGGCCCGTCAGCTGACGGCGCTCTCGCGCGCGGGCCTCGTCGACCACGTGCGCGGCAGCCGCTACCGCCTGCACGACCTCGTACGGGCCTTCGCGCTCGCCCGCGTCCTCGACGAGGAGGAGCCCGCGGAGCGCACGGCCGCGCAGGAGCGGCTGATCGTCAGCTACAGCGAGCTCGCCGGATCGGTGATCCGCCTGGTCGACGGCAAGATGTCGACGCGGGCCGGCCAGTTCGACCGGCACGGCTTCTCCTCGCTCGACGCGGCCCTGCGCTGGCTCGACGACGAGTCGAGCTTCATCACGGCGGCGCTGCGGCACGCGGAGGGCGTCGACCAGGAGGCGGTACGACACCTCCTGGGCGCTCTGTGCGACTACTGCCTGCTGCGCGGCGACCTCTACCGCCTGGGCGAGATCAGCGAGCTGGCGCAAGCCGTCGACCAGGGGCTTCTGACCCGGAGCGTGCAGTGGCGCACGGGCATCGCCTCGCGCCAGCTCGGCGAGCTCGACCAGGCGCGGACGACCCTGACGTCGGTCGTCGACCTGTACATGGAGGCCCACCAGGACGCGGGCGCGGCCCTCGCCCTGTGCTCCCTGGGGATCACCCTGCACCACCAGGGCAATCTGACGGAGGCCGCGGCCCGGCTCAGCGAGGCTCTGGAACTCCAGGCCGCCGACGAGCTCGCCGGTGACCGCGCCTGGACGATGCACGCCCTCGCCGCGGTGGAACGCGACCGCTCCAACCTGAACAAGGCCCTCGGTCTCCTGGAGGCCTCCCTCGCCCTGCACCGCGAGAACGACTCCCTGCACGGCGAGGCCTGGGCGCACTTCCAGCTCGGCCAGCTGTGCCTGCGCATGGGCGACGTACCGCGTGCGGAGGAGCAGCTGCGGGGCGCCCTCGACCTCTACGGGCGTACGCGCGACGGCCGCGGCGAGGCGTGGGCCCTGACGCAGCTGGCGCGGGCCCGCATGGTGGACGGCGACGCGTCGGCGGCGGTGGACGGCCTGCGTCAGGCGGTGTCCCGGCACCGGGAGAACGAGGACGCGCGCGGCGAGGCGTGGAGCGCCTACTACCTGGGCCAGGCCCTGGAGGAGGCGGGCCAGCTCGACCAGGCGGTGCGCGAGCTGGAGCGCTCGCGGACGATGTTCTCGCGGATGCGGGACGTGTACGGCCTGGCCTGCGCGCGCCACCACTCGGCGCGGGTCACGCGCGACCAGCGTGCCGCCCAGACGGGCTCGCTGCGCAACTCCGGCTTCGCCCGACAGCTCCTGGTGGACGCCCGCGCCGACTTCCAGCGCATCGGCGTCGCGCACGGCGAGGCCTGGACGTGCCTGGAGCTCGCGGTCGTCGACGCGGGGAACACGCGCGCCCAGCAGGCGCTCGCCCTGTGCGACGAGGCCGCCGGCCTTTTCGCCTCGTACGGCGACCGCCGGGGCGGGGACTGGGCCCGCTTCCTGCGCTGCACCCTGCTGCCGTACGCGTCGCCCGGCGGCTGGGAGATCGGTACCGCCGTCGCCCAGGAGGAGCTCAACCAGCTGGTCCGCGCCGGTCACCCGACGCGCGACGGGGCGCTGGTCGACTACATGGAGGCGTACGGCCTGCTGCTGCAGCGCGGCGCCGACCTGGAGGCCGGCTGGCAGGCCTGGAGCCTGGGCATGGTGCCGAACCGCCACTCCCGGGAAGTGATGGGAGTGACGGTGACGAGCGCCGGCTAGCCCTTGCGGGACTCGGCGGAGGACGTGCTCCCGCCGGAGGAGTTCGAGGCACCGGCGGACGGGTTCGAGGAACCGGCGGAGGAGTTCGAGGAACCGGCGGACGAGTCCGCGGGTTCCTTGAAGTCGACCTTCCGCATGTGCTTGTTCATCGACTTCATCAGCCCCCAGACGGCGAGAGCCATCACCGCGAAGACGATGAAGCCGAGAACACCCGGGGTCACCTTGTCATCGTCGACCTCTTTGGCGAGAGGGACGAGATGCGTCATTGCCAGATGTACGTTCACGCTAGGCATTGTCGCGGATGCCCGCAAAGAGGTCGTCCTCGGGGAGGGATGTATCGACGAGCGACTTCGCGAGCTCGTACTCCTCCGTGGGCCAGACCTCCTTCTGGAGCTCCATCGGCACCCGGAACCAGCCGCCCTCGGGGTCGATCTGCGTGGCGTGCGCGATCAGGGCCTTGTCCCGGACCTCGTAGAAGTCTGCGCAGGGGATGTGCGTGGTCAGCGTGCGCTCGACCCGCTCGAACTCGTCCCAGCGCTTGAGCCAGTCCCCGTAGGGCGACTCCATGCCCTTGTCGAGCATCGCCTGGTGCAGCGCCTCGGTGCGCGGCCGGTTGAAGCCCTGGTTGTAGTAGAGCTTCAGCGGCCGGTAGACCGGCCCGAACTCGCTCTCCGGGTACTTCTCGGCGTCCGCCGCACCGTCGAAGGCCACCATCGAGATCTTGTGGGTCATGATGTGGTCGGGGTGCGGATAGCCGCCGTTCTCGTCGTAGGTCGTGATGACCTGCGGACGGAAGGAGCGGATCTGCCGGACCAGCTCACCGGCGGCCTTGTCGACGTCCTCGAGGGCGAAGCAGCCCTCGGGCAGCGGCGGCAGCGGGTCGCCCTCGGGCAGACCCGAATCGACGAAGCCGAGCCAGTCCTGCTTGACGCCGAGGATCTCGCGCGCCTCGTCCATCTCCTTGCGGCGCACCTCGTGGATGTTCTCCTGGATGTACTTGTCACCCTGGAGCTTGGGGTTGAGGATGTCGCCGCGCTCCCCGCCCGTGCAGGTCACGACATGCACGTCCACCCCCTCGGACACGTACTTGGCCATGGTGGCCGCGCCCTTGGACGACTCGTCGTCGGGGTGGGCGTGCACGGCCATCAGTCGCAGCTGCTCAGTCAAGACTCGATCCTCAGTCATTGGGCGCCCGGTCGATATGGCGCGGTAAACAAGTGTCGTCCCGCAGGGGCGTCGATGCGGGGCGGCGGTCGGGTGGCGGGCCGGAGGCTTCTATAGTGACGGAACCGGGGGGCGGAAAATTCCGGCATCCCTTTTCCTGGAGGACGATCATGGCGGCCGTGAGCGAGAAGGCCCCCGACGGCCGTTACGGCCGGTCGCGGACGGCCGACGAACGTGCGGACCGCAAGCTGAAGATCACCGGCGGGATCCTCGGCGTTCTCTTCCTCCTGATGATCGGCTGGTTCGGATACGACTACGTCTCCGGCACCAAGGTCAGCGGCGAAATGATCAAGTTCGACGTCGTCTCGGACAGCGCGGTCAAGGTGCACCTGGAGGTGCGCAAGGACGCGGACGCCAAGGGCTACTGCACCCTGCGCTCGCAGGCCGAGGACGGCGAAGAGGTGGGCCGCGCGGACTTCCGTTTCGACCAGAGCGAAGGACGGATCGACAAGGTCGTCACGCTCCGCACGAAGGCCCGCGGGACGAGCGCCGAACTGCTCGGCTGCCACTCGGACTGACACCGGCTCGCCCCCTGCGTCACGCTGAACGTCCGACGCCCCCGATGTACCGGCTCTCACCTGCGTCGACGTATTTCTGATGGCTTATGTCCTCCCCCTCACGCGCCTGAATTGTTAGGCTCGTGGTTTCGCCCACCCGTTAGGGAACATCCTTCTGGGTAGGGCGATGCTTTGTATTCCCAGTACCTACGAGGAGCACCTGTGACCCAGACCAGCGAGAACGTCACCTGGCTGACCCAGGAGGCGTACAACCAGCTCAAGGCCGAGCTGGAGTACCTGTCTGGTCCCGCGCGCACCGAGATCGCTACGAAGATCGCGGCGGCGCGTGAGGAGGGCGACCTGCGCGAGAACGGCGGGTACCACGCGGCCAAGGAGGAGCAGGGCAAGCAGGAGCTCCGCGTCCGCCAGCTGACTCAGCTCCTGGAGCATGCGAAGGTCGGCGAGGCGCCGGCCGCGGACGGCGCGGTCGCGCCCGGCATGGTCGTGACGATCGCCTTTGACGGCGACGAGGACGACACCCTGACGTTCCTGCTCGCCTCCCGCGAGTACGCGAGCGCCGATATCGAGACGTATTCGCCGCAGTCCCCGCTGGGCAGCGGTGTGAACGGCAAGAAGATCGGCGAGGACGCTCAGTACGAACTGCCGAACGGCAAGCTGGCCTCGGTGAAGATCCTCCAGGCGAAGCCGTACCAGGCCTGAGGCCTGCGACAGCGACGCACGAAAGGCCCCCGCACACGTGATGTGCGGGGGCCTTTCGCATGTCCGGGGCCCTTTGCGTGTCCGGTCCCGGCTGCCGGCTAGTCCGCCCGGCGGTACTTGCGGACCGCGAGCGTACGGAACGCCACGATGATCAGCACGGACCAGATCAGCGAGGCCAGGACGGGGTGCTCCATCGGCCAGGCTCCGGTGACCGACTTCGGCACCCCCTCGATCGTGTTGCCGAACAGGTCCCGGGCCGCCGCCACCGTGGCACTGAAGGGGTTCCACTCGGCGACGTACTGAAGGAATTTCGGCATGCCGTTGACCGGCACGAACGCGTTCGAGATGAACGTCAGCGGGAACAGCCAGATCAGTCCGCCGGAGGTCGCCGCCTCGGGGGTCCGCACGGACAGGCCGATCAGGGCGCCGATCCACGTGAACGCGTACCCGAGGAGGAGCAGCAGGCCGAAGCCCGCGAGGACCTTGCCGATGTTCTCGTGCGTGCGCCAGCCGACGAGCAGCGCCACCACCGCGAGCACGGCCAGGGTCACGGCCGTCTGCACCAGGTCCGCGAGGGTGCGACCGGTCAGCACGGCACCGCGCGCCATCGGCAGCGACCGGAAGCGGTCGATCAGGCCCTTGTGCATGTCGTCCGCGATGCCCGCGCCGGCGCCCGCCGTGGCGAACGTGACGGTCTGCGCGAAGATGCCCGCCATCAGGAATTCCTTGTAGGCGCTCGCGCTGCCCGCGGGCGCACCCGGAATGTTGATGGAGCCACCGAAGACGTACGTGAACAGGACGACGAACATGACCGGCTGGATGACCCCGAAAAGGATCATCTCGGGGATCCTGGTCATGCGGATCAGGTTCCTTTTGGCCACGACGAGCGAGTCCCTGGCCGACTGGACGACGCCGCCCTTGGGGCGGGGCGCCAGGAGTTGCCGGGTGTCGGATACAGCGCTCACTTCGCGTCCTCCATGTCCGTGACGGCCGCGCCGTCCCCGCCGTCGCCGCTGTCCGCGCCGTTCGGTGCCGCCTCGGCCACGTGGCCGGTCAGCGAGATGAACACGTCGTCCAGGGTCGGGCGGCGCAGTCCGATGTCGTCGATCTCGACCCCGCGGGTGTCCAGTTCGCGGATGACCTCGGCGAGCAGCTTGGCGCCGCCGGAGACCGGGACCGTGAGCTTGCGGGTGTGGGACTCGACGGCGACATCGCCCTTGCCCAGACCCCGCAGGACCTCCTCGGCCGGGGTGATGTGCTCGCGCTCGTGCACCACGACCTCGACGCGCTCGCCGCCGGTCTGCGCCTTGAGCTGGTCGGAGGTGCCGCGCGCGATGACCCGGCCGTGGTCGACGACGCAGATGTCGTGCGCGAGGTGGTCGGCCTCTTCGAGGTACTGCGTGGTGAGCAGCAGGGTCGTGCCGCCCGACACCAGCTCCTGGATGACCTCCCAGAGCTGCTGCCGGTTGCGCGGGTCGAGGCCCGTCGTCGGCTCGTCCATGAACATCACCGGGGGCGACACGACGAGCGCGGCGGCGAGGTCGAGTCGGCGGCGCATGCCTCCCGAATACGTCTTGGAGGGGCGGTCCGCGGCGTCGGCGAGGTTGAACCGGTCGAGCAGCTCGCCCGCCCTGACCTTCGCCTCCTTGGCCTTCATCTGGTAGAGCTGGCCGACCATTTGGAGGTTCTCTCGGCCCGTCAAGTACTCGTCGACGGCGGCGAACTGGCCCGAGAGGCCGATCGAGCGCCGCACTTCGTTCGGATGCTTCAGTACGTCGATGCCCGCGACGACCGCCCGGCCGCGGTCCGGTGTCAGCAGTGTCGTCAGACAGCGCACCGCCGTGGTCTTGCCCGCGCCGTTCGGCCCGAGGAGACCGAGCACGGTGCCTTCCGGGACATCCAGATCGACGCCGTCCAGAGCCTTTACGTCGCCGAAGGTCTTCACAAGGCCTTCGGCGTAGATGGCGCCTGGCATGTGGGTTCTCCCAGTGGTTTGGGTGACTTCCTACCGAAAAGTTTAAATTTGCCGGGGAGCACTCGCCCGGCGACCAGTGACGTGAGACACACCATAACGCGATACATCGCGTCTTTACAACGGGGTGGGTGGAGCCTGTGGACAACGCAAAATAGCCGGGAACGGCCGGGCACGCCCGCGATTTTCCGCCGCGGCCCGCGCCGTGCGGACCGTCAGTCGATGACGGTGTAACCCGCCTCGCGCAGAGCCGTGCCGACCTCGACGCAGTGCGCCGGGCCCTTGGTCTCCAGCTGCAACTCCACCTCCACCTCCGTGAGTCCGAGGCGCGGATCGGTCCGCACGTGGCTCACGTCGAGGACGTTAGCGTCGACCACTGACAACACCCCGAGGAGCGTGGCCAGGGCCCCCGGCCGGTCCGTCAGACGCAGCCGCAGCGACAGATAGCGGCCCCCGGCGGCCATGCCGTGGCGCAGGATGCGCTGCATCAGGAGCGGGTCGACGTTGCCGCCCGACAGGAGCGCGACCACCGGCCCCTCGAACTCCCGCGGCCTGCTCAGGAGCGCCGCGACGGGGCTCGCGCCCGCCGGTTCGACGACCATCTTGGCCCGCTCCAGGCAGAGCAGCAGCGCGCTGGACAGCTCGTCCTCGGAGACGGTGACCACGCCGTCGAGCAGATCCTCGATGATCCGGAACGGCACGTCGCCGGGGCGCCCGACCTTGATGCCGTCGGCCATCGTCGCCGGGTTCTCGACGGACACCGGATGCCCCGCGGCCAGCGAGGGCGGATACGCGGCGGCGCCCGCGGCCTGCACGCCGATCACCTTCACGTCCGGGCGCAGCGTCTTGACCGCCACCGCGATGCCCGCGGCGAGCCCGCCGCCGCCGATGCCCAGGACCAGGGTGCGCAGCTCCGGGCACTGCTCGAGGATCTCCAGGCCCACCGTGCCCTGCCCCGCGATGATGTCGGGGTGGTCGAAGGGGTGGATGAAGACGGCGCCCGTCTCGTGCGCGTACTCCTGCGCGGCGGCCAGCGTCTCGTCGACCACCTGGCCGTGCATCCGCACCTCGGCGCCGTACTCACGGGTCGCGGCGACCTTGGGCAGGGGCGCGCCCACCGGCATGAAAACCGTGGAGCGCACGCCGAGGAGCGAGGACGCGAGGGCCACGCCCTGCGCGTGGTTGCCCGCGCTCGCGGCCACCACACCGGCCGCGCGCTCCTCGGGAAGCAGGCCCGCGATCCGTACGTACGCGCCGCGCAGCTTGAAGGAACCCGTCCGCTGGAGGTTCTCGCACTTGAAGTGGACCGGCGAGCCCACCAGCTGCGACAGGTGCCTGCTGCCCTCCATCGCCGTCACCCTGGACACACCCGAGAGCATCTTCTGGGCACCGCGCACGTCGTCCAGGGTGACCGTCGGCAAGGAGTGAGGCGTGCGGTAGCTCATGACCGCCAGTCTCCCAGTTCACACCAGGGTCCTCCTGCGGTGACCACGTGCCGAGACTGGTTTGCGCAGCGCCGGTACGCCCCGCGTCCCGGCCGCGTACCCTGTCCCCCAACCCATCGCCCTCGCATGAAGTGAGCCCCCGGCCATGCCCACAACTCCGGACATGACGACCGCCAGCGATCCCGGCCTCCTCGACACGCTGCAGCACCAGGTGGCCGTGTTCGCCCGCCGTGCGGAGCAGACACGCCTCGGCGGCGTCGGACAGGTCCGCAACTCCATGGACCGCGCCGCGTATCTGCTGCTCAACCGCCTCGACAAGGAGGGGCCGATGGGCGTCAAGGCGCTCGCGGCGAGCATGGGCATCGACTCGTCGACGGTCACCCGGCAGGTCGCCCCACTGGTCGACACGGGCCTCGTCAAACGCACCTCGCACCCCGAGGACGGCCGTGCCGTGGTGCTCCAGCTGTCGCCGCGCGGCGAGGCACGCCTCAACGAGGTGCGCTCCTCGCGGCGTGACCTCATGGCCGAACTGACCGATGACTGGTCCCCGCAGGAGCGCGAAAGCTTCTGCACGCTCCTCACGCGCTTCAATTCCGCCCTCTCCGCCCGGCAGACCTCGCAGACGCCTCCGGAGACGCCCGCTTCCTGAGGCCGGCGCTCCGGCCCCTCCTGCCTATTGACCCCGGCCGTGTGCCTGGCCTCATATGAGACCGGGGGCCCGGTCCCCTCCAGGCAGGAGGCGCGGTGCGCGAGCGGCAGGCGTTCCTCAACGCCCGCCGGGCCCGGGAGTTCGAGGCATTCGTCGCGGGCGCGGCAGGCAGGCTGCTGCATGCCGCGACGCTGCTCACCACCGAGCCGCCGGACGCCAACCCACGCGCGCGTGCCCTGCTGACGGCCTCCCTGGCGCACTCGTACGCGTCCTGGGACCGGATGCGCGGCGAGGATCCCTACGACCGCACCCGCCAGCAGCTGGCCATCCGGTTCGCGCGCGGCGCCTGGCGCAGGCACCGCGGCCACGGCGGCCTCCTGGCCCGGCTCACGCCCCAGGAGCGGCTGATTCTCGTCCTGCGGCTGTACGAGGGCGTCGCCGAGGAACAGACTGCCGCGCTGCTCGGGCTGCCCGCCGAGCGGGTCGGGACGATCTGCGCCCGCGCGATGGAGACGGTCCTGCATCCGCCGCGCGGCCCCGCACCGCCGCGTCCCGTGGGGGAGGCGGCCCCGTCATGAGCCAGTTCGACCGCAAGGAGGACCTGGTCCGCCACCTCCTGGACGACGGCACGCCCCCCTCGGTCCCGACCGAGCTCTACGAAGACGCGCTCCGCCGCGGCGGCCGCATGCTGCGCCGCAGAAGGGCGCTGCGCCGGCTGTTCTGGCTGCTGCTGTTCGCGGCGGCGGTCGCCTTCGTGGTCTGGGCGTCGATCGCCCAGCCCTGGGTGGAGCAGCCTTCCGAGACCACTCCACCCCTCACCCGCTGGTGACCGGGCGCCGGTGCGCCTAGCCCAGCGCCTGCTGGAGGTCGGCGAGCAGGTCGTCCGCGTTCTCGATGCCCACCGAGAGCCGCACCAGGTCAGCGGGGACCTCCAGGGCCGAGCCCACCACGGACGCGTGCGTCATCCGTCCGGGGTGCTCGATCAGGGACTCCACGCCGCCGAGGGACTCCCCCAGGGTGAACAGCTTCGCGCGGTCGCAGACGGCGACCGCGGCCTCCTCGCCCCCGGCGACCTGGAACGACACCATCCCGCCGAACGCCTTCATCTGCTTGGCGGCGGTCTCGTGACCGGGGTGCTCCGGAAGGCCGGGGTAGAGGACGCGCGTCACGCGCGCGTGCCGCGTCAGCATCTCGGCGATCTTCGTCGCGTTCTCGCTGTGCCGGTCCATCCGCACGGCCAGCGTCTTGATGCCGCGAAGGACCAGCCACGAGTCGAAGGGCCCGGCCACCGCGCCCATCGCGTTCTGGTGGAAGGCCAGCTCCTCGCCGAGCGCCGAGTCGTTGACGACGAGCGCGCCGCCCACGACGTCCGAATGCCCGCCCATGTACTTCGTCAGGGAGTGCACGACGACGTCCGCGCCGAGCGCCAGGGGCTGCTGGAGGTAGGGGCTCGCGAAGGTGTTGTCGACGACCAGGCGGGCGCCCGTCTCCTTGGCGACCTGGGCGACGGCGGCGATGTCGGTGATGCCGAGCAGCGGGTTGGAGGGGGTCTCCACCCAGATCGCCTTCGTACGGTCGGTCACCGCGGCCCGTACCGCCGCCGGGTCGGAGGTGTCGGCGACCGACCACTCGACGCCCCACCGCGAGACGACCTTGGCGAAGAGCCGGAACGTGCCGCCGTACGCGTCATTGGGGATGACCACGTGGTCGCCGGGACCGAGCAGCGTACGCAGCAGGCAGTCCTCGGCGGCGAGACCCGACGCGAAGGCGAGCCCGCGCCTGCCGCCCTCGATGGCGGCGAGGTTCTCCTCCAGCGCGGTGCGGGTCGGATTGGCGCTGCGGCTGTACTCGTAGCCGCCGCGCAGCCCGCCGACGCCGTCCTGCTTGTACGTCGACACCTGATAGATCGGCGGGACGACCGCGCCGGTCAGCGGGTCGGCGGTGTTGCCCGCGTGGATCGCGGCGGTCTCGAAACTCTGGCTCCTGAACGTGTCACTCATGCGGCCAGAGCCTAGTCCGGGACGGGGCGCGGCCCGGCAAGTTCGAGACTGGTTCGCCAAGTGTCAGACCAGTCTGGTTCGCTTGTACTCATGGAAATTCTCTGGGTGCTGATGGCGGCGATCATGATCGGGGCGGTGCTCGGCCCTGTCCTGCTGCGCAGGCGCGGCGGAATCCGCCAGGTCGCCCCCGGTTCACCGGACGCCGCGGACCCCGCGGACTACGGCTTCGCGCGCCAGGAGGAGCTGGACATCCGCATGCCGGGCCCGGACCACGACCTCATGGACGTCCTTGACGTGGTCCAGCAGTCGCAGAGCTGGAAGGCGGCCTCGCAGCTGCTCGCGGGCACGGAGATCCACGGCGAGGTGCGCTGGCAGCGCGTGCAGGCGTTCGCGGGCGCGGCATCCCTGGAGCTCCAGCAGCGTCCCGGCGGGGTCAGCGACCAGCCCGGCGGGCAGTGGCTGCGCGTGTGGCGGGCCGAGGCGCCCAAGGACGCGGGCGGTGCGGCGGTGCACGCGGAGTTTCTCGTCCAGCAGGCCTGGCGGTCGTCGACGTCCGGGACGGACGAGTTCCGGATCATCCTGGAGGAGGCGAAGGAGGCCTGCGCGCAGGCGGCGCTCCTCTCCCCCGGCGACCCCGTTCCGTACATCATCGAGCTCTCCATCGCGCGCGGACTCGCTTACTCGCGCGAGGAGTTCGAACAGCTGTGGCTGAAGATCCTGGACCGCGCGCCCGCGCACATGGGGGCGCATCTGGCGGCCCTGCACTACTGGTGCGAGAAGTGGCACGGCTCGCGTGACCTCGCGAACAACTTCGCGGAGGCCGCGGCGGCCCGCGCCCCCAAGGGTTCGCTGCTGGCCGCGCTCCCGCTCTTCGCGGTGTACGAACACCTTCCCGAGGTCAATCTGGTCCGCGGTTTCTACGAGAGCGAGGTCGTCACCAAGGCGGTCGAGGGCGCGCTCTACGCGGTGCACTCGGCCCGCCCGGACGACCCGATGCTGGCGCACGTGCGCCACCTCCTGGTCTTCTTCCTGGTCCGCTGCGAGCGCTGGGCGGAGGCGATGAACCAGCTGGTCCACGTGGACGGCCACGTCGGCGCCCTGCCCTGGACGGTCTCCCCGGACCCGGCCGCGGACTACGCGGTGTACCGCGCGCTCGCCGTCGCGGGGTACGAGGCGAACGGCGGCAGCCCGGCGACGCTGTCGCACTGAGACGACCCGCCGCCCGCCGTCCGGCGCCCGTTCCCGTACGGCCGCCGTCCGGCCCACTCCCGCACGGCCGCCGTACGGCCAGGAATGCGGCCACCTCCGAACACGTTGACGTAAAAGCCGCTAGCCACGCCCCACCAGAGCGTCCCAGGAGGACAGCCCCATGCTCTTCGGCCGCACGCCCGAGCTCCCCACCCCCGAGCAGGCCCTCAAGGGCCGCGCGACCCCCGAGTTCGACGTCCCCACCCGCCACACGGTCCTCGGCAACCCGCTCCTGGGCCCGTACCCCGACGGCCTGGAGATCGCGGACTTCGGACTCGGCTGCTTCTGGGGCGCCGAGCGCAAGTTCTGGCAGACGGAGGGCGTCTGGACGACGTACGTCGGCTACCAGGGCGGTTACACGGAGAACCCCTCGTACGAGGAGGTCTGCTCGGGCCTGACCGGTCACGCGGAAGTGGTCCGCGTGGTCTTCGACCCGACCCGCGTCTCGTACGCCGCGCTCCTGAAGCTCTTCTGGGAGTCCCACAACCCCACCCAGGGCTTCCGCCAGGGCAACGACGTGGGCACCCAGTACCGCTCGGCGATCTACACCCACACCCCCGAGCAGGAAGCGGGAGCGGTGGCATCCCTGGACGCCTACCAGCAGGTCCTGAACGCCGCGGGCCACGGCACGATCACGACGACGATCCTCCCGGCGGCCTCCCGCCCGTTCTGGCCGGCCGAGGGCTACCACCAGCAGTACCTCGACAAGAACCCCGACGGCTACTGCGGAATCGGCGGCACGGGCCTGCAACTGGACAGCCCCTCGGAGACGAACTGGGGCCGCGCCTGCCCGACGGGAATCGCTCCGGCGCCCTCCGACGACTGACCGGGCCTGACCCCTCTGCCGTCGGCAGATCTGCCGCGGGCAGAGATCGCTGACGCGGTGGGGGCGGGCGTCCGAAGGTGGTGGGACAGCGGCCGGCAGGCGTGCCGCTCCCACCGTCTGGAGGACGATCGATGCCACACATCGTCAGTGCCCCGCGAGCCTCCGAGGACGAGACGTCCTCGACCCGGTTCGACGATCATCTGGCCGCGCAGCTCCTGACCCAGCGGATCGTCTTCCTGGGTACGCAGGTCGACGAGGTCTCCGCGAACCGGGTCTGCGCGCAAATGCTGCTGCTCTCCGCCGAGGACCCGCGGACCGACATCAGTCTCTACATCAACAGCCCCGGCGGCTCCGTCACCGCGGGGCTCGCCATCTACGACACCATGCGGCTCATCCCGAACGACGTGTCGACCCTGGCCATGGGGTTCGCCGCGAGCATGGGGCAGTTCCTGCTGACCGTCGGGACCGCGGGCAAGCGCTACGCCCTGCCCAACGCGCGGATCATGATGCACCAGCCGTCCGCCGGTATCGGCGGCTCCACCGCCGACATCGCGATCCAGGCCGAGAACCTGGAGTTCACGAAGAAGGCCGTCGAACGGCTCACCGCCCAGCACACCGGGCAGTCGGAGGAGACCATCTCGCGGGACGGCGACCGCGACCGGTGGTTCACCGCCGAGCAGGCCAGGGAGTACGGGATGGTCGACCGGGTGCTCGACTCGCTCGCCGACGTGCGGCCCGCGGCGACCAAGCCGCGGATGGGACTGGGGGTCTGACGATGAGCCAGTACACGATTCCGACCGTCGTCGAGCGCACCCCGCAGGGCGAGCGTTCCTACGACGTCTACAGCCGGCTGCTCTCGGAGCGGATCATCTTTCTCGGGACCGAGATCGACGACGGGGTCGCCAATGTCGTCATCGCGCAGCTCCTGCACCTGGAGTCGTCCCAGCCGGACCGCGAAGTCGCCATCTACATCAACTCCCCCGGCGGATCGTTCACTTCGCTCATGGCCATCTACGACACCATGAGTTTCATCAGTGCGCCGATCTCGACGTTCTGTGTCGGGCAGGCCGCCTCCACCGCCGCCGTGCTCCTGGCCGGTGGCGACCCCGGGCGGCGGTTCGTGCTCGAACACTCGCGGGTGCTGCTCGGCCAGCCCGCGAGCGGCGGGCGCCAGGGCACGGTCTCCGATCTCGCTCTCCAGGCCAAGGAGATGGTGCGGATCCGCTCGCAGGTGGAGGACGTCCTGTCCCGGCACTCGGGGCACGATGTCGCCACGCTGCGCGCGGACATGGACCGCGACAAGGTGTTCACCGCGCAGGACGCGGTGGCGTACGGGCTCGCGGACGAGGTGCTCAGCCGGCGGATGCTCGCCACGGCGGCCTGAACCCCGGGGCCCAAGCCCCAAGTCTCAAGCCCCAAGCCTCAAGCGGCGAGGCGGATGTCTCCCTGGCGCGGGCGCGGCCGTACCGCCTGTGCGTGGCGGGTCAACTCGCCCTGTGCCAGGGAGAGAAGGTCCGCGAGGCTGAGGCCGAGGGCGCGGGCGCCGGCCGCGAGGACCTCCGACGAGGCCTCCTTGCGGCCGCGCTCCACCTCGGAGAGGTACGGCATCGAGATGCGGGCGGCCTCCGCGACCTCCTTGAGCGTCCGCTCCTGGGCGAGGCGCTCGCGGCGCAGGACATCACCGACGACGTCCCGCCACAGCGGCTCTTTCGCCGCCGGGGGTACGGGAGTTGCGCGCACGGGGGTTGCGCGCACGGGAGTCGTACGCGCAGGAGTCGTACGCACGGGGGCTGTGTCCGCCTGGCGCGAGCGCGGGCGCGGGCGCAGGTGGATGATGCGCGCCCCCCGCTCGTCGGCCCGCTCGTCGGCCTGCGCAGGCTCGGGGTTTCCCTCGGGGTTCCGCTCGTGGCTGCTCACCCCCTCAGGTTAGGAGCCGCACGGCCCACCGGAAGGGATCAGCGTTGCGCCCCCGGCGAAATCCCTGAGCGCAGCCCTTACACGGGCACCTACACGAGCACATCCGCCAGACCGTCCGCCGCCAGGATCCGCCACTGGGGATCACCGTGCAGCCGCCCCCAGTACGCCATCGTCACCGCTCGCGCCTGCGTCCACCGCCGGGCCCGCTCCGGGTCGATCCCGGCGGCGTCCGAGAAGACGGCGAGGCGGCGCAGGACGGCCGCCTTGGGGGCGGTGGCGGTGAGCAGTTCCTCGAAGCGGTGGTGGAGCAGCGTGATCGAGTCGTACGCCGGGTCGCCCGCGTATCCCTTGGGGTCGATGGCGAGCCACGGTTCGCGCTCGGCCCGCAGGACGTTGCCGGCGTGCAGATCGCCGTGGATGAGGGTGTCCGGCTGGTCGGGGCCCAGTTCGCGCAGGGTGGCGATCGCCGCGTCGAGCAGGCGGGAGTCCAGGGGCGAGCCCAGCTCCTTGTCGTCGTCCCTGAGCCCGCGCTCCCACTCCTCGCACCGCGCGCTCATCCGCGGCAGTCCCGCGGGCGCCGGCACGGCGAGCCGCCGGGCGAGCAGGCCCGCGGCCGTCAGCGCCGCTTCGGCGTCCGGCTCGTCGGCGAGCGAGCCGGGCCCGGCCTGCTCCAGGAGCATCGCGAACCGTGCGTCGTCCCGTTCGTGCAGCCGGACGGCGCCCCGCCCCGCCCACACGGCGAAGGCGTCCGGCTCGTGGACGTTGCCGGGGTGCGGGAAGGAGATCTTCAGGACGGCGGGCGTCTCGTCGTACCGGCGCAGGACCGGGATGATCACGCCGACCTGCCCGTGCGTGACCGGCGCCGACGGCTCGCAGTCCCAGCGGTCGAGCAGTTCCCCGGCCAGTTCCGGCAGGGACGCCAGCCATGCGCGGCCGCGCTCCCCCTCCCGCTGGACGGTGCTCGCGGCGAAGGCCTCGGGTGTCTCGATCATCCCGGCACCCTAGCCAGGGCGGTGTATGGCTACCGTTCGTCCCATGCCCTTCGCTGAAGCCGCCGACGGCACCGCCCTGCACTATGAAGTCCACGGCTCCGGCCGCCCCCTCGTCCTGCTCAGCGGGCAGTCCAACAGTCGCCGCTGGTGGGACCCGGTGCGGGATGATTTCGCCGCCTCGTACCGGACGGTCGTACTGGACTGGCGCGGCACCGGCGAGAGCGGACACCCCGACACCGACAGCTACAGCACCCCCGGCTTCGCCCGCGATGTCGTCGCCGTCCTCGATCACGCGGGCATCGACCGCGCCCATGTGTACGGCACGTCGATGGGCGGGCGCGTCGCCCAGTGGATCGCCGCCGATCATGGGGAGCGGGTCGACCGGCTCGTGCTCGGGTGTACGTCACCGGGGGCGCCGCACGGCGTCGAGCGCGGGCCCGAGGTGCGCGCTGCCCTCAGTCAGGCGGATGGGGCGGCGGCCCGCCGTGCCCTCATGGAGCTGATGTACACGCCGGGTTGGATCGCCGAGCGGGAGCGCGCCTCCGAGAGGCCCGTGTTCCACACCCTCGGTGATCCGGCCATGCCCCCGCACGCGCGCCGCCGCCATCTGCGCGCCAGCGCGCGGCACGACGCCTGGGACGCGCTGGCGCGGATCACCGCACCGACGCTCGTCGTGCACGGCACCGACGACGTGTTCAATCCGACCGCCAACGCGCCCCTGCTCGCGGAACGCATCGCCGGCGCCCGGATGCGGCTCGTTCCGGGTGCGCGGCACGCGTACTTCGAGGAGTTCGCGGATGTCGCGACGCCGCTCGTGCTCGACTTCCTCGCGGAGGAGGGGAGTTCCTAGCTGCCGCTGCCGTAGGGCCGGAGGGGAGTTCTCAGCTCCCGCTGCCGTAGGGCCGGGTGAGGATCTCCAGGCTGTGGCCGTTCGGGTCGTCCCAGTACACGCCCCGGCCGCCGTCGTTGGTGTTGATCTCGCCCACGGTGTGGTGGTGCGGGTCGGCCCAGTAGGTGAGCCCCGCGTCCTTGATGCGGCCGAAGATGTCGTCGAAGTCGTCCTCGGAGACCAGGAAGGCGTAGTGCTGGGGGGTGATGGGCCGGTCGCCGGCGTCCATGTAGTCCAGCGTGACGCCGTTGGGGATCTCGACGGGGATGAACGGGCCGTACTGGGGGCTCACTTCAAGACCCAGGATGTCGGCGAGGAACTGGGCGGAGGCCTTCTTGTCCTTCGCGGCGACGATGGTGTGATTGAGCTCGACGGTCATCGTGCGACCTCTTCCTCTGCGTCGGAGTGCCCGTGCTGACGCCCCTCACACTAGGCACGCCCCGCCCGCCCCGCATCGGTCACACGGCCCCCCACCTGCTGCGCAATGCGGCCTAGGGCCAGGGGCCGAGTCGAGTTCCGGCCACGGCTGTGACGCGTACCCGGCCCGGCCCCTGTCGGTGGCCCGGTGCCTGCCCTATCGGTGGCCCGGTGCCTGCCCTGTCGGTGGCCCGCAGCCTCAGATCGTCGACGCGTCGATCACGAAGCGGTAGCGCACGTCGCTGGCGAGGACACGCTCGTACGCCTCGTTGATCTGGTCGGCGTCGATCAGCTCGATCTCGGAGCCCAGGCCGTGCTCGGCGCAGAAGTCCAGCATTTCCTGGGTCTCCTTGATGCCGCCGATCATGGAACCCGCGAGGGTCTTGCCGCCGCCGATCACGGAGAAGAGGTTGAGGGAGACCGGCTCCTCGGGGGCGCCGACGTTCACGAAGGCGCCTTCCGGGCGCAGCAGGCCCAGGTACTTGTCCAGGGGCAGCGGCGCGGAGACCGTGGAGAGGATCAGGTCGAAGGTGCCGCCGAGCTGCTCGAAGGTGGCGTCGTCGCTGGTGGCGTAGTAGTGCTCGGCGCCCAGGCGCAGGCCGTCGTCCTTCTTGCGCAGGGACTGGGAGAGCACGGTGACCTCGGCGCCCATGGCGTGTGCGATCTTGACGGCCATGTGGCCGAGACCGCCGAGGCCGACGACGGCGACCTTCTTGCCGGGGCCCGCCTGCCAGCGGTGGAGCGGGGAGTACGTGGTGATGCCCGCGCACAGGAGCGGCGCCGCGACGTCCAGGGAGAGGCCGTCGGGGATGCGGACGGTGAAGGCCTCGTCCACGACGACGTGCGTGGAGTAGCCGCCGTAGGTCGGCTCGCCGTTCTTGTCGAGGGCGTTGTACGTCTGGATGTTGCCCTTGTCGCAGTACTGCTCAAGGCCCGCCTTGCAGTTGTCGCACTCGCGGCAGGAGTCGACCATGCAGCCGACGCCGACGCGGTCGCCGACGGAGAACTTGGTGACGGCGGAGCCGACCTCGGTGACGACACCGGCGATCTCGTGGCCCGGCACCATCGGGAAGATGCCCTCGCCCCAGCCGTCGCGCGCCTGGTGGATGTCCGAGTGACAGATTCCGGCGTACTTGATGTCGATCAGTACGTCGGTCTCGCCCACCGGGCGGCGCGGGATGGTGGTCCGCTCCAGGGGGGCCTTGGCGGACGGGGCGGCGTACGCGGAAACGGTGGTGGTGCTTGTGGTGCTGGTCTGTGCGGTCATGTCATCCACCGTGCCAGCCATGCCGGCATCTACCCAGGTCACGGCTCTGCCTACGTCCAGTGGTCCTACTACTGACGGGGACAGGCTGCTGCGCGTACGACGCCGGATACTGGAATGCATGGACGCCGACCAGCCAGCGCACTCCCCCGCCCCCGAGCCCCTGGACGGGCGCGCCGAGCTCAGCGAGTTCCTGCGCACCCGCAGGGCCCGGTTGCAGCCGGAGGACGTCGGGCTGCCGAATTTCGGGCGGCACCGGCGGGTGCCGGGGCTGCGCCGCGAGGAGCTGGCGCAGCTCGCGGGGGTCTCCGTCGCCTACTACACCCGTCTGGAGCAGGGGAACGGCCGCAATGTCTCGGGCGAGGTCCTGGACGCGATCGCCCGCGCCCTGCGTCTGACGGACGCCGAGCACGCGCATCTGACGCATCTGGCCAAGCCCAAGCAGCACAAGAAGAAGCGTGCGGCCCGCCCGCAGCATCTGCGGCCCGCGCTGCTCCAGCTCGTCGACGCGCTGGAGGGCGTGCCCGCCTATGTGGTCGGCCGCCGCTCGGACATCCTCGGCTGGAACCGCATGGCCGCCGCGCTCTTCGGCGACTGGGGTGCGCTGCCGCCGGAGGAGCGGAACTGGGCGCGGATCTGTTTTCTGCACCCCGAGTCGCGCGCCCTGTTCCGGGACTGGGACCAGAAGGCGTCGGACATGGTGAGTTTCCTGCGGATGGAGGCGGGCTGCTTCCCGAACGATCCGCAGCTCTCCGCGCTGGTCGGCGAGCTCTCCGTGAAGAGCGAGGAGTTCCGCAGCCTGTGGGCCACGCATGACGTGCGCGAGAAGGGCCACGGCGTGAAGCGGCTGCACCACTCGCTGGTGGGCGACCTGACCCTGTCGTTCGAGACGCTGCGGCTGCCCGACGATCACGATCAGTCGCTGGTGACGTACCACGCGGAGCCGGACTCGGCGTCGGCGGACGCCCTGCGGCTCCTCGCGAGCTGGGGAGCGGACGCGGCGCGCGCCGGTGCGGCGGGCAAGGAGAAGTAGCCGCAGCGGCCTGCGGGCGCCCGTCGGCCGCAGCGGCCTGCGGGCGCCCGCAGCTTTCGCTCCTCAGGGCTGGTACGGCGGCGCCGCTCCCCAGTTCCACAGCGGTACCGGCTGGTCGGTGGGGCGGCTCGCCTCCGGGCCCGAGAAGTAGACCGCGAGCCGTGTGCCCCACTCGACGTAGGCGACGAAGGCGGACCGGAACTCGGCGTCCGTCGGAAGTCCGGCGTCGTCCGCCGCGTCCTGCATCAGGTTGACCCAGCGGCGGCGCTGCGGCTCGGTGATGCTCTTGCCGAGATGCTTGCCGACCATGTGGGTGTGGCCGCCGTGCTCCTGCGAGTACGTGGCGGGGCCGCCGAAAACCTCGCCGAGCCACTGGGCGACGTGCAGGGCGTGTTCCTGTGGCAGGTCCGCGAAGAGGGGGGCGAGGAGGTCGTCCTTGAGGACCTTCTCGTAGAAAATCTCCGTCAGGCGTTCGAAGGTCTCCTCGCCGCCCGCCCAGGTGTAGAGGGTCGGCGTCGAGGCGCCCGTGCCGCGCACGGCGGAGGGCGTGTAGTGGCGCATCTCCTCGATGTTCTCGACGTACGGGCGGATCTCCGCGAAGAACGCGCGGAAGTGCTCCGAGCCGCGGAAGCCCTCCAGGTGGTCCTTGGTGGACGTCCAGGTGATGCGCAGGATGAAGTGCTCGAAGTCCTCTTCGCAGCGCGCGAGTTCGTAGTCGACGCACTGCGGGGCCGCGGCGAGCGGGACGGCGGCCCGGGTGTAGGCGGAGAGGAACTCCGCGGAGCGCTCGGAGGGTATGCGGTAGCGGATGTACTCGACGGTGTGGGCGGTCATGTGACGTCGGCTTCCTCTGCGGTGGGTGGTGCCGGGACGCGCGCTCCCCAGTCCCACAACGCCTGGAGGACCGGGCCGAGTTCTTCTCCGTGGGGGGTGAGTTCGTAGGTGACCGTGGGGGGCCAGCCGGGTGTTCTGGTGCGCAGGACGACGCCCGCGGCGACCAGCTGGGCGAGCCGCTCCGTGAGTACCTTGTCCGACAACTCCGGCATGGTGGCGGCCAGTTCGCTGTACGCGTACGAACCGGCCCGCAGCAACTCGCGGACGATCAGGGTGGTCCAGCGGCCGCGCAGAGCGGCCAGGGTGATCTCGACGGGGCAGCCGGGTGCGGGGGCGCCCGCGCGGGCCCTGGGATCGTCCGGGAGGCCCCGGGCGGCCCCCTGGCTTACCGTTCGGTGAGTCACGAAGACGCCTCCTACCGTGGCCCGCAACCGAGCCTCACCTCAGGAGGGTTACATGCCTCACCCACCCCTGCCCACCCGCGCCGAGGACGTCCCCGCGGCCTTCGCCGAGCGGTTCAACGGCGGTGATCCGGAGGCGGTGCGCGAGCTCTACGAGGAGCGTGCCGCGTTCGTGCCGGAGTCGGGGACGCCGGTCCACGGGATCGCCGCGATCACCGAGGCGAACCGTCCCTTCCTCGCGATCGGGCTCCCCATCTCGGTACGTCCGCGGCACGTGCACGTGTGCGGTGACATCGCGCTGCTGATCGTCGACTGGGAGATCGAGGGCGTCGTCGGGTCGACCGCCACGGACGTGGCGAGGCGCGGCGCCGACGGATGCTGGCGATACGTGATCGACAGTCCTTTCGGCGCCGCGGGGGCTGCGCCCGCAGGAGACGGTCAAGCGAGGCTTGCGTAGTCCTGCGGGCGCGTCATGGCCGGTCGGGCTACTTGCCGTAGTAGGCGTTGTAGATCGACAGCGTCGACTTGTTCCCCTTCTTGTCCGTGATCTTGGCGTGGAAGGAGATGCCCTTGCCGGCGGCCGGGTTCTTGACCTTGATCTTGCCGCCGCTGACGGTGACCTTCTTCCAGGTCTGGCCGTAGTCGTACGACACGTACGTGGTCAGGGACTTGAGGTTCGAGCCGGCCGCGGCGCCGAGCACCGTCACCGGCACGGACTGGGTCTCGCCCGCCTTGGCCTTGCTGCTCAGGTCGGTCGCCGCGGCGAACCGGGCCGTGGAGACCGGCAGCTTCGCGTCGTCGGCCTTCTTGGAGCGGAACGTCCAGCTCGCGTCGATGCGGGTGGAGGCGGCCGCCACCTTGACGCTGCGCTTCACGGACGTCGACAGCTTGTACTCGGCCTCGGCCGACGGGACCTTGAACGAGGCGCCGCCGAGCAGCGGGTCCTCGTTCTCGCCGATCTTCGTGGAGCCCTTGTAGAGGGTCGTCTTCACCGAGGAGAAGAGCGAGGAGCCCGCGTGGGTCTTGCCGTCGGCGACCAGCGGCAGATATCCGCCGATCTCGTTGCCCTGGCGGGAGACGCCGTACACGCCTCCGATGCGCGGGCCGAAGACGGCCGTGTTGAACGTCTTCTCGTAGCTCTTGCCGCCGGCGAACGTCTGCGCCGCGCCGAGCGTGTAGGACGCGTCGACGATCGGCCAGCCGTCCGGGTCGACCCCGGCCTGCTGGTCGAAGTTCAGGCCCCACTTCACGCCGTCGGCCGTGGACAGGTTCAGCGTCCGGGTGCCGGGCAGCGCCTGCGGAATGTTGATCGAGGAGCCGCCCGAGCTGCCGGGGAGGTAGCCGAGGGCGCCGATCGTGCCCTTCTTGCCCTTGGCCGCGGCGCCCATGTTCACCTTCACCGCGGCGAGGTCGGACGCCTTGTAGTGCTTGGTGTAGCCGGTCGCGACCTGCTTGACCTTGCCGCCGGCCACGGTGTCGTACTCGGCGTCGTCACCCTTGACCCAGTGGCCGTCCCACTGCTGGTGCAGCGAGCCGTCGGTGACCTGCGGACCCACGTGCGCGGTCCGGAAGTTGGTGTACGAGTCGAGCCACCAGCCGAAGGAGTAGCTGCCGTAGTCGGCGTCGACCGTGTAGTCCGGCGAGGCGAAGGACGGCTTGGCGTCCGCCGACGGAACCGTGATGTCGACCGGCTTCGTCTTACGGGCGTCCATGGTCACCGTCGTGTCCTTGGTGATGCTCAGCTTCGGCTGAGCCAGCCACTCGGCGCCCTTGGTGAAGTCCTTCGGGTCGACGTACATGCTCGTGTTGAGCACGTAGCCGCCCTTGGGGACACGCAGCTTGACCGTGCCCGAGGCGTCGTACGGGTCGAAGGACTTCTCCCTCGCGAGCCCGCTGACCCCCTCCAGGTCGCTGTCGTAGTACTTCGGGACCTGTCCGTCGCGCCCGATGTGCTTGAGCGTCAGCTCGTACGACTCGACCTCGCGCTCGACCGCGGCGGCCGTGCGCACGGACTGCCCGCCGCCGCTCGCCACGACGTACGCGGAGTACACGCCGTCGACCGTTCCGCCGAGCTTGGTGTCGGTGGTCAGGTCGACCGACGCGGTGCCGCCCGCGGGAACCTTCACGGTCTTCGCGCCGAGCTTGAAGAAGCCCGCCGGAGCCGCCGCGCCCTTGGGGTTGGTGCCCGTGACGGCGAGGTCGAGGGTGACGTCCTCCTTGCCGAGGTTCTTGTACGTCACCTTCTTCGTGACCGGCTTGTCGTCGGTGTGCGGCCACGCCTGGGCGTCGAAGGAGAGCGACACCGGCTCGGCGACGACCGACTGCTTGATGGCCTTGTCGACGGCGATACGGCCCGAACCCTGCTGGAACGGCGTGTACTTGCCGCCCTTGGTGGACGCGGTGAGCGCGCCCTTGAGCTCGGCGTACTTCCAGTCCGGGTGCTGCTGCTTGAGCAGCGCCGCGGCGCCCGCGACGTGCGGGGTCGCCATGGACGTACCGGAAATCGTCAGATAGCCCTCGGGCTTCTGGCCGACCTCCTGGTCGATGACGCTGCCGGGGGCCGCGGCCGCCGTGATGTCCACGCCGGGGGCGGTGACGTCGGGCTTGATGGCGCCGTCGCCGACGCGCGGGCCCTGGCTGGAGAACTCGGCGAGCTTGTCGTTGTCGTCGACCGCGCCGACCGTCAGGGCCGCGTCCGCGCTGCCGGGCGAGCCGACGCTGCCGGGCATGCCGTCGTTGCCGGCCGCGATCGCGAAGAGGATGCCCTTGTCCGCGGAGAGCTTGTTGACCTGGGCTTCGAGCGGGTCGATGCCGGGGGTGTCGCCGCCGCCGAGGCTCAGGTTGACGATGTCGGCGCCCTGTTCGGCCGCCCAGTCCATGCCCGCGATGATCCCGGAGTCGTCGCCGTAGCCGGTGTCGTCGAGGACCTTGCCGTTCAGGAGCTTGGCGCCGGGCGCCACGCCCTTGAAGGTGCCGCCCGACTTCGCGCCGGTGCCCGCCGTGATGGAGGCGACGTGCGTGCCGTGGCCGTAGTGGTCCGTGGCGTCCGCCGCCGTGGTGAAGTTCTTCGCGCCGACGACCTGGTCCTTCAGGTCGGCGTGCGTGGCGTCGACGCCGGTGTCCAGGACGGCGATCTTGACGCCCTTGCCGTCGAAGCCGGCCGCCCACGCCTTGTCTGCGCCGATCTGCTTCACGCTCTTGTCGAGGCGGGCCTTGCGGACGCCGTCCAGCCAGACGCGGCTGACGCCGGAGGCGGTGGCGCCGCCCTCGTCGGCCGTGAGCGCCGACCACAGGTCGGTGGCGTCCTGCTTCGGGGTCGTGATGGCCTCGGCGTTCAGGGCCTTCAGGGACCTGCGGACCGTGGTGTCGCCCGCGGCGCGCACGTCGGACCTGGCCCCGGCTGCCGCTCCCTTGTAGCCGACGATCAGCTTGAGGCCCTTCTTCTGGGCCTTGCGGTTGTCCTTCTTGCTCAACTCGGTGATGTCGAACAGACGCTGGTCGAGCTTGCCGGCGGCTATCAGCCGCTGCGCGTCGGCCGGTATCGCCAGCGTGTGGCCGCCGACGCGCTTGGTCAGTACGGCCACCCGCTCCCGCCCCTTGGCCGGCTCGAAGGCGGTGACGCGGCCCTTGGAGTCGGCGGTGACGCGGTCACCGGTGATGAGGGTGATGTGGTGCGTGGTCTGTCCGGCGCTCGTGAGGCCCGCCGCCTGCGCGGCTGCCGCCGTCGCGTCCGGCGACTGCTTCGCCGCCGACGCCGGGCTGGTCATGCCCGCGGCAAGGGCCACGGCCGCCGCTGTGGCGATCGTGGCCCCATAGGCTCTCTTCACTTTTTGGCGCAAGTCTCCCCCTGGAGGTCAAAGGGGCTCCCGCCCCCTGGACGAGGAAGTATTGCCCAGAGTCGAACATCTGCTCAATAGAGTTGCAGAAGTGACGAGTTGATTGTCCGGTTCAGGAAGCGGCCCGCTCCGTGACCTTGATCTGTCCGCGCTTGATCGTCGCGAGGCGCGGGGCCTTGCGGGCGATGGAGCTGTCGTGCGTGACCATCACGAAGGTGAGGCCGTGCTCCTTCCAGAGCCCTTCGAGCAGCTCCATGATCTCGTCGCGCATGGACTCGTCGAGGTTGCCGGTCGGCTCGTCGGCGAGCAGCACCTTCGGCCGCTTGACCAGGGCGCGGGCGATGGCGACGCGCTGCTGCTGGCCGCCGGAGAGTTCGGCGGGCAGATGGCCGATGCGTTCGCCCAGGCCCACGGAGGCGAGGGCTTCGGCGGCGCGTTCCCGGCGGTCCGCCGCGCGCATGCCGAGGGGGACGAGCGCCGTCTCGACGTTCTCCTGGGCGCTGAGCGTGGGGATGAGGTTGAAGGACTGGAAGACGAAGCCGATCGACTCGGCGCGGACCTTGGTCAGGCGCGCCTCGGGCAGCGATGCCAGGTCGACGCCGTCGAGTTCGACGCTGCCGGACGTCGGCCGGTCGAGCCCGCCGAGCATCTGCAGGAGCGTGGACTTGCCGCCGCCCGTCGGTCCCTGGATGACGAGCCGGTCACCGTCACCGATGGCCAGGTCGACTCCGGCGAGCGCGTCGACGGTCTCCTTGCCCCTGCGGTACTGCTTCGTGACGCCTTTGAGCTGATACATGGTGTGACTCCTGCGATACGTAAGGAGGTTGGCGGCGCGAGCTACGGCGGCCGGGGCCGCCCGCCCGGCGCGCGGCGGTCGCTGGGGCCGCCTACTCGACGCGGCGCAGGGCGTCCGCGGGGCGCAGCCGCGAGGCACGCCAGCCGCCGAAGGCGCCCGCGATGAGACCGCCGGCCACGGCGAGGCCGACGGCGAGCGCGATGGTGGTGGCGCTGACCGGTGCGGTCAGGGAGATGTCGAGGGCCTTCGACGCGGACTCGCGCAGGGCGCCGCCGGGGCCGCCGCCGCCAGGACCGCCGCCCATACCGCCACCGCCCATACCGCCGCCCGCTTGTCCGCCGGCCGAGCCGAGTTCCGCCGTGAGGGTGGGGCTGATGGCCGTCACCACGTACGCGCCGCCGAGGCCGACGGCGATGCCGAGCACTCCGCCGACGAGGCCGTTGACGACCGCCTCGCCGATGACCTGCCGGGTCACGCGGCCGCTCTTCCAGCCGAGCGCCTTGAGGGTGCCGAACTCCCGTACGCGGCGGCTGACCGCCGACGAGGTGAGCAGGCCCGCGACCAGGAAGGCCGCGACGAGCACGGCCATGGAGAGCCACTTGCCGACGCTGGACGCGAGGTCGGACGCGGTGGAGAGCGAGCCCGAGACGGTGTCGGCGAGATCGGCGGAGGTGGTCACGGTCGTACCGGAGACGTTCTTCTGGATGGCGCTCTTGACCGCGTCGATCTGCTGCGAGTCCGCCGCCTTGACGTACACCGTCGTGATCTTGTTCTTCGAGTCGGCGAGGGTCTGCGCGCGCTTCAGCGGCAGATAGAGGTTGGCCGCCGCGTCCCCGCTGTCGGGCGTCGCGATGCCGACGACCTTGATCTTGGTGCCGGAGATCGTGACGGTGTCACCGACGGAGAGCTTCTTCTCCTTGGCGTACGAGGCATCGGCGACGGCCACCTTGGCGTCGGTCTCCGCGTCCGTGAACGTACGGCCCTTGCTGATCTTCGAGGAGGTCAGCGGGCCCAGGGCGGGCTTGCTGACGTCGGTCCCGTACACGCTGTAGGAGTCGACGTCGAAGTCGGCGCCCCCGCCGCGCACCCGGCCCTGCTGCTGATCGCTGCCACCGCCGCCGGGAGGCTGTCCCTTGCCGGTGGAGCCCGGCGCCTGCTCGAACTCGCCCCGCTCGAACGAGCCGTTGACCTTCATGACCTGGAGGCTCAGCCCGCCCACCGCGTCCGCGACACCGCTCTGCCCGCCGACCTTCGAGACGGTGGACGCGGACAGCGTCTGGAAGCCCTGCACCATGACGCGGTCGCTGCTCTGCTCCTTGCCGTCCTCGTCGGCGTCCTTGGCGTCGAACTTGAAGCGCGGGCGCCCCTCCGTCTGCCCGCTGCCCTCCTTCGCCGGCGTGGCCGCCTTGGTGACGGTCATGTCGGTGCCGAGCCCGTACAGCGACTGGAGGACCTTGCCCTGCGCCTGCTCCATGCCGGACGACACGGAGTTGACGACGATGACGAGCGCGATGCCGAGCGCGAGTCCGGAGGCCACGACGAGGGCCGCTTTTCTGCGGCGGCGCAACTCGCGCCTCAGGTAGGTGAAGAACATGTGCGTGAAGCTAAGGACGCACCGTGATGAACGGATAAGGGCGGCATAAGAGAAGGATGAGAAGCCCGAACGGCGGCGGCCCGCACCCCTGGTGAGGGATGCGGGCCGCCGCCGTCAGGAAAAGTCAGCCGGGGCTCAGACCGCCGAACCGGCCTTCCACTGCGCCCAGTCCATGACCCAGCCGTTGAAGCCGTTGTCCGGCTGGACCGTCTTGTCGCCGGTGTTCCGGACGTCCACGACGTCACCGACCATCGAGTTGTCGTAGAACCAGGCGCCCGGGGTGCTCTTGTCGCCCGCACCCTTGGCGTCCTGGAGGCCGACACAGCCGTGGCTGGTGTTGGCGCCGCCGAAGATGGACTTGGCGCCCCAGTAGTTGCCGTGGATGAACGTGCCCGACTGCGACAGGCGCATGGCGTGCGGCACGTCCTTGATGTCGTACTCGCCCTTGCCGTCGCCGTCCGTGAAGCCGACCGTGGCGCCGTCCATCCGGGTCTCCTTGAACTTCTCGGAGATCACCATCTGGCCTTCGTACGTCTTGTTCTCCGGGGAGCCCGCGGAGATCGGGATGGTCTTGATGACCTTGTCGTCCCGCATGACCTTCATCTGCTTCGTCTTGGCGTCGACGACGGAGACCTGGTTGCGCCCGATCTTGAACTGAACCGTCTTCTGCTGGACACCGGTGACGCCGTCCGCGCCCTCGACGCCGTCAAGGGCCAGCTTCAGGGTGACCGTGGAGTTGCCCTTCCAGTAGTCCTCGGGGCGGAAGTCGATGCGGTTGTTGCCGAACCAGTGGCCGACGACTTCCTGGCCGCTGCTCGACGACACCTGGATGTGCGACTGCACGTCCTTCTTGTTCGTGATCGCCTTGTCGAAGTTGATCGACACCGGCATGCCCACGCCGACCGTGGAGCCGTCCTCGGGCGTGAAGTTTCCGATGAAGCTGTTCTTCGGGGAGACCGTCGTGAACTTCGAGTTCTCGTGGGCCTTGCGACCCTCGGAGTCCTCGGCCGTGGCGGTGATCTTGTACGTCTTGGCGCGGTCGAGCTGGGCGCTGGGCTTCCAGCTCTTCTTGTCGGCCGCTATCTGCCCCTCGACCTCGGTGCCGTCATCGGTCGTCATCGTGACGTCCGTCAGTGACCCCTTGGTCACCTTGACCTTGGCCGCGTTGTTGATGCCCGCGTTGTCGGAGCCGTCCTTGGGCGCGATCTTGATATCGGCCTCGGAGGTCTTCTTGGCGGCTGCCTCGTCGACCTGGTTCTGGGACTCCTTGCCGCCGGCACTGCTCTTGTCGCCGTCGTCGCTGCTACAGGCCGAGAGCACAAGGACGCCGCCGACCAGGGCGGACACGGCCGCAAGGCCCTTGCGCCGTCCGCGCCGCCGCCTACTGTCCGTCATCACACGCTTCTCCATCGTTGCTGAAATCCCCAACACGCCAAGAACGCCGGGAGTCCCCGTAATCCCGTACAACGTCCTGCCCGGTTCGTCCCGTTCCACTACCGCGGAAGATGTGGGGAACACCACGTCGTGCGATGCGCCGGTGACATCCGTGCACCTCTGAGACGACGGAACCCCGGGCGGCGGTTGCCGTCCGGGGCTACGGGTTCCGTTTTTTCCGTCCGGTAGACGTACAGATTTTCGTCTACCGGCTAGAGCCTCCGGCCGCCGGTGCCGTCCACATCCTCAACCTCGTCGTCCTCATCATCCTCGTCCCCCTCCCAGTCCGGGGAATCGGGGTCGTAGTCGATCTGCTCGCTGCTCCAGGAAGCCTGCGAGAGTTCCACCCCGGGCACCTGGCTGACCAGGTCGAACGGGTCAACCAAATAGGCGAGGGCTTCCGCGTCGTCCTCCTTGACGGCCGTCTCGGCGTGCTGCCGCTCCTCGGCCGGCATGTGCTCGTCCTCCGCGATGCGGCGCAGGGCCGACGCCGACAGTTCGCCGGAACCGTCGACCTCCACCACCAATTCGACGCGGAGCCGTACAAAGCGTGATGTCTCAGGTGTGCTCATGGGTCGGAGGGTACGACCCGGGGGCCCCGCGACTTTCCCGCGACCCGCGCCTTTCATTACCATCGCCCCACACGGCCAATTCGCCAGCGCCACAAGGGGGATCCGATTCCGTGTCCGCACGTCGATCGCTGTTGACCGCCACTGCCGCGGGGGCCCTTCTCGGCGCCCTGTGGTTCGTTCCCTCCGCGAACGCGACGGCGACGTTCAGATCTCCGCAGGCGCCCGCACAGGCCCCCGATTCCCAGCAGGTCGTCCACACCGAGCAGCGCCGCGCGACACCGGCGTCGGACTCGGCGCCGGACGGCACCGCAGCCCCCTCCGGGGACCGCCTCGCCGACACCGGTGCCGGTGTCGACACGACGCCGTATCTGATCGGGGGAACGGCGTTCCTGGGCCTCGGAGCGGGGTTCGTCGCGTATTCGGTCCGCCGGGAGCGGCAGGGCGGCCCGGCGTACTGAGGCCCCCGGCCCGCTGCCGCGTCGTCGATCGGGTGACCCTGGCCGCCGGGCAACATGGGCGGGCGGCCGGGTGGCTAGGCATCGGGGCATGAGACTCGAACCCCGGCACAGCAAGAGCGGCGCCCCGCGCGCCCGCCGTCTCCGTCTCGTCGGCGCCGTGTGCGCCGTCGCGGCCTCGGCGGCACTGGTGACAGGCTGCGGTGAGGACAGCGGCAAGGCGGAGTCCGCCGCGACCTCCGAAGCGGCGAAGACCGTTCCGGAGGGGGAGGCCACCCCGTCCCCCTCGGGCAGCGCGTCGCTCACGCAGGACCAGACGGAGCGCAAGGCTCTGCTCGCCGACACCAAGATCACTTACGACAAGGCCGCCGCCACCGCGGTGGACAAGGTCTCGGGCAGCAAGCTGACCGACCTGGACCTCAAGAGCGCGAACGACGTCAAGGAAGACCAGTCCGATGACGACGACGCGATGAGCGCGAGTCCCAGTCCCAGCAGCACCTCCGACGGCCCGCAGTGGGTCGCGGAAGTGGCGGAGAAGGACGGGACCTCGCACACCGTCCGTATCGACGCCGTCTCGGGCAAGGTGATCAGCTCCGCCCCCGAAGGCGACCGGGACGCCGACGACAAGAAGGAGACGGCCGACTGGCTCTCCCGCGTCAAGCAGACGCCGGAGCAGGCGGCCAAGACCGCCATGGACAAGACGGAGGGCACGGTCACGTCCGTCGGTCTCGACGACAACGACAGCGGCTCCCTCGTCTGGTCCGTCGACGTCGTCTCCAAGGACTGGAACAAGACCGACTTCGAGGTCGACGCGGTCAAGGGCAACATCACCCACCAGCACGTGGACCGGGACTGACGCGCCGTCACCAGAAGAGCAGGGTACGGAAAGGGGGCGCCGTCACCGGGTGACGGCGCCCCCTTCGTCGTACGACGTGCCCTGGCTAGGCCAGCGGGCCCGTCACCGGCTCGACCGCGTCGAGCAGCGCGCCCGAGCGGACGAACTCGTCCGCCGCCGCCAGGTCCGGGGCGAGGAAGCGGTCCGGGCCGGGGCCCTGGACGCCCGCCTTGCGGACCGCCTCGATGACCGCCCGCGTGGCGGGGGCCGGGGTCAGGCCCTCGCGGAGTTCGACCGCGCGCGTCGCCGCGTACAGCTCGATCGCGACGATGCGGGTCAGGTTGCCGACCGCCGTGCGGAGCTTGCGGGCCGCCGACCAGCCCATCGACACGTGGTCCTCCTGCATCGCGGAGGACGGGATCGAGTCGGCGGACGCCGGGACCGCGAGGCGCTTCATCTCGCTCACGAGGGCCGCCTGCGTGTACTGGGCGATCATCAGGCCCGAGTCCACGCCCGCGTCGTCCGCGAGGAAGGGGGGAAGCCCGTGCGAGCGGTTCTTGTCGAGGAGGCGGTCCGTGCGGCGCTCCGAGATCGAGCCGAGGTCCGCGGCGGCGATCGCGAGGAAGTCCAGGACGTACGCGACCGGGGCGCCGTGGAAGTTGCCGTTCGACTCGACGCGGCCGTCGGGCAGGACCACGGGGTTGTCGACGGCGGCGGCGAGCTCGCGCTCGGCGACCAGGCGCGCGTGCGCCATCGTGTCGCGCCCGGCGCCCGCCACCTGCGGCGCGCATCGCACCGAGTACGCGTCCTGGACGCGCGGGGCGTCGTCCTGGTGGTGGCCGGTCAGGCCCGACCCTTCCAGTACGGCGAGCATGTTGGCTGCGGACGCCCCCTGGCCCGGATGCGGGCGGATGGCGTGCAGCTCGGGGGCCAGGACCTTGGCGGTGCCGAGCAGCGCCTCGAGGGTCAGGGCCGCGGTGATGTCGGCGGACTTGTAGAGGGCGTCGAGGTCGGCGAGGGCCATGACCAGCATGCCGAGCATGCCGTCGGTGCCGTTCAGGAGGGCGAGGCCTTCCTTCTCGCGCAGCTCGACGGGGGTGATGCCGTGCGCGGCGAGCAGTTCGCCCGCCGGCTTCAGCTCGCCGTCCGGGCCCTCGGCGTCACCCTCGCCCATCAGCGTAAGGGCGCAGTGGCTGAGCGGCGCGAGGTCGCCGGAGCAGCCGAGCGAGCCGTACTCGTGCACGACGGGCGTGATGCCCGCGTTGAGCACGTCGGCCATGGTCTGCGCGACCTCGGGGCGTACGCCGGTGCGGCCGGAGCAGACCGTCTTCAGGCGCAGGAACATCAGCGCGCGGACCACCTCGCGCTCCACGCGCGGGCCCATCCCGGCCGCGTGCGAGCGGACGATGTTGCGCTGCAGCTGGGCGCGCAGGTCCGGGCCGATGTGGCGGGTGGCGAGGGCGCCGAAGCCGGTCGATACGCCGTAGACGGGCTCGGGCTTGGCCGCGAGGGCGTCGACGATCTCGCGCGAGGCGGCGAGGGCGGCCACGGCTTCGGCCGAGAGCTCGATGCGGGCGTTGCCGCGCGCGACGGCGATGACGTCCGCCGCGGTCGTCCCGGACGTCCCCAGGACCACGGTATGCATATCCATATTCAGCAGCGTACGGACTGAATCGCCAAGTGTCACGACCGAATCCAAGCTGAGCCACTTACCGGGGGGTACACCCCAAAACACGGCGACCACCTCACACGGACCCGCGGGAACTCTGCTCACCGGGCGCACCGCTCGCCCACGTGGCGCCACGGGTGCCGAGAGGGCCGAGGGAGCCACACAAACCCCGCTCGCCGCACTGGAGCCGGGGGGGGGGGGGCGGGAGTGACGGGCGCACCGCTCGCCGCCCCCGGAGGCTGCGGCCCCCGCCCACCAAAGCCGCACCGCCCGCCCACCCGGCGCCACGGGAGCCGAGGGAGTCACGCAAGCCCCCTTCGCCACATCGCGCATGCGGGCCGCCCGCCGGACGCAGGCTCCTCACGCCGACCCGTAGGGCCCCCGCTCTCCGCACTGGAGCCGGGGGGGGGCGGGAGTGACGGGCGCACCACTCGCCGCCCCCAGAGACTTCAGCCCGCGCCCCCGAAAGCCGCACCGCCCGCCCGCCCGGCACCACGGGAGCCGAAGGAGTCACGCAAGCCCCGTTCGCCACATCGCGCAGACGGGCCGCCCGCCCGAGCGCGGGCTCCTTACGCCGGGCCGCGGGAGCCCCGTGGGTCCGGGCCGCGGCCTCGGAAGCGGCGGCGTTCGCCCGGTGGGCGGGTGTTCTCCGAGTTCGCGAGGCGTACCACCGGGTCGTCCGCGCCCTCGCGGCCCGCGACCACCGGCTTCACCGCGCGGGCCGCCTTCGCGCGGTACTGGGCCGCGTCCGCGAGGCGGAACAGGCGGCGGGCCGTGCGGACCTCGCCGATCGGGTCCTCCGTGGAGGCCACCCCGCACGCGACCCCGTCCCCCAGCTCCAACTCGGACGCCCGTACGCAGAGTTCGTCGGCGACCCGTACCACCTCGTCCGCCGACGGACCCACCGAGAGCAGGCAGAACTCGTCCCCGCCGAGCCGCGCCGCAAGCGTCCCCGGCAGCATCGCCCCGCAGAGGGAGAGCACGGACCCGAAGCGTTCGAGAAGACGGTCGCCGACCGCGTGCCCCCGCGTGTCGTTGACCCGCTTGAGGCCGTTCACGTCGCACACGACCAGACTCACCACCGCCCCGTCCGCGCGATGCCGCTCCACCGCCTCCTCGAGGCGCAGATCGACCGCGCGCCGGTTGGCGAGGCCGGTCAGCGCGTCGGTGAAGGCGAGGCGGCGGGCCTCCTCAAGGCGCTCGGTCTGCGCGATGCCCGCCGCGACCACCGAGGCGAGCACCGTCGCGAAGTCCGCGTCCTTGCGACCGAAGACCGGCGCCCCCACCGGCCGCGCCACATAGAGCTCGCCCCACGCCCGCCCGTGCAGCACGATCGGCGCGACCACACAGCAGCCGCGCCCCCGCCTGCGCAGGGCGGCGACGCGCTGGTGGCAGTAGCCGGGAGCGGAGGCCTCCGCGGGCCCCGCCGCCGTCTCGACCCAGGCGTGCGGCTCGCCGCCGCCCGCCCAGCGCTCGTGCAGGAACTCGGTGATCTCGGGGAACTCGTTCACGGGATACGCCTCGCGCTCCGGGAACTCTTCCTCCCCCTCGGCCCGTTCGCCCACGTTCACCAGCACCCTCAGCCGCCCGAGGTCACGCTCCCAGACGGACAGGGCCGCGAAACTCCCGGACAGCGCACGGCACGCCCCGCGGGCAGCCGCCCGCCAGGACTCACGCGGAGTGTGCGCGGCAGCCATCCCCTGCGCCAGCACGACCACGGCCCGCAGCCGAACGTCCTCTCCCATCTCCCTAGGCTAGGAGATTTACGACAATTTGGGCGTTTGGAACGTCACTCAGCGTGTGGACGCCCCCCTCGGCTCACTCTCCGGGCCACTTGGGCTTCCGCTTCTCGTTGAACGCCGCGACACCCTCCGCCCGGTCACCGGAGAAGGCCACCGAGCGCCAGGCCGCGTCCTCGACCTCAAGTCCGGCGCGCAGGTCGAGCCCGTGCCCGAGGCGCAGGGCGCGCTTGGCGGCGCGCAGCCCGACGGGCGAGTTGGCGGCGATCCGCTCGGCGAGCGCGAGTGCTTCCGTACGGTCCTCGCCCTCGCCCACCAGCAGATCGACGAGCCCCAACTCCCGCGCCTCGGCCGCCTCCACACGCCGCGCGGTGAAGATCAGCTCGGCGGCCCGCGCCGCACCCACGCGACGCGGAAGCAGCTGCGTACCGCCGCCGCCCGGGATCACGCCGACCGACACCTCGGGGAGCCCGACCACGGCGGTCGGGTCCGCGACGACCAGATCGCAGGCGAGCGCGAGCTCGAACCCGCCGCCGAGCGCGAACCCGTGCACGGCCGCGACGGTCGGCATGGGCAGTTCCAGTACGCCGGTGTAGGCGGCGCGCGCCGTGGGACGCTGGCGCACCAACTCGGCGTCGGAGAAGGAATTGCGCTCCTTCAGGTCGGCGCCGACACAGAAGGCACGCCCGTGGGTGGAGGTCACGACCACGACGCGGGCGTCGCGGTCCTCCGCGAGGGCGGCGCAGGCGGAGCCGATGGAGCGGGCCATGTCCGTGGACACGGCGTTCATCGCCGCCGGCCGGTCCAGGACGAGCTCGGCGACGTAGGCGTGCCGCCTGACGCTGACGAATTCCCCGAACCGCTGCTCGCCACCCATGTCTTCCTCCACGTCTGGTTAACGCCCGTTACCGGGCACCCTGCGGATCATGCCACCGCCGCGGGGCAAACGGGTGGGCCGGCGGGAAGAAACTCAGCTCCGCCGGGCAAGCAGCCAGGGCTCCACGACGCCGAGGCCTCGCACGGGCCGCTGCCACATCGGTTGCAGCGCGAAGCGATACGAGGGCGCCGCGGCCCCCTCCTTCTCGGCCAGCTCCGCGGCCTGTGCCGCTTCGGTCTCGGAGGCGGGCGCCTCGCCCGTACGCGTCAGCTCCTCGGCGAACGCGCCGTCCACCAGGACGGCGTCACGCGGCGCTATCGACGTGAGGCGGCTCGCGAGGTTCACCGTCGTACCGAAGACGTCGCCCATCCGCGTCGTGACCGTGCCGAAGGCGATGCCGACGCGCAGCTCGGGCATCGTCTCGTCGTTGGCCATGGTCTCGATGAGGCGCAGGGCGATCTCGGCGGCCACGCCCGCGTCGTCGGCGGCGTACAGGACTTCGTCGCCGAGCGTCTTGATGAGGCGTCCGCCGTGCGCGGCGACGAGGTCGGCGGCGGTGGTCTCGAAGGCCTCGACGAGCTCGCCGAGCTCCTCCTCCTCCATCCGCCGGGTGAGCCGCGTGAACCCGACGAGGTCGGCGAATCCGACGGCGAGGCGCCGGTCGACCATTTCCTCGTCGTCGGCGGCCTGGACGACGCGTCCGGTGGCGGCGGCGAGCTGACGCCGCCACACGTAGACGAGGAATTCCTCCAGCTCGGGCAGCAGCAGCTCTATCAGCGGATACGTGACTTCCGTCCGCGTCATGCCCGGCTCGGGGGGCTCCGTCAGGCCCTCCAGGAAGGAATCGATCTGCCATTCGGCCAGGCGGGCGGTGGTCTGCCCGGTCGACCGTGCCACCTGCACGGCCATCGCCTCGCTGAGCAGCCCTGCCTCTACGAGACCGGCGAGGCGGCGCAGTGCGAGGACGTCCGCTTCGGTCAGCGCCTTGGCCTGCCCGATGTCGGGAAAGCCCATGGCCCGCCAGAAGCGGGAGGCGAGCTCCATGGATACGCCCGCGCTTCTGGCCGCCTGGAAGGGGGTGTAACGGCGGTCGGCGCCGAGGATCAGCCCTTCGAGGCGCAGGGCAAGGGGGTCCTTCTCCGGATCGCCCGGCTTCTCGTCCCCGGAGTCCATGGAATCGAACGCATCGACGGACCCGGTGGTACGTCCGGGGTCACCGTCTGGGCCGGGGGATGTACCCGCTCCGGAGCCGGTGTCGTCGACGGTCACGCCTGCTGCCCTTCCGATCTGCCGCGGTCAGGTATCGACCGGCGCCAACTTTACGGCAGGTGTGCCGCAGCTCACGCCTTACCTGGCGGGGCGCCTTGGACAGTGGGTCCCCCACAGCCGCCCCACCGAACACACCCTCCCCACAACACCACCTCACAGCCCAATCAGCGAACGGGGGCGACGCCGGGGAACAGAAACACCGGCGCCCCTCGCCTGGGGCGCCCCGCAGGAACTCTCCCACCCACCCGCCCGTCTCCCCGGATTCGACCCGCGCCGCAGGAACAGCCCAATCGGTGACGGCCCGCACTCACCGTCGAACCGCGAGGGGACGTGCCGGTATCTCCGCCCGGAGCACGCGGCCCCGCCTTGGGCGCCCCGTAGGGGCTTTCCCGCCCGCCCGCCCGACTCGCCGCGTCACGGCCGGACGTAGGAACAGGCCAATTGGTGGCGGACCGCACCCGGCATCGAGACGGGAGGGGGTGTGTCGGTATTTCCGCCCGGAGCACGGTTCGCTGCGCTCCCTAGGCGAAGAAGACAGGCGGCCACCGGCGGATGGCGAGGACGGACATACCGGCGCGGCCCCGCACCCACACACGAGGCGGAACCGCCCCGGCCAGCCCCCTACACCCCCCGCAAATGCACGACATCCCCCGCCCCCACAGGCTCCTGCACCCCATCCCCCGTAGCCAGCACAAGCCGCCCGTCACCGTCCAGCGCCACCGCCTCCCCCGTGATCGACCGATCACCCGGCAGCTCAGCGCGGACCTTGCGCCCGAGCGTCGCGCAGCCCGCCGCGTAAGTCTCCTGAAGCCGCGAGGCCACCGGATCACCCGCAGCCGCCCGCCAGTCCCCGTACCACTGCTCCAGAGAACGCAGCACGGCCCGCAACACCGTGTCCCGATCGGTCGTCGCCGCCCCGGCAAGCGCAAGCGACCCCGCCCCCGGCACCGGCAGCTCCTCCGCACGCAGCGTCACGTTGATCCCGATACCGACGACGACACCCCCGCCGCCCCCGCCACCCACAGCCCCCGCCCGCTCCGCGAGAATCCCCCCCGCCTTCCGCTCCTCTCCCCCCACCGTCACAAGAAGATCGTTCGGCCACTTCAACGCCGTATCCACCCCCGCAGCCCCCGAAAGCCCCGTGGCGACGGCGACCCCGGCGAGCAGCGGCAGCCACCCCCACCGCTCGATGGGCACCCCGTCCCCCGGCTTCAGGAGCACGGAGAAGAAGAGACCGGAGCGCGGCGGCGCGGACCAGCGGCGGTCAAGGCGCCCGCGCCCCGAACTCTGCTCCTCGGCGACGAGCACCGCCCCCTCGGGCAGTTCGTCGGCGCGGGCCACCAGATCAGTGTTGGTCGACCCCGTCGCGGGCACCACGTCCAGAGAGGTCCACAGACCTCCCCGCACCAGCGCGCGCCGCAACGAAGCGGCGTTCAGGGGCGGCCGGTCGAGGTCGGACCAGCGGTTGCCCCCGGGAAGGTCGGCAGGGTCGTCTGAAGCATCTCGCGGCGTCATGCAAGCCACCTTAGGTGTGGTAAACGCCGCACTGCCGAACCGTATGCACGCCGATACCCTACGAGTCAGTAGCAAGCGATCACCACCAGTCACAGAGCTACGAACCCGCAGCACAAGCCACAACACCAAGCCCCAGCCCAAGTCACCCCAGCAAACAGCCACAAGCACCGCAGCAAACAGCCGCAAGCCGCCAGTAGCCCCTTTGAGCAGGCAGGGAGCCGCATCCCTATGTCCGAGCCGGAAGAGCCCAACGTGCCCGTGCAGAGCGCCGCAAGCGATACCCCCGACGTCCCCGACACGGGTATCGACATCCATACGACTGCGGGCAAGCTCGCTGATCTGCAGCGCCGCATCGAGGAGGCCAAGCACGCCGGTTCGGCCCGCGCGGTCGAGAAGCAGCACGCCAAGGGCAAGCTGACGGCGCGTGAGCGCATCGACCTGCTCCTGGACGAGCACTCCTTCATCGAGTTCGACGAATTCGCCCAGCACCGCTCGCACGACTTCGGCCTGGAGGCCAACCGCCCGTACGGCGACGGCGTCGTGACCGGTTACGGCACCGTCGACGGCCGCCCCGTGGCCGTCTTCTCGCAGGACTTCACCGTCTTCGGCGGCGCCCTGGGCGAGGTCTTCGGCGAGAAGATCGTCAAGGTCATGGACTTCGCCCTGAAGACCGGCTGCCCGGTCATCGGCATCAACGACTCCGGCGGCGCCCGCATCCAGGAGGGCGTCATGGCCCTCGGGATGTACGGGGAGATCTTCCGCAGGAACACCCACGCCTCCGGCGTGATCCCGCAGATCAGCCTGGTCGTCGGCCCCTGCGCGGGCGGCGCGGTCTACTCCCCCGCGATCACCGACTTCACGGTCATGGTCGACCAGACCTCGCACATGTTCATCACCGGGCCCGACGTCATCAAGACGGTCACCGGCGAGGACGTCGGCTTCGAGGAGCTCGGCGGTGCCCGCACCCACAACAGCACCTCCGGTGTCGCGCACCACATGGCGGGCGACGAGAAGGACGCGATCGAGTACGTCAAGTCCCTTCTCTCCTACCTGCCTTCGAACAACCTCAGCGAGCCCCCGTCCTTCCCCGAGGAGGCGGACCTGGAGCTGACGGACGAGGACCGCGAGCTCGACACCCTCATCCCGGACAGCGCCAACCAGCCGTACGACATGCACGGCGTGATCGAACACGTTCTGGACGACGCCGAGTTCTTCGAGACGCAGCCGCTGTTCGCGCCGAACATCGTCACCGGGTTCGGCCGTATCGAGGGCCGCCCGGTGGGCATCGTCGCCAACCAGCCGACGCAGTTCGCGGGCTGCCTGAACATCGACGCGTCCGAGAAGGGCGCCCGCTTCGTCCGCACCTGCGACGCGTTCAACGTCCCGGTCATCACCTTCGTCGACGTGCCGGGCTTCCTGCCGGGCGTCGAGCAGGAGCACGACGGCATCATCCGCCGCGGCGCCAAGCTGATCTACGCGTACGCGGAGGCCACGGTCCCGCTGATCACCGTGATCACCCGCAAGGCGTTCGGCGGCGCGTACGACGTCATGGGCTCCAAGCACCTGGGCGCCGACCTCAACCTGGCCTGGCCGACCGCGCAGATCGCGGTGATGGGCGCCCAGGGCGCGGTGAACATCCTGCACCGCAAGACGATCGCGGCGGCCGAGGCCACCGGCGACGTCGAGGCGACCAGGGCCCGCCTGATCCAGGAGTACGAGGACCGCCTCCTCAACCCGTACACGGCCGCCGAGCGCGGTTACATCGACGCCGTGATCATGCCGTCGGAGACCCGCGCCCATCTGGTGCGCGGCCTGCGTCAGCTGCGTACGAAGCGGGAATCCCTTCCCCCGAAGAAGCACGGCAACATCCCCCTCTAGACCGTGCGGACCGTGCCTCAGCGAGGAGAGCGAGGAGACCCTTCATGATCAAGGTCGTACGGGGCAACCCCACCCCGGAGGAGCTGGCCGCCGCGCTCGCGGTGGTCCAGGCGCGCGCCGCGGCGGTCGCGAACGAGCCGTCCGGCGCGCCCGCGGTGCTCGACGCCTGGTCGGACCCCGCCCGCGTGGCCCGCGACCGCCTGCCCGCGCCGGGTCCGACGGCGTGGGGGCGTACGTACTGGCCCGGCTGAGCAGCCGCGCGATCCGGAATGAGCGGTACGGGCCGGGGCGCCTGAGTACGCGTACCGGGAATTCTTCCGGCGTGGCTTCCGTGCGGGGACCCGGGATCTCGGTCTCTATACGGTTCGGCGGGAGTGTCGACGTCGCTCGGTCAGTGCGCG
>NZ_JBEYWZ010000005.1:442805-637439 GCF_040644915.1 Streptomyces sp. NPDC046925 | reverse complement strand
TTTCCCTTTCCGGCGGTTCCGACTCTACCAGATCCTTTCGGGCCTGATTCCCAGTCAGCGGGGCTTGTCTTCGCGGCTGTTGGGCCGTTCCGACGTCTCAAACTCTAGCGGTTTCCCCCGGCGACTCATAATCGAGCCGTGGAATTGAATTCGGGCATGCCGAAGTCGTTCCCGGTGGGGTGTCGTGCAGAGTTTGTTTTGCCGCGTTTCAGCGGCGAAGTGGCTGTCGCAGAACCGTTACGGCTCCGTGGCAACCCGAAGAACCTTACGGATCCGGCAGGCGACTGTCAAACGCCCGAGGTCGGGCGCTCAGTCCAGGTCGGTGAGGCGTCCGCCCGCGTCCGGCTGGGCGTCCTCGACCCTGCGCAGAAGACGTGTCAGTACTTCCCCGAGTGTGCCGCGCTCCTCCTGTGACAGGTCCTGGAGGAGGTCCTCCTCGAAGACCGTGGCCAGGCGCATCGCCTCCAGCCACTTCTCGCGGCCCTCCGCGGTGATCTCGACGATCACGCGTACGCGGTTGGACTCGTCGCGGTCCCGGGTCACCAGACCTTCCGCCACCATGCGGTCGATGCGGTGGGTCATGGCGGCCGGCGTGAGGCCGAGGCGCTTGGCGAGCTCGCCGGGTCCCAGTTGGTAGGGAGCGCCGGAGAGGACGAGGGCCTTGAGGACCTCCCACTCGGCGTTGCTGATGCCGAGGGTCGCGGTCTGCCGCCCGTAGGCGACGCTCATCCGCCGGTTGAGGCGGCCGAGGGCCGAGACGATCTGCTCGACCTGGGGGTCGAGGTCCTGGAACTCCCGCTGGTAGGCGGCGATCTGCTCTTCGAGAGTCGGCTCACTGGGGCCGGGAGTGTCACCCATGGCCGCAGTATGGCACGCCCCTACTTGGCGTTGAAGTTCTTCGGTGTGTATTGTTTAGTCTCTAACTTTAGCTTCGAAGTCTTCACTCCGAAGACCTCACTACCAAGGCAGGTGAAAGTGACCAGGGCGATGGGCGCAGCGATGCGTCGTATTCAGGTCGGCAGCGCGCTGAGCGCGTTCGGCGTCGGATTCACGGTTCCGTTCCTCTACGTCTACGTGGCGCAGGTGCGGGATCTGGGCGCCAGTACGGCGGGCATCGTGCTCGCCGCGTTCGCCATGGCCGCGCTGATCGTCCTGCCCGTCACCGGGCGCGTCATCGACCGTCGCGGCCCGCTCCCCGTACTGATGGGAGCGGCGCTGACCGCATCGGCGGGCGCCCTCGCCCTGGGCTTCGCGAACAGTGAGCCGACCGCGATCGTCTCGGCGGCCCTCCTCGGCGCGGGCACCGCGGTGATGCAGCCGGCGCTCGCCACGATGATCGTCTGGTGCTCGACGCCGACCACGCGCACGCGTGCCTTCGCGATGCAGTTCTTCCTGCAGAACCTGGGCCTCGGCATCGGCGGGCTCTTCGGCGGCCAGATCGTCGACGAGCACGACCCGGGCAGCTTCATCACGCTGTTCTCCATCGAGGCCGTGATGTTCCTGGTGCTCGCCGCTATCGCCGTCACCGTGCGGCTCCCGCACGCGCCGTCCATCCAGGACGCCGTGCCCACGGACGGGACCACCCCGCAGAACGGCCTGCGCGCGCTCCTGCGTCACAAGGCGATGGTGCAGCTGTGCGTGCTCGGCTTCGTGCTGTTCTTCGCCTGCTACGGCCAGTTCGAGTCGGGTCTGTCCGCGTACGGCGTGGAGGCGGCCGGAATCTCGCCGTCGACGCTCGGCATCGCGCTCGCCGCCAACACGGCCGTGATCGTCGTCGCCCAGTTCGCCGTCCTGAAGTTCGTCGAGCGGCGCAAGCGGTCCCGGGTGATCGCCGCCGTCGGTCTCATCTGGGCCGTCGCCTGGCTCGCAGCCGGGTACGCGGGGCTCGGGCACGGCAGCCAGGCCATGGCGACCGCCGCGTTCATCTCCACGTACGCGCTCTTCGGGCTCGGCGAGGCGATGCTGTCGCCGACCGTCGCGCCGCTGGTCGCCGATCTGGCGCCGGCCGGGATGGTCGGTCAGTACAACTCGGCGTTCGCCCTGGTGAAGCAGTTGGCGCTCGCGGTCGGTCCCGCGGTCGGCGGTCCGATGGGGGCCGCGCTGCACGGGCCGTACATCGTGACGTTCCTGCTGTTCTCGCTGGGCATCACGGTGCTCGCGGTGCGGCTTGGGCGGCGGCTCACTCCGTTGCAGAACCAGCCGTACGTGGCCAGGAGCCGGGTGGTGGCGCAGGGCGCCCCGGAGCCCGTACCGGCCAACTCCTAGGGCGTCGACAAGCCACTACGCGCGCGGGAGGGCGAATTCGCACCAGACCGCCTTGCCGCCGCCCGGCGTGCGCCGCGAGCCCCAGTTCGAGGCGATCGTGGCGACGATGGCGATCCCGCGCCCGGCCTCGTCCGCAGCCTGGGCACGACGGCGCCTCGGCAGGTGGTCGTCGCCGTCCGTCACCTCGATGATCAGCCGGCGGTCCGTACGGCGCAGGCGCAGGCGCATCGGCGGGGTGCCGTGCTGGAGGGAGTTGGCGACCAGTTCGCTGGCCGCGAGGACTCCCAGGTCGTGCAGTTCGGGCGGGAAGCGCCAGCTGGCGAGGACGCCGGTCGCGAAGGCACGCGCGCGTGGAGCCGCTTCCACGCCGCCGAGCAGCTCCAGGGCGGCGTTGCGGAACAGCTCGGCGTCCAGGCCCTTGCGTGCGGGGTGCTGGATGACGAGCACCGCCACGTCGTCGTCGTGGTCGGCCGTCACTCCTAGGGCGCGGATCAGGCGGTCGCACACCACCTGGGGCGTGCCGGTGGCGCCCGCGAGGGCGCGCTCCAGGGCGGCGACGCCTTCGTCGATGTCCTCGCTGCGCCGCTCGACCAGGCCGTCCGTGTAGAGGACGGCCGTCGAGCCGGGGCCCAGCGGGACCGTTCCCGAGGTGTGCAGCCAGCCGCCGGTGCCCAGCGGCGGGCCCGTGGGCTCCTCCGCGCGGTGGATCGTGCCGCCCTCGTCCCTTACGAGGATGGGCAGGTGCCCGGCGGAGGCGTACGTCAGGCTGCCTTCGTTCGGGTCGTGCACGGCGTAGACCATGGTGGCGATCTGGCTGGCGTCGATCTCCGCGGCGAGGCCGTCCAGGAGCTGCAGGACCTCGTGCGGGGGCAGGTCCAGGCGGGCGTAGGCGCGCACGGCCGTGCGGAGCTGGCCCATGACGGCCGCCGCGCGGACGCCGCGGCCCATGACGTCGCCGATGACCAGGGCGGTGCGGCCGCCGCCGAGGGTGATCACGTCGTACCAGTCGCCGCCGACCGCGGCTTCCGTGCCGCCCGGTTGGTACGTGGCGGCGATACGCAGGTCGTCCGGCTGTTCCAACTCCTGCGGAAGCAGTGAACGTTGCAGCGTGACGGCTGTTTCGCGCTGGCTGCGCTCGCTGGCCCGCAGCCGCTCGGCGGCCTCCGCGTGGTCGGTGACGTCGGCGGCGAAGACGAGGATGCCGTCGTCCATGAGCTGCGGATCGGTGCCGCTCACGGGGAGCGTCACGGGCGTGCAGGTGAAGGTGTACGAACGGCCGCTCGCCGCCTTGCGGGACTTGACCGTGCGGGGCTTGGAGCTGCGCAGGACCTGGTCCATGAGGGGCAGCAGGCCCAGCTCTTCGAGCTCGGGCAACGCGGCGCGGGCGGGTTCGCCGGCGGGGCGCTCGCCGAACGCGGTGGCGTACGCGTCGTTGACGAACGCGATGCGGTGCTCGGGGCCGTGCACCAGGGCGACGAGGGCCGGGATGCGGTCGAGGACCTCGCGGGTCGGCAGTTCGTCGACGCCGGCGGCGGCCGGGACGAGCGTCGTGCCCTCCTTGCCTCCTTCGGCGCGGGCCGCAGGGACGGAGCTCTCGGGTCGCTGTGGCGGGGAGATCCCCAGGTCGGTGCGCGCCGCGGCGCGGCGCTGCGTTCCGGGGAGCCGGGCGCTCCAGCGCGTGAAGTTCACTGCGGTAGGCCTCGTGATGTCGCTTCTGGATCGGGCGGGGATTTCCGGCGGTCCTGGCCCGCCCATGGTCACACGAACAGTCTGGCCGACCTGGCTGACATTCGTCAGACGCCGGTGTCACACGGGGAGTTCCTGTATGGGGTCAGGAGGACTCCTTCGGGCTTCTGCCCCCGGCCGCGAGTTCGAACTCCGCACGCGGGTGCTCGAGCGACCCCAGGGACACGATCTCGCGCTTGAACAGGCCGGACAGGATCCATTCGGAGAGCACGCGGGACTTGCGGTTGACGGTGGGCACACGGCTGAGGTGGTAGACGCGGTGCATGAACCAGGCAGGGTAGCCCTTCAACTTCCGTCCGTAGACATGCGCGACACCTTTGTGCAGTCCCAGGGACGCGACCGAGCCCACGTATTTGTGCGTGTACTGCTTGAGGGGCTGTTCGCGCAGGGACGCCGCGATGTTGTCGCCGAGGGTCCTGGCCTGGCGGACCGCGTGCTGGGCGTTGGGGGCGCACTCCTTGCCGGGTTCGTCGGCGGTGACGTCGGGGACGGCCGCCGCGTCTCCCGCGCCCCACGCGTGCGTGACGCCCGCGACGGTCAGTTCGGCGGTGCAGTCCAGGCGGCCGCGTTCGTTCAGCGGCAGGTCGGTCGCGGCGAGCACCGGGTGCGGTTTGACGCCCGCGGTCCACACGACCGTACGGGTGGGGAAGCGGGCGCCGTCGCTCAGTACGACGACACGGTCCTCGCACGATTCGAGGCGCGTCTCCAGGCGTACGTCGATGTTGCGGCGCCGCAGCTCACTGACGGTGTACTTGCCCATCTCCTCGCCGACCTCGGGCAGGATCCGGCCGGTGGCCTCGACGAGGATCCACTTCATGTCCTCGGCCTTGACGTTGTGGTAGTACCGCGAGGCGTAGCGGGCCATGTCCTCCAGCTCGCCGAGCGCCTCGACACCCGCGTAGCCGCCGCCCACGAAGACGAAGGTCAGGGCCGCGTCGCGGATCGCCGGGTCCCGTGTCGACGAGGCGATGTCCATCTGTTCGATGACGTGGTTGCGCAGGCCGATGGCCTCTTCGACCGTCTTGAAGCCGATGCCGTTCTCGGCCAGGCCGGGGATCGGCAGGGTGCGCGCGACGGAGCCGGGGGCCATGACGATCTCGTCGTACGTGATGTCGACGGCGCCCGTGCCCTCGTCCGCGGTGGCGAGCGTGGTGAACGTGGCCGTGCGCTTGGCGTGGTCGACCGACGCGATCTCGCCGATGACGATGCGGCATCTGTTCAGGACGCGGCGCAGCGGGACCACGACGTGGCGCGGAGAGATCGAGCCGGCCGCGGCTTCGGGCAGGAATGGCTGATAGGTCATGTACGGGTCGGGCGTCACCACCACGATCTCCGCTTCGCCCCGCGTCAGCTCCGGCTTCAGCTTCCGCTGGAGGCGCAGCGCGGTGTACATGCCGACGTATCCGCCGCCCACAACGAGAATGCGCACAGGTTCCTTCACCATCCCATGACGCACCCAGCTCTTGAGTTTGTCCACAGGCTGAGCAATTTGTGTGACCGGCCGCGGCTCTCGGCACGCAGCCGGGGCCGTACCGGGGCTCGGGAAAGGTTCGCAGGTCAGCAGGGGGAAGAGGGGTAAAGCCGGGGGGTGCAATCGGGTCGGAATCGGTGCGTACTCCGATCGGGGGGAGCTCCGTGCGGAACCCACCCCTTCTGAATTGACTCTGCCTCAACTATGTTCGTGTGTCGTCGGGGTGTCGGGGGATGCGCTCGTCGGGTCCGGTCAGGGCCCGGGAATCGGGCTTGCTCCTCACGCTCCGGTTTGTCAATGGCGGGGAGTGTCTCCGGGGGGAGACGTCATTACCGGGGGAACGCGTATGCATATTCAGGAATCTCACTGGACTTCCACCACAGCGTCGGCATCAGCCGTCGCCACCAGCGGGAACGGACGCGACATGGGGGACGGACCGCGTTCGACGCCGCTGCGTGTGGACGCACAGCGCAATCTCGAGCATGTTCTTCGCGCGGCGCGCGAGGTCTTCGGCGAGCTGGGTTACGGCGCTCCGATGGAGGACGTCGCCCGGCGCGCACGCGTCGGCGTGGGCACGGTCTACCGCCGGTTCCCCAGCAAGGACGTGCTGGTGCGGCGCATAGCCGAGGAGGAGACCTCCCGGCTGACCGACCAGGCGCGTTCGGCGCTCGGGCAGGAGGACGAGCCGTGGTCGGCGCTCTCGCGCTTCCTGCGGACGTCCGTCGCGTCGGGCGCGGGACGGCTGCTTCCGCCGCAGGTGCTCCGGGTGGGCGTCGCGGACGAGGTCACGGGCGTACGGGAGGACGAGGCGCGCGTGCCGCAGCAGCGGCAGGCGGCCGCTCCCGAGCTCCGGCTCGTCGAGCAGCGCCCGGTTCCGGCCGAGGAGCCGGTGCCGGACGACCCGGGCGCGGTCGCGCTCCTGGACGTCGTCGGGCGGCTCGTGGAGCGGGCGCGTGCGGCGGGCGAGCTGCGCGCGGACGTGACCGTGTCGGACGTGCTCCTGGTGATAGCCACGGCGGCGCCCTCGCTGCCGGACGCGGCGCAGCAGGCGGCGGCCTCGTCGCGGCTGCTCGACATCCTGCTCGAGGGACTTCGCTCGCGGCCCACGGCCTGATTGCGGGGTCGGCTCAACCGCCGGTGCGCACGTGGCGGTTGAGCCTTCCCCGAATGGGTGAACGGTAGTGCTCGAAATCGGTAAGTCACCTCGGAAGAGTGGTTGACCGTCATCGCCTGCCGCCGGCGCGCGACCGTATGGCACGCTTTCCCGGATGTCCGGGTCTGAGTGTGCAAGCGGGGGCTTTCCGCGATGAGTGGTGACGGGCGGGACGAGTCGTCCGCCTCCTTGGGCGAGGAGGCGGCAGGGCAATCTCCTCGGCAGGTTCCGAGCCAGGGCGGTCCCGGTTCCGCGACCGGCCCCGGCGGCGCGGATCCCAGCGTTCCGTCGCAGCGGGAAGGCGGCCGGAGCGAGGCCCCGGCGCCCCTGGCGTCCGCGGGCGGCCCGTCGCCCGACAGCGACCTGATCACGCGGATGCGGGCGGGCGACGACACCGCGTACGAGGAGCTGTACCGAAGGCACGCCGAAGCCGTCCGCCGGTATGCCCGCACCTGCTGCCGCGACGCGCACACCGCCGACGACCTCACGGCCGAGGTCTTCGCGCGGATGCTGCAGGCGGTCCGGGGCGGCAGCGGGCCCGAGCACGCCGTGCGCGCGTATCTGCTCACCACGGTGCGCCGTGTCGCCGCGGGGTGGACGAAGTCGGCGAAGCGGGAGCAATTGGTCGAGGACTTCGCGGTGTTCGCGGCGCAGGCCGCGCGCGGCTCGGAGGTCTCGGACGACGACACGCTTGATCTGGGCGCGGACGTACGCGCGATGCACGAGGCCGAGCAGTCCATGGCCATGCAGGCCTTCCGCAGCCTCCCGGAGCGCTGGCAGGCCGTGCTGTGGCACACGGAGATCGAGGACGAGTCCCCGAGCGACGTCGCCACGCTCTTCGGGCTCGACGCCAACGGCACCCGGGTCCTCGCCAAGCGGGCCCGCGAGGGGCTGAAGGAGGCCTACCTCCAGGCCCATGTGAGCACCGCCCTCGCCGAGAACGAGGAGTGCGCGCGCTACGCCGACCGCCTCGGCGCCTACGCCCGCGGCAGTCTGCGCACCCGGGCCGAGCGCGGTCTGCGCAAGCACCTGGAGGAGTGCGCCAAGTGCCGCCTGGCCGCCGGGCAGATCAAGGAAGTCGCCAGCGGCATCCCCGGAGTCGTGCCGATCGCGGTCATCGGCTGGTTCGGTGCCGCCGGGTACGCGAAGGTGGCGGCGCTCGTCGGCGGTGGCGCCGCGGGTGCGGCGGGCGCCGGTGCGGCAGGGGCCGCGGCGGCGAGCGGCGGTTCGTCCGGCGGGGCAGCGGGCGGTGGCGCCGCCGCCGAGGGGCTCGGCGCGCCCGCGAAGGCCGGTATCGCCGCGGGTGTGGTCGCCGCGGCCGCCGCCGCGGTGGCCCTCGCGCTCACGGCGGGCGGGGACAAGCCCAAGGACCTGCCGAACGCCGACAAGCCCCCGGCCGTCGAGCCCGTCGCGCCGAGCAAGCCCCCGCCCCCGGAACCGAAGCCCAAGCCGAAGCCCGAGCAGCCGGTCGCCGAGAAGAAGCCGAAGCCAAAGCCGACACCGAAGCCCGAGAAGAAGCCGAAGCCGAAGCCGACTCCCACGCCGAAGCCGGAGCCGCCGGCCCCCGAGCCGAAGCCGACCCCCACGCCGTCCGAGCCGAAGCCGAAGCCGCCGCCTCCCCCGCCCGCCCCGGCGGTCTACCAGTGGAGCGAGCTGCGGTACGGCATCGTCGGTGACGGCACCAAGCCCGAGATGCGGCTCGCCGAGAGCAGCTGGGTCTGGCAGCGCGGCGGCCTGTCCATCGCCGACCGGCAGTACGGCCACGGCGTGACCGTGCACGGCCAGTCCTCCGTCACCATCGACCTGAACCGCTCGTGCTCGTCGTACGACGCGGTCGTGGGCGTCGACGACATGACGATGGGCCTGGGCAAGGTGCGGTTCTCGGTCTTCGGGGACGGCGTACGCCTGTGGCAGTCACCGCTGATCAAGGGCGGGGACCCGGCGGTGCCCGTGCAGGTGAACCTCACCGGGCGCAAGACGATCCGCCTGGTCGTCGAGCCGCACTCGCCGTTCGACACGGCCGCGCTCGCGGACTGGGCACAGTCCCGCTTCCGCTGTACGTAGACCGCCGTTCGGGTCGGCCGGACGCGGGGCCGCGGTCGGGGTCAGCCGGATGTGGGGCCGCGGTCGGGGTCAGCTCAGTTCTGCGAGGGCTTCGGCGGCGGTGAGTCCGGCGCCCGCGGCGCGCTCGGCCTCGTACCGGTCTGCGCCGAGGGCGGTGCGCGCGGCCCGCTCGACCTGTTCGGCGGCGGACCGCTCCGGCATCGGGCGCGGCGTGCCCTCGCGCAGCCGGGTGCCGAAGGCGAGCAGACGGGCGGCGCGCGGGTGATCGCCGAGTCGGCTCACCAGGGTTGCTCCGCCGTCCACCAGGGACGCGATGACCAGCTCGGCGCACCGGCTCTGCAGGGCTTCGCGCAGGGCGTGCAGGAGCAGCGGCAGCGCCTGCTCCGGTCCTGACTCGGCGGCGACGATCTGGGCCTCCAGGCTCCGCAGGCCCGCGATGAACTGCGGGGGCGGGGTGCCGCGGTCGGCGTCGGCGCAAGAGCTCTCGAAGAGGGCGCGCGCGTCGGCGATGTCGCCCGCGTCCAGCGCCACCATCGACTGCAGCATCCGCATGAAGGCCCGCGCATCCCCCACGCCGTACCGGTCGGCCTCGGTCCCCGCCTCGTGCAGCGCCTTGACCGCCAGATCGCGGTCGCCCTCGCGGAACGCGATCTCGGCGAGCCGCACGATGAGGAAGGGCGTCTCCGCGTACGCCCCCACTTCGTACGCGAGCCGCAGCGCTTCGTCGTACTCGGCGCGCGCCTCCTCGTGCAGACCGCGGGCCATGGCTGCCTCGCCCGCGGCGCTGGACACCTGGGCGCGCATCCAGCGGTCGCCCGCGCGCCTGCTCAGCCCGCGCAGCTCGGCGAGGTCGTCGTCGACCCCGGACAGATTGCCGGGAGCGTCGACGGCCAGATGCGTACGGAACATCAGGCTGACGCCGACCTCCCAATCACCGCCGAACCTGCGGCAGTTGGCGACCACCTGGTCCATGGCGGGCCGTGCCGCGTCCGCGTCGTCGAGGAAGGCGGCGACGAACGGCCAGATGAGGCCGGGGAAGCGGGCGGCCGCGGGCACGGGCCGCGCGAAGACGTCCCGCACCCGCGCCACGTACGCGCGGCTTTCGTCACCGGCCAGCTCGTCCGTCGCCCCGGACTCCATCGCCACGAAGAGGCGCAGCATCCGCAGGCTCATCCAGGACCAGTGGAGCGGGTCGTCGGTGCCTTCGGGGACGCCGTCCGGTACGTCCGGTCCGTCCGGCGAAACGTCCGGCATCGGCGGGGCGAGGCTCAGGATGCGGTCGATCCACTCCATGCTCTCCCTGCGGTAGTTGCGCAGCCACCAGAACCAGGCGACGCCCAGGGCAAGGGCGAGGGCGTCTTCCTCCTGGCGGGACTCGATCGTGCGCTGAAGGGCCGCGCGGATGTTGTCCAGCTCGGTCTCCAGGCGCTGGATCCAGGGGAGTTGGTCCGCCGAGCGGAGCAGGGGCTCGGCCTTTTCGACCAGCGCGCGTACGTACGCGGTGTGGCGGTGGACCGCCGCGGTGCGCAGCTCCGGGGTCTCGGCGGCCCGCTCGGATGCGTACTCGTGGATGGTCTCCAGCATGCGGTAGCGCATGTCGCCCCTGGCCGTGGGCTCGGCGATGAGCAGCGACTTGTCCACCAGGGCGCCGATCAGGTCGGCGGCGGGCCCGGTGCAGACCGCTTCGGCCGCCGGGAGGTCCCAGCCGCCCGCGAAGACGGACGCCTCGCGCAGGACCGTCCGCTCGGGCTCGTCGAGCAGGTCCCAGGACCAGTCGACGACGGCCCGCAAGGTCTGCTGGCGGGGCAGGACCGTGCGGCTGCCGCTGGTGAGGAGGCGGAAGCGGTCGTCGAGCCGGTCGGCGATCTGCCGGGGGGCGAGCAGCCGCAGGCGGGCGGCGGCCAGCTCGATGGCCAGCGGAAGGCCGTCGAGACGGCGGCAGATCTCGGTGACGGCCTCGGCATCCTCCTGCGGGTCGAAATCCGGGCGCACGGCGATGGCGCGCTCGGTGAACAGGCGGTACGCCGGGTCGGGCGGCAGCGGTTCGACGGGGCGGACGAACTCGCCCGGTACGCCGAGGGGTTCGCGGCTGGTGGCGACGACCGTGAGGTCCGGGCAGTGCGTGAGGAGGGTGTGGGCGAGTTCGGCCGCGGCGCCGATGACGTGTTCGCAGTTGTCAAGGAGCAGGAGCAGGCTGCGCGGGGCGCAGTACTCGACGAGCAGGGCGACCGGGTCGCTCTGCGGCACCGTCAACTCGCTGGTCAGCAGCACGGTCTCACGCAGACCGAGCGCACTGACGACAGCGCCCGCGACCGCCTCGGGGTGGTCGAGCGGGGCGAGCTCGGCCAGCCATGCCCGTGGATGCCCGGCGGCGGCTTCCTCGGCGAGGCGGGTCTTGCCGGAGCCGCCGGGGCCGGTGAGGGTGACCAGGCGGGCTCGTCGTAGATCTGAACGGATGGCGGCGAGTTCGGGTTCCCGGCCGACGAAAGAGGTCAGCCGGGGGCGGAGATTGCCTGCCCGCTCCGGACGGTCCTGCCTCTGCGGCCCGTCCGACCGCCCCGGCCCGTCCGACCGCCCCGGCCGCCCTGATCCGCCGACCGTGGCCGCCGTGGCCGCCTTGCCCGCAGTAGCCGCAGCCGGGTCCAGCAACTCCGCGTGCAGGGATCGAAGTTCCGGCCCGGGGTCGGTGCCGAGGGCGTCGGCGAGTGTGCGGCGCGCGTTCTCGTAGGCGGCGAGGGCGTCGGCTCCGCGGCCCGCGTCGCGCAGGGCGCGGATCAGGAGGGCGTGCAGCGTCTCGTCGTACGGCTGGGCGGCGGTGAGTTCCCTCAGCTCCGGTACGACGTCGGAGGCGTGGCCCAGGAGCAGGTCCGCCTCGATGCGCGCGCGGGTGGCCTCGGCGAGGAGCGCTTCGGGGCGGGCGGCCGCGCTGCGGTCGGGCAAGTCGGCGAGGGCAGGGCCGCGCCACAGGGCGTGCGCCTCGCGCAGGGGGCGGGCGGCTGACGCCGGGTCGTCGCGGTGCAGGGCCGCCTTTCCGTCGCGTACGAGGCGTTCGAAGCGGTGCAGGTCGATGTCTTCGGGGGCGGCGGTGAGGCGGTAGCCGCCGGATTCCGAGGCGATGGCGTCCTTGCCGAGGGCGCGGCGCAGGCGGCCGATGAGGGCCTGGAGCGCGGCGGGGGCGTCGGCGGGCGGCTCGTCCCGCGCCCATACCTCGTCGATGAGGGTGTCCGCGGGGACCGTGCGGTCGGCCCTCAGCGCGAGGGCGGCCAGGAGGGCGCGCAGCCGCCGGCCGCCTACGGGCAGGGGCGTCCCTTGTTCGTCGTACGCCTCGGTGGCGCCCAGGATTCTGTACCGCACGGGGTCATTCTCGCCGGTGGGGTGGGCCGGGGCGCGGGGGTTTCCTCTCCCCGCACCCGCCCCTTCCCGGATCCTCCGGCTCCGCCGGGCTCTCGGCTCGGTCAATCACCGGCTCCGCCGAGCTCGTCCTCAAACGCCGGACGGGCTGAAATCCCAGGCGCCACCGGCGTGCAAAGGCCGCGCCAGAGACGAGCCGCACCCGAGCCCGCCCCTTCCCGGGCCCGCCCGGACAAGGAAGCGCCGACGGCCCCACCGGCCCCCGCCTCCCCCCTCACCCAACTACCGCCCCGCCCCCAACGCCCCCCTCTCCGGCACGACACTCCCCGTAGGGACGGCCCTCTGGCGGGCAGGGGTGCCGGTCCAGCAGGTGCCTCTGCGGGAGAGCAGGCGGCGCAGCCACAGTTCCGTGGAGACCAGGTCCGCCAGGCCGTCCAGGGGCAGCGGCTCGCCCTCCGCGGCCGCGCGCAGCGCCTTGCGGACCACCCGGGCCTCCACCAGGCCCGCCTGCGCGAGCAGGGGCGTGTCGAAGAGGGACAGCAGATCGTCCAGGGAGACCCGCAGGCCCGTGCGTGCCGCGGCGGCGGACGACGCGTGCGACGGAGCGCCCCAGCCCGGCGGCAGTTCGGCCACTCCGGCGCCCTCCAGGACCGTGCGCAGGATGGCCGCACGGGCTCCGGGCTGGACGCGCAGGGCGACGGGGAGCGCACGGCAGGCCCGGACCACCTGGTTGTCCAGGAACGGCGCGTGCAGGCGCTGGAAGCGGACCTCGGCCGCCTGTTCCAGGACGCGCAGGTCCGCCGCGTGCCGGGCGAGCGCCGCGCGGGCGCGGAACTCTCCGGGGCGCTGGCCGGGGCCCGCGCCGGGGCGCACGGTCGTGTCCTGGAGGCGAACCGATACTTCTGCCAGGGCCTCGCCCGTCAGCCAGCGCGCCGCGGGCCCCGGCCTGGCCCACGCGAGGGCGGCCATCGACGCCCCCACCGCCCCGCCGGGCTCGTCGAAGCGGCGCTGGAGAAGGCGGTCGGCGAGCGAATCGACGCCCGCGCGGTAGGACATCCGGGAGAGCTTGCGCGCGGCGCCGTACACGCGCGCGGGGACCATGACCGAGCCGGGAGAACCGTCCGCCTTCGCCAACGCCGCGACGGGGCGCACCAGATGGCGCCGCCTGCGGTCCATCAGGAGGTCGGCGAGGCGGGCCGGATGCGCGTCGAGGACCTGCCGCGCGCCGTACCCCGTGAAATGGTCCGCGCTGCCCGACGAGAGCCGCGCACGGTGGCGCTGGGCCGTGACGAGTGCGGCGCTCGGCTCGTCCGTCAGGGGCCCGTCCAGGTCCGCGTACGGGAGGGCCTCTTCGCCCGCGGCGACCACGACGTGGTGCAGACGGGGATTGGCGGCGATGGCGCCCGCCCGTTCGAGCTCGGCCTCCCGGCCGTTGATCGCGAGGTCGTTGAAGGTGACCGCGAGGAGCCGCTCCCCCGCGCCCGTGCCGTGGCCGAGGACCGTACCGGGCATCCCCGGAAGGCCCGCGGCGAGCAGCGCGAGAGTTCCGGACGCGGGCCCTCCGGAGAGGTCGGCGCCGATGCCGGGCACCGGCATCCCGCGTGCCGCCCGCCGCTCTGCGGGCCCCATGCCGGGCACCGGGCCGGGGTCGACCTCGGTCGCTCCGGGGACGTGCCGCGGGGCGCCGAGCCGGGCGCGTACCGCCTCCACGAGGGCGTCCCGGACGCCGTCCACCGCGGTGGTCGCGTCGGCGGCGGGCGCGGCGACCGCGAGGGACGCCACGTGTTCGTACCCCGCGATCTCGCGTGCTCCGGCGCGCAGGATCAGCGCGTGCCCCGGTGGCACGCGTCGCACGCCTTCGTAGGGCGTCGAGTCGTGCAGCGCCTCGGGCACGTCGGGCGCGGCGAGCAGGGCCGCGAGGTGGCCGATGTCGAGGTGGGCCTCGATGAGGTCGGCCAGGGGCAGCGCGGCCGTCGCGAAGGCCGTGCCGTCGGCCCAGGGGGTGTAGAAGACCGGGCGCGCGCCCGCGAGGTCACCGGCGATCATCACGCGGCGCCCGACCTGGACGACCGCGGTGTAACTCCCGGACCACGCCGTCAGATGCCGCAACGCGCCCCCGCGGGCCGCGAACAGACCGACCCTCAGCTCCTCGTCGCTCGCTCCGCAGGTGCCGAGGACGGCGATGCGCGTCTGCTCGTCGGCCTTCACCGTGCGCACCTCGTCGGCGCGCCAGTCGCCGACCGCCCACAGCGGATCCGGGTCTCCCCAAAGGAGTTGGGAGCCCACGGGGTGCACGGTCTCGCCGTTCTCACCGGTGGCCCCGGCCGAGCCGACCACCGAAGGCTTCGCGGCAGTGCTGCTCCACCCCACCAACCACCGCATGTTGCCTCCACAGGCTGTGGACAACCAGTGCATCGAAGAACTGGGGTCCCATGCTGCCACGAAGGAGGCGTGCGGGAGTGGCTGCGGAGGTGCTCTCGCTCCCCTTAATCTGACGCCGGGGAGCGGTACTTGAAGGGCACGACCACGCCCTTTTGCTTGCGCGGGGGCGCTCTGCCCCCGCCTCCGGAGAGGCGATTTTCGGCCAAATCAGCCGGTGGCGCTCGCGTGACGGAACCGCAACCGGCAACACACAGTCCGGGAGGCGCTGCTCGCCCCCCGGACCGGTCCGCCGCCCGCGGGGATGGAGGCGGCGGCGTCCCCCAGCCCGCTGACTCCAGCGCAGCGGGCCGACCCACGCACCAACCATGGAAGCGCTCCCCTTATGGCCGGTGAAGAGCGCACACGCGGGCGCACGGCCACACACCGGGAGCACACCCCGGCACTCCCGTACTTCCCTACCGGCAACAATCTCGCCATACGGAACTGCGCCTCTTAACGCTTGGGATTCGGCGAACTACGCTGTGTGTGCTGATGTTTTCGCGGAGGCATATACCTGGGGGCTCGGCCAAATGCTCTTGCGGCCGAGGTTCCGGGCCACGGCGGTCGTTGTCGCGGACGTCGCTGTCCCTGGGGGAACGCAGCACGAATGCCGCGCGGTCAAGCCACTGCACGGCAGCCGTCTGTGTCGAGGGGTGGCCATGTCCAGGGAGCAACGCGGGCCGAACGAAAAGCTCGGCACCGTTCTCGCCCTCGCGGGAATCAGCAATGCGGGACTCGCGCGCAGGGTCAACGACCTCGGTGCCCAACGCGGCCTGACGCTTCGTTACGACAAGACGTCGGTGGCCCGGTGGGTGTCCAAGGGCATGGTGCCGCAGGGCGCCGCCCCGCATCTCATCGCCGCGGCCATCGGGCAGAAGCTCGGCCGCCCCGTTCCGCTGCACGAGATCGGGCTCGCCGACGCCGATCCGGCGCCTGAGGTGGGCCTAGCGTTCCCGCGTGACGTGGGCGCCGCGGTCAAGTCGGCGACCGAGCTCTACCGCCTCGATCTGGCGGGCAGGCGCGCGGGCAGCGGCGGCATCTGGCAGTCCCTGGCCGGCTCCTTCGCGGTGAGCGCGTACGCGACCCCGGCCTCGCGCTGGCTGATAACCCCGGCCGACAGCTCGGTCGCCCGTGACGTCACTCCGGACGAGCCGCGCGAGATGGTCCACCCCGGCGACGGCACCGACGGCGCGAACGGCGGGCAGTCGATCAAGGTCGGCCACAGCGACGTGGTGAAGCTGCGGGAGGCCGCCGAGGACGCCCGGCGCTGGGACTCCAAGTACGGCGGCGGCGACTGGCGTTCGTCGATGGTCCCGGAGTGCCTGCGGGTCGAGGCGGCGCCCCTGCTGCTCGGCTCGTACTCGGACGAGGTGGGCCGCTCGCTCTTCGGGGCATCGGCCGAGCTGACGCGCCTCGCCGGATGGATGGCCTTCGACACCGGCCAGCAGGAAGCCGCCCAGCGGTACTACATCCAGGCCCTGCGCCTGGCCCGCGCGGCGGCGGACGTGCCCTTAGGGGGGTACGTCCTTGCCTCCATGTCCCTCCAGGCGACCTACCGCGGCTTCGGCGACGAGGGCGTCGACCTCGCGCAGGCGGCCCTGGAGCGCAACCGCGGCCTGGCCACGGCCCGCACGATGAGCTTCTTCCGCCTCGTCGAGGCACGCGCGCACGCGCGCGCCAACGACGCGCAGGCGGCCGGTGCGGCCCTCCGGGCGGCCGAGGGATGGCTGGAGCGCGCCAGGGACGGCGACAACGACCCCTCGTGGCTCGGCTTCTACGGCTACGACCGCTTCGCCGCCGACGCCGCCGAGTGCTATCGCGACCTGAAGGCGCCCCGGCAGGTGCGGCGCTTCACGGAGCAGGCGCTCTCGCGGCCGACGGAGGAGTTCGTGCGCTCGCACGGCCTGCGGCTCGTGGTGTCGGCGGTCGCCGAACTGGAGTCGGGGAACCTCGACGCGGCCTGCGAGCAGGGCACGCGCGCCCTGGAGGTCGCCGGGCGCATCTCGTCCGCGCGGACGACGGAGTACGTGAAGGACCTGCTGCACCGCCTGGAGCCGTACGGCGACGAGCCCAGGGTGGTGGAGCTCCGTGAGCGGGCGCGGCCGCTCCTGATGGCTCCCGCGTAGCCCGCCATGGCTCCCGCGTCGTTCGTCCTCCGTGCGCCTCCGGGTCGGCAACAGCTTTTACGCCCCCTGTAACCCTGCGGTCCTCGCCGGGTTTGAAGGCGTTGTCAGTGGCGCAGTGCACTATCGGTGTGGGAGGTGATGCGGGATGGTCCGAGCAGTGACGTACGACTGCGATGTGCTGGTGATCGGCGGCGGGATCGTCGGCCTGTCGACGGCGTATGCCATCACCCGCGCCGCGCCGGGAACCCGGGTCACCGTCCTGGAGAAGGAACCGGGCCCCGCCCGGCACCAGACGGGACGCAACAGCGGTGTGATCCACAGCGGGATCTACTACCGCCCCGGCTCCCTCAAAGCGCGGTACGCGGTGCGCGGCGCCGCCGAAATGATCAAGTTCTGCGCGGAGTACGGCATCGCGCACGAGGTCACCGGCAAGCTGATCGTCGCCACCGAGCGCGCCGAGCTGACCCGCCTGCACGCCCTCGTCCAGCGCGGCCGGGAGAACGGCATTCCGGTGCGGGAACTGGGCCCCGCCCAGATCGCCGAGTACGAACCCGAGGTGCGCGGACTCGCCGCGATCCAGGTCGGCACGACCGGGATATGTGACTACGGCTCGGTGGCGGAGCGGCTCGCGGACGCCTCGGGGGCCGATGTCCGCTACGGGGCGGAGGTCGTCCGCATCGACCGGCGGGCGGCGCTCGGGGTCGCCGTTCGCACGGCCGACGGCTCGGTGGTGCGGGGAAAGGTCCTGGTCAACTGCGCCGGGCTGCACTGCGACCGGGTCGCGATGCTGGCCGGGGACGACCCCGGCATGCGGATCGTGCCCTTCCGGGGGGAGTACTTCGACCTGAAGCGGCCCGAGCTGGTGCGGGGCCTTGTCTATCCCGTGCCGGACCCGGCCTTCCCCTTCCTCGGGGTGCATCTGACGCGCGGCATCGGGGGCGGGGTCCACGTGGGGCCCAACGCGGTGCCGGCGCTGGCCCGTGAGGGGTACGGATGGGGTGTCGTGCGGCCGAGGGAGCTGGCCGGCACGGTGAGCTGGCCGGGGGCCTGGCGGATGGCCGGGCGGCACTGGCGGTACGGAGCGGGGGAAGTCCGGCGGTCCCTCTCCAAGGCGTCGTTCACCACCGCGGTGCGGAGGCTGCTGCCCGCGGTGACCTCGGACGATCTTGTGCCGGTGGCCGCGGGGGTGCGGGCGCAGGCCGTCTTGCGTGACGGGACGCTGGTGGATGACTTCCTCATCCGGGAGGGGGCGAGGGCGGTGCACGTCCTGAACGCCCCTTCGCCTGCGGCGACTGCCTCGCTGCCTATTGGGCGGGCTGTGGCGCGGCGGGTGCTGGCGACTCTGTAGGGGCGGGGTGTCCTCAAACGCCGGACGGGCTGAATCTTTCAGCCCGTCCGGCGTTTGAGGACGAACTCGGCGGAGCCGGTGATTGCGGCCACCAAGTCCCAGGCCCTCGCGCCAAGCGAGTTTTCGGGAAGGGGCGGGGTTGGGGATTAATATCCCCCCACTGTGTCTGAGTCGAACGCCACCCCCGAGCGCCCCCACGCCCCCCGCCCGAAGGCCGAGCCCCGTTTCCCCGACGGGCCCTCCCCCGACCCGGCCGGATCGCACTTCGAGCGGCGGATCCGCAGCTTCCAGCCCCGCAGGAGCCGCGTCACCACGAGCCAAGCGGACGCGCTCCAGCGCCTGTGGCCCAAGTGGGGCCTGGACATCGACGGCAAGCGCGTACTCGACCTCCCCGAGATGTTCCGCACGGAGCACGGCGAACGCCCCGTCGTACTGGAGATCGGCTTCGGCATGGGCGAAGCCACCGCGCAGATGGCCGCCGACGACCCGGACACCGGCATCCTCGCCGTGGACGTACACACTCCCGGCCAGGGAAACCTCCTCGGCCTCGCCGAGCGGAACGGCCTCGACAACATCCGCGTCGCGAACGGCGACGCCGTCATCCTGCTCCGCGAAATGCTCGCGCCCGCCTCCCTAGACGGCCTCCGCGTCTACTTCCCCGACCCCTGGCCCAAGGCCCGCCACCACAAGCGCCGCATCATCCAGCCCGAGTTCCTCGACCTCGTCGCGCCCCGCCTCAAGCCCGGCGCCCTGCTGCACTGCGCGACCGACTGGGAGTCGTACGCCGAGCAGATGCTGGAGGTGCTCACCGCGCACCCCGCCTTCGAGAACACACAGGCCGACGGCGGGTACGCGCCCCGCCCCTCCTTCCGCCCCCTCACCCGGTTCGAGGGCCAGGGCCTGGACAAGGGACACGTGGTCAACGACCTGCTGTTCCGCCGGGCAGACGACCAGTAGCACCCGGCCACCGGCCAAGCGGACTGAGATACAGGCCACGGGGCCTGAGACACCGTCGCGGCCCACCCCCGTCCCTCGTTAGGGTCAACGCGTGGCCACCCGTTCTGCTTACCCGCCCCCGATGCCCCCCGACGGGATGCCCCCCGACGGGCCCGCCGGGCTGCGGCACGCGCGCTGGTGGCAGCGGCGGGCGATACGCGCGGCCGCCCTGGTCACGCTGCTCGCCCTGTCCGGCCTGGTGATCCTGGCCCTGGTCCGGGAGCAGACCGGCACCGAAGGCTTCCTGGTCGGGCTCGGCCTCGCGACGCTGCCGGTGCCGCTCCTGGTGGCCGCCTTCCGCTGGCTGCAACGGGTCCAGCCGGGCCCCTGGCGGAACCTGCTCTTCGCCTTCGCCTGGGGAGCCTGCGCGGCGGCCCTGATAGCGATCGTCGCGAACAGCTTCGCGACCCGCTGGATAGCCACGGCTACCGCCGACCCCACCAGCGCCGACACCCTCGGCGCCACGGTCATAGCGCCGATCGTCGAGGAGAGCGCGAAGGCGGCGGCCGTACTGCTCGTCTTCCTCTTCCGCAGACGCGAGTTCACCGGCATCGTCGACGGCGTGGTGATCGCCGGGGTGACCGCCACCGGCTTCGCGTTCACCGAGAACATCCTCTATCTGGGCAGCGCCTTCGGCACCGACCAGCTCAACGGCGGCACGGGACTCGCCTCCGTGACGGCGGCGACCTTCTTCGTACGCGTCGTGATGTCGCCGTTCGCGCACCCGCTCTTCACCGTGCTCACCGGCATCGGCTTCGGCATCGCCGCCCTCAGCGCCGACCGGCAGAACTGGCGCCGCGTCCTGCTCCCGCTCGGCGGCCTCCTCCTGGCGATGGGCCTGCACGCCCTGTGGAACGGCTCGGCGAGCTTCGGGGACTACGGCTTCTTCGCCGTGTACGCGGCCTTCATGCTGCCCTCGTTCGGCCTGCTCACCTGGCTGGTGATCTGGATCAGGCAGCGCGGCCTGCGCATCGTGCGGGCCGAACTGCCCGCGTACGTACTCGCGGGCTGGCTCACCGCCCCCGAGCCGTACGCCCTCGGCACGATGCGCGCCCGGACCCTGGCCCGCGACTACGCCTCGTACACCCAGGGCAAGGCGGCGGCGCGCACGGTCGCGCAGTACGAGACGTACGCGACGTCTCTCGCGCTCCTGCGCCACCGCGGGCGCCGCGGCAAGGCGGGCGCCGACTTCGTCGTACGGGAGCGGGAGTTGCTGAACGCGCTGTGGGAGCGCCGCGACGCGGCACGGCCCGCCCTGGCCTACGCGGCACGCGTGACGGCACCGGTGCTCGTACCGATGCCGCCTCCGTACGGGTACCAGCAGCCCTACGGGTATCCGCAGCCGTCGTACGGATACCAGCAGCCCTATCCGCAGCAGCAGCACCAGCAGCAACCCCCGTACGGATATCCGTACGCCCAGCCCGCGATGCCCTACCCCGCGTACAACCCCTACCGCGGCTAGGCGGAGGCCTCGGTGAGTGTCGTGACCTCGGCCTGCGTCAGTTCGAGGTCCCCCACCGCGAGCAGCGCGGGCAGCTGCTCGACCGTACGGGCCGACGCGATCGGCGCCGCGACCGTCGGCTGCGCCGCGAGCCACGCCAGGGCCACCGTCGCGATCTCGGCGCCGCGGGCCTCGGCCACCTCGTCGAGCGCGGCGAGCACCTTCCGGCCGCGCTCGGTCTCCAGGTGCTTGCCCGCGCCCGCGGCCCGCGCGCTGTCGACCTGCGTGCCCGGGCGGTACTTGCCGGTCAGGAAGCCGGCGGCGAGCGCGTAGTACGGGACGGCCGCCAGGCCCGAGCGCGACGCGACGTCCTGGAGCGAACCCTCGTACGTGTCGCGCGAGACGAGGTTGTAGTGCGGCTGGAGCGCCGCATAGCGCGCGAGGCCCTCGCGGTCGGAGAAGTCGAGGAACTCCTGGAGGCGCTCGGGGGTCACGTTCGACGCGGCGATGGCGCGCACCTTGCCGGACGTCACCAGGTCGTCGAGCGCGCCGATGATCTCCTCGACGGGGACGGTCGGGTCGTCGTAGTGCGTGTAGTACAGGTCGATGTAGTCGGTGCGCAGTCGGCGCAGCGACTCCTCGGCACCGGCCTTGATGGTGTTCGCGGACAGGCCCTTGTACTCGGGGTGGGCGCCGACCTTGGTGGCGAGCACGACGTCGGAGCGGTTGCCGCGCGAGGCGAACCAGTTGCCGATGACGGTCTCGGACTCGCCGCCCTTGTTGCCGTCCACCCAGGCCGAGTACACGTCGGCGGTGTCGATGAAGTTGCCGCCGGCTGCGGTGTAGGCGTCGAGCACCGAGAAGGACTGCGCCTCGTCGGCCGTCCAGCCGAAGACATTGCCGCCGAGAGCGAGCGGGAAGACGTCGAGATCGGACGAGCCAAGCTTGCGGAGAGAAGTCATACGGGACTCAACGCCCATACGGATCACAGCATTCCGCAACACCGTGCCGCGGCACTCGGATGGCGGGCATGCCGAACCGGATGGCGGGCACACCTGACCGGCAGCCCTGGCGTCGGGGGGTTGTCGCCAGGACCGCCGGGGTTCTGGGGTTACGTGCCGGCTGCTTCAGACCTGCTGGATCAGAGCGACTGGCCCTTGCCGCGCAGCCACGCCGCCGGGTCGACCCCGGTGGAGTCGCCGCCCGGGTGGACCTCCAGGTGGAGGTGGGCGCCGGTGACATTGCCGGTCGCGCCGACGCGGCCGATGGTCTCGCCGGTGGTGACCTTCTGGCCGGCGCTGACGCTCATCGAGGACTGGTGGCAGAACCAGAGTTCGGTACCGTCGTCGAGTTCGAGGATCGTGCGGTAGCCGTACGCCCCCGCCCAGCCGGCCTCCTTGATGGTGCCGGAGTGGATGGCCTTGATGGGCGTGCCCGTGGGAGCCGCGAAGTCCAGGCCGGTGTGGTAGCCGGAGGACCACATGGAGCCGGGCTGACCGAAGGTGCCGGTGAGCGTGTACGAGGCGACGGGGAGGGTGTAGCTCTTCGCGAGCTTGGCCAGGCGCTCGGCCTCGGCCTTCTTCTTGGCCTCCGCCTCGGCCTTCTTCTTCGCGGCGGCCTTCTCGGCGGCGATCTTCTTCTCGGCCGCGGACTGCTTGGCGGCGGCCTGTTCGGCGGCCTGCTTCACGGCGGCTTCTTCGGCCGCCTTCTGGACCGCGTCGTCCGCCTGGTCCTGCTGGTTCTCCGCCTGCTCCATGATGCGGGCCCGCAGTGCCTCACCCGCGTCCGTCGTGCCCTGTTCGGCATCGGCGCTGCTGAGTCCTGCGGAGCTCAGGGGCGCGGCGGCGACGGTGACACCGTTGTCCGCGGCGGCGGAGTCGGAGGAGTCGCCGGATATCAAAGAGCCCACGCCGGGAAGCGACTTGGCCTCCGGCAGCGAGTCCGTGACCGCCGACATGTCCGGCATCTCGATGGAGACCGGGGGCTTGCCGCCCTGCGCGGTGGCTATGCCGCCCGCGCCGACTGCGGCGATGACGCCCACGCCGAGAACCGTGGAGCTGCGGGCGAGTCCGCCACCGCCCCGCTTGTGCACGCGGTGCCTGCCGCGGACGGGACGGATGGACTCCTCGGTGGGGTTCCATTCCTCCCAGGAATTTTCGTCATACCCACCGAAATCGTCGTCATTCGGTACGTACGCGCCTTGGGGGGCAGGGCGGTTGGACGCCACGGGGGCGCACTCCTTTCCTTCCTTCTCGCCTACCGGGTTAGCTGACGGGTTCGGAGCAGGAAGGTCTCCTACGAACACCTGGCACGGATGCACAGATGCCCGATTCACCCCAATTGATGGTTCCCCGGCTCCCTTTCGGGATTAGGCGCGTGCGCGCGGAGCCGCCTCGAGTGACGGCTGGGACGACCGCGCTGCGTTATCGAACGTTAATAGACAGCAGGGCCGTATTCCAAGCCGTTCCGGCTGATCGTTAACGGCATTGGCCTGTACTTAACGGGACACGAGGGTTCGGAACGGGGCGAGTTGTCGTCACTTCTTCACACACCGCAGCTTCACACTTCCTTGACAGTGCGTCAGTTGTTATGCGGAGTGAGGTCCTTCAGTCACGGCCCGTGACATCGATCTACGTCATCCGGCGTCGGCCACCGGCGCCGAAGGCCGCCGCACCGCGAGCAGCGCCATGTCGTCGGTCGTCCCGCCGCCGGTGTGCCGCCGCACTTCCTCGGTGAGCGTGGACAGGAGCGCGTCCGGTCCGTCGGGGCCGGGGAAGATGCGGCCGGCGAGCCGCGCGGCCGGGTCGTAGAACACGCCCCGCCGGTCACGCGCCTCGGAGAGCCCGTCGGTGTAGAGCAGCAGCATCGCCCCCGGCGGGAACTCCGACTCGTCCGCGCGGTCCGGCCAGGCCCCCAGTTCACCCATCCCCAGCGGCAGCGCGGGCTCGGTCGCGGAAAGGACGCACAGCCGCCCGTCGCCGTGCAGGAGGAGCGGCCCCGGATGCCCGCGGTTGATGAGCCGTACGGGACCACCGCCGTGCGGGATCTCCGCGAGGATGGCGGTGGTGAACCCCTCGAAGTCGTCGAGCCCGTCGCGTCGCGTGCCCTCACGCGCCAGCGCCCGCTCCAGGCGCTGCGCAACCGCCTCCAGCGTGGACTCCTGCTCGGCGGCCTCCCGGAACGCCCCGATGACCACGGCGACGGCCGCCACCGCGCCCATGCCCTTCCCCCGTACGTCGCCCACGATGACGCGTACGCCGTGCGAGGTGTCCTGCACCGCGTACAGATCACCCCCGATGAACGCGTCCGCCTCCGCGGCCTCGTACCGCGCGGCGACGTCGAGCCCGCCGATCCGGGGGTCCGGCTGCGGCAGTACGGCGCGCTGGGCGGCCTCGGCGATGGAGCGGGCGGAGGCGAGTTGTTCGTCGCTGCGGCTCACGACGCGGTTGATCAGGACGGCGAGGACGGCCACGGTGAAGACCGTGAGCACTTCGGTGACGGCTTCCACGTCGGTGGTGCTGCTCGTCCTGAAGTGCAGGACGAGGACGGTGGCGCAGGAGCCGAGGCCGGCGAGGACGGTGCCGAGCAGCGAGTAGAAGGGGGCGGCGATCAGCGGGGCGGCCGTGAAGAGGGGCGCCGCGGTGAACGCGGCCGGGGTCGAGACGTCGTAGACGACCCCGACGACGATGAGCAGCAGCGGAAGGGCCCGTACGAACGCCCGCTCGTGCCTGACGACGGGGCCCGTGCCGGAGCCCGCGCGGGGTGCCGTGCCGGATCCCGCACGCGGCGGTGCCGTGCCGGAGCCCGGCATGGGTCGCCCCTTGCCCGGATCTCGGCGCACGGACCGGCGCACGGGCCTGCCCGCGCCGCCCCCGCCACCGCTGCCTCCTCGCTGCCCCACCGGTCTCTCCCGCCGAATTCCGCGGCCAGGACCAGATCCATGACCACGTTCATCCAGGGTTCCCGGAGCGGCGGCGCGGGGCGACCGGTGTGGGCCGACCGGGTGGCTGTCGCGCACGCACGCACAGCCGTCGCGCACGCACGCACAGCCATCGCACACGCACAGCTTGTCGCGCACGCACGCGGAAATGCCGAAGGCCCGGATCCATTTCTGGATCCGGGCCTCCGGACTTTAGTAGCGGGGACAGGATTTGAACCTGCGACCTCTGGGTTATGAGCCCAGCGAGCTACCGAGCTGCTCCACCCCGCGCCGTTGAATGCAACTCTACGCCATCAGGGGGAGTGAAAGCGAACCGGTTGAGAATGAGCCCTCCTGGACCCTCATGGGCCCTCCTGAGCCCTCACACGTTCTCGGCATGCGTCAGCGTCTCCCAGGCGACGAACAGGCCGTCCGTTCCCTCGGGGCGCTGCTCGCGCGTGAGCTTCTCCGTCTCCGGCAGGTCGAGCTTCAGCCGTTCCCGCAGGTGGTTGAGGCCCACCTCGGTGTCGGGCCCCATGTCCCGCTGCACCTTGCCGCCGCACAGCCAGTCCGGCGCCTTGGCTCCAAGCTGGTACTTGGAGTGGAACTCGAGCGCGGCGAGCAGCCGCTCCTTGACCTCGCCGTACAGGTCCACGCCCTGATGCCAGGCCGTCTCCGCGATGTGCGCGGTGGCCGCCAGGGAGTAGCTGGCGTGCTTGAAGTTCCGGCAGGTCTCCTGGGAGAGGCCGTCGGCGAATGTCTTCTGCCCGAACCAGTACTTCCGGAGTTTGTCCGGTGTGTTGATGCCGCTGTTCGCGGGCGATACGGGCAGCGGCCCGTCCGACTTCAGATAGAAGTAGGCCGGGACGCGGGTCCTGAAATGCGTCACCGCCTTCTCGAAGGCTTCGTGGTCGTCGAGAAAGACCGCCATGTTGATGGTCGCGTCGGCCATCAGGAGATCCCAGTTGCCGTTGAAGTCGGCCGCGCCGTCGCGCACTTGGGGCAGGTAGGCGTTGCGCAGCATCCGCTCGAAGCGCAGGAGCTGGCCGTCGGTCCAGCCGTCGTAGGTGTAGCGCACGGCTTCGGCCGCGCGGGCCCAGGTGGAGGCGGCCCAGGCCGTCTGGAGGCCCGCGTTGGCCTCGGTGTGTTTGGTGATCACCCGCGACCAGGCGTCCATGATCTGTACGGCCTTCTCGGCATGCGCGCGCTCGCCCGTGACGTTCCAGAGCAGGGCCTGGGTGTAGGCGGCGATGGCGTCCTCGCGCTCCTCGACGCAGCCCTTTCCGGCGCGGTCGCCCGCCGGGCACCCGACGACGGCGTACGGCTTGGCCCGGTAGCCGGCCGCGCCGTACTTGCTGTCCCGCATCTGCTCGAACGCCGAGAGCCAGGGCTGCTCGCGCGCCTCGACGTGGGCGCGCACGCGCTTCAGCTGCGCCTTGCTGACGAGCACTCCGGGGTGTTCGAAGCCCAGCTCGGCGGGGCGGGCCCGTGCGGTCTCCCCGTCGGAGCCGCTGCCGGATCCGCCGCAGGCCGCCGCGAGGCCGACAAGGAGTGCCGCGAGCACCATCACGAGAGCCCGTCGTACGGAACCCATGCTGTACCTCCGGATCGGCCGCCTGGCAGGCTCAGCGTCACCCGCGGGGCGCGGGGCCGCAGGCGAGACGGGGCCGTTCGGGCGGTTCGGGCGCCTAGGACGAGAAACCGAACACCGTACGCAAACTCGTACACTGTTCGCCCAAGAGCTACGCTGACGGAACCCGTATCTGACGGAACCCGTAATTCGAGTGAGGGAGGACGCCGTATGCCGGCGGACAGCGCGAACGACAAGCAGGTCCTCTCGGTGTGGACCCGCCCCGAGCGACGGCGGCGGGAGCAGCCGTCGCTGAGCAGGGGCCAGATCGTCTCCGAGGCCGTCCGGCTGCTCGACGCCGAGGGCATGGACGCCCTCAGCATGCGCAAGCTCGGCACCCGCCTCAACGCGGGCGCCACCTCGCTCTACACGCACGTGGCCAACAAGGACGAGCTGATCGAGCTGGTCGTCGACGCGGTCTACGGCGAGATGCGCGTCCCGGACCCCGCGGAGCTCGAAGCCTCCACCGACCCCGAGGGCTGGCGGACGGCCACGGTCGCCTGCGCGGACACCATCCGCTCGACGATCCTCGCCCACCCCTGGATCGTCTCCGTGCTCGGCGAGACGGGCGTGGCCCATCTCGGCCCGAACATGATGCGGCTCACCGACGGCATGCTCGGCATGCTGGAGGCCGGCGGCTTCACCCTCGAAGAGGCCGACCGCGCGGTGAACACGCTCTTCTCGTACGTCATCGGCATGACGACCACCGAAGCGGCCTGGCTCACCTCGCTCGCCCGCAGCGGCAGGAGCGAGCAGGAGTGGGTCGAGCAGCTGCGGCCCGCGGTCGAAAAGTCGGTCGAGGCCTACCCCCGGCTGCGCGCTCTGTACGCCGCGCAGCGCGAGAGCCAGGCGTCCGAGACCCGCGAGGACAACTTCACCTACGGCCTCCACCGCGTCCTCGACGGCCTCGCCCTGCGCAGGAAGGGCGCCGCCACCGACCGGGGTTGAGGCGCCACCCACCGGCGTTGACGCCACAGGCCCAGGTCAGAAGCTTCTGACCTGGGCCTGAGTGGTAGACCGTGTGGGACTCGAACCCACAACCAATGGATTAAAAGTCCACTGCTCTGCCAATTGAGCTAACGGTCCGTGCGGATGCACCCCCCGAGCATAGCCGTCCGGGCCGCGCCGTCCGATCGGGTATCGGTTCCTTGGCCCGTCGCGCGCTCCGCGACGGGCGCGCGACGGGTCCGACGAGGGGTGGCCGGCGGCCGGGTGCCGGTCAGGGATCGGTCGGTTCCGGGGCCCCTTTCCGGGCCGCCTCGCGCGCCGCCGTGCGCTCGTGGTCCGGGTTGAGGAACCAGTTCCTGGCCGATGCCAGCCACCAGGTCGCGGCGAAGCCGAGGACGACCAGGACCGCGATCGGGGCGTAGTTGAAGGTCTCCCAGGTGATCGGCGAGACCTGCGGCAGCATGAAGAGGACCGTGATCACGCCGACCCAGGCCACCGCCACGATGCCGATCGGGCGTGAGAAGCGGCCCAAGTGCCAGGGCCCGCGCTCGAATTCCTCGCCCTTGCGCAGCCTGAGCAGGGTCGGGATGACGTAGGCGATGTAGAGGCCGATGACGGCGATGGACGTCACCGCCGCGTACGCCGTGACGTTGATCAGGTAGGGCAGACCGAGGACGAGCGCGCCCAGTGCCGCGAGCCAGACCGCCGCCACGGGCGTACGCGTACGCGGGTTGACCGAGTGCCAGATGTGCGAGAACGGCAGCGCTCCGTCCCGCGAGAAGGCGTAGATCATCCGGGAGTTGGCGGTCACGGACGCCATGCCGCAGAAGAGCTGCGCGCCGATGACGACGAGCAGGAGCAACTTGCCCGCGGTCGCCCCGAGCGCGTCGAGAAGAATCTGGGCGGGCGGCGCTCCCGTCGCCGACAGGCGGGCCCCGTCGTACGACTGGATGGCGAAGGTGAAGCCCAGGAGCAGCACGAAGCCGGCGATCCAGGACGTCCAGATGGACCGGACGATGCCCTTGGGCCCGGCGGTGGACGCGTCGTGCGTCTCCTCGGTCATATGGGCGGAGGCGTCGTACCCGGTGAAGGTGTACTGGGCCATGAGCAGCCCGATGAGCGCCACGTACAGCCCGCTGCCCCACCCCGTGTTGTTCACGAACTCGGTGAAGACGAAGGACGCCGACTGGTGCGAGTCCGGCGAGAAGGCGAGCGCGCCGACGATGACGGCGACCCCGAAGACGTGCCACCAGACGCTGACGCTGTTCAGGAGCCCGACGATGCGCACCCCGAAGGTGTTGAGCAGGCCGTGCAGTACGAGGATCGCGGCGAAGAGCATGATCGTGCGCCCCTCGGTGACCTGGAAGTCGAACTGCAGATTCAGGTAGGCGCCCAGGAACGAGGCCGCCCCGAAGTCGATCCCCGCGGTGACGGCGACCTGCCCGAGCACGTTGAACCAGCCCGTGAACCACGCCCAGGCGGCCGCGGTCCGCGACGGCGCGAGCCGGTGCGCCCAGAAGTAGAGCCCGGCGGAGGTCGGATAGGCGGAACAGATCTCCGCCATGGCAAGCCCCACGAACAACGTCATGAGCCCGACCCCGACCCATCCCCAGGTGATGAGGGCGGGCCCGCCGGTATTCATGCCGAACAGATACATGGTGAGGCAGCCGGACAGAACCGAAATGATCGTGAAGGAGACCGCGTAGTTGGAAAACGCGGACATCCGCCGGGCCAGAACCTGCGTATACCCAAGCTGAGCAAGCCGCTCCTCATCGGAACCGGGTGTCGAACCGGGTGTCGAACCAGGCGGTGGGCCGGGCGGTGAGCCGGGTGGTGGTTTCATGCACGAGCGTTGCCCACGACAGGGACATGACACACGTCACGTTTGGCATACGACAGCGGGCCCGCCCCCGAAGGGACGGGCCCGCTGCTTCAGTTCAGCCGGTCAGGCCGGGTGACGTCAGCCGTTGCGCTTCCAGCGCGGCTTGTCGTCGCGGCGGCCGAAGGAGCCGGTGCCCGTGCCGGAGCGGTCGCGGTTGAACGACGGGCGGTCGTGGCCGCCGGAGCGGGCGCCGCCCGCGGGGCGGTCGTCGCGGCGGTCACGGTTGAAGGGGCGGTCGCTGCCGCGGTGGCCGCCGGAGGGGCGGTCGTCGCGACGGAAGCCCGAGCCACCGCGGTTGTCGTCACGGCGGTCGCCGCCGCGGAAGCCGCCCGAGGGACGGTCGTCACGGCGGAAGCCCGAGCCACCGCGGTTGTCGTCACGGCGGAAGCCGCCACGGTTGTCGTCACGACGCTCGAAGGAACGGCCGCCACGGTCGTTGCCGCGGTCACGGTTGAAGCCGCCACGGTCGCCACCCTCGCGACGGTCGCCGCCACGGAAGCCACCACGGTCGTCACGACGCTCGAACGAACGGCCGCCACGGTCGTTGCCGCGGTCACGGTTGAAGCCGCCACGGTCGCCACCCTCGCGACGGTCGCCACCGCGGAAGCCACCACGGTCGTCACGACGCTCGAACGAACGGCCACCGCGGTCGTCGCGGCGCTCACGCTCGTAGTTGCCGCGCTCGTCGCGCTGCGGACGGCTGTACGAGGAACGCTCCTCGCGGGCGGCGACGGGCTGCTCCGGGACGGAGACAGCGGCCTCGACGACGGCCTCGGCGGCGGCGGTGGCCTCGGCGACCGCGGTCTCCGGGTCGTCGCCGCGCTCGCGGGCGGCACGCGCGGTCAGGCGCGAGGCCTCCTCGCGCAGCTCCGTCGCGCGGCGCGTCGCGCGCTCCAGCTCCTTGGTGAGGTCCTTGACCTCCCGCTCGGCCTGGGTCGCGGCGTTGCCCGCGGAGTCGGCCTGCACCTCGGTCATCGAACGGGCGCCGGTGATCTCGGCGACCTCCGGGTCGAAGGTGCCGCCGCCGTTGATGATGTGACGCGTGGCGTCGACGCCCGCGTCCTCCATCAGGCGGAAGATCTGGCGGCGCTGGTGCGGGAGCGAGAGCGAGACGACCGTGCCGCTGCGGCCCGCGCGGGCCGTACGGCCGGAGCGGTGCAGGTAGTCCTTGTGGTCGCCGGCCGGGTCCACGTTCAGGACCAGGTCGATGCCGTCGACGTGGATGCCGCGCGCGGCGACGTCCGTGGCGACGAGGGCGTTGACGTAGCCCTTCTTGAAGTCCTCGAGGACGCGGGTGCGGGCACCCTGCGTCATGCCGCCGTGCAGCGCGTCGGCCTTCACGCCGGACTCGCAGAGCTGCTCGGCGATACGGTCGGCGCCCAGCTGGGTGCGGACGAAGATGATCGTGCGGCCCTTGCGCGCGGCGATGGCGGCCGTGACGGGCGCCTTGTCACGGGGCTTCACGATGAGGATGTGGTGCGTCATGGTCGTGACGTTGCCCTGGGCGCTGTCGACCTCGTGCGTCACCGGGTTGTTCAGGTAGCGCTTGACCAGCGTGGAGATCTCGTTCTCCATCGTGGCCGAGAACAGCATGCGCTGGCCGCCGGAGGGAACCTGGTCGAGCAGCTCGGTGACCTCGGGCAGGAAGCCCAGGTCGGACATCTGGTCGGCCTCGTCGAGCACCGCGATCTGGGTGTCCTCGAGGGAGCAGGCGCCGCGGCTGATGATGTCGCGCAGGCGGCCCGGCGTGGCGACGAGGATGTCGACACCGCGCTCCAGGGCGTAGATCTGGTTGCCCATGGACGTACCGCCGCAGACGACCTTCATCTTCAGGCCGAGCACGTCGCCGTACGGCTGGAGCGCGTCCGCGACCTGCATCGCGAGCTCACGGGTCGGCGTGAGGATGACGCCGCGGGGCTTCTTCTTCTCGGTGCGGCCCTCGGAGGCCAGCGTCGCCAGCATCGGCAGACCGAAGGAGAGGGTCTTGCCGGAGCCGGTGCGGCCACGGCCGAGGATGTCCTTGCCGGCCAGGGCGTCCGGGATGGTCGCGGCCTGGATCGGGAAGGGGGTGGTGACGCCGTTCTGGGCGAGCTTGCGCACGACGCCCTCGGGCAGGCCGAGGTCGGCGAAGGTGGGGCCGGCCTCTGCGGTGTCGGCGTCGGCCTCGGTCTCGGCCTCGGTCTCGACGACGACCTGCTCGGCGGCTTCCACGACGTCCGCGGCCCGGACGGTCTCGACAGCCTCGGCGACGGCCTCGACCGTCAGCTCGTCGGTGCCGGTCGTCTCGTTCTCGGGCAGGACGGCGTGGTCAGAATGAGAAATGGACATGCGAAATGCGAAACCTTCCGGAGTCTCGGCACGCGCCCGTCAACTCCGTGATTTCGCAATGGACCGCCTCTATGCGGTCAGCCACGGCAAGGGAGAGTACGCGCCACGCGGCGCTCTTCTTTTTCGGCGCCGGGCAAATGGGATCAAACGATCTACCACCATACGCACCCACCCCCCCATAAGGCAAACCGCATCCTCCGGAGAGCCTTGGAATCCACCCCGCGCAGCGCGTCTCACCTGCGACAAATCGGGTTTAGGACAGGTGCGTATCCATTTCGGACAGAGGCTGAGACGGGGCCTGAGACGGAGACCGAACCGCACGCCCCCGGCTCCCGAGCCTAAGCGGGCCCGGCCTGCGGCGAAGGCTCCCGTGACCTGAACCCCGCCGACCGCTCCCCCAGCTGCGGCCCCTGCCCCGGCTCGTGCGCCGACGACGAGGGCTCCGGCGTGGGCTCGGGAGTGGGCGTCGGGGTCGGCTTGGGAGGATCGGGGGTGGGGGTCGACTTCGGCGGGTCGGGGTCGTTCCGCGTGGGCGTGGGCCGCCCGCCCTGCGTCGGCGCGGCCGGGTCGTCGCCGCCCCGCGAGGCGGAGGCGGAGGCACGGGCGGCGTCGGAACCGGACCCGCCGGGCTCGTCCGAACCCGCCTTGCCCTTGCCCTTGCCTTTGCCCTTGCCGTGCTTCCCGTGCTTGCCGCCCTTCGCGTCGCCGCGGCCCCCCTCACCGCCACCGGCCGAGCCGCCGCCCGACGTGGCACTGCCGCCGTCCGGGGCGGCCGCCGCACTGTGCTCGCCGGCGGAGCGCGCGGGGCCGGGCTCGCCGCCGCCGTCGTCGCCGACGCTCATGCAGCCGGCGGTCGCCATGACCGCCACGGCCGCCGCGGCCCACCGGACAGGAACGTACAACTGGCGCACGGCCGAGCACCTCCGAGGCGCTGAGAAGCGGGGACGCCCTACCCAACTCCCGTGCCCCGCAAGAGGACACGGACCGCGACCGCCGACCGTCGGCGGATCCCGTCAGCCGTATCCCAGGGCGTGCAGGCGCTCGTCGTCGATCCCGAAGTGATGTGCGACCTCGTGGACCACGGTGATCTCCGTCTCCGCGACGACGTCCTCGCGCGACTCGCACATGCGCAGCGTCGGCCCGCGGTAGATCGTGATCCGGTCGGGCAGTACTCCCGCGTACCACTCGCCCCGGTCCGTCAGCGGAGTCCCTTCATAGAGCCCGAGAAGCTCGGGATCCTCGGCGGGTGGTTCGTCCTCCACGAACACCGCCACGTTGTCCATCAACCGCGTCAACTCGGGAGGAATCCGGTCAAGCGCCTCGGCGACCAGTTCCTCGAACTCTTCCCGCGTCATCTCCAGCACACCCCCATTGTCGGCCACCGCCCCGCATAGCCGCCTCTTCCCCCGGGCATACCGGACCAATGGCCCGCGACTTCCGTGCGCTCGCCGCCCTCGTACGCCACTACCGCTCCCGCCACCCGCACCCGGTGAGCGAGCTCACCAGCCCTCCCCATCCGTACGGCCGCGCGGCGGGACTTGTCGCGGTCGTCCTGTTCGGTGCCTGGCTCGGCCTGCTGATCGTCGGCAGCGTGCACGCGCCGGTGGGCCCGATGGACACCCGGATGACGCTGCGCCCCTCGCTCACGGGCGGCACGAAGATCAACGTCTCCCCGCTCGGCGCCCTCGAACTGCGCTCGCACATCGCCCCCATCCGCCTGGACGTGGACGTGGACCGCCTGGACCCGGTCCGCTCCCAGGCGCTGGTCGACCACCCCGAGCGGCTCTCGGGTCTCCAGGACGAGGTGGCCGACGACGTCGGGCACGGCACGCTCGATCTGGCCGCCCGCTCCTGCGCCGCCGTCGTCGCGGGCGCCACGGGACTGGGCCTCGCGGTCTACCGGCGGCCGCGCCGGGCCCTGGCGGCGGGCGGACTCGCCCTCGCGCTCCTCGCGGCGTCGGGCGCGGCGGCGTACGCGACGTGGAACCCGAAGTCGGTCCTCGAACCGAAGTTCTCGGGCCTCCTCAGCAGCGCCCCTTCGGTGGTCGGCAACGCGCGCAACATCGTGAGCGAATTCGACGTGTATCAGCAGGAATTGGCACGCTTGGTCACCAACGTGACGAAGTTGTACGACGCGACGTCGACGCTTCCCGCGTACCAGCCGGACCCGTCCACGATCCGCGTCCTGCACGTCTCGGACATCCACCTGAACCCGGCGAGCTGGAAGATCATCGCTTCGCTCGTCGAGCAGTACGACATCAACGTCATCGTCGATTCCGGCGACACGATGGACCACGGCAGCGCGGCGGAGAACGCGTTCCTGGACCCCATCGAGGAGCTAGGGGCGCCCTACGTCTGGGTCAGGGGCAACCACGACTCCCGTACGACCCAGCGCTATCTCCAGCGCATGAAGAACGTCCATGTCCTCGACGACGGGGCGGCCGTGTCGGTGGCGGGGCTGCGGTTCGCCGGGACGGGCGATCCGCAGTACACGCCGGACCGTTCCGAGGCGCAGTCGCAGGGCAAGCTCTTCGAGGAGACGGCGGGCATCCGGCTCGCCTCCTCGCTGCGGGACCAGCGGGCGGCCGGCACTCCCGTCGACATCGCCGTCGCGCACAACCCCGACGCCGCGCGGAAGACGGACGGCGAGGTGCCGCTCGCCCTCGCGGGGCACGTGCACCACCAGGAGATGGAGGTCATGGACGGCGGCACGCGACTGCGCATCGAGGGGTCCACGGGCGGGAGCGGGCTGCGGGCGGTCGAGGGCAAGTACCCCGATCCGGTCGAGGCATCGGTCCTCTACCTGGACCGGGAGACCCGGCGCCTCCAGGCTTGGGACGAGATCAAACTGGGCGGGCTCGGCCTGACGAAGGCGGAGGTCAGCCGCCATCTGCCGAAGGAGAACCAGCCCGGCGCGACGCCTTCGCCGGCCCCCGGGGGCCGGTCGCCGGGGAGCGGTTCCCCGGCCCCCCGATAACCGTTTTGGCGATACCTCCCCGCATCCCATATGCTTCTCACGTCCCCGACGCGCTGCAAAGCGCCCAGGTGGGCCCTTAGCCCTCATCGTCTAGTGGCCCAGGACGCCGCCCTTTCAAGGCGGTAGCACGGGTTCGAATCCCGTTGGGGGCACGCAACACCTTGTGCGAGACTAGTGCTCGCACAAAGCATGGTCCTGTGGAGCAGTTTGGAGTGCTCGCCACCCTGTCAAGGTGGAGGCCGCGGGTTCAAATCCCGTCAGGACCGCTTGCAGATCACTCAGGTGAACTGCGTGGCTGGGTAGCTCAGTTGGTACGAGCGATCGCCTGAAAAGCGATAGGTCGCCGGTTCGATCCCGGCCCCAGCCACCACCCCGAAGGCCCCGTCCACTGGACGGGGCCTTCGCCGTTCCCGTGCCGGGCCGCGCCTGCTGCCCCGCAGCGACCGGCGATTACCCGCAGCCGGCAGCGCACGCGAGGGGGTGTGCCGGTATTTCCGCCCGGAGCACGGTTCGCAACACTCCCCAGCCGCAGCAAATAGGCGTCCACCGGCGGATGGCGAGGACGGACATACCGGCGCGCCCCCGCACCCACAGTCAGACGGCCCCCGCACCGCCCAAGCCGCCCGCAGCCGCATGTGCCGCCGGCTTCTCCCGGCCCCCCGGGTGCCGGTGGCGCCATACCCAGAAGACCGCGGAGGCCAGCACCGCCCATCCCGCGAGCACCAGGAACGGGAAGGCGTGCTGGCTCTCGCCGAAGTAGACCGCCGTGTGCTGGGCGTTCACCGATGCGCCCGGTGGCAGCCACTGTCCGATGTGGCCGAGTACGGACGGAAGCAGCGGCCACGACACCGCGCCGCCCGACGACGGGTTGCCGAGCAGCACCATCAGGCCCCACGTCGGAATCATCGCCCAGCGCCCGAACAGGGTGTTGAACATCGTGAAGACCATCCCCGACGTGAACATCGTCAGCGCCAGGATCAGCCAGGACTCGACGAACGGCAGATCCACCGCCCCCAGCCACCAGTCCACCACCGCCGCGATCACGAACCCGCCGAGCAGCGCGTAGAGGATGGTGAAGCCGATCCGCTCCGCCGGGTTGAGACCCCGCGCGTGCACGCTCAGCTGGATCGCGCCGACGAAGCCGATGATCACCGCGGCCAGCGAGATGTAGAAGATCGCGAGCCCCCGCGGGTCACCCTCCTGGAGCGGCTTGATGTCCTTCACCGTCACCGGCACCCCCACCTTCTCCCCGACCTTGGGCGCGGTCTCCTCCAGGACCTGGGCCACGGACGCCCCGGAGGCCCCCGAGACGTCGAGGGTCACCTTGCTGCCCGCCTCCCCGCCGCCCGGGGACACCGCGAGGATCGCGAAGACCTTCTGCTCCTCCATCGCGTCCCGCGCCGCGGCCACGCTGTCGTACTCGTGCACTTCGAGGGAGGCGTTCAGCGCCTTCTCCATGCCGTCGAGGAACGCCTTCCCCCGCGTCGCGTCCTGTGCCCCGACCACCGCCGTGGGGATGCGGTGCGGGGTCGGGTTCGCCATGGAGTACGTGTACGAGCCCGCGAAGAGCCCCGCCGCCGCGGCCAGGATGAACACCAGCACGATCGCCGGCAGGAACGGCGACTGTTTGAAGGCCTCCCACCGCTCGCCGCGCGTGGGAGGCCTCCCGTGGGCGCCGTGCTGGTGCTCTTCGCGCTCGGGCCGCCCGGACTCGGGCCGGTCGGGCGCGGGCCGCTCGGGCTCCTGCTGAGGGTGGGACATATACGTACGCTAAACCACCCAAAGCAGACTCACCCTCGCTCGGCCTCCACTGGCCCACGCCCCCTCCGGCGCCGCCCCCGAAGCCCCCGCACCCCGAACCCCACGCCCACAACAGTCACCACGGCGACCAGGAGCACCGAGTCAGGCACCGCCCGGCCCACGTCCCCGGCCCACCGCTCCACGGCGAACGAGTCGTCCACGTCGAGCAGCCCCGGCAGCGCGGTGGTCCCGTCGTACGCGAGGAAGAGCGCGCCCAGGGCCACGAAGAAGAGGCCCGAGAGGAGCGAGGTCGTATGCAGTTCGAAGCGGCCGATCCGGAAGGCGCGGCCCCGCAGCCAGCGCCGCCGCCCGAGGTCAAAACGCTCCCAGAGCAGCGCGAGCACGAACAGCGGCACCGCCATCCCCAGCGCGTAGACGGCGAGCAGCAGCCCTCCGTAGACGGGGCTGCCGCTCACCGCCGCCACGGTGAGGACGCTCCCGAGGATCGGCCCCGCGCAGAAACCGGCGAGCCCGTACACCGCACCCAGCGCGTACACGGACACCGCCGTGGTCGGCCGGATGCGTCCCGAGAGCTCGGCCATCTTCCGCGAGGCGAACCCCATGCCCACGACCTGCAGCACGCCGAGCGCGATGATCAGCCACCCGGCGACGAGCACCAGCTGGTCCCGGTGCCCGAAGAAGAACCGCCCGGCGACCGAGCCCGCCGCGCCGAGCGGCACGAGGGTCGTGGCGAGGCCCGCGTAGAAGATGCCGGTGCGCGCGAGCAGCCGTGAGGCCGAGTCGATCGAGTACGCGAAGAAGGCGGGGAGCAGCAGCGCGCTGCACGGGCTGATCAGGGCGAGGAGACCGCCCAGGAACGCCGCGAAGTACCCGACGTCGGCGGTCACTTCTTCGCCCCGGAAGACTTCGCCCTCTTCGCCGCCTGTTCGATCGCCTGGTCGAAGACCTCGTCCGGCTGCGCCCCTGAGATGGGCTGCCCGTTGACCAGGAAGGACGGGGTCGACGTGGCCCCGAGGCCGTACGCCTCCTCCTGGTCCTTCTTCACCGCGGCCTTGGCCCCGGCGCTGTCCGCGTCGTCCGAGAAGCGGCCGATGTCCTTGACCCCGGCCTCCTTCGCGAGCTCCTTCAGGCGGTCGCCCCCGAAGCCCTTCTCCTTGGCGCCTTCGGCGTACGCGGCCTCGTGGAACTGCCAGAAGCGGCCCTGCTGCCCGGCGGCCCACGCCCCGCGCGCGGCGGACTCGGAGTCCGCGCCGAAGATCGGGAAGTTGCGCCACTCGATGCGCAGGGTGCCGTCCTCGACGTACTTCTTCACCAGGTCGGGCTCGGTGTCGCGGGCGAATTTGCCGCAGTAGCCGCACTTGAAGTCGGCGTACTCGATGAGCACGACGGGAGCGTCCTCGGGCCCCTGCGCGAGCGGGTCCTTGCCGTCGCGCCGGGCGAGCTTGGCCAGCTCCGGGTAGACCCCGGCCTGCGGGTCGGCGGAGACGTCCGCGGCGGACTCCTCCTTCGCGGTGACCGAGGAGGGCTCGTCGGGCTTGGTGGCGCTGTAGGAAGCGGCGCCGAGCAGCAGGGCGGCGACGGCCACTCCCGCTCCGATGGCGATGTTCTTCTTGCGGGGGTTGCTGGACGTGCCGGGCTTCTTGGGCATGGCTGTGCGTTTCTCCTGTTGTGTACGTCGATTCGAGGGACCCCTGGCTGGGACAGGGGTCTCCTAGACGCGCAGAACGGAGAGTTCTATCGGGGTGGGCGGAGCGAGTACGGGCGGTGCGCGGCCGGGGGTGACGGCGAGGAATGCCTGGTCGGCGCCCCAGGAGCCGGTCGCGGCGTGGGCCTCGTACAGGGCGGGGAGCAGTTCGTGTGCCGAGCTGGGGCGCGGCGGCGACACCGGACGGCCCCCGCTGTCCTGCTGCCCGCCCTTGCCGCAGCCGGGCACGCTGTCGGCCTCGTGGACGAGGGAGGTCGCCGCGGGTCGCGGCTGCTGGTCCGCGGCGCTCGACGCGACGGCCGCGGGCCCGCAGAACGCCCCGAGCACGACGAGCAGCACCCCGAGGAAGGGGCACCACGGCAGACGCGCTCGGGACAACATGCCCGGAATCGTACGTCCCCTGGCGCCCCGCCAGAGAAATCGGTTCGCCACCTCCGAGCGGCGGGTGAGATCCTGGACGCCGATATGTCTACGCAGCCTGCCCTCACCCTCGACGCCCTCGCCCCCCGCCTGTCCGAGCTGTCGCTGCGCGACGAGCACCGGATCGGCCGCCGGCTCGAGGGTGCGCGCCGGATCCGCAAGCCCGAGGCCCGGGCCGCCGTCCTCGCCGAGATCGCGACGGACGTCGACAAGGCCGCGGCCCGGATGGCCGAGCGGGGCAGCCGTCTGCCCAAGATCACGTATCCCGAAGAGCTGCCGGTCAGCCAGAAGAAGGACGACATCGCCGAGGCGATCCGCGACCACCAGGTCGTGATCGTCGCGGGTGAGACCGGCTCCGGCAAGACGACGCAGATCCCCAAGATCTGCATGGAGCTCGGCCGCGGCCTGCGCGGCATGATCGGCCATACGCAGCCCCGCCGTATCGCGGCCCGTACGGTCGCCGAGCGCGTGGCCGACGAGCTGAACACCCCGCTCGGCGAGGCCGTCGGCTGGAAGGTCCGCTTCACCGACCAGGTGGGCGGCGACACGTACGTGAAGCTGATGACGGACGGCATCCTGCTGGCCGAGATCCAGACGGACCGCGAGCTGCGCGCGTACGACACGATCATCATCGACGAGGCCCACGAGCGGTCCCTCAACATCGACTTCCTGCTCGGCTATCTCGCCCAGCTGCTTCCCAAGCGCCCGGACCTGAAGGTCGTCATCACCTCCGCGACCATCGACCCGGAGCGCTTCTCCAGACACTTCGGGGACGCCCCGATCGTCGAGGTCAGCGGCCGTACGTATCCGGTGGAGGTGCGCTACCGCCCCCTCCTCGAAGAGGACTCCGAGGACTCGGACCGCGACCAGATCACCGCGATCACGGACGCCGTCGAGGAGCTCCAGGGCGAGGGCAAGGGCGACATCCTCGTCTTCCTCTCCGGGGAGCGCGAGATCCGGGACACGGCGGACGCGCTCAACAAGAAGAACTACAGATTCACCGAAGTCCTCCCCCTCTACGCCCGTCTGTCGCACGCTGAGCAGCACCGCGTCTTCCAGCAGCACACGGGCAGACGCATCGTCCTCGCGACGAACGTCGCCGAGACCTCCCTGACCGTGCCGGGCATCAAGTACGTGATCGACCCGGGCACGGCCCGCATCTCCCGCTACAGCCACCGTACGAAGGTGCAGCGGCTGCCCATCGAGGCAATCAGCCAGGCCAGCGCCAACCAGCGCAAGGGCCGCTGCGGCCGTACGTCCGACGGCATCTGCATCCGCCTCTACTCGGAGGACGACTTCGTCGCACGCCCCGAGTTCACGGACGCGGAGATCCTGCGCACGAACCTCGCATCCGTCATCCTCCAGATGACGGCGGCCGGTCTCGGCGACATCGAGAAGTTCCCCTTCATCGACCCGCCGGACCACCGCAACATCCGTGACGGCGTCCAGCTCCTCCAGGAACTGGGCGCGCTCGACCCGAAGCAGAAGGACCCGAAGAAGCGCCTCACCGAGCAGGGCCGCAAACTGGCCCAGCTGCCGGTGGACCCGCGCCTGGCCCGCATGGTCCTGGAGGCCGACAAGAACGGCTGCGTGCGCGAGGTCATGGTGATCGCCGCCGCCCTCTCCATCCAGGACCCGCGCGAGCGCCCCGCCGAGAAGCAGACGCAGGCCGACCAGCAGCACGCGCGCTTCAAGGACGAGACGTCCGACTTCCTGGCCTTCCTCAATATGTGGCGGTACATCCGCGAGCAGCAGAAGGAGCGCGGCTCGTCCTCGTTCCGCCGGATGTGCAAGTCGGAGTACCTCAACTTCCTGCGGATCCGCGAGTGGCAGGACATCTATACGCAGCTGCGCACGGTCGCCAAGCAGATGGGGATACAACTCAACGAGGACGACGCGCCCGAGCAGCACGTCCACATCTCGCTCCTGTCCGGCCTGCTCTCCCACATCGGGATGAAGGACGTGAAGGACGGCGCGAAGAACGAGTATCTGGGCGCCCGTTCGGCGAAGTTCGCGGTCTTCCCCGGCTCCGCGCTCTTCAAGAAGCCCCCGCGCTTCATCATGTCCGCGGAGCTGGTGGAGACCTCGCGCCTGTGGGCCCGCGTCAACGCGAAGATCGAGCCCGAGTGGGTCGAGCCGCTCGCCCAGCATCTGCTCAAGCGCACGTACAGCGAGCCGCACTGGGAGAAGGACGCGGCGGCCGTGATGGCGTACGAGAAGGTGACGCTGTACGGCGTCCCGATCATCGCCCAGCGCAAGGTGAACTACGGCCGCATCGACCCCGAGGTCTCCCGCGACCTGTTCATCCGCAACGCCCTCGTCGAGGGTGACTGGCGCACGCACCACAAGTTCTTCGCCGCCAACCGCAAGCTCCTGACCGAGGTCGAGGAGCTGGAGCACCGGGCCCGGCGCCGCGACATCCTCGTCGACGACGAGACGCTCTTCGACTTCTACGACCAGCGGGTGCCCGAGGACGTCGTGTCCGGCGCGCACTTCGACTCCTGGTGGAAGAAGAAGCAGCGCGAGGAGCCCGAGCTGCTCGACTTCGAGCGCTCGATGCTGATCAATGAGCGCGCGGGCGACGTGTCGAAGGACGACTATCCCGATACGTGGCGTCAGGGGCCGCTCAAGTTCAAGGTGACGTACCAGTTCGAGCCGGGCGCGGACGCGGACGGCGTCACGGTGCACGTGCCGCTCCAGGTCCTGAACCAGGTGACGGCGGACGGCTTCGACTGGCAGATCCCGGGCCTGCGCGAGGAGGTCGTGATCGAGCTGATCCGCTCCCTGCCGAAGCCGATCCGCCGGCATTACGTGCCCGCGCCCAACTATGCGAAGGCGTTCCTGGAGCGGGCCGTACCCCTCCAGGAGCCGCTGCACGTGACCCTGGCGCGCGAGTTGCAGCGGATGGTCGGGGTGCCGGTGTCTCCGGACGACTTCGACCTCTCCCGCGTACCGGACCACCTGAAGATCACCTTCCGGATCACCGACGAGCGGCGCAGGAAGCTCTCCGAGGACAAGGATCTGGAGGCGCTCAAGCTCCAGCTCCGCCCGAAGGCGCGCAAGGCGCTGTCGCAGGCCGCGGCCGCGACGGCGGAGCGGACGGGCGGCTCGGCGGTCGAGCGCTCCGGGCTCACGGACTGGTCCATCGGCTCCCTCAGCCGCGTCTTCGAGACGCGTCGCGCGGGCCAGCCGGTGAAGGCGTTCCCCGCGCTCGTGGACGACGGCTCCGACGCGAACACCGTCTCCGTACGGCTCTTCGACACGGAGGCCGAGCAGCAGCAGGCGATGTGGAAGGGCACGCGCCGGCTCATCCTGCGCAACATTCCGGTCAATCCGGCCAAGTTCGCCTCGGACAAGCTGACCAACGCCCAGAAGATCGCCCTGTCCGCGAACCCGCACGGCTCCATCCAGGCGCTCTTCGCCGACTGCGCGATGGCGGCGGCGGACAAGCTGATCGGTGACTTCGGGGGACCCGCCTGGGACGAGGAGTCGTACCGCAAGCTGTACGAGAAGGTGCGCGCCGAGATCGTCGACACCACCGTCCGTACGGTGAGCCAGGTCCAGCAGGTGCTCGCCGCCTGGCAGGCCTGCGAGCGGCGCCTGAAGTCGACGAAGAGCCCGACGCTGCTGCCCAACCTCACGGACGTCCGCGCCCAGTTGGACGCGCTCATCGGCCCCGGCTTCGTCACGGCCACGGGGATTCGCCGCCTGCCGGACCTGATGCGCTACATGGTGGCCGCCGACCGGCGCCTCCAGCAGATGCCGACCAACGTCCAGCGGGACACGTCACGCATGCAGAAGGTCCACGAGATGCAGGACGAGTACGCCTGGCTCCTGGAACAGCTCCCGCAGGGGCGGCCCGTCCCCAAGGAGGTCCTGGACATCCGCTGGATGCTGGAGGAGCTCCGGGTCAGCTATTTCGCGCACGCGCTCGGCACGGCGTACCCCATCTCGGACAAGCGGATCGTGAAGGCCGTCGACGCCGCCGCACCGTGATCACCCGGGCACCCTGGGTGAGTTCGACCGCCGGGCCTGCGCTGCTGTAGAGTCCTGTCTCGCAGCGCAACGCAGCAATCAGCGCCGCAAAGCAAGGTCCTGTGGAGCAGTTTGGAGTGCTCGCCACCCTGTCAAGGTGGAGGCCGCGGGTTCAAATCCCGTCAGGACCGCAGTAGAAGAAGGGCCGCACCGGCAAAGGTGCGGCCCTTCTTGCGTTCCCCCTCCCCTCCGCCAAGCCCGGAGGCCGCGCCCGCGGCGGAGCCGCAATCCAACACAGCAAATCCCGTCAGGACCGCAACACCCAGAAGGGCCGCACCTACCAAGGTGCGGCCCTTCTTGCGTCTCCGCCCACCCCTGGCCCCCTCGCCGCCAGCAAATCCCGTCACGACCGCAGCGCCCAGACGTGAGTGGGGCCCACCGGCGCATAGAGCCGCCCCCCCCTCGCGCCCCGCCCCGCGTCTTGACTGCTTCGCGCTCCGCCGGTACCCAGGCAGCAGGGAGCGGGGCGGGACCGGGTTTCCTTTTGGAGGTGGCGTATGGCGGCTTCGGCGGCGTCCGCACGGCACGAGACACGCGCTCTGCTCCGCGCCCACCTCTCCGCGGCGATGAGCTACCGCCATCTGACCCGGCACTGCCCGATCTGCCACCGTCTGGAGCGCCTGGCCCTGGAGACCTCTCCCGCGGCCCAGAGCGACTGTGAGGGCGACCTGGAGGCGGACGAGGACGAAAGTCCCCCGAACGCGTGACCAAAGCCGACCCGCGACCCACCCCGGTGGTGGCAGGGTGAGGGATAGGCCCTCGGGGTTCAGGGTTCGGGGGTCCTCGGCCAACTCCCCCGAACAGCCCGCGATCTCCTCTAACTCAGAGACATCGCGGGCAACAAGGCTCACGGCGTGTGACGGGTGTCACCGAACTTCTTTTGGAAACCCCGGAACTTACACCCGTCTTACAACCAGTCAATTTAATATGTGCAATTGCACCGCCCCGCAGCCACCCCGCCCAACGTCCGCCCGGACACCACAAGGCCGCCGCGGGGACGGTACGGAGCCGGCGCCACAGCCTCCCCACAGCGCGGCGACAGCACCCCCCAGAGACCAACAAGCCCGCTCACAGCGGCACTCACCAGCACTCATCGGCGGGCTCATCGGCGGGCCCATCGGGCGCTCAAAAAAGATCGCGCTGGACCCGGCGGAGTCCAGCGCGATCTTCAGACGACTCACCCATGAGGCTCAGGCGTGGGACCCGTTGGGGCGGGACCCGCGTCGCATGTAGCTAAAAATCGGACGTTGCGGCCGGATTGGGGGACCCAGCAGCGGTCGTACTTTTTCGTCCGGGTACTGCGGTTATGCGGTAATTCAGGCCTCGCTGCGCTGCTGCGGGATACCCGCGAGCAGTGCGCGGACCTCAGCCTCGCGGTAACGGCGATGGCCGCCGAGCGTGCGAATCGACGTGAGCTTGCCAGCCTTGGCCCAGCGCGTAACCGTCTTGGGGTCGACGCGGAACATCGTGGCAACCTCAGCCGGGGTCAGCAGCGGCTCGGCATCAGGGGTGCGAGCGGTCATGAGCGGCCTCCTCGGAGAACCGAACCTTCTCGGTTCATTCCTCTAAATTCTGCACCTTGACCCGCGTTGCCCGAAATGGCGGACGCGAGTCGAGTCGGTTATAGGACGAACGGCTTGTCCTCGGCACTACAACTACACCATCCGTCCAGCCACGTCGGCCAAACCGATGGAATTGCCCTCCCAGGTGTCTATCAGCGACGGAAGCCGATGGACCATGCCATAGCGGACAGTCACGCCACAGTGACGATCAGTCACAGAGCGATCAGGAGTCAACAGACCCCCCATTAGCGTGCAATGCTGAGTATTCCGCCCAGACATGGACGGAAGGAGCCCTCCCCGGACTCCTTGTCCTATTTTGGCACGAGGGTGGGTGATGGGCGCAAGGGCGCAGTAAGTGCGGTCCGTCACGCTTGACACAAAAGCCCGGATCGGGACCAACGTCCTGTGTAGGCGCCGCGTATGGATGACGGGACGCCTGACGGGATGAAGACCTACGGGATGACCTACGGACGGCCCGGCTGACGCTCAGTTCGAGAACTGACGGTCCCGGACCGCCTTCCATCGCTCCATGAGCCTCGCATACGCCTCGCCGGCCCCCTCGCCGTCGCCGTTGCGCAGCGCCTCGATTCCTTCCGCGACATCCGCCGCCGAGTGATCCTCGTCGAGCTGCTCCTCGGACAGGGAGTGCACGAGCCCGCCGTAGTCGAGCTCGACCAGCGAGCGCGGATGGAACTCCTCCAGCCACCGGCCCACGTCCATGAGCCCGTCGACGAGCGGCCCGTCGTCGATCGTGTCCCGCAGCGTCCTGAGCCCGCGGGCCACCCGGCGCCGCGCCTGCACCATCGGCGTGCGGTAGCGCAGGACGGGGGCGCAGGCCACCTCCTCGCCCGCCCCGCCGTCTCCGGTCCCCTTCTCGTACCCCTTCTCGAACTGACGCTCCTCGTCCGAGACGAGCACGAACCAGTTCAGCGGGACCTGCCACGTCGACGTACGGATCCAGGGGCGGGCGTCGGGGTTCCTGGCGAGCCACTGCTCGTAGTCCGCGGCCGTCTGGCGGCGCACCACCGGCGGCAGGACCGCGTCGAGCACCGGCGTCGGCAGCTGTCCCGGCAGCTCCCCCAGGGCCTGCCAGCCGCGCAGCCGGGTGCGCCAGGGGCAGACGCACACCACCCCGTCGGCCTCCACCACGAACGCGTCGCTGCTCTCGTGCACCGGCACGGGGACGGGCGGTGTGGGCAGCAAGTCCGCCAGGGAGCGCCGGAGTTCGTCCTGGTACGAGGGGCGGTCGGGGCGACGCGCGTAGCGCGCCCAGTGGCCGCGCTCGGGTTCCGGGAAGGCAGCGAGTGGCTCATAAACGCGCAAGTAGGACGCGTACGGGACAACCAATGAAGACACCTTGGGCACGGCTGCTCCCTCCCCCGCCTACCGGCTGGAAAACACTGCAAATCGTGCCATGGCCGAACTCCATCGTGCTTCCAGCGCGACAGGAGAGGGTGATCCTCGGCACTGCGCGGTCAGCGGGTTCTCCCAGGCTCTAGTCTCATGCCCAATGGGCCCCGCCACCCGCACGGGCGCCCGCCTAACCGCCGCCACTTGACCGGGAGTCACCACCGTGACCGAAGCAGACAACGGCGTCCTGCACACCCTGTTCCACTCGGACCAGGGGGGCCATGAGCAAGTAGTGCTCTGCCAGGACCGTGCCAGCGGCCTCAAGGCCGTCATCGCCATCCACTCCACCGCCCTGGGCCCCGCCCTCGGCGGCACCCGCTTCTATCCGTACGCGAGCGAGGAAGCCGCCGTCGCGGACGCGCTGAACCTCGCGCGCGGGATGTCGTACAAGAACGCCATGGCCGGTCTCGACCACGGCGGCGGCAAGGCCGTGATCATCGGTGACCCGGAGCAGATCAAGAGCGAGGAGCTCCTGCTCGCCTACGGCCGCTTCGTGGCCTCGCTCGGCGGCCGCTACGTGACGGCGTGCGACGTCGGTACGTACGTCGCGGACATGGACGTCGTCGCGCGCGAGTGCCGCTGGACGACGGGCCGCTCCCCCGAGAACGGCGGCGCGGGCGACTCGTCCGTGCTCACCGCCTTCGGTGTCTTCCAGGGCATGCGGGCCTCGGCCGACCACCTGTGGGGCGACCCGTCGCTGCGCGGGCGCAAGGTCGGCATCGCGGGCGTCGGCAAGGTCGGCCACCACCTCGTGGAGCACCTCCTGGAGGACGGCGCCGAGGTCGTGATCACCGATGTGCGCGAGGAGTCCGTGAACCGGATCATCCACAAGCACCCCTCCGTGACGGCCGTCGCCGACACCGAGGCGCTGATCCGGGTCGAGGGCCTGGACGTGTACGCCCCCTGCGCGCTCGGCGGCGCCCTGAACGACGACTCCGTGCCGGTGCTCACCGCGAAGGTGGTCTGCGGCGCCGCCAACAACCAGCTCGCGCACCCCGGCGTGGAGAAGGACCTCGCCGATCGCGGGATTCTCTACGCGCCCGACTACGTGGTGAACGCAGGCGGCGTGATCCAGGTCGCCGACGAGCTGCACGGCTTCGACTTCGACCGGTGCAAGGCGAAGGCGTCAAAGATCTTCGACACCACTCTTGCCATATTCGCTCGCGCAAAGACGGATGGCATTCCGCCGGCTGCCGCGGCCGACAGGATCGCCGAACAGCGGATGGCGGAGGCCCGCCGCCCCTGACCCCGTAAGACCCCTCGGAAGGCCCCGCCGACGTGCGCGAGAGACAAGACTCACCCCCGTCGGCGGGTCGCCCGGCAAGAAGAGGTTAAAATCGCAGTTGACCAGCGAGGACAGGGCTCCTCGCGGGTTCTGCGCCGAGGCGCGTCCTGCGGGCGACGTACCGTATGGCCGCAGGAGCAGGTACCGTGGAAGCCCTACGGACCGGCCTCTCCACGGAGAGCCCGTTCCTGATCATGAACGCGTGTCAAGACTCTGGGGTCACCAAGCCCCATATCCGAGGGGGTCGAGCCATGGGGCGCGGCCGGGCAAAGGCCAAGCAGACGAAGGTCGCCCGCCAGCTGAAGTACAGCAGCGGCGGGACTGACCTCTCGCGTCTGGCCAATGAGCTGGGCGCTTCGACTTCGCAACAGCCGCCGAATGGCGAGCCGTTCGAGGACGACGACGAGGAAGACGACCCGTACGCCCAGTACGCGGATCTGTATAACGACGACGAGGACGAGGACTCCGACGAGTCCGGTCCTTCGTCGCAGCGCCGCGGCGCTTGACCTCGTTGCATTCGCAGCATTCAGAGCACGTGCAGCATTCGCAGTTGGCGTAGCAACTGCACTTCACCCGGTCCGGGGTGGTCATCACACCGGACCGGGTTTTGTGCTGCTCCCGCAAGCGGCTCACCCGCCTACTTCGCGTAGTCACCGATCAGCGCCGCGCCCTCGGTGTGGTCGCCGCGCTCGGTGATCTCACCGGCGATCCAGGCGTCCACGCCGCGGTCCGCGAGGGTCGTGAGGGCCGCGTCCGCGGACTCCTCGGGGACGATCGCCATCATGCCGACGCCCATGTTCAGGGTCTTCTCCAGCTCCAGGCGCTCGACCTGACCGGCCTTGCCGACCACGTCGAAGATCGCGCCGGGTGTCCACGTCTCGCGGTCGACGATCGCGTGCAGACCGTCCGGGATGACCCGGCCCAGGTTCGCCGCGAGGCCGCCGCCCGTGATGTGGCTGAAGGCGTGGACGTCCGTGGTGCGGGTGAGCGCCAGGCAGTCCAGGGAGTAGATCTTGGTGGGCTCCAGGAGCTCCTCGCCGAGCGTACGGCCGAACTCCTCGACCTGGCGGTCCAGGGCCCAGCCCGCGCGGTCGAAGACCACGTGACGGACGAGCGAGTACCCGTTCGAGTGAAGACCGGAGGACGCCATGGCGATCACCGCGTCACCCTTACGAATGCGATCCGGACCAAGGACACGGTCGGCCTCGACCGCGCCCGTGCCGGCGCCCGCGACGTCGAAGTCGTCCGGGCCCAGGAGGCCGGGGTGCTCGGCCGTCTCGCCGCCGATGAGGGCGCAGCCGGCGAGCACACAGCCCTCGGCGATGCCCTTCACGATGGCCGCGACGCGCTCGGGGTGGACCTTGCCGACGCAGATGTAGTCGGTCATGAAGAGCGGCTCGGCGCCGCACACCACGATGTCGTCCATGACCATCGCGACCAGGTCGTGCCCGATGGTGTCGTACACGCCGAGCTGGCGGGCGATGTCGACCTTCGTGCCGACACCGTCGGTGGCGGAGGCGAGCAGGGGGCGCTCGAAGCGCTTGAGGGCGGAGGCGTCGAAGAGTCCGGCGAAGCCGCCGATGCCGCCGAGGACCTCGGGGCGCTTCGTCTTCTTCACCCACTCCTTCATCAGCTCGACGGCGCGGTCGCCCGCTTCGATGTCTACGCCTGCGGCTGCGTAGCTGGCACCAGTGGTCTCAGGCATGGGGGATGAGAGCTTTCGTGTCGTTACTACGGGTGGCTTACGGGCGACGGATCGCGTCGGCCGCAGCGGTGGACGCCGGACCGGCGGCCAGCTCCGTCTCCAGGAGCTGCTTGCCGAGCAGCTCGGGGTCGGGGAGATCCATCGGGTACACGCCGTCGAAGCAGGCGCGGCAGAGGTTCGGCTTGTCGATGGTGGTGGCCTCGATCATGCCGTCGATGGAGATGTACGAGAGCGAGTCGGCACCCATGGAGGTGGCGATCTCGTCGATCGTCATGCCGTTGGCGATGAGCTCGGCGCGGGTGGCGAAGTCGATGCCGAAGAAGCAGGGCCACTTCACGGGCGGCGAGGAGATCCGGATGTGGATCTCGGCGGCGCCGGCCTCGCGGAGCATCTTGACCAGGGCGCGCTGGGTGTTGCCGCGCACGATCGAGTCGTCGACGACGACCAGACGCTTGCCCTTGATGACTTCCTTGAGGGGGTTCAGTTTCAGACGGATGCCGAGCTGGCGGATCGTCTGCGAGGGCTGGATGAAGGTCCGGCCCACATAGGCGTTCTTCACCAGGCCGGCGCCGAAGGGGATGCCGGAGGCTTCCGCGTAACCGATCGCGGCGGGCGTTCCCGACTCCGGGGTCGCTATGACGAGGTCGGCCTCCACCGGGGCTTCCTCGGCCAGTTTCCGGCCCATTTCGACGCGCGAGAGGTAGACGTTCCGGCCGGCGATGTCGGTGTCGGGGCGCGCCAGATAGACGTACTCGAAGACACAGCCCTTGGGCTTCGCTTCCGCGAATCGGGACGTTCGCAGTCCGTTCTCGTCGACCGCGATGAACTCGCCGGGCTCGACCTCGCGGACGAAGCTGGCGCCGCAGATGTCGAGCGCCGCGGACTCCGACGCCACGACCCAGCCGCGCTCCAGGCGGCCGAGGACCAGCGGGCGGATGCCCTGCGGGTCACGCGCCGCGTACAGCGTGTTCTCGTTCATGAAGACGAGGGAGAAGGCGCCCTGGACGTCCGGGAGGACCTTCGTGGCGGCTTCTTCGATGGTCAGCGGCTTGCCGTCGTCGTCCACCTGGCCCGCGAGGAGAGCCGTCACCAGGTCGGTGTCGTTGGTCGCGGCGACTTGGGTCGCGCGGCCGTTCTCCTTGGGCAGGTCGGCGACCAGCTCGGCGAGCTGGGCCGTGTTGACGAGGTTGCCGTTGTGCCCGAGCGCGATGGAGCCGTGCGCGGTGGCACGGAACGTCGGCTGGGCGTTCTCCCAGACGGAGGCTCCGGTGGTCGAGTAGCGGGCGTGACCGACCGCGATATGACCCTGGAGCGAGCTGAGGGAGGTTTCGTCGAAGACCTGGGAGACGAGCCCCATGTCCTTGAAGACAAGGATCTGGGAGCCGTTGCTGACCGCGATTCCCGCGGACTCCTGGCCTCGGTGTTGAAGGGCGTACAGCCCGAAGTATGTGAGCTTGGCGACCTCTTCACCCGGAGCCCAGACACCGAAGACGCCGCAAGCGTCCTGGGGGCCCTTCTCGCCGGGGAGCAGATCATGATTGAGTCGACCGTCACCACGTGGCACGACATCGAGTGTAGGCGAGATCGACCACTGGTCCGAATTGGGGATACGGCCCCCGCACGGAGCGTGATGACACCGCCGGGGCGTACGTGGAGTGCTACGCCCGTGTGAACAGGTGGGCCGGAGCGTTGACAGGGGCACACGGGCCCCGTGAAGCTCCTGGTCCATGCCCCTGCAGCCCCTCGGTGACCCGTCGGTCACCCTTGTGGAGCGCCGCCACGTCGACCTGGTCCGTGTCGCGAGCGCCATCTGTCGCAGCGCTGCCTGAAATCACTCTCCGTTCCCTTTCTTCCCGTCTCCGGGTACGCGTCGCCGCCGAGCGCCGCGGCCCGTCCAGGAGCGCAGCCATGTCTTCGTCCTCGCACGACTCGTCCCCTTTGTCCCGACGCGCCTTCGGGGGTGCCGTGGGAGCCGGTGCCGCAGCCGCCGTGGGGCTGCCCGCTGCCGCCGAGGCGCGTGAGCGGCCCTTCCGCGCCGCGCGCCGCCCCGGCTCCAAGAGGCCGAACATCCTGTTCATCCTCGGCGACGACCTGGGCTGGGCCGACCTCTCCTCCTACGGGTCGCCGCACATCAAGACCCCGAACCTGGACCGCCTGGCCCGCCAGGGCGTGCGCTTCACCGACGCCTACTCCGGGTCCGCGACCTGCTCGCCGACCCGCTTCAGCCTCTACACGGGGCGCTTTCCGGGGCGTACGAAGGGCGGGCTCGCGGAGCCCATCGCGGACAAGTCCGCGGGCCTCGATCCGACGCATCCCACGCTGGCCTCGCTCCTGAGGGACGCCGGGTACGCGACCGCGCTCATCGGGAAGTGGCACTGCGGATATCTGCCGGACTACTCGCCCACGAAGTCGGGCTGGGACGAGTTCTTCGGGAACTTCGGCGGGGCTCTTGAGTACTACTCGAAGCTGGGGCTCGGCGGTGAGTACGACCTCTACGAAGGCGACGCCGAGTACAAGGACCTGCGCTACTACACGCGCGTCCTGACCGAGCGGGCGAGCGAGTACGTGCGGCGGGACCACGGGGACAAGCCCTGGCTGCTCAACCTGAACTTCACCACTCCGCACTGGCCGTGGATAGCCGACGGGGACACCGAGGAGAGCGCCGAGATCGTACGGAGGATCAAGGCGGGCGAGAAGGGCGCGCTCTGGCACCAGGACGGCGGCTCCGTGGAGAAGTACACGGAGATGGTGCAGGACCTGGACCGGTCGGTCGGCGAGGTGCTCAAGGCCCTGAAGAAGTCCGGGCAGGAGCGGGACACCCTGGTCTTCTTCGCCTCCGACAACGGCGGCGAGCGCTTCTCGTACAACTGGCCCCTCTCCGGCAACAAGGCCTCCCTCCAGGAGGGCGGCATCCGCGTGCCGACCATCGTGCGCTGGCCCGCGCGGCTCGACGGCGGGCAGGTCAGCCACGAGCCCGTGTTCACGCCGGACTGGACGGCGACGCTCCTGGAGATCGGCGGGGCCCGGCCCAGTCCCGCGTACAAGCTCGACGGGACCAGCCTCGCGCCCTATCTCCTGAAGGGCGAGAAGCTCGCCGAGCGTGAGCTGTTCTGGCGGGTGCGCGGGGAGCGGGCGCTGCGGCGCGGGGACTGGAAGTACTACCGGGGCAAGGGCGGCGAGGACCAGCTGTTCAACCTCGCCGCTGATCAGCGGGAGCAGGCCGACCGGGCCGCGGTCGAGCCGAAGCTGCTCGCGGAGCTGAAGGCGGCGTGGGAGAAGACGGACGCGGGCCTGCTGCCGTATCCGGCCGCGTGAGCCGCCTGGACTGCCGGGCTGCCTGAACTGAGCCTTAAGCGCGGCCTAAGAAGCCCTCCGAGGGGTTCGCGCGGGCCGATGTGATCGCTAGCGTGCCTCGCGCGCGCCGAGTTGATCTCCAGGTCCGCGCGATCCCCCACCCGGAAGGTCCCCCATGAAGCCGTCCCCGCGCCTCTGCCTCGTTCCGGCCGCCGTGGCAGCCGCCCTGACCGCTGCCGCCGCCGCTCCCGCGCCCGCCGCCGACGAGCCGGAGCGGCGCGTCCAGGTCGCCATGGTCAACTTCACGGACAGCCGGATCCCGGACGCGGGCAAGCTCGAAACCGCCCTGAAGGACAACTACTTCGGCGAAAGCGGCTCTCTGACCTCGTACTACAACGAGGTCACCGGCGGCGCGACCACCTTCAAGGCCGCCGAGGGCGACGGCGTCACCGGGCCCGTCGACATCGATCTCGCGGCCACCGGCTGCGACACCGGCAAGATCAACGACCTGACGCGCAAGGCACTGGCCGCGAAGGGCGTCCCCGAGGACAGCTACGACCACCTGTCGCTCGTCTTCCCCTCGGAGAAGGCCGGCTGCGACTGGCTCGCGCTCGGCACCGTCGGCGGCGGCACCACCTGGATGCCCGTCGGCGCCGACGCCAAGATGTCGATGACGGCCCTGGTCCACGAGTTCGGCCACAACTTCGGCTACAGCCACCACATGCGCCTGCGCTGCCCCGACGGCGACCTCGGCGAGGGCTGCAAGGAGGACGGCACCAGCCACAAGACCCCGATGGGCGGCGGCGGTTGGGAGGCCGGTCTCACCTCGCCCGAGCTCCTGCACAACAAGTGGCTGACGGGCGGCGAGGTCGCCAAGCCCGGCAAGTCGGCGACCTACACACTGCGTCCGCTGTACGGGAACGGGAGCGGGGTCCGTGCCATCGACATTCCGCTGGGCGACGACCGCCTGGTCGTGGAGCTGCGGCACGAGTCGGGCACCGTGGACGGCGAGATCCAGGGCGTGCACGCCTACCGGGTGCCGGGCGGGGACTACGCGAAGTCCGCGCTGGTCGACCCGACCCCGGACGCCGACGAGTCCACCGGCGGCGACGCCCCGGCCGACGCGGACGCGCTCAAGGCGGGGGCGACCCTGACGGACAAGGCCCGCAAGGTCGAGGTCGAGGTCGTGAAGGCGGGAGCCGAAGCGGCGACGGTGAAGGTGAGCCTGGACGGGGTTGCGGCCCCGGCGGCCCCCGCAAAGGCAGCACCTGAGAAGCCCGCGGAGGCCGGGGAGCCCGTACAGGACGAGCCCGCGAAGGCCGGGGAGGCCGGAGAGCCCGCCCCGGAGAAGGCCGCCGAGGCCCCCAACGAAGCGCGCCCCGCCGGCAATTCCACCGAGCTCGCCGAGACCGGCGGCGATTCCGACACCACGCTCGCCTACTCGATCGGCGGCGGCCTGCTGCTCGCCGCAGGCGGGGCGTTCCTGCTGAAGTCCCGCACCCGCCGACCGGCCGCTACTTCTGCTTCTCCTGCTTCTCCTGCTTCAGGTCGGCATTCGCGCTGACGACCGTGCCGTCCTCGGCGGTGAGCGAGAGCCCGTTGTGGCTCAGCCGGTAGCTCACCTTGCCGTCGAACAGCTTGAGGAGCTTCTTCTCGGTCTCCCCTTCGGCCCCCTGGCACATCATCCGGGTGGTCCGGGGGGCGCCGAAGGTGATCTGCCCGTCCTTCACCTCGGCCTTGGCGGTGACGCTGTTGCAGCCGAGCTTGCCGCGGACCATGCCGTCCTTGCCGAAGGTCAGATGGGCCTTGCCGTCCACTTCCTTCGGCAGGGGGGCCACGGCCTTGCGGTCACCGACGGCGTTCACGTTCCACTTCGTGCCCGTCAGCGGGGCGTCCGGCTTCGAGGTGAGGGCCACGCGGTCTCCCTTGTCCGTGGTGAGCGTCAGCTTGTCGCCGTCGACCGCGGCCTTCAGCTCACCCTTGCCGATGGCGCCCTTGAAGGCGTTCTCGAAGTCCAGCTTGTCGCAGCCCGCCTTGGTGGAGAGGGCGTTGGCGAAGTCGACGGAGTCGCCGTCCATCGACACGTCCGCGGTGAAGCCGTTGCAGCCGTAGTTGCCCTCGGCCTTGCCCTTGTCGCCGATCTTTACGTACGCATCGCCGGGGGCCTGCTGCTTCTTGCCGTTCACCGTGACGCTCTCGACGCTCCAATGGACGCCGGTGAGGTTCGGCTGTGACCCGACGGACCCGCTGCCGGATCCGGTCTCGGTGCCGCACGCGGTGAGCATGCCCGCGGCGGCCAGGGCCATGACGGTCGGAGTCAGTCGTTGCTTCTGCATGCCGCTGTGACGGGACAAGTGGGTGATCCGGTTCCCTCCGGCCCGCGACGCACCCCGTTCCGGGGCCCCCGCTAGCTCATGACCGGCAGCAGTTCCGCCAGATCCGCCCGCTCCCCGCTGGCGCTCACCTTCGCCGCGTCGAGGGCTGTCTTCCAGTCCGTACGCCCGGTCGCCAGGCGGATCCAGGTCAGCGGGTCGGTCTCGACGACGTTCGGCGGGGTGCCGCGGGTGTGCCGGGGGCCTTCCACGCACTGGACCACGGCGAACGGCGGGACCCTGACCTCGACGGCACCGCCGGGCGCCTTCACCGCGAGGGCGTCGGCGAGCAGCCGGGTGCAGGCGGCGAGGGCCTGGCGGTCGTACGGGACGTCCAGGCCCGGCACCGCGTCGTTCAGGTCGTCGGTGTGGACGATGAGTTCCACGGTCCGCGTGACCAGGAAGTCGTCCAGGGTCATCGCGCCGAACCGCGTCGGCATGAGCCGCCCCTGCGTGAGATCGGGCAGCGCCTCCTCGAACTCGGCGAGCGTGCGCGCGTACAGCCCGGGCAGGTCCTCCTGCGCGGCGAAGGCACGCGATGCCTCGTCGACCTGCCGGGCGGCCGACGCGGTCGCGAAAGGCCAGTCGAGCAGCGCCACTTCACGGGCGGGCGGCTCCGGCATGGCGAGGAAGCGGGTGGTGCCGCCGAGCGCCATCGTGAGGTGCGCGGCCAGTTCGCGGACGGTCCAGCTGCCGAGCCGGGTCGGCAGGGCGAGCTGCCCGGGCTCCAGGGCGCCGACCGCCGCTCGTACGTTGCCGAACTGGGCGAGCACGGCGGTGCGGATCTTGGCGGGGTCGTACGAACGGGTGCGCTTCTTGGCCGGTGGCATGGGCCGAGCCTAATTCTTCCCGGGGTAGCCCCGAAGACCGTTTTCCACCTGGTCGAAGACCCGCTCGGCGGAGGCGGCGCAGTCCTTGGCGATCTCCTCCAACGGGTCGCCGTCGAGGGTGCGGCGGTGGTTCTCGACGACGAGCGCGTTGCGGGCGCCGATCAGCTGCGACGCGGCGACGCGTGCCAGGAGCATGTCGCCCGTCTCCTCGGCGAGGGCATCCGCGAGGAGCTGGACGCTGCGCATGTGGAAGCCCACCATGCGGTGCGCGAGGGTCGGCGTCTCGCTGATGAGCTGGCGCACCTTGAGGGCGCGCGGATCGCCTGCGAGGCCGATCGAGGGGTCCCGCTCGTTGATCTGCGCGAGGAACTGCGCGCGCAGCGCGGTGACCGCGGACTGGCCGGGCTGCCGTTCGCGCACCGCGCGGGCCGCGTCGCCGACGTGCTCCTCCATGGGGCTGACGATGACGCCTTCCTTGGTGCCGAAGTAGTTGAAGACGGTCATCTTCGACACTTCGGCGGCCTCGGCGATCTCCGCCACGGAGACGTGGTCGAAGCCCCGCTCCGAGCAGAGATCCACCGCGGCCCGCCAGATACGTGAGGCCGTCTGCTTCTTCTTGCGCGCACGCAGCCCCAGCTCGTCAGTCATGCAGGTCACGGTACCGGGGCGGCTTCTTCCCCGACCCCGAGCGCCATGGGCATCGTGAGCGTCGTGAGCGCGACGAAGCCCCCGCCCGGATCAGCAGTCCGGACGGGGGCTTCGTGAGCCGATCGGAGAACGGATCAGGCGAAGAGCCCCGGCAGGGTCCCCTCGTACGCCTCGCGGATGTCGCTCAGCGGCAGCGTGAACTCGCCCTGGAGCTCCACCGCGTCACCGTCGACCACGCCGACGCGCGTCGCGGGAAGACCCCGCGCCCCGCACATGTCGGTGAAGCGCAGCTCCTCGGAGCGGGGGACGGAGACGACCGCGCGCCCCGCCGACTCGCTGAACAGCAGGGTGAACGCGTCGAGACCGTCCGGGACGACCAGGCGCGCGCCCTTCCCGCCGCGGAGGCAGGACTCTGCGACGGCCTGCGCGAGACCGCCGTCCGAGAGGTCGTGCGCGGCGTCGATCATGCCGTCGCGCGAGCCCGAGATGAGGATCTCGGCGAGCAGCCGCTCACGCTCCAGGTCGACCTTCGGGGGAAGCCCGCCGAGGTGATCGTGGACGACCTGCGACCAGGCCGAGCCGCCGAACTCCTCGCCGGTGTCGCCCAGGAGGTAGAGGAGCTGGCCCTCTTCGGCGAACGCGATCGGCGTGCGCCGCGCGACGTCGTCGATCACGCCGAGCACCGAGACGACCGGGGTCGGGTGGATCGCCGCCTCGCCCGTCTGGTTGTAGAGCGAGACGTTGCCGCCGGTCACCGGGGTGCCCAGGATCTGGCAGGCGTCGGCGAGACCGCGGGTGGTCTCGGCGAACTGCCACATGACGTCCGGGTCCTCGGGCGAACCGAAGTTCAGGCAGTCCGATACGGCGAGCGGCTTGGCGCCGGTCGCGGCGACGTTGCGGTACGCCTCCGACAGGGCCAGCTGCGCACCCGCGTACGGGTCGAGCTTGGAGTAGCGGCCGTTGCCGTCGTTGGCGAGGGCGACACCGAGGCCGGACTCCTCGTCGATACGGACCATGCCGGAGTCCTCGGGCTGCGCGAGCACCGTGTTGCCCTGCACGAAACGGTCGTACTGATCCGTCACCCACGCCTTCGAGGCCTGGTTCGGCGACGCGACGACCGCGAGAACCTGGTCGCGCAGCTCCTGCGAGGTCGCCGGACGTGCCAGCTTGCCGGCGTCGTCGGCCTGGAGGGCGTCCTGCCACTTCGGCCGGGCGTACGGACGCTCGTAGACCGGGCCGTCGTGGGCGACGGTGCGCGGGTCGAGGTCGACGATCTTCTCGCCGTGCCAGAAGATCTCCAGGCGGTCGCCGTCGGTCACTTCACCGACGACGGTGGCGATGACGTCCCACTTCTCGCAGATCGCGAGGAAGCGCTCGACCTTGTCGGGCTCGACGACCGCGCACATGCGCTCCTGCGACTCACTCATGAGGATTTCCTCGGGAGTGAGCGTGGAGTCGCGAAGCGGTACGTCGTCGAGCTCGACGCGCATGCCGCCGGAGCCGTTCGACGCAAGCTCCGAGGTCGCGCAGGAGAGTCCGGCGGCGCCCAGGTCCTGGATGCCGACGACGAGCTTCTCGGCGAAGGCCTCCAGGGTGCACTCGATGAGGAGCTTCTCCTGGAAGGGGTCGCCGACCTGCACGGCCGGACGCTTCGACGGCTTCGTGTCGTCGAAGGTCTCACTCGCCAGGATCGAGGCGCCGCCGATGCCGTCGCCGCCGGTCCGGGCCCCGTAGAGGATGACCTTGTTGCCGGGGCCGCTGGCCTTGGCGAGGTGGATGTCCTCGTGCCGCATGACGCCGATGGCACCGGCGTTGACCAGCGGGTTGCCTTGGTAGCAGGCGTCGAAGACGAGCTCGCCGCCGATGTTCGGCAGGCCGAGGCAGTTGCCGTAGCCGCCGATGCCCGCGACGACGCCCGGCAGGACACGCCTGGTGTCGGGGTGGTCGGCGGCGCCCATCCGCAGCGGGTCCACGACCGCGACCGGGCGCGCGCCCATCGCGATGATGTCGCGGACGATGCCGCCGACACCGGTGGCCGCGCCCTGGTAGGGCTCGACGTACGAGGGGTGGTTGTGCGACTCGACCTTGAAGGTGACCGCATAGCCGTTGCCGACGTCGACGACACCGGCGTTCTCGCCGATGCCGACGAGCATCGCGTCGTTCTCGGGGGCCTTCTCGCCGAACTGGCGCAGGTGGACCTTGCTGCTCTTGTACGAGCAGTGCTCGGACCACATGACGGAGTACATGGCGAGCTCGGCGCCGGTGGGACGGCGGCCCAGGATCTCGCGTACGCGGGCGTACTCGTCTTCCTTCAGGCCCAGTTCGGCCCAGGGCAGCTTGACGTCGGGCGTCTCCGCTGCGTGCTTGACGGTGTCCAGAGTCATCAGGCGTTGACCAGCTTCTTCAGGATCGAGGTGAAGAATCCGAGGCCGTCCGTGCCACCGGTCCCGACCAGCGGCTCGACGGCGTGCTCGGGGTGCGGCATGAGGCCGACGACGTTGCCCGCCTCGTTGGTGATGCCGGCGATGTCACGGAGCGAGCCGTTGGGGTTGCCGTCCAGGTACCGGAAAGCGACGCGCCCCTCGGCCTCCAGCATGTCCAGGGTCCGCTCGTCGGCGGTGTACTTGCCGTCGATGTTCTTGAGCGGGATCTGGATCTCCTGGCCTGCCGTGTAGTCGGCGGTCCAGGCGGTCCGGTCCGTCTCCACCCGCAGCTTCTGCTCGCGGCAGATGAAGTGCAGGTGGTTGTTGCGCAGCATCGCGCCCGGCAGCAGGTGCGACTCGGTGAGCACCTGGAAGCCGTTGCAGATACCGAGAACCGGCATCCCGGCCTTCGCCTGCTCGATGACCGACTCCATGACGGGCGAAAACCGTGAAATGGCCCCGGCCCGCAGATAGTCGCCGTACGAGAATCCGCCGGGAAGCACCACGGCGTCGACCTGCTTCAGGTCCTTGTCCCGGTGCCAGAGCGGCACGGCTTCGGCGCCGGCGACGCGGACGGCGCGCTGGGTGTCGCGGTCGTCGAGCGTTCCGGGGAAAGTGACGACTCCGATTCGAGCAGTCACTTCTCTTCCTCCACCTTTACGAAGAAGTCTTCGATCACGGTGTTGGCGAGGAAGGTTTCCGCCATCTCGTGGATACGGGCGAGGGCGGCGTCATCGACGGGCCCGTCCACCTCGAGTTCGAAGCGCTTTCCCTGACGTACGTCGGCGATCCCCTTGAATCCGAGGCGCGGCAGTGCACGCTGCACCGCCTGGCCCTGGGGGTCGAGGATCTCCGGCTTGAGCATGACGTCGACTACGACGCGTGCCACTGGCACTCCCGGTGTGTGGTGCTGGCTGAGCGGTCCCTTCAGACTACCCGTACAAAAATTCTACTCGCGTAGATTCGTAGAAACCTACGTGAGGACGGTCACGTTCCGACTCATACTCACGTATCGAACGGGGCACCTTCGCGAAAAATCCAGGAAAAGATCACGCAACACCATTGCGTCCGGACACGCGGGCGGATTTAGTCGGGCTTCACAATGCAATGCCAGGCACTGTACAAAGGAAATGGCATTAGCCGATGCTTTGCACATAACAGTGCCCATAACAGCCGGACAGTCGGCATCACCGCACGTCAACGCGGTCGAGCCGCACGAAGGGACCGATATTCGTGGCGCAGCGTGTCGTAGTCACTCTCTCTGACGACATCGACGGCGGGGATGCGGCCGAGACGATCGCCTTCGGTCTTGACGGCAAGTCGTACGAGATCGACCTCAATCAAACCAATGCCAAGAAACTGCGCAAGGCACTTGCCCCGTACCTGGACGCGGCCCGCAAGCAGTCGAAGTCCGGCAAGGCCTTCAAGCACACGACGGTGGCGGCGAACCCGGCGGCGGTCCGCGCCTGGGCCCGCTCGCACCAGATGGACGTGCCGCCGCGCGGCCGCATCCCGAAGAAGGTCTACGAGGCCTTCGAGGCGGCGAACTGACGCCGGCCCCGGAGAGCCGACCTGACGCCGGACCAGCCGGACCACCGGCGCGGCGAGGGCACGGCCACCTCGGCCGACCCCCTGCCAGGAGGGCCCCTCGGGAACCGACTTGACCTGCACCCCCGCTGGTCGGCTAGAGTTTGGTCATCGCCGAGGGGCAAGGCCGAAAGGCCCGAACCTCACGAAGTCTTGCGGGTGTAGTTCAGTAGTAGAACATCCCCCTTCCAGGGGGAAGGCGCAGTGTGCAATTCCTGTCACCCGCTCTGCATCGCCGACCAGGCACTCTTTCGAGTGCGGTAGGCTGATGCCCGCACCGATCAGTGAAAGCTGGTCGGAGGCAATGCGAACGTAGCTCAGTTGGTAGAGCGCAACCTTGCCAAGGTTGAGGTCGCGAGTTCGAACCTCGTCGTTCGCTCCAGAGAAGAAGGCCCCGGTCATCACGACCGGGGCCTTCTTCGTGTCTCCTCGTTCTTGCTCTCCCCCGTTCTTGGTCTCCCCCGCTTCTGACATTTGTCATGCGAGCCGGTGACAGCGCGCACTGCTCCGGCGCCCGGCAGCGGGGGACGCTTCTTGCATGACTGACCAAGTGATCGACGTGACCGATCTGCGGCGCGTGTACGGGGGCGGTTTCGAGGCGGTCCGGGGAGTCTCGTTCTCCGTAGGACGAGGTGAGCTCTTCGCACTGCTCGGAACGAACGGCGCGGGAAAGACCTCCACCCTCGAACTCCTCGAAGGGCTCGCCGCACCCGCCGGGGGGCGGGTGCGGGTGCTCGGGCACGATCCGTACGCCCAACGCGGCGACGTACGCCACCGGATCGGCGTGATGCTCCAGGAGGGCGGTTTCCCCTCCGAACTGACCGTCGCCGAGACCGCCCGGATGTGGGCCGGCTGCACCAGCGGCGCCCGTCCCGTGGCGGAGGCCCTGGACGTCGTGGGGCTCGGCAAGCGCGCCGACGTCCGCGTGAAGATGCTGTCCGGCGGCGAGAAGCGGCGCCTTGATCTCGCGACGGCCCTCATCGGACAGCCCGAAGTGCTCTTCCTCGACGAACCGACGACCGGGCTCGACGCCGAAGGGCGCCGCGAGACCTGGGAGTTGGTGCGGGCCCTGCGCGACGGCGGCACGACCGTGCTGCTCACCACGCACTACCTCGAAGAGGCCGAGAACCTCGCCGACCGGCTCGCGATCATGCACGAGGGTCGGATCGCGGCCTCGGGACGGGTCGCCGACGTGGTGGCCGAGCAGCCCTCGCACGTCTCCTTCGAGCTGCCCACCGGGTACTTCGTCGGGGATCTGCCGCCGCTCGCCGAGCTCGGGGTGAGCGATCACGAGGTGGTCGGCGGCCGGGTCCTGCTGCGTACGCACGAATTGCAGCGGGCGGCGACGGGGCTGCTCCTGTGGGCGCGGGACGCCGACGTCTCGCTCGGCAGGCTCGACGTGCGTGCGGCCTCGCTGGAGGAGGCGTTCCTGCGGATCGCGCGGGACGCCGAGGGTTCGGCAGGTGGCCGGGGTGCCGCTGGTGCGGCTGGTGTTGCGCAGAAGGAGACGGTGGCATGAGTACGACGACGATGAACCCTCCGGCGACGACGAGCCCCGCCGGACGGATGCGGGCCCTCGCGCGGGCCGAACTGACGCTGCTCGGGCGCGCCAAGGGGACACTGTTCGCGGCGCTCTTCGTGCCGCTCGTGATGCCGTTCAGCCTGCGCCAGGTCGCGGGAGGCATGGACCTGAAGGCCAACGGGCTCACGGTCGGGGCCGTCGTGGTGCCCGGCGCCATCGGGATCTCGCTGCTCTTCGCCGTCTACTCGGCGCTGACGGCCGTCTTCGTCGCCCGCCGCGAGGAACTCGTCCTCAAGCGGCTGCGCACCGGTGAGCTGCGGGACCCGGAGATCCTCGCCGGTGCCGCGCTGCCCTCGATCGCCATCGGCGTCGCGCAGTGCGTGCTGCTCGCGGTGGGCTGTGGGGTGCTGCTCGACGCGGGGGCGCCGAGCGCGCCCCATCTCGCGATCGTCGGCGTGCTGCTGGGGATCGTGATGTTCGCCGCCCTCGCCGCGGTCACCGGCAGCTTCAGCAGGTCCACGGAGTCCGCGCAGGTCATGAGCATGCCTCTGATCTTCGCGTCGATGTTCGGCTCGGGGCTCTTCATCCCCTTCGAGGTCATGCCCGACAGGATCGCCTCGATCTGTGAGCTGCTTCCGCTCTCGCCGGTGATCGAGCTGGTGCGCGGCGGCTGGACCGGGGGACTCTCCGGGTCCGACACCCTGAGCGCCCTCGCGCTCGCGGTGGCCTGGACCACGGTCTCGGTGTTTGCTGTACGCCGGTGGTTCCGGTGGGAGCCGCGGCGATGAGGAAGCGGCGTTGAGAAAGGGGTCAGAGGTGGTCGGTGGCCGGGTGCGGGGGTGGTGGAAGCAGGAGTGGCGGGACCGGAACAAGATCGAGAAGGTCGAGTTCCAGAGCATGGTCATGTGGCACGTCATGCCGTGGTTCTTCTTCCTCAGCTGGGCATCGCTGCCGCTGGGCGTGAGCATGAAGCACGAGGCGCTGCCGCTGGTCCTCGGCTGGACGCTGATCGCGGTGGCCGCCCTCCAGTGCCTGCACGTCAACCGCTCGCTGCGCCGGTCCGTCGACCACTATCTGAAGCGCGCGGGGATGCCGCGCCGCGACCTCGCCGTGGCGGGCGCCCTCATGGCCGTCGGCCTCGGCCTCACCCTCGCCCTGACGGCCTCCGACGGCGTCAAGGACGAGATGATCGGCTTCCCGCTGCTCTTCCTCGCCGTTCCCTTCGGCCAGGCACTCGGCTTCGCCGTGCCGATCCGCCGCTTCTTCGTCTACTTCGCCGCGCTGGATGTCCTGCTCGTGGGGGCGTTCGCCGCCGTCGGGGTGCGCGGCGGACAGCTCGCCGCGCTCGCCGCGATCATCGTCGTCGCCGGTCTGCTGACGCTGCTCACCTCGCGCTGCGGCGCCTGGACGCTCGCCGTGATGTGGGAGGGCGACCGGGCCCGCGAGGTCGAGGCGCGGCTCGCGGTGGCCGAGGAGCGGCTGCGCTTCGGGCGGGATCTGCATGACGTGATGGGGCGCAATCTGGCGGTCATCGCGCTGAAGAGCGAGCTGGCGGTGCAGCTCGCGAGGCGGGGGCGGCCCGAGGCGGTCGACCAGATGGTCGAGGTGCAGCGGATCGCGCGGGAGTCGCAGCGGGAGGTGCGGGAAGTGGTGCGGGGCTATCGCGAGGCCGACCTCGCGGTCGAACTCGTGGGTGCGCAGGGCGTACTGGAGGCGGCGGGGATCGACTGCCGGGTGAGCGGCTCGTCGGCGGGACTGCCGGTCTCCGTCCAGTCGGCTCTGGGCTGGGTCGTACGGGAGGCGACCACCAATGTGCTGCGGCACGGGGACGCGCAGCGGTGCGACATCGCGCTGACGGTCACCGGGGAACGTACGACGTTGACGATCGAGAACGACGGGGCGCCCGAGGTCGTCCCGGAGAGTACGGGTTCGGGCCTCGCCGGGCTCCGGGAGCGGCTGGCCATGGTGGACGGAACGCTGGACGTCACGTCCGGCAACGGCACGTTCCGCCTGGCCGCTCAGGTGCCGCTGCCCCGCCCGCAGAAGTCGGCGGGGGCACGGGAGCCGGAAGAGGTGGGGCTGTGAGCCTGCGTGTGCTGCTCGCCGACGACGAGCACCTCATCCGCGGGGCGCTCGCCGCGCTCCTCGCCCTTGAGGACGACCTTGTCGTGGTCGCCGAGGCCGCGACGGGGCCCGAGGCGCTCGCCATGGCGCGGGCCCACCGGCCCGATGTGGCCGTCCTCGATCTGGAGATGCCGGGCGCCGACGGTGTGAGTGTGGCCACATCGCTGCGCGACGAACTGCCGCACTGCCGCACCATGATCGTGACGAGTCACGGCAGACCGGGGCATCTCAAACGGGCACTCGCGGTGGGCGTACGGGGCTTCGTGCCCAAGACCGTGAGCGCGCAGCGCCTCGCCGAGATCATCCGTACGGTTCACGCAGGTAACCGCTATGTGGACCCGGAGTTGGCCGCCGACGCGATCTCCGCCGGGGACTCGCCGCTGACCGCCCGTGAGGCCGAAGTGCTCGAACTGGCCGCCGACGGGGCGCCCGTCGCGGAGATCGCCGAGCGGGCCGCGCTGTCCCAGGGGACCGTCCGCAACTACCTCTCGTCGGCCGTCATGAAGACCGGGGCGGAGAACCGTCATGCCGCGGTGCGTCTCGCACGCGAGCGAGGTTGGGTATAGTTGGCGTCGCGCTTCGGCGCAGCGCGGACGTAGCTCAGTTGGTAGAGCGCAACCTTGCCAAGGTTGAGGTCGCCAGTTCGAACCTGGTCGTCCGCTCCACATGAAGAACCCCCGGTGCCTCGCACCGGGGGTTCTTTCGTCTGCCGCTTTCGTCTGCCGCTTTCGTCTGCCGCCGCGGGCGTCCCTACCAGGGCAGGCCCGTCAGCCGCTCGTACGCCTCGATGTACTTGGCGCGGGTGGCGTCCACCACGTCCTGCGGGAGCGGGGGCGGCGGCTGCTCGCTCTTGCGGTCCCAGCCGGAGGCCGGCGAGGTCAGCCAGTCGCGGACGAACTGCTTGTCGAACGACGGCTGGGCGCGGCCCGGCTGCCAGCTGTCCGCGGGCCAGAAGCGGGACGAGTCGGGGGTCAGGACCTCGTCCGCGATGACCAGCGTCTCGCCGTCGAAGCCGAACTCGAACTTCGTGTCGGCGAGGATCACGCCCCGCTCGCGGGCGATGTCACGGGCGCGGCCGTAGACCGCGAGGGTCGCCTGGCGCAGCTGGGCCGCCGTCTCGGCGCCCACCTGACGGGCCACTTCCTCGTAGCTCACGTTCTCGTCGTGCTCGCCGACCTCCGCCTTCGTGGCGGGCGTGAAGATCGGTCCCGGCAGCTCCGAGCCGTCGCTGAGGCCGTCGGGCAGCGCGAGGCCGCAGACGGTGCGCGACGCGTCGTACTCCAGCAGGCCCGAGCCCGTGAGATAGCCGCGGGCGACGCACTCGACCGGGACCATCGACAGGGACTTGCAGACCGTGGTGCGGCCCTCCCACTCGGCGGGGGCGCCGGGCGGCACGTCGGTGGAGATGACGTGGTTGGGGACGAGGTCGGCGAGCTGCTCGAACCACCACATGGAGAGCTGCGTGAGGACCCTGCCCTTGTCGGGGATCTCCGTGGGCAGCACCCAGTCGTAGGCGGAGATGCGGTCGCTCGCGACCATCACGAGGTCGCCCGCCTCGTTCCGGTACAGGTCGCGCACCTTGCCGGTGTGCACATGCACCAGGCCCGGCACCTGAAGCGGCTCGGGCTTTTCTACGAATCCGGACACGGTTCCTCCCCGTGGTTCTGACTGAATGCTGCTGATTCTCCCGCATGGGGAGAGGGCTCGCGGCCAGGGGGGATGCCGGTGAGCGTCAGTCGCGTTTGCAGATGCGGTCCAGGAGGTTGGCCGTGGCGCGCTGGACGCGGGTGTCCACATGGCCGGGGCGGTCGAGCGCCGGGGACCAGGCGAAGGTGCCGGAGGCGAAGACCAGGGCTCCGGAGGGGGCGCGGTAGAGGGACGACTCCTGGTGGCGCTTTACGCCGTCGGAGTCCTCGTACGGAGAGTGGGCGAGGAGGATGCGGTCCTGGTGCTCCGGGAGCGAGGTGCGCGGGAAATAGCGGTCGGCCTCGCCCGCGACCAGTCCTGCGATCTCGTCCTTCTCGTGCGCGCCGGTCGCGTCCCACAGCCAGTGGTCGGCGTTGCGCACGACGAGGGGGGCGGGCTCGGGGACCCGGCCCGCGTACTGGATGCCGAGGAGTTGCTGTTCGGCGCCCTTGCCGCCGTCCCGCTCCCGCCAGAGGGCCGGTTTGCCGGGGCCGTGGCGCTTGCGGCAGGTGAGCAGGCGGTCTTCCACGCCGGACGCGGAAGGGCCCAACTCCACCTGCCAGTACATCGTGTTGGCGGAGAGGAAGACGAGGGATGTGCCGTGGTCGCGGGCCTGCTCCGTCGTGCGGCGCATGCTCGGCGACCAGTACTCGTCGTGGCCGGGGAAGACCAGGCCTCGGTAGCGGGCCGGGTCGACGCGGCCCGCGTGCAGGTCACGGGTGTCGGCGTACGCGAGGTCGTAGCCGTACCGCTCGGCCCAGCGGATGAAGTCGTAGGCGTGGCCGACGTGCAGGGGCAGGCCCGCGCCCGCGTACGGACGGTCGAAGGAGACCGTGTGCGCGGCCTCGCTCTCGCCCAGGAGGCGGCCCTTCTCGTCCCACGCGTGGTAGAGGCTGGCGCCCGTGCGGCCGTCCTCGGGGTAGAGGTTGTAGGCCTGCCACGTGATGTCGGGCAGGAGCAGCAGGAGATCCGCCCGGTGGTCGTCACGGACCGTGAACGGGACGTGGGAGCGGTAGCCGTCGACCGTGGTGAGCACCGCCACGTACGCCCCGACGCTCCAGTAGCTCGGGATCTGAAGCCGCCAGGAGAGCCACCAGTGGTGGCAGGAGACCGTGCGGTCGGCGGTGAGCGGGGCGGGCTGGACGAGGCCGGAGAGACGGGGGCTCGTACTGATCTTGCTGGCGCCGTCTCCGCCGTAGTGCCCGATGCGGTAGATGTCGACGTAGAACTGCTGGGGCGGGTCGACCGTCACGTGGAAGTCGATCGCCTCGCCCGGGGCCGCGGCGCCGGTGGACGCGAAGCCTTTGATCTGGCCGTGCACGTCGTCGGCGGTGCGGGGGCCGTTCGTACGGACGCGGTTGCGGGGCGCGGGGATGTTCTGCGCGCCGGGGGCCGGGGCGTGGTCGACGTACCAGGGAACGACCTGGCCGGTGTCGTCGAAGTAGTGCTCGGCGCCTCGGAGCCAGGGCAGGGGTCCCTGGCCGAAGGGGTCGGTCACGGCGTGCGCCAGGGCGCCCGATTCCCACCTGCGGATCTGCTCCGACCCCATGTTCGTACCCCTCCCTCACTGCTCCCCCGCGACTGCCCTGTGGTGATGCTGCGTCGTGGTGCGCCGTCCTCACACGGCGGAGCTGCCGGCAGGTCCCGTACGGCGGACGATCCCAGCACATCACATTACGCACGCAGTCCGTCACCGTTCGTCGCTAATCGACGAGAACGGAAGGAAGCGTTCCGCGGGCCGCGCGCTGGCCGGGGCCGGAGGCTGGAGCAACTCCGGGTGGGCGTGGGGTGGATGGGGCCGGCGGGAATGTCCCGGCCCGGACCGGTCAGACCAGGCGGACCGGCTTCTCCGGGCGGACGCCTAGGCGGGCCAGCCAGCCGCGCAGGGGGATGGGGTCGCCGTCCTCCACGAGGCTCAGGACGTGCGGCGCGAGGTCCTTCGCGCGCTCTCCGTCGATCAGGAGGGACGGGCCGTCGAGCCAGTCGAGGCCGGGGGCCGCGCCCGCCGTGTCGACGGCGGCGCAGCAGACGAGGGCCGTGACGTGGTCTGCAAGCAACTCCCGTCCCGTGCGCGGCGGCTGGAGCGGGAAGAGCGGCAGCATGCCGTCGTCCCAGAGGGCGTCGTCCGGGCCCTGTCCCGTGGGCGCGGGGCGGGGCGGCGCGGCGGCTTCCTCGCGGGCCAGCTCCGCGGTCAGGCCTGCGGCGAGGCGTCCGCCGGGGCCGTCGGCGGGCTCTTCCTCGTCGTCCGCTTCGGGGTGCGCTTCGTTGTCCGCTCCGGGGTGCGCTCCGGGGTGTGCGGCTTGGGCTTGGGCCTCGGCTTCGGCTTCGGCTTCGGCTTCCGCGAGGATGGCTTCGAGTTCGGCTTCGGGGTGGGCGGTCCCCGCCTCGGCTTCCGCCGCGGCTTCGGCGAGGTCCGGCCGGGCGGGGCCGGGGTTCTCCGCCGTCAGGTGGTCCAGTACGCGGCCCAGCGTCGGCCCCTCGGAGCCCGGCGTCGACGCGCCCGCGCGATGGCCGACGCCCAGGGAGTCGAGGACGCGGTGGAGGCGGGCTGCGTCCATGCGCCACTTGCGGTCGACGACCTCGTCCGGATACTCCTGCCACGCCACCGGCGCCCAGTCCGGCGTCTGCTCGGCGGGCCCGCCGTGGAAAAGGCGGGCCGCGAGCAGGGAGGCCGCCTCGTCCACCGCGCCCGGCTCCTCAAGGAGGTCACAGGCGGGGCGCTCGCCAAGGCGTGAGGTGAACCCCTCGGCCAGGCGGTCCCTGCGGGAGAGCTCGGTGAGCGCGGAGACCACGCCCGCGTCCAGCCGCGACGGCCAGCGGCCCATCCGCCACGCGGGAAGCGCGACCTTGGTCAGGAGCCGGTCCCACCCGGCATACGCCAGGCCGACCTGCTCCTGGGCGACGATCCGCACTCCGTAGTCCACGGCCTGGGCGCGTTCGGCGGCGGCTGCCGCGACCCCGCGCTCCATCTCACCGGCGTGCCCGCGGCAGCTGCGCAGGAGCAGCCGCGTCACCCAGCCGACACCGCCGAGGACCGTACGCACGAGCGGACCGCGCCCGGGAGCGGAGCTGACCGCGACCGCCGCGTCGAGACCGCGGATGAAGCGCCGGGCCGCGGCTATGTCGGGATGCGCCGAGGGGCCGGTGCCCGCGACGACCGGGGCGAGCACCGCGCGCAGTTCGCCGACCCGCATCCACCACAGGAAAGGGGAGCCGATGACGAGCACCGGAGCCACGGGGGTCTGGCGGCGGGGGCCGGGGCGGCCGTCCCGTACGCCATTGCCCTCGTCCTTCGCCGATGCCGGTCCCGACGTCTCAGCGGGCGGGCCGTGGGCCGGGTGGGTGCGGTCCTCCAGCCAGCTGTCGCAGTCCGGGGTGAGCGCTATCGCCGACGGCGCGGGCACGTCCAGGCGGTCGGCGAGGTCGCGCACCAGGCGGTACAGATCGGGGGCCGAGCCCTCGGTGATCGGGACCGTCGGGCTGACGGCGGGCCTGGAGCGCGCGACCACGAGGGCGACGCCCGCGGCGGCGAGCAGCACGAGGACGGCGACGGCGATCACGATGCCGCGCACGACGTCCCAACTGCCGCCGCTCATCTGGCCCGTGGCCTCACCGGCGATCAGCACGACGGCGACGGCCGCCGGCAGCAGTGCGACGGCAAGGGCCCTGCTGCGGATGCGCAGCACGGCGAGCGCCTGGGAACGCGCTGACTGCACGCCCACGTCCACACCCGGACCTGACACGACCGATGTCACCCCCTGCTGCCTGTGCCGCCTGCTGCCCGGCCGTCGGCCGGGTCGGTGGGCGGACGGCAGCCGCCGATGGATTTGCTCACTCCCCCACTGTGGCACCCGCCACCGACATCGCAATGCCGGTGGTCTGTTTGGCTCTGGGCACCTGAACCGCTTGCGCCGCACCCTAGTTGGGGTGTCGGGCATCGTCAGCCGGATGGGCGAGCGGTCACTCGATCGAATGGCTTTGGGCAGAGGTGTATGAGGGCGGCAAGGCGATTACGGGACGACAAGGCCCCGGATCCAATGCCGGATCCGGGGCCTGTGAGCCGTTGCCGGGCGGGCGCGGGGAGCCTCTGCCGACGCCCCCGCCCTTCGCTTACGCCTCCGCCGCCGCCTTCGCCGCGATGTCCGTGCGGTGCTGGGAGCCGTCGAGGCGGATGCGGGACAGCGCCGCGTACGCACGCTCGCGCGCCGCGGTCAGGTCCGTGCCGGTGGCCGTCACGGAGAGCACACGGCCACCCGCGCTGACCACGGCGTCACCGTCGCGCTTCGTCCCCGCGTGCAGGACGTACGCGTCCGGGGCATCCTGTGCCGCCACGTCGCCGAGCCCCTCGATGGGGTCGCCGGTGCGCGGCGTACCGGGGTAGTTGTGCGAGGCGATGACCACCGTCACCGCGGCGTCGTCGCTCCAGCGCAGCGGGGGCAGGTCGGCCAGGGTGCCGTTCGCCGCGGCCAGCAGGACTCCGGCGAGCGGGGTCTTCAGGCGGGCGAGGACGACCTGCGTCTCGGGGTCGCCGAAGCGGGCGTTGAACTCGATGACGCGTACGCCGCGGCTGGTGATCGCGAGGCCCGCGTAGAGCAGCCCCGCGAACGGGGTGCCCCGGCGGCGCAGCTCGTCGACCGTCGGCTGGAGCACGCTCTCCATGACCTCGTCGACCAGCTTCGGGTCGGCCCACGGGAGGGGCGAGTAGGCGCCCATGCCGCCGGTGTTCGGCCCTTCGTCGCCGTCGAGCGCGCGCTTGAAGTCCTGCGCGGGCTGGAGCGGGACGACGGTGACGCCGTCCGTGACGGCGAAGAGGGAGACCTCGGGGCCGTCGAGGAACTCCTCGATGACGACGCGGTCGCAGGCGAGGGCGTGGGCGCGGGCGGCCTCGACGTCCTCGGTCACGACGACGCCCTTGCCTGCGGCGAGGCCGTCGTCCTTGACGACGTACGGCGCTCCGAAGGCGTCGAGGGCCTTGTCGATCTCTTCCGCGGTCGTGCAGACGTAGGACCGGGCGGTGGGCACCTGGGCGCCCGCCATCACGTCCTTCGCGAAGGCCTTGGAGCCCTCCAGCTGGGCGGCCTGCTCGGAGGGCCCGAAGCAGGGGATACCGGCGTCGCGTACGGCGTCGGCGACTCCGGCGACCAGGGGCGCCTCCGGGCCCACGATCACCAGGTCGGCGCCGAGCCGGGTGGCCAGGGCGGCCACCGCGCCGCCGTCGAGGGCGTCGACCGGGTGCAGCTCGGCCGCGTCCGCGATGCCGGCGTTGCCGGGGGCGCAGTACAGGGCGGAGACGTCGGGGTCGAGGGACAGAGAGCGGCACAGGGCGTGTTCGCGGGCACCACTGCCGATGACGAGGACCTTCACGGGCGTCAGCCTAGCTGGCGCGGGCCAGTGCGTTCGTACAGGAGCCCCAGCCCCAACACCCTCCCCACTCGTACGTTCCTCCAGCCCGACGCCCCTGCCTCGCACTCCCCGGTCAGGGTTCGTTGTTGTATTCCTCGAGGATTGTTGCGCCCAGTTCGCGGACGATCAGGTCGTGGCCGGAGAGGGCCGACTCGACCAGGTCGGGGTCGTCGTCCGCCGGGATGTCGTCCTCGGCGGAGACGTGCTCCGGGGCGCGGCGTTCCGGAGCGGGCGCGGGAGCCGGGGCCGGCGTCCGGTTCGCGGCGGGCGGCGGGGACGGCTGCTGCGGCTGCGGAGCCGGGCGGGAGGGGGCTGGCGCGCTGCCCCCGAAGTTGCCCGCGGCGGGCGGCGGCGCCGAACCCCCCGAGGGGTCGACGATCGCCTCGACCTTCCACTGCACCCCGAACTGCTCCGACAGCGCCTGCCGCAGCACATCCTCACTGCCGCTGCTCGCGAAGTTGTCCCGCGCCCCCGCGTTCACGAAGCCGATCTGCAGGGTCGTCCCGTCGAAGCCCGCCACCTGGGCGTTCTGGCTCAGCAGGATCCAGGTGAAGCGGCGGCGCCCCTTCACCGCGTCGAGGATGTTCGGCCACAGGGAACGCGGGTCGGGCCCGCCCGCGGGAGCCGCCTGAGCCGGGGCAGGCGCAGGGGCAGGGGCAGCAGCCGGAGCCGGGGACGCCGCCGGAGCGGGCGTCGCCTGCGCGGGCTGCTGCGGAGCCGGAGCACCGCCCCCCGCCGCCGCGGCCGTGGGCCAGCCCCCCGGGCGAGGCGCCGCCGGAGGAGGAGTGGCGGCGGCAGGAGCAGGGGCACTCGCCGGGCCGCTCCCCGGCGCCGAAGCCGTGGGCCACCCGCCGGGCCGCCGCTCACCGGCGGGCGGCGCGGCAGCCGCCTCCGGAGGAGCGGCCGGGGGAGCCGGAGCAGCCGGAGCCTCCTGCACCGGAGGAGCCACCGGCTCAGGCGCAGACGCAGGAGCTGGAGTAGAAGCCGGAGCCCCCGGCCCCCCGCCCCGCACAGCCGCCCGCGCAGCAGCCGCCCCGCCCCCCGGCGGCACCTGCGCCGCGGCGGGACCCGAAGGCATCGCGCCGCCCCCTTGCTGCTGAACCCCCTGCTGCACCCCCGCATGCGCCTCCGGACCCGGCGCGTACCCCATCGCGGGGCCGCCCCCCTGTCCCGCCGCCACGAAGTTGCCGCCACGCTCCAGCCGGTCGATGCGGGCCATGAGCGAGCGCTCGTCGTCATACGCCGCCGGAAGCAGTACGCGGGCGCAGATCAGTTCCAGCTGGAGCCGGGGCGACGTCGCCCCCCGCATCTCCGTGAGGCCTTCGTTGACGAGGTCGGCCGCGCGGCTGAGCTCGGCGCCGCCGAAGACGCCCGCCTGCGCCTGCATCCGCTCCACGACGTCCGACGGGGCGTCGATGAGCCCCTTCTCCGCCGCGTCCGGGACGGCCGCGAGGATCACCAGGTCCCGCAGCCGCTCCAGGAGGTCGGCGACGAAGCGCCGCGGGTCGTTCCCGCCCTCGATGACGCGGTCGACGACCTCGAAGGCGGCCGCCCCGTCCCCCGAGGCGAAGGCCTCCACCACGGAGTCGAGCAACGACCCGTCCGTATAACCGAGGAGGGACGTCGCCATGGCGTATGTCACACCCTCGTCGCCCGCGCCGGCGAGAAGCTGGTCCATGACGGACATCGAGTCACGCACGGACCCGGCACCGGCCCGCACGACCAGCGGGAACACGCCCTCCTCGACGGTCATCTGCTCCCGGCCGCACACCTCCGCCAGATACTCGCGCAGCGTCCCCGGCGGCACGAGCCGGAACGGGTAGTGGTGGGTGCGCGAGCGGATCGTCCCGATGACCTTCTCGGGCTCCGTCGTCGCGAAGATGAACTTGAGGTGCTCCGGCGGCTCCTCGACCACCTTCAGGAGGGCGTTGAAGCCCGCCGAGGTGACCATGTGGGCCTCGTCGATGATGTAGATCTTGTAGCGACTCGACGCGGGGCCGAAGAAGGCCTTCTCGCGCAGGTCACGGGCGTCGTCCACGCCACCGTGCGAAGCCGCGTCGATCTCGATGACGTCGATCGAACCCGGCCCGTTCCGTGCGAGGTCCCGGCAGGACTGGCATTCGTTGCACGGCGTGGGAGTGGGACCTTGCTCACAGTTGAGGCAGCGGGCCAGGATGCGCGCGCTGGTCGTCTTGCCGCAGCCGCGCGGACCACTGAACAGGTAGGCGTGATTGACCCGGTTGTTGCGCAGCGCCTGCTGCAGCGGGTCGGTTACATGCTCCTGCCCGATGACCTCGGCGAACGACTCCGGGCGATAGCGGCGGTACAACGCGAGAGACGACACGCATACGAGGTTAATGGCGACCACTGACAACCTGGACCGCCCCAACGCAAAGCGCCCCCCACGCACCCGCCAGAGCCAACCTACCCTTGCTGCCTTCCGGCCCTGGGGGAGTTCAGTCAGATAGCGCCACGTGAGGGGCTGACGCCCACCCTAGCGGATCCCCGGGGGCGGAAGCGACGCCGGGAGGCGGCGATCTGACCTCGGGGTGACCCCGGGGAGCCGCCGAGTGGATCGTGTTCGCGAGCACTCCCCAACGTCTTGTATTGTTTGCGGCGGAGGATTCGCCTAGTGGCCTAGGGCGCACGCTTGGAAAGCGTGTTGGGGGCAACCCCTCACGAGTTCGAATCTCGTATCCTCCGCCATTGCTCTCACCGGGCAATACGACGAAGGCCCCCGCTGTTCGCAGCGGGGGCCTTCGTCGTTGGTGTGCGGACGCCGCCGCCTCCTATCCTCGCCGGGTGAGTACCACCCGTCGCACCCGCCACTTCCGCAACACCTTGCGCAGCTGGGCGCTCCTGCCCTCCGGCGACGGCGGTATGGCGCAGAGACATCCGGCGCCGCCCGTACCGCGCTCGCCCCGTCTGCCGCCGCGCGCCACGGATGTGGTCCTCATGGTCGTCGCGGTGGTGCCCGCGCTGATCAGCAATGTGCAGAACCCCTACATAGGACCGGCCGCCCAGTGGGTGAACCTGCTGCTCGCCGCGGTGAGCCCGCTGCCGCTGCTCGCGCGGCGCCGGGCCCCCGAGCTCGTGCTCGCCGCCGGACTGCTCGCCAAGGTCCTCCAGATCTCGCCCTTCGTGACGCCCCTCGCCTACTACGCGGTGGGCGCCTACCGCGGGCCGCACAGCCGCCGGGCCGCGTGGGCCTCCGCCGGTGTCGGGCTCGTGGTGCTCTCGCCCTGGAACGCGGGGGCGTGGTCGAGCTTCCGGACGGTGGCGCTCTGGTTCTCGGTGAACTTCGTCCTCTCCTGCCTGGTGCCGCTGCTCCTGGGGCTCTACGTGGGCCAGCGGCGGGCCGTCGTCGCCGGTCTCGTCGAGCGGGCGGAGCGCGCCGAGCGGGAACAGCGGCTCGTCGCCGAGGCGGCGCGGGAGGAGGAGCGGCGGCGTATCGCGGGCGAGATGCACGACGTGGTCTCCCACCAGGTGAGCCTGATCGTCGTGCACGCGGGCGCGCTCGGCGCCGTCGCCCATGACCCGGAGGTGACGGGCGAGACCGCGGAGATCATCCAGACGGCCGGGCGGCGGGCCCTCACCGAGCTCCGCGAGATGCTGGGGCTGCTCAGGAACGGCCCGGCCGCAGGGGCCGACGCGGCGGAGGAGTCGGAGGGCGCGTCCGCCGAGCAGCGGCCCGTTCCCGGTACGACCGTCGACAGGGTCACCGAGCTCGCCGACGGCTCCAGGGCCGCCGGTCTTCCCGTCACCGTGCTCGTCGAGGGCGATCCGCAGCCGCTGGCCGAGCCGGTCGAGCGTGCCGCGCACCGGGTCGTGCAGGAGGCCCTGACCAACGTGCACAAGCACGCCCCGGGTGCCACGACGCGGATTCATCTCGCGTTCGACCCGCGAACCGTGCGGGTGCGGATCGTCAACGGTCCGCCGGAGAGGCCCGCCGAGCCCGCCGCCGACGGTACGCCGCTGCTGCCAAGCGGGGGCCACGGCCTCATCGGTCTGACGGAGCGGGTCCGCCTGGCCGGGGGCACCATCGAGTCCGGGCCCACCGCTGACGGCGGCTTCCGGATCGACGCCGCGCTGCCCACCTCGGTCAACGGAGCGGACCGAGCGGCGGCTTGAGGCCGTCAGGCCAGTCCGGCGTCGTGGGTGATGAGCGCGACCTGGGTGCGGTTGGCGGCGTCGAGCTTGGTCATGATGCGGCTGAGGTGGACCTTGACCGTGGACTGGCTCACGAACAGGTCTTTCGCGATCTCGGAGTTGCTGCGGCCCCCGGCGACCGCCACGGCGACCTCGCGTTCGCGGTCGGTCAGCTCCGCCATCCGCGAGCGCGCCCGCGGGGCGGCGGCCGCGCCCGTGGCGAATACGGCGAGGAGCTTGGTGGTGATGCGCGGTGAGAGCATCGCCTCGCCGCGCGCCAGGACCCGTACCGCTTCGGCGAGTTCGCGCGGCGACGTGTCCTTGAGCAGGAAACCCGCCGCGCCGTGCTGGAGCGCGGCGTGGACGTACTCGTCGACGTCGAAGGTGGTGAGCACCGCGACGGCGGGCGGATCGGGCAGCGCGGCGAGCCGGCGGGCGACCTCGAGGCCGTCCGTGCGGGGCATCTGGATGTCGGTGAGCACGACGTCCGGGCGGTGCTCGGTCACCAGGTCCAGTGCCACCGAGCCGTCATCGCCTTCGGCGACCACCTCGATGCCGGGCTCGGCGTCGAGGATCATCCGGATGCCTCTGCGCACCAACTCCTCGTCGTCGAGGAGGATCACCCTGACGGTCACGTTGCCGGTCACGTTGCCGGTCACGCACACCACCTCCTCGTCCGCCTTTACGGGCCGCATCGCCTGCACACGGTATCCGCCGTCCCCCGCGGTCATTCCGAGGCATGATCCGGCCGCCGTGCGCCGTAAGACTTTCGGGCAAGTGCGCCCGAGCGGAAAGGGTGACGACCCGGGGGCGGCGGGCGGGACAGGATCGACGGTGTCGGTTTCCCCGACGGGACACAGTCCTTCCCCGACGAGACACAGGAGGAACAGATGGCCAGGCGCGGCAAGGCGGCACTGTTTGCGGCGGCGGGGGCGGGTGCGATCGCGCTCTCCATGGCGATGGCACCGTCGGCTTCGGCGATCATCGGGGGACACGACTCCACCGCGAAGTACCCGTTCATGGTGAGCCTCCAGAAGGACGGCAAGCACTACTGCGGAGCCTCCCTGATCAAGCGGGACTGGATCGTCACCGCCGGGCACTGCTCGGTGAACGTCAAGCCCGGGCAGCTGTCCGTACGGGTCGGCGACCAGGACCGTACGAAGGGCGCCAAGGCGAAGGTCACCAAGGTCGTCGCGCACCCCGGCTTCTCGTACGAGCCGTTCCGCAACGATGTGGCCGTCATGAAGCTGGACCACCCGGTGGACGCGAAGCCCGTCGAGCTGGCCGCCACGGCCGGGCCGGAGGGTACGGACACGCGCATCCTCGGCTGGGGCATGACCTGCGAGGACGGCAGCGAGTGCCCGAAGCCGCCGGTGCGCCTCCAGGAGCTGGACACCGAGCTCGTCGCCGACCGCCGGTGCAGCGAGAACTACAACCGTGACAACGAACTGTGCACCGACAGCCCGACCGAGAACGTGCAGGCGTGCATCCTCGACTCCGGCGGTCCGCAGATCAAGGGCCGTCCCGGTCACTGGGAGCTGATCGGCGCGACCAGCCGCGACGGCGACGCGAACCCGAAGTGCGCCACGGGCCCCGGCATCTACACGGACCTGACCGCCCACCGCGCGTGGATCGAGCGGGTCACCGCGAAGTGACCCCCGTCAGGGCTTCGCGGCCGCGTCGTACGCCGTCAGCGCCGCCCGCAGGGTGAGCAGGTCCGTGTGGGCCGTGAGGTCGAGGCCCGTCAGGGTGGCGATGCGGCGCAGGCGGTAGTCGACCGTGTTGGGGTGGACGTGCAGGCGGGAGGCTGTTTCGCGGCGGTCCAGGTTGGCGGCGAAGTACGTGCGCAGGGTGGCCGGGAGGTCCGGGCCTTCCCTCAGCGGGGAGAGCAGCGCGGCCAGATGGGCGCGGGCGGGGCTCGCGCGGGTGAGCTGGTAGTCGAGGAGCAGCGACGTCAGGGGGTAGACGCCCGGCGGCCGTCCCGTGCCCGTCGCCGTGTCGCGCAGCTCGGTGGCCAGGCGCACCGCCTGCGGGACCCCGGCGGGTGTGCTCGCGGCGACGCCCGCGGTCAGGGGCACTCCGCTGACGGTGATCAGGGATGCCGTCAGCTTCTCCAGGCGGGCCCGCTCGGTGTCGGGTGCCTGGTCCGGTGGGGTGTCCGACGGGATGAGCGCGAGGCCCTCGTCGGCGGACAGGCGGGAGAGGACGGGGTGGCCGAGCGCGCGGTCGAGCTCGGTGCGCAGGCGTCTGATCTTGCGCCGGGATGCCACGGTGGCGTCGACGTCGGCGCGGTCCTCGTCGGGGTGGCGCCCGATGGTGAAGGCGAGCGCCAGATAGCAGGGCGGGAGGCGTATCCCGAGGTGGGCGGAGTCCAGTTGCGCGCCTCCGCCGTCGAGTTTGCCGTCGAGCAGGGCGGAGAGGGCGGTGTGCCGGGCCGCGTCGCGCTCGCCGATCAGTGACTGGCTCTCCTCCACGTATCCCGCGGTGACGGCGGCCGTGATCTCGCGCAGGCAGTCGAGCAGGAGCCGGTGGGCCTCGATGAGTTCGTGCGGTTCGGCCGTCGCCGTCACCTCCTCGACGCAGATGCCGGCCCCGTAGTGGTAGGCGCTGACGACGGCGTCCACGGGGAGGCGTTCCTCCGCGCGCCTGGCCGCCGATACGCGCACCTTCTCCAGGAACTCCGGGGGCGGCATGCGTTCCGTGCGCAGCACTTCGGCGAAGGCGCGGATGGTCATGCCGACGATGGTCCGGACGTCTCCGTGCAGCTCCTCGGCGGGCAGCCGTCCGTAGACGGGCAGGTCGTCGGCGATGCGCCGGGTGACCCTCGCGGCGAGGCCCGGTACGTCGGCGATCAGGAAGCGGCCCACGCTTTTGTCACCGGTCACAACTGGCCTCCCGGAAAGTCTGGTCGCGCGCCCACAACACCGGGGCCGTGATGGCCCGGATCATAAGGGCGTCCGTTACCCCCGGTACACCCCCACCCAGGAGAGCCCGTGCGCCCCACACGCGCCCGCACCACCACCGCGGTCATGGCCGCCGCCCTGACCGCCGCCTGCCTCCTCGGAGCGGCTCCGGCCGGCGCCGCTTCCGCACAGACGGGGTCCGCGAAATCCGGGCCCGCGAAGAGCGCATCCGCGAAGAGCGCGTCAGCGAAGAGCGCGTCAGCGAAGACCGGCGAGCCCCTGGAGTACGTGGCCATCGGCGACTCGTTCGCGGCAGGCCCCCTCATCCCGGACCAGAACCAGCTGTCCTGTCTGCGCTCGGCCCGCAACTACCCGGCCGTCGCCGCCGAGGCCCTGGGCGCGCGGCTCACCGACGTGAGCTGCTCGGGCGCGAAGGTCAGCGACTTCTCGGGCCGCCAGTTCGGCCTGCTCGCGCCCCAGTACGAGGCGCTGAAGCCGAGCACCGACCTGGTGACCGTGACGATCGGCGGCAACGACGTCAGCCTCGTCGCCACCGCGCTGGGCTGCGTCAATCTCCTGCCGAAGCCCACCGGCATCTCCTGTGCCGACACCGCCGCGAGCAAGGGCGACCCCACCGCGAAGGCCATCGACGCCTGGAGCGCCACCTTCGGCAAGGCCCTGGACGAGGTGCACCGGCGCGCCCCGAACGCGAAGATCGTCGTCGCGGGCTACGCCACCTACATACGCGAGGACGGCTGCTGGCCCACCCAGCCCATCTGGGACAAGGACGGCAACTACCTCCAGGCGCGCGTGAACCAGCTCAACGGCGTGCTCGCCGCGCAGAGCAGGGCCCACCACGCCACCTACGTCGACACCGCCGCCGTCAGCGCGGGTCACGACACCTGTGCCGCGCCGTCCCAGCGCTACATCGAGGGTCTGGTGCCGACCAGCGTCGCGGCGCCGCTGCACCCCAACGCGCGCGGCATGGAGGCCTTCGGCAAGGCGGTGGCCGGGGCCGCCCGCAGTTAGTCGTACGTCACGATCGCGGCGCACGCTTAAGCTCGGCTGCATGCTTGATACGCGGCGCATGCAAGTCCTCCGGGCGGTGGTCACCAGCGGCTCCGTGACCGCCGCGGCGCGGAACCTCGGGTACACGCCCTCCGCGGTGAGCCAGCAGATGGCCGCCCTGGAGAAGGAGGCGGGCATCGCCCTCCTGGAGCGCACCGGCCGCGGGGTGCGGCCGACGGACGCCGGGCGGCTGCTCACCGAGTACGCGGTCGCGATCGGCGGGCAGCTCGCGGCGGCGGAGACCGCGCTCGCCGAACTGCGGGCCGGGCGGACGGGCCGGGTCTCCGTGCGGTACTTCACCACCGCCGGGGCGCGGCTCGTCGCCCCGGCGGTCGCCGCGCTGCGGCGCGCGCAGCCCGGCGTACAGGTCGAGTTGAAGCTGTCCGACCCCGACGACCCGATGCCGCAGGTACAAGGCCGGCAGGCGGATCTCGCGCTCGTGGTCAGGCCGCGGGGCCAAGCGGGCGTGGAGGGCGTGCGGTTCGAGCATCTCCTCGACGACCGCTACCACGCGGTGCTGCCCGAGGGGCATCCGCTCGCGGCCGCGCCGGTGCTCGACATGACGGACCTCGCCGACGAGCCGTGGGTGGCGAGCGAGTCGCCGGGTCCCTGCCTCGATCCCGTCCTGGAGGCGTGCGGCGCGGCCGGTTTCAGCCCGGACTTCGTGGTGGAGAGCGGGGACTACGCCACGGCGCAGGGCTTCGTCGCCGCGGGTCTGGGCGTCGGCCTCGTCCCGCAACTCGGCCTCGACGCGCCCCGCTCCGGTGTGGTCGTCCGTCCGGTCAGGAACCCGGTGCCGGTGCGGACGGTCTACGCGGCGGTGCGGGGTCCGGCGCCCGACCGCCCGGCGGTACGGGGTCTCCTCGACGCGCTGCGGGACGCGGCGGCTCAGACAGGCTCGCCCGACGAGCCCGGCCCGCCCGGCACGACCGGCTCCGGAGCCGCATAGCACCGCACGGTGACCGTCTGCCGCGGGCTCCAGTGCTGCTCGCCCGTGCCGAGGAAGCGCCAGCCCGTACGTTCGTAGAGCGCGGTGGCCGAAGTGTCGGACTCGACGACGTCGAGGACCGGGAAAAGACCCAGCTCCCCGGCCTCCGCGACGACCCGCGCGAGGAGCCGCGCCCCGAGCCCGTGCCCGCGGGCCCCCGGCGCCACGAACAGGCGGCTGACCACGGCGATCCGGTCGACGGGCACGCCCTCGCGCCTGCTCCACAAGCCGGGCGCCACATCGTCCGTACCGCCACGGCAGAGCACGACATGCCCGGCCACGCGCCCGTCGAGCTCGGCGACCCAGGCGCCGAGGAGCGAGCCCCCGGTCAGCCACCCGGCGGGCTGCTCGGGCCAGTTGGTGGGGTAGCCGTCGGCCACGTGCACTTGGGAGAGCGCTTCTACGCAGGCGGGCAGGTCGGGGGCGTGGCGGGGACGGACGTACGCGGCCGGGGCATGACTCATCCCGTCATCCTCCCCCGCACGCTCCCCGCACGCGAAGGCCTTTCCCGCGCTCCTGACGCTATGGTCAGGATTGAGACAGAGCCTGCATGACATGGGGGAGGCGGCCGCTGATGGCGCCGGATGAGGCTGTGATCGGCTGTACCGGTGAACTCGTCATCGGTACGCGCGGATCCGCGGGGCCCGGAGAGGTCCTGGTGCGGGTCCGAGGAGGTTCCGAGACGTTTCTCGCCTGGTCCGACGAGCCGCTGCCGTACGGCGCCGCCGTGCTCGTGATCGAGTCGCGGGGCAGCCGCCAGGTCGATGTCATCAAGTGGGCGGACCCGTTGGACGCGTTGACCGGCGACGGTGCCGGCAGCGCCGGTTGAGGAGTCGATCGATGTTCGGTTACCGCGTTCCCGCCCCCGACGAGGCGATGCTGATCTCCGGCGGGCGGCGAGGTCTCGGCGGCGCGCCCTTTCGCGTCGTGACGGGCCACGGCAAATTCGTCCTGCCGGTCTTCCGCAAGACCCGCTTCCTCACGCTCTCCATGTGCGAGGCGGAAGTCGTCGAGCACTGCGTGACCCGGCAGGGCATCGCCCTCAAGGTCCGGGCCGTGATCGCCTTCAAGGTCGGCAACGACACGGAGAGCATCGTCAACGCCGGTCAGCGCTTCCTCTCCGACCAGGACCAGATGTCCGTCCTGACCGGCCGCATCTTCGCCGGTCATCTGCGATCCATCATCGGCTCGATGACGGTCGAGGAGATCGTCACCGAGCGGCAGAAGCTCGCCACGGAGGTCCTGGACACCTCGAAGTCCGAGATGGCGAAGATCGGGCTGCACGTGGACTCGCTCCAGATCCAGTCGATCGACGACGGCGACACGGGCTACATCGACGCCATGTCCGCGCCGCACAAGGCCGCCATCCAGCGCCAGGCGCAGATCGCCCAGGCGCAGGCGACGCAGGCCGCGGCCGAGGCCGAGCAGGAGGCGGCGCGGAACCAGGCGGAGTACGCGCGCAAGACCGCGATCGTGCAGGCCCAGTACTCCGCCGAGGTCGAGCAGGCGCAGGCCAGGGCCGCCCAGGCGGGGCCGCTCGCGGAGGCGCACGCGCAGCAGGAGGTACTGGACGCGCGCACCGAACTCGCGGAGCGCGCGGCACAGTTGCGCCAGCAGCAGCTGGTCGCCGAGGTGGTCAAGCCCGCCGAGGCGGACGCCGAGCGCATCCGGGTCCTCGCCCTGGCCGAGGCCGAGCGGATGAAGATCCAGGCGGAGGCGGCGGCGTCGTACGACCGTGTCGCGCTCGACCGGATGCTGATCGACCAGCTGCCGCTGATCGTGAAGGAGGCGGCGACCGGCCTCTCCGGTGCCAACGTCAACGTCCTGAACGGCGCGGACGGCCTCGGCGAGATCGCGGCTGGCCTCGTCGGGCAGGGCCTGACCATCCTGGACTCCGTACGCAACAACCTCGGTGCGCCCGCGGGAGAGGGCGAGGCCAAGCCGACGGACCTCAAGCGGTACTTGGGGGCGCCGGGGAATCGCGGGCAGGCGGACAACGGCAGGAGCGAAGGGCCCGTGGAGATCCAGTAGCCGTACGGGTCCTGCCGTACGGGTCCTGCCGTACGGGTCCTGCCGTGCGGTGGACCGGCGGCCGGGGGAGGATCGACTCCATGGACGTCACCCTGCACCTGGCACAGCAACCGGAAGCCGACGAGCTCCTCGGCCGCAGTCCGCTGGCCGCGCTCGTCGGCATGCTGCTCGACCAGCAGGTACCGATGGAGTGGGCCTTCGCGGGCCCGCACACGATCGCGCGGCGGTTGAACGCGGACGATCTCGACGCGCACGAGATCGCCGCGTACGACCCCGAGGAGTTCGCCGCGCTGCTCTCCGCCAAGCCCGCGGTGCATCGCTATCCGGGGTCGATGGCCAAGCGCATCCAGCAGCTGTGCGGGTATCTGGTGGAGCACTACGACGGTGACCCCGCCGCCCTCTGGGAGGGTGCCGCCTCCGGCAAGGACCTCCTGAAGCGCCTGAACGACCTCCCCGGCTTCGGCAAGCAGAAGTCCCAGATCTTCCTGGCCCTGCTCGGCAAGCAGCTGGGCGTGCGGCCCCCGGGCTGGCGGGAGGCGGCGGGCGCCTACGGCGAGCCGAACGCGTACCGCTCGGTCGCGGACATCACGGACCCCGAGTCCCTCCAAAAGGTCCGCACCCACAAACAACAACTGAAGGCAGCAGCGGCCTCCGGCCAGTAGCGGGTACGAGCCCCCCGCCTTAGCCCAACTGGGCCAATCTCGGCGCAGGGCAACACCAAGCGGGCCCCGTCGGGGGACATGACCCCGTATGAGCCGCGCCGCGTCGCCCCGAATCGCGTGGCTCCGCGCTGCCCTCATCCTGCTGGCACTCCTCGGCACCGTCCTCGCCCCGGCGTCCCCCGCCGAGGCCGCCCCCGCCCCACCCCCCGCGGCCGTCTCCACCGAGCCCGCAGGCGAGGCCCACCAGGACGCCACCGACAGCGCACTCCGCGCCCCCACGAGGCGCCCCGCCCCCCACACCACCCCCGCCGTACGACGCCCCCGTACCGCACGCCGGAGCCTCCCCCGCCCCACCCGGAGCCGCACGCACCTCCCCGCCCCGCGCTCCGTCGTCCTGCGCTGCTGACAGGACAGTCCGCCCGGACTGACCACCACCCCCCATCAAGCAGCAGCGAACCAAGGACAGACACCCATGCCCATCGACCCGTACGCGGCCCTGCACGCCCTCCTCCGCGCCGAAGCCGTACGCAACGCGCCCCACGCGCCCCATCCCACCCCCACCCCCGTCAAGGCGCAGACCGAGGACGAAGAGGCCCACCACCAAGAGAAGCCCGGCCAGGCAGACCGCTGACCCCCATCCACTGACCCCCACCGGCGCAGACGCGGACGCCCACCGGCCTCAGCGTCTGCGCCGGGCCGTTCCGAACACCGACCGCGAGATCTCCCGCCCCAACTGCGTCCCGAGCGACCGCGCAAGCGACTTGAAGATCCCGCTACCCACCACCTGGTCCACCACGGACCCCCGCTCCTGCCCCGCAGGCGCAGGAGCAGGCGCAGCCTTCTCCGCCTCAACCTCAGCGGCCGCCGCAACAGCCTCCGCCTCCCGAGCCGCCAGCTTCTCGAACGCCGACTCCCGGTCCACCGCCTCCGCGTACCGCCCGTACAGCAGCGACCCCTTCACCGCCCCGTCGAGCGCCCCCGCCTCCACCGGCCCCATCAGCGACTCCGGCGCCCGCAGCCGCGTGACGGCGACCGGCGTCGGCGCGCCCTTCTCGCTCAGTACGGTGATCACCGCCTCGCCGGTGCCGAGAGTCGTCAGCGTCTCCCCGAGGTCGTACGCCGAATGCGGAAACGTCCGGACCGTGGCCTTCAGCGCCTTCTCGTCGTCCGGGGTGAACGCCCGCAGCGCGTGCTGGACCCGGTTGCCCAGCTGGGCGAGCACATCACCCGGTACGTCCTTCGGCGTCTGCGTCACGAAGAAGACGCCGACGCCCTTCGAGCGGATGAGCCGCACGGTCTGGGTGATCGCCTCCAGGAACGCCTTCGACGCCCCGTTGAAGAGCAGATGCGCTTCGTCGAAGAAGAAGACGAGCTTCGGCTTCTCCAGGTCGCCCACCTCGGGCAGATCGTTGTAGAGATCCGCGAGGAGCCACATCAGGAACGTCGAGAAGAGCTGCGGCTTGTCCTGCACGGCGGGCAGTTCGAGGACCGACACCAGGCCCCGCCCGTCCGGCGCCGCCCGCAGGAACTCGCTCGTGTCGAACTCCGGCTCCCCGAAGAAGTCCCCCATGCCCTGCGCCTCGAAGGCGGTGAGCGCCCGCAGGATGACGCCCGCGGTGACCGTGGAGAGCCCGCCGATGCCCTTGAGCTCGGGCTTTCCCTCGTCCGACGTCAGGAACGTCACCACGGCCCGCAGGTCCTTCAGGTCGACCAGTTCAAGCCCTTTTTGGTCGGCGTAATGGAAGATCAGGCCCAGCGACTGCTCCTGGGTCTGGTTCAGCTGGAGCACCTTCGAGAGCAGCACGGGGCCGAAGCTCGTGATCGTCGCCCGCACCGGAATCCCGGTGCCGATCCCGCCCAGCGCGTAGAACTCGCTGGGAAAGCCCGTCGCCTCCCAGGTCTGCCCGACCTCCCGCGCCCGCTCGGCGACCTTCTCGCCGGCCTCCCCGGGGAGCGAGATCCCGGAGACGTCGCCCTTAACGTCGGCGAGGAACACCGGCACGCCCTGCACCGCCAGCTGCTCGGCGATGAGCTGGAGGGTCTTGGTCTTTCCCGTGCCGGTCGCCCCGGCGACGAGCCCGTGCCGGTTGAGCATGGCCAGGGGGATGCGGATCTGGGCGTCGGGCAGGCACTGCCCGTCCCACAGGAGCGCGCCGAGGTCGAGCGCGGGCCCGGCGAAGGCGTATCCGGCGACGATCTCCATGGCCTCCGCGGGCAGCGCCGCCCCCGGACCGCTCGCCCCCGGACCGCTCGCCCCCGCGCCACCGGAATCCGCACCACCGGAGCCCGCACCACCGGAATCCACGCCTCCGGGCGTCACCTCCGCGACAGAAGAAGACTCGTTAGAGGGGTTCGCGCCCCCCGTGGTGGACGGCATCGGCCGGCTCTCGCTCACTTCTGCCCCTGTTCCCGGCTCGGGTCTTTCCGAAATGCCCTCATTTACGGCGTCATTTCCCAGACTCGCACTCCGTCGCCATGGCTGCGCCCGGAGAGCCTTGCCCGGTAGGCTTTCCGTGTGATCTTCAAGCGCATCGGAAACGGCCGGCCGTACCCCGACCACGGCCGGGAAAGCACCCGGCAGTGGGCGGACGTCGCGCCGCGCCCGGTCCGCCTCGATCAGCTCGTGACGACCAAGGGCCAGCTGGACCTAGAGACGCTCCTCGCGGAGGACTCGACGTTCTACGGCGACCTCTTCGCGCACGTGGTGAAGTGGCAGGGCGACCTCTACCTCGAAGACGGACTGCACCGCGCGGTCCGCGCGGCGCTCCAGCAGCGCCAGGTGCTGCACGCCCGCGTCCTCGAACTGGGCTGACCCGCGGCCGGCAGCGGTGCCGCCGGGCGCCCGTGCCCTCATTGGCCCTTTTGGGTTGGACTGAGCCCGAGTCAATGATCATTTAGTAGGCATCACGGCGTCGCCGCACTACGCTGCGCCCATGAGCATGCTCACTCCCCCCGGCATGGGCGGCAAGTACCGCATCACGGGTTCCAAATATCCCCGTATGCGCCGGAACCGCGGCCGTCGCCGGATCGTGCTCGCGGTGGTCGCCTCCGTCGTGGCGGTCGGCCTGATCGGCTGGGGAACGCTTCAGCTCATCGACGTCTTCACGGGCGGCGACAAGGCCAGGGCGGCCGGCTCGCGCGACGACTGCGCGGCCAAGCGGCCCGGCCCCTCGACCGGGCCGTCCGCGCCCAAGGCCCTCCCGAAGCCCGGCGACATCAAGGTCAACGTCTACAACGCCACGCCCCGCGGCGGCCTCGCCAAGGACGTCGCCGCCGAGCTCAAGAAGCGCGGCTTCACCGTCGGCAAGGTGGACAACGCGCCCAAGGAGTACGACAAGAAGGTCAAGGGCACCGGGATACTGCTCGGCCCCAAGTCCGCCACCGAGTCCGCGATGCCGGTGCTCGGCACGCAGCTCGCGGGCACCGAGAGCCGCACGGACGCCCGCAAGGGCGGCGAGGTGGACCTCATCCTGGGCACGAAGTTCAAGGATCTGGCAAAGAAAGAGGACGCCGACAAGGCTCTGGCGGTACTCGCCAAACCCCAGCCGACGCCCTCGCCGTCCGACGGCAAGAAGGACTGCTGAGCCGTCCTTCCGCCCTGCTCCCCGCCCTACTCCGCGGTGCCGTACATCCGGTCGCCCGCGTCGCCGAGACCCGGCACGATGTAGCCGTTCTCGTTGAGCCGCTCGTCGACCGAGGCCGTCACGACCGTGACCGGCGTGCCCGCGAGCTCGCGCTCCATGACCTCGACGCCCTCGGGGGCGGCGAGCAGCACCACGGCGGTGACGTCGTCCGCGCCGCGCTTGATCAGTTCCTGGATGGCCGCGACGAGCGTGCCGCCGGTGGCCAGCATCGGGTCGAGGACGTACACCTGGCGGCCGGAGAGGTCCTCCGGCATGCGGGTCGCGTACGTCGACGCCTGGAGCGTCTCCTCGTCGCGGATCATCCCGAGGAAGCCCACCTCGGCGGTCGGCAGGAGCCGCACCATGCCGTCGAGCATGCCGAGCCCGGCGCGCAGGATCGGCACGACCAGGGGGCGCGGGTGGGACAGCTTGACGCCGGTCGTCGGGGTGACCGGGGTCTCGATGTCGACCTGCTCCGTGCGCACGTCCCGCGTGGCCTCGTACGCGAGCAGGGTGACCAGCTCGTCGGCGAGCCGCCGGAAGGTAGGGGAGTCGGTGCGCTTGTCGCGCAGCGTGGTGAGTTTGTGCGCCACCAGCGGGTGGTCGACGACGTGGATCCGCATGCCTTCAACAGTAACCGCGCCGCGAACCCCCCGGTCTCCCCCGCGACCGGCCGCTCCCGCCCCCGCCCGCACCTCCGGAAACACCCCGCGCTCGCATCAAACCCGCCGTTCGGGGGAAAGTGGACGTACGACCTGGGGTGGTGATGCCCATGCCGGACAGAGATCCGGGCGGCCGAGAGCCGGACCGCGAGACCGATGCCGAGCGCCGTCGCCGACGCGCCCAGTTTCTGCACGAGAGGGCCGAGGCGATCGAGCTCCGCGAGCGTGTGAAGCCGCGCCGCGCCCGGGCGGCACGCATGCGTCAGCAGATGCGCATGCGCACGTTCCGCTGGTAGCGACCACCTCTCAGGCAGGCATCGGGGAGGTGTCCGGGGAAAGCGACGCGGACACAGCGGGCGGAAGACCTCTCCTTGAGCCGTGGTTTCTGCCACGATTCCGAGTGGGCGGGGCTTGGAACAGCAATTCCCCCGCTCCCCGAACTCGCCGGGGGGACACCCGAACCGTCAACCGGCACTGTCTATGACCAGTGGGAGAGTCACGGTGTACTTCGCCGCACTGCTCGCGCGCACCGAAGACGGGTGGGAAGCGAGCGACACGGAGCTCGACGATGTGGAGACCCTGTCGGATCTCGCAGACCTGGCCCGCGAGGCCACGGCCGGGAGCGCTGAGGACGACACCGTCCTCGTCTTCATCGAACAGGAGGACGCCTGGTTCGGCGTCGTCCGCGTCGACGGTGAGGAGGACCCTCGTATCTACGTCTCGGACGCGGCCGCTGCCGCCCGGAGTTCGTACGGCGAGATCCTGCTCACCGACGAGATGCTCGGCCGTGAGCCGGGCGACGACCCGGGTGTCGACCTGGACACCCTCGACCTGGACGGCACGGAGGACGGCGAACCGACCGACTCCGACGCCGCCCCCGATTCCGCCGCCGACGACGATGCGGGGGACGACGCGGACGACGCCGTGCCCGCGGGTCCGCTCGGCGACCCGGAGCTCCTGACGGACCTCGGCGTGCCCGAGAAGGAGCTGCTCGGCCTGGAGCCCGGTGACGCCCTCAGCGACATCGCCGAGATCCTCGGGGCGGCGGAGGTGCTCGAGACCGTCCGCTAGGGCGTGCGGCCGTGCGGTCCGCCGGATCAGTGCGGTCCGCGCGGTGACCGATAGGTTCCCGGTGTGACCGACCGGAACGACCGCATCCCCCCACCCGAATCCGAACCGGAACCCGATCCCCTGCGCGACCGCTGGCGGGCGCCCATGCGGCTCGCCCTGGCAGAGGCCGAACTGGCCGCCCGGGGCGGCGATGTGCCCGTCGGCGCCGTCGTGCTGTCCCCGGACGGCACGACGGTCCTCGCGGCGGGCCACAACGAACGTGAGGCGACCGGCGACCCCACCGCGCACGCGGAGGTGCTCGCCGTCCGCCGGGCCGCCGCCGCGCTCGGCGAGTGGCGCCTGACCGGCTGCACGCTGGTGGTGACCCTGGAGCCCTGCACGATGTGCGCGGGCGCGCTCGTCCAGTCCCGGGTCGACCGGGTCGTCTACGGAGCGCGGGACGAGAAGGCGGGCGCCGCGGGCTCCGTCTGGGACGTCGTACGCGACAGAAGGCTGAACCACCGCCCCGAGGTGATCGGGGGCGTCCTCGCGGAGGAGACGGCGGGGCTGCTCACGCGCTTCTTCCGGGGGCGCTGAACCGCTCTGTCGCGGGGTCGTGAGGGGTTCCGCGGGGGGCGCTCGGAGGCCCTCGGACAAACGGATTTCTGACCACGGCCCTCTTTGGGCTAGAGTTCCTCTCGGTAGCGTGTCCGAGCGGCCGAAGGAGCTCGCCTCGAAAGCGAGTGTGGGGAAACTCACCGTGGGTTCAAATCCCACCGCTACCGCTCTTACAACGAAGGCCCCGTCCGCGAGGACGGGGCCTTCGTTGTGTTTCGGCGTTGTTCGGCGTTCTTCGGCGCTGTTCCGGCCTTGTTCCGGCGGCGACGGATAGGTCGGGGGAAGCGGCATCGGGGGGACAAGCCGCTCCCCCCGATGAGGACTGGAACCCTCAAGCCGGCGCCGTCGTCCGGGGGGAAGCAGACGGCGCCCGGCCCCGCAGTGGGGCCAGTCCCTTGCCCGCGGATTCCTGCCAGATCCGCTGGGGCACATCACCAATCCTGCCGCCCGCGCAACCGGGAGCGGCCCGGCAAAGGGCCTCTGCTGCCGGGCCGTTGGTCCTTAAAGACCTTGTGAGCACTGACCGGGTTAGACTCACCGCCGTCACAGGGGTCACACGGCGCAGCAGGTAAGGGGAGGCCGGGAGCATGGCGGTGCAGGGCAAGAAAATCGGACTCTTCGCGGTGGTCGTCTTCATCCTCTACGTGATCATCACTGATCCCGCCAAGGCTGCCGATTACGTACAGATAGGCTTCGAGGCGGTTTCGGACGCCGCCCGGAGCATAGGTGACTTCATGACGTGGGTCGCCAACGGAGGCAAGGACTGAGCGGAACGTTCCGCCACCGTCCGCCCCTCCTCACACCGCCTTCTCAGGAGTGCGCATGATCCGCCATCTGGTCCTCTTCAAGCTCAACGACGGTGTGCGGCGCGACGAGCCGCGTGTCGTCGAGGGCGTCAAGGCCTTCCGCGCGCTCGGCGACCAGATCCCGGAGCTGACGTTCTGGGAGTGCGACTGGAACATCACCGACCGGCCCATCGCGTACGACTTCGCCATCAACTCGGCGGTCGAGGACACCGATGCGCTGAAGCGGTACATCGAGCACCCGGCCCACCAGGCGGGCGTCGCCCTGTGGCGGGAGTTCGCCACGTGGGTGATCGCGGACTACGAGTTCTGACCCACCGCGCCAAGCGGCCCCTCACCGGACGGTGAGGGGTTTTTCTGCGTCTTATGGGTCAACTTGCCACTCAACACGTAGTTATCGGGTGCTTGCACACAGTGCACATGTCTTGTGATGCTATGACCGCTTTTGACGGATGAGTTGACCAGGGTCGGCTGATCTTGACTGAGCTCGACAGGACTTGATTGCGCTTGACCGAGAAGGGGTGGCGTTGACCGTGCCGGCCAGTACTGCGCCCGAAGCACCACCCGTGACCCCGCAGGCGAGCCTCCCGCCCGCCACCAGCGCCCCCAGCACGCCCAGCACCCCCAGCAGCAGGGGCGCCGACACCAGGGCCCTGACGCAGGTGCTCTTCGCCGAGCTCAAGGACCTCGAACCGGGGAGCCACGAGCACGGCCGCGTCCGCGGTGCGCTCATCGAGGCCAATCTGCCGCTGGTGCGCTACGCCGCCGCCCGCTTCCGCAGCCGCAACGAACCGATGGAGGACGTCGTCCAGGTCGGCACGATCGGCCTGATCAACGCCATCGACCGCTTCGACCCCGAGCGCGGCGTGCAGTTCCCGACCTTCGCGATGCCCACCGTGGTCGGCGAGATCAAGCGGTACTTCCGCGACAACGTACGAACCGTCCACGTGCCGCGCCGCCTTCACGAGCTGTGGGTGCAGGTGACCGGGGCGACCGAGGACCTCACCACGACGCACGGGCGCTCGCCCACGACCGCGGAGATCGCCGAGCGGCTGCGGATCACCGAGGAGGAGGTCCTGGCCTGTATCGAGGCCGGACGTTCCTACCACGCAACGTCGTTGGAGGCGGCCCAGGAGGGCGACGGGCTTCCCGGCCTGCTCGACCGGCTCGGCTACGAGGACCCCGCGCTCGACGGCGTCGAGCACCGCGACCTCGTCCGGCATCTGCTCGTCCAGCTTCCCGAGCGCGAACAGCGCATCCTGCTCCTGCGCTACTACAGCAATCTGACGCAATCACAGATCAGCGCCGAATTGGGCGTTTCCCAGATGCATGTGTCAAGACTGCTGGCCAGAAGCTTCGCGCGACTTCGATCCGCAAACCGTATCGAGGCGTAACCGTATCGAGTGGACTGCTCCGCGAGCAGTTTCCGACTGCTTTGCGAGCAGAAAAGCCCCAGACCCCCTCTTTCCTGCATCGATGTCACTCTTCTTTGTCGACATGTAACTACAGCGTGTTGCCGACATGTGACATTCTGCTGGAACCGCGTTTGCCGGAGCCCCACGTCCGGTATTCAGGTGGAGGCTGCGTTCCTCCGACGGGAACGTGTGCCGCGACCGTCCGCGACCCAAAGGGGGTGGCATGTCCGCAGACCAGGGCAGCTCGAAGGTGCTCACGCTCACGAAGAGCGAATCAGCGCCCGACGCGCTTGTGAGTTCCAGTGTTACCGGAGCTTCGAGTGCCATCGACACCCGCACCCTGTCCCGCTCCCTGTTCCTGCGGCTCGCCGCACTCGACAAGGACAGCCCGGAGCGTGTCTACGTAAGGGACACGCTGATCGAGCTCAACCTCCCGCTCGTGCGGTATGCGGCGGCGCGCTTCCGCAGCCGCAACGAACCGATGGAGGACATCGTCCAGGTCGGCACGATCGGCCTGATCAAGGCGATCGACCGATTCGACTGCGAACGGGGCGTCGAGTTCCCGACGTTCGCGATGCCGACCGTCGTCGGCGAGATCAAGCGCTTCTTCCGCGACACGAGTTGGTCGGTGCGCGTCCCGCGCCGCCTTCAGGAACTGCGGCTCGCGCTGACGAAGACGAGCGACGAGCTGGCCCAGAAGCTGGACCGCTCGCCCACCGTGCCCGAACTCGCCAGGGCGCTCGGGGTCTCCGAGGAGGACGTGGTCGACGGCCTGGCCGTCGGCAACGCGTACACCGCCTCCTCGCTCGACTCCCCGGCCCTGGAGGACGACGGCGGCGAGGGCTCCCTCGCGGACCGTCTGGGGTACGAGGACAGCGCTCTGGAAGGCGTCGAGTACCGCGAGTCCCTGAAGCCGCTGCTCGCCAAGCTGCCGCCGCGCGAGCGCCGCATCATCATGCTGCGCTTCTTCGCGAACATGACGCAGTCGCAGATCGGCGAGGAGGTCGGCATCTCCCAGATGCACGTCTCGCGGCTGCTCACGCGGACGCTTTCGCAGCTGCGGGAAGGGCTCATCGCGGACTGATCGCGCTCCCCCTGTGGCCCGGGATTCCCAGGACGCCGCAGGGGGACCGGAGTTACCGGCGGCGGCGGAGTTGCTGACGTGGTTCCTAATTGACGACCCGTCAGACACACTGGCGCGATGCGACGTGGCATACGGAACGTACTGAGCGCGTCTACGGCTGCCCTGTGCCTGGGCGGGGTCCTCGCCGCCTGTGGCGGCGGGAGCGGCGACGACGGCTACGTGGCCACGGGTCCCGCCGGCGCGGGGCCTGAGCGGGCTGCGGGCAAGGGTGTTGCCCCTACCGGGGACGTGGAGTTGATACCGCTGGACGGCGAGTCGCCTTCCGGCGAGGGTGACGGTGACGGCGGCAAGGGTGGCTCTCCCGCGCCGTCGGAGTCCGGCTCCGGCGACTCCTCCGGCAAGTCCGCCGACAGCAAGGCCGGTTCGAGCTCACCGGCCGACCCGGACGCGGGCGGATCCTCGACCGACGGCGCCAAGCCCGGTCGTACGGGCAGCAGTTCGGGAAGCGGCTCTGCGGGGCCTTCTGAGGGCGGGGCGAGCGGTTCTCCCTCCGCGCCCGGCGGCGGCTCCAGCGAGAAGCCCAGCGGGCCCGCGAAGCTCAGCGTGGGCGATCCGAAGCGTGCGCCCGCCGACGACCGCTGGTGCGAGAAAGTGACCGTCTCCTTTCGCAACACCGGGGGGTCGGCGGTGCGGTCGGGAACGGTCACCTTCGAGACGCACATCATCGGGGCGCTCGGCGTGGACTGGGCCACGATCAAGTCGACCGAGAAGCTGCCCGCGCCCATCGCCGCGGGGAAGACCGTGAAGAAGACCTGGCCTGTTTGCGTCGAGGCGTGGCGTGTGCCGCTGGGCATGCATGTGGAGACGCAGGACGTCTCCGTTAAGTGGGAGTAGCGGGTTTTTCGACTGCGGTCCGGCCGTGGCTGGTCGCGCCCACGCGGCGGAGCCGCATATGTCACAGCCCCGCGCCCCTAAGCGCCCCTCCGGGGCGCTCCGGAGCGCCCGTCCCGGCCGGGAGGTCTACTTCAGTGCCAGCCAAGCCACCCCCGCCACCACCGCGATCGCGAGTACGACACCGATGATCAGGCCGATGCGCGGGCCCGCGGGGGCTGCGGCCGGCTGCTGGGCTCGGCCCTGGGGGGTCTCGTCGACGAACGCACGGAACATCTGCGTGCTGCCGGCGGGGTCGGGGTTCTGGGGGCCCTGGGGGTTGTGTGCCATAGCGCAGGACCCTAGCGAACCATCGGGGGTCGGCCCAACCCCCGCTGACCACGGACTTTACTGGCGCGGTCCCAGAGCTTTGCCGACTCTTTAGGCGGTTGGTCCAGTTTTAGTTTGCCTGCGGCAACCAACTGTCTCTATCGTTGCCCTAAGCAACAACATAGGAGGTGTCGTGGCCGCGCAGCGTCATTACGAGGACCTGGCCCGACAGCTCAGCGCGATCGGTGCCGTGAAGCGCGGCCTCGGACGAGGCTTGCCGCACGACTGCCCGGGCGGGTCCGCCGCCGTACTCATCCTGCTCGACCGGCACGGAGAGATGCGGATGAGCAGGCTCGCCGAGCTGCTCGCCGTGGACATGTCGGTGACAAGCCGCCACGTGGCCCACGTAGCCGAGAAGGAGTGGATCCTGCGGGATCCCGACCCCGCCGACAAGCGCTCCCGGATCCTGCGCCTGACCCCCGAGGGCAAGGCAAAGGTCGATGAGCTGTCAGAGCTGTCCATCAGGACACTCACCCACTACTTGCATGACTGGTCGGACGAAGAAGTCGTCCAGCTCAGCACGCTGCTCGCGCGACTGCGCGACAGCTTCGGGGACTGCCGCGCGGCTTCGGCCCGGCTCCCCTTCGAAGAGACCACCCGTACACCCGCGTAATGAAGAGGAAGCCCATGGCAACAACCACACCATCCGGTGTGCGGGGCAGCCACGCCAAGCACGGGGCGACTCATGACGAGAACGCTCCGATGACGCACCGGCAGATCATGGAGGCCCTTTCCGGCCTCCTGCTCGGCATGTTCGTCGCGATCCTGTCGTCGACGATCGTCTCCAACGCCCTGCCCGAGATCATCGGCGACCTGGGCGGCGGCCAGTCCGCCTACACCTGGGTCGTGACCGCCTCGCTCCTGGCGATGACGGCGACCACGCCCCTGTGGGGCAAGCTGTCGGACCTCTTCAGCAAGAAGGCCCTGGTCCAGATAGCCCTGATCATCTACGTCGGCGGTTCGATCGTCGCGGGTCTCTCGCAGAGCCCCGAGATGCTGATCGCCTGTCGCGTCGTGCAGGGCATAGGCGTGGGCGGTCTCTCCGCCCTCGCACAGATCGTGATGGCCGCGATGATCTCCCCGCGCGAGCGCGGCCGCTACTCCGGCTACCTCGGCGCGACCTTCGCCGTCGCCACCGTCGGCGGCCCGCTGCTCGGCGGCGTCATCACCGACACGTCGTGGCTCGGCTGGCGCTGGTGCTTCTACGTCGGCGTGCCCTTCGCGATCATCGCGCTGATCGTCCTGCAGAAGACCCTGAAGCTCCCCGTCGTGAAGCGGGACGTCAAGGTCGACTGGGGCGGCGCCTTCTTCATCACCGCGGCCGTCTGCCTGCTCCTGGTCTGGGTGACCTTCGCGGGCGACAAGTACGACTGGATGTCCTGGCAGACCGGCGCCATGGTCGGCGGTTCCGTCGTCCTCGGCCTGCTCTTCCTGCTCGTCGAGTCCAAGGCGAGCGAGCCGATCATCCCGCTGCGCCTCTTCCGCAACCGCACCATCACCCTCGCCTCGCTCGCCTCGCTCTTCGTGGGTGTCGGCATGTTCGCGGGCACGGTGTTCTTCAGCCAGTACTTCCAGCTGGCGCGCGACAAGTCGCCGACGATGTCCGGTGTCATGACGATCCCGATGATCGGCGGACTGTTCATCTCCTCGACGGTCTCGGGCCAGATCATCACCAAGACCGGCAAGTGGAAGGCCTGGCTGGTCACCGGCGGTGCGCTCCTGACCGCGGGCCTCGGCCTGCTCGGCACGATGCGCTACGACACCGAGTACTGGCACATCGCGATCTTCATGGCGCTCATGGGTCTCGGTATCGGCATGATGATGCAGAACCTGGTGCTCGCCACGCAGAACCAGGTCGCTCCCCAGGACCTCGGCGCCGCGAGCTCGGTCGTCACCTTCTTCCGTTCCCTCGGTGGCGCCATCGGCGTCTCGGCGCTCGGCGCCGTGATGTCGACCCGCATCACCCACTACGTGAAGGACGGCCTGGCCGACCTCGGCCCGAAGGCACAGGAGATGGGCCACGGCGGCACCGGCGGTGGCGGCATCCCGGACCTGGACAAGCTCCCGGCTCCGTTCCGCACGGTCATGGAGAGCGCCTACGGGCACGGCATCGCCGACGTCTTCCTGATCGCCGCTCCGCTGGCGTTCCTCGCCTTCCTGATCACGATCTTCATCAAGGAGGTTCCGCTGCGTACGTCCGGAGCCCTTGCCCAGGCCGCCGAGTCCGCGGACGCCGGCACCCCGGCGGCCACCCCGTCGGCCGCCGCCGCCACCGCCCCGGCCACCGACGAGCAGCCGGTCATGGCCTCCGTCGGCGCGCACACCGAGACGGGCCCCGAGGGCACGCAGAAGCTCGCCGCGGTCGCCTCGTCGGCCGCCGGTGAAGCCCTGCCGCAGACCTTCGGCGGCGGCACTCCGGTCCACGGCTTCGTCCGCGGCGCGGAGAGCACCCCGGTCCCGCGGGCCGCGGTCACGCTGATCTCCCTCGCGGGACGGCAGCTGGGCCGTGCGGTCGCGCAGGGCGACGGGTCCTACGCGGTGGACGCGCCGGGCGCGGGCTCGTACGTACTGATCGCTTCGGCCGACGGCTTCCAGCCGCAGGCCTCCACGATCGTCGTCTCCGACGAGGCCCTGAACTACGACATCCTGCTGAGCGGCACGAGCGGCCTCAGCGGTGTGGTGCGGGCCTCCGACGGCAAGCTGCCGGTGGCGGGCGCGATGGTCATCGTGACCGACGTGCGCGGCGATGTCCTGGCCACCGGGCTCACCGGCGAGCAGGGCGAGTTCACCTTCGCCGAGCTGGTGCCCGGACAGGTCACCATCGCGGTGAACGCCGCGGGTCACCGCCCGATGGCGCTGCCCGTCGAGGTCGGCGCGGTCGGCGTCACCCGGGTCGAGGTCGAGCTGAACTCCGGTTCGCAGGTGCTCGGCACCGTGCGCGCCAAGGGCGGCCCGCTGAACGACGCCCGCGTCACCCTGGTGGACGCGGCGGGCAACGTCGTCGCCACCGCGACCACCGGGTCCGACGGCGCGTACGCCTTCAGCGACCTGGACAGCGGCGAGTACACGGTCATCGCGACCGGCTACCCGCCGGTGGCGACGGGTCTGACCGTCGCCGGTGAAGGTGTCGGTGACCACGACATCGAACTCGCCCACCCCGGCGAGTAGTTGCCCCCGGCCCGTGCGCGCGCTTCGAGCGGATGAGCGCGCACGGGCCGGTTGTGGAAGGGCCCCCGGACCGGCGGTGACGCACACGGCAGGGGACGGCCGTGTCACCGCCGCCGGGGGCCGCACACTTTCTTTTGAGCTTTGAGCCTTTTGAGCTCTGAGCTTTGAGCTTGGCAAGGAGTAAAACGGGATGGGACTCAGCGCTCGGATTCGGACGCGGGACGGGTGGGCGGTATCCCACGCCGTCGTCACCCTCACCGACATGACCGGTACGCAGGTGCTGCGGGCCGCGGCGGACCAGGACGGCGCCGTGCGCGACGCGACGGACCTGACGCCGGGGGCGTACACCGTGATCGTCACCGCGGTCGGCTACGCGCCAGTGGCCTCGACCGCCATGGTGACGGCGAGCGGCCGTGCCGAGGTCGGCAACATCGTGCTGGCCCGGCAGGGCGGCACCGAGCTGCCGCCGCCCGGTCCCTGGACCATCGACCCGGCGCACTCGACGGTGGGCGCGGTCGCCCAGCACCTGGGGATCACCAGTGTGCACGGCCGGTTCACGGAGTTCGGCGGGCGCGTGGAGATCGCCGAGGACGTGGAGAAGTCCCGCGTCGAGGCGGTCATCAGGTCGGCGTCCATCGACACCGGCAACGGCATGCGCGACGGCCACCTGAAGTCGCCCGACTTCCTGGACGTCGAGCAGTACCCGGAGCTGACCTACCGTTCGACCGGCCTCACGCCCGCGGGCTCGGACCGCTGGACGGTCCACGGAGAGCTCGGCATGCACGGTGTCGTACGCCCGGTCGACCTGGACCTGAGCTACCTCGGCACCGGCGCCGACCCCTGGGGCGGCACGCGCGCGGCGTTCCGGGCCACGGCCGAGCTGCGCCGGGAGGACTTCGCCATGAACTACAACCAGGTGGTCCAGGCGGGCATCTCGGCGATCGGTACGACCCTGCGGGTGGAGCTGGACATCCAGGCGGTCCAAGGGGAAGCCCTCCCCCAGGTCTAGCGGAACGTGCGGGTCTAGGGTGCGGGACATGGCACCCAACATTGCTACCAACACCACGGTCTCGATCGATGAGTTGCTCGACTTCGTCCGTCCAAGGCACCGCGCGATCCTGCTGACGGGCCGGTCGGACGGAACCCCGCAGGGTTCGCCCCTGACCTGCGGGGTCGACGACTCCGGACGGATCGTGGTGTCCACGTATCCGGAGCGGGCCAAGACGCGCAACGCCAAGCGGAATCCGCGGGTGAGCATCATCGTCCTGAGCGACGAGTGGAACGGCCCGTGGGTGCAGATCGACGGCACGGCCGAGGTCATCGACTCCCCGGACTCGGTGGAGCCGCTCGTCGAGTACTTCCGCAACATCTCCGGCGAGCACCCGGACTGGGACGAGTACCGCGAGGCGATGGTCAAGCAGGGCAAGTCCATCATCCGGATCACTCCGGAGCGGTGGGGCCCGGTGGCCACCGGGGGTTTCCCGGCGGCGAAGGCCTAGCGACAGGCTTGCGAGGGCCCAGCGGCAGGCTTGCGAGGGCCTGGAACCGCTGTTTACGGGCCGGGCTTGAGCATCGACTCGATGCCCGCGATCAGCAGGTCGAGGGCGACGGAGAAGTCCAGCTCCCACATCTCCTCGACCGTGGACCCGCCCCGCGCCTTCATCATGTCGGCGGAGCTGTTCAGGGTCTCCTCCAAGGTCGGGTGGTCGTTCACCGCACCCATGGCCTCGTCGAAATACTCCCCCGGCGTCATCCCCGCCGCCGCGCACCGCGCGATGTAGTGGCCCTGCACCGTGCCGAATCCGTACACGAACTGGAAGACCGCGGCGATCGTGCCGGCCTGTTTCTCCGTCGGCAGGCCGGTCCCGCGGACCACCTGCTGCACGCTCAGGGCGAACTTGATCCAGTTCGGGCCGATGTTGAGGAAGTTGCCGATCAGCGGCGACACCCAGGCGTGCCTGACCAGCAAAGCGCGGTACTCCTGGGCGAGTTCGCGCAGCGTCTCGCGCCACCGGTCGGGGGTGACCGGCTCCGTGCCCGGCAGCTTCATCTCCCCGGCGACCTCGTCCAGGGCCAGTTCGAGGAGGTCGTCCTTGGTGTCGACGTACCAGTACACGGACATCGCCGTGACGTTCAGGTCCGCGGCGAGGCGGCGCATGGAGAACTTGGCGAGGCCCTCTTCGTCCAGGAGGCGGACGGTGGCCTCGGTGATGCGGTCCCGGTCGAGGCCCGACGGCTGATCACTCCTGCGGCCCGAGCCGTTCCGGAGGGCCTTGCCCTCCAGCCAGACACTGGTCCGCGCGGGGCGCTTCGCGCTGTCGGCTGCCTTCGCCATGGCGCACCTTCCTGGTCCTGAGCTCTTGTACTGGTACCGGTGGTCCCACGGTGGGCGACAGACCGGAATCGGCCAGTCCGTCGCCCACCCGTCGATGCTATGCGGACGCCGTGGCCGGGTCCGTCTTCGCAGAGTCTGCCCTCTCCGCACGCTTCAGCAACGCGGCCGCCACCATGCCCCCGAGGAACACGGCCACCGCCCCCACCAGCTGACTGGTCTCCAGACCGGAGGAGAACGCGTCGGCGATTTTCGTACGTTCGGCATCGGATCCGGCGGCCGCGAGGGCGGCGGGCAGCGAGGCCGCGGAGACGGTGACGAGCGAGGCGAAGCGCGAGTTCAGGACAGCGCCGAGGACCGCTACGCCGAGGCCGTTGCCGAACTCCGCGAGCGTGCCGTTGACGCCCGCGCCCACGCCGGCCTTCTCCGGCGGGATCGCGCTCATGATCGCGTTGGCCATGGCGGGCATGGCGAACGCGATGCCCGCGCCCATCACGATGAGACCGGCCAGCATCCCGGTGTAGTTGTCGCCGCCGAACACGGCGATCGCGGCGAGGCCCGCGGAGAGCAGGGTCATGCCGATGGCGATCGTCGCCGGGGTGCTGGTCTTCTTCAGGAGCCATGCGCCCAGGCCCGTCAGGTTGAGCACGACGACGGTGACCGCGAGCGGCGCCGTGCGCAGGCCCGCCTCCAACGGCTCGTATCCGAGGACGAACTGGAGGTGCTGGGTGAGCAGGAACAGCGAGCCGCCCAGGCCGAAGGCGACCAGGATGGCGCCCGCGACGGCCCCGATGAACTTCTGGTTGCGGAAGAAGTGCATGTCCAGCATCGGGTACGGGATGCGCAGCTCCCACCAGACGAAGATGCCGAGCACGACCACGCCGACCCCGGCGGCGGCGAGCACCTGCGTCGACGTCCAGCCGTGCTCGGGCCCGGAGATGATCGCGTACACGACCGAGGCCATGCCGATGGTGGAGAGCAGCGCGCCGAGCAGGTCGGGCCGGTCGCCCTGCGGGTTCTTGGACTCGGGGACCAGCTTGACCACGGCGGCGAGCGCGATGAGCGCCACGGGGATGTTGATCAGGAAGATCGCGCCCCACCAGAAGTGGTTGAGCATGACGCCGCCCATCAGCGGGCCGAGCGCGAAGCCGAGGGAGTTGACGGTCGACCAGAGGCCGATCGCCTTCATCCGCTCGCTGTCGTCGAAGATCTGCACGACCACCGCGAGGGTGGTGGTGATCAGGAGCGCACCGCCGACGCCCATCCCGGCCCGCGCGGCGATGAGCTGCGCGGAGGACTGGGAGAGGCCCGCGACCAGCGAACCGATGCCGAAGAGGGCGAGGCCCGCGGTGAGCATCTTCTTGCGGCCGTAGCGGTCGGACGCGCTGCCCGCGGTGAGCAGCAGGCCGGACTGGACGAGCGAGTAGGCGTTGATCATCCACTGGATGTCGGCCGTGGACGCGTCCAGTTCCTTGGTGAGGGAGGGGATGGCGACGTTCAGGACGGTGTTGTCCAGGAGGACCGTGAGCTGAGCCAGGCAGATGACGCCGAGGATCAGCCAACGCTGGGGGTGCCCTTGTGAGGGGGTGGGGGTCTCGGCGGCCATCGATGCCGTCATGCCCTCTCCTTCTGCTTATACGGTGTACGTGAGCGGTGTCGTACACCGTAAAGCATCTCTCGTACGGCGTACAAGGTGGTTTCGGTGGACATGACGAGGAGGCCTTACGGCGGGCATGACGCGAGGCTTTACGGCGGGCATGACGAAGGGGCCGGCCGCAGTGTGCGGCCGGCCCCTGATCGTGCGGGTCAGGAGCTGGGTCAGCTCTTCTTCGGCTGGGTCAGGTCGTAGAAGGTCGAGCTGCCGACGGTGACCTTCTTGTAGGTGTCCTCCACCCAGGAAGTGATCTTGGAGGAGGTGCCGCTGTCGCCGCCCATGCCGCCTCCCATGCCACCGCCGGAGATGAAGTAGTGGATCTTTCCGTCCTCGACGTACTGCTTGAACTGGGCGAGCGTCGGTGACGGGTCGCTGCCGTTGAAGCCGCCGATGGCCATCACCGGGTCGCCGGTGGCGAGTTGGTAGCTCGCGGCGTTCTGCGAGCCGATGGCCGCCGCCGCCCAGGTGTAGTCCTCGGCGTCCGCCTCAAGGAGCTTCTTCGCCTTGGCGCTGACCTGGGCGCCGTCGAGGAGGCCGCCCATGCCGCCGCCTCCGCCCATGCCGCCGCGCTCGCCGGTACGGCCGCCGGGCATGGCACCTTGCTGCTTGCCGTTCTGGCCCTGGGAGTTGCCGCCCTGGCCGTTCTGGCCCGGGGGCTGGCCCATGCCGCCGCCGTTCTGACCGCCGGGCGCCTGGCCGTTCTGGCCCGTCTGACCGTTCTGGCCGGGCGGCTGCATCCCGCCACCGCCGCCACCGCCCCCGCCAGGACCACCGCCCCCGCCGGGCCCACCCCCACCAGGCCCACCACCCATCCGCCCCGCCGAAGCAGGCCCCGCGGTCACGATCGACCCGGTGTGTGCGCTGTTCACGGTGGAGAGGGTGTACGCGACCGGCCCCGCGAGGGACGCGGCGAGGCTCAGCCCCACCGCAGCGAGGGCGAACCCGCGCCCGAGCCGCGCCGCGAGCACCAGTCCGAGCGCCCCCGCGAGGCCGCCGACGAGCACCGCCCACCGCAGCCACGGCAGGTAGTCCGGGGTCCGGCCGAGCAGGACGTACCCCCACCAGGCCGTGCCCGCGACGCTCACGCCGAGCAGCGCGCCCGCCCACCACTTGGCCCGCTCCTCCCACAGGACCGTGGCGCCCATGCCGATCAGCGCCGCGATGTAGGGGGCGAGGGCGACCGTGTAGTACTGGTGGAAGATCCCCGCCATGAAGCTGAAGACGGCCGCCGTCATCAGGAGCGAGCTGCCCCAGGCCACGAACGCCGAGCGCACGGTGTCGGTCCTGCGCGCCTTCCAGGTCAGGATGATGCCGCCGACGAGCAGGATCAGCGCGGCGGGAAGGAGCCAGGAGATCTGCGCGCCGACCTCGGAGTTGAACATCCGCCCGAGCCCGGTCTCGCCCCACTGACCGCCACCGCCACCGCCGCCTCCGCCGGGGCCGCCCCCGCCGCCGACGCTGCCGGTCTCCTCGCCGTTGATGCGGCCCAGGCCGTTGTAGCCGAAGGTCAGCTCAAGGAAGGAGTTGTTCTGCGAGCCGCCGATGTACGGGCGCGAGGACGCGGGCCAGAGTTCCACGATCGCCACCCACCAGCCACCGGCCACGATCATCGCGAGCCCGGAGAGAGCCAGCTGACCGAAGCGCTTGCGCAGCCGCACGGGCGCGCACACCGCGTACAGGACGGCGAGCGGCGGCAGGATCAGGAACGCCTGGAGCGTCTTGGCGAGGAAGGCCAGACCGACCGCGACGCCCGCCCACACCAGCCACTTGGTGCGGCCGTGCTCCAGTGCGCGCAGGACGCAGTACACGGTGACGGTCATCAGGAGCGCGAGCAGCGCGTCGGGGTTGTTGAACCGGAACATCAGCGCGGCGACCGGCGTGAGCGCGAGCACCGCGCCCGCGATCAGCCCGGCCGCCGGACTGAAGCGGCGGCGCACGGCGGCGTACAGGACACCGACCGTCGCGACGCCCATGAGCACCTGCGGGGCGAGCACCGCCCAGGAGTTGAGCCCGAAGAGGCGTACGGACAGGGCCATCGGCCAGAGGGCGGCCGGGGGCTTGTCGACGGTGATCGCGTTGCCCGCGTCGAGCGAGCCGAAGAACATCGCCTTCCAGCTCTGGCTGCCCGCCTGGACGGCCGCGGAGTAGAAGGAGTTGGCGTAGCCGGACGCGCTGAGGTTCCAGAGGTAGAGGACCGCGGTCGCGAGGAGCAGCCCCAGGAAGGCGGGGCGCGCCCAGCGCGGGTCGTCGAGGCGCCCGCGCCAGAGCCGCGCGGGCAGGGACCGCGTGCCCCGGTGGGCGCGCTCACCCGGCGTCGCGAGAGGCGGCGCGGGCGGCGGCACGGGCGGCGGCACGGGCGCGTGGGAAGTCGTCGTCATCGTGCGTTCCTCGGGTCGTGTGCGTAGGTGAGCTCGTACGGGGTCTCGGGCGGCGGCGTCACGTCGGCGCGGTGCTCGGGGAAGACCCAGGCCCGAAGGAGCAGGAACCGCAGCACGGTCGCCGCGAGGTTGGCGGCCACGAGCACCGCCAGTTCCGTGCCGTGGGAGGCGTTGCCGGACGCCGCGCCGAGTGCGGCGAGCGAGCCGCTGGTCAGGGCGAGGCCGATGGCGAAGACCACGAGGCCCTGTGCCTGGTGACGCATCGCGCGGTCGCGGCCCCGCACTCCGAAGGTCAGCCGGCGGTTGGCGGCGGTGTTGGCGACCGCGGACACGAGCAGGGCGAGCGCGTTGGCCACCTGGGAGCCCGAGAACGTACGGAAGCCGGAGTACAGGAGCAGGTAGAAGAGCGTGGAGAGCGCGCCAACCACGCAGAAGCCGACGAGTTGGCGGGCCAGGCCGCGCGGCACTCCGGGCAGTTGGCGGTCGCGCGGGTCGTCCCCGAAGGGGCGTGTGAGGCGGTCGAGGGGGAGCGCGCCGACGGCGAGGGCGCGCCCGACCCGCCAGACTCCCTTGAGGTCGTCCGTGGCCGTCTTGACCAGGTGGACCGTCGAGTCCGGGTCGTCGACCCAGTCGACCGGCACCTCGTGGATGCGCAGGCCCGCGCGCTCGGCGAGCACCAGCATCTCGGTGTCGAAGAACCACCCGGTGTCCTCGACGAGCGGAAGCAGCACCCCCGCCACATCACCCCGGATCGCCTTGAACCCGCACTGGGCGTCGGAGAAGCGGGCCTGGAGCGAGCCGCGCAGGATGAGGTTGTACGAGCGCGAGATGAACTCCCGCTTCGGGCCGCGCACCACCCGCGAGCTTCGCGCGAGCCGGGAGCCGATCGCCAGGTCCGAGTGCCCGGAGATCAGCGGCGCCACCAGCGGGAGCAGCGCGTTGAGGTCGGTGGACAGGTCCACGTCCATGTAGGCGAGGACGGGTGCGTCCGAGGCGGACCACACGGCGCGCAGGGCGCGTCCGCGCCCCTTCTGCTCAAGGCGCGTGTACCGGACCTCTTCGCTCGACGCCGCGAGCCGCTCCGCCACCTCGGGGGTGCGGTCCGTGGACGCGTTGTCCGCGATGGTGATGCGGAAGGGGTAGGGGAAGGTCCGTACGAGGTGATCGTGCAGGCGCAGCACGCACGGCCCCAGATCCTTCTCCTCGTTGTAGACGGGGATCACGATGTCCAGGACGGGAACGTCGCGCCATCCGGCGGGGAGGTGGGCCCGGGCCGGCAGAGGGACCGAGCAAGCACCGCCCGAAGCAGAGTCGGTTTGCATGACACCGACATTCGCCAAGTGGTCTGTCAGGCCTGTGTGGTGAGCCTGTGGCCCGCCTGTGAGTCCCATCCGGCGCCGCTGACCTGCGGCGATGACTGTTCCGATACGGCGGGCAGCGTCACCGTGAAGACGGTACGACCCGGCACGCTGTCGACCGTCACACCACCGCCGTGCGCCGCCACGATGGCCTGTACGAGGGCGAGGCCGAGCCCCGTGGAACCCGCGTTGCGCGAGCGCGAGGCGTCGCCGCGGGCGAACCGTTCGAAGACGTGGGGGAGGAGCGCGGGGGAGATACCGGGGCCGTTGTCCTCGACCTCAAGGCACACGCCGGGTCCGGCCCGCCGCACGCGTGCGGTGACCTTTGTGCCCGGTGGGGTGTGCGTACGCGCGTTGGCGAGGAGGTTGACGACGACCTGCTGGAGTCGGGCCGGGTCGGCGAGGACGAGCGCGGGCTCGTCGGGCAGCTCAAGGGCCCAGTAGTGCTCGGGCCCCGCGGCGCGCGCGTCGCTGACGGTGTCCACGACCAGCGGTGAGAGATCAGTGCTCTGATACGAGAGCGGCAGTCGGGCACCCGGCATGCCGGGGCCGTTTCCGCCGGGGCCGTTTCCGCCGGTACGCCCGGCGTCCCGCCCCTCGTCGAGGCGCGCGAGCAGCAGCAGGTCCTCCACGAGGCCCGTCATGCGCTGCGCCTCGGACTCGATGCGCCCGAGCGCGTGCCGGGTGTCGGGCCCGGTCGATTCCCTTCCCCTCCGCGTCAGTTCGGCGTATCCGCGGATCGAGGCCAACGGCGTACGCAGCTCATGGCTGGCGTCCGCGACGAACTGGCGTACGCGCGTCTCGCTCTCCTGGCGTGCGTGCAGCGCGGAGTGGACGTGGTCGAGCATCCGGTTGAGCGCGGCGCCCACCTGGCCGACCTCGGTGTTGGGCGCCGTGTCGGGGACGCGCTCGTGCAGGGCCACCTCGCCGCTGTGCAGAGGGAGTTCGGAGACGCGGGTGGCGGTGGCCGCCACCCGCCGCAGCGGCCTGAGCGCGACGCCGACCATCACCGCGCCGGTGAGCGAGGCCGCGACCAGGCCCGCCGCCGTGACGCTGACCTCGACGATGATCAGCGTTTCGAGGGTGTTCTGCACCTTCGCCGTGGGGATGCCGACGAGGAAGTCGCCGTTGGGGCCCGTCTCGTACTTCACGCGGTATCCGCCGAGGCCGGGAATGTCGACGTTGTGCTCGTCCCTGTCGCGCGGCACGGACGCGAGCGCGTCCGACTGGGCCGCGTCGAGGTGCTTGGTCTGCGGCTCGATGCTTCCGCTGTCCGACTCGTTGCTGACCAGCGCCTCCCCCACCGAGCCGTCGTCCTCGACGACGGCCCCGATGGTGCCGATCTCCTGGGGCCCCTTGGAGACGAACCGCAGCGGATCGTTCTCCGCGTCCCCGCCCCCGGACAGGCCGCCGGGCATATCGGCCCCCGGCTTCGGCTGCGGGCCCGCCGCCCTCATCGCCACGGCGCCGAGCGAGGTGTCCAGCTGCTCGTACAGATGCGAGCGCAACGCGATGGTCGTCACCGTGCCGATCACCGCGCAGACCACGGCGATCAGCGCCACCGCCGAGACGACGAGCCGCGTCCGCAGCGACCGCGGCTGCCGTCTCCGCCTCATGAGGCGGCTGCCGCCTCGGTCGCGGGAGCGGGCTTGATCAGGTAACCGGCGCCGCGCCGCGTGTGGATCATCGGCTCACGCCCCGCGTCGATCTTCCTCCGTAGATACGAGATGTAGAGCTCGACGACGTTGGCCTGGCCCCCGAAGTCGTAGTTCCACACGCGGTCCAGGATCTGCGCCTTGCTGAGCACGCGCCGCGGGTTGCGCATGAGGTAGCGCAGCAGCTCGAACTCCGTGGCGGTGAGGTGGATGGAGTCCCCGCCGCGCGTCACCTCGTGGCTGTCCTCGTCGAGGGTGAGGTCGCCTACGGCGAGGACGGACTCGCTGCGCCGGTCGGAGGCTCCCGCTCGGCGGATGAGGCCGCGCAGCCGCGCGACGACTTCCTCCAGGCTGAAGGGCTTGGTGACGTAGTCGTCGCCCCCGGCGGTAAGACCGGCGATGCGGTCCTCGACGGCGTCCTTGGCCGTCAGGAACAGCACCGGTACGTCGGGCAGCTCACGCCGGAGGCGTCCGAGTACGGCGAGGCCGTCCATGTCCGGCAGCATCATGTCGAGCACGACGGCGTCGGGCCGGAAGGAACGGGCGGCACGGACCGCGCCGGCGCCGTCGCCTGCGCTGCGTATCTGCCAGCCCTCGTAGCGCAGGGCCATGGAGAGCAGCTCGGTCAGCGAGACTTCGTCGTCGACGACGAGGACGCGGACGGGGCTGCCGTCCGCCCTGAGCAGTTCGGTACGCCCCTGGGGCGAGGTCGTAGTCATGCCGTACAGCTTGTGCGGGCGCCGTGAGAGCAAGCTTTCGGCAACCTGTGAATTCCCTGAGAAACGGGGGAGGGCTACTTCTCGGGGTGGCTGGTCCCCCGCTCAGCAGCGGGGCTGCAACTCCGAGGGCGGCTCGAAGTGCTCGGCGTAGGGGCTACGCCTCCGCGCTGCTCGGGCTACTCGGCAGAGGGGGCTACGCCTCCGCGGGCCGCTCGGCCACGAAGGAACCGAGGCCGACCTCAGCTCGGACGAGCCCTTCCGCCTTGAGGTGGGACAAAGCTTTCTGCGCGGTCGAAGCTGCGATGCCGAACTCCGTGGACAGCTCAACTACGGAGGGCACCTTGGCACCCACGGGGTAGGTGCCATCGGCGATACGAGCGGCAATGGCCGCTGCTACCTGGCGCCAAACGGGGCGCGTTCGATCGAGTTCCGAACTCATGCAGTGGACGCTAAAACACTGCGGTACACCGTGCGACCGCGGTAGACTCCGGTAGACCTCGATGACTGAAACATCGAAAGACCCCCGCGACGGGCGCAACCGTCCGGGGGCGTGGCCATCAGCCTCAAAGGAGCTGACGACATGACCGACCTTATCCGCCGCCTAACCGCCTGGGTGAGACTCCTCCTGATCCCCCGCGCCCCGCGCCCGGCGACCGCCGCCCCCGAACTGCTGCCGACGCCACCGCACCCCGAACCAGCCCCCACCCCCCGCAGCCGCTACGGCCTAGACGCCCTGCTCCCCCTCGCCGGTGAGGCGACCCGCCCCGTACGCCAGTACCTCATCGCCCACGAACAGCACAGCCGCCGACGCGAACTGTTGCTGGCCACCCTCGGTGTGGACACCCCCGGCCCCTACTGGATCCACGGCATGGAGGTCGCCCGATGAACGACGACGCCGACGACTTCATCAGCCCCGCCCGCCTGCTCCCCTGGCCCGGCCCCGAGGGCAAACCCTGCTACTTGATCGGCGACGCCACCGGCCCCGTATCCCGCGTCGCCGACGCCATGGAGTCGGTCCAGCTCGGCATGGGCGGCGAGCTGGTGACGTACGCGCGGGACATGATCCCCAACGCCTCCGAAACCGAAATCCGCTACCTCGCCGAGCGCTTGACGGAGGCACTCCAAGACGCCCTGCGCGTAGCGGAAAGCCGAGGCCAACGGCTGCGCTGAGCCAGGGCATTGCAAGAAAGTCCCGTGACATCCAGCCGCGTACGACCTGCCACGGGACTTTCTTGCAACAGGCGCGGCGCAGCTACTCCCCCCGCTCGAACCCGTAACTCCGCTCCACCTTGGCGACATGGACGACGTACTTCTCGTACCACTCGCCCCGCCCCCGCTTCTGCGCCGTGCGGTGCTCCGTGTTGCCGCTCCACTGCTTGATGGCGTCCACGTCACGGAAGTACCCGACCGTTATGCCGAGCCCGCCGGGCGTCCGCGCGGACTCGATCCCGAGGAAACCCGGCACGGCGGTGACGAGTTCCTCCATACGGTCGGCGGTCTCGGCGTAACCGTCGTCGTGGCCGCCTTCGGCCTCGGTTCTCAGCGAGGTGAACACGACGGCGTAGTAGGGAGGTTCAAAAGGCTGGACGGGCGCGGCGGGCACGACGGAGGCGACAGGCGCGACAGGGTGATCACTCATGTCCCACAGAATTGGGCGCCGCCATCCCCCTGTCCACCCTCCGCCCGCCTTCATTGCCGTACGGGCAGAGAGACTTGACCATCCGGTCAGCCAAGAGGGGGCCTGGCTCAGAAGAGACCCCCCTGAACCACCGGCACCTCCCGCACCGGCACGGTCGTACGTTCCGCGTCCCGCGCCCCCTCAAGCCGCCACCCCCGCAGCAGCCGACTGTCGAGAACGACGAGACGCCCGCCGTCGTCGAGATACAGATCGGGCCCGGCCACCGCGACGAGATCCCCCCGCACCACGCCACCGTCGACGAGCTCGGTGACCGCGAACCCGCCGCCGGCGCCCGCAAGTCGCCCCACCCCGAACACCTCGCCGTGGTCCACGACGCCGACGCCCCGCTCCCCGAGGGGCAGCCGCTCCAGTGACTCGGGCCATCCGGCGAGCGCGAGGGAGAAGCCGTGCAGCTGCTCCAGTTCGCGGCGCCTCTCGGCCACCCCCGGCAGGGTCGCCCGTACGGTCCGCTTCCGCGCGTACGAGATCCGGTCCGGCACCCCGAGTGCGACGCGCAGCAATTCCTCGGCCCGGCGTGCCGCCATCAGGGGCCCGCGCCCCAGCCAGGCGAAGGCCACCGCCCCCTGTTCGAGGAGGCGGGCCGGGCCCCGCTCCTCGCGGGTGATGCCCACCTTCACCAGGCCCGCGCCGAACCACGCGAGGTAGACGCGGTAGGTCCGGGGATCGTCGGCGATGGTGTCGGCGGCCACCGAATGCGCCCGGTCGAGCCGCGCGCACTCGTCGCAGCGGGCCTGCGTCCCGCGCGCGGGTACGGCGGCGGCGACCGGGCAAGGGTTGCCCCGCGCGCCCACGCACTCCCGCCGCCCGAGCGCACGGAACCCCACCCGCCGGCCCACGACCAGCGGGCTGACGTCCCCCCGCTCCCACACGAGCCCGGGCCGCTCCGGATCCGCCCAGCTCAACCCCGCACTGCGCCACTCCATGGGGACAGTCTTACGCCCGCCACTGACAAGCGGCTCAGCGTCAGCCTCAGCAGCTCACGTGCTTGCCGGGTGCGGTGTGCAGGACCCGTACGAACTCCCGGTAGAGGCCGACCCGGTGCTTCACCTGCTCGGGCTTGCCCCCGTCGCACTCGGGGCCGTTGAGGCTGCGGATGGTCTCGCCGAAGCCCTTCCGCTGCATCATCGCATCGTGCCCGGTGACGGTGGCCATGCCGGTCTGGGTGTTCCAGTACCAAAGGGCGGTCATCCAGGCGACCTTCGGATCGCGCTCCACGAGTGAGGGGTTGTTGAGAAGGTCGATGCCGAGCGCGTCACCGGCCGCCTTGTAGTTGAAGTTCCAGCTCAGCATGATCGCGCCGCGCCCGTAGTACGCGGACTCGCCCGCCGGGCACCCGTAGGGCTGGGTCTTGTCGCAGAAGATCGGGTACGTGGACTCGTCCTGGGCCACGACGTAGAAGAGGCCGCCGGTCTCGTGGCTGACGTTGGCCAGGAAGGCGGCTGCCTCCTGGCGCCGCACCGCCTTGCTGCCCGTCCGCGCGAACTCGGGGTACGCACGGGTGGCCTCGACGAGACCGTCGTACGTGAAGAACGAGTTCCGCTCGGGGAACATCCGCTCGAACTGGGCCTCGCTGACGACGAACCGCGTCTTGCCCCGCTCCTCGGCGCCGCCCCGCTCCTCGGCGTTGCCCCGCGCCACGGAGTTGCTCCGCTCTCCGGTGGCGGCGACGGCTCCCGGCCCGCTCACCCCGGAGCCCACCCCGCAGGCCACCGCGAGCGCGACCAGAACGGCAAGCCCTCGTCTTCTCCACACCGCGCCATCACTCCCTGCTGCCTCGAACGTCGCCCATCCCGGGCGGGATTGGTCCGGACCATTGTGCCGTGCATGTCAATGACGCCCGTGAGAGCCGACATCGCGGGAGTTAAAATCCGGCCATGGCACTGACCATGAACGACGTGGACCGGTTCGAGGCCGCGAGGCCCCGCCTGGAGGCCATCGCCTACCGCCTCCTGGGCTCGTCGAGCGACGCCGAGGACGCCGTGCAGGACACCTTCCTGCGCTGGCAGGCCGCCGATGTCGAGCGCATCGAGGTCCCCGAGGCCTGGCTGACGAAGGTCCTCACCAACCTCTGCCTCAACCAGCTCACATCGGCCCGCGCCCGGCGCGAGACCTACGTCGGCGAGTGGCTGCCCGAACCGCTGCTGGCCGGCGACCCGATGCTCGGCCCCGCCGACACCGCCGAACAGCGCGAGTCCCTGTCGTACGCGGTCCTCAGGCTCATGGAGCGCCTCTCGCCCGACGAGCGCGTGGTGTACGTGCTGCGGGAGGCCTTCGGCTACCGGCACCGCGAGATCGCCGAGATCCTCGACATCACCGAATCCGCGGGCCAGCAGCTCTTCCACCGCGCCAAGAAGCACGTCGCGGAGGGCAGGACCCGCACCGCCGAGATCGACGAGGCCGCGGCCATGCGGATCGTCGAGGAGTTCCTCGCGGCCGCCACCAGCGGCCGGACCGAACCGCTGGTGGCGCTGCTCACCGCGGACGCCGTCGCGATCGGCGACGGCGGCGGGAAGGTCCCGGCCCGCGCCAAGGCGTTCGAAGGCGCCGTCGCGGTCGCCAAGTTCATGCGGGGCCTGTTCAAACCGAGCCAGGCCAAGCGCGCCTACGTCGGCGGCTCCCCCGAGGCCCACGTCACGACCGCCAACGGCGCCCCCGCCATCGTGGCGGTCATCGACGGCCGGGTCGTCGGCATCATGTGCCTGGAGATCACCGCCGACGGCATCGCGGCGTTCCACAACCAGGTCAACCCCGACAAGCTCGAACGCGCGACCCGGCAGTGGGCGGCCACCGACCACGGGGAACCCGCGCTGCGCGAGGCCTTCTGACCAGCGATGACGACCATGTGACGTGCTTCACATCCTGCTCCTGTCAGGAAACGGCGGGCTGCCCGGTTCAAGGGGCGCAACCCGCCGAAGAGCCGATGAAGAGCTGACAGGAGCCAGACCATGCAGTCCACGCAGACCACTCAGTCCACGCAGACCATGCCGCAGCACCGCATCATCGTCATCGGAGCCGGATACACCGGAGCCATCGCCGCCGGACGCCTCGCCAAGCGGCTGCACCGCGACGACGTCGCCATCACCCTCGTCAACACCGAACCCGACTTCGTCGAGCGCGTCCGCCTGCACCAGCTGACCGCCGGCCAGGACCTCAGGCCCCGGCCCTTCGGCGAGATGTTCGCGGGCACCGGCGTCGAGCTGAAGCTCGCGCGGGTCACGGCGGTGGACGCCGACCGCAAGACCGTCACCGTCACGGCGGTCGACGCGGCAGAACCGCGCGTGGCAGAACCGCGCGAGGAGGAACTGGAGTACGACACCCTCGTCTACGCCCTCGGCAGCGGCTGGAACACCCAGGGCGTCCCCGGCACCGCCGAGCACGCCCACCAGATCGCGAGCCGCCCCGGCGCGCTCCGCCTTCGCGAGCGCCTGGCCGGTCTCGGCGCCGGAGAGACCGTGGTCGTCGTCGGCGGCGGGCTCACCGGCCTGGAGGCCGCGACCGAGATCGCCGAGTCCCGCCCGGACCTCGACGTCGCCCTCGCCGCCCGCGGCACCCTCGGCGACTGGCTCTCGCCCAAGGGCCGCGACCACGTACGGAAGGTCTTCGGCAAGCTCGGCATCACCGCGTACGAGCAGGCGGCGGTCGCCGAGGTGCGGGAGGACGGCGTCACCACCACCGACGGCACGACGATCCCGGCCGCGGTCACCCTGTGGACCACCGGCTTCGCCGTCCACCCCATCGCACGGGCCACCACCCTGGAGGTCACCGAGTCGGGCCAGATCGTGGTCGACCGGACCATGCGCTCGGTGTCGCACCCGGACGTGTACGCGATCGGCGACGCGGCCATGGCGATGGGCCCCGGCGACAAGCCCCTGCGGATGTCGTGCGCCACCGGTACCCCCATGGCGTGGCAGGCCGCCGATGCCATCGCGGCCCGCCTGACCGGCGGGAAGATCCCGAAGACCCCGATGCGCTACTTCAACCAGTGCATCTCCCTCGGCCGCAAGCAGGGCCTGATCCAGTACGTCACCGCCGACGACCGCGCGGTCCGAGCGGCCCTGACGGGACGGCTCGCCGCGGCCTACAAGGAAGTGATCTGCAAGGGCGCGGCCTGGGGCGTCGCCAACCCGATGACGGGGATGCCGAGCCGCCCCCGCCGCGTCGTACGGGAACAGCTCCGGGCGGGCGCAGCCGTCAAGACACCGGCCTGAAGCCGGACCGGCACGCTCCCCCTCCTGTCGCGGGCGCCCCCGGGGTCACCTCCGGGGGCCGTTTTCGGCATTCGCCGGGACCTGCGCGGCGGGGAGGAGTAACCTCCCGGTCACGGAAAGTGGCCAGCCTGCGTACGCAGGCACCGGAGGATGGGGATGAGCAGGGAAGAACAGGTCGCCCGCGCTTTCGTGGAACTCGCCGACACCCTGGCGGACGACTTCGACGTCATCGACTACGTGGAGCGGCTGAACTCCCGCTGCCGCGAGATCCTCGACATCACGGACGCCGTCGTCCTGCTGGCCTCCCCGGAAGCACCGGCCTCCCCGGAAACCCGTCTGTACATCCCGGCAGCGCCAACCTCCGGCGCCCTCGGCATCCACGACACCGAGCCCGCCGAGACAGCCGAGACCGACAAGACAGCCGAGACCGCCAAGGCCGCACTGCTCGACGCGGCCCTGCGCGAAGGCCCCGCGGTCGACGGCTACCGCACCGCCGCCGCCATCGCCCCCGGTTACCTCGGCGCCGCTCCCGCCCTCTGGCGCGACTTCACCTTCCGGGCCCGCGCGGCCGGCTACACCTACGCGGGTGCCGTGCCCCTGCGGCTGCGCACCGAGACCCTCGGCAGCCTGCTCCTGCTGCGCACCGGCCACGGCCCGATGCCGGCCGCCGACCTCGCGCTGGCGCAGGCGCTCGCCGACGCCGCCGCCATCGGCCTGCTCCACGCCCGCACCCTCCGGCAGGCGTACACCCTCAACGAACAACTCCGTACGGCCCTGCACACCCGCATCGTCATCGAACAGGCCAAGGGATTCCTCGCCGCCCGCCGCGGCATCTCCCTCGCGGAGGCCTTCGACACCCTGCGCCGCCGCGCGCGCCACCACCGCGTCCGTCTCGCCGTCGTCGCCCAGGACGTCCTCGCCGACCGCGGCCTTCCCAGTGCGCCGCCCGCCGCCAGAGACCCGGGCCGGGACACACCGTCCCCATAAAGCCCCTACGTACGTACCGGGGGGTCGCCGCACGGCCTCTCGTCCAGCAACCAGTGAGGAGGCAGGATGCTCAACCCGGTCGACACCTTTCGAGTCGCCGACGCCTTCGAGCGTTGCGAGCGGCTGCGCAACAAGGCCCTGGAGACGATCGAGAGAGCCCGCCAGATGCGGTCCGAGTCGGTGGAGATGCGGCTGCGGGCAGCACAGATCCGCGCCGACCGAAAGCAGTGGCTCGCGTTACGCCGAAGCGAAGACATAGCGAGCCGCCCCGCCACGCCCGGCACACTCCCGCCCGGCGGTACGACTCCCGCCGTGCGGCTCACCACCCTGGCCGCCTTCGTGCACGCCCGCCTCGACGAGGAGGAGGCCTCCGCGGACCTCTTCCACAGAGCCGACTGCCCAGCGCCCCGGGCCCCCGGCGACAGCGGCCGGCCCCGCTGCGACTGCCGCACCCCACGCCGCATGCACCAGCAGATCGCCGACCGCCGGAGCATCGCCCACAGCAGCGAGGCCGTCATCCGCGAGGCCGATCACACCGCCCCCAACTGGCCCCACAACGAGATCAGCGCCCTCCAGGACCTCCAGACCCTCGCCCTGGCCTACGAACTGCACCACCTGTGGCAGGAGGAATGGCGCCCGTAACGCCGAAGGCCCCGTGGATCTCTCCACGGGGCCTTCGACCTGCTGTGCACTCGGCAGGATTCGAACCTGCAACCTTCTGATCCGTAGTCAGATGCTCTATCCGTTAAGCTACGAGTGCTTGATTTTTCTTTTGTTTGCCTTCGCTCCCCGGCCTTTCGGCCCGCTCGCGGCGACAGGAAGAACATTACATGACCGCCGCCGCCATGTGAAATCCGTTAGCCACACCGCTTGCGACCTGCGGAAACACGCCTCCTGGCGGGAAACGTCCGAAGCCCCGGTCCAGGGGACCGGGGCTTCGGGATCTTGCAGCGGAGGCGGAGGGATTTGAACCCTCGATGGGATTTAAGTCCCAAACCGCATTAGCAGTGCGGCGCCATAGACCGGACTAGGCGACGCCTCCAGCTTGCACCTCTGCGCGAGCGCGGGGGGTGCGTGCAGATGATGACACAGCCGAGCGGCGTGTCACCAATCGCGGGTCTTACGGTACTAGTCGGGCGGCCCGCAGAGCAAAGCGTCTTACGCGCCCGCAACGTCACGGCGTCAACGCCGTTAGACGCGGTAGAGCCCGTACGTGTTCGCGTACCCGGTATCCCGCACCCAGTGGAGCCCCGTCATGCTGCGCCGTCTGATCCTCACCGCCGCCGCGTCCGTCGCCGCCCTGTCCGCCGCGCCCGCCGTCGCCCACGCCGGCATGGACCCCTTCGACCTGTCGACGCCGTTGACCGCGTCGAGCCCCGACCGGCTCACGGTGAAGGTCACCGACGCCGGGGCAGGGAACAACGGGACGTTCGAGCTGGAATGCCACCCGACGGGCGGCACGCACCCGCGCGCGCAGGAAGCGTGCGCGAAACTCGACCAGGAGAGGTGGGGCAGCGACACCTTCGCGCCCACGCCCGCCGACGCGAACTGCACCATGCAGTACGGCGGCCCCGCCACCGCGCGCATCACCGGAACGTGGCACGGACGGCCGGTGGACGCGACGTACGACCGCAGCAACGGCTGCGAGATCTCCCGGTGGAACAACCTCGTTCCCGTACTGCCCGAGGCCGGTGCCTAGAACCCGTCGGTGCGTTTTCGGCCACGACTGTGTCCGGTTCCCGGCCCCCGCTTTATGCCACCGGCAACCCACCCGTCGTGACCAGGGGGTACGGAAGCCTCACATCTTCTGCGTGCGACCTCCCTCTCATCCGGCGTCGCGCCCGCAACCTCTCCCCGTAGACTCCCTTCCGTGACACGCCACGGACCACGCGGCAAGATGGCCCGGGCGAGTCGGCAAGCAGCAGTAACCAGGGAGGAAGCGTCGTCGTGAGCAGCAGGCCATCCCGAGGCGCTGCTCGCCTCGCAGCCATACTCGACGCGCTCCCGGACGCGCTGGTCCTCGTGAATGCCAACGGGACCGTCGTGAACGCGAACGCGATCGCGCTCGAGGCGTTCGAGACGCCGGGCACCGCCCTGGTGGGGCGCGGGCTCCTCGATCTGTTGCCGGAGTTCGACTCCCGGCTCATTCCCGGATCGATGCGCAGGCCCGATTCCATCGACGAGCGCGGGCGCACGAAGCCGACGCGCATGATCGCGCGCCGCACGGACGGCAGCGAGTTCCCCGTCGAGGTCACCAGCTCGAACCTCGAAGACATCCGGGACGCCTACGACAATTACGGCTATACCGGCGACGAGTTGCTCATGCTCGTCGTACGCGACCTTTCGGGCGCGGTGGACACCGAGGCCGAACTCGCGCGCTCCCAGCGGCAGACCGAGATGATCCTGCGCGCCGCCGCCGAAGGCGTCGTCGGCACGGACACCGAGGGCCGGGTCGTCCTCGTCAACCCGGCCGCCGCGCAGATACTGGGCTTCCGGGCCAGCGACCTCGGCGGGCAGGAACTGCACCACCTGGTGCTCCACTCCCGCGCCGACGGCGAGCCCTTCCCGTACGAGGAGTCCCCGCTCGCGGACACGCTCCGCTCCGGGCGCAAGCACCGGGTGCGCGGGCAGGTCCTGTGGTCCAAGAGCGGCGAACGGGTCGCGGTCGACCTGACGACGGCGCCCGTGCGCGACGGGGACCAGCTCGTCGGCGCGGTCATGACCTTCACCGACCGGCGGCCCTACGACGCGCTGGCCGAGGAGCACCAGGCCGCGCTCGAACAGCACGCGCAGGAGATGCAGGCCGCCACGGAGCGCCGCACGGAAGAGCTGCGGGCCGCGACGGAGCAGCACGCGGCGGAACTCGCCGCCGCCGCCGAGCAGCGCGCCGAGGAGATCGCCGCCGAACAGGAGCGGTACGCGGCGCTCGCCGAGCGCGAGAAGGACCGGTTCGAGGAGCTGGCCGAGCAGGAGAAGGCGCGGTACGACGCGCTGGCCGCGCGGCACGAACAGCTGGTCGCCGTCCTGGGGTCGTCCCTGCGGGGTCCGCTCGACGAACTGCGCCGCGAGCTTTCGGCTCTCGCCGCCGATGACGCCGGGCAGTTGTGGCCCGAGGCGAATCAGGTCCTCCATCACCTTTCGGCCGGGTACGCGCGCATCACCACGCTCGTCGACAACGTCCTCGGCTTCCAGCTGCTCGACTCCGGCGCCGATCAGCTCGCGTGCACGAAGGTCATGCTCGACGCCGTCATCGCGAGCGGTGTCGAGGGCGCGGTCGAGCTGATCGGGCCCGGACGCGCGCAGTTCGCGGTGCACGCGCCGCCGATCGAGGTCGAGGTCGACCCGGGACGGCTCGCCACGGCTCTCGCCCACCTGGTCGCCGACGTGGCCGGTATCGACGCCACGGGCAACGCGCGCGCCGGTGTGGCACCCGCGGCCGTCGCCGCGGGCGGGTACGTCGACTCGACCGTGGTGGTGGCCGCCGCCCAGCGCGGCGAGGTCGTCCGCATCGAGGTGCGGGGACCGTACGCCGGGGGAGACCCGGTGCACGAGCCGATCGTCCGCGGCATCGTGCGGGCGCACGGCGGCGTGCTCCAGACGCACGAGGTGCCGGGGATGAGCGGCACCGCGTACGTTCTAGAGGTTCCGATCGGCGCGGGGAGCGGGGCGGTTGCCGCCCCGCCCGCTGTGACGGGCGGTTCCGCCCCTTCCGCCGAGGCTGATTCCGGTGGCTCTGTCGGTTCTTCCGTAGTGGTGCCCGCGCAGGCTTCGCCCGCCACGGGTGGCGGCCGTCGCCGGGCCCGGCGGGCCGCTGGGCCCTCGGTCGACTCGTTCCTGGAGAGCGCGGTTCCGGGGGACGCCGCTTCGGCGGGCTCCGGGGAAGGCGTTTCCGGTGCGCCCGGCGGGGTTGCGCCCAGCGGGACCGGGCGGCGGCGTGGGCGGCGTGCGGCTGAGGCTGATGCCGCGCAGGCTCCGGCTGCTGCCTCGGCTTCGGGCACGGAGGCGGCTCCGGGCGGGGTTCCGGCTGCTCCGGAGGCGTCCGTACCGGCCGGGGGCGCGCAGGTTTCCGGAGGGACGGGGCGTCGGCGCGGGCGTCCCAGCGCCGCTGAGGGCGCGGGGGCTGTCGGGTCCGTGGTGACCGCTGCCGAGCATGCTGCGGGGTCCGCCGCGCTCGGGGCCACCGTGCCGCCGCAGGGTGTGCCGGTTCCGGCGGGCGGGGTGGCTCCCGCTTCCGGTCGGCAGGCGCCGCGTGGCGATGACCAGTTGGCGTTGCCGCCTGCCCTGCCTTCGGGTGGGGGCGGTGCTTCCGGCGGTGCTTCGGCTCCAGGGTCGGCCGTGGCTGTCGCCGGGCCCGGTGCCACTGCCGGGTCTTCCGGTGATGCGGGCGAGGGTTCGCCCAGGCCGACCGGGCGGCGCCGTCGTGCGCTGGCCGCCGCCAAGGAGCGGGCCGCCGCCGAGGAGGCTCCCAGCGGGCGCGTGTTCGCCCTGCCGCCCGCGTCCGCCGACCAGCAGGACGACACGGGGCAGCACGAAGCCGCCCTGCACCACCCGGCCGACGATCACACCCCGCCGCAGCCGCACCCGGCTCAGGCGCCCACGGGCCGCCGCCGGTCGGCTCCGGCGCCGGAACCCGCCGCGGAGGCTCCGGCCGCTGCCGGTCCCGCTGAGGCGGAGGCGCAGCAGACCCCGGCCGCCGGTGTTCCCTCGCAGGCCACCACGTACGCCGAAGGCACTCCCGCGCGTGGCGTCCACACGCCCGGCAGGGGTGTCGCGCTGCCGCCCGAGCGCGGGGCACAGGCCTCCAGGGCCGCGCAGCCGCTGCCCGCCGAGGCCGCGCCCGGTGACCCCAACTCGACGCAGGGGCGCGCGATCAGCGTGCGTACGCTCGGGCAGGGCGTCCCGTTCGGCCAGCAGATCGCCGAGCAGCAGCAGCGTCGACGGGGGCTTCAGCAGGGTCAGGTTCAGGGGCAGACCCAGGGTCAGGCACAGGGCCAGGCTCCGGCCGCCGCGGGTCCGCAGAATCCCCAGAGTCCCCAGATCCCGCAGGCGCCGCAGCCTCCGGAGGCCCAGCAGGCTCCGCAGACGCCTCCGGCCCAGGAGTCACAGCAGGCACCGGCTTCCGCGCCCGTGACGGACGCCCCTCAGTCCACCGCGGCCCCGTTGCCGGAGCAGGCACCGGCGCAGCCCGCGGCTCCGTCGCAGTCCACCCTCGGCGGCTCCGTCAGCGGCTCCGGGCGCCGCCGCAGGCTCTCCACTCCCCCTGGCTCAGCGGGGTCCGCAGGGGCCGCGGCCCCCGCAGGCTCCGCTGACTCCGCAGGCAACGACCGCCCCGAGACCGCTGCCCGCCCGCATCCCCCGGCGCAGGCCCAGACTCCGGGTCAGCCGCAGTCCCGTATCGCGTCCTCGTCGGAGGGCGCGGGACGCTCGTACGCGATCGGTGCGCCCGACGAGGACGCCGACGAGGGCCCGGAGCCGCTGGACGGTCCCGGCGGTGCCGTCGAGGTGGCCAACCGGCCCCAGCCGCAGCCCATGGACGACGAGCTGCCGCCCGAGCCGCTGGACAACCCGCGCCGCCTCCTGGTCTGGCCCGCGCCCGACGTCACCACGCAGCAGGCACTGAGCGACCGCGGCTACCGCCCCGTGATCGTGAACTCCCGCGAGGAGGTCGACGCCCAGATCGCGGCGTTCCCCGCGGCGCTGTTCGTGGACCCGCTGACGGGACCGATCACGCGTACGGCGCTCCAGTCGCTGCGCACGGCCGCCGTCGCCGCCGAGGTCCCCGTACTCGTCACGGCCGGACTCGGCCAGGCGACGCGCGAGGCCGCGTACGGCGCCGACCCCGCCGTACTCCTGAAGGCGCTCGCGCCCCGCGACAGCGAGCAGCACCCGCCGCGGGTCCTCGTCATCGAGGAGCACGAGGAGATCGCGCTGGCCCTGACCGCGACGCTGGAGCGGCGCGGCATGCAGGTCGCGCGGGCCGAGAGCGACGCGGACGCGGTGACGCTCGCGGCGCAGATGCGGCCGAACCTGGTGGTGATGGACCTGATGCAGGTACGTCGCCGCAGGGCCGGAATCATCGACTGGCTGCGCGCGAACGGCCAGTTGAACCGCACTCCGCTCGTCGTCTACACCGCCGCCGTCGACCAGACGGAGCTGCCGCGGCTCGCGGCGGGGGAGACGGTCCTCTTCCTCGCGGAACGCTCGACGAACGGCGAGGTACAGGACCGGATCGTGGACCTGCTGGCGAAGATCGGCACCAACTAGGCCCCCTCAACCAGACCACCCCTCGCCCGGACCAGGGTCCGGGCGAGGGGTGGTCTGGGACGGCCGTCAGAGCTTCGTGACGTCCAGTTCGCCGTCCGCGTACTGCCTGCGCAGCACCTTCTTGTCGAACTTGCCGACGCTCGTCTTCGGCACGGCCGGCACGATCGCCCAGCGCTCCGGCAGCTGCCACTTGGCGATGGTGCCCGCGAGGAAGTCGCGCAGGGCGGCGTAGTCGAGGGTCGAGTCCTCCTTCAGGACGACCGTCGCGAGCGGGCGTTCGCCCCACTTCTCGTCGGGGACGGCGACGACCGCCGCCTCCGCGACCTCCGGGTGGGACATGATCGCGTTCTCCAGCTCGACGCTGGAGATCCACTCGCCGCCCGACTTGATGACGTCCTTCGCGCGGTCGGTGAGCGTCAGGAATCCGTCGGAGGAGATGACGCCGACGTCACCGGTCTTCAGCCAGCCGTCCGCACTGAACTTGTCCTCGGGCCTGAGGGCCTCGCCCGCCGCGCCGCCGTAGTAGGCGCCCGCGATCCACGGCCCGCGCACCTCCAGCTCGCCCGCCGACTCGCCGTCCCACGGCAGGTGCTCTCCGCCGGGTCCGACCAGGCGGGCCTCGACTCCGGTCGGGAAGCGGCCCTGCGTGAGGCGGTAGGCGAACTCCTCGTCGGTGCCGAGGGCCTTGGCCGGCGGGCGGGCGACCGTGCCGAGCGGGGAAGTCTCCGTCATGCCCCAGGCGTGGCAGACCCGCATGCCCAGCTGGTCGAACGCCTCCATCAGCGAGGGCGGGCAGGCCGAGCCGCCGATGGTGACCTGGCCCAGCGAGCTGACGTCACGCGGCTTCGCGGAGAGTTCGGCGAGCAGGCCCTGCCAGATGGTGGGGACCGCGGCGGCGTGCGTGGGCCGCTCCGTCTCGATCATCTCGGCGAGCGGGGCGGGCTGGAGGAAGCGGTCCGGCATCAGCATGTTCACGCCGGCCATCAGGGTCGCGTGCGGCAGGCCCCAGGCGTTGACGTGGAACTGCGGGACGACGACGAGCGTGGTGTCCGCGTCCGTCAGGCCCATGGACTCGCTCATGTTGACCTGCATGGAGTGCAGGTAGATGGAGCGGTGCGAGTAGACGACGCCCTTGGGGTCGCCGGTGGTGCCGGAGGTGTAGCACATGGCGGCGGCCGTGCGCTCGTCGAGCTCGGGCCAGTCGTAGGCCGTGGGCTTGGCGGCGATCAGGTCCTCGTACTCGTGCACCTGAGCCTGGATTCCGGCCAGCGGCGAGCGGTCGCCGGGGCCCGAGATCACCAGGTGCTCGACGGTCGGCAGCTGCGGAAGGAGGGGCGCGAGCAGCGGGATGAGGGAGCCGTTGACGATGATGACGCGGTCGGCCGCGTGGTTCACGATCCAGGCGAGCTGGTCGGCGGGCAGCCGGAGATTGAGGGTGTGCAGTACGGCGCCCATACAGGGGACCGCGAAGTAGGCCTCGACGTGTTCGGCGTTGTTCCACATGAAGGTGGCCACGCGCTCGTCGCCGTCGACCCCGAGGTCCTCGCGCAGCGCGTGCGCCAGCTGGGCGGAGCGTTCACCGATCTCACGGAAGCTGCGGCGCTGCGGGGAGGCCTCACCCGTCCATGTGGTGACCTGCGACGACCCGTGCACGGTCGTCCCGTGCCGGAGGATGCGGGTGACGGTCAGTGGTACGTCCTGCATCGTGCTCAGCACGGCGTCCTCCCGGTGGGCGCGCGGCATTCATCCGGGGCGGCTCCCGAATGACCTACCTGGCAGTAGGGCTCGCCAGATTCTTGCCGCATACCGCACGGTATGTCACTAGGTCGGGAGAAGAAAGGTCAGCCGGAGCTGCGCCGATCACCGGCCGGAGCATGCGCCGACGGCCGCGCCGAAGCCGGGTGATCACCGGACCGGCGTGAGCTCCGGGTCCTCGCGCAGCTTGCCGAGCGCCCGCGAAACCGCGCTCTTGACCGTGCCGATGGACACCCCGAGCACCTCGGCGGTCTGTGCCTCGCTGAGATCCTCGTAGTACCTCAGGACGACCATCGCCCGCTGCCGCGCGGGCAGCTTCATGATCGCGCGCCACATCGCGTCCCTGAGCACCTGCTGCTCGGCCGGATCCGCGACCGGCGTCACCTCGGGCTCGGGAAGCTCGTCACACGCGAACTCGTCGACCTTGCGCTTGCGCCACTGCGAGGTCCGGGTGTTGAGCAGGGCCCGGCGCACATAGCCGTCGAGCGCCCTGTGGTCCTGGATCCGGTCCCACGCGACATAGGTTTTGGTCAGGGCCGTCTGCAGCAGATCCTCGGCATCGCTCGGATTCGCGGTCAGCGAGCGCGCGGTGCGAAGCAACACGGGCTGTCGTGCCCGTACGTACGACGCGAACGACGGATACGCCGAAGGACTCGCTGTCCGCGTCGCGGCCTTCGATGCGCTGGTGCACATGGGCACCATGGATACGGTCATGGCTCCACGCTAGAAGCGCCCCCTACTTCAGCGGATCGGCCGCAGGTCCCTAAGCCGTGTCCGCCTCAGGTTGTACGCGGGGTGGTAGCCCCACCTCCTGAAGGTGGAGGAGGCGGAGCACACCCCCTGAGGGTTCATCCCCGGGCGGACCGCGCTCCGTCCTAGCCGATCCGGGCCACCGGCGCGTGCACGAGGTTCCGGTCGATCTTCAAAGTACGCCCGCCGTGCCTCTCCTTCACGTTCCCCGCGTACTGGTGGATGCGCCGCTCGCGCCACGCGTTCTGCCGCAGCACGGGCTCGCGGTACAGATGCGGCCTCTTGTGCCAGCGCGCGAACCACATCGCCGACGGCAGGTCCCGCACTCCGGCCCGCCGCGCCGTCTCCATGTGCCGTACGCCGTAGTTCGCACTGCTGTAGAACCCCGGTACGTACCCGAACCTGCGCACCTCGCGGTTCCAGGCCCGCACGAAGGCCAGCGTGGCCCTGCCGCACTCCGCCTTCTTGTAGGAGTAGGCCTCCATGTCCAAGTAGAGGGCGCTGCTCGCCTTCATCCCGTACGCCCTCGCCCTGCGTACCGCGTCACGGCCCTCCTGCGTCCCCTGCCGAACCGGGTAGCGCCCCATGCGGACGTGCTTCTTGTTCTTCGCGATGACGCAGGGCGACTGCGAACCGACGTACACCGGAAGGACCTTCCACCCCATCGCCCGCACCGAGCGCATCCACCCGTGGCTCAGGTGCGGCTGGCGCGCGCACGCCCGGCCGCGGCCCCCGAAGTACACGCCCACCGCTTGGTAGTCGGAGGCCGACCAGCGCCGCATCGTGTCGACGGACGGAGCGAGGCAGGTGTCGAAGGCCCAGCCCCTGAAGACCGAAACGGCTGCCGCCTTCCTGGCGGCACGCTCTCCGGTTCCGGGTTTGTTCACCGCGCCGGTCGCCGGCGCGGCCATGGCCAGCGTGACCAAGGCGGTGGCCAGGACGAATCCCATCATCAGCTTTTGACATCGCATACGCCGAGTGAACGGCCCGACGCCCCCGCCCCGGCCGGGACACGCTCCGCGTTCAGCCGTCCGCCGCCAGAATCAACCCCGATGTGGGGACACCGGTGCCCGCGGTCACGAGCGTGCGCGCCGCTCCGGGTATCTGGTTCACGGACGTGCCCCGCACCTGTCGGACCGCTTCCGCTATGCCGTTCATCCCGTGCAGATACGCCTCCCCGAGCTGCCCTCCGTGCGTGTTCAGCGGCAGCATCTCCCCGGCCACGAAGTCCGCCGCCTCGCCGGGACCGCAGAAGCCGAACTCCTCAAGCTGCATCAGGACGAACGGCGTGAAGTGGTCGTACAGAATGCCCACGTCGATGTCACCGGGCGCGAGACCGGAGGTCCGCCACAGTTGCCGGGCCACCACGCTCATCTCGGGTAGGCCGCTCAGGTCGTCGCGGTAGAAGCTGGTCATCTGCTCCTGCGCCCGGCCCGCCCCCTGCGCCGCCGCGGTGATGACCGCCGCGGGCTTCGGCAGATCGCGGGCCCGCTCCACGCTCGTCACGACGATCGCCTGGCCGCCGTCGGTCTCCTGGCAGCAGTCCAGGAGCCGCAGCGGTTCGACGATCCAGCGCGACGCGGCGTGATCGGCGAGCGTGATCGGCTTCCCGTGGAAGTAGGCCGCGGGGTTGGTCGCCGCGTACTTCCGGTCGGTGACCGCCACATGCCCGAAGACCTCGGGGGTCAGGCCATAGGTGTGCAGATAGCGCTGGGCCGCCATGGCCACCCAGGAGGCGGGGGTCAGCAGACCGAACGGCAGGGACCAGCCGAGCGCGGCGCCCTCCGCCGACGGCTCCCGGTGCTGCACGCCCGAACCGAAACGCCGCCCCGACCGCTCGTTGAACGCGCGGTAGCAGACGACGACCTCGGCCACGCCGGTCGCCACCGCGAGCGCCGCCTGCTGGACGGTCGCGCAGGCCGCGCCTCCGCCGTAGTGGACGCGGGAGAAGAAGGTGAGCTCTCCGATACCGGCCGCCTGCGCGACGGTGATCTCCGGGTTCGTGTCCATCGTGAACGTGACCATGCCGTCCACGTCGGCGGGGGTAAGCCCGGCGTCGTCGAGCGCGAGGCCCACCGCCTCCACGGCGAGCCTCAGTTCACTGCGCCCCGAGTCCTTGGAGAACTCGGTGGCCCCTATCCCCACGACGGCGGCCTTCCCGCCGAGGCGGTCGCGTGTGCCCGCGCTCATGCCGCGCCCCCTGCCGGCGCCCCGCCCGGAACGGTGACCGCGCCCGGAACGGTGACCGTGACCGTGCCGGTGACGTGCTTGCCGATGGCGTTGGCCCCGACCACACGGACCGTGGCCGTATCGCCGTCGACCTGCTCCACCGCGCCGGTCAACACCATCGTGTCGCCCGGATAGTTGGGAGCGCCCAGCCGGATCGCCACCTTGCGCAGGATCGTCCCCGCACCGAAGTGATCCGTGATGTACCGCCCGACCAGGCCGTTCGTGGTCAGGATGTTCATGAAGATGTCGGGGGAGCCCTTCTCCCGCGAGGCCACCGGGTCGTGGTGCACGTCCTGGTAGTCCCGCGAGGCGATCGCACCGGAGACGATCAGCGTCCGGGTGACCGGGATGGTGAGCTCCGGCAACTCGTCCCCGACCTTCGGGTTCTCCCCTACGGCGGCCTTCGTGTTCTCTCCTACGGCGGCCTTCACGTTCTCCCCTACGGCGGCTCCGCCGGAATCCCGTCTCCCCGTCATGCCTTCTCCTCCCGCGCGTCCCGCGCGATCAAGTCGCCCATCTCCGCGAGGACTTCGCCTCCGCAGCCCAGGTAGGCGTCCAGCTGCCGCCCCCACAGGAAGTACCGGTGCACGGGATGGTCGAGGTCGGCGCCCATGCCGCCGTGCAGATGCTGGCCGGCGTGCACGACGCGCTTGCCCGCCTCCGAGGCCCACCAGGCGGCGGTCAGCGCATGCGTGCCGTACGCAAGGCCGGTGTCACGCCGCCAGGCCGCCTCGTACGCCGTGACCCGTATCGCCTCGGTGTCCATATGGGCGTCCGCCGCCCGCAGCTGGACCCCCTGTTTGGCGGCGAGCGGGCGCCCGAACTGCTCCCGCTCGTTCGTATGGGCGACCGCGCGGGCCAACGACCCCGCGCACACCCCGGCCTGCAACCCCGCGAACGCCGTCCGCGCGCTCGCCAGGACGTCGTCGTACGCCCCCTGCCCTCCGAGCCGCTCCGCGGGAGCCCCGTCCAGGACGAGCCGCCCCGCCGCCCAGGGCGCCGTCAGCTCCACGGGCTCGGTCTCCGCGTCGGCCACCCGCACCCTCCACAGGCTGTGACCGCCCGGCGGCTCCGGTTCGCGCACCGCCACCAGGACCTCCGTGGCATCCCGCAACCACGGCACCCAGGGCACTTCCCCGGTCAGCGTCCCCTTGGCGGCGACCGCCACGCCGCCCGGCTCTCCCTCCGCGGCGACCACCACGCCGCCCCGCGCCGGGAACGCCCCCGTCGCGACGGCCGTGCCGTCCCGCAGCCCCGGCAGCAGCCGCTCCCGCTGCTCGTCCGTGCCGTGCGCCGCCACCGCGAGCAGCCCGTAGACACAGCTCGCCGCGAACGGCACCTGTGCCGTCACCCGCCCCTGCTCCTCAAGCAGCAGTACGAGCCCGAGCAGGCCGACATCCTCCACCGCGCCCGGCAGACCCGCCGCGCACAGCGCCTTCCACAGCTCGGCGTCCGATCCCGTTCCCGCGGCTGCGAGCCGCTCGGGCGTGGACAGGTCCCCGAAGATCTCTCCGGCCAGGTCCCGTGCGGAGGCCTGCTCCTCCGTAGGCGTGAAGTCCATGTCAGACCCCGCCCCCCGCCATGCCCTCGACGGCCCGGAACACCGGTAGCTCCAACTCCGCGTCCACCTGCCGGAATTCGAGCCGCACCGGCTGCCCGATCCGCAGCTTGTCGCTGGGCACCCCCACCACGTTGCTGACCATCCGCACGCCCTCCGCGAGATCGATGAGCGCGACGGCGTACGGCGGGTCGAAGGCGGGGAAGGGCGGGTGGTGCATGACGACGTACGAGTAGACCGTGCCCTCGCCGCTCGCCTCGATCGTGTCCCATTCCAGCGACCCGCAGGCGTTGCAGCCGGGCAGCCAGGGGAAGCGCAGCACCCGGCAGCCGCCGCAGCGCTGGATCAGGAGCCGGTGTTGCGCCACGCCTTCCCAGAACCCGGCGTTGTCCCGGTTGATCACCGGTCGGGGCCGCTTGCCCCGGGGCTTCGACCGCGCGGGTGCGTACTTGAGGATCCGGAAGCGGTGCGTCCCCGCCGGTTCGCCGTCCGCCCTGACGTCCATCCGGGTGGTGACGAAGTGCCCCGTGCCCAGCTTCGTCGTCTTGCGCTCCGACACCGACTCGATGACCGCGTCGAAGGTGATCGCGTCCCCCGGCCGCAGCGCCCGCAGATACTCCTGCTCGCAGTCCGTCGCGACGACCGAGGTGTATCCCGCGCCGTCCAGGAGCGCGAACAGCTCGTCGTACGCGGGCGAGCGTCCGTCGTGCCCGGAGAGTCCGCCCATCGTCCAGGCCTGGAGCATGGTCGGCGGCGCGATCGGACTCGCCCCCGTGTAGTCCGGGTTGGTGTCCCCCATGGCCTCGCACCAGTGCCGGATCATCGGCTCGTTGACCGGGTCCTTGCCCGCCGCCGATGTGGCCGCCATCCGGCCCTCGAACGCCTTCAGCGTCTCGTACGAAAGTTCGGTCACCGCCGCCCCCTCCGCATCCCGAGGCGCATCGTCGCCACGATCTCCCGCTGCACCTCGCTCACCCCGCCCCCGAACGTATTGATCTGCGCCGCCCTGTTCATCCGCTCCAGCTCCCCCTCACCGCCACCGCCCGTGCCGAACGCCAGGGACCCGGGGGAACCCGCCCGCACCAGGCCCGCTTCGCCCGTGACTTCCTGGCACAGCCGGTACACCTCCACGGCCGATTCGGTCCCCGCGAACTTCACGCCGCTCGCGTCTCCCGGCGCCAGGACGCCCGCCCCGACATCGCCCACCAGACGCCAGTTGAGCAGGCGCGTCGCCGCGAGCCGTGCCTGCGCTTCGGCCAGTTTCGACCGGACCCACGGGGCGTCGATCCGGCGCTCGCCCGTCACCGGGTCGGGCGTGCGCGCGAAGGCGAGGGCCGCGTCGTAGAAGTCCTCGGCCTGCATGCCGATCGCGGCGAGGGCCACCCGCTCGTGGTTGAGCTGGTTGGTGATGAGCCCCCAGCCGCCGTTCTCCTCGCCGACGAGGTTCGCGGCGGGCACCCGGATCCCGTCGTAGTACGTCGCCGTGGTCGTCAGGCCGCCGACGGTCTCGATCGGCGTCCACGAGAAGCCCGGCGCGCCGGTCGGCACGAGGATGATCGAGATGCCCTGGTGCTTGGGCGCATCGGGGTCGGTGCGGCAGGCCAGCCAGATCCAGTCGGCGTTCTGGGCGTTGGAGGTGAAGATCTTCTGCCCGTCGATGATCCACGCGCCGCCGGTCACGCCGGTCACGCCGGGCCCCTCGCGCTCTCCAGCCTCACCGTGCCCACCGGGCCCACCGGCCTCCCGTACCGCCCGCGTCCGCAGCGAGGCCAGGTCCGTTCCGGCCGACGGCTCGCTGTAGCCGATCGCGAAGACGAGGTCGCCGCTGAGGATGCGCGGCAGGAAGGCGGCCTTCTGCTCCTCGGTGCCGTACTTCATGAGGGTCGGCCCGACGGTGTTCAGGGTGACCATCGACACGGGCGCGCCCGCGCGGTAGGCCTCGTCGAAGAAGACGAACTGCTCGTCGGGTCCCCGCCCCTGCCCGCCGTACTCGACCGGCCAGCCGAGGCCGAGCATGCCGTCGGCCCCGATGCGCCGCAGAAGCCTGCGCTGCCCCTGGAGATCGTCGCCCGCGGGCGGCCCGTCCGGCATCAGATCGCTGAAGTAGATGCGCAGTTCGGCGCGCAGCCGCTGCTGTCGTTCGGTGGGGGCGAGGTGCACGGCGGCGGGCCTCTCCTTCGCGTACGGGCGTCGCACCGACAAGGTTTTCTGACTGTCCGTCAGAAAACCTGCCGGTGTCAAGAGATCACCCTGGATACGAGGAGGCCACCCGGCACGCGAGAAGGAGCCCCCGGATACGACAGGCCCCGAACGCGCCTGAGCGGCGGTGCAGATGCACCGCCGCTCAGGACGTCACACACCCCATCGAGCAGGCTCCGGGGGACTGTCCCGGAGGCCCGTCACTTCACCAGAGGTTGGTGAAGTTGACCGCGGTGGTCTCGTTCGACTGGTCGAGCGCCGTGAAGCCCGAGCCGTTCACCTGGGCGGTGTTGTTCTGGTTCGAGGCGCCGGAACCGACCGCCTGCTGCTGCGTCGTGGCGGAGTTGCCGCTGTTGTTACCCCCCACGCCGCTGCCGTTGACGGACGCCACGCCCGCATTCGATCCGTCGTTCGCGAAGGAGCCGTTGTCGGCCGTCGCGACACCCGTGAAGAGCGCGGCGGCCAGGGGCAGAGCCGCGGCGGCAGCGATGACACGGGCGGTACGGATGCTTGCCATGTGATTCCTCCAGAACAGTGGGTGCGCACCGGCGTTGTGCCGGGAGCACCTCAAGAGCGTCTTTTTCCGGGTCAGTTGGCCGACCGGCCCGGGGGTCCTGCTCGACGTCGCGAGACCAGAGTTGCCCACCGAATCCCCGGCGAACCACCCCGGAAGCCCCAATTCCCCCGCAAGCGTGAGTACAAGTCGATAAACACTCCTCGCCTCTCATAGACCCGGCTCAACCGCCGAAATACGCCCCAAACCCAGGCGCCGCACGGGCTGAAGCGTTCCTTCACTCATCGAAGATCGACGGGCGCACCCGCGTTTCGCCCGCGCGCCGCACCCGCCCCCCTTTCTTTCTTCGAACACTCGTACGAAAATGAAGGCATGGCCACTATCGACCGCCATGCCACCGCACTCGTACTCGCCCACGCCCTGTCCGCCGCCGAGCGCGGCCTCGCCGTCATCCCGCTCTCCCGCACCAAGCTGCCGGCGCTCCGCTCCCCCCACCACGAGCAGCCCGAGCCGAACCCCTGCCACGGCGAGTGCGGACGCCCGGGACACGGGGTGTACGACGCCTCGACCGACCCGCGCCGCATCCGCGCGCTCTTCGCGGCCGCCCCCTGGGCCACCGGCTACGGCATCGCGTGCGGCCTGCCCCCACACCATCTGATCGGCATCGACCTGGACACCAAGTCCGGTACCGACGCCCCGGCGGCCCTGCGGGAACTGGCGCTGCGTCATCTGTTCACGATCCCGGCCACGGTCGTCGTGGCGACCCCGAGCGGCGGCCGCCACATCTGGCTGACGGGCCCGCCCGACGCCGTCGTCCCCAACTCCGCGGGCCGCCTCGCCCCCGGCATCGACATCCGGGGCGCCGGCGGCTATCTCGTCGGCCCCGGCTCACGCACCGAGCACGGCGTCTACAGCACCATGGCGGGCACCGCCCATCTCCCTCCCGCGAGCTGCCCGCCCGCGCTGCTGCGGCTGCTCACGCCCCCGCCACGGGCCCACCAGGCCGCGCTCCCGCGGATGCCTGCCCCGCGCGGCCACGGCCTCGTCCAGTTCGTGCTCGCCGCGCACGAGGGGCAGCGCAACACCCGCCTGTTCTGGGCCGCCTGCCGCGCCTACGAGAACGGCATCGGCGAGTCCCTGGCCGAGGAACTCTGCGACGCGGCGATCCAGATCGGCCTGACGGAACGCGAGGCCCTGTCCACGATCGCGTCGGCGGCACGCCTGACAGGGCATGCGTGAGCCGGAAAGGGCATGCGTAAGGGGCGACCGCCATACATGCGTAAGGGGCGCCCGCAAAGGCGGACGCCCCTTACTGCCTGGCGGCTCACTCCCCTGCGCGCCCCTAGCCGAGCAGCGAACGCACCGCGGCGCGGTCGATGTTCGTCAGAGCACGCACCAGCTTCGGGGTCAGGAAGACGATGACGAGGCCGACCAGAGACGCCCCGGCGATCTGGACCGGCGACTCCAGGTAGAACGCGTGGTGCTCGCCGCCGGAGGTGTAGTCGAAGAGGCGGTAGCCGGGCCAGTCGAGGTAGCGCGGGAAGACCCAGGAGTAGGCGGGAAGCAGCGCGACCACCCAGCCGGTGACCAGGAAGGTCACGCTGAGCACGAAGGACACCACTCGCGAAGGGAACATCACGAACTGGAAGAGCAGCGCCCGCCACCCCGCCCCGTCCGAGAGCCGCGCCCGCATCCCCGCCCACGCCCCCGCGTCCCGCGGCTTGTCCACGGCAGCGGGACCGGCGACGTCGAGCCCGAGCTGCGACCGCGCCCGCCCCCGTTCGGCGGCACCGAACCCCCGCGCCCCGGCCAGGGCGGCAGCGAGCACCGGCAGTCCGAGCACGGTGACGAAGAGGCTCACGCCGAGCGCGAACATCGTCACGGCGAAGGTGAAGCCCACGACGGCGACGGGCAGCGACGTCACGGTGTAGCCGATCTCCCGGTACGTGGCGGCGGCGAACGGCGCCCGCCAGAAGCCCGGCGGCGACCCCGCGGGGCGTACGGGGGAAGGAGCGGCGGCAGAGGGAGCGGCGGGAACGGCTGCGTACGGCAGTGTGCTGGTGCTCATGACGGGCCTCGAATCTTCGCGGTGGGGACGTGCCGGGAAGTGCTGTGCTGACGTCCTCAACATTCGCGGATCCGAACAGCCCGCGACATACGGTGACCCGCCCTCTCGGGGGTGTTGCTGGCACCACCCCCGGGGGGCAGAACGCGAAAAGGGGCACCTCTACCCGAGAGGCGCCCTTTTCGCGGTCCACGGCCTGATCACCGCGGACCACGGCTCACTTGCCGCGGTGAACGTCAGCCGTCGTAGCCGTCGAAGCCGGAGTTGAAGACCCCGTCGAGGGACGTGCCGTGGCTGTAGCCGCCCATCGAGGCGCCGCCGTAGGTGATCCCGTAGGGACCGCCCATGTTGTAGGCGGCCTTGCCCGCGTAGCCGCCCTGGGAGTGGGTGGTGCTCGGGCCGTCGTTGGCGACAGCGGTACCGGCGGCCAGGAACCCGGCGACCGTGGCCACGGCGAGGGCAGATGCGATGCGCTTCAACACGAGTTTCTCCTCTGAGACGAATCCAGTGATCCCCCGCAGAGAACGAGACCTCACTCGGCACGCACCACCTCCCAGGCACGCCGGGCAGCGCCCACGTGGAGTACTACGTTCATCCATTCATCCAAGGCGACTTGCGCGCCCCACCCGGGCCTCGCCCCGCGGACGCCCCCCGCCGCCGGACCGCCCCACGGCAAAGGCCCCTGACCATTACTGCTGGTCAGGGGCCTTCAATCTGCGCGGTGGGTGTGGGATTTGAACCCACGGTGACTCGCGCCACGACGGTTTTCAAGACCGTTCCCTTAGGCCGCTCGGGCAACCCACCCCGCACCGCCGCTCAGGGCGGTGCGGGGACAAGAGTAGCGGGTCAGCTCTCGCCCTTGCGCTGGCCCAGGACCACATCGACCTTGTGCTCCTTGCCGTCGCGCTTGAAGGTGATCTCCACGGTGTCGCCCGGCTTGTGCGTCCAGATCTGGCCGATCAGGGTCGGACCGCTGTCGATCACCGTGTTGTCGAGCTTCGTGATGACGTCACCGGGCTTGAGGCCCGCCTTGGCCGCGGGGCCGTTCGGGGTGACCGGCTTCGCGCCGCCGCCCGCGCCCGCCTCAGAGATCGTGGCGCCGCCCGAGCCCTCCTCCAGGGAGACCGAGGCGCCGATCACGGGGTAGACGGCCTGGCCGTTCTTGATCAGCTGCTGTGCGACGTACTTGGCCTGGTTGACCGGGATCGCGAAGCCCAGGCCGATGGAGCCGGACTGGCCGCTCCCGCCGAGGCCGCCGCCGCTCTCCGCGGGCTTGATCGCGGAGTTGATGCCGATGACCGCGCCGCCCGCGTCGAGCAGCGGGCCGCCGGAGTTGCCGGGGTTGATGGAGGCGTCGGTCTGCAGGGCGCTCATGTACGAGCTCTTGCTGCTCGCGCCGTCGCTGGAGGTCACCGGGCGGTCCTTGGCGCTGACGATGCCCGTGGTGACCGTGTTCGAGAGGCCGAAGGGGGCGCCGATGGCGATCGTCGAGTCACCGACGGCCACCTTGTCGGAGTTGCCGAGGGGGAGCGGCTTCAGGTTCTCGGGGCGCTCCTTGAGCTTGATGACCGCCACGTCGTACCCCTCGGCGCGGCCGACGACCTCGGCGTCGTACTTCTTGCCGTCGGAGAACGTCGCCGCGAGCTTGCCGCCGTCGGCGGCGGAGGCCACCACGTGGTTGTTCGTGAGGATGTGGCCCTCTTGGTCGTAGACGAAGCCGGTGCCCGTGCCGCCCTCGCCGTTGCCGCCCTGGGCCTCGATGGTGACGACGCTGGGCAGCGCCTTGCCCGCGATGTTGGCGACCGTGCCGCGCTCGCGCTTGAGGTCGGCCGGGGTGTTCGACGCGGAGACCGTCGTCGAGCCCGTGCCGCTGTCGTTCCGGTCGGCCGCCCAGAAGCCGATGCCGCCGCCGACGCCGCCGGCGATCAGCGCGGCCGCGAGCACGGCGGCGATCAGGCCGCCACGCCGGCCGGAGGGCTTGGACCCTTCCGGGTGCTGCGCCGTGTACGAGGCGCCCCAGCCGGAGCCGGAACCGCCGTCATGGGCGTACGAAGGAACCGCGGGCGGCGGCGGGGGCGGCCAGCTTCCGGCACCGGAGGCGTGCGGGGTGGCGCCCGCGGTGGCACCGGCGTGCGCGGGAGCCTGGTGCGCCGCCGGGTCGTCGAATGCCGCGGAGGACGGCGCGGCGGGCTCGGACGCCGGGGTGTGGGGCGCTGCGGCAGGGGGTGCGGGCTCGGCGGAAGCTGCGGGGGTTTCCACCGGCACGGGAGGCGCTGACGGGGCCGGGGGTACCTCGTTGCCCTCGTTCTCGGTGCTCACAGCTCTACTCCTCGATCCACGCTGTCGTTCTCGGTCACGGCCTGGCTGTGTCCAACTGTGCATGTGTCTGCAGTCAGCTTTTCCCATGGGCTGTCAGGGCACCATAAGCCGATCCTGTGGATCCGGCGCTCTGTGCCAACCCTTGGGCAAGCCTTCGGGTACCCCGTGATGGCACCATGACGCGGTGACCCTCGCACGACAGCACCAGATCCAGGTCGTCGCCCATCGCGGAGCCTCCGAAGACGCCCCCGAGCACACGCTGGCCGCGTACAAGAGAGCGGTCGAGGACGGCGCCGACGCTCTTGAATGCGACGTACGCCTCACCGCGGACGGGCATCTCGTCTGCGTCCACGACCGCCGCGTGAACCGCACGTCGAACGGCAGGGGAGCCGTATCCGCCCTGGAACTCTCCGACCTCGCCACCCTCGACTTCGGCTCGTGGAAGAACAATCACGGGGAGGCCGACGAGGGTCCCGACTGGGAGGACACCTCCGTCCTCACCCTGGAGCGGCTGCTCGAGCTCGTGGCCGAGAGCAACGCTTCGGGGCGCAACGTCCAGCTGGCCATCGAGACCAAGCACCCCACCCGCTGGGCGGGCCAGGTCGAGGAAAGGCTGCTCCTTCTACTGAAGCGCTTCGGTCTGGACTCCCCGCCCGCCGACGGCCCCTCGCCCGTACGCGTCATGAGCTTCTCCGCGCGCTCCCTGCACCGGGTGCGGGCCGCGTCCCCCACCCTGCCGACGGTCTATCTGATGCAGTTCGTCTCGCCGCGCCACCGCGACGGCCGCCTGCCCGAGGGCGTGCGGATCGCGGGACCCGGCATGCGCATCGTCCGCAATCACCCCGCCTATGTGGCCAAACTCAAGCGTGCGGGCCACCAGGTGCACGTGTGGACCGTGAACGAACCCGGGGACGTCGAGCTCTGCGCGGAACTCGGCGTCGACGCCATCATCACCAATCGCCCCAAGCAGGTGCTGTCCCAGCTGGGCCGCCGCTAACCGCCACCCCGCTCATTACAGGGTGTGCACCGGCGCGTTCGTTCCGTATTCGATCGTTCCGAGTGCGTCACCGCACAAGGATTGGCCGGTTTCCGGTCCAGTCCATTGGGGCATTCACACCGTGGCGTGGGGCGAAGGAGGTCTCGGGGGTGGCGTTGGTGGTGGCACGGGAGGTGCCCGCGTCGTCGAGTATGGCCGTACCTCATGGCCCGGCGGGCGTGGGGGAAGCAAGGCACCGGATGCGCGATCAACTGCGTACGAACGGGATGCCGGAGTCGGTCGTCGACGATGCCGTACTGGTCCTTTCGGAATTGCTCAGCAATGCCTGTCGGCACGGCAGGCCGCTGGGCGAGGGAATGGTCGGCGACGGAGATGTCCGGGCCGCATGGCACGTGGACAAGACAGGCCGGCTCACGGTCGAGGTGACGGACGGCGGCGGCCCGACCCGCCCGGTTCCCGCCACACCCTCGGTCACCGCGCACGGCGGTCGCGGGCTCAACATCATCACGGCGCTCGCCGACGCGTGGGGCGTGCGCGACGACACCCACGGCGAAGTCACGGTCTGGGTCGTCGTCCATGCCGGACACCGCCACGAGGACTTCGCTACGCGCGTCGCGGCACCCTCGCCCGCCGCCGCGATGTCCGAGCTCGCCTACGCGGACCCCTTCGACGACCGCGACTGAAGGCTGAATCCCGACGCCCTCCGGGCTAGCGGCTAGGCTCGCGCCCGTACGCCCAAGACGTACGAAGAGCCACGCTGTAAAGCCGCATCCGGGAGACACCCAAGATGGCCAAGAAGCGCCCTCAGACCAAGGGCAAGCAGCCGCAGCTGACGGACGGGCAGGTCCCTGTCGTCGGTGCCCGCGAACCCTGCCCCTGCGGTTCGGGCCGCCGTTACAAGGCCTGTCACGGCCGCGCCGCCGCGCACGCGGTGACCGAGCTGGTCCAGCGCCCCTTCGAAGGCCTGCCCGGCGAGGGCGACTGGGTGGCGCTGCGGGAGCTCGTCCCCGCGGCCACGGTCGAACTGCCCCTCAAGGACGGGCTCCCGGACGGCGTGCCCTCCGTCTCCCTGGCGACCGTCCTGCCGATGGCCTGGCCCGCGCTGCGCCGCGACGACGGCTCGGTCCTGCTCGGCCTGCAGAACGACACCGCGTCCGGCGACATCAGCCGCGACCTCGCCGACACACTGCAGCGCGCCCTGGCCGCCGAGCCCGGCTCCCCGGTCCAGGCCCGCCGCGCTCCGGCCGACGGGCCGCGCCTCCAGGACATCCTCGACCCGGACGGCACATTCGAGCCGATCGTGCACGCGGGCTTCGAATTCTGGGTGCCGGATTCGGAGAACGCCTCGCCGGAGGTCGCCGCGTCCCTGGAGCGGGCCAACGCCGCCGCCATCCCGACCGTGAAGCTCTCCGGAGTGGACTCCGCCTACTGGTGCGAGACCCCGGAGAAGAACCACCTGCGGTGGGTCATGCCGCACGCCGAGGAGAAGCTCCTCGACGCGCTCGCGCGGCTGCACGCGGCCGGTACGTCGAGCCTCGGGGAGGGCACCCGCCTGGTCGGTTCCTTCCGGGCGCACGGTCTGACGGTGCCGGTGTGGGACCTGCCGAGCGGAATGGGCGCCGAGGACATCGAGAAGCCCGCCGCCGAGTTCGCCGAGCGGCTCGCGACGGCGCTCGCCGACGATGCCCCGCTCACGCCGGAAGAGCGCCGGGCGCGCGGCGGTCTCACCAACCGCCAGGTGACGCTTAGCTGACCCACCAGTCAGTTGGGGGGAATGGGTGACTCCTGTCACAACTCCCCGTCGTCGCAGGTAAATCCCTGTCCGGATATCCGAGATCGAATTTGCCCAGAGCAGATCTCTTGTTACCGTTCAGGTAGCCCGGTTGCTGGTGCATCCCCCGTCGCCAGCAACCGGGCCCTTTCATGTCCGGCCGCTCTCCGGCCCGACCGGCGCTCTCAACTGGCCTGTGGCCGCACGGAATTGCTCCCGGAGCGCAGCAGCAAGGGCCCGCCGCTCCCGTCGGCGAACTCCACCACCGCCGCGTACGCCTCGCCGTCCCCCGCGGTGCGCTCCCGCGGCGTCTCGCACGCGCCCGGCTCGTCCGCGGCGCCCACCGCGCAGTGCGTCTGTACGGTGCGTCCGGCCGGTCCCATGACGGTGAGGACGGCGCTCAACTCGTCGCCGGTGGTGTTGCGGTAGTACGTGCGCCCCCAGGTGTCGCCGTCCCGGGTCATGACACAGGTCTGGGCTTCGATGCCGTTGGGGGAGGTGAGTTCGGGTCCGCACCGGGCGGCGCGTCGTGAAACCGGCTCCTCCGTAGAGGGCTGTTTCGCGTCGGGATCCGGCGCCGCCCCCGGTGCCGTGTCCGAAGCCGCGTCCGCCGAACGCTCCGACGGCTTGGCTTCGGCGTCACCGTCGCCCACGGGCCCCGCGGACGCGCCGGCGAGCGGCAGGAGAACCGTGACGGCCACGACGCCCATGAGCGCGATCAGGCGGGGGTTCATGGGCCCTGACACTAACGACGTTTGCCGGGCGCCCGGCCCGCCGCACGCCCATTTCCCCTACAACTCGGGCGCGCTCACACCCGTACGAGTGAGGGCATCGACCACGGCGTCCACCACGGCCTCGACATCGGGCACCCACGGTGCCGCCGAGCCGGGCAGCGGGGCACGCTCCCAGCGCACCGTTCCCTGTCCCGTCTCGGAGGGCGGGAGAGCGATGTATCCGCCCTCTCCGTGGAAGCGCAGCGAACCCGGCACGTAGTCCTTGGCGTACAGCAGGTCGCCCAACTGCTCCATGGAGTACGGCGCGACAAGCAGGAAGAGGCGGGCCGGGGTCGCGACGACCGGGCCGAGCCTGATGCCCGTCTGGTCGAGCGCGGCCAGGGCGCGCGCGCCGGCGTCCGCCGGCAGGCTGACGGCGCACGGCGCGCTGCCGCCGGTGGCGAGCACGATGGGCGCGTCGGGGCGGTTCGTCCACCACCAGCGCACCATGCGCTCGTCGGTCGTCGCGGTCAGCAGACCGGGGTCGAGAGGATGGGCTCCTGGCACTGTGCAGTCGGGGTCGGGGCAGGAGCAGCGGGTGCCGTCTCGCCGGTCGGTTCCGACGCCGGGCACCACGGACCACTTCCATGCCGTCGCAAAGGTCAGGGCCGCGCCGGTCAGGCCGGGACTCTGGTCGGACTTCCTGCCGGTGAGCCTGGACAGGAGCCTGCTTCGCCTTCCGAGGATCTCGCGCATGAGCGCTCGTTCCTTTCCGTTTACACGCCGAGGAACACGGCGGGCCACATCACACCATGTGTGGATCACTTCGCTGTGCGTAGAACTGGCGCATCACACCCCAGCCTGCGGCATGGGGAACCCCTGGGGGCCGAGCGTTAGCGTGGCGTGGGGTGGCGGTGCCTGGCGTTTGCTGTCCCGCGTACTTTTCGCCGCCTCCCCCACGGGAGGATGGGGCACGGTCGTCGTGAGTTAAGACGCCCGGTTCCGTCACCAGGTTCCGGGCTGATCTCAACTGCCCCTGGTCATCACCGAGTACGTACCCATCACGGCCGCTGTGACGCTCCTCCCGCGCCTGAGGGCTTGGGAGTAACCCGTTGTTGAACAATCCCAGTCGATCGCAATAGGCCCTTGCCTGAGGCGGTTTTGAGCCAAGTTACCAAGATCGCCGATAGGTCACAGAATTCCCACGGACACCAGGAATCCCATCGGGACAATGCTGGACATCCCCTAACCAGTGCGTGTAGATGTGGAGAACATTGCTAGCGGCGCAGAATGACATGGGGGTTTGCGATGCTATTGAGCAATACGCACCGGCCGGAAAGCCGTCAGCCATGAACCCTCCGCATCTTCCGAAAGTGGCCGGAATCGATTCAACTGTTCCGCCACCAGCCCACACTGCCCCACCCGCACCGCAGGTCCAGAGCGCACCGATGCTCATCCAGGACCGGCTCGCGGGCTGGATCTCCGATCTGACCACCCTCCAGGAGCTCACCGAGCGCCTGGCCCGCACGGCCACCCTCGACGAGGCCCTGCACGAGCTGCTGCGCGCCGGAGCCGCCCTCGTCGGCGCGCGCCGCGGACTGCTCGCCCTCGAACCCGCCGACGGGCTCGGCCCCGACACCACCGTCGGCCTCGGCCTCACCCGAGCCGACCTCGGCCACATCGAGACCGTGCCCCGCGCCGCCACCGCCTCCGGGCGGCTCCTCGACGCGCCGCCGGGCGCGCAGAGCGAGATCGTCGACGACGATCTGCTCGCCGACAGCGGCCTCGACCCCCGCCACCGCGAGGTGGCCGTCCGCCTCGGGTACGCCGCCAGCTACGCCCTGCCCCTGTCCACCGAGACCGCGGGCCGCATCGGCGCCGCCGTCTGGCTGTACGACGAGCCCGCGCAGCCCGACGAGCGCCGACGCCACCTCGTCGGCCTCTACGCCCGCCAGGCCGCCGAGCATCTGGCGCTCCTCACCGAGCTGGACCGCGCCCGCAAGACCGAGGCCACCCTGCGCGAGGAGCTGCTGCCCTCGCGCCTGCCACGGGTCGCCGGAGTGCAGCTGGCCGCCCGGCACCGCACCTGCGCGCGCGGGGGCGGCGACTGGTTCGACGCGCTGCCGCTGCCCGATGCCGCGCTCGGCCTCGCGGTCGGGTCCGTCACCGGGTCGGGGCCGAGCGCCGTCGCCGCGATGGGGCGTCTGCGGGCCTCCTTGCGGGCGTACGCCGTGATGGAGGGCGAGGACCCCGTCGCCGTACTGTCCGATCTGGAGCTGCTCCTGCGGCTCACCGAGCCCGCCCGGTCGGCGACCGCCCTCTTCGCGTACTGCGAGCCCGCCCAGCGCAAGATCATCCTGGCCGGTGCCGGACACAGCCCGCCCCTGGTCATCGGCGAGCGGCGCACGGAGTTCATGGAGACCTCGCTGTCCGCGCCCCTGGGGATGCTCGCCTGCTGGGAGGCGCCGAGCGTGGAGTTCCGGACGGAACCGGGAGAAACGGTGCTTCTCTACACGGACGGCCTGCTCCACCGCACCGGCGACCCGATGGACCGGGCCTTCGCACGGCTGCACGCGGCGGCGGCGGGCGTGCCGAAGTCACTGCACGCCGACCCGGCCGCGCTCGCCGATCACATCCTGCGCACGGTGCTGCCGGACGGGCTCGACACGGTCGACAGCGACGAGGACGTGGTTCTCCTCGCGGCCCGCTTCGAGTGACCCCCGCAATACGGCATGTAATGGGCCTTCCGGCTCTGGGCCCCCTTCCGTACGCCCGTACGATGGAGGGGGTTCAGTGTCGTACATAGGAGGCAGATCGTGTCGGAGGAGCTCATTCGGGAGAACCCGGAGACCCCGGAAACCCTGGAGATCGAGTCCGAAGAAGAGCCGATCAAGCAGCGCAAGAACGGCCTGTACCCGGGCGTGTCCGACGAGCTCGCCGAGAACATGAAGTCCGGTTGGGCCGACACCGAGCTGCACGACCTGCAGCCGATCGCCCAGGCCGCCCACACCGCCGCCCGCCGTGCCGCGCTCTCCGCGCGCTTCCCGGGCGAGCGTCTGGTGATCCCCGCGGGCAATCTCAAGACCCGCTCGAACGACACCGAGTACGCCTTCCGCTCCTCCGTCGAGTACGCGTACCTCACCGGCAACCAGACCGAGGACGGCGTCCTCGTCCTTGAGCCCGCGGACTTCGCCGACGGCACGAGCGGCCACGAGGCCACCATCTACCTGCTGCCGCGCTCCGACCGCGAGAACGGCGAGTTCTGGCTCGACGGCCAGGGCGAGCTGTGGGTCGGCCGCAGGCACTCCCTCACCGAGGCCGAGACGCTGTACGGCATCCCCGCGTCCGACGTGCGCGAGCTGCCCGCACAGCTGCGCGAGGCGACCGGTTCCGTCCGGGTCGTCCGCGGCTTCGACGCCGCGATCGAGGCCGCCCTGACCGACAAGGTCACCGCCGAGCGCGACGAGGAGCTGCGCGTCTTCCTCTCCGAGGCCCGTCTCGTCAAGGACGAGTTCGAGATCGGCGAGCTCCAGAAGGCCTGCGACTCGACCGCCCGTGGCTTCGAGGACGTCGTGCGCGTCCTGGACAAGGCCGAGGCGACCAGCGAGCGCTACATCGAGGGCACGTTCTTCCTGCGCGCCCGCGTCGACGGCAACGACATCGGCTACGGCTCGATCTGCGCCGCGGGCCCGCACGCCACGACGCTGCACTGGGTCCGCAACGACGGCGCCGTGCGCTCCGGGGAGCTGCTGCTGCTCGACGCCGGTGTGGAGACGCACACGTACTACACCGCCGACGTGACGCGGACGCTGCCGATCAACGGCCGCTACGACGCACTCCAGCGGAAGATCTACGACGCCGTGTACGAGGCCCAGGAGGCCGGCATCGCGGCCGTCAAGCCGGGCGCCAAGTACCGCGACTTCCACGATGCCGCCCAGCGCGTGCTCGCCGAGAAGCTCGTGGAGTGGGGGCTCGTCGAAGGCCCGGTCGAGCGTGTCCTGGAGCTGGGTCTCCAGCGCCGCTGGACCCTGCACGGCACCGGCCACATGCTCGGCATGGACGTCCACGACTGCGCGGCCGCCCGCCGCGAGACGTACGCCGACGGTGTCCTGGAGCCCGGCATGTGCCTGACCGTCGAGCCCGGTCTGTACTTCCAGGCGGACGACCTGACCGTGCCGGAGGAGTACCGCGGCATCGGCGTGCGGATCGAGGACGACATCCTCGTGACGGCCGACGGCAACAAGAACCTGTCCGCCGCGCTGCCGCGGCGGGCCGATGACGTCGAGGCGTGGATGGCCGAGCTGAAGGGCTGAGCTTCCGGCTTCTGGACCGGGCCGTTTCTTTGGGGCCGGGCCTCTTCTTTAAGAAGGGGCCCGGTTTCGCGTTTCCGGGGGCGTGGGGCTCGGCTTCGGGGGGGCTCAGCGCTCGTCCTCGCCCGCGATCTTCGCGGTGCTCAGGGCGATGCGGTTCCAGGTGTTGATGGTGAAGATCAGGGCCAGGACGTGGCCGAGCTCCGTCTCGTCGAAGTGCGCCGCAGCGCGGGCGTAGACGTCGTCCGGGACGCCGCCCCGGTGGACGAGTGTGACGGCCTCGGTCAGGTCGAGGGCCGCCTGCTCCTTCTCCGTGAAGAAGTTCCTGGCCTCGCGCCAGACGCCGACCATGTGCAGCCGCGCCTCGTCCTCGCCCGCCTTGCGCGCGTCGGAGGTGTGCATGTGCAGGCAGTAGGCGCAGCCGTTGAGCAGCGAGGCGCGGATCTGGATCAGTTCGACCAGGGCCGGGTCGAGACCGTCGCGGGCGGCGGCGTCGAGCCCGATCACGGCCTTGAAGGCCTTGGGGGCGGCTTTGGCGAAGTTGAGGCGGGGGGCGGCGTGCGTGTGCGGCTGGGCGGCGGCCTGCGTGGCGGTCCCGGTGGTCTGCGTGGCGGTCCCGGTGGTCTGCGTGGCGTTCTCGTTGTTCGTCATGACCATGAATCTACGGACCGGATAGACCTTGGATAGGGTGCATTCTCATGCCGGAATCATGGGTCAATTTGGCGGAGCGCATCGGGAGTGACCTGCACCTGGAGCTCTCCGGGGCGGGTGGCCGCCGCGCCGCCCTCATCCGCGCGCTGCGCGACGCCGTGCGCGAGGGGCGGCTCGCTCCGGGGACGCGGCTTCCGCCCTACCGCTCCCTGGCCGCCGATCTGGGCATCGCCCGCAACACCGTCGCCGACGCCTACGCCGAACTGGTCGCCGAGGGCTGGCTGACCGCGCGGCAGGGGTCCGGCACGCGGGTGGCCGACCGGGCGGCGCCTCCCGCGCGCACCCGCCGCCCCAAGCGGGCGCCCACCCGGCCGACGACGCCCGCGCCGCCCACGTACGACCTGCGCCAGGGCCAGCCGGACGCCGCGTCCTTCCCGCGCACCGCCTGGCTCGCCGCGGCCCGGCGTGCCCTGAACTCCGCGCCCAACGAGGCCTTCGGGCCGGGTGACCCGCAGGGGCGCATCGAGCTGCGACGGGCGCTCGCGGGCTATCTGGGGCGCGCCCGCGGGGTGCGCACCGACCCGGAGCGGATCGTGGTGTGCTCCGGGTTCGCGCACGCGCTGCGGCTGCTCTTCGGCAGCGGGGGAGGCGGAATGCTGCGCGGACCGCTGGCCGTGGAGTCGTACGGACTCGGCTTCCATCGCTCGATCCTGCGGACCGCGGGCGTACGGACGGTCCCGCTCGCCCTCGACGAAAAGGGCGCCAGGGTCGACGAACTGACCGGCAGTCAGCGCATCCGCGGCGCACTGCTCACACCCGCACACCAGTTCCCCACCGGCGGTCCCCTGCACCCCGCCAGGCGAGCGGCGGTGATCGACTGGGCGCGCGCCCGCGACGGCCTGGTCCTGGAGGACGACTACGACGGCGAGTTCCGCTACGACCGGGAGCCCGTGGGCGCCGTCCAGGGTCTGGACCCCGAACGTGTCGTCTACATGGGCTCGGTGAGCAAGAGCCTCTCTCCGGGGGTGCGTCTGGGGTGGCTTGTTCTGCCCGAACACCTCATCGACGACGTCCTCGCGGCGAAGGGCGAACGGGAGGCGTGGGCCGGCGTGATCGACCAGCTCACGCTCGCCGACCTCATCGAGACGGGCCACTACGACCGGCACATCCGCCGTATGCGCCAGCGCTACCGCCACCGCCGCGACCAGCTCGTCGCCGCGCTCGCCGCCCACGCGCCGCACATCAGCCCCACCGGTGTCGCCGCGGGCCTGCACGCCGTCCTGCGGCTGCCGCCCGGCACCGAACAGTCCACGGCGAAGGCGGCCGCCTGGCAGGGCCTCGCGCTGGAGGGCCTTGCCGGGTTCCGCCACCCGGACGCCACGATGCCCGCGCCCGACGGCCTGGTCGTCGGCTACTCCACGCCACCGGAGCACGCCTACGGAGCGGCCCTCGACGCTCTGTGCAGGGCGCTGCCGCCCGGCTGAGCACGGAGGAGGCCGACAGACTCGCGCTGGGCACAGAGGAGACCGGCAGAGTCGTGCCGAGCACAGAGGAGGCCGGAAGAGTCGTCAGGCCGTGACGAGCGGGGTGTCCTCGCGCCACTTGAGGATCTTGTCGAAGCTGATCACCGCGCCGCCCCTGCCCCCCGGCTTGTTGCCGAAGTGCACATGATCGGCGAGCTCCTGGATGAGGTAGAGACCCCGGCCGTGCTCGGCGGTGTCGGACGCGGCCACCGTGACGGGCACGAATCCGGGGCCGGAATCAGCCACTTCGATGCGGCACTTCTCGCCGTCCAGATACGCCGTCACCCGATAGGCCCCGGCCGCCCCCTCGGCGACCGTCGCACCGCCGTGCTCCACGGCGTTGGCGCAGGCCTCGCTGAGAGCAACCGACAGGTCGTACGAGACATCAGGGTCCACCCCCGCGGTCTCCATCGTGCCCATCAGCAACCGGCGGGCCAGCGGGACGCTCGCAGCTTCGCGCCGCAAATGGAGTGACCACCACATGCTCATGCTCCAGCCTCCTGGCCGCGGCTCGACATACCGATACGTATTGCCGCAAGCGACCGTGTATAAGCGCGCACTTGACGTGATGCCGCCCATACGGCGGACGCGCGGACGGCCCGGGACGGTGTAGACACGTCCCCCACGGGCAACCCACAGGCCGCCCGCAGGCCGCCCATGAGCTGCCCATAGGCGAGCATTCGGCACCTGGCGGCACTTATCGGGCTCCACCGTCACTCATCCGCACCCATCACCACGCATGGGAGCTTGCGGACCTGCCGTATGCGGCGGGTAAGCCCAGTGCAATGATGTTCCGGCCATGACTGCCCCCCACCAGCGCGAGGCGCGCGCCGGAGTCGACCTCCGGCTCCTGAGAGCCGCGGTGTTCGCCGTGCTCTGCGTCGTGCTGTCCGCCGGGGGCCATGTGCTCGCTTCCTGCGCCGCCGTCCCGCTGTGGACGCTCGGCGTCGGTTTCGTCGCCGTCCTCGCCGTCGCCGCGCCGCTCGCCGGGCGCGAGCGGTCGCTGCCGGGCATCGCCGCCCTGCTCGCCGCCGGGCAGGTGGGCCTGCACGCGCTCTTCGGAGTCGGCCAGCACGGCGGTACGGCGGTGGCGAGCGCCGAGCCCTCCATGGTGGAGCGGGCCGCGCGCCTGATGTGCGGGGTGGGCGCTGCCAACCTCAGCCCCGCCCAGGCCCACCGGATCCTGACGACGGCGGGCGTGCAGCCCGGCGGCGGGGCCACGGGCCATGCCATGCACCACAGCGCACCGGCCACGGCGGCGGACTCCGCGATGGACTCGATGTCGCTGCTCCCGTCGCTCCCGATGCTCCTGGGGCATGTGCTCGCCGCGGTCGCCGCCGGATGGCTGCTGCGCCGCGGCGACATCGCGCTTTTGCGCCTCATGCGGCTCTCGGCCCACGGGGCGTACGGAGTCGCCGAGGGGGCGCTCGTACGTTCCCTGCGCGGTGCGCTCGCCCTCGTGGCAGCGCTGCGCGCCGGACTGCCCGGCGCGCCCGAGGCTGCTGCCCGTACGCCGCGTACGGCGTTCCGCGGACCGTCGAAGCCGCACACCACCGCGCTCCAGCACACGGTGATCAGGCGGGGCCCGCCGGCCGCCGCCGCACTCGCTCTCGCCGCCTGACGCGACGCACTCCTACCGCAGCACTACGGAGAGGTGCCTCACGCCCTGCGGCGTCCCACGCGCGCGTGCCGCTCGGTTCGTCGCCGCGCGCACTCTCCCCTGATCACCACCGCCGGCCAGGTCGGCGCTGCTGGTCATCACCGCTGAAACTGGAGTGTTTCCGCCATGTCTGCTCTGTCTGCGCTGTCCGCCGTGAAGGCCTCCCGCGTCTCCGTCGTCGGTGGCGTCGCCGCCTCCGCCGTCCTCCTGCTCTCCGTCCCCGCCTTCGCGCACGTCAGCGTCTCCGCCGAGGGCGAGGCCGCCAAGGGCGGCTACGCCACGGTCAACTTCAAGGTGCCGAACGAGATGGACGACGCCTCGACCACCAAGCTCGAGGTCTCCTTCCCCGAGGACCACCCGCTCGCCTCCGTCATGACGGCGCCCGTCCCCGGCTGGACCGCCAAGGTCACCAAGGCGAAGCTCGACAAGCCCCTCGAGATGCACGGCGAGAAGATCGACGAGGCCGTCTCCAAGGTCACCTGGACCGCCGACGGCAAGGGCGTCCAGCCGGGCTCCTTCCAGAAGTTCCCGCTGTCCATCGGCGCGCTCCCCGAGAACGCCGACGAGCTGGTCTTCAAGGCCGTTCAGACGTACGACAACAAGGAAGTCGTCCGCTGGATCGAGCCGCAGCAGAAGGGCCAGGAGGAGCCGGAGCACCCGGCCCCGGCCCTCGCGCTCACCGCCGCCTCCGAGGAGGGCCACGGCGCCGCCGCCTCGCACGACGACGCGAAGGAAGACGCGAAGTCGGGCGAGAAGACCGAGTCCGCCGCCTCCTCCGACAGCAGCGACTCCACCGCCCGCGTCCTCGGCGTCGTCGGCATCGTCGTCGGCGCCGCGGGTGTGGCGTTCGGCGTGCTCGCCGGCCGTCGGCGCGCCAACAGCTGAGCCACCCTTCGGGCCGTACCGGGGGCGTTTCGCCTGCCCCCGGTGCGCCCGGGCCACCTCACATCTGGGACATTTTCGTATGCGCAAGAAGAAGTTGCTCGCCGCCGCCATGCTGGCCGCGGCCACCCTCACCCTGTCCGCCTGCGGCGGCGGTGACGACGGCAAGAAGCCCGTCGCGGACGTCTCCGTGGAGTCCAACGGCGACAAGGCCGCGACCATCCTCGACAAGCCCTTCGAGAAGCCGGACCTCGTCCTCACGGACACGCACGGCAAGAAGTACGACCTGCGCGAGCGGACCAAGGGCAAGCCGACGCTCGTCTACTTCGGCTACACCAACTGCCCGGACTTCTGCCCCCTGACGATGAGCAACATCGCCGTCGCCAAGAAGCAGCTGCCCAAGGCCGAGCAGGACAAGCTCCAGGTCGTCTTCGTCACCACCGACCCCGAGCGCGACACGCCCAAGACCCTCGGCAAGTGGCTCAAGGCCCAGGACACCGACTTCATCGGTCTGACCGGTGACTTCGACACCATCCAGGGCAGCGCCCGCACCCTCGGCATCAGCATCGAGCCCACCAAGAAGGAGAAGGGCAAGGTCATCTCGATGCACGGCACGCAGGTCATCGCGTTCTCGCCGAAGACCGACGCCGGGTACGTCCTGTACGGCGAGGACACCACCGTGGACGACTACACCAAGGACCTCCCCAAGATCGTCAAGGGAGCGACCCCGTGAACCGTCGCACGGTCTTCGGCAGCGCCGTGGCGCTGACGGCGGGGCTCGTCCTTGCGGGCTGCTCGGACTCGTCCGGCGACAAGGCCTCGGACGAGCCGGAGCTCAAGGTCGCCGGTGCCTTCATGCCCGCGCCCGCCATGGACGACATGGCCTCCGGGTTCTTCACCGTCACGAACAAGGGCGGCGCGGACAAGCTCACCTCGGTGACCAGCTCCATCGCCGAGAAGGTCACGCTGCACAGCACCAAGAACAACGCGATGAAGGAGCAGAAGTCGTTCGACGTACCCGCGAACGGCGAGCTCGACTTCGCGCGGGGCGGCAACCACCTCATGTTCGAGGAGCTCAAGCACAAGCCGAAGGAGGGCGACAAGATCGCCGTGACGCTGCACTTCGCGAAGTCGGATCCCATCGAAGTTGAGGTTCCGGTGAAGGCCGCCACGTACAACCCCAAGCCCGGCAAGCACGCGTCGCACTGAGGGACTGATCGCTGATGCAGACCATCGCTCCCCGCTGTGGAGCTCGCTCCGGGGCCACCGGAGCCCGCTCCGAGGCCGGCGGGGTTCGCTCCGGGGCCGCCGGGGTTCGCTCCGAGGCCGCCGGGGTTCGCTCCGGGGCCGCCGCGCGCTTCGGGATAGCCCCCGGCGTCGGACGGCTCCTGCTCGTCGTCGCCGTCTTCCTCGGCGCGCTGCTGGGCACGGCGGCGCCCGCCTCCGCCCATGCGGCGCTGACGGGAAGCGACCCCAAGCAGGGGGCGGTGGTCGACAAGGCGCCCGCCGCCGTCTCTCTGACCTTCTCGGAGAAGGTCGCCATGTCCGACGGCTCCGTACGGGTGCTCGACCCGGCCGGCAAGCGCGTCGACACCGGCAAGACCAGTGACCTCGGGTCCAACACCTACGGCGTGAAGCTGCACAAGGGGCTGCCCGACGGCACCTTCACCGTCGCCTACCAAGTCGTCTCCGCCGACAGCCACCCCATCTCCGGGGCCTTCACGTTCTCCGTGGGCGCGCCGTCGGACACCAAGGTCGCGCTGCCGGACCAGGAGGTGGGCGGCGGATTCGTCGGCGGCCTCTACGGCTTCGCGCGCTACCTCTCGTACGCCGGATTCATCCTCGTGGTGGGCGGGGCGGCCTTCGTGCTCGGCTGCTGGCCGCGCGGCGCGGGCGTACGGCCCGTGCAGCGGCTCGTGGTCTCCGGCTGGGTCACGCTGACCGCGTCCACCCTCGTGCTGCTCCTGCTGCGCGCGCCCTACACCGGGTCGGGGAAGATCGCCGACGCCTTCGACATGGCCAAGCTCGGTGACGTGCTCCAGACGAAGACCGGCGCCGCGCTGGTCTCGCGGCTGCTGCTGCTCGCCGCCGCCGCGCTCTTCATCGCGGTGCTCTTCGGCGCGTACGAGAAGCGGACCGACCCCAAGGAGCGCAAGGACCTCACGTTCGGGCTCGCGATCGGCGGCGGTGTCGTCGCCGTCGGGCTCGGCGCGACCTGGGCCATGGCCGAGCACGCGTCGACCGGCATCCAGGCCGGGCTCGCGATGCCCGTGGACGTCGTGCATCTGCTCGCCGTGGCCGCCTGGCTCGGCGGTCTCGCGGCGCTCGTCGTCGCCCTCTACTTCGCGCCGTCGGCGGACGCGCCATCGGTGGACGCGGGGGCGGTGAAACGCTTCTCCCGGGTCGCGTTCTGCAGCGTCGTCGCCCTCGCCGCGACCGGGCTCTACCAGACGTGGCGGCAGGTCGGCTCGTGGTCGGCCCTCACCGGTACGTGGTACGGACAGCTGCTCCTCATCAAGATCGGCCTGGTCGTCGTCCTCGTCGGGATCGCCGGGATCTCGCGGCGCTGGACGGCACGGATCGCGGACCAAGCGGGCGACGTGGCGCCGGAGGCCGCAGCGGCGACCGTCGTCGAGAAGCGCGCGGAGAAGAGTGCCGCAGCCAAGCGCGTGGAGAAGAAGCCGGTGACGGTGCCCGTCGGGAGCACCGGCGCGGACTCCAAGGACTCCAAGGACTCCAAGGACACGAAGAGCTCCAAGGACTCCAAGGGCACCAAGGACTCCAAGCGCTCCGCCCAGCTCGCCCGCCAGCAGGCCGCCATGAGCACCGCCCGCGAGAAGCGCATCCGCGACGCCGACCCCAACCGCTCCGGCCTGCGCCGCTCCGTGCTCACGGAGGCGGGCATCGCCGTGGTCCTGCTCGCCGTCACGACGGTCCTGACCTCCACCGAGCCGGGGCGCACGGAGGAGGAAGCGGCCGCTTCGAAGACGGCCGCCGCCGCTCAGCGGTCAGGTCCGCTCACCCTCAAGTTCCCCTTCGACACGGGCTCCGACGACGGCAAGGGCACCCTTCAGCTCGATCTCGACCCCGGCCGCACGGGCAGCAACGAGATGCACATCTTCGTGAAGCGGCCGAACGGCAGCGCCTTCGACATCCCCGAGGTGAAGGTCTCCTTCACCCTCAAGTCGAAGGATGTCGGCCCCCTGCCTGTCGCTCCCGACCACATCGCCACCGGACACTGGAGCTCCAGCGGGGTGCAGATTCCGATGGCGGGCAACTGGAAGATCGCGGTGACCGTGCGCACCTCCGACATCGACCAAGTGACCGTGAACAAGAACGCGCAGATCGGCTGAACGGAACCACCATGGCGGACAACGGGATTTCCAGGCGGCGGCTGCTCGGCACCGCCGGCGCCACCGGTCTCGCGCTCGGCGCGGCGGGCGGTGCGGCCGGATATGCCGCGGCGCCCTCGGAGGCCTCGGAGGAGTCCGGCGCGGCGTCGTTGACGTCTCTCGGCGCGAACGAGGTCATGTTTCACGGGAAACATCAGCCAGGCATCACCACGCCCCTCCAGTCCCGCGGCCACCTGGTGGCCTTCGACCTGGCGGCGGGCGCGGGCCGCAAGGAGGCGGCCGCCCTGCTGCGCCGCTGGTCGGCGGCGGCCGAACGGCTGATGGCGGGCAAGGCCCCGGCGGGCGAGGACACGGATGTCGCCAGGGACGCGGGCCCCTCGTCGTTGAGCGTCACCTTCGGCTTCGGGCGCAGCTTCTTCGGGCGCACCGGCCTGGAGAAGCAGCGTCCTTCCGCGCTCGACCCGCTGCCGGACTTCTCCTCCGACCACCTGGACAAGGCGCGCAGCGACGGCGATCTGTGGGTGCAGATCGGCGCGAACGACCCTCTCGTCGCCTTTCACGCGCTGCGCGCGATCCAGAAGGAGGCGGGTGACGCGGCACGGGTGCGCTGGCAGATGAACGGCTTCAACCGCTCGCCGGGCGCGACCGCGCAGCCGATGACGACCCGCAACCTCATGGGCCAGATCGACGGCTCGAACAACCCGAAGCCGTCGGACGACGACTTCGACCGCCGGATCTTCGTCCCCGCCCCCGGGGACCCGTCGTGGATGGCCGGCGGCTCGTACGTCGTCGTACGCCGCATCCGGATGCTCCTCGACGACTGGGAGAAGCTCGGCGTCAAGGACCAGGAGGCGGTCATCGGGCGCCACAAGTCGGACGGCTCACCGCTGACCGGCGGTACGGAGACCACCGAGCCGAAGCTGGAGAAGGCGGGCGCGGACGGCGAGTACGTCATCGCCCTCAACGCCCATGCCCGCATCACCCGGCCCGACCAGAACGGCGGCTCCGCGATGCTGCGCCGCCCGTTCTCGTACCACGACGGCTTCGACAAGGACGGGGAGCCGGACGCGGGCCTGCTCTTCGTGTGCTGGCAGGCCGATCCGCTGCGCGGCTTCGTGCCGGTGCAGCGCAAGCTCGACCGGGGGGACGCGCTGTCGAAGTTCATCCGCCACGAGGCCAGCGGCCTGTTCGCGGTGCCCGGCGGGGCGGCGAAGGGCGAGTACGTGGGGCAGCGGTTGCTGGAGGGGTAGGGCGCGCGGTTGCCGGTCAGGTGGGGCGCGCGGTTGCCGGAGAAGCCCGCGGAAACAGGGCCGCGCGCTCCCGTACGAGGGTTCGAGCGCGGGCAGGCGGGGCGTGCGCCGCTCCGTGAGACGCGTGAGCCGTGCCACGTACGGGCCATTAGGGTGACGGTATGTCGGCGATGCGCTACACCTATCTCGGCCCCGAGGGCACCTTCACCGAGGCAGCCCTCCGTACGCTCCCGGAAGCGGCCACCAGGGAGCTCGTCCCGATGGTGTCCGTACCGGCCGCGCTCGACGCGGTCCGTACCGGCGACGCGGCGGCGGCCCTCGTGCCGATCGAGAACTCCGTCGAGGGCGGCGTCACGACCACCGTCGACGAGCTCGCCAAGGGCGCGCCCCTGATGATCTACCGCGAGGTCGTGCTGCCGATCGCCTTCGCCCTGCTCGTGCGGCCGGGCACGCAGATCAAGGACATCAAGACGGTGACCGGCCACCCCGTGGCCCAGCCGCAGGTCCGCAACTGGCTCGCGGCGAACCTCCCGGACGCCCTGTGGGAGTCGGCGGCGTCGAACGCGGACGGCGCGCGTCTGGTCCAGGAGGGACGCTTCGACGCGGCCTTCGCGGGCGAGTTCGCGGCGGCGACGTACGGCCTCGAACCGCTGGTCCGCGAGATCCACGACGCGGCCACCGCCGAGACCCGCTTCGTGCTCGTCGGCCGCCCGGCCCGGCCCGCGGCGCCGACCGGTGCGGACAAGACCTCGGTGGTCATCTGGCTCGGCGACGACCACCCGGGCGCGCTGCTCGAACTGCTCCAGGAGTTCGCCGTGCGCGGGGTCAACCTGATGCGGATCGAATCGCGGCCCACCGGCAAGCGCATCGGCAATTACTGCTTCTCGGTGGACGCGGAGGGGCACATCACGGACCGCCGCGTGGGCGAGGCGCTGATGGGCCTCAAGCGGATCTGCCCGCAGGTGCGCTTCCTCGGGTCGTATCCGAGGGCGGGGGTGGCGCCCACCGACGTACGGCCGCCGCGGCCCGGTACGACCGACGGCGAGTTCCTCGCGGCGTCCGACTGGCTGACCCAGTGCCAGGACGGCCGGTTCTGAGGGCTCGTCGTGAGCGGTCTTACCTGCTGACTGTGAACGGTCTTACCTGCTGATTTACGTTGTCCACAAAGTTATCCACAGGGCTCGTTCTCGACCTGGGGACAAGTCGACAACGAAGCGTGACATGGTCGACAAATCGGCCTACACCCCACAAGTCCGTCCACAGTCGCGCACGTCACCCCTCGTCCACCCTTTTCCATTGATCAACTCTTTGGAGCGAACCATTTCCACTCGAAAGTGGGTGTGAGGGTGGTTTGGGACGGGAATCCTTGGTCGCGCATGCGGCTTTCGGAACGATCTCTTCCGGCATCCACAGATCTTTCGCACAGCCTGTGGATAACTTTTCGGCAGGGGATATTCCTGTGGACAACCGGTGCCCAAGTCCCGCCCCCCGCAAGGGGATCGAGTCAAGGCAGCGCGTCCCGTCTGCCCCGTTTCGGGGAGTGCCACCCTTTCCATTGACCCGGAAGGCCGACACGGAGGGCGGGCGACAGGGAAGGCCGCATTCCGGAATTCCCATTCCGGCAAACCGGCCATAACGCCGCAGAGTGGAATATCGAGTCGAGAGCCGGAACCGCGCAACGGTAGCCTGGTGGGGTGATTGACCTTCGCCTGCTCCGTGAGGACCCCGACCGTGTTCGCGCCTCCCAGCGCGCCCGTGGAGAGGACGTCGCACTCGTCGACGCCCTTCTCTCCGCCGACGAGCGGCGCAGGTCGTCCGGGCTCCGCTTCGACGAGCTCCGTTCCGAGCAGAAGGCGCTCGGCAAGCTCATCCCCAAGGCCTCGGGTGACGAGAAGGCCGAGCTCCTGAAGAAGGCCGGCGAGCTCTCCGCCGCCGTCAAGGCGGCCAACGCCGCACAGGACGAGGCCGACGAGGAGACCAAGCGCCTCCTCGGGCAGCTGGGCAACCTCGTCCACCCGGACGTCCCGGTCGGCGGCGAGGAGGACTTCGTCGTCCTCGACACCATCGGCACCCCGCGCGACTTCGCGGCCGAGGGCTTCGAGCCCAAGGACCACCTGGAGCTCGGCGAGCTGCTCGGCGCCATCGACGTCGAGCGCGGCGCGAAGGTCTCCGGCTCGCGCTTCTACTACCTCACCGGTATCGGCGCCCTGCTCGAACTGGCTCTCGTGAACGCGGCGATCGCGCAGGCGACGGAGGCCGGGTTCATCCCGATGCTGACGCCCGCCCTGGTCCGCCCGCGCGCCATGGAGGGCACGGGCTTCCTCGGCCAGGCCGCCGAGAACGTGTACCACCTGGAGAAGGACGACTACTACCTGGTCGGCACCTCCGAGGTCGCGCTCGCCGGTTACCACATGGACGAGATCATCGACGCCGACAAGCTGCCCCTGCGGTACGCGGGCTTCTCGCCCTGCTTCCGCCGCGAGGCAGGCACGTACGGCAAGGACACCCGCGGCATCTTCCGCGTGCACCAGTTCGACAAGGTCGAGATGTTCTCGTACGTCGACCCGGCCGACGCGGAGAACGAGCACCAGCGGCTCCTGGAGTGGGAGAAGCAGTGGCTGACCGGCCTCGGTCTGCCGTTCCAGGTGATCGACGTGGCCACGGGTGACCTCGGCTCCTCGGCTTCGCGGAAGTTCGACTGCGAGGCGTGGATCCCGACGCAGGGCAAGTACCGCGAGCTGACGTCCGCGTCGAACTGCGACAGCTTCCAGTCGCGCCGTCTGTCGATCCGGATGCGCGACGAGAGCGACGGCAAGAAGGTGACGCAGCCGCTCGCGACGCTGAACGGCACGCTCTGCGCCGTCCCGCGCACGATCGTCGCCCTCCTGGAGAATCACCAGCAGGCCGACGGCTCCGTGTGGGTGCCCGAGGTACTGCGTCCGTACCTGGGGGGACGAGAGATCTTGGAGCCCATCAACAAGTGAGTCACCCTGCTCCTGCCACGCCGTCCTTCCCGTACAAGCTCGTCGCGACCGACCTCGACGGAACGCTCCTGCGCTCCGACGACACGGTCTCGGCGCGTACGCGCGACGCGCTCACCGCGGCCACCGCGGCGGGCGCCGCGCACATCATCGTCACCGGCCGTGCCGTCCCCTGGACCCGGCACATCCTCGACGATCTGGGCTACGACGGCCTGGCGGTGTGCGGGCAGGGTGCGCAGGTCTACCACGCGGGCGAGCACCGGCTGCTCACGTCGGTCACGCTCGACCGGCAGCTGGCGGGCATCGCCCTCGCCAAGATAGAGGCGGAGATCGGCCCGCTGGCGCTGGCCGCGAGCCGTGACGGCCTGGAGGGCGAGGTGATCGTCGGCCCCGGGTACGCGGTGCAGGACGGGCCGCTGCCCGTCATCCCGTTCACGGAGGTCGCCGAGCTGTGGGCGGCCCCGCTGAACAAGGTGTACGTCCAGCATCCCGGCCTCAGCGACGACGAGCTTGCCTCGGTGGCGCGTCAGGTGGCGGGCGGCCTCGTCGGCGTCACGATGGCCGGCGAGGGCATCGTCGAACTGCTCCCCCTCGGCCTCTCCAAGGCCACGGGCCTCTCCCTGGCGGCCCGCCGCCTGGGCGCGAAGGCGGCGGACACGATCGCCTTCGGGGACATGCCCAACGACATCCCGATGTTCGGCTGGGCGGCGCACGGCGTGGCGATGGCCAACGCCCACGAGGAACTCAGGGCGGTGGCCGACGAGGTGACGGCGTCGAACGAGGACGACGGCATCGCCGCGGTGCTCGAACGTTTCCTGGCCTGAGGGCCCAAGAGCGAGCCCAAGAGCGTAGCCAAACGCACTGAGCCGGGCGCCGAAAAACTCGGCCCCGGCTCAGTGCAATGGGTGGGCGGCCCGCGCAGCGAACTGCGCGCTCGAAGCGGCCGCCCCGGGCAACTCCCCGTGGGCGGGGCTCTACGGAGTGAGTAACTACTCCGGAGCCTGCCGCGGGCTGCCCTGCAGGGAACTCGACGGACTACTGACGGACACGTCGGCTCCTCTCCCGGTAAGCGGGCGCCAGGGTCGTGGCGCGGTGACACCACTACTGTGCCCGCGCCCCCGATCCGCCCGCCACCGAATTATTTACTCCTCCCCGGCCAGCTTCAGCGACCGCAGCTTCTGCCCGGCATACCAGGTGGCGAGGACCGTGACGCCGACAAGGAGCACCGTGGCCACCGGGAGGCCGACGTCCGAGGTGACCAGGTCGCCGGCCGCGGTCTTCTCGGCGACGGCGAGCGACCACTGCTGGACGCTGAGCGTGCGCGCCCCGGCGACGAGCGACCCGAAGAGGGCCTCCCACACGAGGGCGTAGACGAGACCGAAGACCACCGCGTGCCGCGTGATGGTGCCCAGAAGCAGGAAGAGCGCGGCGTACGCGATCGAGGCGACCAGGGCCGCGATGGTGTACGCCACGGCGATCTGCTGGCCGTTGCCGTTCAGGATCATGCCCGCGATGAAGGTCGGGATCGCGGAGAAGGCCATGGTCACGGCGATGGCGACGGTCAGCTTGGTGACGATGATCGTGGGCCGCTTGACCGGCTTGGAGAGGAGATAGACGACGGAACCGTCGTCGATCTCCGGGCCGATGGCTCCGGTGCCCGCGATGACACCGATGATCGGCACCATCGTGGCCAGGGCGAAGCCTCCGAGGAGGTCGGCGGCGACCTGGTCGTCGGCGCCGCTGAAGCCGCGGACCGCGGCGGAGATGACGATGAGCAGGACGGGCAGGGCGAAGAGGATCAGGGCCCGGCGGCGGCCGAGCAGGGCCCGGTAGGTGAGCCGGGCGACAGTGGGGTCGTACACGATGGCTCCCTTCAGGCCGCGACGAGGTAGGAGAAGACCGACTCGAGCGACTCGTCCGAGGGCGAGACCGTGAGCAGCCGGATGTCGTGATCGCGGGCGATGCGTGGCAACAGGGCCGTGAAGCGCGCGAAGTCGATGGCTTGGATGCGCAGGGCGCCTTCCTTGAGGTCGACTTCGATTCCTGCCGTCGACGGGTCTGCGATCAGGGCGGCGGCCAGGGCGCGGTCGTCGCTGGAACGCACCAGGTAGCGGTGCGGGCGGTCGGTCATCAGGCGGCGGATCTTGCGGAAGTCGCCGCTCGCCGCGTGCCGTCCGGCCACGATCACCTCGATGTGCGAGGCCAGTTGCTCGACCTCTTCGAGGATGTGCGAGGAGAACAGGACCGTGCGGCCCTCGTCCCCCATGCGCCGGAGGAGGTCCATCAGCTGCATGCGCTGACGGGGGTCCATGCCGTTGAACGGCTCGTCGAGCAGGAGCACGGACGGTTCGTGGACGAGGGCGGAGGCCATCTTCACGCGCTGGCGCATGCCCTTGCTGTACGTCGAGATCTTGCGGTCCTGTGCGTACTCCATCTCGACCGTGGCGAGGGCCTTCTGCGCGGCCCGCTTGTCCAGGCCGTGCAATTCGGCGTTGGCGACGACGAATTCGCGGCCGGTGAGGAAGTCGTACATCGCCTCGCGCTCGGGGACGATGCCGATGTCCTTGTAGATCTGTTCGTTGCGCCAGATCGGCCTGGAGTCGAGCGTGACGCTGCCGGTGGAGGGGGCGAGGAAGCCGCCCATCATGTTGATGAGGGTGGACTTTCCCGCGCCGTTCGGGCCGAGGAGGCCGGTGACACCGGGGCCTACGTTCATCGTGATGTCGTTGACCGCCACCACGTTGCCGAACCAGCGTGAGGTGTGGTCGATGTTGATGGTGGTCACAGCCCGACCTTTCGGTAGCGGCGCATCATCGCGCCGTAGCAGCCCGCGATGAGGGCGAGGACGACGATCACGTAGACCACGCCCGTGCCGGACGAAGGGCCTTCCCCTCCGGGGAAGGCGGAGGTCGCGCCGAGGAAGGCGGTCTGTACGCCGTCGATGAGCGTGATCGGCGAGAAGAGGCCGAGCCAGGCGATGGCGCCGGTGCTGCCCTGTTCGTAGGCGATGGCCTGGACCGTGGACACCGCTCCGTAGCTGATGGTCAGGACGGCGATGACGGCGGCGATCCCGAAGCCGCGGCGGGGTGTGATCGCCGAGATGATCAGCGCGATGCCGGAGAAGAGGAGCGAGAGCAGCGCCACGGAGACGAGCCCCTGGCCGAAGCCCTTCGTCTGGTCCGCGAAGTCGAGCTTGGCGAGCAGCGCCCCTACGTAGAGGACGAGCAGCGGTGCGGCCGTGAGGACGAAGAGGGCCGAGGCCATCGCCGCGAACTTGGCGCGTACGTAGTCGCTGTGCTCGATGGGGCGGGAGAAGTAGAGGGGGACGGTCTTGAAGCGCAGGTCGCGCGAGACGGTCTGGGGGGCCTGGGCGGCGAGATAGAGACTGATGACGGCCTGCAGCACGATCGCGTATCGGGTGTAGTCGAGGGGGAGGTCGTTCGCCTTCGTGGTCACGGCGACCGCCACCATGATCGCGGCGGGCACGCACATCACCGCGAAGAGGATCATGGGAAGGACCTTGGACTTGGCCGAGCGGCCGAGTCCGTACGCGCCGCGCAGGCTCTGGGAGAAGAGGGAGCGGCGGGCGTAGGCGCGGCCCAGGCGCGGGCCGTCGTAGTTGCGATAGCCGATGTTGTGGATCTGGGTCTGTTCGCCGGCGTGTGCCGGGGGCTGCTCAACGGCCATGACGGACCTCCTCCTTCCGCGCTTCCGTCTGCTCGGACTGCTTGGTCTGCTGGGTCGCTTCGGTCTGTTCGGTCGCTTCGGTCTGCTCGGACTGGAAGACCTCGGCGATCTGGTGCCTGCGCTGTTCCATCCGGACCAGGCCGAGGCCGAGGTCCGCGACGAGATCACGGACCAGGTCGTACGTCTCCTCGCCGTCCGCTTCGAGTAGCACGGTGTGCCCGGCACCCGGCAGGCCCGTTCCCTCGTGGGTGGCGACGCCCCGGCCCTGGAGCGCCTCGCGGAACGCCGCGGTGCCGTCGGGGTGTTCGTCGGTGTCGGTCACCTCGACGGCCAGCGTCGTGGTGGTCTGGGTGAAGTCGGTGGTGGAGCTGGACCGCAGGAGCTTGCCGCCGTCGATAACGACGACGTGGTCGCAGGTGCGCTCCAGCTCGCCGAGCAGGTGCGAGGTGACCAGGACGGAGATGCCGAAGTCCGTGTGGACGCGGCGGATGAGGCCGAGCATCTCGTCGCGGCCCACGGGGTCGAGGCCGTTGGTCGGCTCGTCCAGGAAGACCAGGTCGGGGTCGTGGACGAGGGCCTGCGCGAGCTTCACGCGCTGCTTCATGCCCGTCGAGTAGCCCCCGATGGGGCGGTAGCGCTCCTCGTAGAGACCGACGTGCCGCAGGGTGTCCGCGGTGCGCTCACGGGCCGCCGTGGGCGGCAGCCCGGACATGCGTGCCATGTGGACGACGAACTCCGTGGCCGACACGTCGGGCGGCAGGCAGTCGTGCTCGGGCATGTAGCCGACGCGCTCACGAATCCGGCCGCCACTGGTGGCGACGTCGAGGCCGAGCACGGCGGCGGTGCCCTCCGTGGCGGGGGACAGACCCAGCAGGATCTTGATCAGTGTGGACTTGCCGGCTCCGTTGGCTCCGACGAGTCCGGTTACACCGGGCCCGATATCCATGGAGAGCCGGTCAAGCGCGGTCACCCTCGGGAACCGCTTGCTCAGGCTTTCGGTCGCGATCACAGTCACGGTTCGAAGTTAGTGGCGCAGACCACACCAAGGCGTCAGACCAGGGGCCTGTCCTCACCTCACCCTCGGGTATTACGGGCCCGTAAGGGTCCTCCTGAGGTCGACCCCTCGGGGACATCCCGCAGCCGCCCCTGGACCGGGGCCCGGCTCGGTCCCAGCTATTGACGTAGCCGCTGAGCATTGTCACATTCATCAGTGTCAAGTTACGGACGCGTACTGCGACGGGCCGGACACGCGTACTGCGATGACGGACAGATGACGGACACGGACGGACGGTGGCATGACCTCAGCAGTGGCAGGCGAACTCACCGCGGAACTGCGGGGGTTCAGGGAAGTGCAGACCCTCGCGTATGAATGCGCGGAGGCGGTCGCGGCGCAGCTCAAGCCGGGTGTGACCGAGCGCGAGGCGGCGCGGATGCAGCGCGAGTGGCTGCGCGAGCGGGGTGTGCGGGACTGGTTCCACCTGCCTTTCGCCTGGTTCGGGGACCGCACGGCGTTCGTGAACTTCCGGATACCGCTGCAGTTCTTCCCCACCAACCGCCGGCTCGAGCCGGGGATGCCCTTCATCCTCGACATGGCCCCGGTCCACAAGGGATATACGGCGGACATCGGCTATTCCGGCTGTCTCGGCCTCAACCCCGTGCACGACAAGCTGCTCGCCGATCTGGAGGCGCACCGCGAGCTGCTCCTGCGGGAGGTGCGCGAGCGCCGCACGCTGCGCGAGATATATGCGGACGTGGACCGACTCATGGTCCGTCAGGGCTATGCGAACCGCCACCGCGCCTATCCCTTCGGCGTCATCGCGCACAAGATCGACCGGGTCAAGGAGCGCCGCAGGTCACCGCATGTGTTCGGCTTCGGCACCCAGTCCCTGAAGGGCTTGGCGAGCGACGCGATCCACGGCCACCGGGACGGCTGGTCCCCGCTGTGGTCGCCGTACAAATTCTCCGACCACCCGCCCCAGCCGGGGCTCTGGGCGGTCGAACCGCACCTCGGATTCAGGGGTACGGGCGCGAAGTTCGAGGAGATCCTGGTCGTCACCGACTCCAAGGACCCCGAACAGAGCGCGTTCTGGCTGGACGACGATCTGCCGCATGTGCGGCGCTGGGCTGAGGAGAGGGCCGCCGCATGAGCACCGAAGCAACCACCACGGGGATCAAGGGCGCCCGCGAGCGCTGGGTACGCACCGGCGGAGTGGAGCTGTGCGTCGCCGAGCTGGGCGACCCCACGCAGCCCACGGTCCTGCTCGTGCACGGCTATCCGGACTCCAAGGAGGTGTGGTCGGAGGTCGCCGAACGCCTCGTCGACCGCTTCCATGTCGTGCTCTACGACGTGCGCGGGCACGGCAGGTCGACCGCTCCGCAACCCCTGCGCGGCGGCTTCACGCTGGAGAAGCTCACCGATGACTTCCTGGCCGTCGCCGACGCGGTGAGCCCGGACAAGCCGGTGCATCTGGTCGGCCACGACTGGGGCTCGGTGCAGGCCTGGGAATTCGTCACGGTCAAGCGCACCGAGGGGCGCATCGCGTCCTTCACCTCGATGTCGGGGCCCTCGCTCGACCACTTCGGGCACTGGATCAAGAAGCGGATGACCCGGCCCACACCGCGCAAGGTCGGCCAGCTCCTCGGCCAGGGCGCCAAGTCCTGGTACGTGTACATGCTGCACACGCCGGTGCTGCCCGAGCTCGCCTGGCGCGGCCCCCTCGGCAAGCAGTGGCCGAAGATCCTCCAGCGCATGGAGAAGGTGCCCGCGGGCGCGTACCCCACGTCGTCGCTGCCCTCGGACGCCGCGCACGGAGCCTGGCTCTACCGCGACAACGTCCGCGCGCGGATGCGCAAGCCCCGCACCGACGCCTACGCCCACGCGCCCGTGCAGCTCATCACGCCGTCCGGCGACATCTTCCTGTCGGAGCGGCTCTACGACGAACTGGAACTGTGGGCGCCTCAGCTGGTGCGCCGCAGCATCCCGGCCAAGCACTGGGTGCCCCGCACCCGGCCCGATCAACTGGCCGCGTGGATCACCGACTTCGTCACCACCAACGAGGACGGCGTGCCCGCGAAGGACAGTGTGGCCAGGGGGAAGCACGCCGACCGCTTCGGCGGTCAGCTGGTCCTGGTCACGGGAGCGGGCAGCGGCATCGGCCGGGCCACCGCCTTCGCGTTCGCCGAGGCGGGCGCGCGCGTGGTGGCCGTCGACCGGGACGCGGAGAGCGCGGCGCGCACGGCGGAGATGTCCCGGCTGATCGGCGCCCCCGAGGCCTGGGGCGAGACGGTCGACGTCGCCGACGAGGAGGCCATGGAGAAGCTCGCCGAGAAGGTCGCCGGGGAGTACGGCGTCGTCGACGTCCTCGTGAACAACGCGGGGATCGGTCTCTCCGGCTCCTTCCTCGACACGAGCGCCGAGGACTGGAAGAAGGTCCTTGACGTCAATCTGTGGGGCGTGATCCACGGCTGCCGGCTCTTCGGCAGGCAGATGGCCGAGCGCGGCCAGGGCGGCCACATCGTCAACACCGCGTCCGCGGCGGCGTTCCAGCCCTCCAAGGCCCTGCCCGCCTACAGCACGTCCAAGGCGGCGGTCCTGATGCTCAGCGAGTGCCTGCGCGCGGAGCTCGCGGGCCAGGGCATCGGGGTCTCCGCGATATGCCCGGGCTTCGTGAACACGAACATCACGGCGACCACGCACTTCGCGGGCGTCGACGCCGAGGAGGAGAAGCGCCGCCAGAAGAAGACCTCGCGCCTGTACGGCCTGCGGAACTACCCGCCGGAGAAGGTCGCCGACGCGATCCTGCGCGCGGTCGTCAAGAACCAGGCGGTCGTGCCGGTCACCCCGGAGGCCCGTGGCGCCCACCTCATGTCCCGCTTCACGCCCAAGGCCCTGCGTGCGATCGCCCGATTGGAGCCGCCGCTGTGAGCACGGAGAAAAGCACCGACACGGACGCCGAGGAGCACTACACGATCGTTCCGCGCCGGGTCTCGTTCGACTGGGAACGGACCCCGCTGCACTGGATACCGGACGAGCCCACCGCCACCCACGTCATCAACGTGCTGCATCTGCTTCTCCCGGCGGGGGAGCGGTGGTTCGTGAAGGTCTTCAAGGAAGGCCTGCCCCTGGTCACCGACCCGGTGCTGCTCAAGGACGTCAAGGGCTTCATGGGCCAGGAGGCCACGCACAGCGTGCAACACGCGCATGTGCTCGACCACCTGGCGGCCCAGCGGCTCGACACCGCCGCCTTCACCAAGTACGTCGACTTCCTCTTCGAGAAACTCCTCGGTGAGAAGCCGCCGATGGGGGCGCCGATACCGACGCAGGAGTGGCTGCGCTTCCGCCTCGCGGTCGTCGCGGCGATCGAGCAGTTCACGGCGGTCCTGGGGAACTGGGTGCTGCACGCCGAGGGCCTGGACCACGCGGACGCCGACGCGGTCATGCTCGACCTGCTGCGCTGGCACGGCGCGGAGGAGGTCGAGCACCGCGCGGTCGCCTTCGACATGTACCAGCACTGCGGCGGCGAGGGCGCGCCCCGCTATGCCCGGCGCATCGCGGGCATAGCGGTCACGGCACCCGTGATGCTGTACCTGTGGGTCTGGGGCACCGCCTATCTGATGCGCCGTGATCCCGAACTCGCGGGCCGCCTTCGCTACTCCCTGGCCGAGCACAACAAGGCCGTCGCCAAGGGCCTGCTGCCCACGTGGCGAGAGCTCGGTGCGGCCATACCCCGCTATCTGCGGCGGTCGTACCATCCCTCGCAGGAAGGCTCGCTGCGCAAGGCCGTCGCATACCTGGCCCAGTCACCCGCGGCACGGGCCGCGGCCGCTGCGGTCGGCCGAGCGGCCATCGCCTAGCACGAGGTTCAACGGAGGCGGGAGCGTGGACGATCAGTCGGGCGCTGGGCAGGGGCCGGCGGAGTACCGCATCGAGGACCTGGCGCACCACAGCGGCGCCACGGTCCGTACGATCCGCGCCTACCAGGACCGCGGCCTGCTCCCCCGGCCCGAGCGGCGCGGCCGGGCCAATGTGTACGGCGACGCCCATCTGGCCCGGTTGCGGCAGATAGCCGATCTGCTCGACAGGGGCTACACCCTGGCGTCCATCAAGGAGCTGCTCGCGGCCTGGGACGCGGGCCGGGGGCTCGGCGGCGTCCTGGGGCTCGCCGCCGAGGTCGACGGCCCGTGGACGGACGAGAAGGCCGACCGGATGACACGGGCGGAGCTGGACGCGGCGTTCGGCGGCGAGCCGGACGAGGCGGCGGTGGCCGACGCGATCGCGCTCGGCGTCCTGGAGCCCGTTCCGGGGCGGGCCGACGAATTCCTCGTGCCGAGCCCTCAAGAGCTGGCTGTCGCGGTCGAGTTGCATGCTGCCGGGGTTCCGCTGTCCGCAATCTCCGGTCATTTGCGGGAGTTGAGGGGCCAGGTCGAGCACATAGCGTCCCGTTTCCTTGAGTTCACGACCGAGCATGTCTTCGCCCGCTATCTCGGGCCCAATCCTCCGAGCGAGGTCGACGCGGCGGAGGCGGCGGCTCTCGTGCGTCGCTTGAGGCCGCTCGCACAGCAGTCGGTCGATGCCGAACTGGCGCGCGCCATGCGTTTGTTCGCCACCCGTCACCTCAAGCAACATCTCGCGTCGGGCCAACCTGCCCGGCGCACGGATGAGCCGTTCCCGGTGCCGCTTCCCGCGTCGACAACGCAGGCCGTGGAGGCGCTGGTTGGTCGCGAGAACGTAGCCGCGTTCGTTGCCGCTGCTACTGAACGTGAGGTGCAGGCCCGGACATTGGATGCACTTGCGGCAAGTCAGGGCAATAGTGCGTCCGTTGACCAAAAGCCCTAGATGGCCTGTGCGTTGTCCACAGAATCGCCAATTGGCCTGTGGATAACTGGACTTGGCTGTGGATCAAACCTGTGGACGAAAAGTGTTGGATGAAAAGTCGGTGGACGAAAATCGAGTGCGGGGAGAACGGTTCGGAGCGAGGCTGAGCGGATGAATGGAGAACCCCCCTCTTATGAGGCGGCTGGTGAGGCGGCCGGCGAACGACGCACCGTGAAGGTGTCGAAATACCTGTCCAAGCACCTGCGCCACCAGCCCGAGCGAATCGGACTCACGCTCGACGAGAACGGCTGGGTGGAGATCGACGCACTTGTCGCCGCGGCGGAGGCACACGGTTTCCGCTTCACCCGTGCCGAGCTCGACCATGTGGTGGCCGTGAACGACAAACAGCGCTTCGCCGTGGAAGACGGCCGTATCCGCGCCAGCCAGGGCCACTCCGTCGACGTCGACCTCGATCTGCCCGCGGCGACCCCGCCCCCGTACCTCTTTCACGGCACGGTGGCCCGCAATACGGCGGCGATCCGCGCCGAAGGACTGCGGCCCATGAACCGCCATGCCGTGCATCTCTCGCCCGACCGCGAGACCGCCACCCGCGTCGGCGCCCGCCGCGGACGTCCCGTCGTGCTCTCCGTGGACGCGGGCGCGATGCACCGCGACGGGCATGCGTTCCAGGTCAGCGCCAACGGCGTCTGGCTCACCGCCGCCGTTCCCCCCGGCTACATCCGCTTCCCGTCCTCCCACTGACCCAAGGCCGCGGCGAGCGCAGGGGGCGCCGCTTCCCGGGGCATACGCTCTGAGACATGAGTTTGCGTCTGAGCACCGTGATCCTGCCCGTCAGCCGCTGGCACGAGGGCGGCAAAGAGCGTTGGCAGCGGGCAGAGGAGCTCGGCTTCCACACCGCGTACACCTACGACCACCTCTCCTGGCGGACCTTCCGCGACGGGCCCTGGTTCGGCGCGGTGCCGACCCTGACCGCGGCCGCGGCCGCCACCGAGCGGCTGCGCCTCGGCACGCTGGTCACATCGCCGAACTTCCGGCACCCCGTCACCCTCGCCAAGGAACTGATCACGCTGGACGACGTGTCCGACGGCCGGATCACCCTCGGCATCGGCGCGGGCGGCAACGGCTTCGACGCCACAGCACTGCGCAAGGCCTCGGAGGAGCCCTGGACCCCGCGCGAGCGGGCCGACCACTTCGGCGAGTTTCTGCCCCTGCTCGACCGTCTTCTTACCGAAGATGTCGTTTCGCACGAGGGCGAGTACTACTCGGCATCCGAGGTGCGCAACATCCCCGGATGCGTCCAGCGCCCCCGCCTCCCCTTCGCCGTGGCCGCCACCGGCCCCCGCGGCCTGAAGCTCGCCGCGCGCCACGGGCAGGCCTGGGTGACCACGGGCGACCCGAAGCTCTTCGAGAACGGCACTCCGGAGCAGTCACTTCAAGCCATTCGCGGCCAGGCCGAGAAGCTCGCCACGGCGTGCGACGCGATCGGCCGCGATGTCGCCGAACTCGACAAGATCCTGCTCACCGGATTCACCCCCGACCGCCCCCTGGACTCCTTCGACGCCTTCGTGGATTTCGCGGGCAACCACGCTGAGCTGGGCTTCAACGAGATCGTTCTGCACTGGCCGCTTCCGGGGACATACTTCGCGGCCGACGAGAAGCTCTTCGAGCGGATCGCCACGGAGGCCCTGGTCCAGCTGGGCGGTGGCACAGCAGAGGCGTAAAGGCACTCAGATGTGCGACCCAGCGCACGCCCGTGCAGCCATATGCGGGACAATCGATGGCGTGACCTCAGCTACCGAACGGCCCGAGACCCCGGCCGCCTCCGTCCCTCACCGGCCCAAGGCCCGGCTGATCGCCACGGACCTGGACGGCACCCTGCTGCGTGACGACAAGTCGGTGTCCGACCGCACCGTCGCCGCACTCGCCGCCGCCGAGCGGGCCGGGATCGAGGTCTTCTTCGTGACCGGCCGCCCGGCCCGCTGGATGGACGTCGTCAGCTCCCACGTCCACGGCCACGGCCTCGCCATCTGCGGCAACGGCGCGGCCGTGGTCGACCTGCACGACGGCTCCGGCGGCCATCGCTTCGTGAAGGTGCGGGAGTTGCGGCGCGAGGACGCGCTCGACGTCGTCCGCCTGCTGCGCGAGGCGGCCCCCGGCACGTCCTTCGCGGTCGAGCGGACCGGCGGCCTGCACCACGAGCCGACGTACCCGCCGCTGCACCTGGAGCCCGGCGAAAGCGTCGCCCCCGCGGAGAAGCTCCTCGCCGAGGACTCGGACAACGCGACCCAGCCCATCCTGAAGGTCCTCGCCTTCCACCCCGAGATCGCGCCCGACGACTTCCTGGTCGTGGCCCGCGAGGCCGTGCGCGGACAGGTGGAGATCACCCGCTCGAGCCCGAGCGCCCTCCTGGAGATCAGCGGTCCCGGCGTCTCCAAGGCCAGCACCCTGGAGCTGTGCTGCGCCGAGCGCGGCATCACGCCCGAGGAGGTCGTCGCCTTCGGCGACATGCCGAACGACATCGAGATGCTCAGCTGGGCGGGCCGGTCGTACGCGATGGGCAACGCCCACCCGGACGTGCTCGCGGCCGCGTCGGGACGCACGGTCGCCAACAACGAGGACGGCGTCGCGGTCGTCATCGAACGCATCCTGAGCGAGCAGCAGAGCCCCTGAGGAGAGCGCCCGTCAGTACGGCGCCTGCCACACCACCGTCGTACCGGCTCCGTCCTCGCCGATTCCGGGCCCGTACCAACTGTCTCCACCGAGCGATTCCGCACGTCTCTTGAGGTTCTTCAGGCCGCTGCGCCGGCCGCCCTCCGCGATGCCGACGCCATCGTCCGCGACGGTCAGGCGCACGCCCTGCTGCCCGTCGGGAAGGATCACCGTCGAGTCGACGACGACGTCGATGCGGTCGGCGCGCGCGTGCCGGAACGCGTTGGACAGCGCCTCGCGCAGCGCCGCGATGAGGTTCTTGCCGGTGAGCTCGCCGACCACCGTGTCGACGGGGCCCGCGAAGTGGTGCGTGGGCTTGAAGCCGAGCGGCACCGCCGCCATGTTGATCTCCCGCAGGACCCGGGTACGCAGCCCGGAAGGAGCCTCGGCCGGACCCTGCTGCAAGGCGAAGATCGCCGTACGGATCTCCTGGATGGTCACGTCGAGCTCGTCGACGGCCTTGCCGACACCCCTCTGCACCTCGGGCACGACGGACCTGCGCTGGGCGCTCTCCAGCATCATCCCGGTGGCGAACAGGCGCTGGATGACCAGGTCGTGCAGGTCCCGCGCGATGCGGTCGCGGTCCTCGTACACCGCGAGCCGTTCCCGGTCGCGCTGCGCCTCGGCCATCATCAGCGCGAGCGCCGCCTGCGAGGCGAACTGGGTGGCCAGCGTCCGCTCCGTCTCGCTGAACGGCCGCGCTCCACGCGCGCGTGGCGTGACGAGAGTCCCCATGACGCGGCCGTCGCTCTGCAGCGGCAGCATCATGACGGGGCCGTAACCGCGGGCGAGGTCGGTCAGGACGCGCGGGTCCGTGGCCGCGTCGTCGAGAAACACGGAGTCCCCGGCGAGCAGTTCGCCGATGATGTGGCTCTCCGGGGGGATGATCACGCCGAGCATCCCGGAGGGCTCGTCCGAGGAGACGGCCACGATCTCCATGCCGCCCTCTTCGTCGGGCAGGAGCACGATCCCGGCGGCCGAGTCCGCGAGATGGCGGGCCTGTTCGGCGACGACGGCGAGCGCCTCCTCCGCGTCGCTGCCCGAGAGCAGCGCCGTGGTGACCGCCACGGAGCCGTCGATCCAGCGTTCGCGCTGCATGGCGGCTTCGTAGAGACGGGCGTTGCCGATGGCGATGCCCGCCTCCGTGGCGAGCACATGGACCATGTGCACGTCGTACTCGGTGAAGTCGGCGCCGCCGCGCTTCTCGGTCAGATAGAGGTTGCCGAAGATCTCGCCCTGAACGCGGATGGGAACGCCGAGGAAGGTCCGCATCGGCGGGTGGTGGGCCGGGAAACCGCACGAGCGCGGGTCGGCCGACAGATCCGCGAGGCGCAGGGTCTCCGGCTCGTGGATGAGGGCGCCGAGCAGCCCCTTGTGTCCGTCGGGCAGGCGTCCGATGCGGTCGGCGGTCACCTCGTCGATGCCGGTGTAGACGAAGTCGGAGAGCCCTTTGCCGTCCTCGGAGACGACGCCGATCGCCGCGTAGTGGGCGTCCGCGAGCTCGGCCGCCGTCTCGCAGATGCGGTCCAGCGTGGTGTGCAGTTCGAGCCCCGCTCCGACGGAGCGCATCGCCTCGAGGAGCTGCGGCACCCGCGCGGTCAGCTCGGGGGAAAGCCCCTGGAGGCCGCGGGTCGGTGCGCCCGGCGTGCCGTCGGGTTGCGGAGAGGCGGCGGAGGCCGAGGGGGCTGACATGCCTTTGAGAGTAGTTAGTCCTATTTGGCGAGGAAAGTCGGCGCCTTGCCCGTCCGGGCACAGGCGCCCTGGCCCGCCCGTGCACATGCACCCTGGCCCGTCCGGCCACAGGAACCCCGAGCCCGCCCGCGCACAGGCGCCCGCTTCCTAGCCCGCCGCCGTCACCAGCGAGTCCGCCGCCCGCTCCCGCTCCCGCATGCGCCGCAGCGGCCCGTCCACCACCACGAGGTCCGCGTACGCACCGCGCTGCACCACCCGCCCCGCGTCCAGGACGATGACCTCGTCCACCGCGTCGAGACCGGCGAGACGGTGCGTGATGAGCAGCGTCGTGCGTCCCTCGGTGGCGGCGAGGAGATCTTCGGTGAGGGCGTCGGCGGTCGGCAGGTCGAGGTGTTCGGCCGGCTCGTCCAGGACGAGGACGGGAAAGTCGGCGAGCAGCGCGCGGGCCAGGGCGATGCGCTGGCGCTGGCCGCCCGAGAGCCGTGCCCCGTGCTCGCCGACCAGGGTGTCGAGCCCCGCGGGGAGCGAGTCGGTCCACTCCCGGAGCCGGGCCCGCTCCAGGGCTCCGCGCAGTTCTTCGTCACTGGCGCCCTTGCGTGCGATGAGCAGGTTCTCCCGTACGGAGCTGTCGAAGATGTGCGCGTCCTGCGCGCAGAGCCCGACGAGTTCGCGCACGGTGTCGCCGTCCAGCGTGGCCGCGTCCGTGCCGCCCAGGCTGTACGTGCCTTCGCTCGCCCCCAGGAAGCGCAGCAACACCTGGGCGAGCGTCGTCTTGCCGGAACCCGAGGCCCCGACCACCGCGATGCGCCGCCCGCGCTCCAGCGTCAGGCCGACGCCCGCGAGCGCGTCCCGCTCCTGCCCCTCGTACCGGGCGTGCAGACCCTCGACATGGAGCGGGAAGGGCGTCTGCGGGCGCTCCGCGGGAACAGCGGGCTCGGGGACCGGCTCGGGGGCGTCGAGGACCTCGTAGACGCGCTCGGCGCTCTTCATGACGCGCTGGCGGTATTGCACGGCGAGCGGCAGCCCCAGGACCGCCTCGAAGGCCGCGAGCGGGGTCAGGACGACGACGGCGAGCGCGACACCGCTGAGCCGGCCGTCGTGCAGCGCCTGTACGCCGACGACAGCGGCGGCGGCCACGGTGAGCCCCGTGGCGAGCGCGCCGAGCCCGTCGCCGAGCGCGGTGGCCGTGGCGGTCCTGGAAGCGATCCGGGTCAGCTCGGCATCGGCTTTCTTCGCCTTGGCCGTACGACGGGTCAGCGCGCCGGCGACCGTCAACTCCGCGGTGCCGGTGAGCAGATCGGCCACGCGGGTGGCGAGCACCCCGCGCGCGGGGGCCAGCTTCCGCTCCGCCCGGCGGGCGACGGCTCCGGAGAGCAGCGGTACGCCCACTCCGGCGACGAGCAGGCCCACGGCGAGGACGGCGCCGGCCTCGGGCAGCAGCCAGGCCGTGAAGCCGACGGCTCCGATGCCCACCGCGGCGGCGGCGGACGCGGGAAGCAGCCACCGCAGCCAGTAGTCCTGGAGGGCGTCCACGTCGGCGACCAGGCGGGAGAGGAGGTCGCCGCGGCGGGTCTTCCCGAGCCCGGCGGGGGCGAGACGCTCCAGGCGCCGGTAGACGGCGACGCGGGTGTCGGCCAGCATGCGCAGGACGGCGTCGTGCGAGACCAGGCGCTCGGCGTAACGGAAGACGGCGCGACCGAGGCCGAAGGCACGGGTCGCCGTCACCGCGATCATCAGGTACATCACCGGCGGCTGCTCCGAAGCCCGGCTGATCAGCCACCCCGAGGTCGCCATCAGCCCTACGGAACTGCCGATCGCGAGGGCGCCGAGCAGCAGCGCGAGCGCGAGCTTGCCCTTGCGTGCCCGCGCCGCCTCCCGCACCCGGGCCAAAACCCCGGCATCCGGGCGGGTGCCCTCCGAAGCACCACCCCCAGCACCCGGCCCTTCCACGCGCCCCAAAGCCACGCCATCCGGCACCTCCGCGCGCCCCAAGCCCACGCCATCCGGCACCTCGGCATGCCCGAAGGCCACCGCACCCGGCACCTCCGCGTCCCCCGCCGCCACGCCACCCGCCGCCACGCCACCTGACACCAGGCCACCCACCACCGAGCCGCCCGGTACCGCCTCCGAGACGCCGCCCCCGTTCACCCGCGGCCGCACAGCACCCCCGGCCGACGCCCCCGGCCGCACAGCACCCCCGGCCGAGGCCTCAAGCCGTACGACCCGGTCCGCGATCCCCAGCAGTGCGGGCCGGTGCACGACCAGCAGCACCATCCGCCCCACCGCAAGCCGCCGTACCGCCTCGACGACCCCCGCCTCGGTCTCCCCGTCCAGAGCCGCGGTCGGCTCGTCGAGGAGCACCACGGGCCGGTCGGCGAGAAACGCCCGCGCCAGCGCGAGCCGCTGCCGCTGCCCGGCGGAAAGACCCGCCCCGTCCTCCCCCAGCACGGTCTCCGCCCCCGAGGGCAGCGCGGCGACGAACTCCCGGGCCCCCGCGGCCTCCAACGCGTCCCGCACGGCGGCATCGTCCGCGTCCGGCCGCGCAAGACGTACGTTCTCCGCGACGGACCCCGCGTACAAGTGCGGCCGCTGCGGAACCCAGGCGATCCGCTCCCGCCACAGCTCCGGCGCGACCCCGGCCAGGTCGACGCCCCCGACGCAGACCCGCCCCTCGGCAGGCTCGACGAACCCGAGGACCACATCAAGGAGGGTCGACTTGCCCACCCCGCTCGGCCCGACCAGAGCCACAGTCTCACCGGGCTCCACCGCGAACGACACCCCGGACACCGCATCCGAGTCCCGCCCCGGATACCGCACCGTCACGCCCTCCACGCTCAGCGCGCCGTCCGGCACCGGCCCCGTGCCCTCGGCCCGCACCGGGGTCTCCAGGACCTCGAAGATCTCCTCGGCAGCGGAGAGCCCTTCCGCCGCCGCGTGGTACTGCGCACCGACCTGACGCAGCGGCAAGTAGGCCTCCGGCGCGAGGATCAGGATCACCAGACCCACGTACAGATCCATGTCGCCGTGGACGAGCCGCATACCGGTCGTCACCGCGACCAGCGCCACCGACAGCGTCGCGAGCAGCTCCAGGGCGAAGGAGGACAGGAAGGCGATGCGCAGCGTGCGCATCGTCGCCTGCCGGTACTCGCCCGTGATCTGCCGGATCGACTCGGCCTGCGCCTTCGCCCGCCCGAACACCTTCAGGGTCGGCAGACCCGCCACCACGTCCAGGAAGTGCCCCGACAGGCGGGAGAGGAGCCGCCACTGACGGTCCATCCGGTTCTGGGTCGCCATGCCGATCAGGATCATGAAGACCGGGATCAGCGGCAGCGTCACGACGATGATCGCCGCCGACACCCAGTCCTCGGTGACGATCCTCGCGAGCACCGCCACCGGCACCACCACCGCGAGCCCCAGCTGCGGAAGGTAGCGCGAGAAGTAGTCGTCCAGGGCGTCCACGCCCCGCGTCGCAAGGGAGACCAGCGAGCCGGTCCGCTGCCCTCCCAGCCAGCCCGGCCCCAGCGCCCCCGCCCGTTCGAGCAGCCGCCCCCGCAGCTCCGACTTCACCGCCGCGCTCGCCCGGTGTGCGGCGAGCTCCGTCAGCCAGGCGACGAGCGCCCGCCCTGCCGCGACCACCGCGAGCAGGACGAGCGGCGTCCCCAAGTCACCGAGGGCAAGGTCCTTCTGGAAGGCCCCGACCACGATCTCGGCGATGAGCATCGCCTGGGCGATCACGAGCCCCGCCCCGGCGACACCGAGGACCACCACCGCGACCAGGAAGAACCGGGTGGCACGGGCGTACCGGAGCAGACGCGGGTCGATCGGTTTCACGTGAAACACACCCTCCGAAGAAACCGAGGAACGGGGAAATCAGCGACCGGGATCATCGAGCGGACATCTCAGTGCGCCGCATCAGCAATGTGCTGCGTACCGATCCGCTTGCGGAACACCCAGTAGGTCCACGACTGGTAGAGCAGCACGACCGGCGTCGCGATTCCGGCACACCAGGTCATGATCTTCAGGGTGTAGGGACTCGACGAGGCGTTGGTGACCGTGAGGCTCCACTCCTCGTTCAGCGACGACGGCATGACGTTCGGGAAGAGCGTCAGGAAGAGCATCGCCACGGCAGCCGCGATCGTGATGCCCGAAAGCGCGAACGACCAGCCCTCGCGCCCCATCCTGATCGCCACGACCGCACCGGCGAGCGCCACCACGGCCACGGCCATCGCGACCAGGCTCTTGCCGTCGCCCTTGTCCGCCTGCGTCCAGATCAGGAACCCGAGCGCCAGAACAGCGGTCACCAGGCCGAGACGCAGCGCCAGCTTCCGCGCCCGCATCCGGATGTCCCCGACCGTCTTGAGCGAGGCGAACACCGCGCCGTGGAAGGTGAACAGCGTCAGCGTGACCAGGCCGCCGAGGATCGCGTACGGATTCAGGAGGTCCCAGAAGTTGCCCACGTACTCCTTGTGGGCGTCGATCTTCACGCCGCGCGTGATGTTGGCGAAGGCCACGCCCCACAGCACGGCCGGGATCAGCGAGGTCCAGAAGATGGCCTGTTCCCAGTTGCGCTGCCACTTCTCCTCGGGCCGCTTCGCCCGGTACTCGAAGGCGACCCCGCGCACGATCAGGCAGAGCAGGATGATCAGGAGCGGCAGATAGAAGCCGGAGAAGAGCGTCGCGTACCACTCGGGGAAGGCGGCGAAGGTCGCGCCGCCCGCCGTGAGCAGCCACACTTCGTTGCCGTCCCACACGGGGCCGATGGTGTTGATCAGGACCCGCTTCTCGGTGCGGTCGCGGGCGAGCAGCTTGGTGAGGACGCCGATCCCGAAGTCGAAGCCCTCCAGGAAGAAGTAGCCGATCCACAAAACGGCGATCAGCACGAACCAGATGTCGTGAAGTTCCATGACGGTCAACTCCCTCAGTACGAGAAGGCCATGGGCCGGTCGGCGTCTTCGTCACTGTCCGAGCCCGATCCGGCGCCCGGCCCGCCGATCTTGGTGGGCGGGTTGAGGTCGGCCTCGGTGAGCTCGGGCGGGCCCTGCTTGATGTACTTGACCAGCAGCTTCACCTCGATCAAGGCGAGGATCGCGTAGATCGCGGTGAACACGATCAGCGAGGTGATCACCTCACCCTGCGAAACCCCCGGCGAGACCCCGTCCTTGGTCTTCAGGACGCCGTAGACCACCCAGGGCTGACGTCCGGTCTCGGTGAAGATCCAGCCCCAGGCGGTGCCGATGAGGGGGAAGATCAGCGTCCACTGGGAGAGCCGCCACCACCAGTTGCCGAGCTTCGGCGCCAGCTCCTTGTTCTTGGTGAGCATGAGCTTGGGCACGTCGTCCTCGCCCGTGCGGTGCTCCGGCGCCAGCCAGAACCTCCGCCGCGTGAGGTAAAGCCCGGCGGTGCACAGGGCCATGGAGACCCCGCCGAAGCCGATCATCCAGCGGTACGACCAGTAGGCGGTGGGGATGTTGGGCCGGTAGTCACCGGGACCGTACTTCTCCTGCGCTTCCCTGTTGAGGTCGTTGATGCCGGGGATCTCGGCGCTGAAGTTGTTCTTGGCGAGGAAGGACAGTATTCCGGGGATCTCGATGGCCACGTCGTTGTGCCCCTTGGACACGTCGCCGTAGGCGAAGAGCGAGAACGGCGCCGGCTTCTCCGACTCCCACAGGGCCTCGGCCGCCGACATCTTCATCGGCTGCTGCTCGTACATGACCTTGCCGAGGGTGTCGGCGCTGATCACGGTGAGCAGGGTGCCGGCGAACGCGGTGACCAGGCCGAGCCGCATCGACATCCGCATGGTGCGGATGTGCTGCTTCTTGCGCAGGTGGAAGATCGCGATGCCGGTCATGAAGGCACCGCCGACCAGGATGGCCGCCGAGATGACGTGGAAGAAGTTGACCAGCGTCGTCTCCTGGAACAGCACCTTCGAGAAGTCGGTGAGCTCCGCGCGCTTGGTGCCGTCCCGGTCCACGATCTTGTAGCCGACCGGGTGCTGCATAAAGGCGTTGGCGGCGATGATGAAGTACGCCGACGCAATCGTTCCTGCGGAGACGATCCAGATCGTGGCGCAGTGCAGCTTCTTCGGGAGCTTGTCCCAGCCGAAGATCCACAGGCCGATGAAGGTCGACTCGAAGAAGAACGCGATGAGAGCTTCGAAGGCGAGCGGGGCCCCGAAGATGTCACCGACGAAGCGCGAGTAGTCGGACCAGTTCATGCCGAACTGGAACTCCTGGACGATGCCGGTGACGACACCCATCGCGATGTTGATCAGGAACAGCTTTCCCCAGAACTTGGTCGCCCTGAGGTAGTGCTCCTTGCCCGTGCGCACCCAGGCCGTCTCCAGGATCGCCGTGAGGGCGGCCAGGGAGATCGTCAGAGGGACGAACAGGAAGTGGTAGACGGTGGTGATGCCGAACTGCCATCGCGCCAATGTCTCGGGCGCCAGAGCCAGATCCACGTCGACTTCTCCTTACGGCCGTGATCACATCGGCAGTTTGCCCCTTAAATTCCACTGATCTACGGAGGAACAGGGACACGCTTGTGAACGCGTTCACATTCACAAGCATTATGTCGTACCGGTTCCGAGCAATGACAGGGGGTCCCCCTTACTGACGGGAACCTCACACGAAGGGCCCCCGGACACCCCGTCCGGACACGGAGAAGGGGCCGGGGACAACGGCCCCGGCCCCTTCTCCCACCGTCACCGGCAGCGCTTACAGCTCCTTGCGGAACGCCTCCGCCGCCTGCAGGAAGATGTCGTTGGCCTCGGTCTCCCCGACCGTGACCCGAACCCCTTCGCCCGCGAACGGCCGTACGACCACGCCGGCCTTCTCGCACGCCGCCGCGAAGTCGAGCGTCCGCTCCCCGAGCCGCAGCCATACGAAGTTCGCCTGCGTCTCGGGCACCGTCCAGCCCTGCCCCCGCAGCGCCTCGACCACCCGCGTCCGCTCGCCGACCAGGGCGCCGACGCGGCCCATCAGCTCGTCCTCGGCCCGCAGCGAGGCCACCGCCGCGTCCTGCGCGAGCTGGCTCACGCCGAAGGGCACGGCTGTCTTGCGCAGCGCGGCAGCCACCGGCTCATGGGCGATCGCGAAGCCGACGCGCAGGCCCGCGAGCCCGTACGCCTTGGAGAACGTACGCAGCACGGCGACGTTCGGACGGTCGCGGTAGAGCTCGACGCCGTCGGGCACCTCGGTGTCACGGATGAACTCGCGGTAGGCCTCGTCGAGCACCACCAGGACATCGCTCGGCACCCGGTCCAGGAACCGCTCGAGCTCGGCCCTGCGCACCACCGTGCCGGTCGGGTTGTTCGGGTTGCAGACGAAGATCAGCCGCGTCCGGTCGGTGATGGCGTCGGCCATCGCGTCCAGGTCGTGCACGTCCCCCGGCGTCAGCTGCACCTTCACCGATGTGGCGCCGCTCACCTGCGTGATGATCGGGTACGCCTCGAAGGACCGCCAGGCGTAGATGACCTCGTCGCCGGGACCGGACGTGGCCTGCAGCAGCTGCTGGGCGACGCCGACGGAGCCGGTGCCCGTCGCCACGTGCGAGACCGGCACCCCGAAGCGGTCGGCGAGCTCGCTCATCAGGCCGGTACACGCCATGTCCGGGTAGCGGTTGAACGTGCCCGCGGCGGCGAGCGTGCTCTCCATGACACCCGGCAGGGGCGGATACGGGTTCTCGTTCGAGGACAGCTTGTAGGCCGCCGGGCCATCGGCGGCGGCAGGCTTCCCCGGCTTATAGGTGGGGATACCCTCCAGCTCGGCACGCAGCCTCGGGCTCGTCTCGCTCACCGCAGTCCTCCTCTTGAACATCCGAAACACCTGAAACATCTGGAACGCCTGAAACGCGTGAAGTATCCGTAACGCGTGAAACGCCTGAACACCTGACGTCAATACTCCTCACCTTATGAGGATTCAGCGCTGCTGCGAATGGGTCAGAGGCAACGGCTCCCACAGGCGCGCACGGAGGGGGGAGCGCTCCGCGTCTCAGCACGCGCCGGTGGCTCACGCCGTAGCGCGCATCACCCGTGAAGGTGAGTTGAGACCTCTTCGAAACAACGCTCCATTGGCAGGCCCGTGCGCGACGACACGGGGGCGTCTACCCCGAAACCCGGCAACTCCCTTGCAATCCAAGGTCGTTGACCCGATTTCGCCATGCAGAAACGTACCTGTCAACGAGTGAATATGCGTCCGCACTACCCACCCCCATGAGCCCTACTATCGGCCTGCCATGACAGCAGCAGGGAACCACCAGGTGAGCCGAGCGGAGACCGCCCGCCGGGGCAACCGGCAGAGCCGAGCGGGCATCAGAGACGTCGCCGCCGCCGCCGGTGTCTCCATCACGACTGTCTCCGACGCACTCAACGGCAAGGGCCGGCTCCCGGACGCCACCCGACGCCACGTCCGCGAGGTCGCCGAACGGCTGGGCTATCGCCCTTCCGCGGCGGCCCGAACGCTCCGTACCGGCAAGTCGGGCCTCATCGGCCTGACCGTGACGACGTACGGGGATGAACCTTTCACCTTCACCGAATTCGCGTACTTCGCGGAGATGGCCAGAGCCGCGACCTCGGCCGCGCTGGCCCGCGGCTACGCCCTTGTCATCCTTCCCGCCACCTCCCGGCGCAGCCCCGTCGACGTGTGGTCGAACGTAGCGCTCGACGGCACCGTCGTCGTCGATCCGTCCGACCACGACCCCGTCGTCAGCGAGCTCGTGCGCCAGGGCCTTCCCGTGGTGTCCGACGGCCGTCCGGCCGGGTCTCTGCCGGTCACCGCCTGGGTCGACAACGACCACGAGGCGGCGGTCCTGGAGATCCTCGACCACCTCGCGGCGGCCGGAGCCCGCCGCATCGGACTGCTCACCGGGACCACCACGGACACGTACACCCATCTGTCCACGACCGCCTACCTGCGCTGGTGCGAGCGCGTCGGCCAGGACCCCGTCTACGAGTCCTACCCCGCCCACGACCCGTGCGCCGGCGCCGTAGCGGCCGACCGGCTGCTCGCCAGACCCGACCGCCCCGACGCCGTATACGGCCTCTTCGACCCCAACGGCACCGACCTGCTCGCCGCCGCCCGCCGCTACGGCCTGCGCGTCCCGGACGACCTGCTGCTCGTGTGCTGCAGCGAGTCCACCGTCTACGCCACCACCGAACCGCCCATCACCACGCTCTCGCTCAAACCGCGCCGCATCGGCACGGCCGTCGTCCAGCTGCTCATCGACGCCATCGAAGGGCTGGATTCGGGCCGTCCCGTCGAGCAGGTGATACCGACGGAGCTGATCGTGCGCACCTCGTCCGAGCGACGTCCGCCGCGTACGACGGTCAGCCCACCCCGCTCGCCCGGACCGGGTTGAGCGGTCCGTTCGGCGGGGAGAACCCCCGTCAACCGGGCAGTGCCCGGCACTGCCCGGTCGTGACCCGGGGGGAAACCCCTACCCAATTCGGGAGAAAACCTCGGTGAACAGGGGTTCAGCACTGATTCACCACCCCTGGTGCACCACACAGCGCGAGCCGCATTCCTATGATGGGCGGACGACACCGCGGGCCGCTGCGACCAGGCAGTCCGATCTCGGTGTAGATGCGGCGTAATGGTGGTGGAGGGGTCGATGACTCAGGGGGCCGGTCAGGGACCCGATGTGCGGACGGCGACGTTGCGCGACTTCCGCGTTCCGGCGTACGTCCATGAGGCCGGGCCGGTCCAGGGGGACCCGGCGGGCGTGGCGGCTCCGGGCGCCCCCGTGGAGGTCGCCGGAGTGCCGGACGAGGGCTACACCCCGACCCAGCGCGACCTGCCGATCATCAATCGCGGGGACACCGTGCAAGTGGAGGTGCAGCCCATGCCGGAGCCTCCGCAGGCGCCGACCGACGAACACGGTCCGCTGTTCGTCGTGGGCGATGTGCACGGCTATCTGGACGAGCTGCTCGCGGCGCTCCACGAGCAGAACCTCATCGACGGCGACGGCGACTGGTCCGCGGGCAACGCACGCCTGTGGTTCCTCGGCGACTTCACCGACCGCGGCCCGGACGGCATCGGCGTCATCGACCTCGTGATGCGCCTGTCCGCGCAGGCGGCCGCCGCGGGCGGCTACTGCAAGGCCCTGATGGGCAACCACGAGCTGCTCCTTCTCGGCGCGAAGCGGTTCGGCGACACCCCGGTCAACTCGGGCGCGGGCACGGCCACCTTCCAGGCAGCCTGGCTCCTGAACGGCGGCCAGAAGACCGACATGGAGCGTCTGGAGGACCACCACCTGCAGTGGATGGCGCGCCTCGACGCGATCGAGTCGGAGGACGGGCATCTCCTGATGCACTCCGACACGACCGCCTATCTGGATTACGGCGACTCGATCGAGGCCGTGAACGACACGGTCCGCGAGACCCTCACCCGCAACGACGCCGACGAGTGCTGGGACCTCTTCAGGAAGTTCACCAAGCGCTTCGCCTTCCGCGACGAGTCGGGCCCCGGTGCCGTACGCGAACTCCTCGACATGTACGGCGGCCACCGCATCGTGCATGGCCACAGCCCCATCCCGTATCTGCTCGGCGATGTCGGCTCGGAGGATGACTCCGACGGCGGCGGTCCCGTAATCGAGGGCCCGCACATCTACGCAGGCGGACTGGCCATCGCCATGGACGGCGGCGTGACCATGGCCGGAAAACTGCTGGTCTGCCAACTGCCCCTGGATAACTGAGCGTTCGCTGGGCAGGCGCTCCTCTACACGATCACGCGGGCCAGGGGGCCCAATTCTGGAAACCCCCTGTCACCGCGTGCCGTCACGGCTCTACCATCGGCTTATCCGTAGCAGGCTCCCCTCCGTTTCTGCCCGACGGCTCGCAGCCATGCGAGCTCCCAAGCCCTACGGAGCATCGGGGGATGCACATGAACAGCGCTCCACAACTGCTCAATGAGGACCGCCCCGAGTACGAGCGGATCCTCGATGAGGCGCTGCGCACCGCACCGAACCGTCCTGATCTAGCCGCACTGGGCGAGCGGCTCAATCCGGAGCAGCTGCGCACCATGGCGCTGAACGCCACTGCGCTGATCACTGCCGCCGCAACGACCGAGTACACGCACTACGTGAAGGTCCGCGAAGAACTGCGCGAAGGCGGATCTGCCGCATCACCGATCCGTGAGCGGAGCACCGAGGGCACGGCGGAAGCCGGTTCCGGCGGGCTCGGCATCGCCACGACGATGGGGGAGGTCACCGTTCAGGCTTCGGGGGCCGGAGCCGTCGCCGTCGTCGCGGTGCTCGCGCCCCTTCTCGCCGGGGCGGCCGCCGCGATCTTCCTGCTCGTCGGCTACATCCTGAAGATGCTCACCCCCGAGCCCGCCTTCGCGGACACCCTGCTCACCGCGGGATGGCTGTTCGGCGCGCTCACCGCGGGCGGCATCCTGGTCGCCGCGGTCGGTCTGCTCCTGACCGCGCTGCGCAATGGCTCCACCTCGCTCCAGGCCGGTTCGTACGGCGATCAGAACGAGGAGGTGGTCCGCGCCAGGGAAGCCTGGGGCAAGGCACTCCTGGAGCGCGGCGTCCTGCCGTTCCTGCGGGAGGCGCTCGCGGATCCGGGAGCGGCTCACGCGGCCCGCACACCGGCCGGGGATCCGCACAGCCGGATGCCTCACCTCGGCTATCACAGGCCGGGGTTCAGCAGCCCGGGCGGCGGGCAGACGACGGGAGCGCGCCCGAGCTACTCGAGCCCGGACTTCTCGAGCCCGGACTTCGGCGGTCCCGAACACAAGCCGGAGTAGTACCGAAGTGGTACGCGACGCGGCTTCGGGCGGGCGGCGATGACCGTCCGCCCGAAGCGCCGTGCCGTAACGCATTGCCATAACGCGGTGCCGTACGCCGCTCAGTCGGCGATCGGCAGGTACACGCGGTTTCCGGCTGCCGCGAACTCCTTGGACTTCTGGTCCATGCCCGCCGCGATCTCCTCCTGCGTGCCGCCGTGCTCACGCCGGATGTCGTGCGAGATCTTCATGCTGCAGAACTTCGGCCCGCACATCGAGCAGAAGTGCGCCGTCTTCGCGGGCTCCGCCGGCAGCGTCTCGTCATGGAACTCCCGTGCCGTGACCGGGTCGAGGGCCAGGTTGAACTGGTCCTCCCAGCGGAATTCGAAGCGCGCGTCCGAGAGCGCGTCGTCCCAGTCCTGCGCGCCCGGATGCCCCTTGGCGAGATCCGCCGCGTGGGCAGCGATCTTGTACGTGATGACGCCGGTCTTCACGTCGTCGCGGTTGGGCAGGCCCAGGTGCTCCTTGGGCGTGACGTAGCAGAGCATGGCCGTGCCCCACCAGCCGATCATCGCGGCGCCGATGCCGGAGGTGATGTGGTCGTACGCGGGCGCGATGTCGGTGGTCAGCGGGCCGAGCGTGTAGAACGGCGCCTCCTCGCAGATCTCCTGCTGAAGGTCGATGTTCTCCTTGATCTTGTGCATCGGGACGTGGCCCGGGCCCTCGATCATCGTCTGTACATTGTGACGCTTGGCGATCGTGTTGAGTTCCCCGAGAGTGCGCAACTCGGCGAACTGCGCCTCGTCGTTGGCGTCCGCGATCGAACCGGGGCGCAGGCCGTCGCCGAGCGAGTACGTCACGTCGTACGACGCGAGGATCTCGCAGAGCTCCTCGAAGTTCTCGTAGAGGAAGCTCTCCTTGTGGTGCGCGAGGCACCATGCGGCCATGATCGAGCCGCCGCGCGAGACGATGCCCGTCTTGCGGTTGGCGGTGAGCGGGACGTACGGAAGGCGCACGCCCGCGTGCACCGTCATGTAGTCCACGCCCTGCTCGGCCTGCTCGATGACCGTGTCCTTGTAGATCTCCCAGGTCAGCGCCTCGGCCTGGCCGTCGACCTTCTCCAGGGCCTGGTAGAGCGGCACGGTGCCGATGGGGACGGGGGAGTTGCGCAGGACCCACTCGCGGGTGGTGTGGATGTTGCGCCCGGTGGAGAGGTCCATGACCGTGTCGGCGCCCCACTTGGTCGCCCAGGTCATCTTGTCCACCTCCTCCTCGATGGAGGAGGTCACCGCGGAGTTCCCGATGTTGGCGTTCACCTTCACCAGGAACTTCTTGCCGATGATCATCGGCTCGATCTCCGGGTGGTTGACGTTGGCGGGGATGACCGCGCGGCCCGCGGCGACCTCCGCGCGCACGACCTCGGGATCGAGGTTCTCGCGGATCCCGATGAACTCCATCTCGGGTGTGATCTCGCCGCGGCGGGCGTACGCGAGCTGCGTCACCGCCTGGCCTCCGCGGCCCCTGCGCGGCTGGCGCGGGCGGCCGGGGAAGACCGCGTCGAGGTTCTTCAGGCCGCCGCGCGGCGAGGTGTGCTTGATGCCGTCGTCCTCGGGGCGGGGCGGACGGCCCGTGTACTCCTCGGTGTCGCCGCGGGCGATGATCCAGTTTTCGCGGAGGGGTGCCAGGCCCCTGCGGACGTCGGTGTCGATGGACTCGTCGGTGTACGGACCCGAAGTGTCGTACAGGGTCACGGCCTTGCCGTTGGTGAGGTGCACCTGCCGGACCGGCACCCGCAGATCGGGGCGCGAGCCCTCGACATACGCCTTGTGCCATCCGATGGACTTCCCGACCTCGATGCTCTGGTTCTGCGTCGAGGCAGGCGTGCGTGCGTCCGATGTGGTCATGAGACCTACTCCCTACGCCGGCATTACCCGGTAACAGGTTCGGCGGTCGACGCAGCGGATTCCGTACGGATCGTGCACTTTTCGTGCCGCTTCGTACGGAGTTCAGCGCCCTCTCAGCCCGGTGCTCCGAGCTCCCGCGTTTGCAAAGGTGGCTCCACGCTAGCGTCATATCGGGCGCGCTGAACAGAGGGCCCTCTCCGTTCTTGCGATGATCGGGCAGTGACCACCACAGAGCCGCCGTCCCAGCCGCCCGTCCCGAACACGCCTCCGGACCCGCATGGGCACTCCCACAGCCACGGTCCGGCGGCGCCCGTCTCCAAGCATCTGCGCAAGGTCATCGCGGCCGTGCTGATTCCTTTCGCCACGGCGGTCGTCGTGGGGCTCGCGGTGTTCTGGCCGGGTGGCGCACCGGACCATGAGCGCACCGGAGTCGGCTTCGACCGCCAGACCCAGTCGGCCGACGTGACGAAGGTGCAGGAGCTCCCCTGCAAGGACGTCAACGCCTCCCAGACGCCGCCCAACGGCGACACCTCCACCGCGGAGGGGCAGTCCGCGGAATCCCGCTCGAAGGGCGTCTGCAAGAAGGCGACGATCGAGGTGACGAGCGGCAAGGACACGGGCCGCACGTTCACCGAGATCGTCCAGCCCGACTCACCGCGGCAGTTGCGCCAGGGACAGGAGGTGGTGGTCGCCTACGAACCCACGGCTCCCGAGGAACTGCAGTACTCGGTCACCGACGTGAACCGGAAGTTCCCCATGGCGCTGCTCGCCGGGATCTTCGCGCTCGCCGTCGTCGTGGTGGGACGGATGCGCGGCGTCATGGCCCTGGTCGCCCTGGCTTTGAGCTTCCTGGTCCTCACGTTCTTCATCCTGCCCGCGATCCTCCAGGGCTCGAACCCGCTGGTCGTGGCGGTGATCGGGGCCAGCGCCATCATGCTGATCGCGCTCTATCTGTGCCACGGCCTCACGGCCCGTACGTCGGTCGCCGTACTCGGCACCCTGATCTCCCTGCTCCTCATCGGGCTGCTCGGCTCGCTCTTCATCGGCTGGGCGTCCCTGAGCGGCAACACGGACGACAACACCGGCCTGATCCACGGCCTGTACCCGTCCATCGACATGAGCGGTCTGCTGCTCGCGGGGGTCATCATCGGCTCGCTCGGCGTGCTCGACGACGTGACGGTGACCCAGACGTCCGCCGTCTGGGAACTGCACCAGGCCAACCCCACGATGGGCTGGCGCCGGCTGTACGGCGCGGCCATCCGCATCGGCCGCGATCACATCGCCTCGGTCGTCAACACCCTCGTCCTGGCCTACGCGGGCGCGGCGCTGCCCCTCCTGCTGCTCTTCTCGATCGCGCAGAGCAGCGTGGGCACGGTGGCCAACAGCGAGCTGGTGGCCGAGGAGATCGTGCGCACGCTGGTCGGTTCGATCGGCCTGGTCGCTTCGGTGCCGGTCACGACCGCGCTCGCGGCCCTGGTGGTCTCCGCGGACCGGACGGGAAGCGGCGCGGGTCGGTCGGAAGGCGGCGCGATCCGGGCAGGAAGCGGTGCGGGTCGACCGGGAAGCGGTGCGGGTCGACCGGGAAGCGGTGCGGGTCGGCCGGGAAGCGGCGCGGGCCGGACGGGAAACGGCGCCGCCCCTGCTCCCAAGCAGACCCGTGGCGGAAAGGGCCGGCGTCGCAAGGCCTGAGCCCCCGATGCCACAAAATGCCCCAATCTGCCGTACGGCTTCACCCGGCTCCCGGCGTCAACCCGCGCTCTGCTCCTCGGCGAGGATCCGGTCCAGCGCTTCGTCCAGATGCGTCTCGAAGTCCGCGAGCGCCCGCTCCTGCCCGAGCGGCACCAACTTGTCCGTACGGTCCAGGAAGGCGAGCAGCGGCGGGATCCCCACCCGGAACAGCGCCTGGTCCGCACCGACCTGAAGCCTGATGTGCACCTCGTCGAGCAGTTCGGGATCGGTGGGCGCGATGTGCACATCCCCCTCACCGCACGCCTCGCCCATCCCGTCGACCAGCAGCTCACGGCCGAAGGCCCAGGTCACGGGTGCGTCGCCGGGGAGGTGGAAGGTGAACCGGACGGCGTACGGATCGCCGGCCTCGTAACGCAGCTCCACCGGGATGCGAAACGACAACTCCTCTGAGACGAGGAAGCTCATCATGACCTCTGCCTGGACCGACTCTCGCATCGCCCGCCTACCCCGTCGCTGAAGCTCGACTGGCCAGGAACCAACTCCCTGACACTCTTGGCATCTTGCTTAACGTACACATCAGATCACAAGGAGTGAGTTTTCAGATGCTGATAGAGAAAGCCAGTGTCCCCAACAACTTGCCGATCTCGTCTTGCAGGCGCTCGGCTGCGGGCAGTAGTCGATCTTCCTGATAGGAGGGAACGGAGATCGCCATGGTCGCCGCAGTGTTACCCGCTGTGATCGGAATCGCCGCGCAGACCGTCCCCAACGCGTACTCCTGCCGCTCCATCACCGGCCTCATCCGGCCCATCGCGCCCAGGCGGCGCAGGAAACTTCTGTTGTCACGGACCGAGTACGGAGTGATCGACTGCACCGGGTAACGGGAGAGGTGGTCCTGCCGCTGCTCGTCGTCGAGTTGGGCGAGCAGACACTGCCCGATCGCATGGGCGTGTCCCGTCTCGCGGAAGTCGGCCCATTCCTCCACGGCCGGATTCCCGGGCGTGTCCGCGACGCCCACCACCTCGATCTCGCCCTCGCGGTAGAGAGCGAAGTACACCGGCACCCCGATGACGTCACGCCAGTGCTCCAGGGCCTCCACGATCATGCCGCGACGATTCTGCTGCGCCCCGCTCGCGCTCAGCCGCTCGGCTGCCTCGCCGAGCACGAACACGCCCTTGTCCCGGCTCAGATAGCCCTCGTGCGTCAGCGTGCGCAGCAGGTGATACGCCGTGGGGAGCGCCAGCCCGGCCTCCCGCGCCAACTGTTTGGCGGGTGCCCCCTCCTGGTGCTCGGACGCGGCCTCGAGGAGCCGCATCGCCCGCTGTACGGAGCCAATGAGAGTGGGCGGGCCGGAGGTTGAGACCGCGACCGCCGACGACGCCCCGTACGGGGTGTCGTTGGGTGGGGTGCCGCTTGCAGGGGCGGTGCCTGTGGAGTCGGCGGAGTCGGCGGTGTCTGCGGAGGCGGCGATGCCGGCGGGTGTGGCGTCAACCGTGGCCAAGGTTCACTCCCGAAGCGCGTGGGGGTTCCGCCCGTGCCCGGGTATACACGGGTGGGAGCGCAGAGCGCCCGTGCGGGGGCTCACCCCGCTCCGGTTTCCGGACTCTAACCGTTGGTCACCGGCCTAAGGCGCCGCACCTGGAAACTTCCCCCACCCGAGCGAACCGTTCCGGGCAATCACCAATCGCTGCGGGAAGAGGTGGAGCCGGATATGAACTTCCGTACGACGTAGATGAGTCCACCCACCAGGGCGACGAAAAGCAGCGCCTTGAACAACAGGCCGACCACGAATCCCACGACGGTCGCTATCAGACCGCCGAACACGACCAGGGCGATGACCGGCACCGCGATCCACTTCACCCACCACGGCAATCCCGAGAAGATTTCCTGCGCTGCCATCGTCCTTACCTCTCTCCCACACCTGTCCTGCTTCTTGTATTCGATGCTAGGGCGGCGAAGAGCCCTGTGGGGGCTTCGCGTCCCTTGTCCTCCCCTGATCCTCCCCCTAGGGAACCCCGAGGTCGCAGCCCCGATAAGTCAGCCCTCAGGAGGGGAGCAGGGCTTCGAAAGGGGGTCAGCCCTCAGGCGGTGAGAAGACGACGAGCACCCGCAGGTCCTCGCTGATGTGGTGGAACTTGTGGGCCACCCCGGCCGGCACGTAGACGACACTGCCGCGGGCGACCTGGGTGGTCTCCATGCCGACCGTGATCGACGCCCGGCCGCTGACGACCATGTAGACCTCGTCCTGCTGGTGGGGCTGCTGCGGATCGGTGTCCCCGGCATCGAGCGCGTACAGCCCGACCGACATGTTCCGCTCGCGCAGAAACTGCAGATACGCGCCGTCGTTCGCGGCGCGCTCCGTCTCCAGTTCATCCAGCCGGAATGCCTTCATCGTCCTCGTACGCCCCTTGCCCCACCTAGCGGGCCGACCGCTCTGGTCGTCCGTCTGCAACGATCAGACACATGAAGAATTTCGTAGTCAAGACGATCGCCAACGCGGCGGCCCTGGCCGTCGCCGTGTGGCTCCTCGACAAGATCACTCTGACCGGCGACAGCACCGGCGGGAAGACGCTCACGCTGATCGTCGTCGCGCTGCTCTTCGGTCTGGTGAACTTCCTGGTCAAGCCGGTCGTGAAGGTCCTCACCTTCCCGCTGTTCATTCTGACCCTCGGCCTGATCACGCTCGTGGTCAACGCCCTGATGCTGCTGCTGACCTCATGGCTCGCCGACAAGTTCGACGTGAGCTTCCACGTCGAGGGGTTCTGGACCGCCGTCCTCGGCGGCCTGATCATCTCGATCGTGTCCTGGGCGATGAACGTCGTCCTGCCCGACGACAAGGACTGAGCCCGCCCCATGGCCTTCTCCGTGAGCTTCGTCTGCACCGGCAACATCTGCCGGTCCCCCATGGCCGAGTCCGTCTTCCGCGCACGGGTGGACGGGGCCGGACTCGGCGAAATCGTCCGGGTGGAGAGTGCGGGCACCGACGGCTGGCACGAGGGGGACGGCGCCGACCCGCGCACCGTCTCCGTCCTGACGGCGGCCGACTATGAGAGCGATCACGTGGCGCGCCAATTCCAGGCCTCCTGGTTCTCTCGGCTCGATCTGGTGATCGCCCTGGACTCCGGCCATCTGCGGGCCCTGCGGCGCCTCGCGCCCACCGCGGCCGACGCGGACAAGGTACGGCTGCTCCGCTCGTACGACCCCGTGGCCGTGGGCCTGGGGGACCTGGACGTGCCCGACCCGTATTACGGGGACGACGACGGCTTCGAGGCGTGCCTGAGAATGGTGGAGGCGGCGAGCGACGGTCTGCTCGACGCCGTACGTGAAGCAAGTGAGAGGCGGGCGGCATGACGGACTCCGCAGCGATAGCCGCAGGTACCGGAGCAGGGACGGGCGCGGGCACGGGTACGGGCGCCGGGCTGGGCGACGGCACGAAAGCGGTGCGGGCCGGCCTTCCCGAGCCGGTGAAGCACGAGCCGACCCTGCCGGGCCCGGTGTTCGCCGCGCACTTCCACCTGCCGGGCGACCCCACGGGCCCGTACACCTACGGACGGGACGACAACCCGACCTGGACGCTTCTCGAACAGGCGATCGGCGAGCTTGAGGCGCCGACCGGGACGCCGGGCGGGACGCCGGGCAGTGCATCCGGCGAGGAGGCTGGCGGAGCCGCCGCGGCGGACGTCGAGACCCTGGTCTTCGCCTCCGGGATGGCCGCCATCTCGGCGGTGCTCTTCTCGCAGCTGCGCGCCGGTGACGCGGTGGTCCTGCCGGACGACGGCTATCAGGCGCTGCCCCTGGTCAGGGAGCAGCTCACCGCGTACGGCATCGAGGTGCGCACCGCCCCCACCGGCAACGACGCCCAGCTCGACGTCCTGGACGGCGCCAAGCTGCTCTGGATCGAGACGCCGTCGAACCCGGGCCTCGACGTGTGCGACGTACGGCGCCTCGCCGACGCGGCACACGCACGCGGTGCCCTGGTGGCGGTCGACAACACCCTGGCGACCCCGCTCGGCCAGCGCCCCCTCGAACTCGGCGCGGACTTCTCCGTGGCCAGCGGCACCAAGATGCTCACCGGTCACGGCGACATCCTCCTGGGGTACGTCGCCTGCCGCAATGCGGAGTTGACCGCTTCCGTGCGGCGCTGGCGCAAGATCGTCGGTGCCATTCCGGGGCCGATGGAGGCCTGGCTGGCGCATCGCTCGCTCGCCACGCTCCAGCTCCGCGCCGAGCGGCAGAACGCCAACGCCCTGGCCGTGGCCGAGGCGCTGCGCGGCCGCGGCGAGGTGACCGGGCTCCGCTACCCCGGGCTTCCGGATGACCCCTCGTACAAGATCGCCTCGCAGCAGATGCGGCGCTTCGGGTGTGTGGTCTCCTTCACGCTGCCCTCGCGCGAGCGTGCCGACCGCTTCCTCGACGCACTGCGTCTGGTGGACGACGCTACGAGCTTCGGCGGCGTGCGTTCCACCGCCGAGCGGCGTGGCCGCTGGGGCGGGGACGCCGTCGCGGAGGGCTTCATCCGCCTCTCCGCCGGGTCGGAGGACCCCGCTGACCTGGTCGCGGACGTGCTGCGCGCGCTGGACGAGTCGGCGGGCTGACGCACCCGTCCGCTCCCGGCGGTACGGAAGCGCGTACAGCACGGCTAGTACCCGGCTACGTACAACGAACGGTCCGAGCCTCCCCCCTCGTGGCTCGGACCGTTCCGGTTCTGCGCGCGAAGAACCGCGCGAACAAGGCTAGTTGACTCTGTGTCAGTGTCCAATCACAGTAGCGACAGAGACCTATCGACATATTTATAGTTGGGCGCGGCCCTCTGAGGGCCGGGATGGGAGACACCGTCGTGGATCTGGCCCTGCTGCGCACGTTCGTGACCGTGCACCGGGCCGGTTCCTTCACCCGTGCGGCCGCCCTGCTCGGCCTGTCCCAGCCCGCCGTCACCTCGCAGATACGCACCCTTGAGAGGCAGTTGGGCCGCCCCCTGTTCCTGCGCCAGGCGCGCGGCGTGACACCCACGACCATCGGGGACGAACTCGCCCACAAGGCTGCGCCACATCTCGACGCCCTGGTGGAGATCGCCGAAACGGAGCTCGAAGAGGACTCCTCGGTCCGCACCCTCCATCTCGCTGGGCCTCCGGAGTTCACCGCGGCCCGCGCGTTACCCGCTCTCACCACCCTGACCGGGCAGGACGGCCAGGGTCTCGCGCTGCGTGCCACGTTCGGCAACGCGGAGGAGGTCCTCGAAGGGCTCTCCGCCGGGCACCACGATCTGGCCATCACCGCAGCCCGGCCGCGCGGCGCGCTGCTCACCGCGACCCCTCTCTGCGACGAGGAGCACGTCCTGGTCGCGGACCCGCACTGGGCCGCCCGTATCGGCCCCGGCAAACTGCGCCGCAAGGGCGCTTCCGCGCTGGAGAACCTGCCGGTGGTGGAGGTCCACGAGTCGCTGCCGCTGGTCTCCCGTTACTGGGCCGCCGTCTTCGACACCCGTCCGGCCGCATCGGGCGCCGTCATCGTGCCGGACCTGCGGGCGGTGCTCGCCTGCGTCGCCAACGGCGCGGGGCTCGCCGTGCTGCCGCGCTATCTCTGCGCGGACGCTCTCAAGAGTGGCGAGGTCATGGCCCTGCTGGACCCGGCGGTGCCCCCGCTGCGCACGTACTTCCTTGCCGTGCGCACCGGCACACTCGCGATGCCGCATATCGCGCGGGCGCACGAGTGGCTGCTGCGCGCTGCCGTCGACTGGGCTTGAGCGAGACTCCGACTGGTTCACGATGTTTCACGTGGAACAGTCCGGGCCACATTTCTCCCATGACCGTTCGCCCCGTGGTCAAGCGCACCGCACGCGCCGTCCTGCTCGATGGAAACGACCTGATCCTGATCAAGCGGACCAAGCCCGGCGTCGATCCCTACTGGCTCACCCCTGGTGGCGGCGTGGAGCCGGAGGACGCGACCGTTGTCGACGCGCTCCATCGTGAACTGCACGAGGAACTCGGCGCCAAGATCTCCGACGTAGTGCCCTGCTTCGTGGACACCGTCGAGCACATCGGCGAGGACAGCAGCACGACCGGCGTCAAGGTGCAGCACTTCTTCGTCTGCCGCCTGGAGTCCATGGACGTCTCGCAGCGGCACGGCCCCGAGATCGAGGAGCCATGCGGCGAGTACGAGATCGTCTACGTGCCCTTCACCAGAGTCGGGATCGCCGCGGTCCATCTGGTCCCGCTGTCGCTGCGGCACTATCTGGACGGCAACATCGAGGGCGTACGCGCGATGCACGCGCCTGACCTGGGCTGATCTGTCACCTGAGCTGGGCTGATCTGTTTTCAGGGCGGTTCGGGGCTGTTCTGATCCCGGCTGTGCCTCACTCTGCCGTCGCCATCAGTTCCTCCACGGAGTCGTGGCGGATCCGGCCGACCGGGATACCCACGTCCCGCAGGGCGTCCACGCCGCTGCGGATCATGCCGGGCGGGCCCGAGAGATAGGCGTCGTACTCGTTCCAGGGGCCGTACTCGCGCACGGCCTCCGGGAACTGGGCGTGGTCGTCGACGACCGGGCGGACCGACAGCCACGGGTGGGTCTGCTGGAGCCGCATCATCGTGTCGATGTCGTACAGGTCATGGTCGGTACGGGCGCCGTAGAACACCTCGACAGGCCGCCGTTGGCCGTGCTCGGCGACATCCTCGACGAGCGCCTTGATGGGGGCGATCCCCGTCCCGCCGCCCAGGCAGAGCAGGCCGCTGTCGGTGGTGTGGTCGACGGTCATCGAGCCGGCGGGCGCGCCGAGCCGCAGGACGTCGCCCGGCCGTGCGTGATGCACCAGAGCGTTGGAGACCCAGCCCGCCGGGACAGCCTTCACGTGGAAGGAGAGCAGCCCGTCGGAGCGCGGCGCCGACGCGAACGAGTAGTGCCGCCAGATCCGCGGCCACCAAGGCGTCTCCAGGCTCGTGTACTGGCCCGCCAGAAAGGGGTAGGGCTGGTCGGGCCGGACCGTGACGACAGCGATGTCAGGCGTTCTGAGGTCGTGGGAGACAACCTCGGCGAGCCACCAGGCGGGGGCGCGCAGTTCATCCGCGGCAGCCGCGTCGATCATGATCTGGGAGATCTTCGTGTACGTCCGCACCCAGGCGGCCTCGGTCTCCTCGTCCCAGACCGCGCTCGCGTAGCGGCTGAGCGAGCCGATCAGACACTCGCCGACGGCCGGGTAGTGCTCGGACTGCGTGCCGTACTTGCGGTGGCCGCGGCCGAGGTTCTGCAGGTACTCGGCGAGGACGTCGGAGTGGTCGATGAGTTCGGCCGCGGTCAGCAGTGCCTTGAGCAGCCGGTCGCGCTGGGTATCCATCGCGGCGGGGAACAGAGGGCGCAGCTCGGGGTGGCGGGTGAAGAGCAGCGCGTAGAAGTACGAGGTCACCTTGTCGGCGACCGGGCCTATCTCGGCCATCGTGCGCTGGACGCGGATCGCGTCGGGGGAACCCTTGGGGGAGGGCTGCGGTGCGGGCCGCGACTGCTGCGCATAGGGGCCGGACTGCGGTGCGTCCGGCGCGAAGGTCGGTTCTGGCGCGGAGGTCGGTTCTGGCGCGAAGGTCGGTTCTGGCGCCTGCCGGGCCGCCGGTATTCGTTCCTCGGCCGTGTGATCGGGCGCGGGAGCGTTCTCGTCAGCGGCGGGGGCGGTCCTGCCCAGCGGGCGTATGGCGGACACCCGGCGTCCCTCGGACGTCTCGGGCTCACCGCCCTCGGGTCGTGTCGGCTCGCCGCCCTCAGACGGCTTCGGCGCCTTGCGTGGGGTGAACCAGCCGCCTCCACCGCCGCTGTCGCCGGAAGTGCCGTTGCCCGCCGACGTGGTGGTCGGAGCGTCCATGCTGTGCCTCGCCTCGAACATCTCTCAGTCGGTCCATGCACTTCCCTGTAGGAAGCCGCTTACTTTCCCCGCTCCGCCTCGGCAGCCAATGTGGCCACATTGAACCTCGAATTACCGGACCCTACGGACAAGTAGGTGGCAAATGTGACATTGCCCGCAGTCGGCCTCATCGCAGCCTCTCATCCCTCACCGTCACGCCGGTCGCATAACGGAAAGTTCAGGTCTTCGATCTCTTCGCCCGGTTAGGCTGCGTTGTCCTCCGCCCGTGCCCCCCTGGGGTGCTGTGGGAGCACCCGGCTCGAACCGGACTCGACCATACCGGCAGCCGTCCGACACACAAGTCCTGCCGCGCTTCAGCGGGAATTCAGCGGCCAAGACCCGCCAATTACCCCAACTCCCCATCGGCTCGCACCAATTCATACGCCTTACGCAGATCGCGACCGACATAAGAGTGGGTGGCGAGCCCGACCAGCCGCTGATCCGCATTGACGGCGACCGAAACCGGCACGGCTCCGAACAGATCCAGATCCGAGAGCGAGTCACCATAAGCGACGCAATCGGACCGCCCGACCCCGAACTCTTCACACAGACGTTCCGCGATCTTCACCTTGGCCGCGGCGTTGAGTATGCCCGTCGGGTTCACCGGCTCGGTGAACGGCACGGAGGGGAACCGCGACCCGTACGCGGCATGCGCACCCCAGCCGAGCAGCCGCTCCACGAAGAACGACGGCGACAGCGAGATCACCGCGCAGTAGTCCCCACCCTCCCGGATCTCGGCCCAGGTCTCCCGGATCCCCGTCAGCCACGGAGCCCCCTCGAAGGCCGCAGTGACCTGCGTGTCCGTGAGATCCGCCCACAGCGCGTGCACGCGGACCGCATACTGCGGCGAATCGATCCGCCCCGCCACGAAATCGCGTTCCAGCTCCGCGATCTCCGCTTCCAGGCCGAGCTGTCGCGATATCTCCACGGGGGCCGCTGTACGGTGCAGCAGCGTTCCGTCCAGGTCGAACAGGTGAAGGCGTGCCATGTACGCCGAGGCTAGTACCCGCGGTTACTCCCGCTGTCAGACGCCCTCGGCCGCCGCTCCCGGCACCGTGTTTCACGTGAAACTACGCCGCCCCGCTCGCCGGGCCACCCTCGTCGTCCATGTCACCGCCGCCGCAGGCTGGCTCGGGCTTACGCTCGGGCTGCTCGCACTCGCCGTGGCGGCCATCACCACAGGATCCGCCGCGACCACAGAGGCCGCCGCCCGCTCCATGAAACTGTTCGCGGACTGGCTGGTGCTCCCGCTCGCCCTGCTCACACTGCTGAGCGGCCTGCTGCTGTCCCTCGGAACTCCCTGGGGACTCGCCAGGCATCGCTGGGTCTATGTGAAGTTCTGGCTGACTCTGGCCACCACCGCAGCCTCGGCCTTCGCCCTGCGACCGGGCCTCAACGACACGGTGGCCGCCGTGTCCGCGGGCTCCCCCGTGGCGGACCCGACCGGCCTGATCGCCGGCCCCGTCGTCTCCCTGAGCGCCTATCTCTTCATGACGGTCATCTCGGTGCTCAAGCCTTGGGGCCTCACCCGCCGCGGCCGGAAGCAACGTGACCAAAAGATGAGTGCCTCTACCCACAAACCGGTGGACGCCAAGGTCATGCGTCAGACAGCCTGAGCAGAGTGTCGACACCTACCCTCTCCACACTGCCCATCCGCCGGCTGACCCTCCGTGATCTGACCGCCTGCGCCGACCTGTCGCAGGATCGCGGCTGGCCACGCGAGGACCATAAATGGGGGCTGCTGCTCTCGGCCGGCACGGGCTACGGCATCGACGACCCCGACGGCAATGGCCTCATCGCCGCCTGCGTGGTGACCGACTACGGACCACAGGAGCGCCCCGGCCTCGGAGCCATCGGCATGGTTCTTGTCGCCGAGCGGCACGCCCGCAAGGGCCTGGGCCGTCGCCTGATGCAGTACATCGTCGAAGGCGCGGGCTCCACCCCGCTCACCCTCCATGCCACGCCGAACGGCCGCCCTCTGTACGAGCAGCTGGGATTCAAGAACACCGGCCGTGCCGAAATGGTCCGCGGCAGATTCACCCCCGGCGGGCCCCTGCCGGATGTCGCCACCCGTCCGGCGACCGCGGAGGACCTGTCGGCGATCGTGCGTCTCGACAACGAGGTCTTCGGCCTCGACCGCACGCATGTACTCACCCGGCTTCGCGCCTTCGTCGACCAGCTGAGGGTCGCGGAGACGAACGGCACGATCACCGGCTATGCGGGCGCCTGGCCGAACATGGAGACCCATGTCATCGGCCCTCTGATCGCCCGGGACACCGAGACGGCGAAGGCCCTGATCGCCTCGCTCGCCGCGGGTTCGGACCGACCGCTGCGCACCGATATCGACGTACGCCATGAAGAGCTGCTCGCCTGGGTGAAGGAGCGCGGCCTGGAGCCGATCGCCTTCAACGCCGTGATGACGTACGGCATCCCCGAGCTGCCCGGCGACTGGACCCGTCGGTTCGCCCCACTGACGGTCGCGGCAGGCTGACCGCACACAGAGGCCCGCCCCCAAGCGCCGGATGGTTCCGGTACTTGGGGGCGGGCCTTCGTCGTGTGCGCGCGGGGTGGCGTACTAGGCGAGTGCCTCCACGGCCGCGGTGGCGAAGCCGTGGTCCTGCTCGGGCGCTCCGCCGCCGACGCCGATGGCGCCGATCAGACGGCCGTCGCGGTGCACCGGGACGCCGCCCGCGATGAAGAGCAGCGGGCGGTCGAGGGCGGTGGGCAGGGTGTGGAAGGGCCCGTCGGGCTTGACCAGGTCGACGAGGTCGGCGGTCGGGGCGTTGAGCTGCAGCGCCGTGTACGCCTTGCGGGTGCTGGTCTCGCCGGAGATCAGTACGGCCCGGTCGTCGCGCCGGAAGGCGAGCAGGTGGCCGCCCGCGTCGAGAACGGTGACGCTGACCGTGACGTCGGCAGCCTCGGCCGCGCGGCGGGCCGCGGTGACGAGCGCCTCGGCGTCCTGGATGGTCAGCGGGGCAACGGCGGGGGTGGTGGTGCTCATGGGGGTGCTCCTTGTGCGGTGGTGCCTTGGCCGGCCGTGCTGGTGGCCGGTGGTTCGGAAGGGGGTCAGTGGTGGACGGGCTGCGCCTGCTCGACGGGGGCAGCGCCCGTGACGACCAGGCTGGGAGCGGCCGTGCGGCGCTCCAGGGTGGCCGAGACGACGGCCAGGACGAGCGCGGAGCCCGCGAGGACCGCGCCCACCCAGTTCGGGGCGGTGTAGCCGAGACCTGCGGAGATCACGAGGCCGCCGAGCCAGGCCGAGAGCGCGTTGCCGAGGTTGAAGGCGCCGATGTTCATGGCAGAGGCGAGCGTGGGCGCGCCGGAGGCCTGGTCGAGCACCCGCTTCTGCAGCGGGGGCACGGTGGCGAAGCCCAGGGCGCCGATCAGCGCGATGGTCACCGCTGCCGCGATCTTGTTGTGCGCGGTCAGGGTGAAGAGAGCGAGCACGACGGCCAGCGCGCTCAGCGAGATGTAGAGCAGCGGCATCAGCGCGCGGTCCGCGAACTTTCCGCCGACCAGGTTGCCCGCGACCATGCCGATGCCGAAGAGCACGAGCAGCCAGGTCACGGAGGAGTCCGCGTAGCCCGCGACGTCCGTCATCATCGGCGCGAGGTAGGTGACGGCCGCGAAGACACCGCCGAAGCCGAGGATCGTCATCGCCATGGCGAGCAGCACCTGCACGTTGCGGAACGCGGCGAGCTCATGGCGCAGCCGTACGCCCTGCGGCTTGGGCAGGTCGGGCACGAGCTTCGCGATACCGGCCAGGCCGATGACGCCGAGCCCCGCGACGATCGCGAAGGTCGTGCGCCAGCCGAGGGACTGTCCGACGAGCGTTCCGAGCGGCACACCGACCACGTTGGCCACGGTCAGGCCGGTGAACATCATGGCGATGGCTCCGGCCTTCTTCTCCGGAGCGACCAGTTCGGCCGCGACGACCGAGCCGATGCCGAAGAAGGCGCCGTGGGCGAGCGAGGCAACGACACGGCCGGCCAGCATGACGCCGAAGACCGGGGCCACGGCGGAGAGCAGGTTGCCCGCGATGAACAGGCCCATCAGCAGCATCAGCATCCGCTTGCGGGAGATGCGCGTGCCGAGAACCGTCATCAGGGGAGCGCCGAGTACGACGCCGAGTGCGTAGCCGGTCACCAGGAGACCGGCCGTGGGGATGGAGACGCCGAAGTCACCCGCGACCTCAGGGAGGAGTCCCATGATCACGAACTCTGTGGTCCCGATTCCGAAGGCCCCGATCGCGAGGGCCAGTAGCGCGAGAGGCATGGTTCTACCTTCCAAGACGATTGCAGGTGCGCTTAGCTTGCGTCCACAATAGTTGCACACGCGGGTTACTTGCAACCGCTGGATATTGCACCGGTGGACTATCCTGGTCGTCAGTAGCTCCCGGACGGAGGAACAAGAGCCATGACAGCGACGGACCCCGCACTGACCGCCCTTGCGCAGGGCTGGTGCGCGCTCTCCTTGCTCCACGGGAAGATCGAGACCCACATCGAGCGCGCCTTGCAGGCCGAGCACGGCCTGAGCGTGCGCGAGTACTCCCTGCTCGATGTGCTCAGCCGCCAGCACGACGGGGAAGGCGGCCATCTGCAGATGAAGCAGGTCGCCGACGCCGTCGTACTCAGCCAGAGCGCCACCACGCGCCTGGTCACCCGGCTCGAGGACCGCGGGCTGCTCTCCCGCTACCTGTGCCCCACCGACCGCCGCGGCATCTACACGGACGTCAGCGAGTCGGGCGCCGCACTCCTCGCCGAGGCGCGTCCCACGAACGACGCCGCGCTGCGCGAGGCGCTGGACGAAGCAGCGCTGAACCCGGAGCTCACGCCGCTGGTCAGGGCAGTGGAAGCGGTGCGCGTACCGGCGTAGGAAGCCTGTGGCCGCCTGCAGTCTCCTGCCCGGAAGGCAGGCCGCTGCATAGGCTGCTCCTCATGGGAGATCTTGAGATACGCCCGGCGATCGCCGACGACGTCCCCGCCATCGTGGAGATGCTCGCCGACGATCCCCTGGGCAGCACGCGCGAGTCGCCGGACGACCTCACCCCGTACCTCACCGCGTACGAGCGCCTTGCCGGGGACCCGAACCAGCACCTGGTCGTCGCCGTGCGCGAGGGACGCGTCGTCGGCACGCTCCAGCTCACGATCGTTCCGGGCCTGTCCCGGAAAGGCGCGACGCGGTCGATCATCGAAGGCGTGCGCGTCCACGCCGACGAACGCGGCAGCGGCCTCGGCACCCGTTTCATCGAGTGGGCCGTCGACGAGTCCCGGCGCCAGAACTGCCAGTTGGTGCAGCTGACCTCCGACGCATCCCGCACCGACGCCCACCGCTTCTACGAGCGACTCGGGTTCACGGCCTCGCATGTGGGCTTCAAGTTGCAGCTCTGAGGCTGCCGTTTACAGGTCGTACGTACTGGTGGGGGCGTCGTGTTTCACGTGAATAAAAAAGCC
>NZ_JBEYWZ010000005.1:333362-442795 GCF_040644915.1 Streptomyces sp. NPDC046925 | reverse complement strand
GGTTGAAGAGGCAAGATGCGCCATCGGTCAGTGATCCGCGCCCTGGAAAAACCCTATGGAGGGATCCTCGGGAGTTCCCACGAGCAGGGACCCCACCAGGTTCTTACAAGCTCTCAGCGCCCTTCAGAGGCTCTCAGCGGGGAAGTCCCCGCCACCCCTCCGGGTCCACCCCGCCCGGCACGGGAGCCCCCGCGTCGTACGGCTCGCGCGTGAAGAAGAACGACCCCAGGTCGAGGTGACTCACCGTCCCGTCGGGTCGATGCACCGCCCGCAGGACCTCCCCGGCGAAGTAGCCGTCGAGCCCGGTCCACGTGCCGTCGCCGTTCGGCCGGAACCGCGACCCGCGACCACCGCCGCCGAGGGGCGACAGATTCAACGCTCCCTCGGCCTGCGGGCGCAGGCCGAAGATGCTCGTCCCCCAGTACCAGGGGCCCGCAAGTTCCAGCAGGGCCGGATCCAGCTCGGGCAGCGGCCGCCACGCCTCGGGGATGCGCGGCTCGGCCTCGGCCACGATCTTCAGCAAGTCGAAGGCCAATGCCGTCACAGGAGGGCCGGACGTGCAGTTGGTCAGCGTGACCGCCACCAGACCGTCCTCCTCGCTCGCCCACAGCCCCGCCATGAATCCGGGCAGCGAGCCCCCGTGACCGACCAGGGTGCGTCCCTCCCCGCGGATCAGCTGCGTGCCCATGCCGTACGTCACGTCCCAGTCCCCCGGCTGAGCGGGTGACGCCGGCGCCCGCATCTCACGTACCGAGTCCGCGGACAGCACCCGGTCGTCCCCCTGCAACAGGAAGGCACCGAAGCGCGCCAGGTCCGCCGTCGTGGACCACAGCTGCCCGGCAGGCGCCATGAGGCCCAGGTCTTCGGCAGGCTCGGGCATCATCACGTCCGCCCAGGGATGGACCGCCCAGCCGCCCGCATGCGGCGCCTGTGGCTGCGCGCTCGTACGGTCCAGGCCCAGCGGCTCCAGGATCTCGCGGCGCAGCACGGCTTCCCACGCGTCGCCCCGCAGCGCCTCGACCAGCGAACCGAGCAGCGTGTAGCCGGGGTTGGAGTAGTGGAACCGTCGGCCGGTGGGGTGCTTGAAGGGCTGCTCGCCGAGGACGTCTCCCAGCTCGGGGCGCTGCGATCCCGGCGTACGCTCCCACCACTCCCCGGGGGTCTCGGCCGCCAGCCCGCTGGTGTGCGCGAGGAGTTCCGCGATGGTGGCGTCACCCGCGGCCGTTCCCGGAAGGTGCTTCTCCAAGGGGTCGGAGAGGTCAAGGACGCCCTCGTCCCGCAGCCGCATCACCAGCACGGCGGTGAAGGTCTTGGTGATCGAGCCGATGCGGTACTGCACGTCCTCGTCCGGTGCGTGCCCCTCGACGCAGGTGCGCCCCTCCGTCCACACCAACTCGCCGTCCCTGAGCACCGAGGCGACGAGTGAGGGCGCCCGTCCCTCCGCCTGGGCGGTGGCGACGCGGTGCAGCAGGGCTCGGCGGGTGGTGGGCAGCAGCTCTTCACGGGGAGATGTCATGGCCCTAGTCCACCCGCGCAGAAGCCGTGAGTCGAGCGAATTCCGCCGTGCGCCCTACGCGGACCGCGTACCCGTGGCCTTGAAGAACGTGTAGTGGAAGGTGCCGTCGTCGTCGGCGGTCCTGCGCAGATCGGCGATCCCGTGCTCCCAGTCGGCTTCGGTGATGAGGGCGGCGGCCAGCGCGTCGTCCCTGACGGATTCGATCATGGCGATGAACGTACTGCGGGTGAAGCCGTCAACCAACTCGGGCCGGGTCCTGTCCGCATAGACGGTGCACGGCCGCACGCGGACGTCGTCGTATCCGGCCTGCGCGATGAGCGGTTGCAACTGCCGCCCGACCAGGGAGTTTCCACCGCCGTCGGCCTGGAGCCGGACCAGGCAGTCGATCGTCGCGCGGGCGTAGGCGCTGTCGGGGTGGAAGAACGCCGAACCGTGATCCCCCTCGATGACGGTGATGGTCCCGCCGGGCCGCAGCAGCCGCCGCAGTCCGGCGAGCGCCTGCTGGGCCGCGGCCAGATGCTCCAGGACGAAGCAGACGAAGATGTGGTCGAACTCGGCGTCCGGGAAGGGGAGAGCGAAGAGGTCCGCACGGCACCACCGCACATCGGCGTCGGGCGCGTGCGCCGTGACGCGGGCACGGGCCTTCGCCAGTGAGTCCGCCGAACGGTCGACGGCCGTGAAGTGCGCACCGGGACTGGAGTCGACCAGGTGGACGGTCTGGGCGCCGACCCCGCAGCCGACCTCCAGGACCCGGCTCCCCGCGGGATACGCCGTCCCGTCGTGCAGCAGCGCGGCGAGTGTGTCCGCCTGGTCCCCCAGCCTGCGGGCCTCACGGGGCGAGTATCCATGGACGTAGTCAACTGCCGTTCGGGCGGCGGGTTCTGGCGTCGGGAGGGTGGTGCCGGTGGTTGCGGCTGCTGCTGTCTGCATGACTTCACCCTGCTGCCACTATGGCCCGGTGAACAGGTCCAATGACCGTGCTGCCGACCGGTCCATAACCGCCGACGGGGTGGAGCGCGCAGCGCAGGAGGCCGGCTCCGCGTCCGTCTCTGGTTCCGTGCCTGGTTCCGTGTCCGGACCCGCATCTGGTTCCGGCTCCGGCTCCGGGACGTACGCGGCACCGGCGGGCGCGGACTTCCTTCAGCTGCGCATCGACGATGCCCCCGCGGGCGGACGCGCGGACTGGCTGGCCCGGCAACTTCGCCTCGCGATAGCGGACGGCCGCCTGGCGGTGGGCAGCAAGCTCCCGGCGACGCGGGTCCTTGCAGGCGAGCTCCGCGTGTCCCGCGGCGTGATCACCGAGGCCTATCAGCGCCTCGGCGAGGACGGGCACGTTGCCGGGCGCGGCAGGAACGGCACCGTGGTGGTCGCCGCACCGGCGAAGGCCCGGCCCGCCGTCTCCGCGGTCCCGCCTCCGCCTCCTCCTCCGGACGCTCTGTTCGGTGCCCCGCCCGGCACGGACATCTTCGACGCGCTGCGGGACACTCCGGCCCGCATCGACTTCTCACCCGGCGTTCCCGACCTCGCCGCGTTCCCCCGCACCGCATGGCTTCGCGCCGAACGCACCGTACTCAGAGAGCTTTCGGCGTCCGCCTTCGGATACGGCGACCCGCGCGGAGCACCGGCGCTGCGGATCGCCGTCGCCGACTGGCTGGCCCGCAACCGGGGCATCCGCGCCGATCCGGCCGACATCGTCATCGCCGCGGGCACGGCCCAGACCCTCACCCTGCTCGGCCGGGTACTGCACGACGACGGCCTGCGCGCGGTGGCCGTGGAGGACCCCGGCTCGCTCGGAGCCCGCCAGCATCTGCGCAACGGCGGCCTCGACACCCCGCCGGTCCCGGTCGACGCCGACGGCATCCGCGTCGACGAACTGCGTGCCACGGATGCCTCCGCGGTGCTGCTGACTCCGGCGCACCAGTTCCCGACGGGGGTCGTGCTCGGCGGCGAACGGCGTCGCGATCTGATGCGCTGGGCCACCGAGCGCGACGGGCTGATCATCGAGGACGACTACGACGCCGAGCACCGCTACGACCGCGCTCCGGTCCCCGCCCTGCGCTCCCTGCTCGCCGAACATGTCTGCTACGCCGGGAGCGTGTCCAAGCTCCTTGCGCCTGCCCTGCGCATCGGCTGGGTCCTCGCGCCGCCGAAGTACCGGGACGCGCTGGTCGCCGCCAAACGCTTCGCCGATCTCGGCAACGCCGTGCTGCCGCAGCTGGTCCTGGCTCAGCTGATGGAATCCGGAGCCCTGGAACGCCAGCTGCGCCTGCTGCGCGGCCGCCACCGACGCCGCCGGGACGCGATGATCGCCGCGGTCCGAACCCATCTGCCGCACGCCGTCGTGCATGGCGCCGCGGCGGGCCTGCACCTGACGATCACCTTCGACGCCGGCTTCAGCGACACGGACCTCGCCACGGCGGCCCTCGCCCGCGGTGTGAAGGTCCATCCCCTGTCCTGGCACGGCCAACGACCGCACCGCCCCGGCCTGGTACTCGGCTACGCCGCGCCCACCGCCACCGACATCGCCGAGGGCATGGCGACCCTCGGCGAAGCCTTGCGGCACCTGCGCCGACGCACCGACGTCCCTGCTACGTCTGCGCCATGTCCACGAAGCGGGAGTAATGGCCCTGGAAGGCGACGGTGATCGTCGCCGTCGGGCCGTTACGGTGCTTGCCGACGATGATGTCCGCCTCGCCCGCGCGCGGTGATTCCTTCTCGTACGCGTCCTCGCGGTGCAGCAGGATCACCATGTCCGCGTCCTGCTCGATCGAGCCGGATTCACGCAGGTCGGAGACCTGGGGCTTCTTGTCCGTGCGCTGCTCGGGACCACGGTTCAGCTGCGAGAGCGCGATGACCGGGACTTCGAGCTCCTTGGCGAGCAGCTTCAGGTTTCGCGACATGTCCGAGACTTCCTGCTGGCGGCTCTCGGCACGCTTGGAACCACCGGACTGCATCAGCTGCAGATAGTCGATGATCACCATCTTGATGTCGCTGCGCTGCTTGAGGCGACGGCATTTCGCGCGGATCTCCATCATCGACAGGTTCGGGGAGTCGTCGATGTAGAGCGGAGCCGCCGAGACCTCGGGCATCCGGCGTGCGAGCCGGGTCCAGTCCTCGTCCGTCATCGTGCCGGAGCGCATGTGGTGCAGCGCCACCCGTGCCTCCGCGGACAGCAGACGCATCGCGATCTCGTTGCGCCCCATTTCCAGGGAGAAGATGACGCTGGGGAGGTTGTGCTTGATGGACGCGGCGCGCGCGAAGTCCAGCGCCAGCGTGGACTTACCCATGGCGGGACGGGCGGCGATGACGATCATCTGGCCGGGGTGCAGGCCGTTCGTCAGCGAGTCGAAGTCGGTGAAGCCCGTGGGCACACCGGTCATCTCACCGCTGCGCGAACCGATCGCCTCGATCTCGTCGAGCGCGCCCTCCATGATGTCGCCGAGCGGGAGATAGTCCTCGCTGGTGCGCTGCTCGGTGACCGCGTAGATCTCGGCCTGGGCGCTGTTGACGATCTCGTCGACGTCTCCGTCGGCCGCGTATCCCATCTGGGTGATGCGCGTGCCCGCTTCGACGAGACGGCGCAGGACCGCCCGCTCGTGGACGATTTCCGCGTAGTACTCGGCGTTCGCCGCCGTCGGCACCGTCTGCACCAGCGTGTGCAGATACGAGGCCCCGCCCACCTTGGTGATCTCGCCGCGCTTGGTGAGCTCCGCCGCGGTGGTGATCGGGTCGGCCGGCTCGCCCTTGGCGTACAGGTCGAGGATCGCCGTGTAGATCGTTTCGTGCGCCGGGCGGTAGAAGTCGTGGCCCTTGAGCACCTCGACGACATCGGCGATGGCGTCCTTGGAGAGCAGCATGCCGCCCAGCACCGACTGCTCCGCGTCGAGATCTTGCGGCGGTACGCGCTCGAAGGCGGTGCCTCCGCCGTCCCAGCCGCCGCCTTCACGGCCGCGGTCGTGCTGCTCGTCGCGGTTCCTGCCTCCGTCGCGGCGCTGGCGGGAGGCGGGCAGACGGTCACTGGGACCGCTGTCGGCCCAGGGGTCGTCCAAGGGCTCGGAGATACTCACCGGGCCACCTCCCTCACGTCCGCCGAGCGGACCTCGCCGTGCCCTTCTTTCTTACGGCACGACACTGACAAATGAGCGGCCCAACTCCGGTTCTGACGCGTCGGTTTTACGGGCTTTCCGAGGTCGGATCACGAGGGGGGCGCCGCACTACGGTAGGGCCGTGGGCACCGTCAGCCAATCTGGTTATCCACAGGCGGTGTGGATGACGGGCGCGTTGCTGTGGAGAACTCAGCCAAACCTGTGCACGGCCCGGTGGACAGGCCTGTGAACAAGCACTCAGCGCTCTCCACAAATACAGTCTGACCTGCGACTTTCCCGTCCACTGGCTGTGCAGAAGAAAAACTTTCCCCATCGGCCCAAGATCGTGCCGAACAGCGCTCCGAAGAGTGCCCCGCTCCAGACTGAGTAAGGGTCTTTCGGGCATTGCATCTCTTACCTGTGGAAGATTAGATTGGTGCCCATGACACAGGCTCCCGCGGCGACCAAGGCCGCTCGGCGACAGCATGACCGCGAGATCATCGCGCTCGCCGTTCCCGCCTTCGGCGCACTCGTCGCCGAGCCTCTCTTCGTGATGGCCGACAGCGCCATCGTGGGGCATCTCGGCACCGCACAACTGGCCGGACTCGGCGTCGCCTCGGCGCTCCTCACCACCGCCGTGAGCGTCTTCGTCTTCCTCGCCTACGCGACCACGGCCGCCGTCGCCCGCCGAGTGGGCGCCGGAGATCTCCAGTCCGCCATCCGCCAGGGCATGGACGGCATCTGGCTCGCTCTCCTGCTCGGCGCCGCCGTCATCGCCGTCGTCCTTCCCTCCGCACCCGCGCTCGTGGAACTCTTCGGCGCATCGGACACCGCGGCCCCGTACGCGATCACCTACCTCCGCATCTCCTCGCTCGGCATCCCCGCCATGCTCGTCGTGCTCGCCTCCACCGGTGTGCTGCGCGGGCTGCAGGACACAAAGACCCCGCTGTACGTGGCGATCGGCGGCTTCGTCGCCAACGGCGTTCTCAACGTCGGCCTCGTCTACGGCGCCGGCCTGGGCATCGCCGGTTCCGCCTGGGGCACCGTCATCGCCCAGTGCGCGATGGCAGCCGTGTACCTCTTCGTCGTCGTACGCGGCGCCAGACGCCACGGCGCCTCACTGCGCCCCGACGCCGCCGGCATCAGGGCCTGCGCCCAAGCAGGCGCACCCCTTCTCGTCCGTACGCTCTCGCTGCGGGCGATCCTCATGATCGCGACGGCGGTGGCCGCACGCCTCGGTGACGCCGATGTGGCCGCCCACCAGATCATCCTGTCCCTGTGGAGCCTGATGGCTTTCGCGCTCGATGCCATCGCCATCGCCGGCCAGGCGATCATCGGCCGCTACCTCGGGGCGAACGACGCCCAAGGCGCACGCGACGTCTGCCGCCGCATGGTGCAGTGGGGCATCGGCTCAGGGGTCCTGCTCGGCGTGCTGATCGTCCTCGCTCGTCCGCTGTTCATCCCGCTCTTCACCGGCGATTCCGTCGTCCAGGACGCCGCCCTGCCCGCGCTCGTGGTGGTGGCCATCGCCCAGCCGGTGTGCGGCATCGTCTTCGTCCTCGACGGTGTCTTGATGGGAGCGGGCGACGGCCCCTATCTGGCGTGGGCGATGCTCGCCACACTGGCGGTCTTCGCTCCGGTGGCGCTCCTGGTGCCGGTCCTCGGCGGCGGCCTGGCCGCCGTCTGGGGAGCGATGACGCTGATGATGACGGTCCGCATGCTCACCCTGTGGCTGCGCACGCGCTCCGGCCACTGGATCGTCACCGGCGCCACCCGCTGACACACGCCCGGCCGTTTCACGTGAAACAGCCGCGTTCCGTGAAACACGTTGGGCCGCCCCCCAGAGGGTGCGGCCCAACGGTTGCTTCAGCTCTGCCAAGCGCAGCGCTTAGGCGGAGACGACCTCGATGTTGACCTGAGCGGCAACCTCGGGGTGCAGACGCACGGACGTCGCGTGGGCGCCCAGCGTCTTGATCGGCGCGCCGAGCTCGACACGACGCTTGTCGATCTTCGGACCACCAGCGGCCTCGATCGCCGAAGCGACGTCAGCCGGGGTGACGGAACCGAAGAGACGACCGGCGTCGCCGGAGCGGACGGCCAGACGGACCTTGACGCCCTCGAGCTTGGCCTTGACCTCGTTGGCCTGCTCGATGGTCGCGATCTCGTGGATCTTGCGAGCACGACGGATCTGCTCGACGTCCTTTTCGCCACCCTTGGTCCAGCGGATCGCAAAGTTCCGCGGGATCAGGTAGTTGCGGGCGTAGCCGTCCTTGACGTCTACGACCTCGCCGGCGGCACCGAGGCCGGAGACCTCGTGGGTGAGGATGATCTTCATTATTCGGTCACCCTTCCCTTATCGCGCGGTGGACGTGTAGGGCAGCAGCGCCATCTCACGGCTGTTCTTCACGGCCGTGGCGACGTCACGCTGGTGCTGCGTGCAGTTGCCGGTCACGCGGCGGGCACGGATCTTGCCGCGGTCGGAAATGAACTTCCGCAGCATGTTCGTGTCCTTGTAGTCCACGTACGTGACCTTGTCCTTGCAGAATGCGCAGACCTTCTTCTTAGGCTTGCGCACAGGCGGCTTCGCCATGGTGTTTCTCCTGTGTGATCAAGAAGTGTGGGAACGGCCCACCCTTGGCCCTGAGGCCTAGAAGGGGGGCTCGTCCGAGTAGCCGCCGCCGGAGCCGCCGGAGCTTCCGCCCCAGCCACCGCCGCCGCCCTGCTGCTGGCCGCCGCCGGCCGGCGCACCGGTCGCCCAGGGGTCGTCGGCGGGAGCACCGCCGCCACCCTGCTGCTGACCGCCACCGGAGCCGCCGCCCCAGTTGCCGCCGCCCTGCTGGCCGCCACCGCCGCCGAATCCGCCGCCGCCCTGGCCGCCTCGACCGGTGGTCTTGGTGACCTTGGCCGTGGCGTTCTTCAGGCTGGCGCCGACTTCCTCGACGTCCAGCTCGTAGACCGTGCGCTTGATGCCCTCACGGTCCTCGTAGGACCGCTGCTTCAACCGGCCCTGCACGACGACGCGCATGCCTCGCTGAAGCGACTCCGCGACGTTCTCCGCCGCCTGACGCCAGACCGAGCAGGTAAGGAAGAGGCTCTCGCCGTCCTTCCACTCGTTGGTCTGACGGTCGAAAGTGCGGGGAGTGGACGCGACACGGAACTTCGCGACCGCCGCACCGGACGGGGTGAAGCGCAGCTCGGGGTCATCGACAAGATTGCCGACGACCGTGATGACGGTCTCGCCTGCCATGGGGGAACCTCTCGGCGGGTTTGCTGCTGGCTGCTTTTGCTGCTGCTACTCGGATCCCGATTACCGCTGAGCTAGAAAGCTCAGTGGGTCTCGGGACGGAGGACCTTGGTCCGGAGGACCGACTCGTTCAGGTTCATCTGGCGGTCGAGCTCCTTGACGACCGCAGGCTCGGCCTGCAGGTCGATGACCGAGTAGATGCCCTCGGGCTTCTTCTTGATCTCGTACGAGAGACGACGACGGCCCCAGGTGTCGACCTTCTCGACCTTTCCGTTGCCCTCACGGACGACGGAAAGGAAGTTCTCGATCAACGGGGAGACAGCGCGCTCCTCGAGATCGGGGTCGAGGATGACCATCACTTCGTAGTGACGCATGTGGAACCCACCTCCTTTGGACTCAGCGGCCACGGTCGTTCCGTGGCAGGAGGGTCGTGATGCGTAAGCAACGGTATCGGCAGCCACTGACAATCGGGCTTCCCGGATCAGTAGGCCGATCGGGAGTCCCTGCCATGGTCTGGGCAGACACCGGTGCAGACGGTACACACTACCCGCACCCGGGCTTCCGGTTGAAATCCGGCTACCGGAGGGGAGAATCTGTACACATCGGGTGTGCATGGCGCTACGATGCGCCGCCTTACGCAGGAGGTGCCTTATGGCACAGACGTTGCGACCGAATACCGCTGGTTCCCTCTTCGCCACGGACGGCAAGGGCCATCCCATGCAGGACGCGCTGGTCGGCGTGACCCTGGTGCTGGGCGTGGTCGCCTTCGTCACGGCGATGTTCCACAACCTCCATCTGCTCAGTTCATGGGCCGGCCTGCTGGGGATCGCCACGGGCACGTGGGGACATGTCATCTCGGAAACGACCCGCGAGCGCTTTGGCCTGATCATCGGCCTCGGCGCCTCGGCAGTCGGATTCTTCCTGGGTATGGCCCACGGCGGACTCTTCGGCGGGCTCTGGTAACCGCCGCTCGACGCCCCCGCCCGGCATAGGCCGGGGGCGTAGGTGCCGTACGCCCAGACGGGGCGCTCTCGGGGCACAGTAGGCTTCGGCGCGAGAGCCGGAGCCCCTGTACCCATGGGGACACACCAGCCCGAGGAGCGCCCCGAATGAGTCTGACCCTGAGGACCATCAGTCGCGAGCAGCATCTGGCGTATATCCAGAGCCTGCCGTCGGCAAGTCATTGCCAGGTCCCGGCATGGGCGGATGTGAAGAGTGAATGGCGTTCGGAGAACCTGGGCTGGTTCGACGACCGGACCGGCGAACTCGTCGGCGCGGGCCTCGTGCTCTACCGGCAACTGCCCAAGGTGAAGCGTTACCTGGCCTACCTTCCCGAGGGCCCGGTCATCAATTGGTACGCACCCAACCTGGACGACTGGCTGCAGCCGATGCTCGCGCATCTGAAGCGGCAGGGCGCCTTCTCCGTGAAGATGGGCCCGCCGGTCGTCATCCGGCGCTGGGACGCTCCCGCGATCAAGTCGGGCATCCAGAACCCCGAGGTGAAGCGCCTGCGGGACGTGGAGGCCTCGCACATCGAACCGCGTGCCTTCGAGGTCTCCGACCGGCTGCGGAAGATGGGCTGGCAGCAGGGCGAGGACGGCGGCGCCGGCTTCGGTGACGTACAGCCGCGTTATGTCTTCCAGGTGCCGCTGGCCAATCGTTCCCTGGACGAGGTCCTCAAGGGCTTCAACCAGCTGTGGCGACGCAACATCAAGAAGGCCGAGAAGGCCGGCGTCGAGGTCGTCCAGGGCGGCTACGAGGACCTCGCCGAATGGCAGCGCCTGTACGAGATCACCGCGATCCGCGACAAGTTCCGGCCGCGGCCGCTGGGCTACTTCCAGCAGATGTGGCAGGCCCTCAACTCCGAGGACCCCAACCGCATGCGGCTGTACTTCGCGCGGCACAACGGCGTGAACCTGTCCGCGGCGACGATGCTCGTCGTCGGCGGGCACGTCTGGTACTCCTACGGCGCGTCGGACAACATCGGCCGCGAGGTCAGGCCCTCGAACGCGATGCAGTGGCGGATGCTCCGGGACGCCTACGCGCTCGGCGCCACCGTCTATGACCTTCGGGGCATCTCCGACTCTCTGGACGAGACGGACCACCTGTTCGGCCTGATCCAGTTCAAGGTGGGCACGGGTGGAGAGGCTGTCGAGTACATCGGCGAGTGGGACTTCCCGCTCAACAAGCTGCTCCACAAGGCCCTCGACATCTACATGTCACGCCGCTGACCGCGCTGACCCGGCACAATTCACAGAGTCACAAACAGTCCTCTTACCTCTGATACACGGCAGCCACGAGAAAGGTTCCGGGATCCGGCCATGGCGCTCACGCTCTATGTCGACACCGCGCGCTGGCGGGCACACCACAAGCACGTGCTGGAGCAGTTCCCGGGAATCGTCCCGGTCTGCAAGGGCAACGGCTACGGCTTCGGCCATGAGCGCCTCGCGGAGGAAGCGACCCGCTTCGGCTCCGACGTCCTCGCCGTCGGCACCACGTACGAAGCCGCCCGGATCAAGGACTGGTTCAGCGGTGATCTGCTGGTCCTGACCCCGTTCCGGCGGGGCGAGGAGCCGGTGCCGCTGCCCGACCGCGTCATCCGCTCCGTGTCGTCCCTGGACGGCGTACACGGCCTCGTGGGCGCCCGCGTCGTCATCGAGGTCATGTCCTCGATGAAGCGGCACGGCGTGAGCGAGCAGGAGCTGTCACAGCTGCACGCGGCCATCGAGGACGTGCGGCTCGAGGGCTTCGCGATCCACCTGCCGCTGGACCGCACCGACGGCTCGGACGCCGTCGAGGAGGTCATCGGCTGGATGGACCGGCTGCGTGCCGCCCGCCTTCCCCTGCACACGATGTTCGTCAGCCACCTCAAGGCCAATGAACTCGCCCGCCTGCAACAGCAGTTCCCCCAGACACGCTTCCGTGCGCGCATCGGCACGCATCTGTGGCTGGGCGATCACGAGGCCACCGAGTACCGCGGCGCCGTCCTGGACGTCACGCAGGTGACCAAGGGCGACCGCTTCGGCTACCGCCAGCAGAAGGTCGCCTCCGACGGCTGGCTGGTCGTCGTCGCGGGCGGTACGTCGCACGGCGTCGGCCTGGAGGCCCCGAAGGCGCTGCACGGCATGGTGCCGCGCGCGAAGGGTGTGGCCCGCGCGGGACTGGCGACGGTCAACCGCAACCTGTCGCCGTTCGTCTGGGGCGGCAAGCAGCGCTGGTTCGCGGAGCCGCCGCACATGCAGGTCTCCATCCTCTTCGTGCCGTCGGACGCTCCCGAGCCGAAGGTGGGCGAGGAACTGGTGGCCCATCTGCGGCACACCACCACCCAGTTCGACCGCATCGTCGACCGCTGAGCACAGCCGGCCCGACTCCACGCCGAGCAGCCGGACCGACCACAGGCCGAAGGGCCGGGAGCGACAAGCGTCGCTCCCGGCCCTTCGGTCTTTCCCGACCGCCTCTGCGGCCTGTTCGCTCAGGGTGAAACGTCGGTAGGCGCCGCCGATCCCCACCGCACCGACGCCCCCTCGGTGGCGTGGGCCGCGTGCCGCGGGGGATGCGCCGCCTGCCCCAGGACGAAGACGTCCTGTGCGCCGTCCAGGACGCCCCCTGAGGGGTCATCGTCGCCGGACCGCCGCACCGGGTCCCTCTCCGGCATCAGGATGTCGCGCACGACCACGGCGCACAGGTACAGCGTCCCCAGCAGGTGGACCGCGATGGCGAGCTGATAGCCCTCGGTCGGCAGGCCCTTGTGGGCGTCTCCGCTCGTCGTGTACGCGAGGTACAACCAGATCCCCAGGAAGTACGCGACCTCGCACGCCTGCCAGATCAGGAAGTCACGCCAGCGCGGCCGGGCCAGCGCGGCGAGGGGGATCAGCCACAGTACGTACTGCGGCGAGTAGACCTTGTTGGTGAGGATGAACGCGGCGACCACCAGGAAGGCGAGCTGCGCGAAGCGCGGACGGCGCGGCGCGGTCAGACCCAGCGCGCCGACTCCGAGGCAGGCCAGGAGCATCAGCGCCGTCGCCAGGGTGTTGACCGTGTCCGTGGACAGCGGTTCGTCCATGCGCTGGGAGAGGATCAGCCAGAACGATCCGAAGTCGACGCCCCGCTCCTGGCTGAAGGTGTAGAACTTCGCCCAGCCCTCGCGGATGTGGAAGCCCGTCGCGTCGTGCGTGATCATGACGGGCAGGTTCACCACGAGCCAGGCCCCCACCGCGGCTCCGGCGGTCGTACAGAAGGCCCGCCAGCGCCCCGCCCGCCAGCACAGGATGAGCAGCGGGCCCAGGAGCAGTGCCGGGTAGAGCTTCGCGGCGGTCGCAAGGCCGAGCATGATCCCCGCCGAGAGCGCCCCTCCGCGGGCCCACATCAGCATCGCGGCGGCCGTGAGAGCGACGGCGAACAGATCCCAGTTGATGGTGGCGGTCAACGCGAAGGCGGGCGCCAGGGCGACCAACAGGGCGTCCCAGGGGCGGCGCCGGTGGGTGCGGGCGACACAGACGGCGATGACCGCCGTGCAGGCCATCAGCATCCCCGCGTTGACCATCCAGTAGAACTTCTCCTGGTGCTGGATGCTGCCGCTGCCGGGCGTCAGCCAGGAGGCCACCTCCATGAACACACCGGTCAGCACCGGGTACTCGAGGTACTCCATGTCGCCCGGCAGCTTGTCGAAGTAGGGCACGAGCCCGTCGGCGAAGCCACGCCCCTGGTAGAGATGCGGGATGTCGGAGTAGCAGGCGTGCGTGTACTGCGAGCTCGCACCCTGGAACCAGGCGCCGTCGTAGCACGGCAGCTTCTGCACCATGCCGAGCGCGAACATTCCGATGGCAATGAGCGCAATGACGCGTACGGGAGTCCACCACGTCGCCGCGTACAGCACTCTGCGGCCGATGGGACCGCCGATCAGCTCACTGCCGGCCGCGGCGACCTCATCCTCCTTGGTCGGCCGTACGGGATCCGGCTGTTGTGCACTAGTCGTCGTGTGCACGCTCGTGCGCGTCGTCTCTGCACTGGGCATGCCGCACATCCTGCCGTACGCACCTGAGAACACGGAGAGGGCCGCCACACCGGTGCGGTGCGGCGGCCCTCATCGGCCCGTATCGGCGCCCCCGGCGCATGTTTCACGTGAAACCGTACGTTTCACGTGAAACACCCGCGCGGAGAACCTCCGTCAGCCTGACGATCCGCGGATGAAGCCTCCGTCGTCCCCACCGTTCTGGCCCGGCGGATCAGGCGTGGTCGGCGGCGACTCCCCGCCGGTACTGCCGTCGGTGTCCCCGCCTTCCGTGGCACCGCCGTCGTTCTCGCACTGCCAGTCCCAGTCGGAACAGGACTCAGTGGGGTCCGGACTGCCGGAGGGAGTCGGGGACGTCCCGGTGTCCGAGGGGGTCGGCGTCGGTGACTTATCCGGCTCCTCGGTCTTCGACGGGGTCGGGGTCGGGGTAGGCGGCGGAGTCTCACCGACGACCGTGCCGATCTCCTTCGGCACAGGGAAGTTGATCACGGACTCGCCCTTGAGGGCCTGCTCCATGTAGTCGTGCCAGATCTCCGCGGGGAACGAGGCACCGTGGATCTTCTTCTGGCCACCCGTGCCGAACATCTCCAGGAACTCTCGCTTCTTGTTCCCTTCGTTGTCGTCGAGCCGGTACATGCTGATCGCGGTCGACAGCTGCGGGGTGTACCCGACGAACCAGGCCGACTTGTTGCCGTCGGTCGTACCGGTCTTGCCCGCGACCTGGCGGCCGCTCAGCTTCGCCGAGGTGCCTGTGCCCTTGTCGACGACGGTCCGAAGGACATCGGTGACGTTGTCGGCGACCGTCTCGTCGAAGGCCCGCTTGGTCTGCGTCTCGTGCTCGAAGACGGTGTTGCCCTTGTGCTCGACTTCCTTCACCGAGTACGGATCGTTCTGCTTGCCGCTGCTCGCGAAGGTGGAGTACGCGCCGGCCATCCGGATCGCGCTCGGAGAGGACGTACCGAGCGAGAAGGACGGGTAATTGGCGCTGGCCAGGCTGTTCTCCTTGATGCCGGAGTCGATGGCCGCCGCCTTCACCTTGTCCAGACCGACGTCCATGCCGAGCTGCACATAGGCGGAGTTGACCGACTCCCGCATCGCCTCGCGGAGATCAATCTGATAGGTCGGCGCGTTGTAGTCCGCACCACCATCGTTGGTCTGCAGCCACTCCTTGCCTTCCTTGTCCTTCCAGATACTGCCGTCGTAGTTCTGGATCTTGAGCTTGTTCTTGCCGCTGTAGAGGCTCTTGGGGTTGACGATGGTGCGCTCGCCCTCGGCCTGATCCGGCAATCCGTCCGGGTCGCGCGTTCCGTCCTTGAACGCCGCCGCAAGCACGAAGGGCTTGAACGTGGAGCCGACCTGGGCACCGGTCTGGTCCGCGTTGTTGGTGAAGTGCTTGGTCGCGTCCTCACCGCCGTAGATGGCCTCGATCGCGCCGTCCTTGGGATTCACGGACGCGCCACCGAACTGGACGTGTTTGTCCTTGTCCGGTCGCAGCTTGGTGTTGAGGTTCGCCTTGCGGACCTTGATCACGGCCTTCTCGAGCTTCTCGACCTTCCGCTTGTCGAAGGTCGTGTGAATCTCGTAGCCGCCCTGCTGAAGGTCGTTGGCCGTGATCCGGCCATCGCTGTTGTTGATCACGTACGCCTTGGCGAGGTCGACCAGATAGCCGACCTGCCCGCCCAGCTGAGCGTTGGAGCGGGGGTTCTCCAGCTTCGGGAACGTCTTGTACTTGGCCCGCCTCTCGGCGGTCAGGTGGCCGTCCTTGACTTCCTCGTCGAGGATCCACGTCCAGCGCTTGGTGGCCCTGGCAGTGTTGGCTTCCCGTGAGGCCGCCGGGTCGACCTCGGGCGAACCCGCGGGGTCGTAGTACGTGGCGCCCTTGAGCACCGTCGCCAGGAGCGCGCTCTGGCTGGGGTCCAGCTCCTTGGCGTCCACGCCGAAGTAGGCACGGGCGGCGGCCTGGATGCCGTAGGCCCCACGGCCGTAGTAGGCGGTGTTGAGGTAGCCCGCCATGATCTCTTCCTTGGAGACCTGCCGGCCGACCTTTATGGAGATGAAGAGCTCTTTGAACTTACGCGTGAACGTCTGCGACTGGTCGCCCAGGCGCGCGTTCTTCACGTACTGCTGGGTGATGGTCGAACCACCCTGGGTCTCTCCGCCCTTGGCCATGTTGACCAGGGCACGCGTGATGCCCATCGGGTCGACACCCTTGTCGTCCTCGAACGTCTTGTTCTCGGCCGAGATGACGGCGGTGCGCATCTCCTTGGGGATGTCTTCGTAGTCGATGATCTGGCGGTTCGTCTCACCACCGGTCGCGACCATCTGCTTGCCGTTGGCCCAGTAATAGACGTTGTTCTGCGCCGTGGCCGCATCGTCGACCTTGGGAACTCCCACCAAGGCGTACGCGATCCCGGTGACCGCCATCAGGCTTCCGAGGAACCCGACGAACAGGCCGGTGACCAGACGCCAGGACGGGACCCAGCGCCGCAGACCGTCCTTCTCCGCGCGCGGGTAGTCGATGAACCGCTTCTTGCGGGGCTCATGACCGCCGCGGCCCCGGCCGCGGCCCGGCCCGTTCGGGCCACCGCCACCGCGCCGGCCGCCTCCGCGCCCGGCACCTGCCCCGTCGGACGCCCTGCGGCGACCGCCGGAGCCGACGGAACCGCTGCGCTGCGCGGCACGACGGGCCTCGGCACGGCCGCCGTAGGACCGGTCCCCGTCGTCGGGGGCCCCTGATCCGTGCGAGCCGGTTGAGGAAGAGGGCGATCCAGTGGCGCCACGCGGTGCCGCGCGGCGACCCGACGACGCGCCTGGGACGCCGCGTCTGGCCGCGGCGCGTCCGCCGCCCTGCGGCTGCGGCGGTTTGCGACGGTGCTCGCTCATCGAACGATTACTCCTCGGGCAGGCGCAGGTATCCGCGCCTGGAAACGGCGGCTGGTTTCCGGTCCCCCCGAAGTACGTATGAGCCCGTCCCGGCACTCATCCGCACTACACCAGGGACAACGACGCCCTCAGGTGTCACGTGGTTCCCGGCGGTCTGCATGGCGCACAGACTACGCACCGTCAAAACCCTCTTAGGGCAGAAGTTCACCCCAAATCAGGCAAGTTACTTCCTACGAATCGGTGATGTGACGCCGTTCACCGTTTCCCCCCTTGTCTCAGCAAGGAGGCCGTTCTATCGTCTCGATGTATCGAGTCGATACATCAGCTCGGCATAAAGACCGTGTCGACAGACGCCGGCAGACGGGAGGCGAAGATGAGCAGGCGCTCCGGCATCCTCGAGTTCGCCGTCCTCGGCCTGCTGCGCGAGTCCCCGATGCACGGCTATGAGCTGCGTAAACGACTCAATACTTCGCTGGGAGTGTTCCGCGCCTTCAGCTACGGGACGCTCTACCCCTGCCTCAAGACGCTGGTCGCCAACGGCTGGTTGATCGAGGAATCGAGCGGCACCTCCGAGGAGGCCCTCGCGGCCCCGCTCTCCGGGCGCCGCGCCAAGATCGTCTACAGGCTGACGGCGGAAGGTAAGGAGCACTTCGAGGAACTGCTCTCCCAGACCGGCCCGGACGCGTACGAGGACGAGCACTTCGCCGCCCGCTTCGCCTTCTTCGGGCAGACATCGCGGGACGTACGCATGCGGGTGCTCGAGGGGCGTCGCAGCCGCCTCGAGGAGCGTCTGGAGAAGATGAGCGCCTCCCTGGCCCGTACCCGGGAGCGCCTGGACGACTACACGCTTGAGCTGCAGCGGCACGGAATGGAGTCCGTGGAGCGCGAAGTGCGCTGGCTGAACGAGCTCATCGAGAGCGAGCGAGCGGGACGGGACCAGCAACGGTCCGCCCCGGACAGCTCCGCTCAGCACGACAGCACATCTGGGGAGTCGGGCGGCCTGCCCCGGCGGCGGGGCGATAACCCGCCGCCGGATCCGTCCGATGACACCGCCAAGTGAGACCCCGCGATCCGCAGGGTCTCATCCGGAATACACGAATCACACAGGGAGCAACCGGAATGGGTTCGGTTCGCGTAGCCATCGTCGGCGTGGGCAACTGCGCCGCCTCGCTGGTCCAGGGCGTCGAGTACTACAAGGACGCAGACCCGGACGCCAAGGTCCCGGGCCTGATGCACGTCCAGTTCGGCGACTACCACGTCGGTGATGTCGAGTTCGTCGCCGCCTTCGACGTCGACGCCAAGAAGGTCGGCCTCGACCTCTCGGACGCCATCGGCGCCAGCGAGAACAACACCATCAAGATCTGCGACGTGCCGAACAAGGGCGTCAGCGTCCAGCGCGGCCACACCCACGACGGCCTGGGCAAGTACTACCGCCAGACCATCGAGGAGTCCGCCGAGGCCCCCGTCGACGTCGTCCAGATCCTCAAGGACAAGCAGGTCGACGTCCTCGTCTGCTACCTGCCCGTGGGTTCCGAGGACGCCGCGAAGTTCTACGCGCAGTGCGCCATCGACGCCAAGGTCGCCTTCGTCAACGCCCTCCCGGTCTTCATCGCCGGCACCAAGGAGTGGGCCGACAAGTTCACCGAGGCGGGCGTCCCGATCGTCGGCGACGACATCAAGTCCCAGGTCGGCGCCACCATCACGCACCGCGTGATGGCGAAGCTGTTCGAGGACCGCGGTGTCCGTCTCGAGCGCACGATGCAGCTGAACGTCGGCGGCAACATGGACTTCAAGAACATGTTGGAGCGCGACCGCCTCGAGTCCAAGAAGATCTCGAAGACGCAGGCCGTCACCTCGCAGATCCGCGACCGCGAGCTCGGCGAGAACAACGTCCACATCGGCCCGTCGGACTACGTCGCGTGGCTCGACGACCGCAAGTGGGCGTACGTCCGCCTCGAGGGCCGTGCCTTCGGTGACGTCCCGCTGAACCTGGAGTACAAGCTCGAGGTCTGGGACTCCCCGAACTCGGCCGGTGTCATCATCGACGCCCTGCGCGCCGCGAAGATCGCCAAGGACCGCGGCATCGGCGGCCCGATCCTCTCCGCGTCCTCGTACTTCATGAAGTCCCCGCCGGTGCAGTACTTCGACGACGAGGCGTACGAGAACGTCGAGAAGTTCATCAAGGGCGAGGTCGAGCGCTAGAGCTCGCCGCTCGAACGATTGTTGAGGGCCCCCGGGTGATCTGCCGGGGGCCCTTCTCATATGTGAGGCTGTGACCATGGCTGTCGTCGGTGACCTGGGCGTATTACTGCGTCTGCGGGATTTCCGGCGCCTGCTCGCCGTCCGGCTGATCTCCCAGGGCGCGGACGGCGTCTATCAGGTGGCCCTCGCCACGTACGTGGTCTTCTCCCCGGAGAAGCAGACCTCGCCGGCCGCGATCGCCTCCGCGATGGCGGTGCTGCTCCTCCCTTACTCCCTGATCGGCCCCTTCGCCGGTGTGCTCCTCGACCGCTGGCCACGCCGACAGGTTTTTCTGTACGGCAATCTGCTGCGGGCCGCTCTTGCTTCGGTGACCGCGGTGCTGATGCTGAGCGGCGTGCCCGACTGGCTCTTCTACGCTTCCGCGCTCTGTGTCACGGCCGTGAACCGTTTTGTTCTCGCCGGGCTTTCGGCAGCACTGCCGCGGGTGGTCGATGCCGAACGCCTGGTGATGGCCAACTCCCTCTCGCCGACCGCGGGGACGCTGGCAGCCACCGTGGGCGGCGGTCTCGCCTTCGTCGTACGCCTGGTGGGGTCCGACTCGGACGCGGCGGTGGTGCTCCTCGGGGCGGCGCTGTACCTGTGCGCGGCGCTCGCCTCGCTGCGGATGGCGCGTGAGCTCCTCGGTCCGGACCCCGAGTTGATGAGGCCACGCCTCACAGCGGCGCTGGCCGGTACGGCGCGGGACCTGGTGGCCGGAGTGCGGCATCTGTCGCAGCGGCGCCCGGCCGCCCGCGCGCTCCTCGCGATGACGCTGATGCGGTTCTGCTACGGCGCCCTGTCGGTCATGGTCCTGATGCTCTGCCGGTACGCGTGGTCGTCCTCGGAGTCCGACGGACTCGCCCTGCTCGGGCTCGCCGTGGGGGTCTCGGGGGCGGGCTTCTTCGCGGCGGCCGTGGTGACTCCCTGGGCGGTGAGCCGGTTGTCGGCCGGCGGCTGGATCGTCGTCTGCGCGGGTGCCGCGGCGATCCTGGAACCGGCGCTCGCCCTCCCGTTCGCACCCGTCCCACTGCTGATCGCCGCGTTCCTGCTGGGCCTCACGACGCAGGGAGCGAAGATCGCCACGGACACGGTGGTGCAGTCGTCGGTGGACGACAGTTTCCGTGGCCGGATCTTCTCGGTCTACGACGTCCTCTTCAACGTCGCGTTCGTCGGCGCGGCGGGAGTAGCGGCCCTGATGCTGCCGCCTGACGGACGGTCGGTTGCTCTGGTGGTCACGGTAGCCGTTATCTACGCAGCGATTGCTGCCGCTATGGCCAGATTTGACGCGCAGTAAGTGTCACATCAATGCCACAGTGCCCCTCTGAGCTTTAGAGATGTCACTGCCTCCCTATAACTTACGGACGTCGCATCCGCGCCATCGCGCTTTCGTTCTAGGGGGACCCCCAAGTGACCACACCGCCCCAGGGCCAGAATCCGTACGGCCAGGGCGTGCAGCCGCACCCCGGTCAGCCGGGACAGCCCGGCCAGCCCGGCGTTCCGCAGCAGCAGCCCTACCCGCCGTACAACCAGGGCGCCCCGGTTCCGCCTCCGGCCGCTCCGAGTGGCGGCCGACGCGTCAACAAGCTGGTCCTGCGGATAGGTGCCGTCATCGTCATCGGCATCGTCATCGCTGTCGTCAAGTGGCAGCTGGGCAAGAGCGATGCCGAGACCACCGCCGTCGGCGACTGCCTGCACAACAAGGGCACGCAGTCGCAGCCGGACCTCAAGAACACCGACTGCTCCTCGAGCGACGCCGAGTTCGAGGTCATCGAGAAGTTCGACAGCACGAGCAGCGTCAGCAAGTGCGACGCGGTCAAGGGGACCGAGGTCTCCTACTACCAGACCGGTGGCGGCCACGACGTGGTGCTCTGCCTGAAGAACAAGTAACGGCATACGCGAAGGGGGCACTGTTTCACGTGAAACAGTGCCCCCTTCGCATGTCCGGATCCGGCGTCATGTTTCACGTGAAACATGACGCCGTTCCGCACCTCACTCCTGCTCGGCCCACCACTCCTTGAGCGCCGCGATCGCCGCGTCCCTCTCCATCGGCCCATTTTCCAGCCGCAGCTCAAGCAGGAACTTGTACGCCTGGCCGATCACCGGACCCGGCCGTACGTCCAGGATCTGCATGATCTCGTTGCCGTCCAGGTCGGGGCGGATCGAGTCCAGCTCCTCCTGCTCCTGAAGCCGCGCGATGCGCTCCTCAAGGCCGTCGTACGCACGCGACAGCGCATTGGCCTTGCGCTTGTTACGCGTCGTGCAGTCGGACCGGGTCAGCTTGTGCAGCCGGTTAAGGAGGGGGCCTGCGTCGCGTACGTAGCGCCGCACGGCCGAGTCCGTCCACTCGCCCGTCCCGTAGCCGTGGAAGCGCAGGTGCAGCTCCACCAGGCGCGAGACGTCCTTCACGAGCTCATTCGAGTACTTGAGCTCCGTCATGCGCTTCTTGGCCATCTTGGCGCCCACCACCTCGTGGTGGTGGAAGGAGACCCGGCCGTCGTCCTCGAAGCGCCGCGTTCGCGGCTTCCCGATGTCGTGCAGCAGCGCGGCGATCCGCAGCGTCAGGTCGGGACCGTCCTCCTCGAGCGCCATCGCCTGCTCCAGGACGATCAGCGAGTGGTCGTAGACGTCCTTGTGACGGTGGTGCTCGTCACTCTCCAGACGCAGTGCCGGAAGCTCGGGCAGCACACGGTCGGCGAGGCCCGTGTCGACAAGTAGAGCAAGTCCCTTCGCCGGGTTCGGCGAGAGAAGCAGCTTGTTCAATTCGTCACGTACGCGCTCCGCGGAGACGATGTCGATGCGCTCGGCCATCGCCTTCATCGCGGCGACGACGTCCGGAGCCACCTCGAAGTCCAGCTGCGCTGCGAACCGCGCGGCCCGCATCATCCGCAGCGGATCATCGGAGAAGGAGTCCTCCGGGGTTCCGGGGGTGCGCAGGACACGCTCCGCCAGGTCCTCGAGACCGCCGTGCGGGTCGATGAAGTCCTTCTCGGGAAGCGCGACGGCCATCGCGTTGACCGTGAAGTCACGGCGCACGAGATCTTGCTCGATGGAGTCGCCGTACGACACCTCGGGCTTGCGCGACGTCCTGTCGTACGCCTCGGAACGGTAGGTCGTGACCTCGATCTGAAAGCTCTGGTCAGCGTCTCCGACGCGGGCAACCTTCTGACTCCCGACCGTGCCGAAGGCGATCCCGACCTCCCACACCGAATCCGCCCACGGCCTGACGATCTTCAGTACATCCTCGGGGCGGGCGTCGGTCGTGAAGTCCAGGTCATTGCCGAGCCGGCCAAGGAGCGCATCTCTGACCGATCCGCCGACCAGGGCGAGGGAGAACCCGGCCTCCTGGAAACGGCGGGCGAGGTCGTCCGCGACAGGGGACACACGCAGCAGTTCACTGACCGCGCGGCGCTGCACCTGGCTCAGTGCGCTGGAATTTTCTTCATTGGCGTTCGGCACAACAGAAAAGGGTACGTGCCCCGGACACCGCCGGCCGCCCGGTTTTCGGCGGGCAGCCCGGGCCGCGCGCCCCTCCCCGGCCAGGTCTTCCGATCATGTGGAGCAGTCCGCGGCACTTCGCCACAGCGCACCTCGTTACCATGCGTGGACGCACAACCGACGACCACTGACGACGACGAGGACGGGCAACGCGTGGCCGAGGCGGCAGACTTCCCGGGGACCAGTCCCTCACCTGCCCGCCGGTGGCTGCGGCGTACGGCAGCGTTGCTGGCTGCGGCCCCATTGCTGACCGGCATGCTGCAGCTGTCGGCGGAGCCGACCGCACACGCCGCGGCACCGACCGCGGCGGCGAGTGCCACCGGTTCGAGAACCGTGGACGTCTCGCTCGACTCCCTCACACCCGCCGCCCCGACGGACGGCGACACGGTCACCGTCCGCGGGACGGTCACCAACGACGGCAAGCAGCCGGTGACGGGAGCCGAGGTCGGGCTGCGCCTGGGGCCGGTCCTGAACGGCCGCAGCGCGATCGACTCCGCCGCCAAGCGCACCGGCTACCAGCAGGGAGCCGACGGCACGGAGGTCGGCGGCAAGTACGTCGAGAAGTTCTCCAAGCTCGCCCCCGGCGTTCCGCAGGACTTCAGCATCTCCGTGCCGGTCAAGGCTCTGGACCTCGGCGAGGACGGCGTCTACCAGCTCGGGGTCTCGCTGTCGGGCCGGACCAGCGCCCAGCCGTGGTCCCAGGTGCTCGGCTTCGAGCGGACCTTCCTGCCGTGGCAGCCGGACGCCGCCGGCACGAAGACCAAGACGACCGTCCTGTGGCCGCTCATCTCCACCTCGCACCTCACGGCGGAGACCGGCTCGGACGAGCAGCAGACGCCCGTCTTCACGGATGACGACCTGGCCAAGGAGCTCGCTCCGGGCGGTCGCCTGGAGCAGATGCTGTCCAAGGGCAGCGAGCTCGACGTCACCTGGGTCATCGACCCCGATCTGCTGACCTCGGTCGACCGCATGACGCGCAGCTACCGCGTGCAGGACGCCGACGGCAAGGGCACCACCGCGGGCAAGCACCAGGCGGTCGCCAGGGAGTGGCTCAACAAGCTCGAGCAGACCGTGAAGGACAAGAAGGTCGTCGCGCTGCCCTTCGCCGACCCCGACCTCGCCTCGCTCGCCCACAACGGCAGGTCCGTCACCGGCTCACTGGGCCAGCTCAAGGACGCCACCGACGCGGGTGCGAAGGCCGTGGAGGTCACCCTCCACGTCAAGCCGCAGTCGGACTTCGCATGGCCCGTGAACGGCGCCATCGATCCGTCGATCGTCGATGTCTCCACCTCCGCGGGTGCCCACACGGTGATCGCCCGGAGCGACAGCCTGCGCGAGTCCAGCGGGCTGCCCTACACGCCCAACGCCGCCCGCCCCATCGGCGGCGGCACAACGGCCGTAGTGGCCGATGCCCGCCTCTCCACGGCCTTCCAGGGCGACATGACGCGGGCCGAGAACTCCACGCTCGCCGCACAGAAGTTCCTCGCCCAGAGCCTGATGATCACGCTGCAGAATCCGGACAAACAGCGCAGCATCGTCGTCGCCCCGCAGCGCATGCCGTCCGCCAGCCAGGCCCAGACGATGGCGAAGGCGCTCACCGCCCTCTCCGACGAACGCTGGTCGGAGCCGCAGGGACTCTCGGCCGCCGCGAAGGCGAAGCCGGACTCGTCGGCCTCGACCCAGGTGCCTTCGGCCGGTTCCTATCCGGCGTCGCTGCGCAAGCAGGAACTCCCGAAGGATGCCTTCAAGTCCATCCAGAGCACCCAGAACAAGCTCAACCGCTTCCAGACGATCCTCAGCGAGCCCGACCGCGTGATCACGCCCTTCGGGCGCGCCATAGACCGCGAGATGTCGACGTCCTGGCGCGGCCGGGCCGTTGAGGCGGGGACATTCCGCAAGGGCGTGGAGACGTACCTGAACACGCTCGTCAAACAGGTGGCGCTGATCTCGAAGTCCGACGCGAAGCTCTCCGGACGCAGCGCGACGATCCCGGTGACGGTGCAGAACAACCTGGTCCAGGGCGTCGACAACCTGGTTCTGCGCCTGACGTCGTCGAACCCGACGCGTCTGAAGATCGGCGACAAGGCCTACTACGAACAGCCGGTCAAGGTCGCGGGCGGCCACGCCCAGTCGGTGAAGTTCACCACCACGGCCAATGCCAACGGCCCGGTCGAGGTCTATGCCCAGCTCTACACCCAGGACGGCCAGCCATACGGCGATGCGGTCTACTTCGACGTGAAGGTCACCGAGATCACCCTCACCGTGATGCTGGTCATCGCGGGCGGCGTGCTGCTCCTGGTGCTCGCGGGATTCCGGATGTACACCCAGCGCAAGCGGGCCGCCCGCCAGCAGGCCGAGGAAGACCCGGAGGACGGCCCCGACGGCGAGTCCGGCACCGAGCCGGGGGAGGACGACCCCGAGCAGCCGAGTGACCCGACACCGGACACCGCTCCGGAAAGCGCCGACCCGTCGGACACGGGTGAGAGAGTGGACCGTTGAGCGATGTCGTGGCCGGTGGGCCCGGGGACGATGAGGTGGGGTAATCCATGAACGCGCCGTACGACGGTGACCGTGGCCAGGGGGCCGGCGACGCCGGTCCTCCTGAGGGCGAGCAGGTGCCACCGCAGCCTGCCCCGGACCTGTACCTCCAGGACGCCTACGACCAGGATCCCTACCGGGCACAGGACCTCACCGCCCAGGACCCGGTGACCGAGGCGCTGTACGACCGCGCCGCGCACCCCCCGCCGCCTCCCGGCTACTACCAGGACCCTCAGCCGCTCTACGCCCAGCCGCCGTCCCCGCAGCACGCCCCGGACCCCCGCGTGTGGGCCCAGACCCCGGCCCCCGAGCCCGAAGGCCCGACCCGGCACCTCCCGTACGGCGACGACGCCCGTACGACGCAGTTCGTGGGCGTCGACGACCTGGTCACCCAGGCCGGTGAGGAACGCCACGAGCCGGACGCTTTCGCTCACCTCTTCCGCGACCAGCAGCCCAGCGGCTACCGCGAGCAGCCCGGCGGGTACCAGCAGGAGGGCTACCCCCAGGGCAACGGCTATCCCCAGGGCAACGGCTACCAGCAGCAGGACGGCTACCCCCCTCAGGGCGGCTACCAGCCCGCCGAGCCCCCGATGGTCCCGGCCCCGGCAGCTCCCCCGGCTCCCTCCCCGGCTCCCCCGAAGTCGGGCGGCGGCGGACGGGCGGCGAGCCTGCTGAAGTCGAGCGCGGTGATGGCCGCGGGCACGCTGGTGTCACGCCTCACCGGCTTCGCACGCACCCTGGTCATGGCCGCAGCGATCGGCGTCGGCACCCTCAACGACTCCTACCAGGTCGCCAACGTCCTTCCGACGATGATCTACGTCCTCGTCGGCGGCGGCGCCCTGAACGCGGTCTTCATCCCGCAGCTCGTGCGCGCCATGAAGAACGACGACGACGCCGGCGAGGGCTACGCCAACCGCCTGCTGACGCTCATCATGGTCCTCCTCGCGGGCGTCACCGTTATCTGTGTGGTGTTCGCGCCACTGCTCGTCCGCATGATGTCGCCGACGATCGCGAGCGACCCCGTCCGGATGGACGTCACGGTCACCTTCGCGCGCTTCTGCATCCCGACGATGTTCTTCATGGGCGTGCACATCGTGCTCGGCCAGGTCCTCAACGCACGCGGCCGCTTCGGCGCGATGATGTGGACGCCGGTCCTCAACAACATCGTGGTCATCACCACCTTCGTGGCGTTCATCTGGGCCTTCGGCAGCTTCAACGACACGGACATCGACGCCACCACCATCACTCCCGAGGGCGCCCGCCTGCTGGGCATCGGCACCCTGCTCGGCCTCGCCGTGCAGGCCCTGGCGATGCTGCCGTACCTGCGCGAGACGGGATTCAAGATCCGGCTCCGCTTCGACTGGCGCGGTCACGGCCTCGGCAAGGCCGCGCGGCTCGCCAAGTGGACCCTCTTCTTCGTCCTCGCCAACCAGCTCGGCATGATCGTCGTCACTCAGCTGGCCACCAGCGCGGGTGCGACCGCCGAGAAGCTGGGGCACCCCGGTACCGGTATCACCGCTTACAACTACGCACTGCTCCTGTGGCAGATGCCGCAGGCCATCATCACGGTCTCCGTCATGACCGCGGTGCTGCCCCGAATCTCTCGCTCCGCCAATGACGGAGACCCCGCCGCGGTCCGGGACGACATCTCCTACGGCCTGCGCACCTCGGCCGTGGCGATCGTGCCGTGCGCCTTCGCCTTCATCGCCCTGGGCGTCCCGATGGCGACCCTGCTCTACGCCAGCTCCGGCTCCGGCGCACTGAACATCGGCTACACCCTGATGGCCTTCGGCCTCGGCCTGATCCCGTACTCGGTCCAGTACGTCGTCCTGAGGGGCTTCTACGCCTACGAGGACACGCGCACGCCGTTCTACAACACGGTCATCGTCGCGGCCGTCAACGCGGCGGCATCGGCCGTCTGCTTCTATGTCCTGCCCGCCCGGTGGGCCGTCGTCGGCATGGCGGCGTCCTACGGCCTCGCCTACGCCGTCGGTGTAGGCGTCGCCTGGCGCCGGCTGCGCAAGCGGCTGGGCGGCGACCTGGACGGCGCACAGGTGGCACGTACGTACACGAGGCTCATCGGAGCCTCGATCCCGGCGGCGCTCCTCGCCGGAGCCGTTGGTTACGGAATCCTCAAGACTTTGGGCAGCGGCGCCGGTGGTTCACTCATCGCGTTGGTGGTCGGCGGAGTCGTCCTCGGAGGGGTGTTCTTCATCGCCGCCCGAAAGATGCGGATTGCGGAGCTGAATTCCATGGTCGGCATGGTCCGCGGCCGTCTCGGACGGTGAGATCGGGGAGTTCGCACAACCATCACCGGCTACTGCGTGTCGTGCATAGCGCCGGACTGTGGGCACAATTGGCTTTGGCGTCTGACGAAGCGCGATGGATGGGGAGGCAGGAACGACGGTGGCGGAACGGAGCACGGCTGCCGTCGACGTGGCAGACAACAGCGGCGATGAGCCGCTGACCGCGAAGGCGGACGAGGCCACGGCCGACGGGGTGGCCCAGACCCGGGAGCGGGAAACGGCAGAAGAAGGCACGGCTGAGACCGATGAGCCCATGAGCCCGGGGGCAGCATCACCCCCCGAGCTGCACAGCGGTCACAAGCTCGCCAGACGCTACCGACTCGAAGAGTGCGTCACCCGTCTGGACGGTTTCAGCAGCTGGCGTGCGGTGGACGAGAAGCTCCGCCGCGCCGTCGGAGTGCACCTGCTGCCCGCCGACCATCCCCGGGCACGATCAGTACTCGCCGCGGCCCGCTCGTCGGCGCTGCTCGGCGACCCCCGCTTCGTGCACGTCCTGGACGCGGTCGAGGAGAACGACCTCGTCTACGTGGTGCACGAATGGCTGCCCGACGCCACGGAACTCACCGCGCTGCTCGCTGCGGGCCCTCTCGAGGCGCACGACGCGTACCAGCTCGTCAGTCAGGTCGCCCAGGCCATGGCGGCCGCCCACCGTGAGGGTCTCGCCCACCTGCGGCTGACCCCGAGCGCGGTGCTGCGGACGTCCACCGGTCAGTACCGCATCCGCGGCCTCGCCGTGAACGCGGCGCTGCGCGGCATCAGCTCGGACACCCCGCAGCGCACGGACACCGAGGCGATCGGCGCACTGCTGTACGCCTCGCTGACCCAGCGCTGGCCGTACGAGGACGACGCGTACGGCCTCTCCGGGCTACCCAAGGGCGTCGGCCTCATCGCACCCGACCAGGTGCGCGCAGGCGTGCACAGGGGCCTCTCCGAGCTCGCCATGCGCGCGCTGGTGAACGACGGCGCGACGGCCTCCCGCCAGGAGCCGCCGTGCACGACGCCGGAGGAGCTGGTGAAGGCGATCGGCGAGATGCCGCGCATCCGCCCGCCCGAGCCCGTGTTCACCGCACCGCCCGAGTACCAGCGCACGACCTATCAGCAGGGCACGTACGGCCGCACCACGCCTCGTCCTCCGGGCGCAACCCAGACGATCCCGTCCCCGCCGCCTCCGCTGCAGAGCCGTACCGGCAAGGCCCTCAAGTGGGCCGTGTCCGCGCTGCTGATCGCGGCCCTGGGACTCGGCAGCTGGCAGCTGGCGGACGCGCTGATGGACCGGAACAACTCCGATGAGCCCGGCAGCTCGGACACCTCCGACGAGGGCGACAAGAGCGAGCCGAAGACCGCGCATCCGATCAAGATCGCGAGCGGCGAGGAGTACGTCCTCGAGGGCGGCCCGCAGGATCTTCCGGGTGTCCCCAATACGTACGACGGCGACGAGTCGACGTACTGGCGGTCCAAGAGCTTCATAGAGGGCCCCAAGCTGGCTCCCTACAAGCCCGGCGTCGGGATCGTCTACGACCTCGGCAAGGAAGAGGACGTGTCGACCGCGTCGCTCGGGCTCCGCTACACCGGCGATCACACGACGGTCGAGCTGTACGCCGCCAACTCGATGTCCTCGTCGACGCCTCCGAGCTCGATGAAGAAGATCGGGACCGTCACGACCTCGGGCAAGAGTGCCCAGATCAAGGCGAAGAAGCCGGTCAAGACGCGGTATGTGCTGGTGTGGCTCACCGATGTCCCGAAGTCACCCGGTGATGAGTACAGCAGCGCCGGGTACAAGCAGGCCATCACGGACGTGAAGTTCGCAGGCTGAGACCGAAGCTCACCGGGGGAGGGGGGTTCGACGGTGGACGACACCAGGCACGGCGAGATGGGCGATCAGGACCTCCTGGCCGCCCACGTGGCTGGGGACAACGACGCCTTCGGTGAGCTCGTCAGGCGCCACCGCGACCGTCTGTGGGCCGTGGCCCTACGCACGCTGGGCGACCGCGAGGAGGCCGCTGACGCGGTCCAGGACGCTCTGGTATCCGCCTACCGTGCCGCGCACACCTTCCGCGGCCAGTCGGCCGTCACGACGTGGCTGCACCGGATCACGGTGAACGCCTGTCTCGACCGGGCACGCAAGGCCGCGTCCCGTAAGACCTCTCCCATCGACGACACCGAACGGCTCGAGCAGCTCCTCGAACCGCACGAGTCAGCGGAGGCCCCCGTCGAGCGGGGCGATCTGCACCGCCAGCTCATCGAGGCGCTGGGCACCCTGCCGCACGACCAGCGCGCCGCCCTCGTCCTGGTGGACATGCAGGGCTATCCGGTGGCCGAGGCGGCCCAGGTGCTCGATGTGCCCACCGGCACCGTGAAGAGCCGCTGCGCACGCGGCAGAGCAAGATTGCTGCCGCTGCTCACCCATCTGCGCACGGAGGCACGTACGCGGCCTGGAGACAGCGGCGACGACCAGGACGGCAAGAAGTCGGACCCGGGAAGGAACCGGTCGCAGGGGACATCCGTCCCACCTGCAGCGGGACCACGGGATGCGGGACCAAGCGATTCAGCTGCTGTGAAGGGCGGAGGTGGGCGAGCGTGACAACCACGACCGACTCGACCGGGCACCCGGAAGTCGCTGAGATCTCCGACCTCACCGAGGGGCTGCTGCCCCCGTCGCGGACCGTCGATGTACGACGCCACCTGGACGGCTGCACGCTCTGTGCCGACGTCTACGACTCCCTGGAAGAGATCCGCGGCATGCTCGGCACGCTGCCGGGACCGCCACGGATGCCGGCCGATGTCGCCGGACGTATCGACGCGGCACTGGCGGCGGAAGCACTGCTGGACTCCATCGCCCCCGGCTCCGTCGAATCGACCGAACCGGGTCCGCTCGAGCCTGCGACCGCCGAACGTGTTTCACGTGAAACATCGCCCGCCTCCGATGAGCCCCGCAAGTCTGCCGAGCCGTCCGAACCGTCTCGCACCCCTGCCTCCGGCTCATCCGTGGACCGGCCCGCAGGACACCCTCGCGCCGCCACGGGTCCCGGACGTGGAAGCCGCTTCCGGTCCGGCCGCCGACGCAACGTAGTCCTCGGCGCCGTTCTCACGGCGGCCGCCATCGGCCTCGGTTCCTTGTTGATACAGAACGTGGGCGGTGACTCGGGCGGCAAGAGCGATACGGCGTCGGAACGCGGCGACTCCGCGCATGCCTTCTCCGAGGGCAAGCTCAAGGGTCAGGTGACCGACCTGCTCGCCAAGTCACCCACCGTCGGACCCGATGCCGGCAGCCCCAAGCCGTCCTTCGATGTGCGGTCCAGCCCGGAGTCCCCGAAGGACAAGACCATGCCGAAGCGCGGGACCGCGGTCACCGTGCCGCAGTGCATCCAGCTCGGCCTCGGCAACCGGACTCCGCTCGCCGCGGAAGAGGGCACCTACAAAGGCAAGGACGCCTACCTCGTCGTGGCGTCCCATGACTCCGACAGCACGAAGGTCTCCGCGTACGTCATCGACGCGGCCTGCGTGGACAAGGCGTCGTCCGACACCGCTGCGGGCAAGGTACTGCTGACCAATTCCTACGCGCGGCCCTGACCCTCACACCGCTTCGGCGGGACTCACACCGCCTCGGCGGGAGACTCGGCTGAGCGTGGCATCCTGGCGTCCCTGACATGCTTCCGTGCGCTCGGACACGTCGGGAATGCATGCCCCGTAGGATCCGTTGGGTGGGATGAGAGACCTGAGACAGGCACCCACCAGCACTACGCAGCAGTCTCCAGAGACGAGGAATCAAGCCGTGACCGACGTCCGTAACGTGATCATCATCGGCTCCGGGCCCGCCGGCTACACGGCGGCGCTCTACACCGCGCGAGCGTCGCTGAAGCCCCTGGTGTTCGAGGGCGCCGTCACCGCGGGTGGTGCGCTGATGAACACCACCGAGGTGGAGAACTTCCCCGGCTTCCAGGACGGCGTCATGGGCCCCGACCTCATGGACAACATGCGGGCGCAGGCCGAGCGCTTCGGCGCCGAGCTGGTGCCGGACGATGTGGTCTCCGTTGACCTCACCGGAGAGATCAAGACCGTGACGGACACGGCGGGCACCGTGCACCGCGCGAAGACCGTGATCGTGACGACGGGCTCCCAGCACCGCAAGCTCGGCCTGCCGAACGAGGACGCGCTCTCCGGCCGCGGCGTCTCCTGGTGCGCCACCTGCGATGGCTTCTTCTTCAAGGACCAGGACATCGCCGTGATCGGCGGCGGCGACACCGCGATGGAAGAGGCGACCTTCCTCTCGCGCTTCGCCAAGTCCGTGACGATCGTCCACCGCCGCGACACCCTGCGTGCGTCCAAGGCGATGCAGGAGCGCGCGCTGGCCGACCCGAAGATCAGCTTCATCTGGGACAGCGAGGTCGCCGAGATCAAGGGCGAGCAGAAGCTCTCCGGGCTGACGCTGCGCAACCTGAAGACGGGCGAGACCTCCGAGCTGCCCGTCACCGGCCTGTTCATCGCCATCGGCCACGACCCGCGCACGGAGCTCTTCAAGGGCCAGCTCACGTTGGACGACGAGGGCTACCTCCAGGTTGACGCGCCTTCGACCCGGACGAACGTGCCCGGCGTCTTCGGCGCCGGTGACGTGGTCGACCACACGTACCGCCAGGCGATCACGGCGGCCGGCACCGGCTGCTCCGCTGCTCTCGACTCGGAGCGGTTCCTCGCTGCCCTCGTGGACAGCGAGACGGCCGCAGCGACCGTCTGACATCCCATCCTCCCCACCGCACCACAAAGTTAAGGAGCCCGCCGTGGCCGGCACTCTGAAGAACGTGACTGACGCCTCCTTCGAGGAAGACGTCCTGAAGAACGACAAGCCCGTCCTGGTGGACTTCTGGGCCGCTTGGTGCGGCCCGTGCCGCCAGATCGCGCCGTCCCTCGAGGCGATCGCGGCCGAGCACGGTGACAAGATCGAGATCGTCAAGCTCAACATCGACGAGAACCCCGGCATCGCCGCCAAGTACGGCGTCATGTCCATCCCGACCCTGAACGTGTACCAGGGCGGCGAGGTGGCCAAGACGATCGTCGGCGCCAAGCCGAAGGCCGCTCTTGAGCGCGACCTCGCGGACTTCATCGCCGAGTAACGAGCGACGCCGCGACGAGCGGCGCGTGGCGATGTTTCACGTGAAACACGAATGGGCCAACCCTCCGGGGTTGGCCCATTCGCATGACAGGGGTCGTCAGGGGTGAGATCAGAGCGGTCGGAGCACGGGCTCCTTCTGCACCGCCCCGAGCAGCCTGTCGAGCGCCATCTCGACGTCCTCCTTCCAGGAGAGCGTCGTGCGCAGTTCGAGCCGCAGCCGTGGATATGAGGGGTGGGTACGGACGGTCTTGAATCCCACCGCCAGCAGATGATCCGCCGGGAGCACGCAGGCGGGCTTCTCCCATCGGGCATCACCGAAGGCTTCGATCGCCTTGAACCCGCGCCGCAGCAGATCCTTCGCGACCGTCTGAACGATGACGCGGCCGATCCCCTGACCCTGATAGCCCGGCATGATCCAAGCGGTCATCAGCTGCACGGCATCGGGCGAGACAGGGCTCGTCGGAAAGGCGGTGGCGCGAGGCACGTACGCCGGCGGGGCGTACAGTACGAAGCCGACCGGAACATCATCGACGTAGACGACTCGGCCGCAGGATCCCCACTCCAGGAGGACGGCGGAGATCCACGCCTCCTTCTCGAGCTCCGGCGTACCGGCTTTTACCGCGGCCTGGCCCCTGACCGGATCCAGCTCCCAGAAGACACACGTCCGGCAACGCTGGGGAAGGTCCGGAAGGTTGTCCAGCGTGAGCGGTACGAGCCGACGCCCCATGAAGGCTGTTCCTCACTTCCTTCGCCCGCCGCATCACGGGCGGCAGTCAGAGCGCTCCGTTCCTTCAGCAAGCTGCCGACGAATCCGCCGACCGCTCCCAGCCCAAGGCCCGCAGTCATCAATCCGGTGCGGCTCACCGATCGCATGGCCCTCCCCTCCCCAATGAGGTGCCGCCAGCTGGATGCGCCATACCCAATCGCATCGTATCCACGATGCGATTGCACCGATACCGTAAGAAAGCAAAGAGCGGGCCGTGTTCCGGTACACACCGGACACGGCCCGCTCTCGGCGGACTGCTGGTGAGGCTCAGTCCTTTTCGGCCTCGGCCGTGCCGTCCTCGGCAGGCTCGTCGGCGGATTCCTCAGCGAGCCCGTTCGTCAGGACCGGACCCTCGCCCGGGGCGAGGGTTGCGAGGATGCGCTCCAGGTCCTCCAGCGAGGCGAAGTCGACGACGATCTTGCCCTTCTTCTGCCCCAGGTCCACCCGCACGCGGGTCTCGAACCGGTCGGAGAGACGAGTGGCGAGGTTGGTCAGCGACGGCGACACCCGAGCGCCCGCACGCGGCCCCTTGGCCCGCGGAGTGCTCTGCGGCCGCGAACCCATGAGGGTCACGATCTCCTCGACGGCCCGCACCGAGAGCCCCTCGGCCACGATCCGGTGCGCCAGACGGTCCTGCTCCTCCGAGTCCTCGACGGACAGGAGGGCACGGGCGTGGCCCGCGGAGAGCACTCCGGCAGCCACCCTGCGCTGCACCGCCGGCGACAGCTTGAGGAGCCGCAGCGTGTTCGAGACCTGCGGGCGGGAACGGCCGATACGATCCGCCAGCTGATCGTGCGTGCAGTTGAAGTCCTTGAGCAGCTGGTCGTAGGCGGCAGCCTCTTCCAGCGGGTTCAGCTGCGCACGGTGCAGGTTCTCGAGGAGCGCGTCCAGGAGAAGCTTCTCGTCGTCCGTCGCGCGGACGATCGCCGGGATGCGCTCGAGACCGGCCTCACGGCAAGCCCGCCAGCGCCGCTCACCCATGATGAGCTCATAGCGTGAGGGCTCCACCTGGCGTACGACGACAGGCTGGAGAAGCCCGACCTCCTTGATGGAGGTCACGAGCTCGGCGAGAGCGTCCTCGTCGAATACCTCGCGGGGCTGCCTCGGGTTGGGCGTGATGAAGTCGAGAGGCAGTTCGGCGAAGTGCGCACCGACCGGGCTCTCCTCGGGCTCCACCACTCCGTTCGGCGGCTGCTCCGTTTCATGTGAAACAGGGCTCTGCGGGAGCGCCGCCACCTTCGCGGCCGCCACCCCCCGCTCAGCCGTGAGTACGGGTGCAGCACTGGGCGAAGCCGTAGCTCCGCCCATGGCCTGGGCGGTCGACTTCTCCGTCGGGGCCGCAGGGATCAGGGCGCCGAGTCCACGACCCAGCCCTCTCCGTCGCTCGCTCACTGCATCCCCTCCGTCGTGCTGTGCTGATCATTCTGGGCGCCCATGTGGGCATGCTGTACGTCGTAGCGAATGCCGACGCCGCGTAGCGCGATCTCCCGGGCCGCCTCGAAGTACGAGAGGGCACCGCTCGACCCTGGATCGTAGGTCAGCACGGTCTGCCCGTAGCTCGGCGCCTCGGAGATACGGACCGAGCGCGGAATGCTCGTCCGCAGAACCTCTTCGCCGAAGTGGCTGCGCACCTCGTCCGCCACCTGTGAGGCGAGCCGGGTCCGGCCGTCGTACATGGTGAGCAGGATCGTCGAGACGTGCAGGTTGGGGTTGAGGTGCCCCCGTACCAAGTCCACGTTGCGCAGGAGCTGTCCCAGGCCCTCCAGTGCGTAGTACTCGCACTGGATGGGGATCAGCACCTCCGCGCCGGCGACCAAGGCGTTGACCGTCAGCAGACCGAGCGACGGCGGGCAGTCGATGAGGATGTAGTCCAGCGGCTGCTCGTACGCCTGGATGGCCCGTTGCAGACGGCTCTCCCGCGCCACCAGCGACACCAGCTCGATCTCCGCACCGGCGAGATCGATGGTGGCCGGGGCGCAGAAGAGTCCCTCTACATCGGGAACCGGCTGTACAACTTCGGACAGCGGCTTGCTCTCGACCAACACGTCGTAGATCGAAGGAACTTCGGCGTGGTGGTCGATCCCGAGAGCCGTGGAGGCATTGCCCTGCGGGTCGAGGTCGACGACCAGGACGCGCGCGCCGTGCAGAGCGAGCGAAGCGGCGAGGTTGACGGTTGTCGTCGTCTTGCCCACTCCACCCTTCTGGTTGGCAACCACCATGACTCGGGTCTGCTCGGGTCGTGGCAGGCCTTCGCCGGCACGACCCAGGGCTTCCACCGCCAATTGGGCAGCACGACCGATGGGGGTGTCGTCCATCGGGGGCGGTGTTTCACGTGAAACATCCTCCCCCGCCGACTCGGTACGGGGACCGGGGACCGGATCGGTCATCGGTCCCGCGATGTTGGCGTCGGACCGCAAGGATTCACTCTCCTCGACTTCAGGCTCGCAATGAACAGAGCCTCCCATGCTTTGAGGGTCATGAACCAGCGAGGCCCGGTCTTCTGTGGACGAATCCACCTCTGTGGACAACTCCGTTCCCTTATCGAGGGAACCGAGTGGCCGCCGATCGCGAGGTTCCGCAGCGCGGCCGCGACTGATGATGCCATGCAGCAGTGAGCGACGTTTCACGTGAAACACGATGCACGGCAGCCGGGGTGCCGCTTGCGCGACACCCCGGTATGCGTACGTTTGGCAGCTTTTGTGGAGTACGGCTCGTCGTCAGGACGGATGAACGACGAGAGTCGAACCACTCAGGAGGCGAGGCTCGAACCACTCATGAGACGAGGGTCGAATCGCTCGCGAGCCGAGAGGCCAGAGCGAGCCCTCAGCGGCGACGTCGTGTCCGCCCCGTCCGGGCAGCCTTCGCGCGCTTGGCCGCGAAGCGGACACCGCCGGGGCTCTCCCCGACCTCCACCCGCACGACCGTGGACAGCGGGTCCACCACGCCCTCACCGACGTGCAGCACCGACGTGGTCACCGCGCCGAGCTTGCTCAGGGCGGCCCCGGCGGCCTTGACCTCTTCCTCGGCCGTGTCGCCCTTGAGCAACAGCATCTCCCCGTAGGGACGCAGGAGCGGCACGCCCCAGGCCGCGAGGCGGTCCAGTGGCGCCACTGCCCGCGCGGTCACCACGTGGACGGGAGGCAGCTTGCCAAGGACCTCCTCGGCGCGGCCACGCACGACGGTCACGTGGTCGAGGCCGAGCAGCTCGACCACTTCGGTCAGGAAGGTCGTCCGTCGCAGCAGCGGTTCAAGGAGCGTGATCTTCAGGTCCGGTCGGACCAGGGCCAGCGGAATGCCCGGCAGACCCGCCCCCGAGCCGACATCGCACACCATCACGTTCTCCGGCACGACCTCGGAGAGGACGGCGCAGTTCAGCAGATGCCGCTCCCACAGCCGAGGCACTTCGCGGGGACCGATCAGCCCGCGCTGCACTCCCGCGTCGGCCAGCAACTCCGCGTACCGGACCGCGTCCGAGAAGCGCTCACCGAATACCGCCCGGGCCTGCTCGGGCGCCGAGGGGAGCTCCGCTGCCTCCGTCACGAGGACCGTCCTTCCGTACCGCACTGGTGTGGCTGACTATCAGGCTGACAAAGACCGGCCCCGCCTGCGAACAGACGGGGCCGGGAAAACAACGTGCGATCAGGCAGGAAGCACGACGACGAAGCGCTGCGGCTCCTCGCCCTCGGACTCGCTGCGCAGACCGGCGGCCTTGACCGCATCATGCACGACCTTGCGCTCGAAGGGCGTCATCGGCTTGAGGTTGACCGGCTCGCCCGAGCTCTTCACCTCGGCCGCTGCCTTGGCGCCCAGTTCGGAGAGCTCCTCGCGCTTCTTGGCGCGGTAGCCCGCGATGTCCAGCATCAGGCGGCTGCGGTCACCGGTCTCACGGTGCACCGCGAGGCGCGTCAGCTCCTGGAGCGCTTCCAGGACCTCACCGTCACGGCCGACGAGCTTCTGCAGATCGCGGCTGTTCGAGTCGCTGATGATCGAGACAGCGGCGCGGTCGGCCTCGACGTCCATGTCGATGTCGCCGTCGAGATCGGCGATGTCCAGCAGACCCTCGAGGTAGTCCGCCGCGATCTCACCCTCCTGCTCAAGACGGGTGAGAGTGTCGCCGGCCTCGACCTCGGCCTCGGCGGGGGCGGTGGTGCCTTCCGTCACGGGATGGACTCCTTCTACTTCTTGGACGGGTGCTTGGGCCGCTGCTGGCCCTTGCGCTGCCCCGACTTGGCTTGGCGTGCGTTACCTGACCCGGACTTGCCACCCGCGGGCTTGCCCTGGGGAGCGGCGTCCTCAGGCTCGTCCTGAGTCTTCTCCAGGGACGTCTTCGCATCCGAAGCCGTCTCCGCGCTGCCCTCCGCCTTGCTGTGGGCAGCGGCGGACTGGCGCTGCGACTTGCTCTGGCGCTTGGGCTGCTGGCGCTTCGGGGCGCCGCCTGCGGCCGGCGTGCCGTCCTCGGTGTCCGTGGCGACAGAGGACTCGCTGAGCGCGACCGTGCCGTCGGTCTGGGCCACCAGGCCTTCCTTGCTCAGACCGTTGATGAACTTGCGCTCGAACTCGTTGCGGTCGCGGCCCTTGGCGACGATGGCCTTGATGACGTTCGTGTTGCCGCGGCCGCGCACCTTCTTGGAGTGCGAGATCTGCTTCTGCAGGCGCTCGAGGAAGGCGGCCTGGGCCTTGGAGCCGGGCGTCGGGTTCCGGCGGATGACGAACATCTGCTGACCCATGGTCCACACGTTGGTGGTCAGCCAGTAGACGAGGACACCGACGGGGAAGTTGATGCCGAACACGGCGAACATGATCGGGAAGACGTACATCAGCATCTTCTGCTGCTGCATGAACGGCGTCTTGACCGTGGTGTCCACGTTCTTCGTCATCAGCTGGCGCTGCGTGAAGAACTGCGACGCCGACATCAGGATGATCATGATCGCGGTGACGACGCGGACATCGGTCAGCGAGGCGTGGAGCGCCTGGACCTTCTCCTCGCTGTCCATGAACTTCGCAGCCAGCGGAGCGCCGAAGATGTGCGCCTTCTGCGCGCTCTCGAGCAGCGGCTTGTCGATGACGCCGATGGTGTCGTTCGACGCGATGCCGGAGAGCACGTGGTACAGGGCGAAGAAGAACGGCGACTGCGCCAGGATGGGAAGGCACGAGGAGAGCGGGTTCGTACCCGACTCCTTGTACAGCTTCATCATCTCTTCGGACTGACGCTGCTTGTCGCTCTTGTAGCGTTCCTGGATCTTCTTCATCTCGGGCTGCAGCGTCTGCATCGCCCGGGTGGCCTTGATCTGCTTCACGAAGAGCGGGATCAGGCAGATACGGATCAGGATCACCAGGGACACGATGGACAAGCCCCAGGCCCAGCCCGTGTCAGGACCGAAAATGGCCCCGTACAGCGAGTGGAACTGGACGATGACCCAGGAAACGGGTGTCGTGATGAAGCTGAACAGACTGGCAATCGTGTCCACTAATCAGGCTCCTTGAGCATGGGACGGAGTCTCGGCGGCCGGGCCAGGGGTATCCGGGGATTTCTCCTCGGACGGCACGCCAGCGGCGGAGGTCCCGCCCTTGCGTTCGCGCCACATGGCGCGCAGCATCTCGTGCCACCGCGGGCGCTTGCGCGGCGGGACATGGTCGACACCACCGAGCGACCACGGATTGCACCGCAGGATGCGCCAGGCCGTCAGCGCCGTTCCCTTGATCGCACCGTGCCGGTCGATGGCGAGGTAGCCGTAGCGGGAGCACGACGGGTAGTACTTGCACACCGGGCCAAGCAATGGACTGATCGTCCACTGGTACAGCTTGATCAGAGCCAGCAGTGGGTACTTCATCGAGCGCCCCCTCCCAGCAGCCGCTGAAGAGCGGCATCCAGGTCTTGGGCCAGCTGTGCATGGGCGGCGTCACCCGCACCGGGCAACGCTCGTACGACTACCAGGCTACCGGGGGGCAGCTGAGCCACCCGGTCACGCATCAGATGGCGAAGCCTGCGCTTCACCTTGTTGCGTACGACTGCTCCGCCAATGGCCTTGCTCACGACGAAACCCGCACGCGTCGGGGAAACGCTCTCCCCAGGCGCGTGCGGGTCCGTTGCACCGCTACGAAGATGGACGACGAGAAGCGGGCGTCCGGCCCGTCGTCCTCGGCGTACCGCGGTCGCGAAGTCTTCGCGCCGCCTCAGCCGATGCTCGGTAGGCAGCACGACGTCATGACCTAATGCGATCAGGCGGAAAGGCTGGCGCGACCCTTGCCACGACGGTTCGCGAGAATCGCGCGGCCGGCACGGGTGCGCATCCGCAGGCGGAAGCCGTGGGTCTTGGCGCGACGGCGGTTGTTCGGCTGGAAGGTGCGCTTGCTCACTCGGGGGCTCCAGAAATGATTGTGTGGTGGCGGGACATCGCCTGGCTGTCACCGTGCGCCCACGAGAAGCTCGCGAATACGCACCGAGTGCACCGCTTCACAATCACAGATCGTGATCTTTGCCCATCGGAGGCAGGCGGCAGCAGCCATCGACAACTCGACCTGGTCACGGTACGCGGGGCTACGCCATCCGGTCAAACCGACCGTCAGGGGGAGACACTGTGCACAGCCTGTGGACAACAACTTGAACCGCAGCCGTTGCCCTGACTACCGTGGCCAAACTCCGATTCATTCCCTTCTCCCTCCCCATCCCGATTTCCGTCCCTAGAAACCACACCTTCGTGGGACCCCGTGAGAGAGCGTGCCTTGTGGCTGACGTACCTGCCGATCTTGCCGCAGTGTGGCCACGAGTTCTGGAGCAGCTGCTGGGTGAGGGGCGGGGGCACGGTGTCGACGCGAAGGACGAGCGCTGGATCAAGCGCTGCCAGCCCCTTGCGCTGGTCGCGGACACCGCACTGCTCGCCGTACCGAACGAGTTCGCCAAGGGCGTCCTCGAGGGGCGGCTCGCACCCATTGTCAGCGAGTCGCTGAGCCGCGAGTGCGGCCGCCCCATCCGTATCGCCATCACGGTGGACGACTCGGTCGGCGACCCCATGGACCGGCCCACCCCGCCGGCGCCGCCGCTCCAGCAGCAGTCTCTCCAGCAGCAGCCGGGCCAGCACCAGCCCGGTCAGCACCAGCCCGGCCAACAGCAGCAGCGCTACGAAGACCCCGAGCCGCACCAGGGCCCCGGCCAGGGACACGAGCCGTACGACGGTTACGGGCGCCGCGCCCCGGACGAGCACTCCTCGGGCCGCGGGCCGGGAGACCAGCTGCCGACCGCCCGCCCCGCGTACCCCGACTACCAGCGCCCCGCACCCGGCGCCTGGCCGCAGCAGCACCAGCCCCAGCACCAGCAGCACCAGTCCCAGCAGGACGACTACGGCTGGCAGCAGCAGCGGCTCGGCTTCCCCGAGCGGGACCCGTACGCGAGCCCCCCGCAGCCCCAGCACGACTACCGGTCGCAGCCCCCGCAGCACTCCCCGTACGAGCAGCACCGCCAGGAGCGGCAGGACCGCCAGGACCAGCAGGATCACCACGACCGGCGGGAGCGGCACGAGCAGCCCCCCGGCTCCGGCGGGCACTCCGGTCCCAGGGGCGGCGGTCACGGCAACGGCCACGGAGTGCACGGAAGCGGCGCCCCCGGCCCGCTCGCCGCGCAGCCGGCCCCCGCTTCGGCCCCCGGCGAGCCCACCGCGCGACTCAACCCGAAGTACCTCTTCGACACCTTCGTGATCGGTGCGTCGAACCGTTTCGCGCACGCGGCGGCCGTCGCCGTCGCCGAAGCGCCCGCCAAGGCGTACAACCCTCTCTTCATCTACGGAGAGTCCGGCCTCGGCAAGACGCACCTTCTGCACGCCATCGGGCACTACGCCCGCAGCCTCTATCCCGGCACGCGCGTGCGCTATGTGAGCTCCGAGGAGTTCACGAACGAGTTCATCAACTCCATCCGCGACGGCAAGGGCGACACCTTCCGCAAGCGGTACCGCGAGATGGACATCCTGCTCGTCGACGACATCCAGTTCCTCGCGAGCAAGGAGTCGACGCAGGAGGAGTTCTTCCACACCTTCAATACGCTCCACAACGCGAACAAGCAGATCGTGCTCTCCAGTGACCGGCCGCCCAAGCAGCTGGTGACCCTGGAGGACCGGCTGCGCAACCGCTTCGAGTGGGGGCTGATCACCGACGTCCAGCCGCCGGAGCTCGAGACGCGTATCGCCATCCTTCGTAAGAAGGCGGTGCAGGAGCAGCTGAACGCCCCGCCGGAGGTCCTGGAGTTCATCGCGTCCCGTATCTCACGCAACATCCGTGAGCTCGAGGGCGCGCTGATCCGGGTCACGGCCTTCGCCTCGCTCAACCGGCAGCCGGTGGACCTGGGTCTGACGGAGATCGTCCTCAAGGATCTGATCCCTGGTGGCGAGGACGCGGCCCCGGAGATCACGGCGACGGCCATCATGGCCGCGACCGCGGACTACTTCGGCCTGACGGTGGACGACCTCTGCGGATCCTCGCGCAGCCGCGTCCTGGTGACGGCCCGCCAGATCGCGATGTACCTCTGCCGCGAGCTGACGGACCTCTCCCTGCCCAAGATCGGGGCACAGTTCGGCGGCCGCGACCACACGACCGTCATGCACGCGGACCGCAAGATCCGCGCGTTGATGGCGGAGCGGCGCTCGATCTACAACCAGGTCACCGAGCTCACCAACCGCATCAAGAACGGCTGACGCACGCTCCGAAGAAGCGTCCTCGGCTTCTCGCGGAGCAGGCTTCTCTCGGAGCAGGCTTCTCTCAGAGCCACTGAGAGTTCTCCCAGAGCCGCTGAGAGCCGTTCCCGCACCTCCCCGACACGCCGCAGAAGGGCGCCCCGGAACAACTTCCGGGGCGCCCTTTGCCGTTGTGCACGCGCGCGTGGAGCCCGTCCGACCCTCTCCGCTGTTCGATTTCCCCAGCTGAGGGGCGTGTTCTCCACAGATCTGCGGACTTTTTTCCTTCCACACCCCGGGGACCGGGAAGTTGTCCAGATGATGTCCACAGGGGACCCTGCTGAGGGATCATCAAGCCAGGTCAGGTGGTTGTGGATTGGTGGACGACGGCCCTCCACAGGGTGTGGACGAAAATCTCGTCCACAGGGTGTGCATGAACTTGTCCACCGGCAACCCACAGGCTCGGGCCGGTTGTCCCCAGCTTTCCCCAGCTTCTCCACACGGCTGTCCACTGTTCGGCAACGCAACGCGCCCCGTCACCGTGCCGAGTGAAAGGCGTCACACCAAGGAGGTCGGTTGGCCTGTGGGGAAGGTGGGTAAAGCTGGGGACAGCGCTGGGGAGAAGTGGCCCCTCCCTGTGCACCGGGTGTGCAGAACTTTCGCCCGTCCACAGAAACCACCGGTTGTCCACTGCCTCCGCCCACAGGCGCAGTGGATAAAAAATCGGCTCTGACCTGCGAATACGCGGTTATCCACGGTATCCACAGCCCCTACTACTACTCCCACTTAGAGTCACCGGGGAATTCGCTTGGAAGGGGGGCCTGTGCACAACTTGCTCTCCGGACCTCCGACGCCGCTCGTCACGACTTGACCCCGACGGGCACCCACTGTCAGTGCGGTGCGTCAGACTGGTCCCCAGTGCCAGCAACAGCAGGAGGGCGGCTAAGTGAAGATCCGGGTGGAACGCGACGTACTCGCGGAGGCAGTGGCGTGGGCGGCGCGCAGTCTCCCGGCCCGGCCTCCGGCTCCCGTCCTGGCGGGCCTGCTGCTGAAGGCCGAGGAAGGCGCACTGAGCCTCTCCAGCTTCGACTACGAGGTCTCGGCGCGTGTCTCCGTCGACGCGGAGGTCGACGACGAGGGCACGGTCCTCGTCTCCGGCCGGCTGCTCGCCGACATCTGCCGCGCCCTTCCCAACCGCCCGGTGGAGATCTCCACAGACGGTGTACGGGCCACGGTGGTCTGCGGCTCCTCGCGATTCACACTCCACACACTTCCTGTGGAGGAGTACCCCGCGCTGCCGCAGATGCCCACCGCGACCGGCACGGTCCCCGGTGAGGTCTTCGCCTCCGCCGCCTCCCAGGTGGCCATCGCCGCGGGCCGCGACGACACGCTGCCCGTCCTGACCGGCGTGCGCATCGAGATCGAGGGCGACACGGTCACCCTGGCCTCCACCGACCGCTACCGCTTCGCGGTCCGCGAGTTCCTGTGGAAGCCGGAGAACCCCGAGGCGTCCGCGGTCGCCCTGGTCCCCGCCAAGACGCTCCTGGACACCGCCAAGGCGCTCACGAGCGGCGACACGGTCACTCTGGCGCTGTCCGGCTCCGGTGCCGGTGAGGGCCTGATCGGCTTCGAGGGCGCGGGACGGCGGACGACCACGCGTCTCCTGGAGGGCGACCTCCCGAAGTACAAGACGCTTTTCCCCACCGAGTTCAACTCGATCGCGGTCATCGAGACCGCGCCGTTCGTCGAGGCCGTCAAGCGCGTGGCCCTGGTGGCCGAGCGGAACACCCCGGTGCGGCTCAGCTTCGAGCAGGGCGTGCTGATCCTGGAGGCCGGTTCCAGCGACGACGCACAGGCTGTGGAGAGGGTCGACGCCCAGCTCGAGGGCGACGACGTCTCGATCGCCTTCAACCCGACCTTCCTGCTCGACGGCCTGAGCGCGATCGACTCCCCTGTCGCCCAGCTGTCGTTCACGACGTCGACGAAGCCCGCGCTCCTCAGCGGCCGGCCGGCGGTGGATGCGGAGGCCGACGAGGCGTACAAGTACCTGATCATGCCGGTACGTCTGAGCGGCTGAGCCCACAGGTGTGAGCGGGCGTCCGGGCGTAGGCTCGGACGCGGGTACGAAGGTGCCTCCACGCCACATCGCTACTTAAGGAACCACTGATGGAGCTCGGTCTCGTCGGCCTCGGCAAGATGGGCGGCAATATGCGTGAGCGCATCCGCCGCGCAGGCCACACCGTCATCGGATACGACCGCAACCAGGACGTCGCGGATGTCCACAGCCTCGAAGAGCTTGTGGGCAAGCTCAAGGGCCCGCGCGTCGTCTGGGTGATGGTTCCGGCCGGAGCCGCGACCCAGTCCACCGTGGACGAGCTGGCCGAGCTGCTCCAGCCGGGTGACGTCGTCGTGGACGGCGGCAACTCCCGCTGGACCGACGACGAGAAGCACGCCGAGGAGCTGGCGGCCAAGGGCATCGGATTCGTCGACTGCGGCGTCTCCGGCGGCGTCTGGGGCCTGAAGAACGGCTACGCGCTCATGTACGGCGGCGACGCCGAGCACATCGAGAAGGTCCAGCCGATCTTTGACGCCCTCAAGCCCGAGGGCGACTTCGGTTCCGTGCACGCCGGCAAGGTCGGCGCGGGCCACTTCTCCAAGATGGTTCACAACGGCATCGAGTACGCCATGATGCAGGCCTACGCCGAGGGCTGGGAGCTCCTGGAGAAGGTCGACTCCGTCACGGACGTGCGCGAGGTCTTCCGCTCCTGGCAGGAGGGCACGGTCATCCGTTCCTGGCTGCTCGACCTCGCGGTCAACGCCTTGGACGACGACGAGCACCTGGAGAAGCTGCGCGGCTTCGCGCAGGACTCCGGAGAGGGCCGGTGGACGGTCGAGGCCGCCATCGACAACGCCGTGCCGCTGCCCGCGATCACGGCCTCGCTCTTCGCCCGGTTCGCCTCGCGGCAGGACGACTCCCCGCAGATGAAGATGATCGCGGCGCTGCGCAACCAGTTCGGCGGCCACGCCGTCGAGTCCAAGAGCGAGAACTGATCCACAGCCTGTGCGGGAAGCCGCACAGGTCGCTCAGCAAGTGAAGCAGGCCGGAAGTGAAGTAGGCCGGGGGAGGTCGGCGCACACCATGCACGTCACGCATCTGTCGCTGGCCGACTTCCGCTCGTACGCCCGGGTCGAGGTCCCTCTCGATCCGGGCGTCACCGCGTTCGTGGGCCCGAACGGCCAGGGCAAGACCAACCTCGTCGAGGCCGTCGGCTATCTCGCCACGCTCGGCAGCCACCGGGTCTCATCGGACGCCCCGCTGGTGCGCATGGGCGCCGAGCGTGCCGTCATCCGGGCCCAGGTCCGGCAGGGCGAGCGGCAGCAGCTGGTCGAGCTCGAACTCAACCCGGGCAAGGCCAACCGCGCCCGCATCAACAGGTCGTCGCAGGTCAGGCCCCGTGACGTGCTCGGGATCGTGCGCACGGTGCTGTTCGCGCCCGAGGACCTGGCCCTGATCAAGGGCGACCCCGGTGAGCGCAGGCGCTTCCTCGACGAACTGATCACGGCACGCTCCCCTCGTATGGCAGGCGTCCGGTCCGACTACGACCGCGTGCTGAAGCAGCGCAACACCCTCCTGAAGTCGGCGGCCCTGGCGCGGCGGCACGGCGGGCGCTCCATGGACCTGTCCACGCTCGACGTCTGGGACCAGCACCTCGCGAACGCCGGCGCCGAACTGCTCGCCCAGCGCCTCGACCTGATCGCCGCGCTCCAGCCGCTCGCCGACAAGGCGTACGAGCAGCTGGCCCCCGGCGGCGGCCCCGTCACGCTGGAGTACAAGCCGTCGGCGCCGGGCGACGGCCACACGCGCGAGGCCCTGTACGAGCAGCTGATCGCCGCTCTCGAAGAGGCCCGCAAGCAGGAGATCGAGCGGGGCGTGACGCTGGTCGGGCCGCACCGCGACGACCTGATCCTGAAACTGGGCCAGCTCCCCGCGAAGGGGTACGCGAGCCACGGCGAGTCCTGGTCGTACGCCCTGGCGCTGCGCCTCGCCTCGTACGACCTGCTGCGGGCCGAGGGGAACGAACCGGTGCTCGTCCTGGACGACGTGTTCGCGGAGCTCGACGCGCGCCGCAGGGAGCGCCTCGCGGAGCTGGTGGCGCCGGGTGAGCAGGTCCTGGTCACGGCCGCGGTGGACGACGACGTGCCGGCCATGCTCGCCGGGACGCGGTTCGAGGTGTCGAACGGCGTGGTGGAGCGCGTATGACGTGCCCGATCCGGGAGCACGCATGAGCGACGAAGAGCCCGCGAAGGGCACCCCTCGTACCCCTCAGGACGCTCCCGCCGACCCGCCCAAGAAGACGCCCGAGCCCTCCGGCGTCGACCTCGCCCGGGTAGCCCTGCGTGCCGCCAAGGAACAGGCACGCGCGCGTGGCGACGCGGCGCAGCAGAAGAAGCAGGCCCGCAGGGGCGGACTGCGCTCCGGCGCGCGCGCCGACGGACGTGACCCGCAGCCGCTCGGCTCCGCGATCAACCGCCTGATCACCGAGCGCGGCTGGGAGACCCCGGCGGCGGTCGGCGGGGTGATGGGCCGCTGGCCGCAGATCGTCGGCGACGACCTGGCCAATCACTGCGTCCCGCAGCGGTACGACGAGAACGAGCGCACCCTGACCGTCCAGTGCGACTCCACGGCGTGGGCGACCAACCTGCGCCTGCTGGCTCCCCAGCTGGTCGCGCGCCTCAACGAGGACCTCGGTCACGGCACCGTGCGCCTCATCAAAGTCCTCGGTCCCGGCGGCCCCTCGCGTCGCTTCGGACCCTTGCGCGCACCGGGCAGCACGGGCCCCGGGGACACCTACGGCTGAGGCCGTACCGGGTGGTAGCTCGGGGTTGACACCTCAAAGCGCTGAGTGCCGCTGTGAGCCTCTTAGAGCCCCAGGCCGCATATGGGGAGTCGGATGAGGCCGGTTCAGGACGGCACATGCGGACTCAGGTACCGGCAAACCCCCATCACTGTCGGCGCTACCGGTAGACTGGAAGCTAATCCCGCCCCACTTGTGGGACGCACCGAGCAACGCTGACTATCGCTGAACGACGCAGCCGCTCCGGCCACCGCCGGGTGCTTGGCTTGTGCTGTGCCAGAAAGGGCGCTTCGTGGCCGATTCCGGCAACCCCAACGAGAACATCCCGTCCACCGCCGCCGGCGAGAACGGCGAGGTCACAGCCTCGTACGACGCCAGCGCGATCACCGTCCTCGAGGGTCTGGACGCGGTCCGCAAGCGACCTGGCATGTACATCGGGTCGACCGGTGAGCGTGGCCTGCACCACCTCGTGCAAGAGGTTGTCGACAACTCCGTCGACGAAGCCCTCGCGGGGCACGCGGACACGATCGACGTGACGATCCTCGCCGACGGCGGCGTACGCGTCGTCGACAACGGCCGTGGCATCCCCGTCGACATGCACCCGGTGGAGAAGAAGCCCGCGGTGGAGGTCGTCCTGACCGTCCTGCACGCGGGCGGAAAGTTCGGCGGCGGCGGGTACGCCGTCTCCGGTGGTCTGCACGGCGTCGGCGTCTCCGTCGTGAACGCCCTGTCCACCAAGCTCGCGGTCGAGATCAAGCGCGACGGCTTCCGCTGGACCCAGGACTTCAAGCTGGGCGTGCCGACGGCCCCGCTGGCCAAGCACGAGGCGGTCGACACCTCGGGCACCACGGTCACCTTCTGGGCCGACCCGGACGTCTTCGAGACGACCGAGTACTCCTTCGAGACGCTGGCACGGCGCTTCCAGGAGATGGCGTTCCTCAACAAGGGCCTGACCATCAACCTCACCGACGAGCGCGAGTCGGCGAAGGCGACGGCGGGCGCGGACTCGACCGAGGCGACCGATGACGCCGCCGACGAGGCCCGCACGGTGTCGTACTACTACGAAGGCGGCATCGTCGACTTCGTGAAGTACCTCAACTCCCGCAAGGGCGAGGTCATCCACGAGACCGTCATCGACGTCGAGGCCGAGGACAAGGAGCGCATGCTCTCGGCCGAGATCGCCATGCAGTGGAACTCGCAGTACACCGAAGGGGTCTACTCCTTCGCGAACACGATCCACACGCATGAGGGCGGCACGCACGAAGAGGGCTTCAGGGCCGCGCTGACGGGCCTTGTCAACCGCTACGCGCGCGACAAGAAGCTGCTCCGCGAGAAGGACGACAACCTCACGGGCGAGGACATCCGCGAGGGTCTGACCGCGATCATCTCGGTGAAGCTGGGCGAGCCCCAGTTCGAGGGCCAGACCAAGACCAAGCTGGGCAACACCGAGGCGAAGACCTTCGTGCAGAAGGTCGTGCACGAGCACCTCACGGACTGGTTCGACCGGAACCCGAACGAGGCCGCGGACATCATCCGCAAGGGCATCCAGGCCGCCACGGCCCGTGTCGCCGCCCGCAAGGCGCGCGACCTGACCCGCCGCAAGGGCCTCCTGGAGACCGCCTCGCTGCCGGGCAAGCTGAGCGACTGCCAGTCGAACGACCCGACGAAGTGCGAGATCTTCATCGTCGAGGGTGACTCCGCCGGTGGTTCGGCGAAGTCCGGCCGCGACCCGATGTACCAGGCGATCCTGCCCATCCGAGGCAAGATCCTGAACGTCGAGAAGGCCCGCGTCGACAAGATCCTGCACAACCAGGAAGTCCAGGCGCTGATCTCGGCCTTCGGCACGGGTGTGCACGAGGACTTCGACATCGAGAAGCTCCGCTATCACAAGATCATCTTGATGGCGGACGCCGACGTCGACGGACAGCACATCAACACGCTGCTCCTGACCTTCCTCTTCCGCTTCATGCGGCCGCTGGTCGAGGCCGGGCACGTCTACCTGTCGCGCCCGCCGCTCTACAAGATCAAGTGGACGCGGGACGACTTCCAGTACGCGTACTCCGACCGGGAGCGCGACGCCCTGGTGGAGCTCGGCCGCCAGGCCGGCAAGCGCATCAAGGACGACTCGGTCCAGCGCTTCAAGGGTCTCGGCGAGATGAACGCCGAGGAGCTGCGCGTCACGACGATGGACCAGGATCACCGCGTTCTCGGCCAGGTCACCCTGGACGACGCGGCGCAGGCCGACGACCTGTTCTCGGTGCTGATGGGAGAGGACGTCGAGGCGAGGCGCTCGTTCATTCAGCGCAACGCCAAGGACGTCCGCTTCCTCGACATCTGAGTCGGCCGTACAAGCCGCACCTCGAAAGGACTTTGACCAGCAATGGCCGACGAGAACACCCCTGTGATGCCCGAAGAGGAGCCCGCCGTTCCCGGCGTCGGCATGCGTGTCGAGCCCGTCGGGCTCGAGACGGAGATGCAGCGCTCCTACCTCGACTACGCGATGTCCGTCATCGTGTCGCGTGCGCTGCCCGACGTACGGGACGGCCTGAAGCCCGTCCACCGCCGCGTCCTGTACGCGATGTACGACGGCGGCTACCGCCCCGAGAAGGGCTTCTACAAGTGCGCCCGCGTCGTCGGCGACGTCATGGGCACCTACCACCCGCACGGCGACTCCTCCATCTACGACGCCCTGGTGCGCCTGGCCCAGCCGTGGTCGATGCGGATGCCGCTCGTCGACTCCAACGGCAACTTCGGTTCCCCGGGCAACGACCCGGCGGCCGCCATGCGGTACACCGAGTGCAAGATGGCGCCGCTGGCCATGGAGATGGTCCGTGACATCGACGAGGAGACCGTCGACTTCACGGACAACTACGACGGCCGCAACCAGGAGCCGACGGTCCTGCCGGCGCGCTTCCCGAACCTGCTGATCAACGGCTCGGCGGGCATCGCGGTCGGCATGGCGACGAACATCCCGCCGCACAACCTCCGCGAGGTCGCGGCGGGCGCGCAGTGGGCCCTGGAGCACCCCGACGCCTCGCACGAGGAGCTGCTCGACGCCCTCATCGAGCGCATCAAGGGCCCCGACTTCCCCACCGGCGCACTGGTGGTGGGCCGCAAGGGCATCGAGGAGGCGTACCGCACGGGCCGTGGCTCCATCACGATGCGCGCGGTCGTCGCGGTCGAGGAGATCCAGAACCGCCAGTGCCTGGTGGTCACCGAGCTCCCGTACCAGACCAACCCCGACAACCTCGCGCAGAAGATCGCCGACCTGGTCAAGGACGGCAGGGTCGGCGGCATCGCCGACGTCCGCGACGAGACGTCCTCGCGTACGGGCCAGCGCCTCGTCGTCGTCCTGAAGCGCGACGCGGTCGCCAAGGTCGTGCTCAACAACCTCTACAAGCACACCGACCTCCAGTCGAACTTCAGCGCCAACATGCTGGCCCTGGTCGACGGCGTGCCGCGCACCCTCTCCCTGGACGCGTTCATCCGCCACTGGGTGACGCACCAGGTCGAGGTCATCGTCCGGCGTACGAAGTTCCGGCTGCGCAAGGCAGAGGAGCGCGCCCACATCCTGCGCGGCCTCCTCAAGGCCCTGGACGCCATCGACGAGGTCATCGCGCTCATCCGGGCCAGCCAGACGGTCGACGTCGCGCGTGAGGGCCTGATGGGCCTCCTCTCGATCGACGAGATCCAGGCCAACGCCATCCTCGAGATGCAGCTGCGCCGGCTCGCCGCCCTGGAGCGCCAGAAGATCGTCGCCGAGCACGACGAACTCCAGGCGAAGATCAACGAGTACAACGCGATCCTGGCCTCGCCCGAGCGGCAGCGCCAGATCATCAGCGAGGAGCTCGCGGCGATCGTCGACAAGTTCGGCGAGGACCGCCGCTCGGCGCTCGTGCCCTTCGACGGCGACATGTCCATGGAGGACCTGATCGCCGAAGAGGACATCGTCGTCACCATCACGCGCGGCGGCTACATCAAGCGCACCAAGACCGAGGACTACCGCTCGCAGAAGCGCGGCGGCAAGGGCGTGCGCGGCACGAAGCTGAAGCAGGACGACATCGTCGACCACTTCTTCGTGTCGACGACGCACCACTGGCTGCTGTTCTTCACGAACAAGGGCCGCGTCTACCGCGCGAAGGCGTACGAGCTGCCCGACGCGGGGCGCGAGGCCCGCGGCCAGCACGTCGCCAACCTGCTCGCCTTCCAGCCGGACGAGCAGATCGCCGAGATCCTCGCGATCCGTGACTACGAAGCGGTGCCGTACCTGGTGCTCGCCACCAAGGGCGGCCTGGTCAAGAAGACCCCGCTCAAGGACTACGACTCGCCTCGCTCCGGTGGCGTCATCGCCATCAACCTCCGTGAGACGGACGACGGCAAGGACGACGAGCTGATCGGCGCCGAGCTCGTCTCTTCCGAGGACGATCTGCTGCTCATCAGCAAGAAGGCGCAGTCGATCAGGTTCACCGCAACGGACGATGCGCTGCGTCCCATGGGCCGCGCGACCTCGGGCGTGAAGGGAATGAGTTTCCGCGGTGGCGACGAACTGCTCTCGATGAATGTTGTCAGGCCGGGTACTTTCGTCTTCACCGCAACCGACGGCGGGTACGCGAAGCGGACCAACGTCGACGAGTACCGCGTCCAGGGTCGCGGTGGCCTCGGGATCAAGGCCGCCAAGATCGTGGAGGACCGCGGCGAACTCGTGGGGGCGCTGGTGGTGGAGGAGACCGACGAGATCCTCGCCATCACCCTGAGCGGCGGTGTGATTCGTACGCGAGTCAACGAGGTCAGGGAGACGGGCCGTGACACCATGGGCGTCCAACTGATCAACCTGGGCAAGCGCGATGCCGTGGTCGGTATCGCTCGTAACGCCGAGGCCGGGCGCGAGGCTGAGGAAGTCGACGGTGACATCGTCGTCGAATCGGCAGACGGCGAGCCGGCCGCCGGTACGGACGAGGGCACGGAGTCCGCGGCCGAGTAGCGCGAGGAGAGAGTCATCGTGAGTGGAGCCACGGGCGCCGGAGCAAGTGGAACCGGTCCAGCCGGTACAGACGGTGTCCGTGGCTCCGCCACTGATTCTCCCGACTCGCATGAGTCCCGTGGATCCCAGGGGGGAACCGTGACCGACACCCGAGGGCCGCAGTCGGCCCAGTCACCGCAGTACGCCGGCGGGGGGCAGGGGGCCCAGGGGGCTTCGAACGCCACCGGTGCGCTGCCCGGTGAGCGCCAGCCCCAGCAGCAGGCCTCCCAGCCGTACCACCCGCCGCAGGCCTATCAGCAGGGCTCCCAGACGGGTTCCGTGCGCAGGCCGCGGACGGGGGCGCGTACGACGCCCCGTACGCGCAAGGCGCGGCTGCGGGTGGCCAAGGCCGACCCGTGGTCGGTGATGAAGGTCAGCTTCCTGCTCTCCATCGCGCTCGGCATCTGCACGATCATCGCGGCCGCCGTGCTGTGGATGGTCATGGACGCCATGGGCGTCTTCTCGACGGTGGGCGGCACGATCTCCGAGGCGACGGGCTCGAACGAGTCCAACGGCTTCGACCTGCAGTCCTTCCTGTCGCTGCCGCGCGTCCTGATGTTCACGACGATCATCGCGGTCATCGACGTCGTCCTCGCGACGGCGCTCGCGACGCTCGGCGCCTTCATCTACAACCTCTCCGCGGGCTTCGTGGGCGGCGTCGAGCTGACGCTGGCCGAGGACGAGTAGTTCTCTTCCCGCTCTTTTCTTCTCCTTCGTAGGGCTGCGCGGAGCCGCTTTGCATGGCTGCGCAGAGCCGCACAGCCCTACGCGTGTCTACGTAGGACCAGGGTCTCGCCCCTCACCGGGCGGGGCCCTGTTCTGCTTCCCGGCCCCCTCCGGGGTATCGATTTTGGGACTGGCCCGCACGTGCGCTAATCTTCAGAGGTCAGCGCGCGGGACACACCGCAGCGCGGCGGGGCTATAGCTCAGTTGGTTAGAGCGCATCCCTGATAAGGATGAGGCCACAGGTTCAAATCCTGTTAGCCCCACAGACACGAAGAAGGCCCCCAGCCGATTGGCTGGGGGCCTTCTTCGTGTCTGTTTGGGTGCCCTGGGGGCTGCGGCCGGGCCGGCCGGGGCCGTGATTACGGCTCTGCGGCGAGCCCGCCCGGATCGGCCTCGGCCTCGATCGCCGTCTCCGTGTCGTCCGTGGGGAGGTGGCGGCAGCTGGGCGACGATCCGTGGGCCTCGGCGCGGATGCGCTGCTTCATCGTGGGCGGCAGGGACCGTTCGTACGCTGCTGCCCAGTAGGCCGCCAGTGGTGCCGTCATGGTCGGCGCGCTCTTGCATGATTCCGTGGCCTGCTGCACCGGCGTGGCCGCCGTTGCCGTCGTGGTGAATCCCAGCGTGGCGAAGAGTGCGAGGAAGGCGGTGATGAGCGTGGTCCACAGCTTCATGGCCTTGGAGCCGGTCATGGCGTCTCACTTTCGGGTTGGGCGATTTGCGTACTTTCCTCATGATGTGTATGCGGGGCCGAGAGTGGGGGACCGACGCTCGTGGCGCGTCGATGTTCAGATGAACACCACCCGAATGGCCGTAAAAGGGCCCTGAGGGCCCCGGGAGGGGCTCGGGTGAGGTCAGGAGCATCGAACATCTCAGCGGGCCGTGAGGCGCCAAAGGGGCGGTGATGCCCGAATCGACTGCTGTGGCGGGAGCGGGAGTTGGGGTGGATCCAGGTCACCGATCGATATCGATCGGTGTGTATAGTCGGGCGCCAGAGGTCCCTTACGTCAAGAAAGACGAGGTCGCGCGGTGAAGAAGCTTCTCCTGGTCGCACTGGCCGCCATCGGCGGGCTCCTCGTGTACCGCCAGATCCAGGCGGATCGCGCCGAGCAGGATCTGTGGACGGAGGCGACTGACTCCGTGCCCACGGGTTCGTGAGTACAGCCAACAGTCTCTTCACAGGGCCCCGGCCGCTTCTGCGGCCGGGGCCCTGTGCTGTCCGGATCTTTCCGTCCTCCTGTCTTCGCGTGCGCAAGCCGTCGCCTTGCGTGAGCAAAGGTTGTCGTGTGTCCGCGCGGGCATGAGTGGGCGGTATTGCTGTGGCATCGGGGAGGGGTGGCACGTGATGGGGCGGGTGCGCGGAGGCCGGGCGGCTCTGGCCGCTGGAGCGGCGCTGTGCGTGGTGATGGCACTGCCGGGAGCGACCGCGGCCGCGGACACGCCTGGCCCGTACGTCTTCGCCGACCGGGCGGTGCCGGTCGAGGGCGCGAAGAGCAGCACGGGCAGCGCGAGACTCACGCCCGGATCGACGTACAAGAGCTCCCTCGCGCGCGGGGGAAAGGTCTACTACCAGCTTCAACTCGACGCCAGAGAGACCGTGTACGTCTCGGCCACCGCCGTCCCCGGACCGGATTCCCGGGTCGTCTACGGAGACGGCGTCGAAGTGTCCTTGCAGGACGCGAACGGCAACAACTGCAACTCACAGGACGCCCGGTTCGGTACGTCGCAGAGCCCGCGCCCCATCACCGCCTGGGCGGTACGGGAGGTCGGCCCCGCCGAGAACCGGTGCAAGGCGGCCGGCACGTACTACGTGGTGGTCGAGCGGAACACGCGGCCCGGATCCAGTACGGAGACGTGGGACACGGAGCTCCGTGTCGTCTCGGAGCCGGGCGTGGCCAAGGGCGCCTCCACGATGCCGCCGGATTCCTGGAACTCCGCCTCGCCCACGCCGCCCGCGGGCGGACGCACGGAACGCAGGGGCGGCACCGGGTACAACGACGCCCGTGCGCTGCGGGCGGGCGTCTGGGGGGATCGGATCGAGCCGGGCCAGACGCTCTTCTACCGCGTGCCGGTCGACTGGGGACAGCAGGTCTCCGCAAGTGCCGAGCTGGGCGGTGCGAGCGGGGGCCGGGACGAGTACGTCCCCGCGGCGCTCGTCATGTCACTGTCCAATCCGCTGCGGGCCCGCGTCGAGGAAGCCGACACGGCCTACGACGGCAAGCAGAGCTCGACCGCGCTGGATCCCATGGCCCCCGTCGCGTACGAGAACCGGTACTCGCCGATCGACGACGTGACCGGGACGCGGGTCGCCGGGTGGTACTACCTCGCGGTCCATCTCAGCCCGAAGGTCGCCGGACAGTTCGGCAAGGGGGCGCTGGATCTGACGCTGCGGGTGGGCGTCGAGGGCACCGCTGAGAAGGGGCCCGCGTACGTGGGGGCGGCGCGGCCCGCGGACCTGTTCAGCGTCACGGGGGAGGACGAGGAGGCCGCGGAGCGGGGGGAGACGGCTGCCGGGAGCGGGGACGGGGGAGAGAGCGGGAGCGGGAGTGGGCACGGCTCCGTGGGCAGGGCCGCCATGAGGGTGGTCGCCGTCAGCGGGTTCGGCGCCGGGGCCCTGATCCTGGCGGTCCTGGGCGTGTGGACGCTGATCGGGCGGCGGCGGGCGACCTGATTCAGGTCTGCGCCAACGCCCAGAAGCCCACTGCGAAGCACAGCAGCGCCGCAAGCAGCATCGGGATCGCCACCTTCGCGGGCGGCCCCCCTCGCTTCTGCCGCCGTCGCCGCGAAGCCGGTCGGCTCTGGAGCGGCGCCTGCGCCGGTGTGTGAGCGGTGTACGGATAGGCGGGGGCAGGTACGGGATGCGCCGGTGACATCACGGAGTGTGACGACTCGTGCGTCTGTAACTGGTGCCCCTGCAACTGACCGAGGGCCTGGGCCGGGACGTGGACCGGGACCTGAACGGGGGCCGGGGCCTGCGCCTCGTAAGGAGCGTCGTAGAGGGAGTCGTAAGGGGAGGGCGCATGGGGGGACTGAGCGGGCGGAGGCGGCGTCACCGGCTGCTGTGGCAGTGGCAGTGGCTGCGGCAGTGAATGTTGCTGCGGCTGCGGCTGCGGCGACGGCGGCTGCGACGGCGGAGTCCGTGGCGGAGTGGGCGGGATGCTTCCCGTCCGCGGCGCGGAGAGGGGCGGGGGCGGTACGGAGGGGGATACGGAGGGCGGTACGGAGGGGGGAGCGAAGTCCGGCTGTGCCGGCACCGTGAGGGGCCCGTCGGGGCCGAAGCCCCGCGGAAGCGGGCCCAGGTGGTCGAAGATGTCGACGATCTCGTCGTCGGGCCCCGGCTCGGGCAGCAACTCGACGGCCGCGTTCAATTCTCTGCGCGCGCTCGTCGCGGTACGGAACCGCTTGTTCGGATCCGGCTGGAGGAGCAGGGCGACGACCCGCCACAGCGGCTCGGGCACGCCCTGCGGAGCCCCGGGCGTGCCATGGTCGGCGAAATGCTCGACCAGGGCCTGCGTGTCCGGCTTGGCGCCCTCCAGCAGGTGCAGGGCCACCAGGCCGACGGCGAAGAGGTCGGCGGGAAAGTCCGGTTCGGCACCCATCATCTGCTCGGGAGCGAAGTAACCGGGCGTCCCCACCACGTAGTTGGCCTCGGTCAGGCGTGGCTCGCCCTTCCGCATCGAGATGCCGAAGTCGGAGAGCCGTAGGTGCGGACGTGCGTTGCCGGTGACTTCGAGCAGGATGTTGGCCGGTTTGATGTCACGGTGCACGACCCCCTCGGCGTGCACCGCGGCGAGACCGGAGAGCAACTGGTCCAGGAGCGTGCAGACCAGGCGGGGCGGCAACGGGCCGTAGTCCCCGATGACATGCGCCAGCGAGCCGCCGGCGACCAGGGCCATGGTGAACAGGACCTTGTCGTCGTCGGCGGCCCAGCTGGCCGGCGCGAGCACATGGGGGTGGTCGATCCGCAGCGCCTGCTCCCGCACGAAGCGCAACAGCGTGTGCGCGTCGCTCTGTTGCAGGACCTTGGCGGCCACATACCGGCGTCGCCGGTGGTCCCAGGCGCGCCAGACCGCTCCTACTCCCCCGCGGCCGATCGGGTCGACCAGTTCGTAGCGGCCGGCGAAGACCTCACCCATGGTCGCGCATTGCTTCCTCTCCGGGCCGCCCGGTGGCCCGGCCGGCGGCTCAGTTCTGGTGCGCCTCGTAGTGGGCGACCGCGTCCGCGGTGCGTCCGGCGCCGTACACCCGGAGGAACTCTGCCAGTTCCGGGTGGGTCGGGGCGAGGGAGTCCGCGGCATCGATGATGTCGCCCGCCGCCGCGACGGAGCGCAACAGTGACTGGATTTCGCGCACCACACGCTTCACCGTGGGCGCACCCGAAGGCAGCGGCGACTGCGCGGTGTTGGTCAGGACGGAGCCGCCCTGGGATTTCCTGATCTCGTCCATGCGGTCGGTGGCCTCGGCGGCGCTCACACTGCCGTCGGCGACCTGGCCCGCCAGCTCCTGGAGGAGCTGCACGCGCTGGACGACCGCAGGGTTGCCGATCTTGGCGCGCTGCCCGCTCATCAGCTGGGACAGCATGGGCGCGGACAGACCGAGGACGCCGGCGAGGCGTGCCTGGTTGAGGCCCAGATCATCGATGAGACGGCGGAAGAGCGCCCCCAGCGGCTCCCCGTACCAGTTCCGCTGGAGTTCTCGTGCTCTCGCGGTCGTCTCTTGTTGTGCGGCGTCCATTGCGTCTCCCCATCGCTTCCCCAAAAAACCGTGGTTCGCTGCCGCGAACCACGCCGAGCATCTTACGGAGCGTGGTCGTTCACCGGGACCCCCAATCCTTTTGCGAGATGTGGGGGGTGACCCGGTACTCTGGTCTGCGTTGCCCACCGGAGCGGGATTCTTCCGGATGGGTGCGCCGTTTTCGGGGCCTTAGCTCAGTTGGTAGAGCGCTGCCTTTGCAAGGCAGATGTCAGGAGTTCGAATCTCCTAGGCTCCACAGGAACGCCGTAGGGCGGACCACCTCCGAGGTGGTCCGCCCTACGGCGTTGTTCGTACTTCTTGTGCAGGTCAGCGCGGGTCAGCGCCGGGCAGGTCAGCGTCGGTCGTCGCGCTCCGAGGCCTCGGACTCGGCCTGCTTGGCCTGGACCTCGGGGTCGAGGGAGGCCTGACCGCTGCCGTCGACCGAAGTCAGCGGCGTGCTGTCGGGGACCTCCGTCGCGGCCGGCGGCTCGACGAGCCAGTCCGGGTTCGCCTGCTTGTCCCACCACTTCCACGCGGCGATCGCGCCACCCGCCACGATGCCGGTGACGATCAGGACCTTGGCCATGCGTCCGGCACGGGCCCGGCGGTTGTGCTTACGGGTCAGCCGCCGGATCTCCTTGGGAGACACCTCGCCGCGCAGGGCGGACAGCGCCGCGGACCCGCGGGACGCCGCCTCCTCACGGACGGGCTGAGCTGCGGCCACGGCGCTCTCGATCCGCGGCTTCGAATAGTCGGCGGCCTGCCGGGCGGCCTCGCGAGCCTGCACGGCCGCCTTGCGGGTGCGGACGGCGGCTTCGTGCGCGGCGTGGTCGACCTTCGGCGGCACGTGCGCACGGGCCTGCTCGATGCGGGGCCCGACATGAGCGCCGTACTGGGCACGGGCTTGCTCGGCGGCCTGCGACACCTTTGGCGCGAGCCGTACGCGGGATTCGTGCGCGTAATGGACGGCCTGTTCCTTGGCCGTGCCGGCGTAGGGGGCCACCGCCTCCGCGGCATGCCGCACGCTGTCCCTAGCCGAACCGGTCGCGGCGCGCACGCTGTCGATGCGGGTCACAGGATCCTCCTCCTCGGTGGCTTATAGGTATGTCACCTTTCCACCCTTTACAGGATCATGCCTTCCAGGTGACTCCGAGGCATGAGAGGGCGGGCATCCGGGTGCATCCGGGTGCCATGAATTTGATCAAATCGGTACAAGGAGAGTTCTTCGCCGACAATGCCACGGATCGTCGCGGCGCGCTCCCACTCGGTGACTACTCGTCCCAATCCGGTCCGTGGGAGTATCAGGACGTCACAGAAGACAACGGAAGGCAGACCGTGGCCGAGCAGCTCTACGCCACCCTGAAGACCAACCGCGGCGACATCGAGGTGCTGCTGCACCCCAACCACACGCCGAAGACGGTCAAGAACTTCGTCGAGCTCGCACAGGGCGAGCGTGAGTGGGTCAACCCGGAGACCGGCAAGAAGACCACGGGACGGCTCTACGACGGAACGATCTTCCACCGCGTCATCAGCGGCTTCATGATCCAGGGCGGCGACCCGCTGGGCAACGGCACGGGCGGTCCGGGCTACGAGTTCGAGGACGAGTTCCACCCCGACCTCGCCTTCGACAAGCCCTACCTGCTCGCCATGGCCAACGCGGGCCCGGGCACCAACGGCTCCCAGTTCTTCGTGACGGTCTCCCCGACCGCCTGGCTCACCCGCAAGCACACCATCTTCGGTGAGGTCACGGACTCGGCGAGCCAGAAGGTCGTCGACGAGATCGCGGCCACGCAGACCAACCCGCGCACCGACCGCCCGGTGAACGACGTGGTCATCGAGTCGGTCGTCATCGAAACCCGCACCGCCTGACACCGGCGCACCCCGCGAGGGAACCAAACCGCCCCGCCCATCCGTAAGGAAGGGCGGGGCGGTGCGTTCGCCACGCGCGCGCGTAACTGTGCCTTCGTACGGACATTGAGGGGACCCCATGGACCAGGCACCCGGCAGCCCGCAGGGGCCACAGGACGCATCGAACCTGCCCGGCTGCTACCGGCATCCGGACCGCGAGACGGGCATAAGCTGCACCCGCTGCGAACGCCCCATCTGCCCGGAGTGCATGATCAGCGCCTCGGTCGGCTTCCAGTGCCCCGAGTGCGTGCGCGAGGGCTCGGGCACCGGACACGCGCCCGCGGCCAACCAGCCGCGCACCATCGCGGGCGGCTCCATCGCGGCGGACCCGCGCCTGATCACCAAGATCCTGGTCGCGATAAACGTCCTCGTGTTCATCGCGATCCAGGTGAACGACCGGCTCGTCGGCGACCTCGCCCTGATCGGTGAGTGGCCGCCCTATCCGTACGCGCCGACCGAGGGCGTCGCCGAAGGCCAGTGGTACCGCCTGGTCACGTCGATGTTCGCGCACCAGGAGATCTGGCACATCGCGTTCAACATGCTGGGCCTGTGGTGGCTCGGCGGCCCGCTGGAAGCCGCGCTCGGCCGCACCCGCTATCTCGCGCTCTATCTGCTCTCCGGCCTGGCCGGCAGCGCGCTCACCTATGTCCTCGTCGGCGCGAGCGATGCCTCGCTCGGGGCCTCCGGAGCGATCTTCGGTCTGCTCGGCGCCACCGCCGTCCTGATGCGGCGCCTGAACTACGACATGCGTCCGGTCATCGCGCTGCTCGCGCTGAACATGCTCTTCACCTTCACCTGGAGCGGCATCGCCTGGCAGGCGCACGTCGGCGGTCTGATCGCCGGAGTCGTGATCGCGTACGGGATGGTGCACGCGCCCCGCGAGCGGCGGGCGCTCGTGCAGTGGGGGACCTGTGCCGTGGTGCTGATCCTGGTCCTTGCGACCGTGGTCATCAGGACCGCGCAGCTCGGCTGAGGCTTGCTCCGAGCTCGGAGCTCTGACCGGCGGAAGCACCGCTCGGAGGCCTCCGCGGTCACCCGAAGCGCACTGTTGTCCACAGCGTGTGCCGAATCTTGTGCATGCTGTGGGGAACAACTGTGCCCCTTGTCGCTGACCTGGGTTTACCCAGGAAGGACAAGGGGCCAGTAGTCACTCGGATGTCGATCTGCCAGTCACACCGGCGTCAACGTCACGAGGGTTATCCACAGATCGTCTTTCTTTTCCCCAGTTCGGTCCCCAGTGTGGATAGCGCTGTGGATAACTCAGGGCAAGGCTTGATTCCCGCCGCCGTGGCAGCGCGCTCACAGCCGGTGGAACGGCGCTACTTCCACTGGGTGGAGACGCCGAACCCCGCAGCGATGAAGCCGAAGCCGACCACGATGTTCCAGTTGCCCAGCGGGTCGATCGGCAGCTTCCCGTCGGTGACGTAGAAGACGACGATCCAGGCGAGCCCGATGAGGAACATCGCTAGCATCACCGGAGCCACCCAGCTGCGGCTGGTCAGCTTGATGTTCGTCGCCTTCTTCGCGGGCGGCGTGTAATCGTCGGCCTTCTTGCGGATCCGTGACTTCGGCACGAGGGTCTCTCCTGTCGATACGGGGAGCTGAGCCCTCCCCCGGGCGTCCGTTAGCGTAGTGCTTCCGCGGCGCTGAAGGAGATAAGGGTACGTTGAGCAATTCTGCCGACTCCCCCGCAGGTCCGGGTCGACGTCCACGCTGGCGGCCGGTCCGGCTGCTCACGGCCGCCGTTTTCGCGCTCGCGGGCCTCATCTTCTTCACCAGCTTCAACACGGCCAAGGGCACGAACATCCGCACCGACGCCTCTCTGCTGAAGCTCTCGGACCTGATCGAGGAGCGCAGCCACAAGAACGGCAAGCTCGACGAGTCCAACGGCTCCCTCCGTGACGAGGTCGAGTCCCTGGCCGAGCGCGACAACGGCGGCACGAAGGCCGACGACGCACGGCTCAAGGCCCTGGAGAAGAACGCGGGCACCAAGAAGCTCAGCGGCGATGCCGTCTCCGTCACCCTCGCCGACGCCCCGCCGAACGCCACCGCCAAGCTCCCCGGCTACCCCGAGCCCCAGCCCAACGACCTGGTCATCCACCAGCAGGACCTCCAGGCCGTGGTCAACGCGCTCTGGCAGGGCGGTGCCAAGGGCATCAAGGTCATGGACCAGCGGCTCATCTCCACCAGCGCCGTCCGCTGCGTGGGCAACACCCTGATCCTCCAGGGCCGCGTCTACTCGCCGCCGTACAAGGTGACGGCCGTCGGTGACCCGGAGAAACTCAAGACGGCGCTCGCCGCGTCCCCGGAGATCCAGAACTACATGCTGTACGTCAATGCGTACGGCCTCGGCTGGAAAGTCGACGACGACGGGGCGATGACTCTTCCCGGCTACTCGGGCACAGTGGATCTCCACTACGCGAAGCCCGTGGAGTAAGCCGCTGGGAGAGCCTGTGTCGGTGCGAGTGCTCGTCAGGACGTTCAGCGAACTGTGCATCACCGTCGGCACGCTGATTGTGCTCTTCGTGGTGTACGTCCTGTTCTGGACCGGCGTGAAGGCCGACAACGCCATGGACAGCCAGATCGACGATCTCCAGGAGCGGTGGGCGCAGGGTTCGGTGCCCGCGCAGACGGACGGCGGCGGGTCCGCGGAGACGCCCTCTCCGAAGAAGCCCGCCCCCTACGAGGACGGCAAGCCCTTCGCCGTCATGTACATCCCGCGCTTTGGTTTCACGTGGAACAAGCCGGTCCTCGAAGGCACGGGGACCGGCATCCTGAAGAAGGGGCTGGGTCACTACGGGGACACCGCGCAGCTCGGCCAGCGCGGCAACTTCTCCGTGGCGGGCCACCGCCGCACCTACGGAGACCCGTTCAAGGACTTCCCGAAGCTGCGTCCGAACGACCCCGTGGTCCTGACCGACGGCACCACGTGGTTCACGTACCGCATCGACAAGAAGCCCTACAAGACGCTGCCCGGCGACATCGGCGTCATCGACGCGGTTCCGCGCAAGTCGGGGTTCGACGGTCCGGGCCGTTACCTCACACTTACGACCTGTGAGCCAGAGTGGGGCCACAGCCACCGGTTGATCGTCTGGGCGCACCTCGATGCCACCCAGCCCGTCGAGGCCGGGAAACCAGAGGCACTGCGCCGTTAGTCTGGTGCCGTACGGCTACGGAAGGGACGGCATGTACGGCTGGATCTGGCGGCATCTGCCGGGAAACGCATGGGTTAGGGCGCTGCTTTCGCTGATGCTCGTCTTCGCTGTGGTCTACGTGCTCTTCCAGTACGTCTTCCCCTGGGCCGAGCCGCTGCTTCCCTTCAACGACGTGACGGTGGACGGCCAGTGAGCGCAGTGAGCCCGGTCAGCGCGGTCAGCGCAGCCAGCGCGGTCAGCGCCGAGGGGCGCCCCCGCCGCATCCTCGTCGTCGACAACTACGACAGCTTCGTCTTCAACCTCGTCCAGTACCTCTACCAGCTGGGTGCGGAGTGCGAGGTCGTGCGCAACGACGAGGTCGAGCTGCGCCACGCGCAGGACGGCTTCGACGGCGTCCTGCTTTCGCCGGGCCCCGGCACACCCGAGCAGGCAGGCGTCTGCGTGGAGATGGTGCGGCACTGCGCCGGCACCGGGGTGCCCGTCTTCGGCGTCTGCCTCGGCATGCAGTCGATGGCGGTGGCGTACGGCGGAGTGGTGGACCGGGCGCCGGAGCTGCTGCACGGCAAGACGTCTCCCGTGGTGCACGAGGGCAAGGGCGTCTTCGCCGGTCTTCCGTCGCCGTTCATCGCGACGCGCTACCACTCGCTCGCCGCCGAGCCGGCCACGGTTCCGGCCGATCTTGAGGTGACCGCGCGTACGGAGGACGGCATCATCATGGGCCTGCGCCACCGTGAACTGCTGGTCGAGGGCGTTCAGTTCCACCCCGAGTCGGTGCTCACCGAGCACGGTCACCGCATGCTCGCCAACTGGCTGGTGGAGTGCGGGGACGCCGGGGCGGTCGGTCGGTCGAGTGGTCTTGCCCCGGTGGTGGGCAGGGCCTCGGCGTGACCGCCTTGCGCCCCGAGCGCGATTCCTCCGGCCTTCCGTACGACGACCAGTACGCGTCGTACGGGGAGCAAGGGGCGTCCGAGGAGCTCGGGGCGTTCGAAGCGGCCGTCGACCACCTCGCCGATCCGCTGACCGATCCGCTGCCGGGGCAGCATCCTTCGCCGTGGTTCCGCAGCGGGTCCGCGGAGCCGGAGCAGCCGCCGCTACCCGAGCCGCAGCCGCTGCCGGAGCAGCCGCAGGAGCAGGAGTGGTACGACCCCGCGGGGTACGCCCGTGACTGGTACGGGGTGCGGGAACCGACGTACGAGGAGCTGTACGGCGCGTACGCCCCTCAGCAGCCCTCCCCGGCGTACGAGCCGATACCGGAGGCCGCGCGGCCCCAGCCCCAGCCCCAGTCGCAACCCCAGCCCCAGCCCCAGCCTCCGGTGGACGACGAGACGGTAGGGCTGCGGACGTCGGACACGCGCCGAATAGCCGACCCGGACGCCGACCCGAACTCCGGGCAGGAGCGCCCCGAACCGGAGCGCCCCGCGGAAGGCGGACGGGCCGCCCGCCGCAAAGCCGCCAAGAAAGGCGCCTCACGCGCCGCCACGAGCCCTGCGGCAGCATCGGCCGCCCCTCTCTCCCGCGTGGAGGCCCGCCGCGCCGAGCGCGCCCGCAGGCCCTCCGCCGGAGCCGTCCTGAGCCGGGGCATCGGTGAACTGTTCATCACCGTCGGCGTACTGATGCTGCTCTTCGTCACGTACCAGCTGTGGTGGACCAACGTCCGTGCCCAGCAGCAGGCCAACGGCGCCGCCAGCGACCTCCAGGAGGAGTGGGCGAAGGGCAAGGGCAAGCCGGGGGCCTTCGAGCCGGGGCAGGGCTTCGCGCTCCTGCACATCCCGCGCCTCGACGTCGTCGTGCCGATCGCCGAGGGCATCGACAAGGCGAAGGTCCTGGACCGCGGCATGGTCGGCCACTACAACGAGGGCGGCACCAAGACGCCCATGCCGGACGCCAAGAAGGGCAACTTCGCGGTCGCCGGGCACCGCAACACCCACGGCGAGCCGTTCCGGTACATCAATCAGCTCGAACCGGGCGATCCCATCATCGTGGAGACGCAGGACAAGTACTTCGTCTACAAGATGGCGAGCATCCTGCCGCAGACCCAGCCGAGCAACACGTCGGTGATCGGTCCTGTCCCGCCGGGGTCGGGCTTCACCAAAGAGGGCCGGTACATCACACTGACCACCTGCACCCCGGAATTCACGAGTAAGTATCGAATGATCGTCTGGGGCAAGATGGTCGAGGAACGACCGCGCAGCAAGGGCAAACCGAGCGCGCTCGTCAATTAGCACGGTGAGAACGGGGCGGAACCAGTGGCAGCCACGACCGACAACGACGAGGAGCAGACCGAGGAGCGGTCGGGGGAGCAGGCCGAGAAGCCCGCGCCCTCCCGCACACCACGGTCACGGGGACGCGGCCCCATCGCCACGGCGGTCAGCGTCTTCGGCGAACTCCTCATCACCGCGGGCCTGGTGCTCGGCCTCTTCGTCGTCTACTCCCTGTGGTGGACCAACGTCGTCGCGGACCGCGAGGCGCACAAGCAGGGCGACAGGGTGCGTGACCGCTGGGCGGGCGGCCCGGGGAAGCTGGACACCAAGGACGGCATCGGCTTCCTCCACGTCCCCGCGATGGGCGGCGAGATCCTGGTGACCAAGGGCACCAGCAGCAAGGTGCTCAACCACGGTGTCGCGGGCTACTACGAGGACCCGATCAAGTCGGCTCTCCCGCAGGACAAGGAAGGCAACTTCACGCTGGCCGCGCACCGTGACGGACACGGCGCGAAGTTCCACAAGATCGACAAGATCAAGAAGGGCGACGCGATCGTCTTCGAGTCACGGGACAAGTGGTACGTCTACAAGGTCTACTCGACCCTCCCCGAGACCTCGAAGTACAACGTGAACGTCCTGAACCCGGTCCCGAAGGAATCGGGCGCCAAGAAGCCGGGCCGCTACATCACCCTGACGACCTGCACGCCGGTCTACACCTCCAACTACCGCTACGTGGTCTGGGGCGAACTGGAACGCATCGAAAAGGTCGACAACAAGCGAACACCGCCGGCCGAGCTGGACTGAGCGCCCCCCCCGCACGGAAACGGAAAGAGCCCGCCCCCGCACGGAAAGAGCCCCGGACAACGCCTGCACGGCGTTCTCCGGGGCTCTTCTCGTACCGGGGTCAGTCCTCGTCGTGGCGGGAGGAGAAGCCCGTGGCGCCTTCGATGAAGCCGCCGCCTCCTCCGTTGCCCCCGCCGTTGTCGCCCTGGTTCCCGCCTGCCGTGGTCAGGTTGACCGCGCTGCCGGGTTCGACCTCTTCGTTGGCGCCGGGTTGGGAGAGGACCACGAGGGCGTCGTCGTCCTGCGGGCCCTGGATGTTGCCGACCGTCAGACCCGCGTCCTCGATGGCCTTGCGGGCGTCCTTGAGCTTCTGGCCGGTGAGGGTCGGCACGGTGGCCTTCTCGGCCTTCTTGGCGACCTTCAGCGTGACCGTGGAGTTCGGGTCGGCCTGGGTCTGCGGGGCGAGGCTCTGCGAGATGACCTTGCCGGGGTCGACCGAGTCGCTCTCCTCTTCCTCGCACACACCGTTGAGCTTGTTGCTCTCCAGCTGAGCCTTGGCCTCGTCACAGGTCTTGCCGGTCACGTCCGGGACCGTGGACTTCGCGGCCTCCTTGGCCACCTCAAGGGTGATCTTGCTGCCCTTCTCCACCTCGGTACCGAAGACCGGATCCGAGTCCAGGACCTCGTCCGGCGTACCGGAAGACTCCACGGGCTTGGTCTCGACCTTGAACTGGTACTTGTCGCCCTCGAGCTTGTCGGTGGCGGTTTCGACGTCCAGGCCGATGACCTTTGGCACCGATACCTTCGGCGCCCCCGTGGACACCGTCACGTTGATCGTGTCGCCCTTTTTGACCGAGGCGTTCGCGCCCGGGGTCTGGGCGCAGATCTCGCCCTTCGGGTACTTCTCGCACGGCTTGTGCTCGGAGTCGTCGAGGACGAGGTCCACGTTCTTGGCCGACTTCTTGGCGTCGGCGAGCTTCTCGCCGACGAAGTTGGGGGCCTTGATCGAATCGCTGCCGCCGCTCCCGGTGAACGCCCACTTCCCGATGAGGATCGCGCCCACCAGGACGAGGAGACCCGCGACCACCAGCAGGATCGTGGAGGTGTTGCTCTTCTTCTGACGGCGGCGCGAGTGATCGTCGTAGCCGTCGTCCGGGCCGACCGGCGGCATCATCGACGTCTGGCCGCCGCCGTTCTGCGGGCGCAGCATCGCCGTCTGCTGGTCGTCCGGGTGGCCGCCGTAACCGACCGCGCCCATGGCGGCGGTGGCCTGGACGGGCTGGCCGTCGAGGCAGGCCTCGATGTCGGCGCGCATCTCGTCGGCCGACTGGTAGCGGTAGTCCGGGTCCTTGGTGAGGGCCTTGAGGACGATGGCGTCCATCTCCGGCGTGATCTCGCCGTCGAAGACGCTGGGGGCCTGCGGCTCTTCCCGTACGTGCTGGTAGGCCACCGCGACCGGGGAGTCGCCCACGAACGGCGGGCGGACGGTGAGGAGCTCGTAGAGCAGGCAGCCGGTGGAGTAGAGGTCGCTTCGCGCGTCCACCTGCTCGCCCTTGGCCTGCTCCGGCGAGAGGTACTGCGCGGTGCCGATGACCGCCGCCGTCTGCGTCATCGTCATGCCGGAGTCGCCCATGGCGCGGGCGATGCCGAAGTCCATGACCTTGACCTGGCCGTTGCGCGTCAGCATGACGTTCGCGGGCTTGATGTCGCGGTGGACGATGCCGTTGCGGTGCGAGTACTCCAGGGCCTGGAGGATGCCGATGGTCATCTCCATGGCGCGCTCGGGCAGCAGCTTGCGCCCGGAGTGCAGCAGCTCACGCAGGGTGGACCCGTCGACGTACTCCATCACGATGTACGGGATGGAGACCCCGTCCACGTAGTCCTCGCCGGTGTCATAGACCGCGACGATCGCAGGATGGTTGAGCGAGGCGGCCGACTGGGCCTCACGGCGGAACCGGGCCTGGAACGACGGGTCACGCGCGAGGTCGACCCGCAGCGTCTTCACCGCCACGGTGCGTCCGAGCCGGGTGTCGTGCGCGAGGTAGACCTCCGCCATCCCGCCTCGGCCGAGCACCTGGCCCAGCTCGTACCGCCCGCCGAGGCGACGCGGCTCTTCCATAGCTATTCCAGCCCTCTCCGTCAGTCCTGACCGCACCCTTGTGTGGTCCGGCGGTGTGCTGTCCGGGCATACCGTACCCGGCTCGCCTTACGAGACCCGGCCGCCACCGTCACCCGATACAGGACCGGTATCGCAACGTGCACTGATGTGAAGAAGCCGTGACGCGGGTCACTTCTTGCTGTCGAGAACCGCCTGCATCACGTCCTTGGCGATGGGCGCGGCCAGACCGCCACCGGAGATGTCGTCACGGCCGGCCTTGCTGTCCTCGACGACCACCGCGACGGCCACCGGCGAACCGGAGTCGGTCTTGGCGTAGCTGATGAACCAGGCGTAGGGGTTCTCGCTGTTGTCGATGCCGTGCTGGGCCGTACCGGTCTTGCCGCCGACCGTCACGTTCGGGATCTTGGCGTTCGTACCGGTGCCGTCGTTGACGACCGTCTCCATCATGTCCTGGAGCTTCTGCGCGTTCTCCTCGGAGAGCGGCTGGCTCATCTCCTTGGGCGCGTGCTTCTCGATCACGTCGAGGTTCGGCGCCTGCAGCTCGCTGACCATGTACGGCTCCATCAGCTTGCCGTCGTTGGCGATGGCCGAGGCGACCATGGCCATCTGGAGCGGCGTCGCGGCCGTCTCGAACTGGCCGATGGAGGAGAGCGCGGTCTGCGGCCGGTCCATCTTCTCGGGGAAGACGGAGGCGTTCGAGCGGACCGGCACGAACTGCTCTTCGTTGAAGCCGAACTTCTCGGCCGTCTCGGTCATCTTGTCCTTGCCGAGGTCCGAACCGATCTTGCCGAAGACGGTGTTGCAGGACACCCGCAGTGCCTCACGCAGCGAGGCGTTCTTGCAGGGGATGTTGCCCTCGTTCGGCAGCGGCTGCGTGGTGTCGGGCATCGTCCACGGCAGCGGCGACTTGGTGGGCGCGTCGATGTCGTCGTACAGACCGTGCTCAAGAGCCGCCGCGGCGGTCACCGCCTTGAAGGTGGAGCCCGGCGGGTACGTCTCGCGCAGCGCGCGGTTGAGCATCGGCTTGTCTTTGTTCTTGTCCAGCTTCTGGAAGGCCTTGCCGTCGGCACCGGCGAAGGTGGAGGGGTCGTACGACGGCGCGGAGGCCAGCGCCAGGATCGCGCCCGTGGACGGGTCGATCGCGGCGACCGCACCCTTGCCGAGGCCCTTCAGGCCGTTGTACGCGGCCTTCTGTGCCGCGGTGTTGAGGGTCGTGACGACGTTGCCGCCCTCCTTCTTCTCGCCGGTCAGCATGTCCAGGCTGCGGCGGAAGAAGAGACGGTCGTCGTTACCGGTCAGGATGCCGTCCTCGATGGACTCCAGCTGGGTCGCGCCGACGCTCTGCGACGCGAAGCCGGTGACCGGGGACCACATGGAGCCGTTCGAGTACGTCCGCTGGTACTTCAGGTCGTTCCCGTCGCCCGACTCCTTGGAGCCGGTGACCGGCTTGCCGTTCACGATGATGTTGCCGCGCGGGGTGGCGTACCGCTCGATGGTGACGCGGCGGTTCTTCTCGTCCTTGGCGAGGGTGTCGGCCTGGACGTACTGGAGCCAGTTGTCCCGGACGATCAGGGCAAGGATGAGGAACCCGCAGAAGACCGCGATCCGGCGCAGGGGCTTGTTCACGGTCGGACCACCTGGGTCATCTCGGCGTCAGGGTTCGGGGCTGGGGCCGGCGCCGGTCGGCGCGCGGTATCGCTGATGCGGATGAGGATTCCGATCAGCGCCCAGTTGGCGATCACCGACGAACCGCCGTACGCCAGGAAGGGCATGGTCATACCGGTCAGCGGGATGAGGCTCATGACGCCGCCGGCGACCACGAAGACCTGGATGGCGAAGGCGCCGGACAGGCCGATGGCGAGGAGCTTGCCGAACGGGTCGCGCGCGGCGAGGGCGGTGCGCACACCGCGCTCCACGATCAGCCCGTAGATCAGCAGGATGGCCATGATTCCGGCGAGGCCGAGCTCCTCGCCGAACGTGGCGAGGATGAAGTCCGAGTTGGCGGCGAACTTGATGAGGTCGGAGTTGCCCTGGCCGAGGCCGGTGCCGAGCGTGCCGCCGGAGCCGAAGGCCCACAGGGCCTGCATCGCCTGCTCGGAGTGGCCGACCACGCCCTGCTGGCTCAGCGTGTACTCGCGCATGGGGTCGAGCCACGCGTCGACGCGCTGCTTGACGTGCGGCTCGAAGGAGGCGACGCCGACCGCGCCGACCGCGGACATCAGCAGACCGAACACGATCCAGCTGGTGCGCTCCGTGGCGACGTACAGCATGACGACGAACATGCCGAAGAACAGCAGGGACGTACCGAGGTCGGTCTCGAAGACGAGGATCAGGATCGAGATGATCCAGACGACGACGATGGGTCCGAGGTCACGGCCACGCGGCAGGTAGAGCCCCATGAAGCGGCGGCTGGCCAGGGCCAGGGCGTCGCGCTTCACCATGAGGTAGCCCGCGAAGAAGATCGCGATGACGATCTTCGCGAACTCACCCGGCTGGATGGAGAATCCGCCGACGCGGATCCAGATCTTGGCGCCGAACACGTTCATGCCGAGGCCGGGGACCAGGGGAAGCAGCAGCAGGATGATGGCGCCGACCATCGAGATGTACGTGTAGCGCTGCAGGACGCGGTGGTCCTTCAGCAGGAGCAGCACGCCGACGAACAGGGCGATGCCGATCGCGGAGTACATGAGCTGGTTCGGCGCCGCCGCGCTGAAGTTGGGCAGCTGTTGTAGCCGCTTCGACTGGTCGAGCCGCCAGATGACGACCAGACCGAGGCCGTTGAGCAGCGTGGCCAGGGGCAGCAGCAGCGGGTCGGCGTACGGCGCGAACTTGCGCACCACGAAGTGCGAGACGCCGGCGAGGAGACCGAGCCCCGCTCCGTACCCGAGCATGCCGGTGGGCAGTTCGCCGTCGATCGCCAGACCTACGTTGATGTAGGCGAACAGCGGGATGACGACGGCGAACGCGAGGAGCGCGAGCTCGGTGTTGCGCCTGCTCGGCGCCCCGATCGCGCCGATGGTCGACGTGTGTGTAGTGCTACTGCTCATGGCGTGCAAAGGCCCCCAACGGCTGCTTACTGCTTACCGCACAGTGGGACCAGCTTCTCCTCGTCCTCGGACAAGCTGGGGCCGGGTGTGGGAGTCGGTGCGGTCTTGGACTTGTTCTTGTCGGTCGAGTCGTTCTTGTCGTTCTTGTCGGCCGGGTCGGTCGGATCGTCGCTGGGGGCCTTGGCGGCCAGGCCGGTGGTGCCGCCCGCCTCGCCCTCGCCGGGCTTGGCGTTCTCACGCTCGGCCTTGCGGCGCTCGGCCTCCTTCTCGCAGGCCGAGGCCTGCAGTCCGAGCTCCTCGATCTTGCTCTTGGCGTCGTCGAGGTTGCCCTCGGCGATGGTCGCCTCGACCTGCTTGCGCTGGTACGGCGGCAGGTACTTGAGTTCGATCTTGGGGTAGTCCTCCTCGACCTTCGACAGGCTGACCCACGCCAGGTCCTGGTCGATACCGCGGTAGAGGGCGACGTTCTGGTCGTTCGTGCCTACGAAGTACTGGGTCTGGGTCCAGCGGTAGCCGCCGTACAGGCCGCCGCCGATGACCGCCAGGGCGAGCACGGTGTAGAGCGATCTCTTGAGCCACTTGCGGCCGCCGCCGGGCTTCACGAAGTCCTCGTCGCTGTAGGCGCCGAAGTTCGACTCCGGGACGTACCCCGTCGTGTCGCCGCTGCCGGGCGGCCCGAAGCCGCCTCCCGAGGGCTGCGGGGGCACCGGACGGCCGAGGCCGGACGCGCGGCCCGCGGGGGTCTGCATGGCGCCGTCGTCCTGCGCCTGGAGCTGGTTCTCGGCGACCGCGCCGACGACCACGGGGGTGTCGGAGAGCTGTCCCGCGAGGGTGTCGCCGCTGTCGATGTCCAGGACATCGGCGACGATCACCGTGATGTTGTCGGGGCCGCCGCCGCGCAGCGCGAGCTGGATGAGCTCCTGCACGGTCTCCTGCGGGCCCTGGTAGCTCGCGAGGGTGTCTTCCATCGTCTGGTGCGAGACGACGCCGGAGAGACCGTCCGAGCAGATCAAGTAGCGGTCGCCGGAGCGGACTTCGCGGATGGAGAGGTCCGGTTCGACGTGCTCACCACTGCCGAGCGCGCGCATCAGCAAGGAGCGCTGCGGGTGGGTGGTGGCTTCCTCTTCGGTGATCCGGCCCTCATCGACGAGACGCTGCACCCAGGTGTGGTCCTGGGTGATCTGCGTCAGGACGCCGTCCCGCAGGAGATAGGCGCGGGAGTCGCCGACGTGCACGAGGCCGAGGCGCTGACCGGTCCACAGCAGGGCGGTCAGGGTGGTCCCCATGCCCTCGAGCTGGGGGTCCTCCTCGACCATCAGGCGCAGTTGGTCGTTGGCCCGCTGCACGGCGGTGCCGAGCGACGTGAGGATGTCCGATCCCGGTACGTCGTCGTCGAGGGTGACGAGCGTCGAGATCACCTCGGAGCTCGCCACCTCACCCGCGGCCTGGCCCCCCATGCCGTCGGCGATCGCGAGGAGACGCGGACCGGCATAGCCGGAGTCCTCGTTCCCCTCCCGGATCATGCCTTTGTGCGATCCGGCGGCGAAGCGCAAAGACAGACTCATGCGCACCTCGCCCGTCGGCTCCGGGTACATCCGCACGGTGCCCACCCTCCGGTCGGGAGCGCGCCGGCGTCCAGGTCCTGGACCGCCGTTTCGGCTCGCTCGCTCCGCTCGCGCTCTGTCATGACGTAGTACTACTTCCGCAGCTCGATGACGGTCTTGCCGATGCGGATCGGCGCGCCCAGCGGAACGGGCGTCGGGGTGGTGAGTCGGGTCCGGTCGAGATACGTGCCGTTGGTGGACCCGAGATCCTCGACGATCCACTGGCCGTCACGGTCCGGGTAGATCCTGGCATGCCTGCTTGACGCGTAGTCGTCGTCGAGCACGATCGTCGAATCGTGTGCCCTGCCCAGCGAGATCGTCTGGCCCTGCAGGGCGACCGTCGTGCCCGCGAGGATCCCTTCGGAGACGACCAGCTTGCTGGGGGCGCCGCGGCGCTGCCGCCCGCCGCCCTGCTGCTGGCGCTGGGCGGGCGGTGCTGCCGCCTGCTGTTGCTGGCGAGCGGCCTGCTGCGGACGCGCGTTCTCACGGCGCGAACCGCGCTGTGTGACGCGCGTACCGAACAGGTCGCTGCGGATGACCTGGACGGCCACGATCACGAACAGCCACAGAACGGCTAGGAAACCCAGCCGCATGACCGTCAGGGTCAGCTCTGACATTGCCCCCGCTTCACCCTTCGGCTTGCCGGTAAACGATGGTGGTTTGGCCCACGACGATCCGCGAGCCGTCGCGGAGCGTAGCGCGGGTGGTGTGCTGCCCGTCTACCACGATGCCGTTGGTAGACCCGAGATCCTGGATCGTCGAGGGCGTTCCGGTCCGGATCTCACAGTGCCGGCGCGATACGCCGGGGTCGTCGATCCGCACATCGGCGTCGGTGCTGCGTCCCAGCACCAGCGTCGGGCGGGAGATCTGATGGCGATTGCCGTTGATCTCGATCCAGCGCCGCACCTGCGCACCCGGAAGAGGCCCGGCGCCGGGCCCCTGGGGGCGGCTCGGTGCCGGTGAGGCGCCGCCGGGACGGCCGCCGGGGGGCGGCCCTGCGGGCATGGGGGGAGGCGCGTTGGAGGGCTGAGGGGATTGCGGGTAGCCGTAGCCGCCGCCCGCGCCGCCCGCGGGGGGCCTCGCGGGGCTGTGACCGCCGCCGTGACCGCCGCCGGGGCCCGAGGGTCCTGCGGGTGCGCGCTCGGGGCTCTGCGAGGTGCTGGACGCGAGCGTGCGGCTGCGCACTCGGTACAGACCCGTGTCGAGATCCTCGGCCTTCTCCAGGTGGACCTTGATGGGGCCCATGAAGCTGTACCGCTGCTGCTTGGCGTACTCGCGGACCATCCCGGAGAGCTCGTCGCCGAGCTGTCCCGAGTAGGGGCTCAGGCGTTCGAAGTCGGGCGCGCTGAGCTCCACGATGAAGTCATTGGGAACGACGGTCCGCTCGCGGTTCCAGATCGTCGCGTTGTTGTCGCACTCGCGCTGCAGGGCGCCGGCGATCTCGACGGGCTGGACCTCGGACTTGAACACCTTGGCGAAGGTGCCGTTGACGAGACCTTCGAGTCGCTGCTCGAACTTCTTCATGACTCCCATGGGGCACCTCCTCCGTCGTAGTCATCCTGGTACTGCTTACTGATCGTATCCACGCGCCGGGAAATCGGCTGGTTCCCCCTGTCCGCCCAGTCGATGAGTGTCGCCTCTCACAAGGCATGCCCGCACCAGGGTTCCGGGATCCTTCCGGACTCCTCTCGGGCTCCTTCAACAGGGATCGTAGAGGGGGCCTCATTCCAGTGTCCCGCACCCGCGTGCGGAGCTTGGCCGCGTACGGCGGAAGTCGGTCGGTCCGGCCCTCATCTCTCCGGATCACCTGGGCAGGTGCCCCCGAATACGGATGTGAATCCACCCGCCGCAGCGTGCTAATCTTCTGGATGTCGGAAGGCGCCGCACCACACAGTGTTCGCACAGAGTGTGTGCACGAAGCGGTGAGGGGCCCAGGACAACACCCATGCGCGGGTGGCGGAATAGGCAGACGCGCTGGATTCAGGTTCCAGTGCCCGAAAGGGCGTGGGGGTTCAACTCCCCCCTCGCGCACCATGTGGAGCGGGTCTCCACCAGGATGAAAGTCCTGGTGGGGGCCCGCTTCTCGTTGTGTCTGCGGTGCTTGCGGTGCTTGTGCGGGCTGTTTGGCGCGGGGGCTCGCGTGACGGTGATGTATGTCACCGGGGGCAGTTCTGGGCAGTTCGGGGTGCCGGTTTGTCCACAGGCTGTGGGTTGTCCACAGGCTCTGACGCGTTCCGGCGCCCGGCGGTACCTTCATGCCAGGTGGGGCCAGGGAATGCCTGCCTGCGCGGTCCGGACGGTGGGGGTTTGTCATGGCGGGGATCGACGGTGTGCGGCTGCCGTACGTGAAGGGGTTCGCGGAGTGGGGCTCCCAGGGGCCGACGGGGGCTGCGGAGGCTTCTGGGGCGGGTGCTTCGGGGGGTTCGCCGAAGCGGGAGGGCAAGGCGCTGCGGGCCCGCGTCAGCCGTGCCTCGCACGAGTGGTTCGCCGAGGACGACGGCCGCCCCGGCCCGGTCGAGGCCGTGGAGGAGACCAACCGCAGCAGGCTCCCCGAGCTGACGCCGATCCGCGTGGGCAGGATGGCCGCTTCCCCCTTCGCCTTCCTGCGCGGTGCGGCCGGTCTGATGGCGTACGACCTCGCGCGCACCCCTGTGACGGGGATAGGCGCCCAGATATGCGGTGACGCGCACGCGGCGAACTTCGGCCTGTACGCGGACGCGCGGGGCGGACTCGTCATGGATCTGAACGACTTCGACGAGACGGGGCACGGGCCCTGGGAGTGGGACGTGAAGCGGCTCGCGGCCTCCCTCGTGCTCGCGGGGCGCGAGGCCGGGGCGAGCGAGGACGTCTGCAGGGAAGCCGCGTTCGACGCGGTGGGGGCGTATCGCCGCACGATGCGGTTGCTCGCGAAGCTGCCCGCGCTCGACGCGTGGAACGCCATCGCGGACGAGGAGTTGGTCTCGCACACGGACGCCCGCGATCTGCTCGGCACCCTGGAGAGCGTCTCCGAGAAGGCCCGGCACAACACGAGCGCCCGGTTCGCCGCCAAGTCGACCGAGCGCGTCGGGGGCGAGAGCGGCCGCGCGGGGCGGCGGTTCGTCGACGCGCCGCCGGTGCTGCGGCGGATACCGGACGCGGAGGCCGTCGAGGTCGCCTGCGCGCTGGAGGAGTACGTGGGCACGCTGTCCGAGGACCGGCTGCCGCTGATCGCGCGGTACGCGATCCAGGACGTGGCGTTCCGCGTCGTGGGCACGGGCAGCGTGGGCCTGCGGTCCTACGTCGTGCTGCTCCTGGACCACCGGGGAGAGCCGCTGGTGCTTCAGGTCAAGGAGGCGCGGCCCTCCGTACTGCTCCCGCATCTGCCCACGGCGGGCTTCGAGGTGCCCGAGGTCGCGCACGAGGGGCATCGGGTGGTGCTCGGGCAGAAGCGGATGCAGGTGGTCAGCGACTTCCTGCTCGGGTGGACGACGGTGGCCGGACGGCACTTCCAGGTACGGCAGTTCAGGAACCGCAAGGGCAGCGTGGACCCGGCTGCACTGGCCGCCGACCAGATCGACGACTACGGCCGGATGACCGGGGCCCTGCTGGCCCGCGCCCACGCGCACAGCGCCGACCCGCGCCTCATCGCGGGCTATGTCGGCAAGAACGACGAGCTGGACACGGCGGTGGCCGCGTTCGCGGTGGCGTACGCGAACCGGACGGAGGCGGACCACGGGGAGCTGGTGCGTGCGGTCAAGGAGGGGCGGGTCGCCGCGGAGGCGGGGGTGTGAGGCGAGGGCCGCGCCGGGGCCGTGCGGCGGGGGATGCCATGCGGGCCGGGCTGTGTCGCGGTGGCCTACGCTGGACGGGTGACGACCCCGGAAACCGAGCCGACGCAGCCCATGACGCCTGATCCTGATCACGTGACCGCCGGTCGCGAAGCTCCTGACGGGGCGGCGGGGCAGGGGGGCGCCGCGCGGCCCGAGGAACGTCTCGAGAAGGCGGTCCGGGCGGCCGAGCAGGCGCTGATCGAGTATGAGATCGCCGTCGAGACGTTCCGGGTCGAGGTGGAGAACTTCTCCCGGCTCCATCACCAGAAGCTCGGCCCGATGTACGCGCGCCTCGACGAGCTGGACGCGGAGATCGCCGAGGCCCTCGCGGCCCGCAGCGGCGACCCGGAGGACCGGCTCAAGGCTGAGGAGGCGCGGGCGCGGGTCATGCCGATGCCGGGCGTCGAGGAGCTGTTCCACGGCTGGATGGACGGTGACGGCCTATATCCGGAGGCCGCCGCGATGCTGACGGACCAGTCGGTGCGGCCGCCGCAGCGGGTGCGGCCCAGCGACGAGGCCCGCAAGCTCTACCGTGAGCTCGTCCGCAAGTCCCACCCCGACCTGGCCCAGGACGACGCGGAGCGCAGCCGCCGGGACGAGTTCATCACGCGGGTGAACGCCGCCTACGCCCGTGGTGACGAGGCCTTGCTCCGGGAGCTGTCGCAGGAGTGGGCCGCCGGCCCCGTGACCGAGCAGCGGTGGCCGAACAAGAGCGAAGAGCTCTACGCGCGCCTGGAGTGGCTCTCCCAGCGCAAGGAACTGCTCACCGTGGTCGCGCAGGAGCTGGAGGAAGGGGCGATCGGCGCGATGCTGCGGATGGCGCCGGACGATCCGGACCAGCTCCTGGACGAGATCGCCGAGCAGCTGCTCGCGCAGGTCACCGAGCGCGAGGCCGAGCTCGCGCGGCTGACCTCGTAATCGACCCCCTGGACGGTCGGGTAGCGTCGGGGCATGGCTTTCGGATCTCACGTGCCCACGGTCGGTGTCGGCGACCTCGCGAGCGGCGACTTTCTCCTTGACGTCCGTGAGGACGAGGAATGGCAGGCGGGCCACGCCGAGGGTGCGCTGCACATCCCGATGAGCGAGTTCGTCGCGCGCTTCGGCGAGCTGACCGAGGCCGCCCCGCAGGACGGCAAGGTCAACGTCATCTGCCGGGTCGGCGGGCGCTCGGCGCAGGTCGCCATGTACCTCGTCCAGCAGGGCATCGACGCCGTGAACGTCGACGGCGGCATGCAGAGCTGGGCGGCCGCGGGCCGGCCCGTCGTCGACGACAAGGGCCAGCCGGGCACCGTGGTCTAGTTCGGCCTGGTCGAGCCCGGGCCGCCTTGGTTCGGGCGGGTCAGCCGAGGGGGTGGGCGGCCAGCAGGTCGCCCAGGGTCTCCTCGTGCGCCGCTGCCGGGCCGAGGGACAGCTCAAGATGCTTGGCCCACGCGTGGTAGCGGTGCAGGGGATAGTCGGTGTCCGATCCGAAGCCGCCGTGCAGGTGCTGGGCCGTCTGCACGACCCTGCGTACGCCCTCCGACGCCCAGATCTTGGCGACGGCCACATCTCCCGTGGCGGGCAGGGCGCCGCTCGCACCGGTGCTGATGCGCCAGGCGGCCTGCCAGAGGGTGACCTCCATCGCGCGCAGGTCGATGTAACGGTCGGCCGCCTGCACCGCCACGGCCTGGAACGTGGCGACGGGGAAGCCGAACTGCTCGCGCTTGCTCGTGTATTCGCCGGTCATGCTCAGCACCGCCTCGCCGAGGCCGAGCGCGAGGGCGCAGGTCCCGGTGGCGAGCAGATCGCGCAGCCACTCCCAGGCCCCGTCGGCCTCGATGACGTCACCGCCGCCGATCCGTACGGAACTCAGGCTGAGCTCGCCGAGGCGCTCACCGCTCGTGGACACCTGCTCGGCGACGCCGATGCCCTGGCCCTCGCGGGGGACCACCGCGATGACGGACCTGCCGGCGGAGGTGTGGGCGGGCACCACGATGTGGTCGGCGTTCTGTGCCCAGGGCACAGCCGTCTGTGTGCCGTCGAGCAGCCAGTCGTCGCCGTCCTGCCGTGCGGTCACGGAGAGTTCGGCGGGGTCGTGCCCGCTGCGGCCGTTCGCCGCGACGGTCAGGACGAGCTCTCCGCGGGCAGCCTTGGGCAGGATCCGCTGCTTCAACTCCGCGCTGCCGTACGTCTGCACGGCATACGCGGCCGCGCTGCTCTCCAGGAGCGGGACCCGGGCGAGCTTCCTCGCGGACTCGCGCAGGACCAGGCAGAGCGCGGTGGCATCCAGGCCCGCGCCGCCGTACTCGGGGTCGAGGAGCAGGCTCAGCAGGTCGGCCGCGGCGACCTTGGACCACAGCGCGCGGTCGAAGTCCTCCGCGACGGCGCCCGGTACGAGGGCGGGGCTCGGCACTCCGTCGGCTGCGACGGAGGCGAAGAGCGCCTTCGCCGCCTCGACGGCCGCCTGCTGTTCCTCGGTGAAGGTGAAGTCCACTGCCTGTCCTCCCGTGCACCGGCCCGACTGCTCTGTCTGTCCCGCCCGCCAGCTATTTCTGACGGGCCGTCAAGATAGAACAGGTTCTATAGGAAGGGAACAGCGACGGGACAGGCAGTGCGGTACGCGGGGCGGACAGTGCGGCGGTACGCGTGACAGGCAGTTGCGGTACGCGGGGTAGCAGTGCGGCGGCTCAGCGGTCGAAGTCCAGCTCCACGGTGTCCGTGGCCGGATGCGACTGACATGCGAGCACATACCCCGCCTCCGTCTCCTCCGGCTCCAGCGCGAAGTTGCGGTTCATCCGCACCTCGCCCGAGACCCTGAAGGCCCGGCAGGTCCCGCACACCCCGCCCTTGCAGGCGTACGGCGCGTCCGCGCGGTTGCGCAGCACGGTGTCCAGGAGGGACTCTCCGTCCCGGACCGGCCAGGTGCCGGAGCGTCCGTCGAGCGTCACCGTCACGGTGCTGTTGGCGGGGGCGGCCGACACGGCGGCGGGCGCCGGTGCGGCGAGGCCGTCGTCCACGTGGAATATCTCCTCGTGGATGCGCTCGCGCGGCACGCCCAGGCGGCGCAGGGTCTTCTCCGCGCCCTGGACCAGGCCGAAGGGGCCGCACAGGAACCAGCCCGACACCTCGTCGACGGGCAGGAGCGCGGGCAGCAGCCTGCCGAGCCGCTCCTCGTCGAGCCGTCCGGAGTCGAGCCCCGACTGCTGCTCCTCGCGGGAGAGCACCGTGACCAGCTGGAACCGCTCGGGCCAGCGGTCCTTGAGGTCGGCGACCTCCTCCAGGAACATCGTCGACGCGGTGGTGCGGTCGCTGCGGACGAGGCAGAACGTGGCGCTCGGATCGCGCTCCAGGAGCGTCGTGACGATGGAGAGCACCGGTGTGATCCCGCTGCCGCCGACCACCGCCGCATAGCGTCCGGGCGCCGGTTCGAGCGTGAAGCGCCCGGCCGGGGTCATCACCTCGAGCGCATCGCCGACGGCGACTTCCTTCAGGGCGTACGTCGAGAAGGCGCCGCCCTCGACGAAGCGCACCCCGACCCGCAAGGTCGTCGGCTCCGAGGGGCGCTCGGGGTGGGGCGCGGGTGCGCAGATCGAGTACGTACGCCGGATCTCCGCGCCGTCGACGAAGCGGCGGACGGCGAGGTGCTGTCCCGGGGCGTACCGGAACTCCTCGCGCAGTGCGGGCGGCACCTCGAAGGTCAGCGCCACGGAGTCGTCGGTGAGCCGCTCGACGTCCGCTACCCGGAGCTGGTGGAAGCGGGCCATCACAACTCCTTGAAGTGGTCGAACGGTTCACGGCAGGAGACGCACCGGCGCAGGGCCTTGCAGGCCGTCGACGAGAAGCGGCTGAGCAGTTCGGTGTCGGTCGAGCCGCAGTGCGGGCAGCGGACCGAGAGGGTGAGCGGTATCGGACCGCCGCTGCCGGTCCCGTCGACGCTGTGCGGGCGCGGGGGCGCGATGCCGAACTCCGCCAGCTTGCGCCGGCCCTCCGCGCTGATGTCGTCCGTCGACCAGGCGGGGGAGAGCACGGTGTGCACGGAGACCTCGGCCATCCCGCGCTCGCGCAGCACCTGCTCGATGTCGGCGGTCATGGTCTCGATGGCCGGGCAGCCGGTGTACGTCGGGGTCAGCTCGACGTCGACCTTGCCGATGCCGCGGACGCGGACCCCGCGCAGGACCCCGAGCTCGGCGAGCGTGATGACCGGCAGCTCCGGGTCGGGCACGGAGCCCGCAAGGGCAAGGAGCTCTTCTTCGAGGGCGGTGGTCACCATGACGCCCCCGGATGACTGCGGTGCAGATGCTGCATCTCGGCCAGCATCCGCCCGAAGGACTCGGTGTGCAGGCCCTGGCGTCCCGCGCCCGCCGCCCAGGCCCCTTCCTGCGGGCCGGTGGGCACGGTCAGGGTGGCCTTCTCGATGACGGCGGTCACCGAGGCCGTCCAGCTCTCGCGCAGCGCCGCCCAGTCGACGCCCGGGGCGCCGTCCGTGCCGTCGAGGCCCTCCACCGGCTGGAACATCTCTCCGGTGAACCGCCAGAGCGCGTCGAGCCCGCGCGCCATCCGCTCATGGCTCTCCGCGGTGCCGTCGCCGAGCCGCAGCGTCCACTGCTCCGCGTGATCCTGGTGATAGGCGACTTCCTTGACCGCCTTGGCCGCCAGCGGGGCGAACGTGCTGTCACCGCTCGCCAGCTGCCCGTACAACAGGGTTTGGTAGGTGGAGAAGTAGAGCTGGCGGGCGATGGTGTGCGCGAAGTCGCCGTTCGGCTGCTCGACCAGCTGGAGGTTGCGGAAGGCGCGCTCCTCGCGCAGGTAGGCCAGCTCGTCCTCGTCCCCCGCCAGGGAGAGCAGGACGCGCGCCTGGCCGAGGAGGTCGAGGGCGATGTTCGCCAGGGCGACCTCTTCTTCGAGGACGGGTGCGTGGCCCGCCCACTCCCCCAGCCGGTGCGAGAGCACCAGTGCGTCATCGCCCAGGGCGAGGGCGGTGGCGGTGGCCGTCGGGGTCAGTGGCGTGGTCACAGGTGCTTCACCCCCTCCGGGATGTCGTAGAACGTCGGGTGGCGGTAGGGCTTGTCGCCCGCCGGTTCGAAGAAGGAGTCCTTCTCGTCGGGCGAGGAGGCGGTGATCTGCGCGGACGGCACGACCCAGATCGAGACGCCTTCGCTCCGGCGGGTGTACAGATCGCGGGCGTTGCGCAGGGCCATCTCCGCGTCCGGTGCGTGCAGGCTGCCCGCGTGGGTGTGGGAGAGCCCGCGGCGGGAGCGCACGAACACCTCCCACAGCGGCCATTCGGTCGAGCTGCTCATGCCTTCGCCTCCCCGTGCTTGGCGGCGAACGCCGCTGCTGCCTCGCGCACCCACGCGCCTTCCTCGTGCGCGGTCCTGCGCTGGGTGATCCGCTGTTCGTTGCAGGGGCCGTTGCCCTTGAGGACCGCCCAGAACTCCGTCCAGTCGATCGCGCCGAAGTCGTGATGCCCCCGCTCCTCGTTCCACACGAGGTCCGGGTCGGGGAGCGTCAGGCCGAGCGATTCGGCCTGGGGGACGCAGATGTCCACGAAGCGCTGGCGCAGCTCGTCGTTCGAGTGGCGCTTGATCTTCCAGGTCATCGACTGCTCGGAGTGCGACGACTCGTCGTCGGGCGGGCCGAACATCATCAGGGACGGCCACCACCAGCGGTCCACCGCGTCCTGCGCCATCGCGTGCTGGGCCTCGGTGCCCCGGCTGAGGGCGAGCAGCGACTCATATCCCTGGCGCTGGTGGAACGACTCCTCCTTGCAGACGCGGACCATCGCGCGGGCATAGGGGCCGTACGAACAGCGGCACAGGGGGACCTGGTTCGTGATCGCGGCGCCGTCCACCAGCCAGCCGATCGCGCCGACGTCGGCCCAGGTCAGCGTCGGGTAGTTGAAGATCGACGAGTACTTCTGGCGGCCCGAGTGCAGCTTGTCGAGCAGTTCGTCGCGGCTGGTGCCGAGGGTCTCGGCGGCGCTGTACAGATACAAGCCGTGGCCGGCCTCGTCCTGGACCTTGGCCATCAGGATCGCCTTGCGCCGCAGGGACGGGGCGCGCGTGATCCAGTTGGCTTCCGGCTGCATGCCGATGATCTCGGAGTGCGCGTGCTGCGCTATCTGCCGCACCAGCGAGGCGCGATAGGCGTCGGGCATCCAGTCGCGCGGCTCGATGCGCTCGTCGGCCGCGACCGCGGCGTCGAAGACCGCGGTGAGCGCCGCTGTGCCTGCGGCGTCGGCCGCTGCCCGGTCCGCTTCGGACCGGGCCGTCTGATGCTCGGCTGCTGTCGCCATCGCGGTCCCCCTCGACCTTTAGCTAGCTACCGACCGATCGTTCGGTTCGTCGAGTTCAATGGTGCGGCTCAGCGCCATAAGGTGTCAACCCTGTGGATAACTTCACGGACGCTGTGCCTGGCGCGCAGGCATGAGTACCGTTCCGGTGCGAAGCGGGCGGCAGAGAATCCTGTGACGGGCAGGCCGACGGGTACACCACCGTGCGGGAACGGGAATCGGGGCGGAATGGACGCGAACGACAACAACGCCAACGAGTCGCCGCCTCCATCCTCCGGCGCAGTGCCGCCGCCCGCCGACTCCGCCGACGCCGTGTCCCCGCCCGTCGACGCCATCGCCGACACCCGGCCCGCAGCCGGTGTCCCGGCCGCGCCCTCGCCCCCGCCCGCAGCCCCGCCCCGCGGCGGCATCGCCGCCCTCTCCCCGCGCTATCAGGTGGCCGGGGTGCTCGCGCTGGTGCTCGTCGCGGTCACGGCCTGTGTCCACGTCGGGATGCTCTTCCTCCACGTCGCCCCCTCGAACACCGTGACCAAGCAGCACGGGCAGGCCGTCGACGACTGGATCTACCCCGAGTTCGAGCAGAACTGGAAGCTCTTCGCGCCCAACCCGATGCAGCAGAACATCGCGGTGCAGGCCCGCGCCCAGTTCCGTACGGACAGCGGAACCAACGGGACCACCGGTTGGTACGACCTGTCCGCACGCGACGGCGCCGCCATCGACGGAAATCTGCTGCCCAGCCACACGCAGCAGAACGAGCTGCGCAGGGCCTGGGACTTCTACGTCGGCGCGCACGACGCGCAGAATCGTCCCCGCGGCCTGCGCGGGCAGCTCTCGGAGCAGTACATCCGCCGCATCGTGGTGATGCGCGTCGAGCGCGAGGAGGCCGTGGGTCCCGGCGTCACCATCGAGCGCGTCCAGGTCCGCTCCAGGACCACGAACGTGCCGCCGCCCGGGTGGAGCGACGAGAAGGTCAGCAGCAAACCTGTGCTCCGCCAGTTGCCGTGGTGGTCCGTGACAGCCGATGACGTGCCTCTGGGCAAGGCTCCGAAGACCGAGGGGGACGCCCGGTGAACCGCTTCGGCTCCCTGCTCGGGCGCGGCATCGAACGCGTCAGCGCATCCGCCCTCGGTCCGTATCAGACCGCGGTGGTCCGCATCGGATTCGCCGCCACCTGGCTGCTCTTCCTGCTGCGTGAACTCCCTCACCGTCATGAGCTGTACGGGCCCGACAGCCCGTGGAACTGGGACATGGCCCAGCAGCTCATCGCGGAGAACCACGCCTTCACGGCCCTGATGTGGTCCGACGGACGCATCTGGTTCGAGGTCGTCTACGCGCTCGCGGTCCTGAGCAGCGCCCTGCTGATGCTCGGCTGGCGCACGCGCACGATGTCCGTGCTCTTCATGATCGGCGTGCTCTCGCTGCAGAACCGCTCCATCTTCATGGGAGACGGCGGCGACAACGTCATCCACCTCATGGCCACCTACCTCGTGTTCACGCGATGCGGCCAGGTCTGGTCGCTCGACGCCCGGCGTGCGGCACGCGCGCGTAAGGCTTCGGTCCGGCAGGAAGCGACGGCGGAGCCCTTCGACGGGGAGGAGCCCTTCGACGGGGAGGAGTCCTTCGACGGGGAGGAGCCTCTCGACAGGGCAGAGCCCGTCGACAGGGTCGGGCCCGTGCTGTGGTGGGTCCTCGGGCTCGGTCTCTCCGTGGTGACGTTCATGGGGGAGCTCAGCGGCGGCTGGCGGCTTGTCTTCTGGGGCCTGTGGCTGACGCATGGCCTGTGGTGGGTCGTCGGACGGCGCGCGCCGGACGGCGAGGCGCGCAAGCTGCTCGACGTCATCGTGAAGATCGCGCACAACGCCGCACTGCTGGTGATCATGGTCGAGGCGTGCCTGATCTACGCGACGGCCGGCTGGTACAAGATCCAGGGCAGCCGCTGGCAGGACGGCACGGCCATCTACTACCCGCTGCGTCTGGAGTACTTCTCCCCCTGGCCCGCGCTCTCCGACCTGCTCGCCTCGCACGGCCTCATGGTGATGCTCGTGACGTACGGGACGGTCGCCGTGCAGGTCGCCTTCCCCTTCACCCTCTTCAACAGGAGGGTCAAGAACGTCCTGCTCGCCGCCATGATCTTCGAGCACGCGGTCATCGCCGTCGTCCTCGGTCTGCCGTTCTTCTCGCTCGCGATGATCGCGGCCGACGCCGTGTTCCTGCCGACGTCGTTCCTGCGGCGCGTCGGCGGATGGGTGGCAAGCGCGCGTGGAGGTCTTGTCGCGCGTTTCCCGCGCGGCCGCACGGTGCCGGGGCAGCGCGCACAGGACGATGAACCGGCCCGGGAATCCGCCGACCACGCGCGCGTAGGCTTCCCTTCATGAACAGGACGCACGCGGGATGAACGGGACGCACCAGCGTGATCCGGACGATGCCGTGCGTGCCTGGCGCGAGGTCGCCGAGACCTCCGTACTGCTCGACGGGTTCCATGCCGTCAAGCACGCGCTGCGCTTCTCGGCGCTGATCCCCTCCGCGCTGACCAGCGACAGGGCCGCTGTCCTCGCCCTCGCCGACGAGCTCGCACCGGACGTGAAGGACGCCCTCGACGCGCTCCTCGTGCAGGTCCCCGACGGCACCCTGCGCGCCCTTGTGCCGCGCCTGCACCCCACCGGGGTGGCCGCTCTCGCGGTACGCCCTTCCCGTACGGCCAACCTCGATGCGCTCGCCCGCATGCCCAGGACCGCGCCCGTCGTCGTCCTCGACGACCCCCGCAATCTGGGCAACGCGGGAGCCGTGATCCGCCTCGCCGCGGGGTTCGGGGCGACGGGAGTCGTCACGACCGGCACGCTCGATCCGTGGCACCCCACGGTCGTCCGCGGTGGCGCCGGCCTGCACTTCGCCACGGCCGTCGAGCGGATGGACGTCTCCGGGCTGCCGCCGGGGCCGGTGTTCGCGCTCGACGCGGAGGGCGAGGACATCCGCGCCCTCAAGCTGCCGGACGACGCCGTCCTGGCCTTCGGCTCCGAGCGCAGCGGCCTGTCCGCGCAGCTGCGCGAGCGGGCCGACCATCTGGTGTCGCTGCCGATGCGGCCCCAGGTCTCCAGCTACAACCTGGCCACCAGCGTCGGGATGACGCTCTTCCACTGGTCGGCGGGCAGGCCTCCGGGCGCGGAGGCCTGAACCCGCCGCGGGACGTCAGGCGTCCCTGCGCACCTCCACCACGCGGAAGCGGTTGGCCACGAACGCGCCGTCGCACAGCGCGGCGTTCGCCGCGGGGTTGCCGCCCGAGCCGTGGAAGTCCGAGAACGCGGCCGTCTGGTTCACATAGACGCCGCCCGTGAGGTTCAAGGAGAGCTGGGCGCACTCCTCCAGGCAGGTCTCCTCAACGGCGCCGGACACCTCGTCCGACGTCGTGTACGCGCCGACCGTCATCGCGCCCTTGTCGCGCACCGTGCGGCGCAGCAACTCCACGGCTTCCGCGGACGAGTCGACCGCGACGGCGAAGGAGACGGGGCCGAAGCACTCGTTCAGATAGACCGCCTCAGTGTCCGGCTTCGCGCCGTCCAGCTTGACGATCACCGGGGTGCGGACCACGGCGCCGGGGAACTCGGGGTTGCTGATCTCCCGCGAGGGGAGCGCCACTTCACCGAGTCCGGCGGCGGCCTCCAGGCGGGACTTCACGTCCGGGTTCACCAGGGCGCCCAGGATGCCGTTCGCCCTGGCGTCGTCGCCGAGCAGGCCGTTCACCGATGCGGCGAGGTCGGAGACCACGTCGTCGTACGACTTGGCTCCGGCGTCCGTCGTGATGCCGTCGCGGGGGATCAGGAGGTTCTGCGGGGTCGTGCACATCTGGCCGCTGTACAGCGACAGGGAGAAGGCGAGGTTGGCCAGCATCCCCTTGTAGTTGTCCGTCGAGTCGACGACGACCGTGTTCACGCCGGCCTTTTCCGTGTAGACCTGCGCCTGGCGGGCGTTGGCCTCCAGCCAGTCACCGAAGGCGGTCGATCCGGTGTAGTCGATGATCTTGATCTCGGGCCGGACGGCGAGGGTCTTGGCGATGCCCTCGTCGGGCTGCTCGGCGGCCAGGCACACCAGGTTCGGGTCGAAGCCCGCGTCGGCGAGGGCCTCGCGCGCGATGCGGACCGTCAGCGCGAGCGGCAGCACCGCGCGCGGGTGGGGCTTGACCAGGACGGGGTTGCCGGTGGCCAGGGAGGCGAAGAGGCCCGGATAGCCGTTCCACGTCGGGAAGGTGTTGCAGCCGATCAGGAGCGCGATGCCGCGGCCCACGGGCGTGAAGCGCTTGTCCAGACCGATCGGGTCGCGCTTGCCCTGGGGCTTGGACCACTCGGCCGCGTCGGGGGTGCGTGCCTGCTCGACGTACGCGTACGCCACCGCTTCGAGGCCGCGGTCCTGGGCGTGCGGCCCGCCCGCCTGGAAGGCCATCATGAAGGCCTGGCCGCTGGTGTGCATGACCGCGTGCGCCATCTCGTGCGTGCGGGCGCTGATGCGCGACAGGATCTCCAGACAGACCATCGCGCGCACTTCCGCGCCCGCCTCGCGCCAGGCGCGCATTCCGGCGCGCATCGCGGGCAGCAGCGTGTCGATGTCCGGGTGGGGGTACGTGATGCCCAGCTCGGGGCCGTACGGAGAGACTTCCGCGCCCGTCCAGTCGTCCGTGCCCGGCTGGTCGAGGTCGAAGCGGTTTCCCAGGAGGGCGTCGAAGGCGGCCTTGCCCTCGGGCAGGCTCAGACTGCCGTTCTCTCCATAGGCCTTGGGGTGCTCGGGGTGCGGCGACCAGTACGCGCGTGTGCGGATCGTCTCCAGCGCCTGGTCGAGTGTGGGCCGGTGCGTGGCGATCAGCTGATGCGCGGTGAGTTCGGCGGCCATATCGGACCAACTCCTCGTCGAGCCGGCTCTCCGTCGAGCCGGCGAGCTGGGCAGGGCAGTGGGCAGGAACAGACGGACAGAGCTAGAGTAACCGAACGATCGGTCGGGACAAGGGGGTCCGCCGAACCTGTGGACAACTTCTCGCCGGACACCCCGCACCCTCCGGCGGACACCTCGTGCGGGAGGATCGCGAGCATGACAGCACTCGAGCTCAGCAGCCCCGTTGCCGTGGTCGGCACCGGCACCATGGGGCAGGGCATCGCCCAGGTCGCCCTGCTTGCGGGCCACCCCGTGCGGCTGTACGACGCCGTGGAGGGCCAGGCGAAGGCCGCGGCCGCCGCGATCGGCGCCCGACTGGACCGGCTCGTCGAGAAGGGCAGGCTCACGGACGGCGACCGGTCCGCCGCGGGAGCCCGGCTCGCACCGGTCGAAAGCCTCGCCGAGCTGGCCGGGTGCGGACTCGTCGTCGAGGCGATCCTGGAACAACTGCCCGTCAAGCAGCGCCTCTTCGAAGAGCTGGAAGAGATCGTCGGCGAGGACTGCCTCCTCGCCACCAACACGTCCTCCCTCTCCGTCACCGCCATCGCGGGCACGCTCGACAAGCCCGGCAGATTCGTCGGCCTGCACTTCTTCAACCCCGCGCCGCTCCTCCCCCTCGTCGAGGTCGTCAGCGGCTTCGCGACCGACGAAACGGCCGCCACGCGCGCGTACGAGACGGCGCGGGCCTGGGGCAAGACACCGGTACGCAGCGCGGACACCCCCGGCTTCATCGTCAACCGCATCGCCCGGCCCTTCTACGCCGAGGCGCTGCGCCTGTACGAGGAGCGGGCCGCGGACCCGGCCACCATCGACGCCGTCCTGCGTGAATCCGGCGGCTTCAAGATGGGCCCCTTCGAGCTCACCGATCTCATCGGGCAGGACGTGAACGAAGCCGTCACCCGCTCCGTGTGGGAGTCCTTCTTCCAGGACCCCAAGTTCACGCCGTCACTCGCCCAGCGCCGCCTCGTCGAATCCCGGCGCCTGGGCCGCAAGTCCGGTCAGGGCTGGTACGCGTACGGGGACGGCATATCGCGCCCCGAGCCGCACACGGCGGCGCCCGCGGCGGCCCCGGCCTCCGTCGTCCTGCACGGAGACCTGTTCCAGGCGCACGACGTCGCCAAGCTGATCGACGAAGCCGGCATCGACATCCCGTACGAGGAGGCCCCCTATCCCGACCGCCCCGGCTGGCTCGAACTGCCCGGCGGGGCGCGGATGTTCCTGGCCGACGGTTCCACGGGGGACGACGCCGAGGAGGCGGTGATCCAGTTCGATCTCGCGCTCGACTACCGTTCCGCGACCAGGATCGCCCTGGCCCCCTCCGTGGCGGTGACCGAGGAGCAGCTCCACGAGGCCGTGGGCCTCTTCCAGGCGCTGGGCAAACAGGTCAGCGTCATCGCCGACGTCCCCGGGATGATCGTGGCCCGTACGGTCGCCATGCTCGTCGACTTCGCCAGGGACGCCGTCGCGCGTGGTGTCGCCAGCAGCGAGGACATCGACACGGCGATGCTCCTGGGCGTCAACTACCCGCGCGGACCGATCGAATGGGGCCAGGCGCTCACCGTGCACTGGGCCATCGAAACCCTGGAATGCCTGCACCAGGAGTACCCCACCGGCCGCTACGCACCGTCCCGGGCGCTTCGCCGCGCGGCAGCGCGAGAGGACCTCAACGCATGACCACCACCAGGCGCGACACGTACACCCCGGAGAGCCTCCTGACGGTGGCGGTCCGGGTCTTCAACGAGCGCGGATACGACGGCACCTCCATGGAGCACCTCTCCAAGGCGGCCGGTATCTCCAAGTCCTCGATCTACCACCACGTCACGGGCAAGGAGGAGCTGCTGCGTCGCGCGGTGAGCCGCGCGCTCGACGGGCTCTTCGGGATCCTCGCCGAGGAGCACGCGCGTGTGGGCACCGCCGTGCAGCGCCTGGAGCACGTCACGCGCCGCACCGTCGAGGTGCTGATCGCGGAACTGCCCTACGTGACGCTGCTCCTTCGCGTGCGCGGCAACACGGACACCGAGCGGTGGGCCATGGAGCGGCGCAGGGAGTTCGACCAGCAGGTGGCCGATCTGCTGAAGGAAGCCGTGGCCGACGGCGACCTGCGTTCGGACGTCGAACTGCGTCTCGCCACCCGGCTGCTCTTCGGGATGATCAACTCCATCGTGGAGTGGTACCGGCCGGACGCCCGCGGCGCTTCGTCGGGCGAGCAGGTCGCCGACGCCGTCGTCCAGCTGGCCTTCGCGGGGTTGCGCAGCGGCAGCTGAGCGGTCAGCTGTCCGGATCGAGGTCGTCTTCCTCGAAGACCAGCAACGTACGCGTGCTGAGTACTTCGGGGATGGACTGAAGCCGGGTCAGGACCAGCTCGCGCAGCGCGCGGTTGTCCGGCGTGTGCACCAGGAGCAGCACGTCGAAGTCGCCGCTGACCAGCGCGATGTGCGAGGCGCCCGGCAGGGTGCGCAGGTGCTCCCGCACCGTGCGCCAGGTGTTCTGGACGATCTTGAGCGTGATGTATGCGGATGCGCCCTGACCTGCGCGTTCGTGGTTTATCCGGGCTCCGAAGCCGCGGATCACCCCGTCGTCGATGAGCCGGTTGATGCGTGCGTACGCGTTGGCCCGTGACACGTGGACGCGCTCGGCCACGGCCCGTATCGACGCGCGTCCGTCCGTGTGCAGGATGTGCAGGATGTCGCGGTCGATCGAGTCCAGCGGGCGGGGCAGCGCCTCCTGGCGGTCACCGGGCCTGCTCTCCGGACGATCGCCGGACCGGCCTTCCGGACGATCGCCGGACCGGCCTTCCGGACGATCGCCGGACCGGCCTTCCGGACGTTCGCCGTCCCGTCCGTCGGCCATTCGTTCAGATGCCATGTCCCCCCGCCTCCCTACCATGGACGTACTGCATCCATCCCAGGCTGTGGAGAACCGTTTGTCCACAGCCTGGAGGTGCCTGTAGCCAAAATGTGCCGACGACCGAACAATCGGTAGGTGAGGCGCCTCACATTGCCGCGCCTCTTTGCCGCTCCCCAGAGGAGATCGCTTCCACATGGAGGTGCCGACATGACGGTCATGGAGCAGCGGGGCGTCTACCGGCCCACCCCGCCACCCGCATGGCAGCTCAGGACGGATCCCGCGCCGCTGCTGCCCGACGCGGAGCCGTACCGCGTCCTGGGCACGGAAGCCGCGGGCAAGGCCGACGAGGAGCTCCTGGGCCGCCTGTACGCACAGCTGGTGCGCGGACGGCGGTACAACACGCAGGCGACGGCCCTCACGAAGCAGGGCAGGCTGGCCGTCTATCCCTCCAGCACCGGCCAGGAGGCGTGCGAGGTGGCCGCCGCGCTGGTCCTTCAGGAGCGGGACTGGCTCTTCCCCAGCTACCGGGACACGCTCGCCGCGGTGGCCCGCGGTCTCGACCCCGTCCAGGCGCTGACCCTGCTGCGGGGCGACTGGCACACCGGGTACGACCCGCGCGAGCACCGCATAGCGCCCCTGTGCACTCCTCTGGCGACCCAGCTCCCGCACGCCGTGGGCCTCGCGCACGCCGCCCGCCTCAAGGGCGACGACGTGGTCGCGCTCGCCATGGTCGGCGACGGCGGCACCAGCGAGGGCGACTTCCACGAGGCGCTGAACTTCGCGGCCGTCTGGCAGGCTCCCGTCGTCTTCCTGGTGCAGAACAACGGCTTCGCGATCTCCGTGCCGCTCGACAAGCAGACCGCCGCCCCCTCCCTGGCCCACAAGGCCGTCGGGTACGGAATGCCGGGACGCCTGGTGGACGGCAACGACGCGGCCGCGGTGCACGAGGTCCTGAGCGAAGCGGTGTCCCGCGCGCGTGAGGGCGGCGGCCCCACGCTCGTCGAAGCGGTGACGTACCGCATGGACGCCCACACGAACGCCGATGACGCCACGCGCTACCGCGGGGACGCCGAGGTCGAGGCCTGGCGCGACCACGACCCGATCCTGCTCCTGGAGCGGGAGCTGACCGAGCGCGGCCTCCTGGACGAGGAGAGGACGCGGGCGGCCCGCGACGACGCCGAAGCCATGGCGGCCGACCTGCGCGAACGCATGAACAAGGACCCCGAGCTCGACCCCATGGACCTCTTCGGCCATGTGTACGCCGAGCAGACGAGCCAGCTGCGCGAGCAGGCCGCCCAGTTGCGGGCCGAACTCGAGGCATCGGACGAAGAAGGCGTGGACGGCGCGGAGAGCGCGGACGGCGAGGAGAGCGCGCGATGAGCACGGTCGCGGCCGAACGGGCCGCCAAGAAGGCAGCCAAACCGGCCACCATGGCGCAGGCGCTCGGACGCGCGCTGCGCGACTCCCTGGCCGAGGACCCGGCCGTGCACGTCCTCGGAGAGGACGTCGGAGCGCTCGGCGGGGTCTTCCGGGTCACCGACGGACTCACCAAGGAGTTCGGCGAGGACCGCTGTACGGACACGCCGCTCGCCGAGGCGGGCATCCTGGGCACGGCCGTCGGCATGGCGATGTACGGCCTTCGGCCCGTCGTCGAGATGCAGTTCGACGCGTTCGCCTACCCCGCCTTCGAGCAGCTGATCTCCCACGTGGCGCGGATGCGCAACCGCACGCGGGGCGCGATGCCGCTGCCCATCACGGTGCGGGTGCCCTACGGCGGCGGCATCGGCGGCGTCGAGCACCACAGCGACTCCTCCGAGGCGTACTACATGGCGACTCCGGGGCTCCATGTCGTCACGCCCGCCACGGTCGCCGACGCCTACGGACTGCTGCGGGCCTCCATCGCCTCCGACGACCCGGTCGTCTTCCTCGAGCCGAAGCGCCTCTACTGGTCCAAGGCCGACTGGAACCCGCAGGCGCCGCAGGCCGTTGAACCCATAGGCAAGGCCGTGGTCCGGCGCACCGGACGCAGCGCCACCCTCCTCACGTACGGCCCGTCCCTGCCCGTCTGCATGGAGGCCGCCGAGGCGGCGGTCGCCGAGGGGTGGGACCTCGAAGTGGTCGATCTGCGCTCCCTCGTGCCCTTCGACGACGAGACGGTGGCCGCTTCCGTGCGGCGGACCGGGCGCGCGGTCGTCGTGCACGAGTCGAACGGCTTCGGCGGTCCCGGCGGGGAGATCGCCGCGCGCGTCACCGAGCGGTGCTTCCACCACCTGGAGGCGCCGGTGCTGCGCGTCGCCGGGTTCGACATCCCGTATCCGCCGCCGATGCTCGAGCGGCACCATCTGCCGGGCGTGGACCGGATCCTGGACGCGGTCGCGCGCTTGCAGTGGGAGGCGGACAGCTGATGGCGCAGGTGCTTGAGTTCAAGCTGCCCGATCTCGGTGAAGGGCTCACGGAGGCGGAGATCACCCGCTGGCTCGTGCAGGTCGGCGATGTCGTCGCCGTGGACCAGCCGGTCGTCGAGGTCGAGACGGCCAAGGCGATGGTCGAGGTGCCCTGCCCGTACGGAGGCGTGGTGACGGCCCGCTTCGGCGAAGAGGGCACGGAAATGCCGGTGGGAGCGCCGCTGTTGACGGTGGCCGTCGGCGCCCCGGCCGGGAACCCCGACGCGGCACCGGAAGAGCCGGCGGAGCGTGCCCTTCAGGCGGCTGCCGCCGAGGAGTCCTCCGGCAACGTCCTGGTCGGATACGGCACGGCCGCGGCGCCCGCGCGGCGCAGGAGGGTGCGGTCGACGGGGCCCGCCACGCAGCTCGCCCCGAAGCCTGCCGCGCAGCCCGCACCGCCCGCATCGCCCGCATCGAAGGAGGAGCCTTCCCGGCCGCACAGCCCCGCCGGGCCGGCCGGGCCCGCTGGTCCGGGCGCCCTCCCGCGCGCGGACGGCCCGATACCGGTGATCTCGCCCCTCGTACGGAAGCTGGCCAGGGAGAACGGCGTGGAGCTCCGTCAGCTGACGGGCTCGGGGCCGGACGGGCTGATCATGCGGGCCGACGTGGAGCGGGCCATCGCGGCGGAGCCGGCGGCCGTGAACGGGGTGACGGCGCCCGCGCACCCGCCCGTGCCCGCGCACCCCCCGGCGCCCACGCACACACCGGCGGCAGCCGAGAGCGAAGAGCCGCGCGGCACGGCGGCGGGAGCGGAGATCCGCCATCCGCTGACCGGCATCAGGGGCCTCGTCGCGGACAAGATGTCCCGCAGCAGGCGCGAGATACCGGAGGCCACCTGCTGGGTCGACGCCGACGCGACCGAACTGCTCGCGGCCCGCGCCGCGATGAACGCCGCCGTGAAGGAGGGCGGCGGCGGACAGAAGATCTCGCTGCTCGCGCTGTTCGCCCGCATCAGCGTGGCCGCCCTCGCCCGCTACCCGATGCTCAACTCCACCGTGGACATGGAAGCGCGCGAGGTGGTGCAGCTCGCCGACGTGCACCTCGGCTTCGCCGCGCAGACCGACCGCGGCCTGGTCGTCCCCGTGGTCCGCAACGCGAACAAGCGGACCACCGAGGAGGTCAACACCGAACTGATCCGGCTGACGGAGGCGGCGCGGGACGGGAAGCTGACGCCGGGGCAGCTGACGGGCGGCACGTTCACGCTGAACAACTACGGGGTGTTCGGGGTCGACGGCTCCACGCCGATCATCAATCACCCCGAGGCGGCCATGCTCGGCGTGGGCCGGATCGTGCCCAAGCCGTGGGTGCACCAGGGGGAGTTGGCGGTGCGGCACGTCGTGCAGCTCTCGCTCACCTTCGATCACCGGGTGTGCGACGGCGGCACGGCCGGCGGGTTCCTGCGGTTCGTGGCGGACTGCGTGGAGCAGCCCGCGGTGCTGCTGCGGGCGGTGTGAGTACCGGCGCGGTCATGTGAGTCGCCGTACAGAGGGGTGGCATTGATCCTTCGTGCGCCCATACTCGGGGGATGACCGCGCAGAGGGCTCCGGGTGGCTCCGTATCCGCCGCCTCGAACGCCGCCCCGACCGATGCACCCGCCGACGATCCCGACGATCGGCACGGCGCTCCGGATGACCGGTACGGCGATCCGTACGACGCCGTGGTGCTCGCGGGAGGCGGCGCACGACGGCTGGGCGGTGCGGACAAGCCCGGCGTACGGGTGGGCGGCCGGGCGCTGCTCGACCGGGTGCTCGGGGCCTGCGCCGCCGCGGGGACCACGGTGGTCGTCGCCGGGCCGCGCCCGACCGCGCGGCCCGTGGTCTGGGCGAGGGAGGAACCCGCCGGGGCGGGCCCGCTCGCCGCGCTCGACGCGGGGCTGCGGCGCACGGGGGCTGAGCAGGTGGTGGTGCTCTCCGCCGATCTGCCGTTCCTGGAGGAGCGGACGGTCCGGAGTCTGCTCGGCGCGCTGCGGGAGAGCGGCGCGGACGGCGCGGTGCTCAGGGACCCCGACGGCCGGGACCAGCCCCTGGTCGCGGCCTACCGCAGCGCCTCGCTCCGGCGTGAGACGGCGCGGCTCGCCGACGAGCACGACGGTCTGACGGGGCTTCCGCTGCGGGCGCTCACCGCGCGGCTCGAACTCACCAGGGTCGCCGACCCCCTCGCGTCCTTCGACTGCGACACCTGGGACGACATCGCCGCCGCGCGGGCGCGGATCAGGGAGCATGGGCACGTGTTGGATGAATGGATTTCCGCAGTCAAGGACGAACTGGGCATCGAGCTCGACGTCGACACCGGCTTGCTGCTCGACCTCGCCCGCGACGCCGCACACGGCGTGGCCAGGCCTGCGGCTCCGCTGACCACCTTCCTGGTGGGGTACGCGGCGGCGCGGGCCGCGGAGGGCGGCGGACCCGAGGCGGTGGCCGAAGCCACCCGCAAGGCGGCGGCGCTGGCCACGCGGTGGGCACAGGAGGGCGACTCCGAAGCGGGGCCCGGCGAGAAGCCGGATGCCGCTCCCGACGCGACGCCGCCCGGTGCCGCGCCCGACGTGGCGCCGGAAGCTGCCCGCCCCGACCCGGGGCAGGACGCGCGGGCCGACATGCGGCCGGACGCCGGATGACTGGGCGGCCCACGCCGGACGCCGAGCTCGACGAGGCTCTCGCCCTGGTGAACGACGACCGTGACCGCAGGACCGGCAGGCGCGGCGACGGTGCGCCCGTCGGCGGCGGTGATCTTCGGCGCGCCCCGGCCGCCGCGGGCGAGCCGGGGCACGAAGCCCGGCCCCAGCCTCCGTCAGGGCCTGCGTCAGGGCCTGCCGCGCCGCCCATGCCCACCGCGCCTCCCACCGTGAGTGGTCCCAACGCCCCCAGCGGCCCCACCGCCCCCATGGCCCAGGCGGCCCGGGCGGTCGAGCACCGCGACATCACCCCCTGGCCCGCCGCCCGCACCACCGCCGGACGTGCCGTCGGGAACGGTCCCTCCGCGCGCACCGCCGTCCCCTCGGGGCAAGCGCTGGGCCTCGTCCTTGCCGCGCCCCTCGCCGCCCTCACCGATCTGCCCTCCTTCGACACCTCCGCGATGGACGGCTGGGTCGTCGCCGGCCCGGGACCCTGGGATGTCCGGGCCGACGGGATTCTCGCCGGGCACGGGCAGCCGGGCCCGCTCTCCGACGGCGAGGCCGTGCGCATCGCGACCGGGGCACGGATTCCGCAGGAGGCCACCGCCGTCATCCGCAGCGAGCACGGGCTCATCGACGACAAGGGACGGCTGCACCCCCGGCGTGACGTCACGCAGGGGCAGGACATCCGGCCGCGCGGCCAGGAGTGCCGCTCGGGCGATCAGCTTCTGCCCCCCGGCACCCTGGTGACCCCGGCGGTGCTCGGCCTCGCGGCGGCAGCCGGGTACGACGAGCTGTCCGTCGTTCCGCGGCCCCGGGCCGAAGTGCTGATCCTGGGCGACGAGTTGCTGACCGAGGGGCTCCCCCACGAGGGCCTCATCCGTGACGCACTCGGACCGATGCTCCCGCCCTGGCTGCGCTCGCTGGGCGCCGATGTCATCGCCGTACGCAGGCTCGGTGACGACGCCGAGGCGCTCCATCAGGCGATCACCACCTCGGACGCCGACATCATCGTCACCACCGGCGGTACCGCCGCGGGACCGGTCGACCACGTCCATCCCATCCTGCGCCGCATCGGTGCCGAACTGCTCGTGGACGGCGTCGCGGTGCGCCCCGGGCACCCCATGCTGCTCGCCCGCATCCGCCCCGACCAGCACCTCGTCGGCCTGCCCGGCAATCCGCTCGCCGCGGTGTCCGGCCTGCTGACCCTTGCCGAGCCCCTGCTGCGTACGCTTTCGGGGCGTCTCGCCCCGTCGCCGTACACCGCTGTTCTGCGCGAGGACGTGCACGGGCATCCGCACGACACCCGCCTCGTCCCCGTCACCCTCCGAGCCGAGCACGCCGTGCCGCTGCACTACAACGGCCCGGCCATGCTGCGCGGGATCGCGGTGGCCGACGGCCTCGCGGTCGTTCCGCCGGGCGGCGGGCGGCAGGGCCAGGAGCTGGAGGTCCTCGACCTCCCGTGGACCCTGCCGGACGCAGGAACGGAAGCAGGGACGGAAGCAGGAACGGACGCAGGAACACAAGCAGTAGCGGAAGCAGGAACGGAAGCAGTGAGCGGAACGGGCGTGAAGCCGGGAGCGGGTGGCCGCACGGACGCGGCCGGGGAGTGTTTCACGTGAAACTTCCCGGACACGACGCCATCGCCCGACATCCCGACGAGCATCTGGTGACTCACCGGATCAAGCTGCCCCGTCGGGTCGTCGAGCGGCCCCTGTTGCAGGTCGGCAAGCGTCTTCTCATGGCGCTCGCGGTGCTCGCCCTGACGACCTTCATCGTCTACATCGACCGCGGCGGCTACCACGACAACTCGGACGACCGGCTCGACTTCCTCGATGCCGCCTACTACTCCACCGTCACGCTCTCCACCACGGGTTACGGCGACATCGTCCCGTACAGCGACAGCGCGCGGCTCTGCAACATTCTCCTGATCACGCCGCTGCGCGTGCTCTTCCTGATCATCCTGGTCGGCACCACACTTGAAGTACTCACGGAACGTACGCGCGAGGAATGGCGTCTGAACCGCTGGAGGTCCAACTTGCGTGAACACACCGTCGTCGTCGGCTTCGGTACCAAGGGTCGCTCCGCGATCCAGACCGTCTGTGCGACCGGTCTGAAGCCCGAGCAGATCGTGGTGGTCGACCCGAGCGCGAAGGTCGTCGACGCGGCTACCGCGGAGGGCTATGCGGGCGTCATCGGCGACGCGACGCGCAGCGATGTACTGCTCCGTGCGGAGGTGCAGCGTGCCCGGCAGATCATCATCGCGACCCAGCGTGATGACACCGCCGTCCTGGTCACGCTGACCGCCCGGCAGATGAACCGCGGGGCGAAGATCGTGGCCGCGGTGCGCGAGGAGGAGAACGCGCCGCTGCTCCGGCAGTCCGGTGCCGACGCGGTGATCACCAGCGCCAGTGCGGCGGGACGGCTGCTCGGCCTCTCCGTGCTCAGTCCCAGTGCGGGCATGGTCATGGAGGACCTGATCCAGCAGGGCAGTGGGCTCGATCTCGTGGAACGGCCGGTCATAAAGGCCGAGGTGGGGATGGGGGTCCGCGAGACGGACGACCTCGTCGTGAGTGTCGTACGCGGGCACCGGGTGCTCGGGTACGACGATCCCGCCGTCGGGAAGCTGCAGTTGATGGACCGTCTGATCACCATCGTGCGGGCGACGCCGACGTCACCGATGGCCCCTGACACCAAGTCGAACCCGCCACGGGGCGGTTTGCGCACGTAGGGCACGTAGGCGACGTGCGTCGCGCGGCGGGGGCGGGAACGGGGGCCGCGTGCGTCGCGTGGCGGGGCTGAGAGCGTGGGCCGGCCCCTCATGCGGCGGGGCCGGGAGCGAGAGCCGTGTCCGTCCTGCGGGGGCTGCGATCGCAGGTCGAATCCGCCGTGTGGCGGGGCCGCGCACGCACGTTGCATCGGCCGCGCAGCGAAGACACAGAAGACACACACGTAGGTCGAATTCGTCGCGCGGTGAGGCTGCCCGCGTAGGGCGAACCCGCCGCACGAGGCTGCGCACGCACGTTGCATCCGTCGCGCCGCGAGGCTGCCCGCGTAGGGCGGGAGTGTCGTGTGGCGGGTCTGTGGGTGTGCTTTGGGTGGCTGGAAACTGCGGAGAGTAGCCTCGCCCGCATGCATGCGATCACGATCCCCGAAGCCGGTGGACCCGAAGCGCTCGTATGGGCGGAGGTCCCCGATCCCGTGCCCGGTGAGGGCGAGGTGCTTGTCGACGTCGTGGCCAGCGCCGTGAACCGCGCCGACCTGCTCCAGCGCCAGGGCTTCTACAACCCCCCGCCCGGCTCGTCCCCCTATCCGGGGCTCGAGTGCGCGGGCCGCGTCACCGACATCGGCCCCGGCGTCTCCGGCTGGCAGATCGGCGACGAGGTGTGCGCACTGCTCGCCGGCGGCGGCTATGCCGAACAGGTCGTCGTCCCCGCGGGTCAGCTGCTGCCCGTGCCCGACGGCGTCGACCTCGTCACGGCGGCGGCGCTGCCCGAGGTGACGTCGACGGTCTGGTCCAACGTCTTCATGATCTCCCACCTCCGCCCCGGCGAGACGCTCCTCGTGCACGGCGGCTCCAGCGGTATCGGCACCATGGCGATCCAGCTGGCCAAGGCGGTCGGCGCCAAGGTGGCGGTCACCGCGGGCACCAAGGTGAAGCTCGACTTCTGCCGTGAGCTCGGCGCGGACATCCTCATCAACTACCGCGAGCAGGACTTCGTCGAGGAGATCAAGAACGCCACGGACGGGGCGGGCGCGGACGTCATCCTCGACAACATGGGCGCCAAGTACCTGGACCGCAACGTGCAGTCCCTCGCGACCAGCGGCCGCCTCGCGATCATCGGCATGCAGGGCGGCGTCAAGGGCGAACTGAACATCGCCACGCTCCTGACCAAGCGCGCCGCGGTCACCGCGACCTCGCTGCGCGGACGCCCCGCCGAGGAGAAGGCGACGATCGTCGCGGCGGTGCGCGAGCACGTGTGGCCGCTGTTCGGCGCGGGCCACGTACGCCCGATCGTCGACCGGACGGTGCCGATGAGTGACGCGGCAGCCGCCCACCGCGTACTGGAGGAGAGCTCGCACATCGGCAAGGTGCTGCTCGTCCGCTGACACGGAGCCCGGCCCAGGCCTTCCGGCCCCGGCCCCCGGGCTCGGGGCCGGAAGCCCTGCCGCCGCCGGGTCACCAAGACGGTCAAGATGCCGGAGTTGTATCGCTATGTGACGCTTGATGCAGCTCCAGTGATCTTTCTTGATCTTGGCGACCCGGTAGCGGGAGGGGGTCAGTGCGATGACTCCATGGCTTCGCCCCTTGTTGATCCTGACGGTGTTCCTGGCCCTCGCGCCTGTCTCACCCGTCTCACCTGTATCCCTCGCATCTTTCGTGTCCCCGGCGTACGCCGCCGATCCCACCCCCGGCGGGACCCGCGCGGGAAGCGTTCCCGGCGAGGGGCGGGCCCGGCCGGGGCGCGCGGATCCCGAGCCACCACCCCCGGCGCCGTCGGTCTCCGTACCGCCCCGCGAGCCGCAGCCCCCCGCCGAAAGGACCACCGAGACCGAGACCACTGACACCGACACCGACACCACCGCATCCGACGCCACCCGCCGGACCGCCACCGAACCCGCCTTCCCCGGTCTGCGCGTCCTGCCGCTCGGCAGCGGACTCGTCCTGATCGGTCTCGGCCTCGGATTTCTCGCCGTGAGACTGCGCCGCGGCTGAACGTGGCCGATACGCCACCTGACACGTCCACTGACACGACCGGCCCCGCCGTACACGGTGGATCAGCGGCAAATGGGGGCACCACCGATGTGTGATGTACGCGTGCGAGAGAATGGCGGCATGGAGATGCCGAGGAACGAACGGTCGCCCGAGAGCCCCCAGGTCCTGGTTGTCGGACAGGACGGAATGGCGCTCGGCGGAGGCGGAGACGACGAATCCCGCGAGGTCCCGGTGACGGACATGGTCGAACAGCCGGCGAAGGTCATGCGCATCGGCAGCATGATCAAGCAGCTGCTCGAGGAGGTGCGGGCGGCACCTCTCGACGAGGCGAGCCGAGTGCGGCTCAAGGAGATCCACGCCAGTTCGGTCAAGGAGCTCGAGGACGGCCTCGCCCCCGAGCTCGTCGAGGAACTGGAACGTCTCTCCCTGCCCTTCACCGACGAAGGGGTGCCCAGCGACGCCGAGCTGCGCATCGCGCAGGCCCAGCTGGTGGGCTGGCTCGAAGGCCTTTTCCACGGGATCCAGACGGCTCTCTTCGCGCAGCAGATGGCGGCGCGGGCGCAGCTCGAATCGATGCGGCGCGCGTTGCCGCCCGGTGCGGGCGGCGGCGAGGAGGAAGAGGACGGCGGCATCGCGGGACGGACCGGAGGCCCGTACCTGTAGGCGCCAGGCGATAGGCGACAGCCGATCATCGAAGCAACAACGCGGAGGGCCCGGTCACAAGGTGACCGGGCCCTCCGCGTCGTTCCTGCTCAGCCCATCAGCCCATCAGCCCATCAGCCCATCAGGTCGTCAGCCCATCAAGCCGGATTACCCGTAGAAACGGTGAACTCGATGTCCACGTCGTCCGGGTCGACGTCCGAGTCCTCCTTGGGCGACTGCTGCATGACAGTGTCCTTCCCGTAGGTGTTCTCGTCGATCGTGCGCTTGTCGTACTGCCAGCCGGCCGCCTGCAGGCACTTCTGCACGGACCGCCAGTCCTTGAACGTGAAGTCCGGGACCTTGATCTTGGTCTCGTCGTTGTACGCCGTGTCAGGGTCGGTGCACTCCTCGGTCTCCACCGTCTGAGTCCGGTCCGGACCCCGATATCCCGCGACCGGCGCGTTCGACTCCTTCGCTTCCTTGCCGCCCTTGCCCTCGTCGTCACCGTTCATCGACATGGCCGCGATCAGCCCGCCGATGGCAAGCAGCGCGACGACGATCGAGCCGACGATCACCGGCATGTTCCGCTTGCCGCCGCCGCTGTTACCGCTACCGCTACCGCTGCCGCCGCCCTGCCCGTGCACGGACGTCTGCCCCTGCTGCGGCGAGAGCGTGTACGGCGGCGGGGTCTGCGCGCCCTGCGGGGCGTACGCGTTCGTGGGCGGCGGGGTCTGGTAGCCGCCCTGCTGCGGGTAGCCGTAACCGGGGGTCACGGGACCGGGGGCAGGCGTGGGCGGTCCATAGGAACCGGAATTGGGCTGGTACGGCGTCTGGACGCCGCCCTGCTGCGGGAGCGAGGAGTCGACGGGCGGGAAGACCGCCGCACCGACGCCCCCGCCGCTCGCGGTCTGGGCGCCCGGCACGATGCTCGGCGCGGCCGCCTGGAAGGACTGGGCGACGCGCAGGCACTCGTCGCGCATCGCCTCGGCGGTCGGGAAGCGCTCGTTCGGGTTCTTCTTCAGCGCACGGGCGACGATCGCGTCGACGGCGGGCGGCAGCGAGCGGTTGATCGAGGACGGAGCGACCGGCTCCTCCTGGACGTGCGCATACGCTATGGCCAGCGGCGAGTCCGCCTCGAAGGGCAGCCGCCCGGTGGTCAGCTGGAACAGCATGATGCCGACGGAGTAGAGGTCGGACCTGGCGTCCACGCCGCGGCCGAGGGCCTGCTCCGGCGAGAGGTACTGGGGGGTGCCGACGACCATGCCGGTCTGCGTCATGGAGGTGACGCCGGACTGCATGGCGCGGGCGATGCCGAAGTCCATGACCTTGACGACGTTGCGCTTCGTCATCATCACGTTGCCGGGCTTGATGTCGCGGTGGACCAGGCCCATCTCGTGGCTGATCTCGAGCGCGGCGAGCACATCGGCGGTGATCTTCAGCGCCTGGTCGGTCGGCATCGCGCCGAACTGGGTGACCGAGGCGTCGAGCACGGAGCCGAGCGGCTTGCCCTCCACGTACTCCATGACGATGTACGGCATCGTCGCGCCGTCGAGCTCGTCCTCGCCGGTGTCGAAGACCGAGACGATGTTCGTGTGAGTGAGCTTGGCCACCGACTGGGCCTCGCGACGGAAGCGTTCGCGGAACGACTGCTCCCGTCCGAGTTCGGTGTGAAGCGTCTTGATCGCGACCTGACGATCGAGTACGGAGTCGTACGCCAGGTGAACGGAGGCCATGCCGCCTTCACCGAGAAGATCGCGCAGCTGGTACCGGCCGCCGGCCAGCGAGCGCCCCGCATACCGTCCCTGTGCGCCGTCCTGGCTGCTCATGTCGTGCGTCCCCCATCGGCGCGGTGTGCCGGACGGCTCCGCGATCGGTGATCGATTCCCGCTATTCCTGGCCAAGTCTGCCCGAGGGCACGGACACGTCAAGCTCGATGCCCGTTCCGTGACCGTACGCGCAAGAAGCGTCTCGGAAGCGTTACAAGTTTGCGCGCGAGGGCACCCGGCGGGTTTGATGTCCGGTCCACCTCGAACCGCCGCGGCACGCGGAGGCTGTAGCGTGGCCCGGCGGGGATCCCCCAGTACCACCAAGCACCACGACCAGAAACGACGGCGAGGACTGATGGCACAGACGCAGCGCGCTCAGGGCCCGTCCGACCCCGAGGCGACTGGCGGCGGAATGTCGGATGCGCCTGAGTTGTGGGGCAACAACGGGCTTGTTGGGGATGGCCGATATCGGCTCACCCACAGACTCGGCCGGGGCGGCATGGCAGAGGTGTTCGCGGCCGAGGACGTACGTCTCGGTCGTACGGTCGCCGTGAAACTGCTCCGCTCCGACCTCGCGGAGGACCCGGTATCCAAGGCCCGCTTCACGCGCGAGGCCCAGTCGGTCGCGGGACTCAACCACCATGCGGTGGTGGCGGTCTACGACTCCGGCGAGGACGTCGTCGGGCCGAGCGTCGTCCCGTACATCGTCATGGAGATCGTCGAAGGCCGGACGATCCGTGACCTGCTGCTCAACGCCGAGGCGCCGGGTCCCGAGCAGGCCCTGATCATCGTCTCCGGGGTGCTCGAGGCGCTCGCGTACTCGCACCAGCACGGCATCGTGCACCGCGACATCAAGCCCGCGAACGTGATCATCACCAACACCGGCGCGGTGAAGGTGATGGACTTCGGCATCGCCCGTGCGCTGCACGGCGCGCAGTCGACGATGACGCAGACCGGCATGGTCATGGGCACGCCCCAGTACCTCTCCCCGGAGCAGGCGCTCGGCAAGGCCGTCGACCACCGCTCCGACCTCTACGCCACCGGCTGTCTGCTCTACGAGCTCCTCGCGCTGCGTCCGCCGTTCACCGGCGAGACGCCGCTCTCCGTGGTCTACCAGCACGTCCAGGACATCCCCGTGCCGCCGTCCGAGACCTCGGACGCGGCGCCGCCGGAGCTGGACGGCCTGGTGATGCGTTCGCTCGCCAAGGACCCGGACGACCGTTTCCAGACCGCCGAGGAGATGCGCGGTCTGGTCCAGTACGGGCTCCAAATGCTGCACGAGCAGGGCAGCCACACCGGGACCTGGAACACCGGGCCCGTCGATGTCGCGGGCATGCACGAGGGCGGCAGCACTCCGGCGATGGGCGTCGCGGGCACCACCGCGATGCAGCACCCGGGCGACTCCGGCACCGCGCAGATCCCCGGTGCCATGCTGCGTCCGCCGGGCGGCGACGACGGCGGCTTCGAGGGCGGTCACCGCGACGGCAACGGCCGGGGCGGCCGCGGCAAGATGTGGATCTTCGCCGTGCTCGCGGTCATCGCGATCGCCGTGGGTGTCGCGATCGCCCTGTCGGCGAACGACAACAAGACGAAGGACAAGGACACCCCGACGAAGTCGCCGACGAAGCAGTCGGAGACGCAGAAGCCGAGCAAGAGCTCGGACGACGAGACGTCGGACGAGGACACCGCCGAGCCCGGCGACGGCACCGGCGGCCAGGGTGACTGGACGCCGTCCCAGCCGAACACCACGGGACCGACCGCTCCCGAGTCGCCCACCGAGGACGAGCCGTCGGACGACCCGACGAAGCCCTCGGACGACCCCACCGAGCCGTCGGACGACCCGACGACGCCCACCGGGGAAGAGAGCCCTCCGGAGAGCGAGGACCCGCCGGCGACGGACGGCGGCACCGAAGGCGGGGTCGTCGCGGGCCAGGAAGGCGGCTGAGCGGCCGCCGACAGCCCTACGCATGACGCACGCGCGCGTGGAGCCCGGAAGGGCACCACGCGCGCGTGCGTATGTCTGGAGGCTCCAAGTGCGTACCCCTGAGGCTCCAGGGCGGCAGCGGCTCTACCGGCTCACCGCACGCTCTCCTGGAACTGCCGCTCCCGGCCGCGCTGCAAGGTGTGCACCGTGGCCAGCTGCGGCTCCAGGCGCATGTAGACCGGGTCGTACAGCTCGCCGTCCACGTAATGCGGGCCGGGGCCGAAGAGTTCCAGTTCGTCGTTGGTCGGCTCGATGACCTCGCAGAGGCCGACGAACTGCACGGTCCACTGCCCCGTGCGCGCGGTCTCGGCGCTCAGATTGTCCGCCCCGTAGGCGATGACGCTGCCGATGCAGGCCTCGTGGTAGCCGTACCCCTTGTGCATCCGCAGCAGAATGCGGCCGTCCACGACGACGTGCCGGGCCGCGGCGAGGAAGGGCAGCGCGCGCATGCTGGTAGCGACGCGGCCGTAGTCGGTGCGTCCGAGCAGTTCGAAGGCGAGCCGTTCGTCCTGTTGATCGTCGGTGGGCATGCGTTCCACCCTCCGGCACCGGCGGGGGGCCGGGGAAGGGGAGCACGCCCCTACGGACGGGGACGTAAGTCCCGTTTCAAGCACTCACGGACGGTGGTGAGTGCTCACGGTCAGCGATGAGGGCCCGCGGTCAGTGATTCTGCTCCGCCTGCATACGTGCCACATACGCCGCCGCCTGCGAGCGCCGCTCCATGCCGAGCTTCGACAGCAGGCTGGACACGTAATTCTTGATCGTCTTTTCGGCGAGGTGCAGCCGTTCGCCGATCACCCGATTGGTCAGGCCCTCGCCGATCAGGTCCAGGATCTTGCGTTCCTGATCCGTGAGGTTCGCCAGGCGGTCGTCGCCCTTGGGGGTGTTGCCGTCGCGCAACCGCTCCAGGACGCGGGCCGTGGCGACGGGGTCGAGCAGGGACTTTCCGGCTGCCACGTCACGTACGGCCGAGAGGAGTTCATTGCCGCGAATGGCCTTCAGGACATAGCCGGAAGCGCCCGCCATGATGGCGTCGAAGAGCGCCTCGTCGTCGGCGAACGAAGTGAGCATCAGGCATTTGATGTCCTCGTTCTGCGAACGGATCTCGCGACAGACCTCGACGCCGCTGCCATCCGGAAGGCGCACGTCCAAAACGGCCACGTCCGGCCGGGTCGCCGGGATCCTGACCAGGGCGTCCGCCGCTGTTCCCGCCTCGCCGACGACCTCGATGTCGGACTCCACGGAGAGCAGCTCATGGACTCCACGCCGGACCACTTCATGGTCGTCGAGGAGAAATACCGTAATTTTTCCGTCTTCGCGCACGCAGCCAGTCTCACACACGATCTCTACCGGTGCCCTGGCTGAACCCTTCCCGTCCACGGGGTGGCCGGGATAACGTGCCGGTGTTCCGGCCCCCTGCCAGGCTGTGATCAGTGCTGTGACCAGGAAGTGTTCCCGACTTTCTCGATTTACTCGGAAATCCAAGCAGTCAGATACTTGGAAATCCAAGCAAATTCGCAGGTCAGATGGGGTTTCACAGAATTGGGAAGCACTGGGTAACGTGCATTGTGCAGGGCGCTCGCCGGGGCACCTGTCACGCCTGTTCCCGGCCGAGTCGCACCCACCCCGTGCGCGGGCACGGATCAGGCGAGCCGCACTGGCTTACCCGGTAATCCCGGGGGCCGGACCGACGGAGGAGCACACGTGACCGTGGAGAGCACCGCCGCGCGCACACCGCGCCGCAGCACGACCAGCGGCGGGAAGCGCGCAAGCGCCAAGAAGGCCGCGCCCAAGAAGAGCACGGAACCCCAGCTTGTCCAGCTGCTGACCCCCGAGGGCAAGCGGGTCAAGAACGCCGAGTACGACTCGTACGTCGCGGACATCACCGCCGACGAGCTGCGCGCCCTGTACCGCGACATGGTTCTCACCCGCCGCTTCGACGCCGAGGCCACCTCCCTGCAGCGCCAGGGCGAGCTGGGCCTGTGGGCGTCGCTGCTCGGCCAGGAAGCCGCCCAGATCGGCTCGGGCCGCGCCACCCGCGAGGACGACTACGTCTTCCCGACCTACCGCGAGCACGGCGTCGCCTGGTGCCGCGGGGTCGACCCGACCAATCTGCTCGGCATGTTCCGCGGCGTGAACCACGGTGGCTGGGACCCCAACAGCAACAACTTCCACCTGTACACGATCGTCATCGGCTCGCAGACCCTGCACGCCACCGGCTACGCCATGGGCGTGGCCAAGGACGGCGCGGACTCGGCAGTGATCGCGTACTTCGGTGACGGCGCGTCCAGCCAGGGCGATGTCGCCGAGTCCTTCACTTTCTCCGCGGTCTACAACGCCCCCGTCGTGTTCTTCTGCCAGAACAACCAGTGGGCGATCTCCGAGCCCACCGAGAAGCAGACCCGCGTGCCGCTCTACCAGCGCGCGCAGGGCTTCGGCTTCCCGGGCGTGCGGGTCGACGGCAACGACGTGCTCGCCGTCCTGGCCGTCACCAAGTGGGCCCTGGAGCGGGCGCGTTCGGGCGAGGGCCCGGCGCTCATCGAGGCGTTCACCTACCGCATGGGCGCGCACACCACCTCCGACGACCCGACCAAGTACCGCAGCGACGACGAGCGGGAGTCCTGGGAGGCCAAGGACCCGATCCTGCGCCTGCGGACCTATCTCGAGGCCGAGAACCACGCTGATGAGGGATTTTTCGCGGAACTCGAAGCGGAGAGCGAAGCGTTGGGCAAGCGAGTGCGAGAGGTGGTGCGGGCGATGCCGGATCCGGATCTGATGGCGATCTTCGAGAACGCGTATGCGGACGGGCATGCGCTCGTCGACGAGGAGCGCGCGCAGTTCGCCGCGTACCAGGCGTCGTTCGCGGACGAAGGCGGTAAGTGACCATGGGCGTTCAGAAGCTTCCCCTTGCCAAAGCGATCAACGAATCGCTGCGCACGGCCCTCGACACCGACCCCAAGGTCCTCATCATGGGCGAGGACGTCGGCAAGCTCGGCGGCGTCTTCCGGGTGACGGACGGGCTCCAGAAGGACTTCGGCGAGGACCGTGTCATCGACACCCCGCTCGCCGAGTCCGGCATCGTCGGCACGGCCATCGGACTTGCCCTGCGGGGTTACCGCCCGGTGGTGGAGATCCAGTTCGACGGCTTCGTCTTCCCGGCGTACGACCAGATCGTCACGCAGCTCGCGAAGATGCACGCCCGCGCGCTCGGCAAGATCAAGATGCCGGTCGTCATCCGCATTCCGTACGGCGGCGGCATCGGCGCCGTCGAGCACCACAGCGAGTCGCCCGAGGCGCTTTTCGCGCACGTGGCGGGGTTGAAGGTCGTCTCTCCGTCGAACTCGTCGGACGCCTACTGGATGATGCAGCAGGCCATCCAGAGCGACGACCCGGTGATCTTCTTCGAGCCGAAGCGGCGTTACTGGGACAAGGGCGAGGTCGACACCGAGTCCATCCCGGCGCCCCTGCACAAGGCCCGCGTCGCCCGCGAGGGCACGGACCTCACCCTCGCCGCGTACGGCCCGATGGTGAAGGTCTGCCTGGAGGCCGCAGCGGCCGCCGCCGAGGAGGGCAAGTCCCTGGAGGTCGTGGACCTGCGCTCCATGTCGCCGATGGACTTCGACACGGTGCAGGCATCGGTCGAGAAGACGCGGCGGCTCGTCGTGGTCCACGAGGCTCCGGTCTTCCTGGGCACGGGCGCGGAGATCGCCGCCCGTATCACCGAGCGCTGCTTCTACCACCTCGAAGCTCCCGTGCTGCGGGTCGGCGGCTTCCACGCGCCGTATCCGCCGGCGCGGTTGGAAGAGGAGTACCTGCCGGGCCTCGACCGGGTGCTCGACACTGTCGACCGCTCGCTGGCGTACTGAGGGAGAGGGGTCATGACGACCATGACAGACGCGACTGAGGCTACAGACGCTGCGCTGGCCGAGTTCAAGATGCCCGACGTGGGCGAGGGGCTCACCGAGGCGGAGATCCTCAAGTGGTTCGTGGCGCCGGGCGACACGGTCACCGACGGGCAGGTGGTGTGCGAGGTCGAGACGGCCAAGGCCGCCGTCGAGCTGCCCATCCCCTTCAACGGAGTCGTACGGGAACTGCGCTTCCCCGAGGGCACCACGGTCGACGTCGGCCAGGTGATCATCACGGTGGACGTGTCCGGCGGCGGTGCGCCCGCCCAGACGGACGCCGCCCCCGTGTCGGACGCCGTCCCCGCCCCGGCGGAGGAGGCCGCCCCCGCGGAGGAGACCGCTCCCGAGGGCCGCCAGCCGGTGCTTGTCGGCTATGGGGTCGCCGAGTCCTCGACGAAGCGCCGCGCGCGCAAGTCGGCGCAGGACCAGGCCGCTGCCGCCGGTACGTACTACGCGGCAGCGGTCCAGGCCGAGCTGAACGGCTCCGCCGCGGCAGCCGCCGCCCCTGCCGCCGCCCCCGCTGTCCCGGCCCCCACGGGCAGCCGCCCGCTGGCCAAGCCGCCGGTGCGCAAGCTCGCCAAGGACCTGGGAGTCGACCTCACGGTCATCATCCCGTCCGGTCCCGACGGGATCATCACGCGCGAGGACGTCCACGCGGCAGTGGCCCCGGCCGCCGCCCCCGCCCCGGCTCCCGCGCCCGCACCCCGGCAGGCGGCAGCCGAAGCCGACGCACAAGCCGAAGCTCCCGCTTTGGCAGGCAGCGACGCCCGCGAGACCCGCGTCCCCGTCAAGGGCGTCCGCAAGGCCATCGCGCAGGCGATGGTCGGCTCGGCCTTCACGGCGCCGCACGTCACGGAGTTCGTGACGGTGGACGTGACGCGGACGATGAAGCTGGTCGAGGAGCTGAAGCAGGACAAGGCCTTCGCGGGCCTGCGGGTCAATCCGCTCCTGCTCATCTCCAAGGCCCTGCTGGTGGCGATCCGGCGCAACCCGGACGTGAACGCCGCCTGGGACGAGGCGAACCAGGAGATCGTCCAGAAGCACTACGTGAACCTGGGCATCGCCGCTGCGACCCCGCGCGGTCTGATCGTCCCGAACATCAAGGACGCCCAGGCCAAGACGCTGCCCGAACTGGCCGAGTCCCTCGGTGAGTTGGTCTCCACGGCCCGTGACGGCAAGACGTCTCCGGCCGCGATGCAGGGCGGCACGGTCACCATCACGAACGTCGGCGTCTTCGGCGTCGACACCGGCACGCCGATCCTGAACCCGGGCGAATCCGCGATCCTCGCGGTCGGCGCGATCAAGCTCCAGCCCTGGGTCCACAAGGGCAAGGTCAAGCCGCGTCAGGTGACGACGCTGGCGCTCTCCTTCGACCACCGCCTGGTCGACGGCGAGCTCGGCTCCAAGGTCCTCGCCGACGTGGCGGCGATCCTGGAGCAGCCCAAGCGACTCATGACCTGGGCGTAGCCGGCACGGACGGAGTACGACGAGGGGGCCCGCCGCATCACGCGGCGGGCC